>CAVVTE010000013.1:0-754910 GCA_963751075.1 uncultured Chloroflexia bacterium | reverse complement strand
CGGGGATGATGCAGACGCGGCGACCGCGCAAGTATTCGGAATGCTCGGGTCGCCACTTGCCCGCGCCGCCGGCATTGGTCGTGGCAACCCGAACCCCAGATCGATCAGACGATTGGCGTCTTTCTCGCCCTCGGGGATCAGCACCCATGTTGACGAATCGGCTGCCAGGAAGTCAGGCAGGCGATACAGGGGCATTCTTCTCGCCGCCTTCACCCATCTTCCAAGAGCCATCCGGCGCTCGGTGCCAGGGCGAAACGTCTTGGGTTCATGGCGCGTGACGCGATGCCGCGCCACGTTGTCTGCGCCAGGATAGAGATATTCAGCGACGATCGGGCCGGGTCGTCCTTGCGATGGCCGTTACTCGCCGCTGCCGTGTCCTGCTCGTCTGCCAGCCACCGCACGGCCTCGGGGAAATCGAGGTTCCGGACCTTCATCACCAGGCCAATGACATCGCCCGTAGCACCGCAGCCGCGGCACAGATATGCCCCCTTCTCGGCGTTGAAGTCGAGCGACGCGGTGTTCTCGTCATGGAAGATGCAGAGAGCTCGAAACTCTTTGTAGTAGCGTGAGAGCTCAATCCCGAGCTCCCGCGCGACCTTAACGATGTCGCGCGCTCGCGCCTGCTCGATCTGCTCGTCGCTGACCGGCGAGATGGCGCTCGTCGTGATCGTGCGGGGACTATTACTCAGCCACCCGTACGACGACAAGCTCATATCCATCAGGACTCCACGGATCGAGACAATGACTCACCCGATGGCCGGATCCGGATCGCCGTCAAGCGGACCGCCGCCGTGTGTGTGGATTTTCCGCACCAGACGCACGTGAACTGCAGGAGCCAACAGTCTTTGCCGCGTTTGGCGACGCACGGGACGCGCGGGTTCACCGGGATCTCGTGTGATGTAAGATTGGTCATAGTCGCCTCATCCCCTGCGATCGTCCGCCTGGCCGCCAGACCAGATGGCGGACGATTCGCTTATGCGGCGTCCGCCGCGTCGTCGTCTTGCTCGTCGGGCTCGGGGTCGTTGTCGTCGGGGATAGGGGCCAAAAGTCGGCGCCAGAGCGCATCCCAGCAGTTGGCGAGCCGCGTCGGGCAGCACGGCGCTAGGCGGCATTGCTCACCGCCTTTCGCGCGCGGCGCATCGCTACCGCCGCTTCGGATGCGCGCTGCATCTGCTCGTGCAGTGTCCCGTTCGCGCGTCGGGTCTCGACACTGGCACGGCCGAGCTGCGCCATGTGCTCGCGTAATTCGTTGTCCGTGAACTTGGCTTGAAACGCACGCCGGGCGTGCCCTGTCCGAATCTCGGACAGCAGCTCAGGTGGCAATTCAACGGTAATGGGGACTGGCGACCTGGACATACGAGAGACACCCGCCTACGAGTGCCTCCAGGCAACGGCTCTCAGGCCGTCAAACCAGATACACAGGCGAGTGTCGCCGTCAGGTCTTCAGATGATGCGGGGCGCGAATGCTGGGTTCGCTAGTGTCAGTCTACCAGACGCAGCGGCGCATGGCTATGACATTTCTGGAACAGGGACGCGGTTCCGGCGTGGACACTTCGGGCAATCAATGAGCGCCGGCAAGACGGCATTCTCCCCGATATAGGCGGGGCTGTCGTACACCGCTTGGTAGGTAATGACGAGGCCGTCGTCTGAGCCGCCAAAGCGCCACACGCCCGCATCCTTCATCCTCTCGCGCCCGCCGCGGCGTCGCATGGGTTGCCCATGCTGATCGAGGCGCCGGCGTCCCGATTCAAGGTCTCGTTGCGACCGGGGTTTGATAATGCCATAGATCGCTTGCCCACCTTCTTCGCGTCGCCAGAAACCGGTCGCCGCGGACACTTCGCGATTCTGAGGCGGAAGCATGAGCCAGTCGCGAGACGGATCGCCCTCGGGCCGGACTGCACCCATGTACCACTCTGCCCAAGGCATGCCGGATGACTTTGGCGCAATGGCAAAACCGAGCGGAGCGCCACAGGCGCCGCAATGGGCAAGTTGGCCGTTCTGAACGGACTTTAGCTTTGCGTCGATGACAATTCGGCGTGGTACCGTAGGGCATCCCCTGGCGCTCGACCCTCCTGCGGTCGCTCGCCATCCGCCCCGGCCGCTCCAACGGCGCGGGGCGGTTCGATTCTCCGCTTAGTCTAGTCCGCTGCCAGCGACACTTCCTCGATTGCGTCTCGGTCGGTCCAGCGCAGCGTCACGAGCGGTGTATTGTGTTTCACACTACGAGTGAATTGTGTCCGGGGGTACTGACATCTCCATCACCTCACCCGTTCTCATCACATCACCACGGCCCCCCTTCGCGTCACGAGAAGACCTCATCGCCGCTCCTGCTCGGCGGTAGCGCATGTTGCAAAATCTCCTTTAACATTTGGGTCAGTGCTGCTATGCTGGAACCGTCTCAGACGCAATCAAACTTTCCTCCGCTGCGGAGGGCGGCGCGACTGATGCCCCGGCGGGGCCATGGTGGCCTGCCGGGTGTTCGTGTGTCGTTATCCAGTGCAGGAGGAAGCTCCAAATGGATCAGGAACGTTTCGACACGCTCACTCGAACGTTGGCTTCAGGTATCTCCCGGCGGGGGGTGTTGCGCACGCTTGGCGGAGTGAGTGCGGGTGGGGTTCTCGCGGTGGTCGGGCGCGGGACCGTGGGGGCTAAGGGGAGGCTGCAAGAATGGTGGAATCCCCTGCGGCAAGGGCAAGAATTTTCGGCTGGACGCCGACAGTCCGCAGCGTCCGCCTCTCGTTCGTTTCTGCGGCCCGACCCCCGGGACTCTGCATGGCCACCGTGGAAGTCACTGGCTTCTGCGCCCGAAACACCTACGTCGGGAACGCCGGCTGCGTCGGGACGAGCGGCGACCCCGGAAGCACCATCACCGTTGATGCGGAATGGGGACGGGAGCGGGATGTGAAGATAGTACCGAACCCTCTGGCCGAAGGGTGCAATATGACCGCTACGGTGGATGGCGTCTGTTCAGGCCGACACGCCGCTAGCTGCTAAACCACGCGAGGCCGTGCCGCGACAGCGGTTCGTCAAGAGCGTGGTCAGCACCGCGCAGGCCCCTTCCCGCGACGTGCGCGGATGGTGCGGGCCGCGAGCGGTGATGGGATGATCAGCGAGCGTTCTTCACTAGAGGGAAGGCGGCGTCTCCTGACGCCGCCTTCCTCGTGCCTCTTGATACGGCAGAACGACCGGTTCTCCCCATGCCGCCCTCCGTGGACGACGTCACGGTGGGAGAGTTGTGCCGCACGCTCCGAAAGGTGACAGCGAGCGCGATCACGCCGCGATCTGCCAGCCCTTGTCATCTGAGGAACAGCGCAGGGCGATCAGGGGCGTATCCCTGTACGGGTCGGGCAGATCGTGAGCGTATCAGGCCGAGAGCAAGAGCACCCCGTCAGGCCGCGATCTCCCGCGCTGCATCCTCCCCCGTGAAGTGCAGCACGAGCGGCTCCTGACCTCGATATTCCCGAGTAGGGCGCTATCAGGGCAACACTACGCGTGGTCCCTCTACGCCAGCCACACGTCGTCTCTGTATCGGTCACCTGCTGCCAGTCGTTTGAGTCGCCCTCCGGATAGACGCGTCGCTCGGCGTTTTCACCGCGTCCAACGGCACTCGCCGTTCCAGCAGTCATAGTTGTTGCAGCAATCACCATCGTTGAAGCAACGGTCGAAGTCTGTACCGCAGGTGTTGTTGCCCTTGTACCGGCACTCGCCGTTCCAACACCCATAGTTGTTGCAGCAGTCGCCATCGTCGAAGCAACGGTCGAAGTCTGTGCCGCAGGTGTTGTTGCTCTCGAAGCGGCACTCGCCGTTCCAACACCCATAGTTGTTGCAGCAGTCGCCATCGTCGAAGCAACGGTCGAAGTCTGTGCCGCAGGTGTTGTTGCTCTCGAAGCGGCACTCGCCGTTCCAGCAGTCATAGTCGTTGCAGCAGTCGCCATCGTTGTTGCAATTGTCGAAGTCTGTGCCGCAGTTGTTGTTACTCTTGTTGTTCTTGCGGCGATTCTTCTTGTTCTTACCGTGATTCTTGTTGTCCTCGTCGCGGCATCGGTCGTTCTTGCATCGGAAGTGGTTGCAGCAATCACCGCTGTCGTTACAGAAGTCGCCGTCTCTCCCGCACGCTTCGGAGGTGACCTGCGCCATCGCGCTGCGGATACCGGCAAGCGCCAGCGGTCCGGCAGCAAGGCCCACCAGCAGTTTGGTTGCCTCGCGCCGGGACATCCCGGTGAACGACCGCGTCCATCTGTCAAATTGTCGACCGTCCATTATCCATCCTCCTCTGCGTGCGGGGCGGACCTGCGGGTCCGAGATTCCTCGGCCAGCCAGCCACGGGTGCTCCTGCGTTAACGTCTGGACCTGCGCTGTCGTTTCGACACCACCCCACGCGAGTTGCTCCTTACCTCACGGGGTAAGATCGGCAGGACGGGGACTGCTTCCCTGTCGCTTAGGCCGCGACCTCCCTCCCCACATCATTGCTCGTGAAGCGGAGGATGATTGTGACTGACTTAGATGTTCTGAATATGGGCGTCGTCAAAGTGACACGAAAGGTGGACGTTCACTCATACACCAGACGCGAACGGGGGCAACTCCGGACGCGGACGGTGCAGCCAACGCCGATGGGGGAAGCGCCAGCGCTCAACTTGTCGGCGTTCGGCTTTGTGTCGGCATTGCGCACCGTAATGCGAACGCGGCCTGTGATGAGACCGGCTTATCGGCTGCATAGGTGGAGGTGTCAGCGAGAAGTCAAGTGGTTCAATGGGACTCCGTGATAGCCCTACTAACCATTACTGCCGCACGGCGTTCGACTGTAGCGCAAATACTGTTGAGCAAGGTGTATCGTGACGCTCGCTGGAACACAGTGTGCGTCGATCGACGGACAGTGCATGGAGCGTCAAGTTGACCGGAGGCGGCGAAGGAGAAACGGGTGAGACGGAAAATTGATCGACCAACGCAACTGATTCTGCTTGCGGCATTTATTTCATTTCTCTTTTCGATTACCTGTGGTTCTTTGCCGACATAGATGCCGGGATCTTCGTGGGACTCTGGGTTCCGTCGATCCTTGCCTTCGGCACGCTGATGAGGCAGTCGCGATGACTGGCAATCTCGAAGCAGTCTTCGGCGGGGTCGGGATCATTGTGTTTACGCTCGTCTTCATCGCGGGACTGATGTTCATGATGGGGATCCTGACGAATAACGATGACACACAAGCGTTTGTGACGCCTGCAGGTCGCCCCCTCATGCAGCGACCTGCCACTCCTCGCTCTCCGAGCAGAGAAGGGTAATAAGCGGCGTCTTGTGTTGCATTGCACGAATGGAATGTCTGGTACCACACCCGGGAGGCGGACCGGGCGCTGTTGAAACGCGAACCGTGGCGAGTGGCTCCGCCGCTCTGCGAGGAGCCGTACACCCTGGAAGATGCCCTGGTAGTCGGCTGCATGCTGATCTCGCTGCTTAAGCACGCCGATCGCGTGAAGATCGCCTGCCTGGCCCAGCTCGTGAACGCCATCGCCCCAATCTCCACGGTGACGGGCGGCGGCGCGTGGCGCCAGACCACTTTCTTCCCGTTCCTGCACGCCTCCCGCTTCGGTCGCGGCGACGTGCTTGACCTGCACGTTTCCAGCCCCGGCTACGCTAACCGTGAGTTCGACAGCGTTCCGCTACTGGAAGCGGTGGCGACCATCGACGAGGAGCAGGGGAAGCTCACCCTGTTCGCGGTCAACCGCGGTCAGCAGGACGCGCTTTCATTAGAAGGCGATCTGCGGGCGCTGCCGGATTACGCCGTCGTCGAGCACCTTGTGCTCGAGCACGACGACCCGAAGGCGATCAACACGCTGGCGCGGCCGCGCGAGGTGTGGCCGCGCGCTGATGGGAACGCCACCTGCCAGGATGGCCTCCTCACGGCCCTTTTGCCGAAGCTCTCCTGGAATGTCATCCGCCTCGCCGCTGCAGCCGGCTAGGAGCGTCGTCCCGAATCTCGAGACCGAGTCATCCCGAGCATCGCAACACAGTGAATGTGTGTCATACCGACGAACTTGCAGGAGGAATCTCGTCGTTCTTCCCACTCTGCCGCCGCATCCGGGAGATTCCTTACCAGCGCGGATTGTGACATTCAACATGTCAACGCACCGAGCCATGATGCGAACTCGCAAAATCGCGTGTCTGCCCACTAATTCGCCCGTGCGCCGAGATCCTGCGAGGTTTTGCCTCCGCATGACCCTGCTGTGGGAGTGCCGATCTCCTGGGCATCGTGTGATGACTGATAGCTGATAGCCGAAAGCGACATCCCTGGCATACCGCGTGCGATGAACGGCACCGACGTGGGATCCGAATCGTCAATCTGAAGAAAGATGAAACCGGGTGGCATATGCGACGCGCGTCGACGAAGTGGGATCGTTTCGGCTTGCCGGTATCGATCCGGGTGAGCACGGCGGTCTTGACGAGGCTGAGGCCGAAGAGCGTCTCGTCGATCTGACCGCGGAGCTGCGCGACCTGCAGGAGCTAATGTTCGCCGCGGAGACGAACGGGATCCTCGTCATCCTGCAGGGGATGGACGCCGCCGGGCAAGGACGTCACTATCGGCAACGTCTTCGCCGCGGCCGATCCAGCCTCATGTCGCGTCGCATCGTTCAAGCCGCCGACCCCGGAAGAGGAAGCCCATCATTTCCTCTGGCGCGCCGACCGCCTCACCCCGGGCCACGGTGAGCTGGTCATCTTCGACCGTTCGTATTACGAGCGGGTGCTCTTGCCTCAGGTGCACGATGAGCTTCCCGCAGATGCGATTCGGCGTCGTTTCACCAACATCAACGACTTTGAGCGGCTGCTTCACGAGCACGGCACGATCGTCGTGAAAGTCTTCCTCCACGTCAGCGAGGAGGAGCAGGGTAAGCGGCTTGAGGAGCGGGAAGGCAACCTGGAGACCGCCTGGAAAATCTCACCTCGCGACTGGCAGGAGCGCCAATTCTGGGACGCCTATATGGCCGCCTACGAGACGACTATCAACGCCTGCGTCAGCCCGGATGCGCCCTGGTATGTGACACCCGCCGATCACCAATGGTTCCACAATCTGGCCGTGGCCGAGGCATTGGTCGAGCACCTGCGTCCCTATCGCAAGGGCTGGATCGAGGCTCGCAACCAGCGCGGTGAGGAGCAACGCGCCGAAGCCGAGCGCGCTCGCAAGAGTGCCGAGGAAGGGGAGGAAGACGCGGACGAAAGGAATTGACAGTGGGGTGACATAACGACATCGGTGCGTGCACCGTAACGATCGCCTAGGGAGCAGAGAGGAGCGAGGCGATGCCCATCAAGCTGGCCGAAATGGACGAACGCGTAAGCTTCATGGAGCAGGTGCAGCAGGAGACCGGGCCAGTCGTGTTGATCAACACCTTCACCGTTCCCCCGGAGGATGCCGACCGTCTGCTCCGGTCTGGGCCGAGGATGCCGCGTTCATGAAGCAGCAGCCGGGCTTTATCTCGACACAACTTCACCGTGGTATTGCCGGGAGCACGACCTTCGTCAACGTCGCCGTCTGGGAGTCGGCGGCCGCGCTACGGGCGGCCTTCACCTCACCGGAGTTCCAGGCGCACGTCGCGCACTACCCGGACAGCGCCGTGACCCAACCGCATCTCTTTCAGAAAGTCGCTGTGCCCGGGATCTGCGTCGCCTAACCGGCCAATGACATCACTGCGACTGGTCTCGAGGCGGAGGTTCGATCATGGAGAGTCGCGCCAAGCTGTTCGGGCATCCAATCCACCCGATGCTCATCCCCTTCCCGCTGGGACTCCTGGCCACCTCGCTCGTCTTCGATATCATCCATCGTCTCACCGGAAACGAGCCGTGGGCGGAGGTGGCGTTTTGGATGATCGTGGCCGGCATCATCGGCGGTCTCGCCGCGGCCCCCTTTGGCTGGATCGACTGGTTCGCCATCCCGGATGGCACCCGTGCCAAGTCGATCGGGCTCTGGCACGGGGTGGGAAACGTCGTCGTCCTCGTGCTCTTTGCCGTGAGCTGGTTCCTGCGTCGCGACGCGCCGGATGAGCCAGGAACGCTAGCCTTCGTCCTGTCCCTGCTTGGGGTTGCCCTCGCCGCTCTGACCGGGTGGCTCGGGGGCGAGCTCGTCGATCGCCTGGGGGTGGGGGTCGATCGTGGCGCTAACGTCGATGCGCCGAGCTCCCTCTCCGGTCGACCCGCCAGTGAGCGGTAGGCCTACTCAAAAGCCGGCTCCTTGGCTACCACCTCGCCGGCGCCACGCACCCTTCGAGCGATGCCCGCGGAAAATTTCACGGCCGCCGAGAAGAAGTCAGGAGTGATTTCAGCCGCGTCTATTCGGCCTCTGTGCCGGACCCTTCGGTGGGATGCCCCTGAGCCAGGTAGCTCTCGACGAAGAGCAGCCCTGATTCGCCGGCGCGTTGGACCATGCGCAGCAGCGTCTCCATACTCGAGACCTCCTCGACCTGCTCCGTGACAAACCACTCCAGCATGGTGCGCGCGGCATGATCGCTTGCCGCGATCGCCTGATCCATCAGTGCATTGATCTGCCGGGTGACCGTTTTCTCTTGATCCAGCGACAATTGAACCGCTTCCTCGGCCGAGGTGAACCCGCTGGTGACCGCGGAGATGGCTGGGATCGCAACCTCGCCTCCGGTCTCGACGACGTAGCGGACCAGGCGCATGGCGTGGTCGCGTTCCTCCTCCGCCTGGCGGTAGAAATGCTGCGCCAACCGTGGCAGCCCCTCCGCATCGAAATAGGTGGCGATGGTCACATATTGGAGCATCGCCGCGAACTCATGCCCGATCTGCTCGATGAGGGCGGCCTTCATCTCGTCGCTGATCAACACCGTGGCTCCTTTGCACTGCCGGGGGAATCCGTCTCACGTCTCACTTCTCTCCGTGGAGATCGTTCGCATCCTACTGCGTCTACCGATCCTAGACTGACACGCGTGCCCTTATCTCCAAGCGGGTGGCGCGGTCCGCTTCTTGATCGTGCCGTCCCATTCCGAAAGTGGCTGGCAGTGCCAGTACCAGTCCGCGCTGAGTCGGTCGCGGTCGGGGAGAGCGGCCCGGCCAGCGGCCCAAAGCAGACTGTCCCAGGGAGTCGATGTCGGCCGGCGCCCAGGGGAAGAGGCGAGCCCGCACCCGCGAGCAGAGCTCGTCCGGCGGCCGGTAGGGCAGACCCAGGCCCCGCGCGATGTCCCCGGTGTGGACCAGGATCTCCGCGCAGCCCATGCCGATCCAGCCGGAGACATCGGCCATGCCGGCGGGATGGAAGGCGCGCGTGCCCGGTGGGGCGGCCCGTGCCACCTCTGTCAGCACGGCTGCCGCGGCGCCAACTGTCTACAGGAGCTGTGCCGGGGAAGCGGATGGATCGCCGTTGCGCGGCGGGGAGAGTCGCTCGGTCCCCCGGCTGGCCAGGTACGCGGCGTAAAGGAAGAGCGTATCGACGATGTGGTCGAGTGTGCGCCGGCAGTCCCACTCCAGATCGCCCGCCTTCACGCTCCAGTCCCGATCGATCCCGGGCTGTAGCGTCTCCTGGCAAACCATTGCGGCCGTCAGCAGGTCTTCCGGCACTAGCTCGGCATTCATCATCATCCGAGGCCCCCTCCAGCCTGGAGAGTCTACTTCCCGCTCTTGGGCATCAGTGGTGGCCAGAGTCGGGAAAGTCGATGACGGAACGCGTCGCGAGCTCGACGATGAGGGTGGTGAGGTGTATCTGGAAGCCCGTTGGGCGGGTCGAGAGCGAGACGACCAGGATTCGGATAGACTGCGGCATCGGCAACTCCCGCTCAATATCAGTCAGTGCACGCGTCGTCACATGGCCGTTCCCGGACCATCCGAGGACGCTCCAGCCTGATCCTAACGAGGGCAGGGTTGCCGTTCCGGGCATGGCGCGGATCGAGGCCGAGGGGTGGAGGGAACTAGCTATGGATGGCAGGCAGTTTGATGATTTGACTCGCGCAGTGTCCAGCGCGACGTCGCGGCGTGGCGTATTGCGGCGGTTGGGGCTTGCCGGAATGGCTGTAGCGGTGGCCGGAGCTCCTCGGTCGCCAGAACAACGCTTCGGCCCATCACTGTAATTACGAAGGCTGCGGCTGCTCCACGGGCACCCAACATGCCTGCGGCAGTGGCCTCGTCTGCTGTGCGAGCAATCCCGGCACCCCTGGGGGCGGGGGTGTCTGCACCCCGCGGGGACAGTGTGGGGGAGGCTGCGTTGATCGGGGCAACGCCTGCCCGGGGTATTGCAACTGGGGTGACGGCTGTTCCGGCTGCTGCTCCGGCTACTGCGGGAACCGCGGCGCCTGCGAGCAGCCCCCCAATCTGGGACTCTCCTGCACTGGCGGCACCGTGAACCCCTGTCTCTACGGACTAGCCTGCTGCCCCTACGTGCCGGGCCTGGCGGGCGGCGCGGGTGTCTGCGAGTACCGTTGCTAACTGGATCGTCAGTGATTTCTGGAGTGTGTTGACAGACGGCAGTCGGGGTGGCGCACTTCCCGTTTTCGCCCTGAGACCGCCCTGCGACGAGTTTCCAAGATCCGCTGGACGTGTCCATCGGGGCGGTGGGCCTTTAGCAGGGGCGCATTTGGATCAACAAGGATTCGTGTGAGTCGGTCAAGGGCGAAGTGGCAAATGCGCCTCACGCTATGTCTGCCATGCCACACCTTCTTCGAGGTAATGCGGGCATCTATCCAAATCCGAAAGAAGGCGTTGATTACCGCGACCCGATCCCGGTGATCCTACTGAACGTGCAAGGTCAGGTGCCGGCGGTACCTCCGCTGCGGTGCGATGCGGGCACCGGCGGAATAGGTTAGGCAGCCGGTTCCAGAGCCTATCCGACACCCGAAACAGCCACGACAAACGCCGGCTCGGCGGTTCCGCTCTTGACGGGTCGATCTGTCATCACAGGCAGCAACGGCTTTGCCGAATGTTGCACAATCTCACTCGTATGATATAATCATTAAACGTATACATGGAAAATTAAAGATTTTGGAGCGCATTCGCTAGGGCGTTGACGCGCAGGCGTGCACAGTGGCTGGATCACTGTTTTCCTGAGCATCGGTCCCGTTCCCTGCGGCCGCCATCCAGGTGGGCGTCCTCCCTGGAACCGCAAATCGGGGACCTAATGCCGGGGCGATCCAATCGGCAATTTGGGGTGAGGCTTGCTCGAGTGGGAACGACGCAATACGCAGAGCTCGAACTCAATTTGGAGCGACAAGATGCGGACAGCTTTGCGGTCGATCTGCGATTCACGCTGCCCGACAGTGAAGCGGATCGAAGGGATAAGGCAGAAGATATCTGCATCGCCATCGACGAGCTTCATCAGCTGGCCGACGACGCTGCTGCCTATGGGCGCCGCCTTGGCCAGGACTTTTTTGCGTTTCCCGGTGTGCGCGAGGTCATGGCCGTCGTTCAATCCAAGGGAGTAGACCTCCGATTCCGGCTCTCTATTTCCCCGAGCGATAGGGACTTGCAGGGGCTGCGCTGGGAGACATTGGCAGACCCTGACGCACCGCAGCCGGGTGCGCCGCTGTTGATGAGTGAGCGGGTGCTCTTTTCCCGCTACGTCGACAGCCGCGATTGGAGGCAAGTCGCACCGCGTGCCAAAGGTGATCTCCGTGCTCTCGTCGTCGTCGCCAACCCGAGCGATTCCGGGCTCGCGCCTGTCGATGTAGCTGGGGAAATCATGCGAGCGCGCGCCGGCATGGTCGGTATAAACAAAATCGATGTCCTTGGCGAGAGCGACCGCGCGACCCAGCTCAACATTATCGATCGCCTCAAAACGGGCCCCGATATCTTCTACCTGGTCTGTCACGGCGCCCTAGTCGACGAAAGATCGATGCTCTGGCTGGAAGATGATGCTGGAAAAACCGATCGCCTGGACGGTGCCAACATCGTGACGTGGCTCAGCGAGCTCAAGCAGCCACCGCGCCTGGTGGTCCTCGTGTCCTGTCAAAGCGCCGGCACAGGCGAAGGCGACACGGCGGTCGCCACGGGCACGGTCGAAGAAGATGCCCTTGGCGCCCTCGGACCTCGGCTGGGGTCCGCCGGCGTCCCGGCAGTGCTCGCTATGCACGGCGACGTCACCATGTCGACGGTCGAAACATTCATGCCAACGTTCTTCAGCGAACTGCAAAAGGATGGACTGGTAGATCGCGCCGTTGCACTCGCCCGAGGCGCGGTGCGGGACCGGCCGGACGCCTGGGCGCCGGTGCTCTACATGCGCCTGAAGCGGGGAAGTCTCTGGAGTCAGACCGGGTTCGCGAGCAATGAATCTGGAGAGCCATACGAGGGATGGCCGGCTCTGCTCAATCGTATCGACGCAAGCAAATGCACCCCAATTCTTGGCGCGGGCATGACCGAGTCGCTCATCGGACCCCGCCGGGAGATTGCCCGGCGTTGGGCGCAGAGCTACCGGTTTCCGCTGGCTCCACACGACCAGGATGATCTGCCCCAGGTAGCGCAGTTTGTGTATGTCAATCAAAAAGACCGGCAACTTCTCCTGGATGAACTTCGCGACTCCGTACAGGCGGGACTACTCGCGCAATTGGGAAGCGACATCCCGGAGGAGCTCCGTAAGGCGCCGAACGATGCCCTGCTCACGGAGTTGGGCAAACGCCGTTGGGCAAGTAATACCGACGAGCCGCATTGGGTTCTCGCTCAGGCGCCCTTCCCGATCTTCGTGACCACAGCGCTGGACGGACTCCTCACCGAGGCGTTGAAGGCAGCGGGCAAGGACCCACGAGAGGAGCTGTTCCGCTGGAATGACGATGAGGGATGGCCCCCGCTGCTCAAGGACACAGAACCCGACTTCGTGCCAACTCCAGAAAAGCCGCTGGTCTATCACCTCTTCGGACGACTGGGCGTGGATCATTCGCTGGTCATCACCGAAGACGATTACTTTGACTATCTCATTGGTGCCACCAAGAACCGCGACCAGATCCCGCACTATGTCCGCGCGGCTCTCGGAGAAACGGCCCTCCTCTTCCTCGGATTCGAGATGGACGGTTGGGACTTCCGGGTGCTGTTCCGGAGCATCATGACCCAACAGGCTCACCTTTCGAGACGGATGCGGATCGCCCACGCGGGCGTTCAGATCGATCTCGTCGAAGGGCGCATCCTGGAGATCGATCGCGCACGCAGGTATTTGCAGTCGTACTTTGAAGACTCGAACATTCACATCTATTGGGGCAGCGTCGAGGACTTTTCGCGGGAACTTCGTCAGCAGCGGGAAACCCCGGGGTGAGCAACAAGCGAGCAAAGCGACGGACCAATCCATTTGTTGGTCCCCGCCCATTTCTCCCTGGGGAGCCCTTATTCGGTCGCGACCGGGAGATCTCAGAGCTGCGCAATCTGCTCGTCGCCGAGCGCATCGTCGCTCTCTATTCTCCGTCCGGCGCCGGCAAGACGTCACTCGTGCAGGCCGGGCTCATCCCGAAAATGCAAGAGTCGGGCTTCCATGTACTGCCGGTTATTCGCGTCAACCAGCCACCCATCGGCGCCAACGACGGTAGCACGAACCGGTATCTTGAGAGCGCGCTCCGCTCCCTTGATGAACATCTGTCTGAAGCCGAACAACAGACATCCGACGATATCGATCACCTGCGGCTCGCCGACTACTTGGTCAACAGACCCAGACCGGCAGACACTCCCGCCACGGACCTCCTCATTTTCGACCAGTTCGAAGAGATTCTCACCCTCGATCCGACCGACGGGGATGCCAAGACGGAGTTCTTCACCCAGGTGGGGGAAGCCCTGCGAGGAGAAGAGCGGTGGGCCCTGTTCTCCTTCCGAGAGGATCACCTCGCCGGGCTCGATCCATTTCTGCCGCTGATCCCGACGCGGTTGGCCACGTCCTTCCGCCTCGAGTTCCTGAGCCGAGAGGCGGCGGTCGAGGCAATCCAGGGGACCGCCAGCGAAGGCGGGGTCGAGTTCACGGAGGAGGCAGCCGAACAACTTGTCACCGATCTGAGCCGGGTCCGCGTGCAACAACCCGACCGCTCCGTCGAGGAGCGGCCTGGTCCGGACATCGAACCCGTTCAACTGCAAGTGGTTTGCCATCGACTCTGGAACCAGTTAGCCGATGACCGGAATCAGATCGACCTCGAGTTGGTCAAGACGCACGGCGACGTCAGCGACGCCCTCGGCGGCTTCTATGCGGAGTCGATAGCGGCAGTAGCCAAGAAGACTAGCCTCCCCGAACGTGCTCTCCGTGCCTGGTTTGACGAGCACCTGATCACCAAGCAGGGCATCCGTGGCCAGGTGGTGTGGGAACTGGGGCAGAGCACGGGACTCAGTGATGCGGCCATTCGGGAGCTCATCGACACGCATCTGGTGCGCGCAGAATCGCGGCGCGGGGCAACCTGGCTCGAGCTGGCACACGACCGGCTGATCGACCCGGTTCGGGCGAACAATGACGCCTGGTATCAAGCAAACCTGAACGCCCTGCAGCAGCAGGCCAGGCTCTGGCAAAGCCAGGACCGGGCGCCTGGCTACCTCCTCGCCGGAGAGGCGCTGACCCAGGCGGAACAATGGGCGGCGGATAACCCGGGTAGCCTGGCGGCGATCGACCGCGAATTCCTGGACGACTCTCTGGACCAGCGCAAGCTGCAGGATGCTGAGCGGCGCGACCTGGAGGCAGCGCAACGGCTGGCAAAGGAAGCGCAGGCGCGGCAGCAGGCGGAGGAAGCGGCCCGGCGCGAGGCGGAACAGCGTGTCTCCGAGCAAGCAGTGGCCGCGACCAAGGCCCGCCGGTGGCTGTGGGTGACTGCAGCAGTGGCGACGCTGGCGATGATCGCGGCGGTCGTTTCGTTCGTCTTCTACAGACAGACACAAGCTGCACGTGAAGAGGCTGAGGTGCAGCGCAACACGGCCGTGGCGCTGGCGACCACCGTGGCGTCAGAACGCCAACGGGCCGATGAGCAAATCCAGCGTTACACCATCGAGCGGCTCGCCGACGAGGTCCCCGACCAGGTTGCCCAGCGGCAAGACGAGCTGGCCGCCTTGCTCGCCCGGCAAGCGTTCCTGCAGGACGAGGCTGCCGGGGGAGTAGCACCGGCGGCGACCAATCAGGCGTTCCATGAGGCTCTTGGCGTGCCCTATTTCAGCCGCATCCTCCCCGGCCAGGAGGGTGTGGTCAACGTCGTCGCCTTCAGCCCCAATGGCCAGTTCATGGTCTCGGGGGGTACGGATGGCACGATCCGGTTCTGGAACCTCAAGGACCCCGCTCCGGCCGCTCCTACGCTCCTCCCCGGTCCTGAGCCCGAGTCTCCGATTCGCTCCCTGGCCTTCAGTCCCGATGGGCAAGACCTTGCCACCGGCAGCGGCGACGGCAAAGTGCGACTGTGGCACCTTGAAGGCTCTGCCGAGCCCGTCATCCTTCCTACTGGTTCTGAGCTTCCGGTTCGCTCGGTGGCCTTCAGCCCGGATGGGAAGAGACTCGCTTCGGGCAGTGGAGATGGCCGAGTGCGGCTATGGAAGCTTGCCGATCTCTCTGCCGAGCCGGTCGTCCTCACCAGGCATGAGGGGCCGGTCATTACGATCGCATTCAGCCCTGATGGGCAGAAGGTGGCCTCCGGTAGTGGTGATGCCACAGTGCAGGTATGGGATCTCGCCGATCCTCACTGCTCGCCGGTTCTCCTTGAGGGACATGAGGACTCCGTCCAGTCTGTGACCTTCATTCCCGACGAGATGACGCTGGCCTCCGGAAGTGATGATTCCATCGTGCGGTTGTGGAAGCTGACTGAATCTGCCCCGGCGGCCGCCCCGGTAGTCCTTGAACATGAGGCTGCCGTCCAGTCTGTGGCCTTCAGTCCCGACGGGAAGACCTTGGCGTCAGGCAGTAGCGATGACACAGTGCAGCTGTGGGATCTCGCCAATCTCACTACTGAGCCGGTCGTCCTTGGACATGAGGATGCCGTCCAGTCGGTGGTGTTCAGTCCCGATGGGAAGACACTCGTCTCCGGCAGTGACGATGGCTCGGTACGGCTGTGGGACCTCACTGATGCTGAGCCCGCCGACCCGGTCGTCCTCTCAGGTCATGTGGACCCCGTCCAGTCGGTGGCCTTTAGTCCCGATGGTAAGTTCCTCGCGTCGGGGAGCGCTGATGGCTCGGTGCGGCTGTGGGATCGTGACGCGACTAGCGCAACCTCCAACATCCTGGATGGTGATGATGGTTCGGTCAGCACCGAGCGTCTGAGCGAGTTGGTGTGCGACATGGTGGGACGTAGCCTGAGCTTGGAGGAGTGGCGCCAGTTCGTTGGAGCGGAAACGCCATACGTCGCCACCTGCCCGAATCTGCCGGATGGACGGCTCATCGAAGCCCGCGAACTCGCCGCTGCCGGAGACCGGGAGCAGGCAGCAAAGGCCTATGAGAATGCGACCGCATTAGCGGTCGCTACCCCGAATGCGGCTCTCAATTCCGAGATCTGCGCTTCCGGCGTTGACGACACGTTTGCTCAGATTGTCCTGCCGGCCTGCGAACGCGCCGTGGAGTTGGCGCCGGGGGATAGCGGCGTCCGTGATCGCCGGGGTCTGGCCCGCGCGCTGACCGGCGACGCTCCCGGCGCCATCGCGGACTTTGCCTCTGTCGCCGCAAGGGCGGAGGAGGGAGGCGATCCTGCGCTGATTGAGGAGCGGCAGGAGTGGATGGCCGCGTTGCTGGATGGCCGCAACCCCTTCGACGACGAGACCCTCCGCAATCGCTCCCGGATCGACACTCCACCAGTCTCGCCGCCTGACCTTACGGGCTGTGGGTGCCCAGGATGCGCTAGAGACGTCGTCCTGAACGTCACTGCCCACTGGGACCCCGGCCGTCTCCAGCCTCGTCCCAGCGCCCCCATCGACCACCTGAAACACCAAGCGATCGAGGATTTGGCTGAACATGAAGGGCGCTGGCTGTCTCGTCTGAGAATCGTTCGCTTATGTACCGCAGTGGGCGAAGAAGCCGCGGCATCGGCGGCGGCGAGCCGTCAAGGGCGCGACCCGTGACTGACGACGAGGCCACCGCAGGAGCGCTCCATGACTGGCGACGCCCATGCGTCAGCCGGAGCTTCGCTGAAGGCCAGTCGATCGCGTTGATCAGGCGAGTAGACTGGGCAGGATGCAGCACGTCGCGGCCGGCGCCCTCGATCAGGGTTGCCCGCCCGGGGACTCTTGTGGACGGCGCACGCTGTCCATGACCACGATCTGCCTTGGCCTCTACGTGGGCAGCATACTGTTGCTCGCCATAGGCCTCACGGCTCTAGGCGCTGTCGCGCCATTGAGCACCATGGCCGAGTCCCATGCCGCCGGTGCGTGATGCTGGCCCGCAATGTCACGTTCTGCTACCGCTCCCCTCGGCACACGTCCGATGCCCCGCTCGCCCACGCTGAGCGCGGCCCGCTGCCGAGTGATGGCTTTTCGCGTGGCCGTCTCATCGAGAGAGACGAAGTCCAGGCGCAGGGGCATTGTGCTGATCAGTGCCCGTGATCGTCCACATCAGGTCGACGAAGGTATTGCTGTCTCAATTGACGAACCTCGAAGCGATCATTCAATTAGGCTGAAGTTATAGGGCAGCAGCAGTCTCGTCCGCGGATCGTCTGCTTAATTGAGCTCGTCAGGCGGCGCCGAGATCCTCGCCCAACAGGTCGGCGTAGGCCCAGCCCTCCAGTCCCCCGTAGTCGACCGTGACGTAGCCATTCTCGGCGCCCTCACGGGTCAGCGTGACGATCGATCCCTGCGGCATCCCGGCCAGCACCTCAGCGTCCTCGGTAGGACCCGCGCGGAGCATGAGGGGCTCCAGCGTGACCCGGTCATTGCTATTGGCAAGCATATGGCGACGATGGTTCCGGCGCCGCATCAGGCGTTGGTTCGGCCGCGACAACCGGCTCGACTGGTTCGGCTGGCGACCGGATCGACCAGATCCGGGCTCGCGACGAGTCCCAGCGCGACGACCCAGCCGGTCATCCCGTTGTAGGTGACCGGGGCATAGTCGTTGGTGACTTGCCCTGTCGCACGCTGCACCTCCGCCCCAAGAGGAACAAAGGCCAGAACGGCGTCGTCGATGCTCGGACCTTTACGCAGGTTGAGCTCCGTGACGGCATATACCACGGGTTGCGTTGTGGTTTGAGCAATTGTCAGCGCTGGCGTCAGCGCGACGACCAACAGAGCCAGCGTGAAGGCAAGACGTGTTCTTGAACTGCGTCCAGGACTATGAGCTTTAAGCGTACGCATGCGTCCCCTCATTGCAGTGGCTGTGAGCGACCCCCTTTGTTGTTGAAACGCCTCGTATCCCCCCTGTCGTTTCGACCTGGCATGCTTGCGCTTCTGGTACAGGGCTACCCGGAATATGGCCCGAAGCGTGCCGCCGTTCGCTTCGGTATCCTGCTTCCGGACCGGGGATGCGAAGGGGGCACCGTGAGCGACGGACATGACGGCGGAGCGCGGCCGCCTGGCTACCGCCTGAAGGTGCGCGAGATGGCGCCAGACGAGCGCCCTCGGGAGCGGCTCAAACTCCGCGGGTCCTCAGCCCTGAGCGATGGGGATCTGCTGGCCATCATCTTGAATACCGGAATTGTGGGGGAGACGGTGACCGATGTCTCGCAACGGCTGCTCGCGCAGCACGGCGGGCTGCGCGGTCTGTTTCGCCTCGACATCGCCGAGTTGTCCCGCATCCGGGGTCTCGGCGACGCCAAGGCGGTGCGACTGAAAGCGGCACTGGAGCTGGGACGGCGCCTCGCCGCGCTCTCTCCTGACGAGCGGCCCCAAGTCGGCTCCCCGGAGGATGTCGCCAATCTCCTCCAGATCGAGATGGCGGCGCTGGAGCAGGAGCAGCTGCGGGTGGTCTTGCTCGACACCAAACACCGCATCCAGGGCAGCCGCACCGTCTACCAGGGCAGCGTCAACCAGGCACAAGTTCGGGTCGCGGAGGTCTTCCGGGACGCCGTGCGCCAGCAGGCCACCGCCATCGTCGCCGTTCACAACCACCCCTCGGGTGATCCCACCCCCTCGGCCGCCGATGTCTCGTTGACCGTCGAGTTGGTCCGGGCCGGGGAGTTGCTCGACATCGAGTTACTTGACCATCTCATCATCGGTCAGGGCCGGTGGCTCTCTTTGAAGCGGTTGGGCCTGGGCTTCCCCAAGGCGTAGCGCCACAATTCTCATTCACGGTGACCGGATGCGGGTGGTTCTTAGGAAGGTCGTTGTGGCCGTTGACGGTCATTAGCTGGTTTCGACGGAGAGGGCCTTGTCGAGCGGCCGCTCGCTTATTGGTGCGATCCGTAGCGTGCCTCGACTCGGCTCCTTGTCACATCGGTTGCATGTCTCGTCGCGGATCCTGGTCACTCACTGCTGTAGTTGTGGAGGTCGTAGAACGATGGGGCAGTAGCGCAGAGCCCGCTCGTCAGGAGCATGAATACGCCTAAAGAGAATTTAAGTTAAGATCATCCTGTGTCAACGATTTGCTGGCGGAGGTCCTTGCTGCGGCCCGTCGCGGTTGGTTGGCAGATTGGCCAACCGAACGGCACTCCTGGGTTCAGACGA
Source organism: uncultured Chloroflexia bacterium (assembly GCA_963751075.1). Taxonomy (GTDB): domain Bacteria; phylum Chloroflexota; class Chloroflexia; order Thermomicrobiales; family UBA6265; genus JACCXM01. The sequence continues at coordinate 735,410 of CAVVTE010000013.1, read as the reverse complement.
TCTGCCATGAATTCCATGACGCCCTGCGTCTTGCCCTAGTTTGAACCGGATGGGGGATGTTCAGCCAAGCCAACACGGAGCGACTCGACTGAGTGGAGCTAGTTGCGGAGAGGTGTAAAGAGGAGATCATCATGGCATCACCAAAGATCTATGACATCCGCAACAACCACGATGCGGTCCGCTTCGGCTTGTCGCCGACGGAGCCTACCCGGAACAGTGGCGGCGTACCGGCGCGAGACTTCTTGCTCTCTCGCTGCATCTTGGGCCGACGCGGGGCACGGCCACGGTTCATCGTCCTGCATATTCAGGAGGGCAGCACGCCAGGGAGCCTCGAGCACTGGGTCGCTGGCCGCGTACAGGGGAGCGACGGCCAGCTGCATGAGGTCGAGGCTAGCTCGACAGTTATGGTGCAACGGGACGGTTCGATCCTTCAGGTAATTCCCGAAGAGCACGGGCCGTGGACCAATGGGCGAGTCAAGAATCCGACATGGCAATCGGCTCAGCTGCGCGCTCTGGCCGGCACAGCCAGCCCGAACCTCCATTGTCTAACGATCGAGGCTGAGGGTCTGCCCGAACGATGAGATGCCCGAGCCAGAGTTCCGTGCCGTCGTCTGGCAGGTTCGCGACTGGATGGACCGGTACGACATTCCCGTCGACAACGTCTTGCCACATTCTTCCATCGACAGCGTGGACCGCACTCACTGTCCTGGCGACTACTACCATCGGGTTATGGTGGCCCTCGCGGGCTACCGTCAGCCCTCTCCCCCGCCGGCTTTCGACGGGCGGCCGAAGACGGTCAACGGAGTGGTGTTCCACCCCGATAGGCGGCAAGTGACTTCGAATGGAGTCAACCAGCGATTGTGGGCAAGCCCGACTGCCCCGCTCGTCGGACCGTTGATCCCGGCCGGTGAGCGGATTGAGGCCGTCTACTGGATAAAGGGCGATGAAGTTAACGGGAACAACATCTGGTTGGTCGATGACTCAGGGTCGCGCATCTGGTCCGGCGGGGTCAAGGAAGCGGGGCCATGATCGAACTTCAGTCCTATCGGCCAGCGCGTCGCCCTCGCACGACGGAGAGACCGGTTGGGGGTGCAGGGGGATGACTCGTCGCGAGCCGCTCACGGACCGCGACGCACAGGCTGTGGGCGGCGACGAGATGCGCATCCTCGACGACCTCGATGCGGTCGGATGGCACGTGCACGACGACGTCGACCAGCTGCGCGAGGTTGCCCCCTGATCGTCCGGTGAGACCGATAACAGACATCCCGCACGAGCGCGCTGTCTCAATCAGCCGCGATCACGTTGGGCGAGTTGCCGCTGGCGGAAATGACCACCAGGACATCACCGGGGCGAGCTAACGGCGGAGTTGCTCGGCGAAGACCCGGTCGTATCCGCTGTCGTTCGCCCACGCCGTCAGCAAGGGCACATTGTCGGTCAGCGAAACCACGTGGAAGGTTGGCGGGCCATCACGTCGCGTCCCTTTGCCCAGGTCACAGGCGAAGTGGGAAGCGGTGGCGGCACTGCCGCCGTTGCCAACGACGAACACGACCCGCCCTCGCGCTTGGCATGCGAGCAGCATCAGCGCCGCTTGCTCGAGAGATTCGAGATCGATCTCAGCCGCGACGTCGGCGACTTCGTCCCAGTAGTCCCGCAGCATCGTCTGCAGCGGGATCTCAGGAGTGACTGGCGTTGGCTGTCTCATAGAGAGTTCCTTTCATGGCGATCCGGGATCGTGCCGTCGGTTCGGCAGGACCGTCGATCGCAACACACCCGTGATCGTCAAAGGCGAACGGGAACGGCTTCGAGACCAGCGGCGCGCAGACCGGCGGTCACGTCCGCGCGGCGATCCGGCGGCACACAGAAGAGAAAGTAACCTCCCCCTCCAGCGCCGGCGATCTTGCCGCCGTAGGCGCCGCGGTCCCGCGCAATCTCGTACCAGCGGTCGATCTCAGCAGAGCTCACGCCTTGCGTCAGACCGCGCTTGAGCTGCCAGCTTTCGTCGAGAAGCGCTCCGAACCCGGGCAGATCGCCGTCGAGGAGCGCCGCTTTCATCGACGCCAGCCAGCTCTTTGATGCGGTGTAAGCGACGCGTTACCTCGCCGTCGATGCCCGTCGCCGCGGACTGTGCCCGCAGCACGCTGGCGGAATCTCGCGTCTTGCGCGTCGATACCAGAATGAGATGATCCTGGAGCAAACGCCGCGCCGCCGGCCGCAGGGGCAAAGGCGTGACGGTGACACCGTCTGGGGAAAACGTCAGGGTATTGAGCCCGCCCAGGGCCGAGGCGTACTGGTCCTGGCGGCCGATGGGCCGGCCCAGAAGATCGATCTCGATCTCGCAAGCGATCTCGGCGGCCATCCGCGGTGTCAGTGGCAGAGAGACATGGCCGGCAACAGCCGACACCAGGGCGACCGTCATCGCGCTGGAGGAGCCCAGGCCGCTCCCCGGCGGCACGTCCGCCCGTGTCGAGATGTGGACGCCGGAGGGGAAGAGATCGCGTTCGGCGAACCAGGCGAGGACCGCGCGCGGCAGTGATAGCGGCTCCCGGATCTCGACCCGTTGCGCGAGAAGGCACGGTGATGGTCAGGTCGTAGTCGTCGAGACTGGACCACGACCCCGCTGCCCGCATATGGCGTGACCGAGACATGGCACCCGGGAGTGATCGCCGCGCTGACCACCATCCCGCCGAACCGCTCGTAATAGGCCGGAAGATCGGTGCCACCGCCGCCGAAACTGATGCGCAAAGGGGAGCGAGCGGTGATCATGGCCAGCTCGTTTCTGAGAGGGGCGTGATCAACATCTCCTGCATGGCCGAGCCGCGGGGGAGAGCCACCGCGTAGGCGATGGCATCGGCGACATTCGCGGGATCCTGAAGATTGGCTTGATCGGGGAGCGGGATACCCTGTTCCGGAAAGCTATCGAACCAGTGGGTATTCATGCCCCCCGGAATGATCGTCGTTACCCGGATACCGTCCGCGCGCCCTTCCACCCCGAGCCCCCGGCTGAACCCCAGGAGACCCCATTTCGACGCGTGGTAGGCGGAGGCGTTGCCCCAGGCTCGCAGAGCGGCGGTCGAGGCGACGTTGACGATGTCCCCGCCGCCCAGCCGCTTCATGACCGGAAAGACCGCCCTGGCGACTAGAAATGGCCCGCGCAGATTGACGCCGATGACGCGATCCCACTGCGCGACGGTCATCTCATCCACGCCCAGGACGTAATCGACGCCGGCGCAATTGACGGCGATGTCGATGCGATCCCATGTTTGGAGCGTTCGCTCGATGGCCGATTGCACGGCGCGTTCATCGCTGACGTCGCAGCCGATGCCAATCGCGCTGGACCCTGACCCCTCGATTGCCGCCGCGGTCCTCCCTGCCCGTTCCTCGTCGAGATCGATGCAGGCGATACACGCGCCAGCGCGAGCGAGTCGGCGCGAGGTCGCTTCGCCCAGACCGCTGCCGGCGCCGGTGACGAAGGCGACTTTCTGCGCCAGGTGTTGTTCGGTCACGCGGACACTCCTTGTGCTTGTGGCGCCGGGCCGACAATGCCGGCCACGGCGGATTGACAACTCTCGGGCGGGGTTGCGGCCTCCAGCGGCAAGCAACGTCGTCATAAAGCGCGGCAGTGCACGCGGCGACCTGCCGCCAGGTGAACGAACGAATGACCCGCGCCCGCCCTGCCTGGCCCATGCGCAGTTGCCGTTCCGGATCGCGGAGCACGTCGTCGAGCCGGAGCAGAAGCGCCTCGGGATCACGGGGTGGCACCAGATACCCGGTCTCGCCATCGACAATGGTGAAGGCGATGCCGCCAACGCGTGATCCGATTACCGGAGCGCCGCAGGCCATGGCCTCCAGGGGAGTGAGACCAAACGGCTCGTACCAGGGCGTCGTGACGGCCACATCGGCGGCGGCGTACCAGAGATGGAGCTCGTCCGGCTGCTTGCATCCGACGAACCGCACCTGGTCCAGCACGTCGAGCTCGGCGGCCAGCGAACTCAGCACGCCGATCTCTGGAGTTGCTACCGGATCGGGCTGCTCCGTCTCTCCCCCGACGATGATGAGCACAGGCATCGTCGCGACCCCTGAGGCGATCCGTCGCGCTTTGAGCCGCGCCAGCGCGTGGACGACGTTGCGCACGTCCTTGCGGGGTACGAGTCGCCCGACATAGACGATGATCTCCGCGGCTAGGTCGATCCCGAGCGCCCGGCGCGCAACCTGCTTGTCGACCGGCCGGAAGCGATCGGTATCGACCGCCGAAGGAATCAGGGCGATCTGGTCGCCGCGATGCACCATAGTCAGCCAGAAGCTCGTCACGTTCGGCGGGACATTGCGCGATCAGGCGATCGACGCTTCGCACGATGCTCCTTTTCGACCTCGATCCTCTCCAATGGGCTGGTATCCGCCGCACCCTGTTCCCGTAGCTTGGTGACACCGGTGGCATGGAAGATGTGCACGGCCGGAACGCGCCAGCGAGATCGCAGCTCAGCGGCGACCCAGCCGGACATCCAGAAATTGCCGTGGATCAGGTCGTACTGGGTGCCGTCACGCTCGGCGAACTGGCTGATCGCATCCCGGAAGGCCGGCATGTAGGGCCAGAGCTCGTCTTTCAGCAGCGGACCGGCTGTTCCCACCGGCATCTCGATCACACGCACCCCGTCCGCCCAGGCGATGACTTCCGGGTTCGTCAGATCTCCGCGCAACGTGAAGACGTCGGTTTCGTACCCGTGAGCAACGAGCCCGCGGCTCACCGCATCGACATAGACATTCTGTCCGCCCGCGTCGACCCCGCCGAGAAGGGCGACCGGGCTGGCGTGCTCGCTGATCATGGCCACCCGCCGGGTCATCGCCGCAGCCCCGCCGCGGCTGAAGCGGTCTCGGTTGCCAGCGCAATCGCCTCGTGGAGTGCGTCATCCCAGTCGCGCGGAACCGATCCATCCCGAACCGCTCGCGCGCGGTCTCGCGGCGCGCCTTCACCAAGCGTCCGGGCAAGGTCGGGATCGGCAATGAGTGCTTTCATGCGCTCGACGAGCGCTTCCGGATCAGTGGAGATGTAGCCGTTGACACCGTCCTGGATCACCTCCGGGAGAGCGGTAGTGCCCAGGGCGACGACCGGCATTCCGATCGACATCGCTTCGACGACAGCCAGGGGCAGGCTGGTGTAGCGCATCGGACTGAACAGGAACCGGTAGCGAGCCGTGAGCCGGTGCAGGTCCCGATACGGGATGTCCCCCAGCCCACCGAACGCCTCGGTGCCCATCCCGACGGCGTCGAGCGGTACCCGGCTCCGGGCCTGCAGAAAGAGGTCGTACCCGGCGATCCGGGGCCGCCCCTGCATGCCGTTCACGACGCTGATGCCCCGCGGGATCGTTCCCGTCATAGTCGATGCTGGAGTCCAGCGCGACGCTGTGCTCGATCACGCGGGTCGGGCGGTGACCGTTGTCCCACATCAACCGGTTGAACGGTGTCACGTGGACGAGGAGCCCCGGCTCGTCGGCGAAGGGGTGCCGCGTGTTGACGGCGTCGGGGCGCGGGACGTTGTGCTCCAGATAGATGGTGGGGAGCCGCTGCTGCTCTGGGCTGAGCAGTTCCGGCACGTCCTCGCGCAGGTTCTTCGGGGTTTGCAGCACGACGACGTCGAGATCGAGCTCGCGGACCTGTTCGGCCGGCACCTCATGCACGGTGTCCGGCAGATCGAACGTCGCGCCGCGGCCGCCGTACCCCTCCGGACGGCCCGCCTTGACCGGCAGGAACCAGTCGTGGTCGACGCGCGCGAGCGCGTTGAGGTAGCTGCCGTGGATGTGCCAGATGAGAACCTTCAGCCGGCCCACGCGATGTGCTCCTGGTCCGAGAATCGACTCTCGGAAGACTCCGCTGTCTGGAGGACATGGCAAGCATGCGGCGAAGACCTGATCGACGGAGAGGCGCTGCAACGCCGCGGCGCCGTCAGCTGGCTGCGCCCGAACTGATTGTGGCGTCGATCACGTGATGCCGCTGCCGATCGAGCGGCGCCCAGCGATCGGGACGGGTCGGTCCGAAGAGGACGACGCTTGGCGTTTGTGTCGCGGCGGCGATGTGCGAGGCCCCGGTGTCGTTGGTCACCAGCAGATCGAGGGCTGAGATGACCGCGGCGAACTCGCCGAGGTCGGTCATCCCGGCGAGATCGATCGCGGGAGCGTCCATCAGGCGCTTGCACCGTTGCCGTCAGCGATCGCTCCTGATCCGATCCGGTCAGGACGATCCGCGCCTGAAACGCTTCCGCTAGCGTGTCGCCGAGCCGGCGAACGACTCCGCCGGCCAGCGCCGGCTGGGATCGGATGCGCCGGCAGTGGAGGCCGATCAGCGGTCGGCCATCACGTCGGTCCGATCAGGGCTGATCGCCCTGCTCGCGTTCGGCGGGTGTCAACGGAAACTCGGTCTGCAGACCTGCGGGCGCGGCGCCGACGGCTTCCGCGAGCCGGAGCCAGCGCAACGGCTCCGGCTCATTCTCGACCCAGTCCAACACCATCGTCAGTCGTTGGTCTCCCGCGGGGGCCAAAGCCGGCGGAGACCGTGCGCCCCGAGTGTCGCGACAAACCCGTTGCTCACTTCGCCTGAGCCATGCATCTGGATGGCAAGATCGAACGCGGGCCACCGCGGGCTCGTTGCCGCGAGCTCGGCTGGCGACTCGGCGATCCCCGGGAAGCCAGGGAAGGGCATGAAGCGATCGACCGATGGCAGGCGTTCGAGAGAAATCCTCGGCCCAGGGACGGCCGATGAAGGTCATCTCGGCGTCCGGAAAGCGAGCGCGAATGGCTCGCAGCGCTGGCGTCGTGCACAGCAGATCGCCGAGATTGAGCGCCTGAAAGATCGCGATCCGGCGTGGATCTCCGGAAAAATGGGTCGTGCCATCGGCGGTAGGTCGGCATGCGTCATGCCATCACCACCCGGGGTTCGCCGGCGGTACCGGTGTGGGAGGCGACCAGCGCCGTGACCGCCGCGACGACCTCCTCGGGGGCGAAGTCGAGGCAGGGAAGACCAATCGGGCAGGTGAAGCGGTAGCACGGGCGTGCAGGCGGTGGCGCCGTTGCAGGACACGCGCTGGCGTGAACCGGGGACCCCACTGGGAGATCAATTCCGTGCCGGAGTAGAGCGCGACGAGCGGCGTGCGAGTCGCTTCCGCTAGATGCAGGGGCAGGGTGTTGCCGCAGACGACCACCGAGGCGTGGGCGACGAGTGCGGCGAACTCCGGGATCGACAAATCGGTAAAGACCGGGATGGCGTCGTTGCCACCGGCGACGATCTCGAGCAGACTCCCGTTCCCGTTCGGAGCCGGTGACGACGACCCGCCACCCTTGTTCGCGCAACAGCTCGGCAACCTGTCCGAATCGCACCGCCGGATAGCGACGGGCTTCAGCGCTGGCGCCGGGATGGAGCAGCACGAGAGGCTGGTCAGGAGGCTATCCCCTGATCCCACAGGCGGCGCACGACCTCCTCGCGGCTGGCGTCTGGAATGGCAATCTCCAGGGCGGGATCGACGTCGGTGAAAGCCAAGGCCTGGACGAGACGCAGATTGCGATCGACCTGATGGGTTTCGTCGGGCGTGCCCCTCAGCTCTGTGGACAACGTCCCTCCCCCAAACTCCTTCGATTCCCCGGCACGAAGGGGGATGCCGGCCAGGTAACAGGCATACGCCGCGACGTGCGGCGTCTGGCTGAACGAGGTGAAGATCAGCGCGCCGTCGAACGAGTGGTCCGCGATTAGCTGGATCAGCTCGAATCTCGCGTGCCGGGTCGAAGGGAAGCTGCCCCAGGTCCTGCCAGATCGATCTCCAGACGAGCACGGCATCGACCCACGGCAGGAGTGCCGCGGCCTTGGCCCCCGCCGGGGAGGCGAGCAGGGTGATCCGGCACTCGGGAGCTGTCGCCTTGATCGCCCGTAACGCGGGGCCGAGCATCACCACGTCGCCGGCGTTGTCGAGCCGCACCGCAAGCAGGTTCCGGGCGGCGAGCCAGGGATTCGTGCCGCTCATGGCCGCGCCCCGGTCAAGCATCGGTTCGCGACCGGATTGATCGTCGCCGTTCAGCGCTACGGCCGCTCTCGACGAGGAGCTCTGCCGCCGCCTCGACGACATCGCGCGGGCGCACTTCCCGCAGGCAATCATGCGTCGTTGGGCAGACGCGGCTGTAGCAGAGGCGGCAGGGCACCTCATGCCACAGCATGCGGTGGGGCACTCTCCAGGGTCCCCATTGCTCCGGCGGATTGGTCAGGGCGAAGAGCGCGACGACCGGGGTGCCGAGGGCGGCCGACATGTGCATGGGACCGGTGTTGTTCGTGACCACCAGGTCGGCCGCTTCGATCAGGGCGCAGAAGGCGGGGAAGGCGAGGGAGCCGGCCGCGGCGACGACGTTGGTGCGAGTCGACGGATCGACATGGGCCAGGATCGCGTCGACCAGTGGCCGTTCGTCGTCCGCGCCGGTGACCACCACCCGAGCATCGCAGATCCCGCACCAGGGTGTCGATGACCTCGACATACATCTCCCAGGGGTAGGTGCGCGCCGGCATGCTGCATCCGGGATGGACGACGATCAGCGGCCGCTCGCCCGTTGACAAACTCGGCGATCTCCTTCGCGCGCACTGTCCGGGACACTGCAGGACGAGCCGGTCATCGCTGGCGCGCATGCCAACCGCGGCGACGAGATCGAGCCCGCGCTCCACCTCATGCATCATCCGCTCCGGGTGGCGGTGCCGTGTCGTGAGCAACGAGCCTGGGTCCATCGATCGAGGCCGCCAAGCGCAGCGGAATACCCGCGAGGTAGCACATGTAGGCCGCGGGCAACGGGCTCTGCCGAAACGAGGTGAAAATCACCGCCGCGTCGTAGCTCCCCTCGCTGAGCCGGGCTATCGCTCTGCGATTCCCGTGCGGGGTCGAGAGGGAGCCGGCTCCAGGGATCCATCCAGGGCGCGCTGTGGACGATGACCTCGTCGATATCCGGGTTCAGCCGTCCCGCTTGCGCGCCAATCTCACTCGCCAGCAACGTGATCGAGGCTTCCGGCAACGACTCCCGGATGGCGTGAATGGCGGGGGTCGTGACCAGCACATCGCCGAGGTTGTCGAGACGGACGGCCAGCACCCGCCGGGCTTCCTGCCACCCGGCATGAACCTGCACGTCCATCGCATTCATGACGAGAGACCCGCCTGATCGCCGGTTGCCGTGGCGCTGGCGGTGGCCACGATGCGGTCGATCAACGCCGTCGTGCTTCGTCCTTCGACGAGTGACAGGATCTCGACCTCGGCGCCAACCTCATGCACGGCTCCGATCTCGGGCAGGAGCTCGGCGAGATAGTCGCCGCCTTTGACGTGGACGTGCGGCCGGATCGCTCTGATCAGCTCCGCCGGCGTGTCCTCATCGAACAGGACCGCGTAATCGACGACGTCCAGAGCGCTGACGAGCGCCAGTCGATCCGATTCCCGGTTGACCGGACGGGTCGGGCCCTTGAGCCGCCTCGTGCTGGCATCGGAGTTGAGACCGACGACCAGAACGTCGCCCAGCGCACGAGCGCGGCGCAGGAGTTGGACATGACCGGCATGAAGGATGTCGAACACGCCGTTGGTGAAGACGATGCGCTTGCCGAGAAATCGCTCAGCTTCGAGCCGGGCGACAACATCCTTGAGCGAAAGGACGTCCGAGTTGTCGTCCAGGCTGACCCGGCGCAGAAGATCCTGGTATGACACCACCGACGTCCGGCTGCGGGTGATGGCGATCGAGGCGGAGTCGATACCGACGCGAACGGCCTGCGGCGCCGGACGCTCCGGTGGCGAGAGCCAGCGCCGCGGCCGCGGTAAAGGTATCGCCGGCTCCGACGTCGCCGGCCCGCTCTACCGGGTGACAGGGGAGATGGGTCTGCTCCCCGGACGGTCCGGTAAGCAGCACACCCTGGTCCGCCATCGTGATCGCGATGTGATCGGCACGCAGACAAGAGCGGAGGCGGGTCGCGATCTCGGCCGCGGCCGTCAGGCTGGCGTGTGTCTGCGAGCGATCCCCGGGGATCGGCGGCGCGCTGCGCTTCCTGCAAATTTGGCGTGACCATCGTCGCCCGGAGATCGGAGAACCGCACGATCTCCTTCGAGTCGACGACGATGACTTTCTGGCCCTGCTCCGCGCAGTCTGGTAAGCGCGCTGATGACCTCATCGCACGACGACGCCATGACAGTAGTCGGAGACGACGACGGCATCGCACCGGGCGTACATGTCGGTGATGCGCCGGACGAGCAAGGCATCGGGTGCTTTCCGGCGCCTGCTCGGTGTCGCCTTCATCGAAGCGCACGACGTACTGGCCGTTGGCGATGACGCGCAGCTTGTGCAAGCTCGAAACAGCGGGATCCTCGACCAGGCCCGCGTCGTCGATTCCGGCCTCGCGCAGCGCCTGGCGCAGGTGCTGACCCGCGGAGTCCTGTCCGATGAGGGAGACGAGGCTGACCTCGGCGCCGAGTGCGGCGAGATTCGCCGCGGTATTCGCCGCTCCCCCCGCACAGCGCGTCGTGCTTGCCTCGCGCACGACGGGAACCGGCGCCTCCTTGCAGAGCCGGATCGCGTCGCCCTCGAGCCAGGTGTCGAGCATCGCGTCGCCGATAACGAGAACGCGCAGCCCGGGAAACCCGCGCACAACGTCGACGGCTGATGCATGCCTCTCGATCGGGGAGCATCACTGTGCCGCCGCCGCGGAGTACCACGTGCGGGGCCGGAATTGGGGCGGCATGGCGCTCACGGGCATGAGGTCTTCGGCAACGGCGATCTGCCGCAAGGCGTCGGCGGTCGAACGGGCGACCATACGGGGCCAGCGATCGGGGTGCTCGGGGCACTGCTCCGTTCCCAGATCCACCAGCGCCGTCTGGCAACCAGCTCGGTTGCCGGCTTCCACGTCGTCGAGGATGTCCCCGATCATCCAGGAGCGAGTCAGATCGATGTCGCGAGCGGCCGCGGCCTCCAGCAGCATGCCCGGTTGTGGCTTGCGACAGAGGCAGGGAATCGCCAGGTGCGGGACCGAGCCTTCGACGTGGTGTGGGCAAAAATGGATCGCATTCAACTCGACCCCCCAGACGCGCAGCATGTCGCGCAACGCGTCGTGCATGCACTCCAGATCGTGCTCGGTAAAGAAGCCGCGAGCAATCCCCGACTGGTTCGTGATGACGATCAGCTCCCAGCCGCATTTCTGAAACATGCGGAGGAGGGGACCGATCCCCTGGGACAGAACGAGGTCTTTCGGGCACGAGGGATAGTGCCGGGGCTCGACCAGGGTCCCGTCCCGGTCAAGAAAGAGCGCGCGCTTCAACGGTTCAGATCCTTTCGCAAGTGCCGATCAACCAAGCTGCCCTCGACGATGTCGCTGATCAGATGAACCAGGACGGAGTGGACTTCCTGGACGAGCGCCGTCTCGGTCGCCGGGACGGCAATGGCAACGTCTGCAATCACGACCGAGCTGGGTTGGCTCGCATCCGGTGAGGGCGATGACGGACATTCCGTGGTCGCGTGCCAGCTGTGCGGCATTGACCACATTCATCGACTCCCCGCTCGTGCTGATCCCAACCAGCACGTCCCCGCGGCGGCCAAACGCGGCAACCTGACGCTCGAAGACGGTGTCGTAGCCGTAATCGTTGGCGACCGCGGTCAAGACCGCCATGTCGGCGGTCAACGCCAGCACCGGCCATGGCTCGCGTTCGCGACGGAAGCGCCCGACCAACTCTCCGGCAAGGTGCTGTGCCTCGGCCGCGCTACCGCCATTCCCGCAGACGAGAACATGGTGACCGGAGGCCAGCGCCTCGACGATGATCGCGGCCGCGCGCTCGACGTGATGACTGTTGGCTGCGACCAGCGACAGGACTGCGCTAAGCGCCTCCGCCCGATCGACCAGCGCTCCCGCGACGTCTCGGCACTGAAGCGCAGATGTGTCGCAATGAAGTGCGGCATTCGGAGGCGCCATCGCAGCATGTCTCCTTTCTTCTCACGAGAGCCAGCGTCGGTCGCCGGTGCCATACAAGTCAGATGCGGGGTTGGTCTCTGACTACAGGCGCGAGGGCACATCAATCATGTGCATCGACTTTGCGGAGCCATCTGCACAATCGGTGGGAAACAAACCAATGGCATTCAGTTCTTCTCCGGCCGCAATAGCACGAATCGTGCCAATCCGCTTCTTCTCCAGTTTCATGCCACTTCTTCTCCGCTTCTCCGTCAACTTCGTGAAACTTGGCATCCGTACACGAGGGCAGTAAGACTGTCTCAAGCGGCAATGCCCCAAGCGATTGCGCCGACCTGTGCAATCTGCCTGCCGTTATCACCAAACTCCGGCTGAGGAGAATCTTGGACCACACCAAGGGGCAGCAATTGGGGATTCGGGAACACTATGACGCGGTTATCGTCGGCGCTGGGCAAGGAGGCGGACCGCTCGCCAGTGCGTTGCCGGGGCCGGACGGCGGACGGCGCTTGGTCGAGCGGGCCAAATCGGCGGGACCTGAATCAACGTGGGATGTACCCCGAACTCAAGACGATGATCGCCAGTGCCCAGGTCGCCCACCTGGCCCGGCGCGCCGCCGACTTCGGCGTGGAAACCCAGGGCGTTAGCATGGATATGGCCGCGGTTCGCGAACGTAAGCGGGCCATCGTGGAGTCTTTCCGCCTGAGCGCGAGAAGCGAATCGAGGAGACTCCTGGGCTCGATCTTATCCGCGGCGAAGCCCACTTCACTGGGCCTAAGACGCTCGGCATTGCACTTCCGGACGGTCGGATCGACCTCATCGCCGATCAGATCGTTCTTGACGTCGGTACTCGTCCCTCGCCCCCATCGCTGCCTGGGCTTGAGAAGGTGCCCGTGTCTGGACTCCACGTCGATCATGGAGTTGGATGTCATATCGGATCACCTGCCGGTGGTCGGCGGGGAATTCGTTGGTCTCGAGTTCAGCCAGATGTTCCGCCGCTTCGGTTACCGGGTGACGGTCGTGCAGCGCGGCACGCGGTCGCTGGCGCGAGAGGACGACGCCGTGGCAGACGCAATCGTCGGCATTCTGCGCGAAGATGGCATTGAAGTGCTGCTCGAAGCCGAGGCGTGTGCGGTCGAGCGATCCTCTGATTGCGGTATTCGGCTTACGATCCGGGGCCCGAACGGGAAGTATCTACTCGCCGGCTCGCACCTGCTGGTTAGCCGTTGGCCGCGTTTCCAATACCGACCGGCTTGCCCTCGACAAGACTGGCGTGATGACCGACGAGAAGGGATTCATCCCGGTCGATGAGCGGCTTGCGACGAACGATTCCCGGAATCTATGCGATCGGCAACGTCACCGGTGGTCCCGCCTTCAACCATATCTCGTACGATGACTTCCGCATCCTGCGCACGAACCTGATCGACAGCGGAGACGCGACGACGAACGGTCGCCTGGTCCCCTACACCGTCTTTACCGACCCCCAGCTCGGCCGGGTTGGCTGGAGTGAGACCGAGACCCGGAAGCAGGGCCGCGCTGTCATGCATTGCCGCCATGCCGATGGGCGATGTGGCCAGGGCCATCGAGGTCGGCGAAACACGCGGCTTCCTGAAAGCGGTTGTCGATGCCGAGAACGATCAGATCCTTGGCTTCGCGGCGCTCGGTCTCGAGGGTGGGGAGATGATGGCGGCGGTGCAGATCGCGGTGATGGCCAAGCTCCCGTACACCGCGCTGCGCGACGGCAACTTGCCCACCCGACCCTGGCCGAATCGCTCAATACGCGTTTCACGGCCCTCGATAGCTGACCGTTCAACAGAAGGATGCTTCGATGGAGACGACACAGGAATCAGCCATCGCGGCCTTGTGGCGAGAGGCAGAAGCTGCCCACGGTGCCTACGAGTCGGACGTTCTCGGTGGTCTATTCGATGATGCCTGGTCGGTATGGTATGCGAGGTGCCTGCTCGACCACGGCCTGGCCAACCATCGTCCCAATTTCGGAAGCTTGAACGCCAGAATTTTGACGGCGGTGCTTACACGGCGTGCCACCGAATATGTGCAAGAGGAGACGCCCCGCCCCTGGTCAGACGTCTATGCGCGGGGAATCATTTCGGCGTTGACCCCTTCGTCCGATTCCCCTCCCCTGCAAACCCGCTAAACACTTCGCACTCTTCGCGGCCGTCAGGTGACTTTCCAGCCTGGGATTACCCCAGCAGATCGAGCGTCATCCGCACCAGAAGCCGCGAAGTCGCGGCGATGCTGGGAACGTCGACCCATTCATCGGCCTGATGGAATTTGTCGCCACGCGGACCGATCATCACCGTGGGGATTCCGGCCTCCTCTGAGAAGAGATTCATGTCTCCGAATCCCCCGTAGCCCCACTCGGGTTGTCGTCCCGCTTCTGCCTCGTACGCGCGGCTGAGAGCGCGAGCCAGCGGATGCGCTGCATCAGTCTCCCATGGCGGGTAGTACGGCGGGTCGATGGTGAGATCGAACCGCGCCGGCGATTGCAGATCGTCGATGAGCGCCTGCACCTCGGCCAGGACGCTCTCGCTGCTCTCACCGGCCACGATCATGCGGTTGAGGATCACCCGCGCCTTCTCCGGCACGGTGATGACGTACTGGTCGTTGCCACTGGCGAAAGAGAGGACGCAGCGGCTGCCCCGCATACGCGGATGATCGAGCAGAGGGATGTCGTCAAGGCGGGCGACGAGTCTTGCCGCCTCGGTGGCGGCGTTGATTCCTTCCCATGGCCAGGACGCGTGGGCGGCCTTTCCCGTCACGTCGATCCTCACCAGTGTCTTCCCAACGGAGCCAAGTGCGGGCCGCTCCCATGACGATTCGGTGACGACGCAGTAGTCCGCCTCGATGCCAGAGGCAATCAACGCCCGCGCCCCGATCGAATACGCCTCCTCGTCCACAACCGAGGTGAACAGGACCGACCCGCGCCAGCGCTCCCGGTTTCGTGCAAGCGCGCGGGTGGCCAGCATGGCCGCCGCGACACCTGATTTCATATCCGCCGCGCCGAGCCCGTAGAGCCGGTCCCCTTCGCGGCGCGCTGTCCACGGGTCGGATGACCAACCCTCCACCGCCAGCACGGTATCGACATGCCCGTTGAGCAGGAGTGTTGGTCCGGCGCCATTGTCGACGCGGGCGATGACATTCGGCCGGTCGCCTTCCGTCGGCTGCAACTCCGGGACGAGGCCGTTCGCCTCGAGCCACCCCGCGACATGACGCTGCACGGGGCCTTCCTCGCCGGGGTAGCTGCGGAAGGCAACAAGCTCGCCCGTGAGCGCGGCTGCTTCTTCGGGCGCGAACAGGTCACGCAACCATGATTCGGTCACGGGAGTCCTCTCTTTTCTCGGATCAGCCCGGCGGGGCGCTAAATGTGCAGCGCGAGCTCGTAGGCGGGATCGCTCAGCGCGGCGCGCGTCGCGGAGAACGGCTCGATCGGGTATCGAGTCTCGCCACGCATAGCCAGATCGGTGAGGATCTGCCCGATAAGCGCGGCGAACTTGAAGGCGTGGGCGGCACCCTGGGCGAAAACGATTCGGGGATAGCCAGGTACGACGTCGATGGTGAAGTTGCGGTCGGGTGGCATCGTGTAGAGGCAGGATTTGGTGTAGAGCTCGGGCCCGACGTAGCCGGGGAGTCGGTCCTCCAGGAAGGCGACGAGGCGCTCGTTGGCGGCTCGGTCCTTCTCAAAGGTACGGGTCTCGGTGGTCACCACCTGACCGCCGACGTCGACACCGGCCTTCGTCGCTACCTCGCCGTAGACCGGGAAGCCGTAGTAATCCTCGCCGTGCCAGATCCAGATCGGAAAGCGGTCAGGCGCGAACCGGCGCAGATGAGGGGTGGCCCAGAAGGTCACCTGCTCCTGGGTGATCGTCAGCGGCATGGAGAACCCGACGCCGGCCAGGACCTGATTCGTCCAGGCGTCCGCCGCGACGACGAGCGTCCCAGCGTGATAAATCGCGTCGTCAGTGACGACCGCGATTCCGGACTCCTTGGGGCGAATCTCGCGCACCGGTGTGTTGTCCAGCACCGTCGCGCCGTGCGCGCGCGCCAACGCGATGTGGGTGGCGTTGGCTTTTCTGGCATCGACCAGTCCCGCGTCCGCCTGGTAGAGGACGCGGTCGCCATCGTCGAGACGCCACTGCGGCCAGCGCCGCATCGCCTCTTCGGCAGAGAGATCCTCAAAGGGAAACCCGGCGAAAGTCATCGAGGTAGCATAGTTGCCGATGGTTTCGGAGCCAGGCGAGGCGAGGTCGAGACCACCCGTCTTGACGACGAGCTGCACCCCGGACTCCTCTTCCACCTCGCCCCAGGCGGTGTAGGTGTGCGGGGTCAGCGCGGTGTAGGAAGGGTCGTGGTAGGAGAGGCGGATGATGCGGGAGTGATCCTGCGAGGCTCCGTTGTCGTGCCCGAGCGCAAACTGCTCGAGCGCCAGCACCTCGCTGCCGGCTTCTCGCGCCAGGCGATAAGCCGCCGCGCTGCCGAGACCACCGCAACCGACGACGATGTACTCGTAGGCATGTTTCACGAACGGTCCTCCGCATAGACGCTTACTCGCTGCGTCGCCCTCTCTCCAGCGCTGGAGAGAGGGCGACGCGTCAAGGATTTGGCGACGATCCGGCGCTACTCCTCCGCCAGCGTCCACTCCGCGGCGTTGTCGAAGTTGGTCGCCAGGTACGGGTTCGGTCGGTAGCCCTGGAGCGTGGTCTTGTGTCCGAACTTGTCCACATTGTTGAACAACGGCGCCCAGGGCAGCTCCTCGGCCAGGATGTCCTGCAACTTTCGGTAGATCTCCGCCCGCGCTTCCTGGTCGGTCTCACTCACGCCCTGTTCCATCAGCGCGTCCGCCTCTTCATTCTTGAAGGCGACGTAGTTCGCGCCGGCGCCGGACTCGAACGGAATCATCGCGCTGTGCAGGCGGGAGGTCGGATCCGGATCACTCTGGATGGCGTTGTCCCAGGCCACCATCAGCGTCTCGTAGCTGCCGGCCGGCACGTCCTCCGTCCACAGCGTCGAGGCGGGCCGGTTGTCGATCGTCATCTCGGCCCCGATCTCCTTGAATGCCTGCTGCAGGACCAACTGCGCGCTCTCTCGAGACTGGTTGCCGGCACTGGTCGACATCGAGAAGGCGAGACGGAGCCCGTCCTTCTCGCGGATGCCGTCCGCGCCCGGTACAAATCCCGCCTCGTCCAGCAACGCCTTGGCCTGCTCGAGGTCGTAGGGATACTGCTTCACATCCGGGTTGTACGCCCAGTGTGTCGGCGGCAGGTAAGTGAGAGTCGGGTTTTCGAGGCCGTAGTAGACCGCGTCGATGATCGTCTGGCGATCGGTAGCATGGTACAGGGCCTGCTTGACCCGCTTGTCCTGGAACAGCGGTAGCGAGTTGTTGAAATAGATGAACTCGACGAAGTTGCTCGGTTTCAGCACTACCTCGCGGCCCTCGAGGGCTTCGGCCTCCTCGAAGCGGTCAGGCTGGATACCCTGGAAGTCGACGACGTCGATCTCGCCGGTGCGGAACTGGGTGAAGAGCACCGGCACCTCGGGCACCAGCTTGACGATGATCCGCTCCAGCGCGGGCGCCCCACCGTGGTAGTTCTCGTTGCGCTCGACCGTCAGATGATCGCCGCCGACGTGCTCCAGGAACTTGAACGGACCCGTGCCGATCGGAGCCTGGGTGTTGAACTCGTGGGTGTTGACGTCGACGTCCCCGCCGAGAATGTGTGCCGGGATGACCCCTGTCACGCCGCTGGTCCACAATCCCTGGAAAGGCGCGAAGGGCTCGCTGAGCGTCATGACGACGGTGTGGTCATCCGGGGTTTCGACGGATGCAACCTTGTCATGGCCGGTGCGGGAGCGTACCGCCACGTCCGGGTTCATGATGGTTTCCCAGGTGAACTTGACGTCGTTGGCGGTGAAGGACTCGCCATCGTGCCATGTCACGTCGTCTCGGAGCTTGAAGGTCCAGGTGAGCCCGTCCTCGGAAACTCCGCCGTTCTCCCGTGACGGCGTCTCGGTGGCCAGATTCGGGATGTACTCTCCCTCGGGCGTCAACTTCAGCAGGCTGTCGAACATCAGCACTTCGGGTAGCGTCTCGGGTCCGGTGTTGGCATAGAGAATCGGGTTGAAGTTGACCGCTTCCTGCGACGCGCCGACGATGATCTCGCCGCCACCCTCCTGAGCCAGGGCCTCGTCCGTCCGGCCGCCGAGTCGGCCCGGCAACGCCGAAGCGGCCGCCACGCCAAGTCCCAACGCGCCCGCGCGCTGAAGGGCCTGGCGGCGGGAGAGCCGTCCGCTGACGATGCTCTCGAACAGTGCCGCGATCTTCTGATCCTGGATCATCCTGTTCCTCCTCTACCTGAACCACACGCGCCGAACCGTACACGGCGGCATGACGAGATCTCTTGAGTTGAATCTCTCTACGCGCTATTGTGCCCGGTCTTGATGATTACCGCACCCGCTGCCGAGGATCGAAGGCGTCGCGCAGTCCGTCACCGACGAAGTTGAAGGCGAGCACGGCGAAGGTGATTGCCACGCCCGGGAAGATTGCCAGCCAGGGGGCACGGGTGAAGAAATCCTGTGCATTGTTGAGCATGATTCCCCAGCTCGCCTGCGGCGGCTGAATCCCATAGCCGAGAAACGAGATGTAGGACTCGGCAAGGATCGCCGCCGCGACCTGCAATGTTGCTGCCACGATGATCGGTCCTACCCCGTTCGGCAGCAGCTCGCGGAGCATGATCCGCGGTGCGGTCGACCCCATAGATCGTGCCGCGGTGATGAACTCCTGCTCCTTGAGCGTCAGGAACTGGGCGCGAACGATGCGGGCCACCTCCATCCAGGCGGTGAATCCGACGATGAGCGTGATCGACAGCACCGACGGTCGTACGAACGCCGCCAGCACCAGGAGCAGATAGATCGTGGGGAACGACAGGAAGATGTCGGTCAGGCGCATCAGAACGACGTCGGTCTTGCCACCGTAGTAGGCGGCGCAGAGACCGACGAGGGAGCCAACAGTAATGGTTACCACCATCGCCGCGAAGCCGACGACGAGCGAAACCCTGCCCGCAAAGAGCAGCCGACTCAGGACGTCGCGGCCAATCTCGTCGGTGCCGAGCAGATGGCCGTCGGAGAGCGGCGGCTGGTGCCGGGCGACTGGGTTGACCTGCTCCGGGTCGTACGGCGCGATGGCCGGCGCGAAGAGCGAGACGAGAAAAAAGACGACGATGGTGACCAGCCCGAACATTGCCATCCGATGCTGGCGGAATCGCCGCCAGATCTGCCCGGCGATGCTTTCCGACCTGCTCATGCGATCCGACACGGTCAAGGTCGCAATCGGGGAAACCTGGGTAGCGGTCATCGTTCCTCCCGTGCCCGGTTAGATTGCCCGTACGCGGGGATCGACGAGGGCAAGGGCGATGTCCGCCAGCAAGTTTCCGAGGACGACCAGGAACGCCGTGATCATCAGGATCGCCATCAACACCGGGTAGTCTCGATAGGTCAACGCATCGAGGAAGAGCCGGCCCATACCCGCCCAGCCGAAGATGCTCTCGGCGACGAGAGCGCCACTGAAGACTGCCGGGAGCTGCACGCCGGCCAGCGCAATGATCGGCAGGATGGCGTTGCGCAGGATGTGAGAGCGGAGCACCCTTTCCCCCGAAAGTCCCTTGGCGTGAGCTGTGCGAACGTACTCCTGATTCTTGGTTTCGAGCAGGCTGGTTCGGAAATAGCGGCTCCATTGTGCGGTGAGCACCAGACCGAGCACGAACGCGGGCGCGATCAGGTGATGCAGCCGGTCGAGGAATCCGCCGCCGCCGCTGCCGAGCGACTGCGTTCCTCCGGAGGGGATCCAGCCCAGTTGTTCGGCGAAGATGAAGATGACCATTAACCCAAACCAGAAGGTGGGGATGGAGAGGGTGATCAACGCCCCGGTAGTGGCGAGGTAGTCGAAGATGGAGTATTGCCGGAAGGCTCCCAGCGTGCCGATGAAGAACCCCAGGACCACCGCGATCAGATAGGAAGTGACCATCAGTTCTAGCGTGGCCGGAATCCGTTCGACGATCAGCCCGCGCACCTCGGCACCACCCCGGAACGAATTTCCGAAGTCGCCGGTGAACATGTTGCCGGCCCAGCGCAGGTACTGGATGTGCAGCGGGTCGTTGAGTCCCCAGGCTTCCTTGATCCGCTCGATATCCTCGGCGGTGACGTTCGGATTGAGGGTGTAGAGTGCGGTCGGCCCTCCAGGCGCCAGGTGCATCATAGCGAAGCCCAGCACCGACACCCCGATGAGCAGCGGCGCCATCTGCAAGAGCCGGCGCAGCAAGAACTCAGTAATCACCCGGTCAGATTCCTGGCGTCTCGGCGCCGGTCAGCGTGATCATCTGAGCAAATTGTATGTCGTGGTGTAGTCGCGCTGGCACTCGCTGCGGGTAACAGGGTGTTGCCGAACAGGATGGCCATGGCGCACGACAGACCGCGGGACACTATCAGACACGAGACGGCCCCAGTCCCGCGGCTGGGGCCGTCTCAGGCCGGATAATCGCGGCATCCGCTACTGAATAAAGGGCACTATCGACTCTTGAAACGCTCGCGCAGCGCAAAGACGGCTGCGACACCGGCCCCCACCAGGGCTCCAAGCGAGACTGGCCCCATGCCTCCAGCGGCGAGACCAGGACCGACGCCGGTTGATGGCACAGTCGATGGCCGACTCCCACCACCGACCTCATCTGTAGACTCTCCTGGGAGTGCCGCCGGGGTGTCCGCAATCTCCTCATTGACCTCGATCGCGACGGGGCTTCCCTCCTGGGCAGTGACCGTCGCGCCCGCACCCAAGAGCAAGGCTCCTGCCACGATCCAGATTGCGAACCGGAGCGCCGGAACCGTTGAGTGCAGGCGAGGCATTGGATCTCCTTCTCTGTTGGTAGGCTGGGTATACGAGTTTCTTGGCGAAAGGGATACGGCCTTCCGCTCGCCAGATGTCGTCTCCAACGCAACTGGTATGCCAGGAGGCGGCAGAAGGCCTCTCGTCACCGTGTGGAGCGAGAAAGTTGACGATGTCTAGCTGGGCGCCAGGGGCGCCTGCTTTCGGCGGTACCCCACGAACCTAGCCGGAGCGGGCGCGGCCGCTAGCTGGAAGGTTGACAGTCGAACGTCGGATCGCTCCGTCGGACTCCGCCACAAAGAGCCGCGGTTCGTACGCTGCCGGTATTGATGGAGCCGTGCCGATGCCCTCGACGGCGAGTTCCTTGCCCGCCTCCTCGAGAGCCGGCACCTCCTGCCGTCCGCGCAGTGGCTTCTCCGGCAGAAAGACGGCGACGACAACGCCCCCGAAGGCGACTATCGCGGCGACCAGAAAGACGTCGTGAATCGATGTGGCCAGTGCCAGCCGCAACGCGCCCATGAGCTCGGTGAACAGCCGCGCACCGTCCGGCAGGACGGCGAACTGTGCCTCGAGCGCCCAGGTCGCCTCAGGGCTCACGAGCGCCTGGGGGTCGAACGTAGTAACCGCACCCGGGGGCAACGCCCGCGCGACTTCGTCAGGGATGCCACGTGCTAACCCGCTGGCGAGCTGCGTCGTCAAGAACGTGCCCATGAGCGCCACGCCGATGGTCGAGCCGATGGAGCGGAAGAACTGCACCGCGGCCGTCACCGCCCCGAGATCTTTGGCCGGGAAAACGTTTTGCACCGCCAGGGTGAAGGTCGGCATCGCCAACCCGATGCCCAGGCCGAGTACGACCAGATTCCGGACTACATCGCCGCGACTTGCCTCCACTCCCAACTGAGTCAGCAACCAGAGGCCAGCCGTCATCAGTGCGAGACCGCTGAGCGACGCCCACTTGTAGCGGCCGACCCGGGAGATGATTTGCCCGCCGAGGATGCTCGCGCCAACGAGGGCGATCATCATCGGGGTCATCACGGTCCCGGATTCGGTCGCCGAGGCGCCGATGACGCCCTGCATGAAGAGCGGGATATACATGATGGCGCCAACCATTCCGGCGCCCACCAGGAACATCGAGATGACGGACACCGTAAAGGTGCGGTTCCGGAAGAAGTGGAGGGCGATGATCGGCTCTGCCGCGCGGCGCTCGGCGAACAAGAACCCGATGGTCATCACCACGGCCAGTAGCAGGAGCCCGATGATCTGCAGCGAACCCCAGGCGTACTCGGTGCCACCCCAGGAGAAGGCGAGCAACAACGGTACAGTCGCTCCCACGATGGTGAAGGCTCCCCACCAGTCGATCGGGCCTGGCTGATGGGGCCGAATCGCCGGCAGGCCCACGAGGAGCACGGCGACCGCGATCAACCCCACGGGCAGATTGACATAGAAGACCCAGCGCCAGCCCGGGCCGTCCGTCAGCCAGCCGCCAAGCGCCGGGCCAACCACGCTGGCGACCCCGAAGACGCTGCCCATCACCCCCTGCCACTTGCCGCGCTCCTTCGGCGGGAAGATGTCGCCGATGATGGCGAAGGCGTTGGCGGCCAGGATGCCACCAGCCACACCCTGCAGGCCGCGGAAGGCGATCAGTTGCTCCATCGACTGGGAGAGACCGCAAAGGGCGGAGGCGAACATGAAGAGGAGCAGGCCACCGATGTAGAACCACTTGCGGCCATAAAGATCGGAGAGTTTGCCGAAGATCGGGACGGCCGCGGTGCTTCCCAACAGGTAGACCGTGGCCACCCAGGCGTAGTGCTCCAATCCGCCCAGGTCAGCGACGATGCGGGGCATCGCCGTACCGACGATGGTGCCGTCCAGCGCGGAAAGCAGTAACCCGAGCAGGACTCCGGCGACGGCGATGGCAAGTTGCCGACCCTGAAGTTGGTTCAGTCCTGTCAGGGTCTGAGCGTTTTGAGATTGTGCCACGCCGGTATTTCCTGCCTTCCCTCGCGTGAAATCGGATGCGCTTGACCCCATCCCCATACTTGCGCCGATAAGTTTACGTGGTATATAGTATCTGTCGTCAAGAAAGACGGGAAAATGAGTGACCGGACCATCGTGGCTGAAGAAGTAGACGGGATTCGCGTGATGGCAACTACACCGGCTGCTGATCGGGCGGAGCAGATTCTGGTGCTGCTGCCGATCCTTCGGCAGTGGGTGACAGCGCGAGTACAGAGTTCTGGCGCGCATCGCGGCCTGAGCCTTCGGCAGTACGCAGCCCTCCATGGTATCCGTGAGGGCGCATCATCACCCGGCGAGTTGGCGCGCTTGTGGCAGGTGACGCCCGCCGTGCTAACCGGCATCGTTGACCGTTTGGAGAACCGGGGGCTTGTGCGCCGTGAACCCGATCCAATGGATCGGCGAAGGCTGCGCCTGGCCCTCACCGAGCAGGGCATGGCCGCAAGTATCGAAGTCGAGCGGGCGTTGACGGACGACCTCGCGGCCCAGTTGGGCATGCTCTCTTCGAAAGAGTTGGCCGAGTTGGGCCGCTCTCTCGACCTCTTGCACCAAGTGATTGACACGCTGCGGGAACAGACGTCGCTTGCCGTCGAGGAACAGGGTGGTGAGGACGATGCCCGGCACGAGGATCAATTCGGCGCCGGGCAGAACGAACTGCGGCAACACGATCTTGCTGGAGTCAGAGCATAGAAACGGGAAATTCGATGATGCCGCGAACCATATCTCGCGGCTTTCGGGGAGTCAGGAGAACGCAAAAATGGCGACGACACGGTCTGAGGCGGCGGGCACATTGGCAACTGACGACAGACGGAATGGGACGGAAACGAATGAGGTCCCAACTGATGTCGTAGAACTTAATCTTCGCGATCCCCAATTTATGACTAACGCCTTCGAGACATATGCCCAGTTGCGGGAGAAAGGCCCCGTCGTCCGCGTCAAATTTGGCGGGGGCGAGGACACGGAGGAGAAGGAGAACGCACGTAACCCGTTCTTCCAGCGGGAGACCGCCTTTGTCTCGCGCTACGATGACGTCGTGGCGACGCTGCTGGATGACCGCTTCTCCGTCGATTTTTTCTCTCAGATGACACCCGAAGAGCGCGAGAATCAGCCTGAGGGTGCGGAAGATTTCCGGCCCCTGGCCCGCAGTCTCATCAGCATCGACCCACCCGATCACACCCGGATTCGCAAACTCGTTCAGCCGAGCTTCACCGGCCGCGGCATGGAGGCCATGCGCGGCAGCATCCAGGAGGTCGTTGATCGGCTGCTCGATGGAGTGGAGCGCGCTGCCCAGGTGCGGGGCGAAACTCCGGGGAACCGGCGCATGGAGCTTGTGAGCCAGTTCGCCTACCCCTTTCCCGTGACGGTGATCTCTGACCTGCTCGGCATTCCGCGTGAGGATCGCGAGCAGATCCGGGGCTGGACTGAGAACCTGCTACGCATCGACCGCGGCCGCGACCAGGGCGTAGACGAGGAGGTCCGGCGAGGCCTTCGTGAATTCACGTCCTATCTCAAGGAGCTCTTCGCACGGAAGCGGCTTGAGCCGACCGACGACATGATCAGCCGCATGGTGCGGGCTGAGGAGGAGGACGAAACCCTTTCCGAAGACGAGATCCTGTCGACGGTCTTCCTCATGTATCTCGCCGGGCATGTCACCACGGTCAATCTGGTGGGGAGCGGCATTGTCGCGCTGCTGACCCATCCGGACCAGCTCGCGAAGCTGCAAGCCGATCCCAGCCTGGCAAAGAACGTCGTCGAGGAAACGCTGCGCTACTGGGGTCCGGTCGATTTCATTGGGCGGCGCTTCGCCAAGGAAGATCTGGAGATCGCGGGAACCGAGATTCCGAAAGGGGAGCAGGTGACCGTGAGCCTGCTCTCGGCCAACCGCGACCCCGAGCGCTTTGCCAATCCGGACGTCTTCGACATCACCCGGCCTGATGCCAATCGGCACGTAGCCTTCGGCAAAGGCATCCATGTCTGCCTGGGCGCGCCTCTGGCCCGGATCGAGGGACAGATTGCCTTCGAGACGCTCACCCGGCGCTATCCGGAGCTTCGCCTTGCCGTGCCAGAAGACGAAATCGTTTGGAGTGGAAGTTTCCTGCGTGGGTTCCGCCAGGTGCCATTACTGTTCTAACGAGCGATTCTCAAAACGAACGGTCGCAATTTGGAAGGCAATGATGCCAGGGAGAACCGCGGGGCGACAGGGAGCCCAATGTCGTCGCACAATAGCGATGCACAGCAATTGGCGGCGGGATATCGCTCGGCGAGGGCGCCGGGTTGTCACTCGCTCTCGGAGAACGTCGTGAGCTCGTCTCTGCAGCACACAGCTGGGCAGAGTCCGGACGACCACACTGGAGATCTCTCCAGCGAGCCCGCTCGGGTAGATCGTCGCGGTGCGCCTACGACCAAGCGGGTCGCGATCTGGGCCTCGGGGGTCGTGCTTGGCATCGTTGTCCTGGTGGCCTCGATCGAATTTGTCCACCGGCAAGGCCTCGATCCATGGACATGGTTTGCTGCTATCTGGGTGCTCATCGCCACCATTCCCGCGCCATTCGTCATCGCGGCCTGCGCACTGAAGGCGACTGAGGTCAGCTTGAATGCGGTAGCCTGGAGAACGGTCTTGCGCGCTGCCTTTCCCGAGCAGGGTATCGGGTTCCGACAAACGCTTGGCGTAGTTCAGGGCGGTGTGGGCATCTTCACGATTATCCCGCCCAAGTTAGGCAGCTTCGCCGTCCTTGGACTCTACCGGGCCGCCTTCCCGACGTTGAACATCACCTCGGTTATGACCACACGGGTGGTGCAAGGGATCTCCTCCACAATACTTGGGACCGTGCTCCTGCTAGTCTTTGGAATCGCGAATGCAGGTTTCGGCGAGCAGCCAGGCTTCCTCGATCAGGCGGCAGCCTTCTATGCTGAGTGGCCCTTGATCGCGATCCCGATGACCGTTCTGGTGGTCGCGCTTCTCGTCGCGATACTTCGGCGCTGCCGGGCCTGGCTGCGAAGTTTTGTCGCGGAGATGGCGCTGGGTGGAGCAATCCTCCGATCTCCTCGCCGCTACATCTTCCTGGTCGCCTTCCCGACCTTGCTCGCCTTCGCACTCCGCTGGGGCGTCACCGGCACGTTGCTCCTGGCCTTTGGCATTCGGCCGTCGCTCGATACGCTGTTGCGGGTCAACGTCTCCCACGGGCTCGCGCGTTCCGTACAAGTTACGCCGGGAGGCTTAGGGACGACGCAGGCGTTCGACCTGATCGCATTGCAGGGGATAGCGCCGGTCGAGGTGATCACTGCTTATTCGCTTTCCCAGGCGGGAATACTTCTCCTGTTCAACATTGTGTTTGGGCTCGTCGCTCTGATCTGGGCGTTCGGCTGGAATCGCACCGCGCGCCTCATCCGCTTGCCGGGACGCATTGCTCGAGTGGCCCCGGTTCCGGCGACGCCACGCGCGAGCCTTGGATAATCCCCCAACCGGCTGATTCCGCGCCAGCCCATCTCACGTCGATCGCACCATATCCGTGCTTGATATCACGTCCGGTGAAAGGATCTTCCGTGTCTCGTCCTCTGTCCCTGCTCGATTTGACGCCGATTGTGGCCGGCTCGTCCGCCGGGGAGGCCGTGCAGACCTCCGTCGAGCTTGCGGTGCTCGCCGATCGCCTTGGTTATCACCGGGTGTGGTACGCCGAGCATCACAACTCCCCGGGGCTCGCCAGTGGTGCGCCGGAGATCATGATCGAGCACGTTGCCAGCCGCACCTCTCGTCTGCGGGTGGGAGCCGGTGGGGTAATGCTCCCCAATCATGCGCCGCTGAAGATCGCCGAGACGTTTCGCCTGCTGGAGGCACTGCACCCGGGGCGGATCGACCTGGGACTCGGGCGTGCTCCCGGCACAGATACGATCACCGCGTTCGCGATGCGCCGTTCCGCCGAAGCGCTGACCGGGGACGACTATCCCGAGTTGCTGGCCGAGTTGCTTGCCTTCGACGACGCGGCATTCCCGGCCGATCACCCGTTCCGCACGATCCGGCCGGTGCCGGTCGATACCAGGCTGCCGCCGTTGTGGCTGCTGGGATCGAGCGATTTCAGCGCCCGGCTCGCCGCCCAATCTGGGTTAGGCTTCGCCTTCGCCGCCCACATCAATGGTCGGGGCGCGGTGCCGGCGCTACGCGACTACCGCGCGTCTTTCGTGTCCTCCGAGCGGTACCGTGAGCCATGGGCGATACTCACCGTCTCGGTCACCGTGGGAGAGACGTCTGAGCATGCGCGGGAGCTGTCCCTCGTCAATGACCTGCTCTTGCTTCGCTTGCGAACTGGTCAACTTGGCGCCTACCCGACGGTGGAAGAAGCCCGGAGCTACCCGTTCACCGCTGCCGAGCGACAGATGATCACCTCGATGCCGATGCGCTCCATCGTTGGCGACGCGGCGGAAGTCCACCACCGGGTCAGCGATCTGGCCGATCAGTCGGAAGCGGACGAGGTAATGGTCACGACCTTTCTGCCGGAGCCTGAGGACCGGCGGCGGATGATTGCCGAGATGGCTCGCGTGTTCGAGCTGCGCGAGGGTTGGTCGCCGGCGGACACCAAGGAGCCGGTCGCCTCCTGATCAAGAGGCATCGACCCGGAGGTGGGGGGGACAGGACGTCGATAATCGCGTTGCTTGAGCAGCCGGCCGGTGATCGACTTCACGTGGCGAGGAGGGAGAGACGGGATGGCGGAAACGACAAAGGCACGGGCCGGGTGGCGGGGATTCGGCGTTGCCGGTGCGTTGCCACACGACGTCATCCGTACTCTGGCTCCCGCGGCGGAGGGGGCCGGGTATCAAACCTTCTGGGTAAACGACACTCCTCAGGGCGACGGACTGGCGGCTCTACGCGCCGCGGCCGAGGTGACCGCCGAAATTCGGCTGGGTGTAGGCGTGATCCCGCTCGACCGGCAACCAGCGGGGACGATCGCCCACCGCGTGGTCGAGCTCGGTCTGCCACAGGACAGGCTCATCCTGGGAATCGGCTCGGGAAATCGTAAAGGTGGTCTCACTCGAGTCCGGGAGGGCGCGACCCATCTGGAAAAGATGCTCGAGGCGCCGATCGTCGTTGGCGCCCTTGGCCCGAAGATGTGCGCCTTGGCAGGCGAAAGCTCGGACGGCGTGCTCCTGAACTGGCTCACTCCGGACTATGTCGCCCCCTCGGCCGCGATCGTCGATGAGGCGGCGCGGCGCGCGGGTCGGCCACGACCGCTGATCCTAGGTTACGTGCGGACCGTCTTTGGCCCGGGCGCACGAGAGGTCTTTGCCGCCGAGGCCGGCCGCTACGGCAGCTATCCCGCGTACGCGGCGAATTTCACCCGGATGGGCACGCCGGCCGAAGAAACAGCCGTCATCGGCGACACCATGGAGGATGTCCAGGCTGGACTGGCTCCCTTTGCCACGGTGCTCGACGAGGCAGTGGTGCGAGCCATCACCGGTGAGGAAAGTCCGAGGGCGTATTTGGCGTTGCTGGAAGCGGCCGCACCGAAGTGAGCGGCTGTCGGCTTCGCCTGAGGAGGTGCCAGCCGCTCTGCGGCTTCAGGGGGTGCCGGTCGCTCCGCTCCCTCGGGCGTAAAGGAGGACGACGGCGTGCCCGTTCGTGTTCCTCTCCCCCTTCACCCCCTAAGCGCCGCGCCACCCCCTCACGCCGCTTGCAGACCCAGTTCCTGCCGCAGGCAAGCGAACTCTTCGACAAACGCTGCCCGCAGCGCCGCGCGCTCGTGCTCTGGGAGGAACGCCACATCGACCGCGTTGAGCGCGATGCGCTGCACTCCGTCGGCGTCATAGCCCCAATGCTGGGCGAGAACGCGGAATTCGTCCGTCAACGTCGTCCCGAACAGGGGTGGGTCGTCGGAGTTGACGGTCACCAGGACTCCGGCCTCGTCGAGCGTCCGGAATGGGTGGTCGGCAAAGCTGGACACCACACCAGTGCAGACGTTGCTCGTCGGGCAGAGCTCGAGTGGGATGCGATCCCGCACCAGACGCTCCACCAGCCCGGCATTGTCCACGGCACGGACTCCATGCCCAATCCGCTCCACTCCAAGGAAGTCGAGAGATTCGCAAATGGTGGCGTGTCCGGTGGTCTCGCCCGCGTGGGCGACGGTGTGCAGTCCGGCCGCGCGGGCACGCGCAAAGTCGGCAACAAAGGGAGCGGGCGGGAAGCCGACTTCATTTCCACCAAGTCCCAGAGCAACGACGCCATCGTCTGGTGAAAGTGACGCGATCCAGTCAACCGTTTGCGTCACCGAGTAGGGGCTTGTCTCGCTGTCGCGTACGCCGTCCGCAATCCAGCGCATCTCCACGCCCCAGCTTTGTCGCGCTTCAGACCGGCCTCGGTTCATTCCCGCCAGCATCTCGTGAAAGTCGAGACCGCGTTTGCGGACATTCGTTTCCGGATTGAAGTGAATCTCGAGGTAACGGATATTCTGCGCCGCCGCATCCTCGCCTAGCTCGGCGACGATTGTGGCGAAATCCTCGGGTGTCCGCAGGCACGAGCAGACGGCGATATACACCTCGATGAAATGCGGGAAATCACGGAAGCGGAAAAACTCACGGAGCCCCGCCTCGTCATTGGCCGGTGGTTGCACGCCATTGCGCCGGGCCAGCTCCAGGAGCGTGGCCGGACGGACGGAGCCCTCCAGGTGGACATGAATCTCCGCCTTAGGCATGCGCTGGATAAACGCGTCCAACTGGGAGTCGATTGGGGTGGCAACCTCAGACATCGTTCGGTGCTCCGAATTGAACGGACGGAACGTCGCCGCGGCATGCTAGCATCCCCGCGGGGAAGATCCCGCCGCCGCACCCCGCAGGTCGGCGGGCTGGAAAGGCGCGGTTCATTGCACGGGAACCGGAGAGCTCTCCGGAGGGCGCAGGCGTGGCGGTGGGAGCCGCCCGGCCCGGACGCGGCTGTCGCCGACGAAGTCGCGTGCCAGCGATGGGCGGAGGCGCGAGCGAAGGCAATCTCCTGGGCGGCCGGGGTGGTCGATGACTCCCGCGTCGTCTATTTGGATACAGAGACGACAGGCTTCGGACCTCGTGCCGAAATCGTCGACATCGCGGTCGTCAGCGCCGCCGGCGAAGTCGTGCTCGACTCGCTGGTGCAGCCGAGCCGGCGCATCCCGGCTGAGGTCACCGCCATCCATGGAATTACGAACGCGGATGTGAAGGACGCCCCGGCCTGGTGCGACCTGTACCAGGATGTGCTGCGGGTGCTGGCAGGCCGGCGCATCATTGTCTACAACGTGATCTTTGACCGTCAAATGGTGAACCAGGCCTGCGACCGCTATACGCTGGCGGCGCCTGCCGCGGATTGGGAATGCGCCATGCGCAAGTACGCTGGTTTCCATGGAAACTGGGATCCGGGTAAGCGCTGGTACCGGTTTCAGAAGTTGGAACACGCCGTCCTCACCTTCGGAGCCAAGCCGGGTGGGCATCGCGCCGCTGCCGACGCCTTTGCCTGCCGCGCTGTAGTCATGGGCATGGCCGCAACATCGCCTCCGCAGGCAGAGGCTGGGCCGAACACGGACGCCCTTGCCAAGCAGGTTTGGCCTGTCCCCGCGGACACACCTGTCGCGAGTCCGACAGAATCTCGTGAGGGGCCAAGTGAGGAGTCGCTTGCCACGCAGAAACCGCTCGATGCCTATGCGCGCTGGATGCGAGCCACGCGGACCTTTATGGCCCAGCTCGACGTGCTGTCAGCGGAGTTGCGCGAGTGTCCGGGCGCCTGTGGGGAATGGTCGGTGCGCGAGGTTGTGGCTCACTGCGCGGCTTGGGAGTGGGAAGGGGCTCGCCGGTTGCGTCTGATCGCCGCCGATCCAACGCTTCCCGACGCGGTCTACAACGTCGATGGCTTCAATGCAGCCAGCGTAGCCGTGCGGGCTCAGCAGAACTGGACGAGGACGCTGGACGAGCTGACAAAGGCGAGCAACACGCTCGCCAAAGCGGCGAGCCTCAGGCTGGAGGATCCGCGCACGCAGGAATGGCTGCTCGGCCGTGCCGCCGATTTTGAAGAACATGCCGAGGGGCTTCACCTCTGGCTGGCTGAGACGGTGTCGTCTTCTTCGAGAGGTTACGCACATCTGATGAAATAGACCGCGCGACGCAATATTCACCTTGAATTCGGTGACTGCGCGGCATAGAATGTACGTGCTGGTTTGGATCCAATCGATCCGGCTAGCCCCCCGACTGGCGGTCCGGCTCCCCCTTCCCTCCCCGGACCGTCAGCGTTTTTTTAGACTATTACTGTAGTGTTGAAAATGTTGATTGTGCCGGGGCGCTACGGGTTTTTGACCGTTGCTTCAGTTAAGGCGATATCGTTCTCGACGATTTCACCATCGGGCCAGGCGTGCGCGCCGTGGTGGCTTAAGGGGCAGAGCAGCACAGTGTCCGGCCGCCGCGCAACGATGGCCGCGGAAATAGTGGCGGCGCCAGCATGGGACTCGACAGGAAAGGTTGCTGGGAGGAAATGCATGGCGTGGCTGCAATATGCGCGGCTGAGACCATCGCCCCAGCCCGCGTAACGCTGGTCGTTGCCGCGCCTGCGCCGGGAGTCCGGCGGAGGTCGCCCAGATGGTGCTCCAACTCCAGGAGCATTGCCTGTCCCGCCACGGTGCCGGGCCGGCCCTTTGCGGTCGGGCGGTCTGATTTCCTCGTCACGCGCCCGGCCGCGATCGGCTGATCCGTCCACGTCATTCCTCACTCCGCGGTTCGGTGATTTCGATTTCCTATGGTAGCAGCGAGCGGCATGAGCACGACGCTCTGCACCACGCGAGGTCGCCGATGTCAATACACATGGCGCTGTCGGTTCAGCAGGGAGCACACTCGTCGGCCGTGCCGGCGGTCGGTCCTGTTGTGGAGCTGCCCTCGTTACTCACTCCGGTGCAACATTTCGTATCCGCGGTGCAGGGTGACGTCAACCAATTACGGCTGCGTGGCAGTGGCAATTCCACTGGTCTTCTATGTGGCCGGGCTGCGGGACAGTCGCCACTGGAGCGGATGAATTGACCCAGCAGGCGTCTTCCGCTTGGAGTACGTGGCGACTAGTTCACTTCCAGGCGCATCTTCACGCAAAGGATCAACGGTTGACATGACTGAGATTTGCATCGTGGCGTTCGCGTTGAATTGCAACACGTTGAAAAGCAGCCCATGCCGACGCACGGGTCGTTAGGCAGTTCGTAGCGGAGCCGAGAGGAGTCTGCACGGGGCCTCACTCAGCCTGTTGATAGAATTCACCCATGTCCTACTATGGAAAGATCACTGCGACAAATAACGGGGTCGAAGGAACCTGGCTCATCGAGTTGGGAGACGACGGTATCCCGACGGCGGACTTCAAGTTGATTCCACCCGAATCAATGCCAGATGTCGTACCTGTGTGGACGATTCATCTGAAGGAAAGCACGGATCCAGAGGCCGCGTTCTCGCGGGACGAGGTTATCAGGATCGCCCAGATGAAGATGGTGCGAAGCATGGCCCGATTACAGGGACGCGACGCCGGGAGCTAGCCCCTGCTGCGAGGCGTCAATCGCGATCGCCAACATGAACCTCAAGCAGATTTACTCGCCTATCTTCCAAATTTGAGCGCAAGAAACCAAAGCGGAGAGACGTGTCGAAAACGGCGCGGATACCTTACTCCGCCCAGGCTTCCTTTTAGTTAGGCCGGGCTGATGGTACTATCGCGCCATCTGGCCCGCCGGGCACGGTTTCAAGTGTTGCCGTGATACCCGCACCTTTCTCCGCAGCATCCGGAGCACAACCGCGTGCCCAAACAAATCGGCATAGATCTCGGGACGGCCAACGTCCTCGTCTTTCTCCGTGGTCGCGGCATCGTGATAAACGAGCCCTCGGTCGTTGCCATCTCCGCCAAGGATGGCAAGGTCAAAGCGGTCGGGCTGGAAGCGCGCAACATGCTTGGCCGCGAGCCGCGCGAGACGATCGAGGTCGTGCGCCCGATGCGCGATGGGGTGATCGCCGACTATGTCGTCACCCAGGAGATGCTTCGCTACTTCATCAACAAGAGCTGTGGCCGCTTCTCGCTGGTGCGGCCGGAGGTCATGATTTGCGTTCCAGCCGGCGTGACTGGAGTGGAGCGGCGTGCGGTGCGCGATGCCGCCCTCGCGGCGGGGGCGCGCAAGGCGTTTCTCATCTCCGAACCGCTAGCGGCGGCAATCGGAGCTCGCGTGCCTGTAGCCGACCCCTCCGGCAACATGATCATCGATATTGGCGGCGGCACCACCGAGGTGGCGGTGATCTCCCTCAACGGAATCGTCGTCGCACGCTCGTTGCGCGTCGGCGGCAACCGGTTCGACGAGGCGATTGCCAACTACATCAAGCGCAAGTACAACCTGCGCGTTGGCGAGCGGACGGCCGAAGAGGTCAAGATCGCTATTGGCAGCGCCATGCCGGTGGACGAGGACATCCGTATGGAAGTGCGCGGTCGTGACGAGGTGGCCGGTCTGCCGCGGACGATCCAGATCCATGCCAACGAAGTGACCGACGCCATCACAGAGCCGTTGGAGGCGATCATCGGCGCCGTCCGCGCGGTCCTGGAAGAGACGCCGCCCGAGCTCTCCTCTGACATCATCGACAAAGGGATGATTCTCACCGGCGGCGGCGCCATGCTGCGGCACTTGCCGGATCTTCTGATGGAGGTCACCGGCGTGCCCTGCTACGTCGCCGACGACCCCCTCTCTTGCGTAGCGGTCGGTACGGGACTGGCCCTTGAGCACATGGATATTCTGCGCGACAGTCTCGAGGAGCCGTAGGCGTCTCGTCGTTTCTCCGCCTCAACGCGCCGCACTCCTGACTGTATCGAAGGACGTCCGGGTGTTGAGCCGAACGACATCCGCAACAACAGCCGTGATCAGGAGTTCACGCAGATCCGGGTCCGGCGATCACGCCGATGCGCAGATGTTTCTCAAATGTTAGCCTCGATGCCAGATGGCGTAGCCATGCATTGGATCGAGACGCCGGGTTGCTCCCCGCCACGATTCCAAGTAGTTCGGACTCATATCTCATCCCTGCTGGACCGATCTCGGCGTCGATTAGCCATTCCAGGCGCCGCGTATCGGCAAGCAGGCGCTCACGGTTCGCGATGCCAGGGACCATCGCTGCTGTCCTCTCTACGCGCGCCGGGATGCGTTCCCTCATCGCCGTCGCCGAACGGCCGGTCTGGCTCCAGACGTCTTCGCTCCTTCACCCGGATGCGGCTCTCAAATCGATAGCAATGGACGCGAGCCAGGACTGGGGTGCGTCCGGTCCATATGGTCTGCCGGCGCAGAAGCACGAGCACATCGGGCCGATTCCCTGATCTGCCGGAACCGCCTACTCAGATTGGGGAATGATCTGGAGGTGGACGGCTCGCGCCGCTGCGTCTGCTCGGGTGCGGGCACCGAGCTTGGCAAGCACGGCCGCGGTGTGGTTTTCGATCGTGCGCGACGAGAGAAAGAGGCACTCGGCCATCTGTTGATTGCTGTAGCCACGGGCCAGGAGCGCGACGACGTCGACTTCGCGGGGAGTCAACCCGGCCGCGTTGGCGCGAGTGGCGGGGCGGGGACCCCGGGGAATGCCACGTGCGCCGGACGCCCGCAACCGGCCGCGCACGGACGCGGCGGCGGGTGTAGCGCCCAGCCGTTCGAAGGTGGCGAGCGCGGCGCGGAGGGCCGTCTCGTCGCTCCCGTCAGCCAGAGCTCGCGCCGCTTCATACGGGTAGCCCAGATCCTCCCAGGCCCGGGCGGCGGCCTGCCAATCCTGGGCGATTTCCAAGGCAAATGGCTCGAAGATGTCTGAGGGCGGCTCCAGGATTTCACCGCTCTTCCACCGCCAGTAGGTGAGCTCCCCGGTGTACCGGGGATGTCCGCGCTCGACGGCGAGGTCATAAGCGGCGCGAGCCTCAGCCAAGGATCCCGCAATATTGCCCGAGAGAAAGTTGGCCTCGGCCCGCGCCGCATGCAGCGGACCCAGGAAATGGATGCAACCGCTCGCTGTCGCGAGGGTGAATGCTTCCTCCAACAACGGATCTCCGCCCGGTTCGCCTTTTCGTGCCAGGACGAGACCGGCAACGAGGAGGGCGATGAATCGCGATGCAGGGGCGACGTCGGTCGCGCCCAAAACGGTGCGGGACAGCGCGAGCGCGTCGTCCCACCTACCAAGACTTGCCTGACATTCAGCCAGCGAAGCCGTCATATGCAACAAGGGGAGATCGAGATCGCGTTCGGCGCAATACTCGATACCGCGTTCAAAGTGCTGCGAGGCAACCTGCACCCGGTCACTTTTCGCCAACCCATGGCCAAGGCTGATATAGGCACGTGCGGTAAGCTCATCGAGGCCAACATCAGTTGCGAGGCGCATGCTCAGCTCAACCTGCTGTTGGCCAAGTTCGACCGCTCCATGCGCCAATCTTGCCTCGCCGACCGTCATCTGCGCGTTGATGTACGTTTCGGTTGTGCCGGTTTTCTCGGCCAGAGCGATGGCCTTCTCGCCCAGGAGAATTGCCTCGTCGTCGTTGCTCGTTGGTCCACGCAGCCGGGCTAGCGTTCCATAGGCCATTGCCAGCTCCGGCCCCGCGGGGAGGTGTTCGAGGAGTTCAACAGCCGCCTCGGCTTCCTGCTCCGCGTCATCGATACGTGCCTGCTCCCATAGGAGGGTGGCCAGGTGGCAGCGGTTCTCACCTTCCTTACACTGGTTGCCCAGCTCGATCCAGATCGTCAACGCCTCCGTGCGCGCGGCAATTGCCTGATCGATCTGAGCGGTCAAATAGCACGCATATGACTGAGCTTCCAGGAGTCCGGCGACCGCCTCCCTCGGTAGGGAGGCGGCGAAGCGGAGTGCGCGCTCGTACTGTTTGGCCGCCTCTCGGTGTGAGCGCAACAGCGTGGCGCGTCGTGCCGCTTCCGGAGCATGGCGGAGTACCGCCGCGCAATCCCTCGCTTCTTCAGCATGATGGGCGAGTCGCGCGGAGTCATGCATGAGCTGGCCCGAAGGGTGGGCTTCGAGCGCGTATAGGACGGCCGCGTGGAGGGCTGCCCGTCGCGAGGGCATGATAGCGGTGAGGATTGCCTCGCGCGCGAGTTCATGGCGGAAGACGAGCGCCTTGCTTTGGTACTCGAGAATCCCATTCTGTAAACATGACTCGAGCTCCTCGATCGCCGGACCAGCCACCGCGTGAAGAAGATCGGGATCGATAGGCGAACCGATGATTGCCGCAGCTTCGAGCACTGACCAGGCGCACGCCGGTAGTCGCGAGGCACGTGCCAGCACTGCATCTTGCACCGTCGGCGGCATTGCTCCGCCGGTAGCGAGCACTGCCGTCGCAAAGAATGGATTGCCGCGCGTCCGCGCGTGCAACTCGTGCGGGTCAATACCGCTTCCGGTTGCCAGCACGGTCACACCTTGAAGAGTCAACGGGCGTACGGGAAGCCGCTGAACCGAGGGTAATGCCGCCAGATCTCCGAGCAGTCGGCGGAACGGGTGCCGAGGGCCGATTTCATCATCGCGATAGGTAACGATAACGAGCGACCGCGTGCCTTCGATACGGCGACCGAGGTAGCGCAGAAGATCCAGGGTCGCCTCGTCGGCCCAATGAGCATCCTCGATCGCCAGCATGACCGGATCTCTGGCGCTTCTAAGCCGGGATAACACCTCGCGATAGAGGAGGTCACGGGGCGAGTTTTCGTTGAGGAGCCGATTGAGCGCGGGGTCCTCACTGGCTAGATCAAAGAGCGGGCCGAGAGGCCGGGGAGTGGACAGCGCGTCGCACTGTCCGATCATGACCTGAGCCGAGGCGCGAGCGTCCTCGATAAAGTGCCGCAACAGCGCTGTTTTCCCGACCCCGGCCTCCCCGCCCAGGAGGAGAAGACAGCCGTGCCTTTCGCCAGCGTCACGCAATCGCATACGCAACGTGTCGAGTACAGAGTCACGCTCCAAAAGGGCCATGGCCAACTATACGCCCTACAGACCTCGAACGGCGTCATCCGTCGCTAGTGGTCTGACGGCGACAATAGGATTGAGACCGGCGGGCGCCGATTCCCGAGCTATCCCGAACTCG
Source organism: uncultured Chloroflexia bacterium (assembly GCA_963751075.1). GTDB lineage: Bacteria > Chloroflexota > Chloroflexia > Thermomicrobiales > UBA6265 > JACCXM01. The sequence goes on along the minus strand of CAVVTE010000013.1, from coordinate 698,514 downwards.
ATCGCCGAGAGCAGCACCAAATTGAGCACCAAACCGACGAGCGCCGTCATCTGCTGTTCATAGAAGGCGAGGGGCTGAGCCACAAGCAGCGAGACGAGCACCGACCGGCGGAACCAGCGGAACGCGGACAAGAGTGAACCACGTAAGTGGAGCAGGCCGACGGCCAGCAGCATACTGCCGATCAAGGTTGCAATTGCCAACAGCCCCGCTGTTGACTCGACATAAGCTTGCAATCGCCAGTCTACGGGATCAGTGAGGACCGTGATCAACAGCGACCGGAGACTGAAGAGAGTCCCCAGGACGGCGAGGACGAGAATGAGCGTGAGAAACCAGCGCTGACCCACCAGCCAGGTATATGACCTGGCAACCCGCGTTGCTTCACGTTCAGCGAGAGTCTCTCCCGGTTCAGGTGTCGCGGCAATTTGCGCGAGCGCGGTCTCGAGAGCGGGCACCAGCGGATTCCTGGGATCGCTCTCGGCCAGGAGCTGTAGGGCCTTATCGCGCTCGCGCTTGGGATACCCGCCGATGACGGCGCTGGTGATGACGTCGAGGGCTTGGGCGAGCCGTTCATCGGGGGTGGGGTGGGAGTCGGTCGCCAAACGTTCCCGGGCGATGAAGATCATGACGAACACCACGTAAATCAGGGCGATCGCCGGCTGGTAGAAGTAGTTGTTGTCGCTGGTGATGAACTTGCCCAACTCGTCGATGAACGCGCCGAAGCCGGCTCCTCCCACAATCGCCGCGAAGTGCCGCGTCCGCTGCCCTAGGAAGGCCAGGCTCACCAGAAGCGCGATGAGCATCCCGATGCCGCCGAAGAGCATGTGCGCGACGTGCAGGCCGTCGCCACCGATCTGGGGATAGCCCGTGAGCTCGAGCCAGACGCGGATAAGGATGACGGCGACGACCGCCGAAACGAAAAACCGCTCCAGGAGCATCGGCGCCTGCACGGCGCGCACGGCATACGCATGCCGCGGCAAAGGGGGCGGCACGTAGAACCGCGCACCCCGTTTTGGCCGTTTCCGAGGCACTCGTTCACCCAATCGATGTTCTACGTGATCGGCCAGCTGCTGGATCCTCCATGCCGTGTCACCCGTGTTCGAATGCGGCCTCTGCACTCTTCGGTTAGCTGCTGGATCCTCCATGCCGTGTCACTCGCGCGCAATTGCAGCCTTTGCGCTCACCGGTGATACGCCTACGGGACGAGAATTTGGTGGCGTTGGTGGTCAACCCCCGACCTGACCCGTGACGTCATCGAGCTGCGGTGGTCGGCGGCGCCAGTGGTGTGTCGCCTCCTCGAATGCATTGGCCAACTGAAGCACGCCCCAATCGTCGCGGGCGCGGCCGACGATCTGCAACCCAACCGGGAGCCCCTCCGGAGTGAAACCGGCCGGAACCGAGATTGCGGGGTGGGCGGTTACGGTGATGCGGGAGCAGGTGCGCATCCACTCGATGTAGGTGGTCATCGGCGTGCCGTTGATCTCTGCCGGGTATGGGACGTCGGCCGGAAATGGCGGGACTTGCGAGACAGGCAGGAGCAGGAACTCGTACTCGGCGAAAAAGTCGTGCGCTCGGCGAAAAATCTCGGAGCGCAGGCGCGCCGCCCGGCCGATCTCCGGCCCTGAGAGGGCCCGACCCTGCTCGACGTTCCAGATCACGGTGTCCTTGAGCTGATCGCGTTGCGTGTCGTAGAGATCGCCATAGCTTGATTCGAAATCCCAGGCCCGGAAGACGTGAAATACCTCATCGGCTCCATGTAGATCGGGCTCGGCTTCGACGACGTCGATACCGAGATCGCCGAAGACGCCGCGTTGGGACTCGAGCACCGCGGTGGTGCGAGGATCGACCGGGAGTCCCCCCAGATCTCGGCTCCAGGCCACGCGAACTCCGCGGAAATCACGTTCGAGCGGCCGGGCGAAGAACTCGCCCGAATCCTCGAGGGTGATGGGCGAGCGGAGATCTGGCCCGGCGATGACGCTCATCATCAGAGCGACATCCCCGACGGTGCGGGCCAGCGGGCCGTTGACAGTCATGTCGAACCAGGCAGACTTGGTGTTGATTTTGGGCACACGTCCGGGAGATGGTCGGAATCCAACGACATTGCAATAGCCGCCGGGATTGCGGAGTGAACCGCCAAGGTCGCTGCCGTCCGCGATCGGGTGCATGCCGGAGGCGAGCGCTGCCGCCGCCCCGCCTGAGGATCCACCTGGCGTCTTCGTAAGATCGTAAGGATTCAGGGTCGTGCCGAAGACGGTGTTGAATGTCTGCGATCCCGCGCCGAACTCTGGCACGTTGGTCTTGCCAATTGGGATCGCGCCCGCCGCTTGCAGCCGCTCGACGATCAACGCGCTTTCTTCAGGGACGAAGTCGTGATAGATCGGCGACCCCTGGGTCGTGCGGATGCCCTTGGTCGCAAGGGTATCCTTGTGAGCAATGGGCAGGCCATGCAGTGGCCCGACGGCGTCACCTCGCGCCAGTGCCGCGTCGGCGGCGCGGGCGCGCCGCGAGTGCCCGCTCCGGAAGCAGGGTCACGATCGCGTTGATGCGGGGATTGACACGCTCGATCTGATCGAGATGGGCTTGTACCACGTCAACCGCGGAAAGCTCTCGCGCCCGCATTCGGCGCACCAGCTCGCGCGCGGTCATGAAGTTCACCTCGTCGGTCACGATCTCCCGCTCCTGGTCCACGCCCATCTTGCGCAATTCATTGGACCATGATTGTAGCTGGCTCTCTCACCACATCTTTCCATCCCCTCGAATCACGGACGTACCGACTCGCCGTCTAGCCGCAGTTGACACGGTCTCCCCGGTATGTACACTGGCCCGGCTTCAGACAGCATGGCTGGTTCAGCGGCGAGTCGCCATGGGAAGCGATATCCCGTTCGCCCACCGGGGAGCGGCCGGGAGCCGGGAGGACGCGGATGCCCCGAAGGCGGACAGCGGGAAGCAACGGCGAGGAGGCGGCAGGCGCCGGCCCGGCGGGTGGCCGCTGGCTGACGATCCACGAAGCATGCGCGTTTCTTGGTGTTGACCAGAGCACGCTACGGCGCTGGAGTGACACGGGCAAAGTCCCAGTCTTCCGCACGCCCGGCGGCCATCGACGGTACGCCGAGGCGGACCTGCGAACCCTGGTTGGTGATGGTCCACGGCTGCAGGAGCGGCCACGGGTTTCACGCCAGACTCTAACGGATCGATCCCTCTCAGGGTATGAAGATGAATACCTGCGCGTCGCACGCGAGCGTCCCTGGTTCCGCGCCTACGGCACCGCGACGCAGGAGGAACACCGGCGACTTGGCCGGCGGCTTGTTGACCTGGCTATGCGCTACGCGTCAGCGCCCACGGCTGCTGGGGATCGTGTGTCATTGCTTGATGAAGCACGCCTCATCGGTGAGCACTATGGCCGCAATGGCGCCGCGCTGGGGCTGTCGGCGTCGGAAACGGTCGAGGCGTTCATGTACTTCCGCTATCCCGTGGTGCGTGCTGTCACCGCACTGATCGACGAGCAAGGGCTGGCGGTCAAACGCGCAATCCGCCTCTACGCCGAGATCAATCAGTTTCTCGATCAGGTGCTCGTTTCCACGGTGCAGGCGCACGAGGCAGATAATGGGCGTCTGCGCACCGGATTGCGACCCGACCTTCGTGACGACGCGGTGGTCGCAAGCGCTTCGTCGGCCTGAATGGTGATCCCGACGCACTCCGAGCCTGATTGAACGTGGCGGCGATCGGGTCGCAAACTCGGAATTGCGAAAGGGCTTTGGTGGCCGCGCCGCGAATGGGCAGCGAACGCCGGTATGACAGGGTTCGCCTGGCGGCTTGGAATGCTGGCGTAGCATGGCGATGGCCATGCTACGCTGATGGCGGCTTCATGTTGAACGAATGTCCAGGAGGCGGGCGATGTGCGCAGGGAGCGGTCCAGGCGGAAGTGGTGGTCGTCCGTCGATCGCGGCGGTGATCTCCAACTGGACAGACTACGATGCCCCGATCGGGACCAAGCTACGTATGACCGCGCGCAACCTTTGGCGACGCGTTGTCTTGCGGCAGAACTGCTGCGGCAATCATGGCCAGCCGGGATGCTGAATGGGCTAGGGCTTGAGCCCGGTCGGGCTCACACTCTCGCTCCCTAGCCAGTGATCCGCGATCTTCCCGGCGCCGTATCTCTCTTTAGAGATACGTCCAGGAAATGCGGGCGTACCATTCTCATTTGAGCTTCCGGCGATACGAGTCGGGCCTCATCATGGTCTCCGGAGGAAACGTTTCATGTCAATCTCTGCTGCTTCCTCCTCTCGTTCAGTCACACGCTCCAAGCGCGACGGTAGGAACGGTGCGCTCGCGGCTCTGGTCGTGCTGTTCCTCGACCTCCTCTGGCGGGTGACTCTCGCTCCGGCCGGCGTGCCGTCGATCCCGGAGGCAGTGGTGACGGCGGTGGCGCGCCTCACCCCGACCGCGATCTTTGGTTGGGCGACCGAGACGTTCGGCAGCATGGCTCAGAACACGCTCTGGGCGCTCGTTCTAGTCGGGGTAGTCGGTGCCGGCTATTGGGCGGGTCAGACAGCCGGGCAACTCGCTGTACTGGGGCGCCTGACGGCCGACCGCCATGTCCGTCTCGGCATGGCGGCCCTGGTTGGCGTGCTCCTCTTCCTCGTGATCGCAGTGGGCGTGTTTCCCCTGGCTCGGGAAGGATTGTTTGCCGGCGGTAGCGCGTTCCAGGGAACGTTGCTAGTTCAGGCGGCGCTCTTCGCCGCTGTCTGGGCCGTAGCATGGACGGCGCTTGGAATGACGCCAGATCCTGCGTCTCCAGACGACGCGGGAAACGACTGTCACGGAGAACCTGTCACGCCGCTCTGCGCTGCGGAGTGTCGCCGCGGCCGGGTTGACTGCCGGTGTCGCCTTCCTTGGCTGGCGGCTGGCGAAAGCCCCCACCGCGGGTGACGCCGTGGCGCAGCAACAGGCTGCCGCCCAGATCGCGGCCCGCGCGCGGGCCGCGGGTCCGTCCCTCGGAGCGGGAGCGGCCCCACCGGCATCTGCAGGGGCTGAAGCGCCAGTCCTCGCGCCGGTTGCGCCCGAAGCTCCCGGTGAAACTCAGGCTCAGTGGGATCCGAGCCCGGAGGAACCGTTTGCCGAGCTCGAGGCGGAGGGAAAGCTGACTCCGGTCATCACCTCGGTGGCGGACTTCTATCACGTCTCCAAGAACATCTCCGATCCGGTGGTTGATGGCACTTCATGGTCACTGACGATTGACGGTAAGGTGGCCAAACCGATGTCCTTCTCCTACGACGACATCGTCGCCCGGGCCAAAACCCAGAACATCACGACGCTGGCGTGTATCTCGAACGAGCTGAACGGCGATCTGGCGGGGACGGCCGAGTGGACCGGCCTACCGTTGCGCGAGTTGCTGGAGGAGGCGGGTGTCGACCCATCGACGGTCGACATCGTCTTCCGCGCGGCGGACGGCTATGACGATTCGATCCCGCTGGCCCAGGCGATGCATCCGACCACGCTGCTCGTGACAGGAATGAACGGCGAGCCGCTGCGTCCGGACCATGGTTTCCCGGCACGGCTCATCGTGCCGCCTATCTACGGTATGAAGAACGTCAAGTGGGTCGAGCGGATCGAAGCCGTCGACCATGATTACCAGGGGTACTGGCAGACACGTGGCTGGAGTGATCCGGCCCCGTACCAGATCTGGGGCCGGATCGATACCCCGTCGTCGGGCGACGAGATTCCGGCGGGTCCGGCCGTAGCGGCTGGAGTTGCCTCAGCTGGCGATCGCGGCATCTTCCGGGTCGAAATCAGTCTCGACGAGGGCGCCACCTGGGCGGACGCCACGCTGGAGCCCTCGATCAACCCTGATTTCACCTGGGTACGCTGGGTCTTCCCCTTCGAGGCGACCGGACCCGCCGTGAACATCCTGATGCGCGCTACCGACGGTGAGGGCAATGTTGCGCCGGAGGAGCAAAACCCTCCGCTCCCGGATGGAGCCACCGGTTGGCCACAGCGCTCAGCGCGGGTCAACGCGGGGTGACAGGGTGATGGGTGTTAGGGTGATGGGGAGAATGCTGCTCATCTCCACTCGAAATCTTCCTCTGGTCAGTATGTGCGGGGGATCAGGTCCGGGAGTCTAATGGACCGCACCCTATCATCCGATCACCCGATGACCCTATCACCCTCCGTTCGCGGCCTGTTCGAGCCCGCGCCGGGGATAGCGTATCTCGACGCCGCGACCTACGGGCTGCCGCCAACGCCGAGTGTGGACGCCCTCACCTGTGCACTGCGCCGATGGCAGTCCGGAGAGGCGGACTGGGTCGAGGAGTGGGATCGCAAGGGCGAGTCTTGCCGGAGCCACTTCGCGGCCCTCACAGGCGTGAACGCCGAAGAAATCGCACTTGTCCCAACTGCTTCGGTCGGTGTCGGTCTAGTCGCCGCCTCGCTGCCGGAGGGCATCGAGGTCGTCGTTCCGGACGACGAGTTCACATCGGTGCTCTTCCCGCTTCTCGTGGCCGAGCAAACCCGGAACATTCGCCTACGAAGGGTGCAATTCGGCGATCTAGCTTCGGCGATTGGCCCGGAGACGATGCTCGTCGCCTTCAGCCTGACGCGGTCGCAGGATGGCAAAACCGCAGCGCTGGACGATATCGTGGCCGCCGCCCGCCACAATGCAGCGCGCCTCCTTGTCGACGCCACCCACGCGATTCCGTTCGTCCCTGTCCGGCGCTGGATCGCGGACATCGACTATCTCGTCTGCCACGGGTACAAGCATCTGCTCTGTCCCCGTGGCGTAGCGTTTTTCAATGTACGCCGGGATCATTGGAACGACGTACAGCCCTGGATGGCGAACTGGCGCGCCGGCGAGCCTCTCTACGCTCGGAGCTACGGTGGCGGGTTGGACGATCTGGCACGAGACGCCAGACGCTTCGACGTCTCGCTGGCCTGGCATGCTTGGGCCGGCGCCGAGCCATCGCTGGCGCTCCTGGTCGAGTGGCAGGAGCGAGGTGTCCTCGAGGACGTGCAAATGCTGGCGAATCGCCTGGCCTCGGGCCTTGGTCTGGAGGAACCGTCCGCGTCGATCGTCAGTCTGCGCGTTCGCGACGCCGAGGCCGCGGAGGCTGCGCTGGCCGAAGTGGGCGTCCGCTGTGCCGCGCGTGGCGGCAACATCCGGTTGTCACCACATGTCTACAACACGGTCGCCGACGTCGACCGGGCCATCGACGCACTCTCCACCCTGGTTCCCTGAATCACCCCAGGCCTCATTAGGCGCCCGCTATGGCGTCTGGGTCATGCCAACGGCAGCTCGACATCCCGGCTTAATTCAATGGAACGGTCGGCGGCGATGCCGATTTCGAGTGATTTTCTTGCCGCGCGGCCATCAACCAGCGGCGCAGCTCCACTCTGGACGCAGGTCAGAAAGTGATCCGTTTCGTTGCGAATGGCGCCGGCGAGACGTCCGTTGATGACCGGCCAGTGGCGGGTATCGGGCAGTTTCCAGCCTTCCTCGCCGTCGACCCCATAGAGGTTCATGGGGGTGAAATCGAGTGATAGTACGCCTGTGGAGCCAATGACGTTCATCTCAACGTCGCCGAAGCCACCCCAGGCAGCAGGCTTGGCCCAACCAGCCCAGCCTTCACTGAGAGCCCAGCCGCTCTCTACCACCGCGAGAGCGCCGTCCGCGAACTCGGCAGTAATCCAGGTGAAATCAGCGACCCCGAACCGCTCGAAAATGCGACTGCGTACGGCTTTGGCGCTCACCCGAACGACGTCGACCGGGTGATACCAGAGGATCTGGTCGAGATCATGAACGGCGAGATAGTTGATCACGGTCGTTCGCCCGGCCAGGCGCTCCCCTTCGCCGATCGGCGCGTTGCGCCGACCGTAGCCGGTCAGGAATCTCCCGATCGAACCTGCCTCCACCGCCTGCTGAATCCGGGCGTAGGCCGGCTCAAATCGGAGGATGTAACCGACCATGAGGGGAACCCCGGCGACGTCACAGGCTGCAATCATCGCGTCGGCATCGTCGAGATTCGCCGCGATTGGCTTCTCGACCAGGACCGCGCACCCGTGCTTGGCCGCCATCTCCACTGGTTCGCGGTGTCCGGTTTCTGGCGTTGCGACGATGACGGCGTCGAGTTCTTGTTGTTGAAACATCTCTCCGAAAGCCGCGTAGGGTGTCGCTCCGTGGGCCATCGCGAGTTCCGTCGCCCGACCGAAGTCCGGGTCGGCGACTGCTGCAAGCGTCCCGAACCCACTTTCCGCGATAGCGCGGGCATGTAGAGCACCCATGAATCCCGCGCCGATGACGCCTACGCGCACTCGATCCATTTCTCCCTACTCCTCTTCACGCTGAAACGCATGACGCGCCATGGCGACTGCGGAGAACCATATCGTTAGAGATCGAGTGTGTTGGTCGTGAACGGCATCCCGCGGGACACAAAGGACGAAATACCCTCTCTGTCCCGGCACTGGTCACTTTGATCGTCATTCTTTTCACGAATACTCGCGGCTTTCGTCTATCACGAACCCTATGACTGATGCGAGATTCGGGCGATGTGCGCCGGCACCGCGCTTCGACCGCGGCCATGCCCTCGCCCTGCCTCTCGTAGCCTGTTGCAACCTTCCATAACGCTCATCCGGTCGCAGGCTGCTCCGCACCTGCCACCTCGCGAAGTGATCACCCGGATTCCGCGTGAGATCGCACTTTAGACGAGCGCGTTGCCTGTCCCGCGATCGAAGACGAACGCATCATCCCAATCGAAGCGGATGACAACGGAGTCGCCAATGTCGAAAAGTTGGGATGTTGGCGTAACAGCCCGCAGAATATGCCCATTGCTGACCAGCTCGTAGAGGATATCGGTGCCCAGGATCTGGCGCGTGTAGACCTCTGTCTGCCATCCGTCGGCCGTGAGCGGACCATCTTTGGACGTCAGCGCGAGGTGTTCCGGCCGCACCCCAACCACGAATTCCCCATTGGATGACTTGTCCTGGACCAGGGATCGCACCGGCGCCGGCATGCTCGTTGACCACGCGCCGTCCGGGAGTAAACGCGCGCCATCCTCCGTGAGTGAGGCGTCGATCACATTGATTGGATGGGCGCCGATGAACTTGGCCACCCAGAGGTTGCGCGGTGTGCGATAGATGTCCAACGGCGGACCGAGTTGGATCAGCTCTCCCTCGCTCATCACCCCGATGCGGTCGGCAATAGCCATCGCCTCTTCCTGATCGTGCGTCACGAAGACCATAGTGGTCTCGACCTCGCGGTGGATCCGCACCAGCTCAGACCGCATTTGACGCCGCAGCGCGGCATCGAGACTCGAAAACGGCTCATCCAGTAAGAAGAGCTGCGGGCGTCTGACAAGAGCCTTGGCAATGGCGACCCGCTGCCGCTGCCCGCCGGAGAGTTGGTGGATGCGGCGATTGAGCAGCGAGGCGATATCGAGGATTCCGACGACCTCCGCGGTCCGCTCGGCGATTTGTTGGCGCGGCACCCGTCGAGTCTTGAGGGCGAGACCGATGTTGTCCCGGACATTGAGATGGGGATAAAGCGCAACCGACTGGAAAACCATGGCGATATCCCGTTCTTCGGGAGGAACATCGTTCATCGCCCGGTTATTGAAATAGAGTTGACCGGTGGTCGGCCGCTCGAGCCCGGCCAGCATGTTTAGTGTCGTCGTCTTGCCGCATCCGGAGGGACCAAGCAATACGAGCAGTTCGCCGTCCCGAATCTCCAGATTGAGATCCTTGACGACGGCGACACCTCCCTCGAACTGCTTGCTGACGCTGGCAAAGCGAATGGCTTGTGCCGTGGCGGCCGTGTCGCGAGTGGTAGGCGTCACCGGAGGAGCGATATTCGTTGCGGCCATGTTCCCCAACTATTCCAACCGGTCGGTCATGCGCGTGACCGGTCTCTACGGGTAGCGCCTGGGATGCACCCTCGCATCCTTCGCCGCTACAACGGATCGACCAAATTGAGGCTGCGAATAGGATCCCCCTCACAGTCCTGCGCCGCTACAACGGATCTACCAGATTGAGACTACGAATTCGGCTCTGGAAAAGATAGGCCAGGAGCGCCGGCGGAATGATCGCGATAATGGAGACCGCGGCCATTTCCGTCGGCTGCGATATCTGGAAGAAGAACGTCGAGATGGCGGGTGGCAATGTCTGCGCTGGAGACCCGGCGGCGAGGAACTGGGAAAAGACGAACTCGTTCCAACAAACCATGAAGCTGATTGCCGTAGCGACGGCAATCCCCGGCCAGGACATCGGCAGGATCACCCTGTAGAACGCTTGCCACCGCGTATTGCCATCGACGCGTGCCGCCGCCTCGACCGTTCGAGGCAATGATGAGAAAAAGCTGGTCATCACCCAGATGATCATGGGAATGGTCAGCGTCAGATAGATGATGACCAGACCGAGCACTGTTCCCTGCAAGCCGACTTGGGAGTACAGAAGGACAAAGGGGAGAACGATTGCGATTGGCGGGTAGGAGCGGCTGGTAATGATGGCGAAGAGCAAAGCGGTCCGTCCCCCGAATTGGAGTCGTCCCAGGGCGTAGGCAACCGGCAAAGAGATAATCATTGTGAGAATCGTGACGACCACCGCGATGACGAAGCTATTGCGTAGCCCCTGCTGAATGATGGGCGCCTGCCCGATAACCGGGAGCTCGGCGCCGCCTGGACCGATGGCCGTGCCGCCGAAAAGCCGTGTGTAATTGCTGACGGTGGGCTCGTGGGGGTAGAGGTGGGTCGGAACCGACAGCAGCTCGGTCTTAAACATCAATGACATGTTGAGGAGCCAATAGATCGGGACGATCGTCCAGATCGCGAGGAGCGCCGCAAACCCGTAAATGAGGAGACGGCGACCGTTCATATCCTCACCTCAGTCCGGGCTCACCGTGAGCCCCTCGGCCATGGCGGTATCCGGCCGCTGCCGGCGGCGCCAGAAGAGGAGGAGGAAGTAGACCGTCGTAATGATTGTCGTCAAGAGCACCAGCAACCAGCCGAGCGCGGCTCCCTGTCCATATTGGAGGTTCTTGTAGAAGACGCGATAGACCTCCCAGGGCAGTGTCGTCGACACGTCGCCGGGTCCGCCGCCTGTCATGAAGAAGATGACGTCAAAGGCGCGGGCCGCTTCGACCGTGACCAGAACCATGACGATCAGCAGCGGCGCCTTGATGTACGGAAACACGACGTGCCGGAAACGATCGAAGGTGCCCAAGCGATCGACTTTCGCCGCCTTGTACAGATCTTCGGGGATCACTTGCAGGGTGGCCAGAACGAAGTACATCCCAAGTGGCGCGATTTGCCACGCGTGGGCGATGGCGACCGCCGGCACTGCGAGAGTCTCCGACAGGAAGTTGATGGGCCGATCGATGAGATTGAGCTTGAGCAGCACCGCGTTGAACATGCCCCATTCAGCGCTGTAGAGATATTTCCAGACGATCGCCGTAGCGTAGAGTGACACGGCCCAGGGCAAGATCACCAGCGCCATCAGGAACCCTCGGCCGCGAAACTTTTCGTTGAGTACGAGCGCGCCACCGACAGCGATTACGACCGCGAAGATGGAAACCAGTGCGGTGTAGTAGATCGTGATCTGGAGGGCGTGCCCGACCGCCGGCGAGGTCAGTGCTTCACGGTAGTTGTCCAGGCCGACGTACTCATTGCGCTTGAAGATCAAATCTATGCGGTGAAAACTCGTCCAAAGAGAATAGACACTGGGATACCCAACGATCGCCAGGAGGGCGACGATGACCGGCAGCGTCAAGAGGCTGGCAAACTGGCCGTCGCTCAACCGAGACGAGCTCCAGCCACGGCCTGTTACTGGTTCAGTTCGAGACGGGGCCAACTCAACAGTGGTGGCCATGAGGACAAACCCCTACCCTCAACTCGCAATCCCGGGTCCACCGAGTTGTGCTCTGCAGACTCGGGAGGAGCGAGCAGTTCTGCCTAGCGGGGATCCCGATCGTCGATTGCGACGGCCAATGCTTCTCCGCTTCCTTGCTGCGTCGTGGCCAGGCAGCCAAGCCCAGCCACGACGCATTACGGTGAATCGCGGCTACGTCGCGTAGCGGGTGACCAGTTCCTCAGCGAGCGTCTTCAAGGCAGCGTGGACTTCTTCGACCGGTGTTTGGCCCAGGACCGCCTTCGGCAACTCACTCATCGCCTGGGCGTTCCACTCTTCCCACCAGAACGTCTGCCAGACTTTCGGGAACGTCCCGGCGTTGACGACGCTCTCGAGCGCCGGGAGTAGTTCCGGATCGGGCAACCACTGATTGTAGGCCTCGATCACCTCTGGGTCCTGCAAGATCGCTGTATATCCCGAGTTGAGCGCCGCTTCGATCGCCCAGCGCTTGGCGACGTAGAGCTCGCCGCCTTCGGTGTCATCGCGATATCCGAAGAACCCTGCCAACCGGTACTTGCGGGCGAGCAGTTCGTCGTTGTCATAGGCCCGCTTTGGCACCGTGTAGATGCCTTCGTCGATGATGCCCCACGGCTGACTATCGACCGGGACCGGCACGACCTGGCCCGCGACCTGAGACCTGGCCGGGTCGTTGAAGACCTTGAGATCGTAGATCTGTTGCGGACTGTAGGCATATTTGCCGGTGGCGAAGGCGTCGATCCAGTCGGCCTCACCCATGGTGAAGACGGTCTCGGGAACGATCTCTTCCTCCAGCAAGGTGCGCCATTCCTGGAGGATGGCCAGCGTCTTCTCGTCAAAAACCGGCGCGTTGGCATCGTCGAAGAGGACGGCGCCGCGATTCAGGCACTCCAGGAGGTAACCCCATGAGATACCGAACCAGACACCTGAGGCGAACCAGTGCGGCAAGAACGGCGGCCCGTCAGTGACGCCGTCAGCCTTGAGCTGGCGCAACTGGGTATAGAGATCCTCCCAGGTTTTTGGGAAGTCCGCAGCCGTGATGCCAGCCTTGTCTAGGACGGCCATGTTCGCCGCCAGGGTGCCGCGGATCGAGACGAAGTAGGGGAGACCGTAGAGTTTGTCGCCGATGGTGAGCGACTGACGGACTCCCTCGTAGAGCTCGCCGCGAGCGTCGTCGACATCCCACCAGGCCTCGTAGTCGTGGATCCAGCCGGGGAGCTGCCAGCGGGCCAGCGTGGCGGGATTTGCATAGGCCATGTCGAGCGGCTGGTTCGCGATGTGGAAGTTCTCCATGATCGAGGGGTAGTCGCCGGTGATCGTTTGATAGTCGACGTTTTCGCTGTACTTCTCGTTAAACCTGTTGGTGTTGTCCTGCACGACCTCTGGCCGGTAATTCCAGCCGCGGAAGACGAGTGCCTGCGAGGTGTCAATCCCCTCCGCAGGCGGCGCTAGCTTCGCCGATTGAGCGGCGGCCCGAGTCAGCGAGAAGTGGTTGTGACTGGCGGGAAGATAGCTCGCCGCCGCCGGCTGAGAGAGCCAGTTCGCGATCAGGGGAGTCGTGGCTCCTGCGGCCGCGGCGCGCTTGAAGAACGTGCGCCGGTCGATCCGGCCCTTCATCAGGTCGTCGTAGTGTTTGTAGCGAGGCGTCATCGCGTTCGGCTCCTTTCGTCAGCCCTGGCCGGGTTCATCCCGGCCCCATGCTCAGGCACTATCCGGACATCATTGCCGCGCTCACGACTCCTCAACTGCAAGTGCCGTGACGGATGCCGTGGGGGACAGCAACGCGCCGAAATCTTCGTGAAACTTCGCCCGGCGAGCATATCACGGGTGAACTGGACCGTAAAGCGCATGTTCTCCGACCTCGTGCGGTCCGTTGACACATGCATACTGGGGGCGTCTTGAACCAGGGCCGGCATCCATCACGGATGCCGGCCGCTCTCGGACCGGGAGCTCACTCAAACTGAACGAGGCTCAGCCGGCTGGCAGCTCGCGCAAGAGGAGCAATGTCCTGCCGGGCACCGCCACTGGCTCGTGAGCGCGGTAGACCAGGGCGCCGTGATCCGGCGGGTGCAGCGTGTCGACGAGGGTCTCCCAGCCTGCCGGAGCGTGATCCGCGTGACGGGTGAGGTCGAACTCGTCCTCGCTCGGGCTGGCATTGAGCAGGATGGCAAGCGTGTCACCGACGACTGTTTCCCCGTGCGGACCTGGCTCTTCGATCGCATTGCCATGCAGCACCAGGCCGAGCGCGTGCAGCTGGGAATCGTGCCAGTCGGCCGCCGTCATCTCGCCGCCACCCGGACGCAACCAGGTGATGTCCTTTGCGTCGATCGCGCGCAAGCGGCTGCCGTGCAGAAAGCGACGCCGGCGAAGGACCGGCTGCTCGGCACGGATCCGGATCAGCCGCCTCACGAACTCCAGGAGCTCGCCCTCCAGCTCCGTGAGTGACCAGTGATACCAACTGAGGTCATTGTCCTGGCAATACGCATTGTTGTTGCCGCGCTGCGTGCGACTGAATTCGTCGCCGCCGAGGAGCATCGGCGTGCCCTGCGACAGCAACAGAGTGGCCAGAAAATTCCGCTGCTGCCTGGCGCGCAGGGACAGGATCTCTGGATCATTTGTCGGTCCCTCATGCCCGTAGTTGCACGAGATGTTGTCGTCCGAACCGTCCCGGTTGTGCTCGCCGTTCGCCCAGTTGTGCTTGTGATCGTACGAGACGAGATCGTTCAGCGTGAAGCCGTCGTGCGCGGTAACGAAGTTGATGCTCGCGAAAGGCTGCCGCCCATCCGCCTTATAGAGATCGGAAGATCCCGTGAGCCGGTACCCCATGTCGGCGACCCAGCCCTGGTCGCCACGCCAGAAGTGGCGCACGCCGTCGCGGTATTTCCCATTCCACTCCGCCCAACCGGTCGGAAACATACCAACGTGATAGCCGTTCTCCCCGATGTCCCACGGCTCGGCGATCAACTTCACCTCAGCCAGCACTGGATCCTGGTGGATGGCGTCGAAGAACGACCCCTCGCGGTCGACGTCGAACGCTTCGCGCGCCAGCGCCGGAGCGAGATCGAAGCGGAACCCATCGACATGCATCTCCTGGACCCAATAGCGGAGCGAATCCATCACCATCCGCAGCGTGTTGGGGTTACGCACGTTGACCGTGTTGCCGGTGCCAGTGACGTCGACGTAGAGGCTGGGGTTATCCTGGACCAGTCGGTAATAGACAGGGTTGTCGATGCCACGGAAGGAGAGGGTTGGGCCGAGGTGATTGCCCTCGGCGGTGTGGTTATAGACGACATCGAGGATCACCTCGATGCCGGCGGCGTGAAAGGCTTTGACCATCTCTTTGAACTCGATCACCTGCTGTCCAAGCGACCCAGCACCGGCAAACCGCGCGTCAGGGGCGAAAAAGGCGATCGAGTTGTAACCCCAGTAGTTCGTCAGACCGCGCGCAACCACCGACGCCTCGTCTAGCCGGTGGTGGATCGGCAGCAGCTCGACCGCCGTTACTCCCAGATCGCGCAGGTAGTCGATGGCGGCCGGGTGCGCAAGCCCGAGATAGCAACCCCGGTGCTCCGGCGGGACCTCAGGGAACAGACGGCTGAACCCCTTGACGTGCGTCTCGTAGATCACTGTGTCGCCCCAGGCGACTCGGGGAGGCGCATCCCTATCCCAGTTGAACGCGGGATCGACCACGACGCATCGTGGCACCGAGGGCGCATCATCGCGCGGGCTGCGTCGTTGGTCATCGACGCGGGTCCCATCTCCATTGTCGTACCCATAGATGGGGCCGGAGTAATCGAGACGGCCGTGTACGGCGCGCGCGTAGGGATCGATGAGGAGCTTGGCCGGATTGAATCGGAGCCCGCGCTCGGGAAGGTAGGGGCCGTAGACGCGATAGCCATAGACCTGGCCCGGGCCGAGACCGGGGATGTAGCCATGCCACACGTGCCCGGTGCGTTCCGGCAGACGTATGCGTTCGGCCTCATACGGATCGTCTGGGAGCGCGAAAAGACAGACCTCTACCGCCGTCGCATGTTCAGAAAGGAGGGAGAAATTGACACCGCTGCCGTCCCAGTGAGCGCCGAGCGGGAACGGCGTTCCGGGCCAGACTCGGGCGCTGGCATTCGAGCTCTGGCTCCGCGATGGCGAATTCGGTGCAAGAACGCTCATGCGGCGACGAGCTCGATCCTGTCAGCATTGGCGTATGGGCGGGGAGGAATGGACAGAGGGTGACAGAGTTGGCCTCTCTCCGTCAAGTGCCGCGGCCACATCAGGCATTGTCGATGCATCGCAACGCCATCCTGTGGTGAATAACGCCCACATCCCCGGTCGACTGGAGAAGCGAAGTTCGTGACGAACAGGCTCGGCTTCCTTCGCACGTATGACCGGTGATGGGGGCCTTCGGGGCCGCAACAGGGGCTCAATCTGATGGACTTGCCGTAGGACTTGCATCGTTTCCTTGTCGATCCTGGCGTCCTCTTCTGTTCTGGGTCGGCGACTCCTCGCTCGCCCCGTCCTCCAACTCGCTACTCTCCTGCTCGCCGCCGCGCGGCACGGGTGAGAGCGGTTGCCAGGTTAACGCCACGAGCGCAACGGGAACGCCAATCACCGTCGCCGCGGAACCAATCGCAACGAGTCGGTTCAGGTCACGGCGAGATACGTTCAAGGGCGATTTCCCTGTCTACGTTGAGTGTGTCGGGCTCCTCGAAATGCCAGCCCGCCCCAGACCGTGGCGATGGCGAGCATCGTCCCGAGCGTGACCGCGATCCCTAAGCGCAGCATCGGCGGGTCATAGGCCAGCACCACCTGATGCTCCCCCGGCGGGAGCGGGATGGCGCGCAGGGCATGGTTGGCCACCAGCACCGGGACGTCTGCGCCATCGACGCTCGCTCGCCACCCCGGATCCCAGACCTCGCTCAGGACCAGCAGCGCCGGGGTCTGGGCCACGACCTCCAGCTCGAGGCGGTCCGGCTCGGAGCGGACCAGCGTTGCGCGCTCGGTGGCCGGCTCGCCCGCCTCGTCCCCTGCTGGCAGCGGCGCCAGGAGCGGTGGGGCGGTCTCCAGCAGCGCCACCTGGCGAGGATCGACCGCGCCATCGGCCAGCAGGTCCAGCGCCTCCCCCGGCGCCACCTGCCGCGCGGCATGGACCAGCCAGGCGCGGGGGAGCGCTTCGGGGTTCTCCAGGATGCGCACGTGGGTGTCGGCGTAGACGGGCGGGAAGTCGTCCAGCAGCGGAGCCAGATCGGCGCGCTCGGGAGCGTCGGCCGGGACGATGAGGTAGCGGACATTGAGCAGGTCCAGCAGCGGCGAGGTCAGCCCGGCGGGGAACAGATCGCGCTCGTGGTACTCCTGGCGGTGGCCGTTGAGGGCGTCGATGTACTCGACATAGCGCCTCGTCTGGATCGGGTTGTAGCCCTGGATGTCCTCCAGCCCGAACCATGTCCCCCAGTTGTGCACCAGCAGCCAGTTTGCCGGCCCCCGCCAGTGGTTGCGATACGCCTGCGAGGGGAGATCGCCTTCGGCGGCGACGTCGGGAAGGAGCGCGGGGTCGTAACCGGCGTAGCGGCCGGGAGCCTCCTGCATCTCCTGCGCCAGGAAGTCCGCCGCGCCGTTCTGGAAGAGAAAAGACTCGATGTCACCGGCGACCGCCGATCGGAGCGAACGGTCGGGTCCGAGGGCTGGACCCCAACCAGCTGCTAGCGCCCGCCCGGCCGGATCCCACATGAAGACCGCCGCCAGGGCCAGGGGCACCAGGACTGGACGCAGGGCAACCGGGAGCGCGATCGCGACGGCGGCGATGACGAGGACCGCGAGGGCCGCCATCATCGACCCCCACGAGAGGATCGCCTGACGCTCCAAGGCGAGAGTGCCGACCGCAATACCCAGGGTCGCGACGACGGCAACCGTCCGCCGCCACCATGTTCCGTCTCGCCTTCGGCTCAGTCCATCGGCCGTCGCGCCGGCGAGCATGGAGACTGCGAGTGGCACCGTGATCAATACCCGCTCCGGCAGATGGGAGTGAATCGTCTCGAACCGGGGCAACAACACGTACATACCCGTGTGAAGCGGCGTCCGCTCGGGAAGGGTGAGCGTTATTGCCGCTCCGGCGACGAGGAACCAGAAGAGCAGCGGCGACCAGCGTAACGCGATGAAAGGCGCGAGTAAGGCAAGCGCGACGACCGAGGCGCCAACGTATTGCCAGCTGGCCCGGCCAAAGCCGCCGATCAGCGCGGAAACCATCTCTGTCAGCGGGATGCCGGTGTTCGTGTCGGCCCATCGGGAGATGCCGGTGTAGACCCCACCGGCGACATTCGTCTCGGCGTTCGCTTCAAGACGAATCAGGAGCGCGGCCGCGTTGAGCCCGACGCCAATGAGCAGGATGCCGCCACCAATTGCGATGAGCCCGATCAGGCGTTCGCGCGGTGACCAATCCGGCGGAGGAGTCACCAGAGTGCGCCAGGCGACCCAGCCGCCAATGACGAGGAGGGCGTAATAGGAGCCCTGGCCAAGCCAGGAGGCAAGGATCTGGCTGATTGCCAGTCCGGAGAGGGCCAGCCCCGCAAACCGGCGGGCCGGGGAGCGAGACGCGCGAGCCAGCTCGACGCCGATAAGGGCAACTGGCAGCCAGGTCGTTACCTGGGTGAAGAGCACCTGCCCGGCAACCGCGGGTACGAGCCAGGGAAATGCGTAGGCGGCGCCGGCCACGAATGCGCCAGCGGGAGCGAGACCAGTGAGTCGGGCCAGGACATAGGCGGCAATCGCCGACAGCGCAATGTGAAAGCCGATGAAAACCGTGATCGCGGAGAGGGCGGGCATAACGGTGAACGCGATCATCGCCGGCAGATAGCCCCAGCCCGACGAGGGGTCACCCGCGAACGCCGCACCTGAGAACTGGTAGGGATTCCAGCCGGGGACGTCGAAAACGCGCAGGCGCTCTCCGAGAAACGCATAGAGAGGCAGGAACATCGTCGGCCAATCGCCCCGGATGAACGCGGTGGCTTCGCCGATCATCAGCGCGGTCACGACGACAATAGCCAGCATCAGCAGGCCAAGAGCCGCCCCATCGCGTCTTCGCTCAGGCAATGTGACAAGACCGGGAAGCACGTTACTCCGTGACGCTCGACGGCTGCTCTTCTTCCAATCCGGCTGGAAGCGATTCTCGATCGTCGCGCTTTTGCTTGTTCTTGTCGGCGCGACGGTTCTCCTTCTCCGCCGCGCGTTCGCGTTGTTCGGTGCCCGGGTTTGCCGGCGGGGCGAAGTTCAGCGTCTTTCGGCTGGGAGGGTTCGGAATCGGGTTTGCCGTGGTCAGCACGGCACCTGCCGGGACCGCGAGCACGACGGCGATACCGGCCAGCTCCAGCACGGCGGCGCGACGCGAGACCCGCTCCCCGTCGGAGCCCGGAGGGGACGCAGGGTCGGCTGCACTCATGTCTCCACGCCCCCCGTTGTACTGAGTGTCGGACGTCGCCGGGCTATCACGAGAGCGCCACCAGCGAGAACGATGAACGTGGTGGCTGTGATAACAAGGCCGACTCGCAGCATCGGCGGGTCATAGGCCAGCACCACCTGATGCTCCCCCGGCGGGAGCGGGATGGCGCGCAGGGCATGGTTGGCCACCAGCACCGGGACGTCTGCGCCATCGACGCTCGCTCGCCACCCCGGATCCCAGACCTCGCTCAGGACCAGCAGCGCCGGGGTCTGGGCCACGACCTCCAGCTCGAGGCGGTCCGGCTCGGAGCGGACCAGCGTTGCGCGCTCGGTGGCCGGCTCGCCCGCCTCGTCCCCTGCTGGCAGCGGCGCCAGGAGCGGTGGGGCGGTCTCCAGCAGCGCCACCTGGCGAGGATCGACTGCGCCGTCGGCCAGCAGGTCCAGCGCCTCCCCCGGCGCCACCTGCCGCGCGGCATGGACCAACCAGGCGCGGGGGAGCGCTTCGGGGTTCTCCAGGATGCGCACGTGGGTGTCGGCGTAGACGGGCGGGAAGTCGTCCAGCAGCGGAGCCAGATCGGCGCGCTCGGGAGCGTCGGCCGGGACGATGAGGTAGCGGACATTGAGCAGGTCCAGCAGCGGCGAGGTCAGCCCGGCGGGGAACAGATCGCGCTCGTGGTACTCCTGGCGGTGGCCGTTGAGCGCGTCGATGTACTCGACATAGCGCCTCGTCTGGATCGGGTTGTAGCCCTGGATGTCCTCCAGTCCGAACCATGTCCCCCAGTTGTGCACCAGCAGCCAGAAGACCCCTGGATCGTTGAGACTGCTCGATGATCGATACCCAATGTCGGGCGGAATCGTCTCGATCGTTTCGGGATCGGGGAGCAATGCCGGGTCGAAGCCGGCATATCGTCCGGGGTCTGCTGCGGTTTGCGCGTTAAGGAAGTTTGCCGCGCCGTTGGCGTAGAGGAATGACGTGCTTCCGTTTTCCTCCCCGAGAGACGTCTCGAGGGATTGTTCCAACCGGGGATCGGCTGAAAACCCGCGTAAAACGATTCGCCCGCCTGGGTCCCAGACGACGAGGATGAGCAAGCCGAGCAGGGCAGCCTGCCTGACGCGCGCATTCGTGGTCAGGGCAAAGCAGCCTGCAAGCACGCCCGTGGCGGCGATCAGGATCGTCACCTCCCGGGAGAGGAGATCGGCGGACTCGACACCGGCTCGCTGAGTCGACGCCGCCAGGGCGAGAACGATCGCTGCCGGCACCAGGGCAATTGCCACCAGCGCTGGGCGTGATAAATCCCACCGCGGCAGGTAGGTGACGGTGGCGGCAGCCAGAAGCGAGATCGCGGGAAAGAAGATGATCAACACGCGGTCCGGTGAGTGCTCGTGTAACCCCTCGAAGCGAGGCAGGATCGCGTAGAGCAGGGTGTGCAACGGTGTTCGGTCGGCGAGCGAAAGAATGAGGCTACCCGCGGCAACCAGGGTGAAAAACCACACCGGCCGCCAACGACGGGCGATCGCTGGCGCTATCACCGCCAGGGTTACGGGGACCGCCCCCGCGTACCACCATAGCGATCGGGTGTAGCCCCCGAGGACTTCATGGATCGCTTCCCGCGGCGAGAAGCCGGTCTGCGCCTCTTCCCAGGCCGAGACGACGTTATAGACCCCACCGGAGAGACTGGAGCGCTCCACCATGTCCAGTCGCGGCAGTACCCCCGCGGCCGACAACCCGAACCCAAAACCGAAAATCGCCAGGCTTGTCAGGACAAACAAACCGAGACGGCCTCGCGTGGTCGTGGGATTGTCCGGAAAGAGGAGTGTGCGATAGGCAATCCAGCTGCCGATCACCAGCAGGGCGTAATACGACGCCTGCCCGAGCCAGATCGCCAGAATCTGGCTCAGCGCGAACGCGGCCAGTAACCAGCTCCAGAGCCGGATCGCCCATCTGCCCGCACGGACGGCCAGCTCGACTCCTGCCAGAGCCACCACGAGCCAGATGGCGACCGGGAAGAAGATGATCATGTGCATGCTGGCGGGAGCAACCCAGGCGAACGCGAACGATGCCCCGCCGATGAAGCTGCCAACGACGCCCAGTCCGAGCAGGCGAGCGAAGGCATAGAGCGCCAGTCCAGCGAAGGCGATGTGCAGACCTATGTAGACGGACGTAGCCGGCTCCGGCGGCAAGAGCGTATAGATCGCCATCGCGGGAAAGTACATCCAGCCGGACTCCGGATCGCCGGCGAACGGGGCGCCGGAGAACTGGTACGGATTCCAGCCGGGGATGTCGAAGGCGCGCAGCCGTTCACCGAGAAAGGCGTACACCGGAAAAAACTGGGCCGGCCAATCGCCGCGGATGAATGAATGGACCGGGACCACCATCACGAGCGTGAGCGCTAGGGAGATCGCGAGCAGCAGGCTGGAGGCCGCGATATCGCCCAGGCGGCGCTGGACGAAACCGGGTCTGTCCCGATCCATTTCCAGATGAGCCACGTGCGGGGAACGGAAAGTCAGGGGGCGGCCGTCACGGGCCTCGACGTGCTCTACGATCACGGCGCTCCGAGCAAAGACAGAAACCGTCGAGGCGGATGTCAATCGACGGTTTCGCCTAGTGGTGACGATAGCTGCACGTGTACGTGCAGGACAACCGGGGGGCTACTATACCCCGAACCCAAAAGCTAGCGAGGTGCGAAGCGTTCCTGGGAGAGGGGATGTGGAAGGGGAAGCGCGTCTCGGTGATTCTGATGACGTATGCCGAGCGGGCCTCGATCCGGGCGACCATCGAGGGCTTTTACGCCACCGGGCTGGTCGACGAAGTCCTGGTCGTCAACAACAACGCCGAAGCCGGCACGCGGGAGGAGGTGGCCCAGACCGCGGCACGGCAGGTCTTCGAGCCGCGTCAGGGGTATGGGTGGGCCTCACGCCGCGGTCTGGCCGAGGCCACCGGGGAGCTGCTGGTGCTGGCCGAGCCGGACGGCACCTTTCTGCCCAGCGACATCGGCAAGCTGTTGGCGTACAGCGACGACTGTGATGCCGTCTTCGGCACGCGCACCACCCGCAACCTGATCTGGAGCGGGGCCAACATGGGGCTGTTCTTGAAGTGGGGCAACTGGGCGGTGGCCAAGCTGGTGGAGGCGCTGTTCAACACCAGCCATCTCAGTGACGTCGGCTGCACCTACAAGCTGCTGTCGCGTCCCCTGGCCGAGCGGCTGCTGCCCCGGTTGCGGGTCGGCGGCTCGCACTTCGGTCCCGAGCTGATGCTGGCGGTGATCACCTCTGGTGCCCGCTTCGTCGAGGTGCCGGTCAACTACTTGCCGCGGGTCGGGGCCTCCTCGGTGACCGGGGATCTACGCCAGGCGCTCCTGCTCGGGTTGCAGATGATCGGCTTCATCCTCCTCTACCGCCTCAAGACCCTCGGCAAAACCCGCCGTCCTCGTGCCTTGCAAGGCACCGCCGATCGCCAGGGACACGACAGGCGATGATGGTGAGGTCAGAGAGCAAACTGGCGCTATCACTGTCTCGGCTGTGAAAGTTCGGGACGAAGGGAGTTGACGGTGCAAGATCTTGCTTGGATGGTGGAAGCAAACTAATCAGGATAGGCCGTAAAGCGCGAGCTCGTCGAACGTACAGCGCGATCCCCCGGTCGTGGACACTTCGGCTGTAACAGTCGCGGCACTGTCGGGCGCGCGGCGCCACAGGAACTGCTTGCTCTGTTCGGCACCGGGAATCACCGTCTCTGATGCACTGTCGATGGCCACGCCCTGCTTGTCGAACCAGCGCAACGCGAGATCGACACGATCCATCGCTTCGTTGCACTTCCCCGATGCGACCAGTATGTAGGGGACCCCGCCCGGGACTGAAACCAACTGCGATATGGAGCTTCGCGGGCGTAACGAGACACCATCTCGATCGACCTCGACACGGCCGTCGGTGGCCCACGGGCCACCACTTTCGACCTGATCGAGTTTCGGATCGGCCAGCAAGTTCCGGACCGCGTCTGGGGCTAGGCCCCAGGCCTTCCCCGAGTCGGCAAGGATCTCGAATACGTAGGTTCCGTCAGCCCCGGCGATGATGCGGGAATGGTCGCGCAGAAAATCCGTGGAGAGGAGCGTGGAGCCCCAGTCTTCCAGTCTGGATTCCGGACGGTTCCAGACCAGATAGTCGATGCCGAGTTGCTCGAGATTTGCAATAACCGCCTCCGGCGTCGGCCCGAATGACTCGCTGGCGAAATACCGTAGTCGCGCCTCGGTATAAATCTGTGGGCCTTCGAACACCCCGACGTAACCGACCGACGCGTCCCCGGGAAGCTCACCGCTCGCGGCCATGAGCACGGCCGCCGATGGCACCTCTCGCGCGATGTACTCGGCTGCCGTCTCTTTCCCCAGGATCAGATCAACAGGTAACCCCGTTTTCCAGTTAGGAAGGAAAAAAAATGGGGTGGCGACCAACCCGACGATCACCCCCACCGGCACCGCGGTCGCAAGCACCCGCCGCGCACCTGACGCTGCCATCTCGCCGACGCTGGCAACGCCGACGCCGGCCAGCGCCGCGGCGATCGCCAGTGTCGGCAGGAGGTGCCGCGTGATTTGAGGACTGAACCACCATCCGACGTAGGACACACCCGCCGTCACAGCCAGCAACGCCAGGGTTCGAGTGCGGGGGGCGAGGAGCGCCAAAGGGAGGAGCATCAGCAACCCGATGCCAACATCTCCGGTGCCTTCTGAGTGATAGATCTCGCCGTGGAATGTCATGTGCCATGGAGTGGTCAGAAGAGCGAGTGGTGAACGACCGACCGGGAGCGGCGCGCGGCCAAGCCCGATGATCCCCCAATTGGGGTGGCGCTGGTTCCATGGCGACAGCAGCGGCTGGAAATGAAGGGGCTGCGGGACTGACGATGTCGGTAATTTGGTGAACAACGAGGTCCTGGCCCGGGAATGTTCCCGAGATCCCGTATCCACGAATTAGCCAGGGAACGACGACAATCATCGCCGCCAACCCGAACATCAATGAAGTGGTAATGCGGTCACGAATCTGAAATGGCATGCGGCCGATGAGGAAGATGCCTACGCTCAACGCGACCACCATGAAGATCGTTGACAGTTTCCCGGCAAACCCAATCCCCACCATCGCTCCGGCAACGATGAGCCATGCCGGGACGCCGTCGCGCTGCCAGAGCATCACACAGAGGACGGCCACCACGGTGAAAAAGACGGGTAACAGGTCCAAATATGCGTGCCCAAGCTCCCACAGAACGATCGGCATCGTGGCGAAGATGACGCCGCTGACGAGAGCGGCCATTCGCCCGGAGACCAACCAGCCGATCCCCGCGACACCAATGATTCCCACCAACCCCAAGAACGTATGGACGAGCTTGGCCGCCGGAATCCCGCCGAACCCGTACGCTACCGCGAATAGCAGGTGACCCTGGATCGGCGTGCGGGACACACTCATAGGCGCGAACTCGCCGACCGACCCGGTTTGCCAAATCTCTCGCGCGATGGGCAGGTGTTGCCGGATGGCGTCGGACTGATTCTCCGGCACGAAAGCCGCCAGCGTCGCGAACGCGATCAGACCCACTGCCATGCCGGTCACAATGGTTTCGAACCACGTCGGCGTACCTGGACGCCAGGATCGCAATGCTCGGATATCGGTACCCAGGCGTTCGCGTTCGACCGCCAATAGGACAATGAGGATTCCGCCACCCGTCAGGATGACTGTGGCGGGGGTAAGGATTTTGAGCGTGGCTAGTAACAGGAGAAGGAGTCCGAGGAGTCCGATGCCCACGCCTGTGAAAATGGGTAGCCGAACCACCAGAGCAATGGTGGATTGCAGCATCCGGCGTAGCAGCAGGTAACCGACCAGCCAGCCCATGAGAAACAAGGCCAGGACGACCGCGAGGGAACCGGCAGAACCTGTGCCGATCACCCCGATGAGCACCACAACACCGCCGGTGGCGTAGGTGACAGGCAGGGTTGCCTGGGCTCGAAAACTCCGGGTGATGAGCGCAGCGACGAAGGAGACGAGATAGACGAAGACACCCGCCTGCACCATTTGAGATGTGGAATAGTTCGGTTGCGCCTCGCCTGCAACGGGGATTCCAAACGTCTGCAGGGCTAATACCGCCCCGCGCACGGTAACGACCGTCATCCACAGCAGGAGGCCAACCGCAAATGCCACGGAGAATAGCTGAGGGACAGCCATTGACGGTTGACGCCTGTCGGCCAAGACACGCGCGATCACCGTACACCTCTTCTTGTGCAGGGCGTCGTCCGAGCAGTCATCCTACGATGATAGCCTTGATAGCCTTGTGAGCTTTAATGAAGCGCGGTGCCTCTGCCCTCACCCGAATGACCGTTTCGCCTGTTAGCTTGTGATTTAACTCCCGGGGTGTTCTGATAGCTACGTGCGATATCCGGTTGTATTGGCGATGGACTAGCCGGGTTGGGATACTACCGAAGGGGGGCTCCTGGCTCGCCCGCAGTGGACGGTATCGCTCTGCCGGCGCTTCCGGTGTCCAGTAGTGTCAACTTGGCGGTAGAACCGCTCGTGGAGTCCCCACATACCGACGGAGCCGGCTCGCTCTCGGTCCCAGGCTTGAGCCGGCACCGAGTTTTGGTGCGTTTGCATCTGCCAACGTTATTCCTGAGCGTCTCAAGACATGATGCGGGTTCGGCGCCAACCCGGAAACGAGCCTCACGTGCTCATAGTGGGCCCGACGAGCCTTCGCGCAAGCGCTCTAGCGGGGTTAATTCACAGGCTTAGGGTTCCGTTCGCGATACTTATGGGAGGGTACTCCCTCCGATGAGTCGAAAGTCTGGTGTGAGCGGCGTGATGAATATCAGTGCATTGTTCGGAGAGGAGCGTACGCTTGAGGTTGTCCGAACGTACTACGCGGACTCCGCTGGCGCACGCGTGGCACTCGCTCGCCAAGGCGATTCCGGATTTTTTTTCGTCAGCCAATAGGATTGGTTCTGTCACTAAACGAGACATCATGACTCATACAGGTGACGGACAGATGCCACGACGCCCTCTTAACGTGGCCGACGATCCGTTGGTGAAGGACAACGAACATGGGATGATGGCGTGGCATGACTGGCGTCGCGAGATGCTCATCGTCATTGCAATCCTCACCGCGGTGACCTGTCTCTTCTACTTTGAGATCGTCTTCCTGGGTCGTACGCTGATTCCGTTGCATGTGGAAGGCGTCATGGGGGCGCAGGGTCCTTACGGGTACGAAAAGCCGTTCCGAAGCGACCCTTACAGTCTGGACAGAGTAAATTCCACTTGGCATTTTGAGCCCTTGACCCGTAAGGTCGGTGAGGAGTTCTGGTCCGGGCGGTTCCCGTTGTGGAACGACAACCAGGCCTTCGGCATGCCCCTGCTCGCCGACCCGCAGTCCGGTGGTTTCGATCTGTTTCGCTTGCCGCTCCTTGTGAACAACTCGGCGTTGGCGTGGGACTTCTACTACCTGACGCGGACCATCCTGGGTGGACTTGCCACCTACCTCTTCGCGCGATGCGTTGGCTTGTCAGTCCCGGCTCGCTTTTTCCTGGCCATCGCCTACGTCTTTTCAGGCCACTTCATTCTGCTTGGGAACAATCACTGGATCCCAGCGTATTTTCTCCTGCCAATGATCCTGCTTGGCACGGAGCTCATTCTCGGGAATCGCCCACGCCTGGGGTTCGCGGTAACGGCGGTGGCCGATCGGCCTCAATCTGTACATTGGCATGCCGGAAGTTTCCCTGGGTGTCTTTCTCCTGTGCGCTGCATACGGCGCTTATCGCCTCTTTGGCCTTGCCCACCAAATGGACAACATCCGCGAATGGGTCGCCCATGTAGCCCTGCTCGCCGGAGCCTGGCTCGTTGGCATAGCCCTTGCCGCCCCGTTGCTGCTCCCCCTCTTCGAGTTCCTCACCCATTCCTCTCATTCATCGACCGGCGTATTAAGATCGGGCCGGGAAACGTTCGGGGGGGAAACTGCTCCACTTGCCGACTTCGTGTTTTGGTTCATGCCATTTTTGAATGGGCCGCCCGTCTACGCAAACAAACCAATCTACTTCTCGACGTATGCAGGCGTCACGGTGCTAGTGCTCGCCATCTACGGTCTCTACCGTACTCAAACGGAGCTCTACCGGCGTCTCGTGCCGTTCGCCGCGCTCGCCGCCGCTCTTCTCCTAGCGAAATCGTTTGGGGTGCCGGGTATTAACGAGCTCGGACGTCTACCCGGTCTCAATGTCACCCGCATTCCGTACTATTTCGCTCCGGTAGTCGGGTTTTGTCTGGCATTGCTCGCCAGCGTTGGAGTCCACCAGCTTACGGTCGGTCGGATACGTCCTGCTCTCGCAGCATCTGCCCTCGCCGTCGTCTGCGTGCTAGTCGTGTTAGGGATTTATGCAAACTGGTCCACGATCATTCAGGATATGGGTTCCCATGTCTATTTCGCAATTGGCATCGCCGTCCTTTTCGCCATCGCTGTCTGGCTGACGATCCAGTTCCTCACGACAAGCTCTGGAGCACTTCGTGGCGTGTCGTGCTGCGTCTTGTTAGTAGGGGAACTCTTCCTGCTCGCGCCTCACGGTATTTATCAGGACCGCTACGAACGATTTGTAGAAGCGCCTTACGTCACCTTTCTAAAGGAGAAACAGGAAACGTCCAACTTTCGCACCTTCGGAGCTGATGCGATGCTCATGCCTAACTTCGCATCGGCGTTTGGGTTGCAAGATATCCGTGCCTATAGCCCGTTACTTGTGGATCGCTATCGGACCTACATCCAGCAGTTCATCAGTCCCAATGTGATCGAAAAGTTCACCGGACTGTCGTACCCGGGTCCGGACGGGGAAAAAGATGCATTGATCTTGAACAATCCCTGGTTTGATCTAACAGGCACTCGCTATGTCATCGTGGAGCCGGGGTCGCAAGCGGCGCTCACCGTGAGCGGTCCCCTCATCACGGATGAGATTCTTGACGCAGGGATAGAAGCCGGATTGACCGACCAACTCATTTCCGTGGTTCCCGTCACGATAGAAGGGATCACGAGGCGTGCGTTGTTTGAACACCCCCCTGCCAAAGTCGGCTATCCCGTAAAGATCGGGCCAACGAACTCAATCTTGCGCTTTGCCGTGGGGATGATGCCGGAGACTTGGGATCCGGAGAAGGGCGACGGTGTTCGTTTTGAGGTCGATGTCGAGACCGCGGGAAAATCGAAGCGGGTGTACCATCAGGAGATCGATCCGAAGAATGACCCTGCTGATCGCCGCTGGATTGAGGCCAGCGTTGACCTGTCACGTTTTACGGGTCAGGATGTCGTGCTGTCCTTCGTGACCAAGCCGCTTACGTCGGCGGCCAACGACTGGGCGGTTTGGGCTGATATCCGACTCGCACCCTCGCAATACACGTTGGCGTACGACGACGAAGCGCAGATCTTTGAGAACCTTCATGTGCTGCCACGCGCGTTCCTGGTCCAGGACGTCGTTTCGGTCAACGACATGGAGCAAGCTCTTGTGGTGATGAAGGAGGACGGGATCGATCCGAGCCAAACCGCGGTCGTCGAAGGGGTGTCGGACACCCAGATTGCGGCACTCAAGACGAAAGGCGAAGGGACAGCGACCATCACCGAGTACACTGCCCAGCGTGTCACCCTTGAGGTGGAGACCAAGACTCCGTCCTTGCTGGTATTGACCGACTCGGACTATCCCGGTTGGACTGCTACCGTAAACGGCGAGGAAACTCCCATCTACGCCACCGACATTGCATTCCGGAGCGTCTTCGTCCCCGCCGGGCAACATCGGGTGCAGTTTTCGTATGACCCCACGAGTTTCCGGATTGGCGTGGTGATTTCGTTGCTGGGTTTCCTCGTGCTCGCTGGGGTCGTCTTGGGCAATCCATGTCTCTGGATGCGCCGAACCACGCTCAGATTCTCTTGAGTCGATCGTTGCCTGCGCGTGCTCCCGATTGCATCCGCTGGATTCCCTCGTGTTCAACGGTATCGTGCGCTTGAACCCCGTCCTTGCTCCTCCAAGTCCACTTCGGCAGTTATCTTAAGTTGTCCACGTGAGCGCGTAGTTGATCCATTAGAGCCCGATGACCTATGCAACCAACATTGACCTCGTTGTTCACACCACTCAAAGCGCGTTGGGCAATTGGCTTCCCGGGCCACTACAGAGAAATCGCTCGGTCGTCCTGTGGGGGCGCTCGGTATCCCGCGTTGGCGGCTCGGTCTGTACGACAGTTGGGTGGCCCCTTGGGCGGAATCGTTGGAGCGCGTAATACCAAAACGCCAACAAACCTGTTCATTCAAGCCGTCGGTTGAAAGGATAGGCGTACGGACTGTGAAGTGACTGGGTCCTTGGCTCACTTCGTGCAGCACCCGCCGATTCCCATCTCTCCTTGAGTTGTCCTCTCCGTACACCCGGGCATCCCGGGTAATCGGTGCTAAGACCTGGGGATGATCCTGACTTCAGTACGGCGATGGGGAATCCTCATGCAACTAAGGAAAATCAGTTCCCAGCATGAGAGGGCAGCTTCGTCGAACGTGCAGTTTCTGGAAGCCATTTCCGCGAAAACTGCTGTCGCTTCTCAGGTGCTCGATCCAGAGGAACTGGTCGCTCCCTTCAGTTCCTGGAACCACGGTCTCCGTATCTACCAGGAGGGTTTTGCCACGGTTGTCCAACCACCGGAAAGTGAGTAGTGCACGATCGTTGAGATCTTTGCAGGTGGCAGATACGATCAGCAAGTAGGGGCTCTTTTCAGAGACCGCAACCCTCTGAGACAACGAACTCCCGAGGCGCATCGAAACCACGCCACCTCGTACTTTTACTTGCCCTGTCGTTCTCCATGGCCCGTAGTCCCCGACTGTCTCGAGTCCCGGATCTTCCAGGAGGTTCGGGCTTCGGGAGTCCCAGGGCTCGACTTCACCGGAAAGAATCTCGAACAAGTAGCCGCCTCTGTCGCCCTCGAGGATGCGAGTATGGTTGCTCAGGAACTCCGTGGAGAGCAGGGTTGAGTGCCAGTCCGCGGCGTTGGTCAGTCCGCGATCCCAAATGATGTACTCGATGCCGAGTCGATCGAGGTTGGCGAGGACTTCTTCGGCGGTGTCACCGAGATTGACGAGGCCGTTGTAGTCCGGCAAACCGGCGTCGACTCTGAACTCCAGGCCAAAATACTTTAACCGCGCTTCGGTATAGATCTGTGGAGCCCCAGCCCAGTAGCCGATGTACCCGATGGGCGTGTCGGGTGGGAGCATTTCGCTAGCGGCCATGAGTGCTTCCCCAGCGCGCACTTTTCGGGCGACATACTCGTCAGCAGTCTCTCTGCCTATGATCAGGTCAATCGGTAAATCAGTTCTCTGGTTGGGGAGAAAGAGGAAGGGGGCCGCGACGAGTCCAACGAGGACCGCGGCTGGAGCAGTTACTGCCAGCACGTGCCGTGTTCGGGGCCGCACTGCATCTACCATGCTTGCGACCCCGCCGCCGGACAGTGCTGAGGCGATCGCCAGCGTCGGCAGAAGGTGGCGTAAGATTTGCGAGGGGGTGAGCCACCAGGCGAGGTATGAGACGGCCATCGTAACGACCAGGAGCGCCATGGCGCGCGTGCGCGGGGCCGAGGAGCGCCAAGGGCAGCAACAGCAGCAATGCGATACCAACTTCACCGCGTCCATAGACTGGGAAGCCAAACTCTTCTCCGTGAAAGGTCATGTTCCAGGGGGTGCGCAAGAGGTCGAGCGGTGAATGGCCCATCCCAGGCTCATTCCAGGTCGGTTGCCGTCACACCGGCAGGGTAGGGATCGACCGGGATCTTGAGGTCTAACGAGGTGCTGAGGTTCGGCGCCACGTTTACGCCTGGAGCGCCACCGGAGATCCGCTCGACAAAGGCGCTCAGTCCCGGTATGGTGCCGGCGATGGCGTACCCGCGCAGGAGCCAGGGAAGGACGACCACGGCGGCGCCCAGCCCGAAGACGACTACCGCAAGAACGCGCTCCCGCCACTGCCAAGGTCTTCTCCCGACGAGCAAGATGGCAATGCCGAGAGCAACTATCACCAGCCCCATGTTCAGTTTGGCGGCAAACCCAACTCCGGTCAGTGCTCCGGCGACGGTCAGCCAGACTAGCATGCCGTCGCGCTGCCAGAGGAGTATGCAGAGCACGGCCACGACCGTAAAAAGGATTGGAAAGAAATCTACAAATGCGTGCCCAAGTTCCCACGCAACCACTGGCATGGTGGCGAAGATCGCGGCGCCTACCACCGCGGCAATCCGACCCTGGATGAGCCAGCCGATGCCGGCAACCCCGACGATGGCGGCCAATCCCAGCGCGGTGTGGACGAGTTTTGCCGCCGTCATTCCGCCGAAACCGTAGGCAACCGCATACAACAGGTGACCCTGGATCGGCGAGAGTGACACCCCCATGAGCGGGAACTCTGACACCGACCCGCTCTGCCAAATATCTCGGGCGATCGGCAAGTGTTGCCAAATGGCGTCCGTAGCCGTTTCTGGAGCGAAGACCTCCAACATCGCCAAGGCAACGAAACCCACTGTCACGCCAATCACCACAGTTTCCAGCCACGTTGGCGGAGAGGGATGCCAGGAGCGGAGGCGCGCGATGTCCTTGCCAAGGTGGGTCTCGGTCGATAATCAGCAGGAACACCGAGAGGACGATGGCACAGCCAAGCACGGTGGCTGCAGTGAGCACCCTGAGCGTGGCTATCAAGAACAAGAACAGACCGAGCAGCCCAATGCCCAACCCGAAGGCGATCGGCACGCGCACGACTAGCGCGTCCGGCATTGACGGTAGACGACGCAGGATGGCACTGCCCACGAGTAAGGACAGGGCAATCATGGCGAGGATAACAATGAGGGAGACGACTGTGCCGGTGCCGATGGCGCCAGCAAGCACCACAAGGCCGCCCACGGCGAATGTGACGGGAAGGGTGGCTGCGGGGCGGAAGCGACGGCTTGTCACGGCCGCTTCGAAGCACACGAGGTAGACGAGGGCGGCGGCCCAAAGCGTCTCGGGCGTGGTAAAGGTCGGCTGCGCTTCACCGGCAGTGGTGATACCGGAGGATTGCAGGGCAAGCAACGCTCCGCGCAAGGCAACCAACGCAATCCAAAGCAGCAGCGCCATCCCAAGCGCCGTCGGCACCACCTGCGTGAGCATCATCACCATTCGTGGATGAGGAGTGGTGGTCTTCGGAGCGAGGGAAGCTGCATCAGACGGGCGGAACAACACGCTAAGGACTTCTCTTCACTCGTGCCGCGCTGAATCTTGCGCTCATTAGGGACTCTACCTCCGACGGTTCTTGCCGTCCGCGCTGGCACGCTCCTCTACCTAGAGTCCGTTGCACGCGCATGAGTTCATTTTAGGGGCGCTGCCTCAAAATATGGTACAAGACTTTGCTTGAATGAACGATTCCCCAAGGCTTCGCGAGAAGCGAATGCACCAGCAGTGAAGACGAACCGAGGCGGGTGCCAGGGTTGCGAACCTATCACTGCAAGCCATGAGGCGCTGACTCTCTATTCGAGACGGGTCAGCCACGGTATTGATTGGAACTCGATGCGCCTGAGAGGACGGCCAGATCGCTGCTGTAGTGAACGAGCGGCCAGCCTACTAAATCGTCCACAATCGGCGGTCGCCGGCAACTCCTCGGGACCGACAGCAAACCTTAGAATGACCCTGAAGTGCGGGAGGTGTCTCGGGCCCCTGCACTCGTTGACTTGGAGTATCTGATGCAGACGCCTTCATGGCAGGAAATTCGGAGCCCGAAGCATGTTGCGCATTTGCACGTGCTTAGCGTCATCAACACGGAGTCTTACCGGTTTCTTCCGGGTCAGGTCGTCCGGGTGTTGGATGCTGGCTGCGGTGACTGTCGCCTGATCGCCTTTCTTTACGAAAATCTTCCACTCGAGAATCCGACGGTGACTTTTGAAGTCTTCGGCTTTGACGTACTTGACTTCTGGCCGATCAAGAACTTTGGCGAGGCCATCGGAGAATTAATGAGGCGGTTTCCAGAAACGCCTTGGGAAGAAAGGATCAAACACATCCCCATTGAATCTGAATGGCCGTACCCAGCTGGCTTTTTTGACATCATCCTGTCCAATCAGGTCGGTGAGCACCTTCAAGATCATGACCAATTCTTCGGTGAGGTTGCACGATGCATGACACCAACCGGTTTCTCAGTTCACCTCTTTCCTCTAAAGCATGTCATCATGGAGTGGCACATTCTGATCCCGTTTGCTCACCGGATAATGAACTATGACCTCCTAAAGGCGTTCATCGCCCTTTGCAGCAGATTTAGGTTAGGGATTTTCAGCAAGCAACCCCCGACTGTAACTCTGTCTGCCTTCTCAGAAAGTCATGCTGAGTATGTTGTTAAATATACGAAGTACATATCCTACAGTACCTTACTCTCGCTAACCAAGCAGCATGGACTCCTTACTTCAATGCGCTATACAAAAGAGTTCTATACTCAAAAGGTTCGCCAAATATTCTCGCAACCGGCCCTTTACAAGTACTCGCGAGAGCGGTCAGTCCTTGGTGACTGGTTGCTCGTCTTCTTCCTTCGCTACGTGCAGGGCGTTACGGTCTTTCTCGAGAAGGGAGGTCGCTATCACGGCGAAGAATCGTGATAGTTGCCACGACCCGCATGTATGGTTGGCGCATCAGAAGGGCAGTTTCACAGCGACTGGATGCATAGTCTGTAGTCGGGTCAGCTGTTGGAACACGGTGATCGCCACACCGAAGACCTGGGCGCATGTTCGTTGTGTTCGCTCCCGCGACTAACGCGATCCTCACGCTTCGTGATCTTTAGTCTGCATGCCGCGTAACATCGGCAGGCAGTAGGGACGAGGGTGATCAAAATACTTGTGCGGATAACTCGTTTACATGAGCGCCGGAGCAGGCGGAACCAAGATGCGTTTCCATCCTAGGCAAGCCGGTGGGTGAACGTTTGACTCAGACTGTGACGGAGAGCGTCTCGGAACCAATACTCGCTTCACGCAAATCAACTAGCGGTCGCACCCTTGCTCGCAACACGATCTGGAACTTTATCGGTCTCGCGGCTCCTCTCCCAATCGCACTCGTAACCCTTCCCCTGCTGACAAGCCAGCTGGGAGCGGATCGCTTCGGCGCCTTAGCGCTCATTTGGGCCCTGATCGGCTATTCCAGCGTTTTCGACCTAGGCCTTGGGAGAGTATTGACTAAGGTCGTCGCCGAGGAGTTGGGGCGAGAGCAAGAGCAAGAGATCCCAACGCTGGTGTGGACTGCATTGCTGTTATTAGCGGCGTTGGGGTTCGCAAGTTCAGTCGCCTTCGGCTTGCTTGTCCCCTGGTTGGTTGGCGACGTTCTCAAGATCCCCGAGTCCTTGCAGACGGAATCCCGCCAAGCCCTGCTGCTGGTCGCGCTGTTCCTGCCACTATTGACAACATCATCGGGGTTGCGTGGCGTGCTAGAAGCCCAGCACCGGTTCCGGGTCGTGAGCATGGTGAGCGTCACGATGGGCGCCTTCACTTTGCTTGGTCCGGTGCTGGTCCTGCCGTATTCGCGGAGCCTGGTGGCGATTGTCGCCGTGATGCTCGTGGGCCGAGTAATTGCCTGGTTGGCCTACTTGCTGCTGTGTCTCCGCATCACGCCGGGCATGGCACAGAGCTTCCGACCGCGCTTTGGGTTGCTCGGCCCCATGGTGCGATTCGGCGGATGGTTGACTGTATCGAACATCGTAAGCCCAATGCTGACCTATCTGGATCGATTCGTAGTCGGGTCCCTTCTCTCGATCGGTAGCGTGGCGTACTACACCGTTCCATATGACTTGATCACCAAGGTCAGCATCGTGGCGGGTGCCGTCGGTGGGGTCGTGTTCCCCGCGTTTTCCGCAAGCTTCGCCCCGGATCGGGCTCGTGTCGAGAGAATTTTCGGATGGGGGGCCAAGTCGCTGCTGATCGTGCTGGCTCCGCTGACCCTGGTAGCGATCGTTTTTGCCGAAGACCTACTCCAGTTATGGCTCGGCGCCGACTATGCGCGCAACAGCGCTTTGGTGTTGCAATGGCTCGCGGTTGGCGTATTCATCAACTGCATGGCTCAGGTTCCATTCGTGCTTGTACAAGCCGCGGGCCGGCCGGATCTCGTCGCCAAATTGCACGTGTGCGAGCTCCTGCCATATCTGGTCTTGCTCTTCTGGCTGGTGGAGACGCATGGCATCGTTGGCGCGGCCATGGCTTGGACGGCTCGGGCAACGATCGATACCCTCTGTCTGCTCTGGCTGGCGCATCGATTCGTCCCGCAAAGTACGGCACTCATCTCCCAGGTGGCAGTCGCGGCGGGGATCGCATTGGTGATCGGAACTCAGATTCCGATTTCCGCGCCCATTCTGATTCGTTCTTCGATCCTGCTTGGGGCAATTGCTGTGCTTGTCCCGACCCTCTGGTATCTTCTGTTGACTCCGGCGGATCGTCGTCTCGTTAAGCATTATCTCGATTCATTCCGATTAAAACTGCTGGAGCGTGTCCCGGCTGGGAGCCGAAGAGGTTCAGGTTCTACACGGAATCGCCAAGTACCTCCTGGTTAGCAAGGAGTAAATGAGACTAACCAGTTGTTTTGTGGAAGGGTTGAATTGTTCAACAGGAGAGTGTGCCGCGGCTGGGAAGCGGAGAGCGTGCGATTAGTCTGTGAACGGAATCCCCATTTGGCGTCTTTGCCTACCTTGCCAAGAAGTCAGGCTTTGAAGTTCAGACAATCGAGATGGACGACCGATGCTGCCGTTATCTCCGGGAAGTCGTCGGAGTAGAAACCATTCAAAGCGACGACCCTGCTGCCACTATGGAACATGTGGAACCTCAGCAGGTCATCACGTTGTGGCACGTCATCGAGCATCTCCCTGATCCGTGGCCTTGCTTGCAACGGGCGGCCAACCGGCTGACGACCGGCGGCATCCTCGTGATCGCCACGCCAAACCCGCAAGCGCTACAGTTTCGGATGCTTCGTTCGCGATGGGCACATCTTGATGCGCCTCGTCACCTCCAGCTCATTCCAGCCGACCTGCTTCGGTCACGCCTAGACGAGTTCGGGTTGGAAACCATCTTGATTACCTCAGATAACCAGGATGCGCGCGATAGCAGCCGCGCTGGTTGGATCGCACTCGTTGCACATGTGCTACCGGCAAAGCTCGTCAGACGAGGGCTATGGCGAGCCGGTCGACTCGCGTACCCGGCAGTACGTCCAATTCTTGAGACTCTTGAGCGGGGTGAATTGAACGGGAGCTCGTACACGCTCGTGGCTCGCAAGCTGGAGCGGGCAGATTAGGATTTTCGGCTTACGCACTCGAGGCTCACGGCGGTGCACTATACCCAGTGTTACATAAAAGTATACCCGCGATGCAGCTCCGACCGACTTGTCCTTGGAGGGATCTTGAGGCGGCCGCGAATCGTCATTCGTCACATTCTCACACTCGAAGGACTGTTCAGCGGGGGAGACGAGGAGCATCTTCCACGATACTGACATGTTGGCGGCTCTGTTGCGTCGTGAACGGTGCTTCGCCTCAGTCCCGCGATAATTCCCCTCCCCGTAGACGTGAGCTTCGAAAGTCGGCCGTCTTCGTAGAGCAGGACCAAGATCAAGGACTTCACTAGGGCCGATATTGTCGCCAATGCCCAGGTAGGATCTCGTGCGCCGTACTCTCGAATCAGACGTACGCTATTGCGGGCCATAAGGTAACGCCGTTGCGGCGGGTGATTGCTTGGCCAAACCGTCCGCCAAAAGAAGCGACGGCGCTGCTTAGCACCTACGGTGTGCAACATCAGCGGACGCACTGATGCGACAACACTAAATCCCCGGGATTTGGCCCGAAGGCTGTACTCCATGTCGACAAGGTCGACAAAGAGATCACTTCGGAACGGGCCCAGCGTGTCGAATGCCGAGATCGGCATGAGCGTTCCAGAAGTTGTCATGGTCTTGGTGTCGACCCATGAGCGGTTCGGATCGTCGGGGGAATTCAGCCAGGCACGACCACTGTTTACGTCCACGAAATTGGAACCTATGAGGGTCGTGCTCGCCTCGCGACCCAATGCCAAGCAGATGTGGCTAAGTTCTGAAACCATCGAGTCGAGAGGAGTCGAGTCTTGATCGAACAAGAGGGCCCACTCAAAGCCGTGATTCTTTGCCCAACTCACTCCCTGGTTGAGCGCGGTCGCGAGACCAACGTTCGTGTCGTTCTGCAGGAGCGTGAGACGCGGGATTCGTGAGAGGGTGTGCAAGATATCCTCGTGCTCAGGGCCGGAACCGTTATCGACAACGATGACCGCTCCGACTTGGTGCACTATGAGCCGGGCGCGTTCCACGGCTCCGGAATCCGGAAAGAAGGTCACCATTACCGCGCAAATGCTCGAAGCCATTGATTCCGGGCGAACCGTCTCTCTGCTATGACCCTCGCTCATCGTCGAAGACCTTGCTGGCGGCGCGGCAATCACGTTCAGTCAGGCGCACATGTGAGGCCCATTGCTTGCGAAAGGGGCATACCTCGTTTAGGTCTTGCGTTAGCTGGATGCCGGGACAGTGAGTACTGATTGAGCGGAGTATAGTTGGCGCCTCGCCCTCCTCACGCGCGACGATGCGTCCTCCTCCTTTCAGTGCTGGGAGGGATGCTTGCGGAGAGATGGCGGGTAGTCCTGGGAGATGCCGCCGTTGCCCAAAGACAAATCCCCTTGAGCAGAACGCGGGTCCTTCTCCTGAGTAGATACGGACCCATGGCGGCGAGCACTCGGCACCGTTGCCTTCAGTATCTGCCCTACCTGGCCGATCATGGGTTCGACGTACACGTCGAGACGCTGCTCGACGACGACTACTTGCAAAGCCTCTACACTCAGAGCGCATTGCCAAGAGCGCGCATTGCTCGCTCGTATGCGAGACGGGTGTGGTCGTTGCTCCAAGCTCGGCGCTATGACCTTATCTGGATCTACGTAGAAGCGTTTCCTTGGATCCCGGCTTGGCTGGAATCGTTCCTGCTGCCAACGGGCGTACCTTTTGTCGTTGACTACGACGATGCCATGTTTCACCGCTACGACCAGCACCGCTTGCCAATAATCAGGAAGCTGCTTGGGCAGAAGATCGATCGAGTAATGCGAGAGGCGGCGGTGGTCGTCGCCGGCAATCACTACATTGCCACTCGGGCTCGGGACGCGGGGGCCAAATGCGTGAAGATTCTGCCGACGGTCGTTGATCTGAAACGTTTCCCGTTGGCGCCGGCAACCGAGTCTGAGCCCTTCACGATCGGCTGGATCGGATCCCCAGCCACGGCCTATAACCTCCAAGTAATTCGCCCGGCGCTAGAGGCGTTCTGTGAATGCCGTAGTGCTCGGGTCGTTGCCGTGGGCTCTGGCAGTCTTGACTTGGGAAACGTGCCGCTAGAGGTCAAGCCATGGACAGAATCAACTGAGGTTGAAGAGATCCGGAGATTCGACGTTGGGATCATGCCACTGGTCGATTCTCCGTTCGAACGGGGCAAGAATGGGTTCAAATTGATTCAGTACATGGCCTGCGCCAGGCCTGTGATCGGTTCACCGGTGGGAGTGAACCGGGATATCATCGTAGATGGTGAGAACGGCTTCTGCGCGACAACCTCTGATGAATGGATCCTCGCTTTAGAGCGCCTGTGGGGCGATCGAGATCTTCGCAATCGCCAGGGCAAAGCCGGACGTCTGCGGGTCGAAGAGCGGTACTCGCTGCAGGTGGCGGCCCCGCAGTTGGTGAGCGTATTGCGGTCTGCAACTTAACCAGTGCTGCTTCGGGGAATTGGGCAATTGTCGTGGCTCCGGCCACCGCCGAGAGAGAACAGTCACGTGAGAGAATTGCGTGACCAGTTCCGCGAAATCTACGTTGGGTATACGTGCGAACTCGGCTCGCTAACTGACGTGTAAGGTCAACCGGTTAGGGAAGGCAATGTGTGGGATCACCGGTTTTTGGCAGAACGCAGGTGAGGGCGAGTTCGAGCTGCGATCGCTAACGCGCCGCATGGCCGCGCAGGTGGCGTATCGCGGACCTGATGACGCGGACGAGTGGATTGATCACACGTGCGGGATTAGCCTCGGCTTCCGCCGGCTCGCGATCGTCGACCTGTCGTCCGCGGGCCGGCAGCCAATGCAGTCGGCCAGCGGGCGCTACGTCATCATCTTCAACGGCGAGGTCTACAACTTCGCCGCCGTCCGCAGCGAGTTGGAGCAGTTGGGCCACGGTTTCCGGGGCGGCTCCGACACCGAAGTGTTGCTGACCGCGATCGAGGAGTGGGGGCTCCCCCGCGCCATTCAGCGCTTCGTCGGCATGTTCGCCTTTGCCCTGTGGGACCGCCAGGAACGCGCGCTGCATCTAGTGCGCGACCGGCTGGGAATCAAGCCGCTCTACTACGGATGGCATAGCGGCACATTCCTGTTCGGCTCCGAGCTCAAGGCGCTGGCGGCGCATCCCGCGTTCCACGCCGAGATCGATCGTGACGCGCTGGCGCTTTATATGCGGCATGGCTACGTACCGGCGCCTTATGCGATCTACCGCGGCATCCATAAGCTGCCGCCGGGGACGATTCTCACACTGCGCTCCCAGGCAGATGTTGCGGCCATGCCGGAGCCGTTCTGGTCTGCCCGCGAGGTCGTCGAGGACGGTCTCGCCAATCCCTTCCCCTATGGCGAGTCTGAGGCCATTGCGGAGCTCGACGCGCTACTGCGAGACGCGGTTGCCCTCCGCATGATCGCTGACGTCCCCCTCGGCGCCTTCCTCTCCGGTGGCATCGACTCCTCAACTGTCGTGGCGCTGATGCAGGCGCAGAGCGCGCGGCCGGTGAAGACCTTCACCATCGGTTTTCATGAGGCAGGGTACGACGAGGCGGCGAACGCGGCGGCGGTAGCCGGACACCTGGGGACCGACCACACCTCGCTCTACGTGACGCCGGAGGAGGCGCGCGCGGTCATCCCGCAACTTCCGACTATGTTCGATGAGCCGTTCGCCGATTCGTCCCAGATTCCCACCTTCCTGGTTTCGCAATTGGCGCGACGGCAGGTCACCGTCAGCCTCTCGGGCGACGGCGGCGACGAGTTGTTCGGCGGTTATAACCGCTATTTCTGGGGCCGTTCGATCTGGCGCAAGATCGGCTGGGCGCCGCCGGCAGCGCGTACCTTCGGCTCGCGGGCAATCACCGCCTTGTCGCCAGGCAGTTGGGACCGTCAGTTCTCTCGTTTCGACTCTCTGCTGCCGGGCGCTCTGCGGCAACGGACGCCCGGTGACAAACTGCACAAACTGGCCGGGGTATTGGCGGCAGAGAGCCCGGAGGAGCTGTATCGCGGGTTGGTCTCTCAGTGGAAGCAAACAGATGAGGTTGTCGTCGATGCTTGCGAGCCGCCGACGGCAATCACCGACCGCTCGCGTTGGGCCGCGCTCCCTGACTTCACGCAGCGAATGATGTTTCTAGACCTCATCAGCTACCTGCCGGACGACATTCTCACCAAGGTCGACCGCGCCAGTATGGCGGTAAGTCTGGAAGCACGCGTGCCACTCATCGATCACCGCGTGGTCGCCTTTGCCGCGTCTGTCCCCCTTTCGATGAAGGTCCGAGACGGCCAAGGAAAGTGGCTCCTGCGCCAGGTGTTGTACCGCTACGTTCCGAAAGCGCTGATCGAACGTCCCAAGATGGGTTTCGGGGTACCGATCGATGTCTGGTTGCGCGGCCCGCTGCGCGAGTGGGCCGAGGAATTGCTCGACGAGCGGCGACTGCGGAACGAGGGGTTCTTCCACCCCGCGCCGATCCGGCAGAAGTGGCAGGAGCACCTCACCGGGACCCGTAACTGGCAGTATCCGCTGTGGAATGTCTTGCAGTTCCAGGCCTGGCTCGAATGCTGGGCGCCCGCGGTCGACGGTTCGGGCACGTTCCCGCCAGCCGCGGCTCCGGTAGCGGTGAGCCGTTAGAACGAGGCGTTCGCGGCAAGCAGGCCCTGACTGCAAGCTGGCGGCACCTACTGCTTTTTGCTGGTTTCTGTCCGCTCCGGCTGGCGAATCCAGAGCGGTGCACTCGCCTGACCAGGGCGCTCCCACAGCGGCTTCCGCCGGGTGCGGTGGACGTGCGGTTCCCGCACGTGGCGAACCCCGAAGGGACGCAGCACCCGGCCGACCCGCCGCTTTACGGCGTGCCGCCTCCGGTACGCGCGCGGAACTTGCCCGGTATCCGAAAGGTCGACCTGTTCTAGCCGGTACAACGCGATGAGACCGGCAACACCGATCAGTGCAAGGACTCCATAGACGTACGGGAGACTCGGCAGAAGTAGGACTGCCACGGCCGCACCCCCGCACAGCGCCGCTACTATGTAGATCGTTGCCACTGCCTGTCGAACGCTCAGCCCCAGGCGCACCAGTCGATGGGAAACGTGGTCTCGACCGCCGCTCGAGATGGGCACCCCTCGCCGCAGCCGTGAGATAGTCACCACGGTCGTGTCGAAAATCGGCACGGCCAGGATCAGCAGCGGGATCGGCCAGGTGCGACGCGGATCGACGTCTGGGAAGCGCAGCTTGATGGCCAGGACGGCCAGGAGGAAGCCAAGGAGCAGGCTGCCCGCATCGCCCATGAAAATCGTCGCCGGGTTCCAGTTGTAGCGCAGGAATCCGAGGGTCGCCCCCAGGAGCACTGCCGCGACAATCGAGACCCAGATCTGCCCATGCCAGAGTGCTAGGAGCGTGAAGAAAGCACAGGCTATCGCGGACACTCCGGCCGAGAGCCCGTCCATGTTGTCGAGCAGGTTCATCGCATTGCAGATGGCAGCCACCCAGAAAATGGTAGCGGCCACGTTCATCCAGGC
Source organism: uncultured Chloroflexia bacterium (assembly GCA_963751075.1). GTDB lineage: Bacteria > Chloroflexota > Chloroflexia > Thermomicrobiales > UBA6265 > JACCXM01. Next base: position 656,421 of record CAVVTE010000013.1, on the reverse strand, counting down.
GAACGGCAAGAACTCCACGCCAGCGCCACCGATCACCAGCAGGATCGCCGCGCCCGCCTGTGCGAGAAGCTTGGTGCGCGGGCTAACACCGCGCTGGTCGTCGATGATCCCAACCACGAGCAAGAGTGTGGCGCCAATGAGGACCGCGGTGCCTTCCGCAAGCACCGCCCGTGAGTCGGTGAAGAGTACGGAGATGAGAAAGGCCATGTACATGGCGATGCCGCCCAGGAGCGGGATCGGATTGCTGTGCACTTTGCGATGGCTCGGTTGGTCGAGCCAGTGGAGGCGCAGGGCAGCGTGACGAGCCGCGAATGTCCCGACGAGCGAGACAGCAACCGCGATCAGGACCGCGACCTCGAGGGGCCAGTTCATGCGTCCGCGACTCCCTCCGTGCCGGTTAATCCTGTTGGCTGAGAATGGCCCGCAGCGGTGAGCAACACCCCGTAGAGCCGCTCGATGTCGGCGACGAGGCGCGACGCCTGGTGCCGCTCGTGCACCCTTCGCCGCGCCAGCTCGGCCATTTGAGCAGTGCGCTCTGGCTCTTGAAACAGCGCCAGTAGCGCCCCCGCAAGTGCCTTCTGGTCACCAGGCGGCACGAGGCGCCCGGTCTCACCTTCGGTGATGAGGTCGGGCACGCCTCCAACGCGAGTCGCGACGACCGGACAACCAGTGGCCATTGCCTCAATTAAGGATGCGGGAGTTCCCTCATTGTCCGATGAGATCACGACGGCATTCAGATCAGCGTAGACGCTAGCCAGATCACGCCGCCAGCCGGCGAAGGTCACCGCCTCCCCCAGGTCTAAGGTTTCGACACGAGCTTGCAGTTCATCGCGAAGCTCGCCGTCGCCGACAATAACGACGCGAATCCCCGGGTTTTGCTCTCGAGCGAGTGCCGCCGCCTCGAGCAAGAGCGGGATGTTCTTGATTGGCACCAAGCGTCCCACGGCACCAACTAGCTTCGCGTCCGTGGGGATATTGAGAGAGCGGCGGAAGTCGCCCGTAGCCCGCGGCTGCGACGCGAATGCTTCTAAATCGAAGCCAAGTGGGACAACTTCGATACGCTCTCTGCTGGCGACGCCATAATCGGCGATCTCCTCACGCAGGCTGGGGCTGATGGTGATGATTCTCGTGCTAAGACGCGCCCCGAGCCGCTCGATGAGGAGAAACAAGCGGGTCTTTGCCGGTGAAAAGTAGCCGTGGAAGACGTGACCATGGAAGGTGTGCAGCACGACCGGGACGCGCGCGAGGCGGGCCGCGATCCGCCCCACGAATCCGGCCTTGGCCGTGTGCGTGTGCACGATGTGGGGCCGCTCACGGCGCATCAATCGGTACAGCTTCAGGAGCGTCACCAGGTCACTTCGCGGCGAGATCTCACGCCCCAACTCGGGAATCACCGACAGGCGCAGGTGGTTTGATTCGGCGAGGTCTCGCAGGCTGCCTTCGCTCACACCTTCGCTGCCGGTCACCAGCAAGCAGTCATATTTCTGTGGATCAAGACCAGCATTGAGGAGGACAACGTGGACTGCCGGTCCGCCGATGTTCATGCGCGAGATGATGCGCATGACGCGAATCCGCTCAGGTCCCTCGTCAACCGGTTCCTGCCCCATCCCCGTTTGCCTGCAGGTGGTCTCGCATGCGAACGAGAATCTGGTCGAGTGGGATCTCCGGGCGCCAGCCAATCAAATCGTTGATGCGCTCGGTACTTGGCACGCGGCGCTCCATGTCCTCGAACCCGGCGGCATAAGCTTCCGCATACGGCACGTAGACGATCTCGGATGAGCTATCGACGGTTGCCTTGACACGCTCGGCCAGTTCGCGAATCGTCACCTCTTCTCGACCGCCGATGTTGAACGTCCGCCCTGGGGAATCGGAATGCTCGGCCAGCCCGACGATGGCGCGCACGGCGTCATCGACGTCGCAGAAGCAACGCCGCTGGGTGCCATCTCCGAAGATCGTGATTGGCTCCTCCCGCAAAGCCTGTCCCACGAAGCGGGGGATCACCATCCCGTAGCGGCCGGACTGGCGCGGACCTGCGGTGTTGAAGAGGCGGAATGGCACAACCGGTAGTCCGTACTCGCGGTGATAGGCCAGCCCGAGGAACTCGTCGATCATCTTGCTGGCCGAGTACCCCCAGCGGCTCTTACTGGTCGGGCCCAGAACGATGTCGTCATCCTCGCAGAAGGGAATTTTGCTTCCCTTGCCGTACACCTCGGAGGTGCTGGCGAGCAACACACGACAACGGTAACGTAGCGCCGCCCGTAGCACCGCTTCGGTTCCCAGCACGTTGGTTTCGATCGTGTGCGTTGGGCGCTCGACAATCAGCTCAACGCCCACAGCGGCCGCAAGATGAACGATGACGTCTGCCTCGGAAGCCAAGCGGTCGAGGACGATCTCATCGCCGAGGTTGGCCCGCGCAAAGTGGAACCGGGGATGATCGAGCTGATGTTCAATGTTCTGCAGGCGACCGGTGGAAAGGTTGTCGAGTCCGAGAACGCGCACCCCCCGCCCCAGGAGCGCGTCGACGAGATGCGAGCCGATGAAACCGGCCGCACCGGTGATCAGCCACGTGGACGGCTCATCGTTACTAGAGCCGCGAGCGGAGGGTTGTTTCGACAAGAGTCTAGATCCCGCGCGAATGATTGACGGATGGCGCGCCCAACTTGACGATCCGTGCACCCCGATCTCGCAGGTCAGAGGAGACCTTCGCAGTCACGTTACGCGTGTCGACAATGAGGCCCGCGTGCGCGACGATCCACTCCCAGTCGTATGAACGGTGGTCGGTGGCGATGACGACGCAATCTGCATCCCGAAGCGTTGCCTGGTTGATCGTCACGCTAGCTAAAGATCGGCCGTTCACCGCGAGCTCGGGCACGAACGGATCGTGATAAACAACGTCCGCTCCTTTCGCCAGCAGCCCCTCCAGCACGGCGAGCGGTGGAGACTCGCGTGTATCCGCGACATTCGGCTTATAGGTGATGCCCAGCATGAGCACCCTGGACCCACGCACCGGCTTCGCCTCGTCATTGAGCGCGTCAGCCACGAGGTTGACGATGTGGGCCGGCATCGCCGCGTTGATCTCGTCCGCCAGCGCGATGAAGCGGGCATCGTAGCCAAGGGTCTTCAGCTTCCATGCCAGGTAGTGTGGGACGACCGGGATGCAGGGCCCGCCCAGTCCGGGACCGGGGTAGAAGGGCATGAACCCGAACGGCTTGGTCGCCGCCGCGTCAATCACCTCCCAGACGTCTACACCCAACTGCTCGCAGATCAGCGCCATCTCGTTGGCGAACGCAACGTTGATCTGGCGAAAGGTGTTCTCCAACAGCTTCGCCATCTCCGCCACTACCGGGGAGGAGACCGGCACGACATCGTCCACGATCGTCGAATAGAGGGCAGTAGCGAGATCGCGACAGGCCGGCGTCATCCCACCGATGAGCTTGGTCGTATTGCGGGTGCCGAAGTGGGTGTCGCCGGGGTTAACGCGCTCCGGGGCGAAAGCGAGGAAGATGTCCTTGCCGACCGTGAAGCCGTGCTCCTCGATAACCGGCCGCACGATCTCCTCGGTCGTTCCCGGATAGGATGTGCTCTCCAGCATGATGAGTTGACCCGGCCGCAGCCACGGTCCCAGTGAGCCGATTGCTCCGGCGATAGCGCTCGTGTCCGGCGTCTTGGTCTCGGTGAGGGGGGTCGGCACGCAGATGGTGATGACGTCGGCGTCTGCAAGGGCAGCATACTCGGCACTGGCCCGCAGGCTTCCAGAGGCAACCAGCGGAGCCAATCGATCCCCGGGAACATCTTCGACGTAGGAGTGCCCAGCACTTAGGGACTCAACCCGATCGCGGCGAAGATCGACACCGATGACGGGGAATCCGGTCTCGGCGAACGCGACAGCCAGGGGCAGTCCGGCGTAGCCGAGTCCGATCAATCCCACCACGGCCTCGCGCCGCGCCAGCCGCTCCCGTAGCCGAACATCCGCCGCAGGCTCTGCGACTCTCCGCTCCAAAGTCTTCACCGATCTGCCTTCCCCTCCCGCCCCGTCATTCCTCGTTCAGCCCATCCGCTGGACCAATGCGGCGACCAGCGTACGGCCGTTGTGCCGTGCCGCAGCGATGACACGATGGACAAGATCAGCGGGAATCCTGGCGGTTGCTCAGCCGCGTCCGCCGCCAAGGCGGAATGCACCCTCCCCATCCGTGAGCGAAGGAATTCTATCTATCGTGTTCCATACCGTCAAAGTTAATGTATCCATCGTTTCTGCGCGTCCTGCGAACGGCGAAGCGGCGGGCATCGAGGAGTTGCGCCTGAATAGCACATTCGCCGGTTGTAAGAACAGGACACACCATTGGCTAGGCATCAGACGCCATAGTACTCACGATACCAGGCGACGAACCGCGTGACGCCTTCCTCGATCGGAGTCGCCGGTGCAAAGTCCATGTCACGCTCCAGAGCCGCCACATCGGCGACCGTGTCGGCAACATCACCCGGCTGCATCGGCAAGAAATTCTTCTGCGCTTCGCGTCCGAGGGCCTTCTCCAGCAACTCGATCAGGTAGAGCAACTCCACCGGCTGACGATTTCCGATGTTGTAGAGCCGGTACGGCGCCTGGCTGCTGGCGGGGTCAGGCGCGTCGCCTCGCCAGGCGGCGTTCGCCTGCGCCGGGTGGTCTAGGACGCGCACGATCCCTTCGACGATGTCGTCGATGTAGGTGAAGTCACGCCGGTGCTGGCCGAAGTTGTAGACGTCGATGGGGCGATCTTCAAGCATCGCGCCGGTGAACCTGGAGAGCGCCGCGTCAGGTCGGCCCCAGGGACCGTAGACGTTGAAGAAGCGCAACCCGGTGCTGGGGATGTCGTAGAGATGGGCGTAGCTGTGCGCCATCAGCTCGTTGGCCTTCTTACTGGCGGCGTACAGCGACAGCGGGTGATCAACGTTGTCCTCGACCGAGAACGGCAGCCGGGTGTTCGCGCCGTAGACCGAGCTGCTCGAGGCGAAAACGAGGTGTTCCACCTCGTTGTGCCGGCAACCTTCCAGCACATTCAGGAAGCCGACGAGGTTGGCATTCGCGTACGCATGGGGGTTTGTTAGCGAGTACCGCACCCCGGCCTGGGCAGCCAGATTGACCACACGCCGCGGGCGTTCACGTTCGAACAGGTCGGCGACGGAGTGATGATCGGCCAGATCGGCCTTGACGAAGCAAAAGCCCGGCGACTGAGTGAGACGCGCCAGCCGATCCTGCTTCAGCTGGACATCGTAATAGTCATTGAGGTTGTCGAGCCCTATGACCTCCATCACCACGTTCCAGTAGGCGTGCAGCAAGGTGGAAGCCGATGAAGCCCGCTGCCCCGGTTACGAGAGTTCGCGCCATTCTCCACTGTTCTCCACCGCTTACGAGAGCGAGGCTGTGCCGAAGAGGGCACCGATTGGCGCGAGCGAGGATACACCGGGCCCGTGGGTCGGGCTGCTAGGTGGTGATGTCGATCACGCAATCGGAGGCCATCCCAATCGAACCCCAAGGGCCCAACGCCTACGCCCCCAATCTGACATTCGACCAGACTCGCATAATGAATGGACCATTCAATGGGAGCCGGTCATAGTCCACCGTCAACGGGCCAGGTCGTCGGAAGCACTTACCACGCGTCGCCTCGTTGAGCGAACAGGTGCCGCCACGCTCTCGAGCGCGCCCAACCGAGAGAGCCACCTGAGGGCCAGTTCACGGGCAGCGGCACGCTCCTCGCGGGTGAAGACAATTAGGAAGGCAGCCGCGGCGTAGGTTGCGACTCCTACGACAGTGGCGAGTAGGAGGAACACGGGCCGCCCGACGTGCGCCAGTTCCAGGGCCAGGGCAAGAGGGACGATTGGAACAAGTGCCACGATGGGCGGAAGCGCAGCTTCTCGCCACCACACCTACGGCGAGATTCCCACAACCCGCGTTGCTCGTGGCACGACCAGAATGGTCACGACGATCATGTTTGCGATGCCAGCGAGCATCGACCCCACGATCCCTACTGTGGCCGTCAGGACGAAGGTCAACGACAGGTACACCAGCGCGCCTACGATGCCGGCAAGTGCAAGCCCGCGGAATTCGCCACAGCCGTAGAGCATCATCTGAACCGCGATGAACCCCGATAAGGCCACGGTCACGATCAACCCGAGACGCAACAGGGCAGCACCGTGGTCCACCGGTCCGACCCACAACTCGAGGAACAACGGACCCGCGTACCAAAAACCGATGAGGGCGAGCAATGCGAGCGTCAGGGCGATCCGCGTCCCGAGGAGGAGTGAACGATTCAACTCTCCCGTTCTTGACTTACCGTGCAAGTCTGCGGAGTATGGGAACGTAGCCAAAAACGCCGCTCCGATGACATCCGCGAGGACATCTGGGATGCGATACGCCACATTGATGGCGGCCAGCGCACTTGTGGAGAGAAGCGAGCCAACGACCAATGTGCCGAGGCTAGGGGCCAGCCGCGGCCGTTAAGGAAATGAGGACCGCCCACGTGAGGAGTCTTGACAGAGGTCGCCAGGCGTCCGGGGACCCGCTGACATACCGGAGAGACAGCGGGAGCTCTGGGACCGCTTGATGGACGTACAGCCACTTGAGGCCCATCGCAAGGCATTTCATAGATGCGGTCGCCACGGCGACGCCGAGCAGCCCTTGCCCTCGCACGAGCGCGACTCCGATGAGCACGATTGACCCGACAATCGTCAGGATGTCGATCACGCTGCCTGCCACAACGTGCTTGGTACCGAACAAGATGCCGTCTGCAATCGCGGAGAGCAAACCGGCCCAGAATAGGACGAGGACGGCCAGCAGCAGCGGCTGCAGACCCGCTTGCTGGTCGGGCGTCAGGTGAACCAGCCGGAGCAGGGACTGTCCCCAGGCGAGCACAATTAGGGTGATGGCGCTGCCGACGGTAATGCCTACCAGCAAGGCATTGGCGACGACTGGCCGTGCTTGGACGAGGGTGTCGACCGCGCGGTAGCTGGCGGTGATTCGGACCAGGGTGCCCAACAGCGCACTCTCGAGGGGAGACAGCAGCAACACGAGGGCCAACAGCAACACCCACAGTCCAAAGTCCGTTTCCCCGAGCCTGTGCAGGAGGAGCGGGGTGAGGAGGAAGCCCTGGAGAACGTACGCGCCGCGACTCGCCATCGCGCAAAAGGCCACCGATCCTGACATCGGAGAGGGTCCAGGCGGATTCGTTCGTCTGAGCGGTCATCAGCCCTGAACTTGATCCACGCATGGGCTGCGGGTGACGCGTCGTGCCCACGGGATATATGGCTTGCGTCCCTCATCACCCGGCCTCTGCGTTCGCCGGACTACCGGCGGGTAGCCGCCGATTGTGCCCCCGCATTGACTCGGAGAGGACGCCGCACGCGGTGGCCAGCTGTGAGACCACGAACAAGAGCGCGAGCGTGAGCGCCTTGCCGGCCACGGGCACGAACCCACGGGTAGGGCAGTAGCCCAAGGTAGAACCGCCAGGACTCGAGCCGGATCGGTTCGCCCCTTGCGGCACGGGCGCGGCGAAACGTGACCGCTCCGCGCCCATAGAGGAAGTGCTGGCGCCAGAAGCCGATGCAGGTTGAGGCGGTGGCGATGATAGACGACGGCGTCGGGCGCGTAGGTCAGGCGATAGCCGTGGGACCGCCACCGGTCGCACAGCTCCCGATCTTCGCCCCCAGCGCCGATACGCAAGTACCGGGTGTTGAATCCGCCAATCTGTCGGAATGGGCAGCGGGCAGCGCCAGGTTGTTCGTGGCGAAGAAGCGCGAGTTCGGCCGGGTCGGCGTTGTGGTACGCGTAGAGGTAGTCGATCAGGAGTTGGGTGGCGCTCGAGTACGGATTGCCGGGCAAGCCGTTGAGGGTCCGGCCCCCGACCAATTGTTCCGGCTCGGCGTTGAAATGTGCCGCCAGAGCCTTGAGCCAACCAGGGGAAACCGCGCAGTCGTCGTCGATGAAGGCGAGGAACTTTCCTCTCGCTCGTGCCGCGCCAGTGTTGCCCGCCTCCCCGAGCCCTCCTCGTGCCCGGCGCACGAGCTCCAGATTCAAGACGGTCGCGGTACGGCGCCACCACCGAGTCGAGAGGACGTAGGGCTGCCGTCGTCGACGACGATCACCTCGAAGCGGTCGCGCGGATAGTCGAGGCTGGCCAGCGCCGCCAAGCATTCCGCGAGCTGGCGGGGACGATTGTGCGTTGCTATCACAATGGAGAAGGAGGGTAGAGGATCTATCGTGCTGGCCATCCTATCCGCCTGGCGCGGCAACTGCTCCGCTCGCTAAGATACATGCGAATGTGGCCTTGACCCAGCCGGGCCAGCTACGCCTGCGGGTAAGAGAGCTTGCCCCAGCGCACATAGTCGGCGCGGGACGATCGGGATGGCCCGCGGGTTAGCTCTTCGCACCACTGAGAAATTCTCTGCCTCCACAATGAGGAGAGGAGTGGGGTCCGGGAGGCGCAGGTGACGAGTCAGTGCATAGGAAGCGGCGGTGCCAGTAGGCGGGCGCTCGCGGCCATCGCCACACACGCCTCCCCAGCTCAACGACCGAGGCGTGCGGTCTCCCAATCGCGCTCATCATGCAATCCACCGGAGTCGCAGACTCAAAGCAGCTCACACCTGGCCACGACGGCAGTTAGCCCGCAACCTAGGCTGCAACTCTGCGCTCGGCCTCAGTGACCGCGGCGCTCGGTTGCATCGGGACGGCTGTCGGGCGGCCCGCACGAAGGTGGCTCCAAGCGCCCAAGACGACGCACAGCCCGCTGTAGATGTAGTACAGCCAAACCCACGGAACAGTGGCCAGCGCGAAGCGAAACCCGCGCTCCTGATAGAAGAAGCGGTACAGCGGTAGGTTCAGGCCGAGTAGGATTATGGCCGGCAGGAGCGTGAACAGCAGCGCCACCGGCCACATCAGCGCGGCGAACAGGGCCACCCCCAACAACCCGGCGCAGACGACACTGATCCGATTCCCTTGATTCAAGTTGAGGTCAGACGGGTAGACACGCCCGCGCAAGAGGAGCTCCATCCAGGGGACGCCCCGGTCACGGATGTCGGTCAGCACCAGGGACCGCGCCGTCCAGCGCTTGAGGTGGGTGACCTGGATTTCGTGGCACAGACGCACCCTGTGGCCGGCGCGAGTCAACCGGTAACCCAGCTCGATGTCCTCGATCGAGGGGCGGCCGTACGTCGCATCGAACCCGCCGAGCCGGAGGAAGACCTCACGGCGGATGGCCCCGCAGCCGGCCCAGAAGGTGGTGGCCTCCGCGACCGAGTTCTGGTGGACGTAGTGGTGGAAGAGGTTCTTGTACTGGGAGAGGAAGTTTTGCGCCCCAGGGCGCGCGTCGTACGACCCGAAGAGGGCCGCTAGCGCCGGCTCGCGGCGGAAGGCAGCGACCACTTGGGCGATGGTGCTGGGGAGTCACCAGCACATCGGCGTCCAGGAACAACAAGAACTCGCCTCGGGCCACCCGTGCCCCAAGGTTGCGTGCAACTCCCGGCCCGCTCCGAGCGTGGGCAGTGCGCAGCACTTGCGCCCCTGCCTCTCGCGCGAGATCGGCCGACCCATCCGTCGACCCATCGTCGACGACGATCAACTCCCAGGCGGGGCTTGGCGGCGAGGACTTGAGCGCAGCGAGGCAGCGGGCAAAGTTGGATCCACCGTCCAGGACCGGCACGATCACTGAAATCACCGGAGCCGGCGCGGTTCCACCGCCCAGCCGCGCGAGGCTGCTTACTCATCTGTTCCCCTGCCCCCTTGCTCACGCCGTTGGTCGCGACCCGGATGAATTGCTGATCCCAATCGCCCGCGCTTTCGGGGCGCTATTCGCCAGCATTCCTGGGCCACGCATGCCTTCCCAGCCGAAGGATACCAGATGCGGGAAAGGGTTTAAGGACACGGCCCATGCATGACTGGGTGTGAGAACGACGCTCTGCCACTGTGGCTTGCACTCTTTTAAGAGCCAAGCCACGTATCCAATTCGGATACCGATTTCGTCGATTCGAATCGGAAATGCCTCCATGTCCGCCACCGAATCACATTCTCTAACGAGGTTGTCGACGCAAGCGCGCTGCTGAGCAGCATTGCCACACTTGCGCTCGAGTCGGCTAGGAGGCATGGGCGAATAGAGGGTGATGCTGGGATCAATCAGGTCGTGAGCACCAGGCTTCTGCAACAAAACGGCTATCCGACCGCCGACCTCCTTCAGGGATCTGGGCAGGTTGAGGGAGCTGGCGAAGCCGACGATGCGAATGAGCCAGAGCATGTATCGGTTCCAGACGACGTCGGCAACGCCATTGCAGTCCGTCTTTTGGGCATACACCAATTGATGCACGAAGCGAACGCGGCGAAAGCTTCTCGATCGAAGGACGAAGTCCCGGGCGACGCGCTGAGGTCCAGGGCGAGCGACAGCATCGTGCAGTGCGACAATTCCACCGTTGACGACCTTGGGAAACCAATCGTCGAAGTCCTGTTTCACTGATTCGTATTCGTGAGCTCCGTCGATAAAAACAAACGCGACGGGCTCGTCGAAGGTCCGCGCAACATCCGATGATGTCGTGAACAAGGGGAACGACAACGTCCTCCACTCCCGCGTGCCTCACGTTGTCAGCGAACTCGTCGAAGGTGGAGACCGCACCGAATGCCGCCCAGTGCTCCGGCGAGCCCGTGTGCGGATCGATGGCGTAGATCGTCTTCCCTTGCCCGGCCTTCGAGCCCAGGGCAAGGCAGATCGTCGACCTGCCTTTCCAGGAGCCGATCTCGACGATGACTCCGGGCACAGTGCAGCTACGGGCGAGTTCGAAGAGCGTCCTTCCTTCCTGCTCGGTCAGGTATCCCTCGACGTCGGCGATGGCCTGCTTCAACTCGGCGATGCCCATTGCCGGTCGTTCGCTCCTTTGCGACTTTTCTGCACTAAGATCGGTACGACGCAGATTGAAAAGCACCGCCATCCATCATGCAACATATTCTCGGTGAGTGATCTAACGCCGGGGACAGCGACACCACATCGGCGCCTTCGCCTCCTCCTCCGCTGTCTACGGCGATGCCGCTGGGATACCCGTGCGCGAGGACACCTCACCCCACCCGCTTTCACCATACGCGATCTCCAAGCTCACCGGAGAGCGGCTCTGCGCCGTGTTCACGCGCCTCTATGGGCTGGAGACCGTCGCCTTGCGCTACTTCAATGTGTTCGGGCCGCGGCAGAACCCGGCTTCGGCGTACGCCGCTGTCGTTCCCGCGTTCCTCCGCGCGCTCCACCTCGGCAAGGTGCCGATCAATTGCAAACACCCGGTCATCATGGGGGAAGTCGTGGCACATCCAGAGTGAATCGTTCGAGGCGGTGGCGAGAACGCTTGAGACGAAGTTGCTGTAATAAATCCGGCAACCGCCACGTGGAAGAACGCTAGAACGGCTTTTTCGCTACGAATAGGAACTCATGGGCAAACAAAGTTGACCATGGGCGAGCTTTCGGCAACGATAACGGACTTGTCGTGGTCTGCTCTAACGTCGGTGGTCTCCGAAACGAGTGATTCGTCGCAAGTTTGCGGACCACACTCAATCCCGCCGCGTCGAACTGTGCTGCGATATCAGCTGGAGCGTAGAAATTTCGCCAATCAGGATGCACGGGGAATGTTTTACCGAGCAGTAGACACGCTGCCCGGTACACATGATTCATATTGTAGTAGGTCGCGACGAGATGACCATTGGGCCGAAGTCGGGATTGAATCTGGCGCAAGAATCCCGGAACATCATCCACATACTCTAGGATCCCAGAACACACCATCAATTCAATGTTCTCGATACAAACTGGGAGTGGCTCACGATTGAAGTTGCAAAGCCAAAACGGAAAGGCGCCGGACTGAGCTAATGGAACAAAATCAACTCCGGCATACGATACCCCGGGACAAAGATCGCGGAGATAACCTTGGGCGCAGCCAAGATCCAGTAGGCTTTCGGGGTGCAGCTCATTTACGAGCGCCGCCACCTGGCGAAGGCGCAGATGGGGTGCAGCATATTCCATGCCCTCGGTCTTCCACCGCTTTTGCGGCGCCTCACCTGTCGAGACGCTAGCCATTTAAACTCCTCCTTGGATAAGGGTAGGGGACCACTCACATTCCTCCTGAGCCCGCCGAGCAGTGCTGCGTGAGGGCATAGCCCCTGACCAAATTGCTCACCGTCGACGACGTATTCTGCTTGGTTCAGGTTCGAGTGAGTAACCAGGTCCTTCAACGAGGAATTCGTCCATCGCTATCCGGCATCCGCGGTAGTGGCAATCGTCGATGACGATAGCGCGGCCCGGGCTCACAAGATCGAAAATCGCTTCAAGGCAGTAAGCGAAAAAGTCTTGCCAATCACTGTCGATGTGAGCCAATGCGGCTGCACTCATTTCGGGTTGTGGCCAAGTGGTATCGACGGGTTTTTTGTGTAACTGGATTGGGTTGGTGAGAGATAGGTGAAGTTGTGCTTGCGAACCGTTTTGGAGACAGAACTTAGGGAGTGTTTGTCGATTCTCTGGCGGATGTTTTGCATCACCTTATGGATGCTCACAAACATTCCCCTCGTTCTCTATGACAGCTCTGATGCACTCAGACGCAAAATTTCGTCGCACCTAAAGCACGAGTATGCATGGTTCGAGCGAGGATCTGAGATGCCCATAAACACATTCATCGGATGACCCGGTGATGTCTACCGGGGGGCAGCAGTCAGATTTCATCGCCTCCCTGAAGGGCCTCGTCAGAGTCGCGCTGGCAAGCGCGACTCTGACGAGGCTGGTCCGAAAATAGCCGATTTTCCTGTCGCGGTGGACGCCCGCCGGGCGATGATGACTGCTCTGAAAGACCCCGTCTCTCATGTCGTGGTGGCGCCGATCCACGGCTTGCTCACTCAGCAAAGCATTCTAATGAAAGCGCCAACAATTTCATTTTGTATGACACCGCGTGTAAGACCGCAATTACCGTGATCATGCTGACACGGATTTTGCGGCGTGGGCTTCATGAACAATGCTGCCGACCTCATCATAGGCCCGGGTGGCGGCAGCAACTTGACCACGTGAGGCCTCGAGCAGCATTGGACGCAACGACTCTGCCGCGGTCCACAAGCGCGTTATGCTTGCCTCGAGCCGCTCGCAGAACCGTGGGTCGTCAAATTCGACGACCTCGCACCCACTCCCGAATTGAAACGCGAGGCCACGGAACTTGTACTGGTAATATGGTGTCCTCGCGAGCCCGACGGCTGGAATCCCCTGAGCCAGCGCAAACACTGCTGCGTGGTAGCTGCCGGTAATGACGACACGGCAGCGCGCGATCTGACGCAGGATATCGGGGAGTGCGACGAGATCGGCACCGATATCGTCTGGCCGATCGGTGAGTGACATGATCGGGCGGATCGCGTCTTCGTCCGTGCCGTGCTCGATGGGTAGTGGAATTAGCTGGCCGCTCAGTCGCATCGTCGAGCGGCCCAGCACCTCGCGCACGAGGGCCGCCTCACGCGCGCCGACGCCCGAATAATCCGCGGCGCGCAGATTGACGCCGATGCCACTACCCAGCTCGCGCTGCCGCGCGTCGAACGCGAGCTCGATGGCGTCATCTCCAGTAACGAAAATACGCTCAGCAGGCACGCCCCACCCGCGGAGAATATTCGGCGAATAGAGACCTTCCCGCACTGCGATCAGGTCGACATCCGTGAGCACGCGTCTTGCGAACGCCCCGAGCTTCGCGTCCTCGAGCGGTCCAATTCCCTGTCCCATACACACTGTGATCGCACCAAGTCGATGCGCGGTTTGGAGCATCGACAGGAACGAGTACGCGTACCCCGGAAAGGCATCGGTAATGCCGCCGCCACCGGAACCGAGCACCAGATCCGCTTCCGCGATCGCCTCACCGAACGCGAGTGCGCGCGTTGCCATCTCATTTGAGGTTGGCCCGTATGTCAGCAAGCGCGCAACGGGAACTACACGCGACTGCATCGTGCGCTCGAACGCCTGCAGCGATCGTCCACTTGGTGTCCATGGATAGCGGCGCCGGATCCACGTCAGTACGTGCCGCTCCCATGCTCCGCGATCGCCTGTCGTCAACGGCTCCACATCGGGAAGCAGCGCGGCTAACCGCCCAGGCGCCTCAGTCACAACCTGTACACGTGCGTGTGGCCACAGGCGCCGGATATGCCGCATGGCGACGACGAGCATCGCGTTGTCGCCGTGATTGAGCAAATGCGTGCCGGATTCAACGACGATTCTCATGCGTCTAGCATGGCATCATCTATTCTCATGCGTCTAGCATGGCATCATCTAGCGGCCCGACAGAAGAACTTTGCCGTCGACTCTCGTGTCGAAAGCAGTACAGCGGTCGAGCATGCCAGACGCGACGTCGAACTATGCAGCAAAATTCAACGGAATCCTTCAGACTCGATACTATACCGTAATGGCTGCCCCCGTATATTGCCGGCCCGGCAAAACGACCATCGGCGCCGCGTCGCGTTGAGGTCGGATTCACGGAGGTCGCAATGCTGGGAGGCCGAAGCAAAGCGACTCGGAGATGCTTGGCGCTCGCGGGCTAACGCGCAGGCGGCGAGATCGCGATGCGGTGTTTTTGCTTCTAGCACGACGACGGCCGATGCCGGCCTGCACAGCCCTAACGGCAAGGAGGCGTGGTGTTTCTCGTCACAGGCGGTGCGGGGTTCATTGGCTCGCACCTGGTCGAGCGATTAGTTCACCGTGGTGAGCAGGTTCGCGTTCTGGATGATTTTTCGAGCGGCAACGCTGGAGCACCTCGAGGCTGTACGCGAAAACATCCAGTTGCTCGAAGGGGACGTTGCCGACACGGATGCGGTTGCCGATGCGGTGGAGAGCGCGGAAGTCGTCTTCCACCTGGCAGCCGTTGCCTCCGTCCCGCGCTCGATCGACGACCCACAGACAACCGTCACCGCGAACATCACCGGGACGCTCAACCTGCTGCTGGCCGCGCGCGACGCCGGGTGCCGCCGCGTCGTCTTCGCCTCCTCCTCCGCTGTCTACGGCGATGCCGCTGGGATACCCGTGCGCGAGGAGATGCGGCCGAACCCGCTCTCGCCATACGCGATCTCCAAGCTCACCGGAGAGCAACTCTGCAGCCGTGTTCACGCGCCTCTATGGGCTGGAGACCGTCGCCTTGCGCTACTTCAATGTGTTCGGGCCGCGGCAGGACCCGGCTTCGGCGTACGCCGCCGTCATTCCCGCGTTCCTCCGCGCGCTCCACCTCGGCGAGTCCCCGGTCATTTACGGGGATGGCGAGCAATCTCGCGACTTCACGTTCGTCGACAACGTGGTCGACGCCAATCTGAGGGCGGCATCTGCCGCCGGGATTGCCGGCCGGGTTTTCAACGTCGCCTCCGGCCGAGCCGTCTCCGTGAACGCGCTCCTTGCGGAGATGGCCCGGCTCGTCGGTGTCGAAGCGCATGCTCGTCATGATCCGGCACGTCCAGGCGAAATAAGGCATTCTGTGGCCGACATAACGGCGGCCCGGCAAGGCTTCGGCTACCACGTGCAGGTCGGCCTGGAGGAGGGGTTGCGGCGCACGATCACGACGAACATAACTTGAGCGTTCCTTGAGGCGGCAATTGCGCGGCTTCTTGGGACCGTAGAGGTGCAAAACTGATCCACACGGCATATCCGGGCCAATTGAAATGACCGTAATTGGTGCGTTCGCGTAGATTGCTCGCTGACCGGGGCAACCACGAAGCTTGATGTACGGAGGCTGAACCGGCACCAGGTTAGCGCCCTGGGTGAAGACTGAGAACGGGATCCGCCGAGCCGAAAATGCTGCCGCCGGTCAGTGGCCTCCGCATTGTTCCCCAGGGGCCCTCTCCGCGTTCGCTAAGGAGCAGAAGCAATGACCGACGTAACCGCGATCATCCGGAACGCGTCTGCCGGCGACCGGCGGCTCGGTCGCCGCTCCGTTGTCGGTGGCACGGCAGGTGCGGTGGCTGTTGGGCTTGCGAACCAGTGGGGCGCATCGGCCCAGGTTGCCGCCCAGGAGGCCAGTCCCCCTGCGGCTGAGGACAGGCGAGAAACGTTCGTCCTGGTCCACGGCTCCTGGTTCGGCGGCTGGGTCTGGCGCAAACTCGTCCCCTTGCTGCGGGAGGCCGGGCACGACGTCCACGCCCCCACCCTCACCGGGCTCGGCGACCGCGCCCATCTTGCCCGCCCGTCGCTCGACCTCGACATCCACGTCACTGACGTCGTTAACGTGCTGGAGTTCGAGGATTTGCACAATGTCACGCTCGTCGGCTGGAGCTACGGCGGGTGGATCATTACCGGGTGGCCGAGCAGGTGCCCGAGCGGCTGGCGCAACTGATCTATTTCGATGCCGATGTGCCCGCCGATGGCCAAAACGCCTACGACTTTTCTTTTCGCTTCCGAGGACGCCCTTAAGAACGCCCTGGCCGCCGATGTGCTGGCGGGGGCGGAGGCTGGCATGCCCAACTTCGTGCCCGTCTACCCCGCGATTGAGGAGTGGCTCCGGGCGACTGGCGAAGGATCCGGCCGATGCGGACTGGGTGCTTTCGAAGCTGCAGCCGCAGCCGCTGGCGACCTGGCTCCAGCCGATCCAACTCGGCAACCCGGCGGCTGCGGCACTCCCCCGCGCCTTCGTCTTGTGCACGGAGGGCAAGGATGCGCAGACGGATCCCTATGTGCTCACTGCTGAGCGGGTCCGATCGGATCCGGGCTGGCGCGTGCGGGAGCTGGCGGACAACCACCTGGCCCTTGTCAACGCTCCCCAGGCGGTGGCCGAGATGCTCCTGTCCCTGACGATGCCCGCATCACCCCAAGCCGCCGACGTGGCGACCGGCACGGGAGTCAGAAAGCCCGACAGCGAGTCCCTCTGGGACGTCAGCGGCTGCATCCACGATGATCGACTGAGTCAGCCGCGATAGCAGCGGCTTCTTCCCGGCGCTTGCGGACACGTACCCAATGTCTGCAATAGGTGAAGCTACTTGGCTAGAGTGCTCCGGATCGTAACCCTCCCGATGAACGAGGTTTTGCTGAGCCAGTCACCTCAAGTGGCAAACATATCACCGCTCCAGGTCGCGGCGTTTGCGAATTCCTCCAAATTTAATTGATATCCGCAAACTGGGTACGTGATCAGCTAGGATGCGGCACGCCAAGTCCGCGATCTCAAAAAATCTGTCCTCGGCTGGGATTACCGTACCAGTCGGTCCTGCGCTCTCAATCGTCACCGTCTGTTGTGCCGACCGTAACGCCCGCGCTCTGCGGCAGAACTGCGGTACAAGCCGCGCTGGATCATCGTGCTACCAGGCGAATTTGGTTGTTGGGTCATATAAGGAGACTATTACCCGAGACCAACATCTGATCGATGCGGGGCTGCGGCGCTTCATCGTTCCCAGGAAGCTGGAGATCGCCCGCTTGTAGCAAGTTGTCATAAGAGGCCTTGCCATCTTGGTCGACCTTAGCCGGTGCTGTCGGCCCTCCTCAATGAGACACAGCTCGGAGATCAGTTATGGAACCGAACCCATCGGTTTCTCTGCCCGAAGCATGACCAGGACTTGATAGGTTGGGTCGTTAAAGTCGAGCTCCTCCTGCCGGAGTTCCTCCGCGGCAAGGCCGTGGAGGAAGCCGATGGCCGTCAGCACGTTTCCCCGTGACTCGACTTCGATCGTTCCGGCCGGAAATGACTCCTCGAAAAGGCGTCGGGCGGAGAGGGTTGTGAACCCCCAATACCAGGTCTCGCCCCACCGATCGCGAGCGATCTGGCTGACCCCGGGAAAGGTGGCCAGCAAGACGCCGCCCGGCTTCAGAATGCGGTGCAGTGTGCGTATCGCCGCCGGAACGTCGTAGATAAGGTGGAGGGTCTGGGTGAGGATGATGCAATCAAACGTGTCGGAGGGGATGTGATCGGCCTGGGCCAGGTCACCGACGATCGTCGCGGCGGGGTTGCTGTCATCGACATGCAGCACGTCACTGACGCTTACACGGTCGCCTCCGAACCTGCTGGTGTAGGCGTCGTCCCCGATTTCCAACACGCGCCCGTGGACGTCATCCGCGTGGCGGTCGAGGAACTGCTCGATGTAGTAGCGGTCAATGGGCTGCCCACGGTCGTAGCCGAAGTCACGGCTCATCGGCGTCACCCGGCGCAAATTGCTGAAAGACGCTCGAGTTCGTCCTGGTCCTCGCTGTGCAAACGACGACTAGAGCTCGGGGAGCATAGTCATCAGGCCTCGCGCGCGGCGGACCCAGGAACTGCTTGCGCGGACCGCCGCTGTCGCCACAGCAACTGCACCGCAGGCCGCGGCACCGTAATTGCACCCTGTAGCAACAGCGCCGGATCACGCAGCAGCACTGCCAGCCCGTGCAGCGCCCGCCGCCAGTCCCCTGCCGCCGCCCGCGCCAGCATCTCCGCCGCCAGCTGCCGTCCGTAGTAGCCGTACCAGGAGCGAAGTCCAGCTCGGTAGGCGGCAGCGCGCTGGGTATCACCCCGCACGTGCTGCCGCTGCCTCCTCAACACCGTCACCGCGGACTGCAACATGAGCGCCGGGTCGTTCGTCATGTTGCTCCCGTGCCGCCGGTACTCGGCCACGACCGCCCCGTGGGAACAGATCGGGTACTGCCGGGCGATGCGCAGGTACAGGTCGTAGTCCTGCGCAGGCGTTCAGCGAAGGGTCGAACTCCCCAACCGCCTCGAACACCGCCCGCCGGTACACCACCGTGGCATGCATCTCGATATGGTTGCGCTGCAGCAGGCAGACGTAGGCGTCGCCTGTCGACTTCGATGGGCGGCAGCGGCAGCTTCGGCAGCGGCGAGCCGTCGACGGCGATGAGTCGCCATTTGCCGAACGCGAAGGCGCACTCGGGATGCGCGTGCAGATGCTCCAGGCCGGCCTCCACCGCCTCGGGCAGCAGCCGATCATCGGCATCGAGGAAGACCAGGTAGTCGCCGCGGCTGTGGCGCAGCCCGGTGTTGCGCGCCGCGGCCAAGCCCTGGTTCTCCTGCCGCACGTAGCGCACCCCCGGGTAGCGAGCGGCGACCTCCTCGGTGTTGTCCGGCGAGCCGTCGTCGACGACGACGATCTCCAGGTGGGGATAGCTCTGCGCCAGCACGCTCTCGATGGCCTCGCCCAGGAAGTGGGCCTGGTTGTAGCAGGGGATGACCACCGAGACCAGCGCCGGCCCCGGCTTGCTCGTCCTCGCCGGTCCGGCCAAGGGATGCTGCCCCGGGATCGTGCTCGTGCGCGATCCCGGCCTGGTCCGCCATCACCGCTCGCACCCCAGCTCCCGCATCGCGTCCACTCCAGCGGCACGTCGACGGGGCCGGGTATCGCCGTGGCGCACCGCGGCCGCTACCACCGCCATCCTTCCTCTCAGCGCCCGGCCGATGATCGTCCGTGCGCCGCGTTGCCGCTGCGCGTCGGCCCGACCTCGGTCTGCCGTCGAACCGAGCGCCCGGCTCCGCATAGTCGCCGCCTGATCGCCGACCTCCGCACTTCTCGGGCGACCGTAGCCCTACCAGCACTGATTGAGACGAGAGAACGGAGGTTGCTCGTCAAGCCTTCGAAGCATGCTGAGAGTTGCCGACTGAATGCGTCCCCGTCCCAATCATGGACGTGCAAACGCGGCAGCTGGAAGCAGTCGGTCGATGGCTCCACGAGCCGGCAATGTTGGTGCAGGCGCTCGCGAACCCGGCTTCGCGAACAATCGCGATCGTTTCCGAGCTGTAATCCGACCGTTTGCCAAAGGGATAGGCAAAGGTGCTCACTGGATGGCAGAGGAGGTCCATCAAGCGAGACCGGCTCTGTTCTATCTCGTTCCGCTGGGCATCGACTGTGAGCCTGGCAAGCGACGGATGGCTCATCGTGTGGGCGCCAAGCGTGACCCAAGGCCCGTCCGCCAAGGCCAGTGCCTCCGCAGGCGAGAGGCAGCGGTGGGTGGGTCGGCGGATTCGTCCAGTGCCAGCCCATGCCCGGAGTTCATCCAGCACCTGCTCACGTTCGCCAACCGGCAGTCGACGCAGCAACTCCCAGAGCGAGCGATAGAGCGCCTGACGAGCACCAGGCGGATTTTCCCAGGCACGCCAGGAGCTGAGGCGTCTAAAGTCGATCTCGCGTGTAGTGGGCCGCGTCGCCGAGCTTCCAGGCAAGGCAACGCCCGTTGACGTGAAGCTGCAATGCGTCAGGGAGCGTTCCTGGCTGCAGCAGGAGCCCATCCAACTCGTCCCACCAAAATTCTCTTGGATCCTCGAGTGCCCCGACCGCGACAAAGACGGTTGCCGGTACGGTGAAGCGTTCCAGGAGCGGTTTTGCGGCGTGCAAGTTGTTGGCGTAGCCATCGTCAAAGGTGACGGCAATCATTGGCTCGGAAACGTCTCGGTCCTGAAGCCTCTCGAGCAATTGCGGCAACGATACGAGGTGGCCGTATGATTGCAGGACCTGAGATGTTCGGCGAAGTGCTCCGGCGTGACGTTCAATGACCACGGATCCGTGGGTGTGGAAGCGATGCGGTGGTAGAGCAAGTATCAGGCCACGTGGTGCCTTGCCGCTGTAATCGTGCTAAACCCCGACCTGATCTTCGGTGCAATGCCGGTTGAGTGGGACGGTCTGGGGTACGGGCGAGATCGCGGACGTAGGGTGGCGAGACCTCGCTCATAGCGGCGCAGCGAGCACTTGCGCCGGGCGTCGCTGCCGCCACAGAATCGTCAGCGCGCCTCGCAGTAGCAGAGCCGGATCGCGCAGCAGCACCGCCAGCCCGCGCAGCGCCCGCCTCCACTCGCCTGCCGCCACCTGCGCCAGTACCTCCGCCGCCAGGGGACGACCGTAGCAGTGTTGCCAGAATCGGAGACCGCCCGAGTAGGCCGCGGTGCGTTCCGCATCGCCCTGTCACATAACGCCACTGCCGGCGCAGCACCGTGATCTGCCGAGCGCAGCATCAGGGCGGAGTTGCCGGTCATGTTCGCCCCGTGCCGCCGGTACTCGGCAACGACCGCCCCGTGGGAACAGACCGGGTACTGCCGGGCGATGCGCAGGTACAGGTCGTAGTCTTCAGCAGGCTCTCACGTGAGGGTCGAACCCTCCCGACCGCCGTCGAACACCGCCCGCCGATAACACCACCGCCAGGATCCAGTGATGGATTGTCGCGGAGGAGGTCTACATAGGGATCAGTCCCGAGATAGAAAAGGGTCCGGGCCTGGCAGCGGCCAACCATCGCTGGCAATCAAGTTGACGTGCCCCGAGACGAAGGCGCACTCGGGGTGGGCCTGGAGGTGGCGAAGCCCCACCTCCACCGCCTCTGGCAGCAGCCGGTCATCGGCATCGAGGAAGACCAGGTAGTCGCCGCGGCTGTGGCGCAGCCCGGTGTTGCGCGCCGCCGCCAAGCCCCTGGTTCTCCTGCCGCACGTAGCGCACCCCCGGGTAGCGAGCGGCCACCTCCTCGGTGTTGTCGGGCGAGCCGTCGTCGACGACGACGATCTCCAGGTGGGGATAGGTCTGCGCCAGCACGCTCTCGATGGCCTCGCCCAGGAAGTGGGCCTGGTTGTAGCAGGGGATGACCACCGAGACCAGCGCCGCCCCGGCTTGCTCGTCCTCGCTGTCCGGCCAAGGGATGCTGCCCCTGGTTCGTGCTCCTGCGCGATCCCGGCCTGGTCCGCCATCACCGCTCGCACCCCAACTCCCGCATCGCCTCCACTCCTAGCGGCACGTGACGGGGCCGGGGACGCCGTGGCGCACCGCGGCCGCTACCACCATTTCTGCCCCAGCACTCAGCTGGCGCCATCCTGCGTACCGCCCCTAGTGACCCGGCACGGTGAGGGCTGCTAACGATAGCCCGACCGCGCCGTGTGTCTACAGTAGTGACGGCCACTTGGGGTGGGTCTGGACGACCGGATGCTTCTTCTTCATGATCGCAGGATCAGAGCCCACCCCTGACCGTCAATCCACTAGGAACACGGCTCTCGACATGTCGAATTGACGCGTAAATGGGATGCCTCCTATTTGGAGCCATCGACGCTACATGTAGCCCTCATAATCACTGGCCACGACGGACGAATCCCAGGGAATCCATAGCTATTGTCATCACCCGTACGATGTCTCTTCACGCAATCGGCGGCGCAAGTAGCCGCCCGGGTTGAAAGTCATCAACAATTTCTCCCGATCGCGATCGGCAGAGAAGTCGCTGTTCTCCTCGAGAAAGCGATCCACGGCTTCTTTCGGTCCCGGTCCGTTGAGAGGGCGGACCGGATGCCAATTGAGGTTCGTGTCTTCGACGATGACATAGTTGCCCCCGGTCACCAGCGGCGCCAGCAAGCGCAATTCTTCCAGAACGTGTGCCTGTTGATGATCCGAGTCAAGGATGACCATGACCGAGTGCTTACTACGGGCGCGCTCGGTCACTTCTGCCACGATGCTAGCGTCGGTCGACGAGCCGGTGAGATACGTGAGTCGCGGATGCGACGGTCGGCTAGGGTTCTTGATGATATCGATGCTGAGAACCTCTCCCTGGCCAATCGTGTCGAGCATCGAGGCCAGAAAGTGAGCGCTGCCCCCGGCCAAACTTCCTGTCTCGATAATGAGATCCGGGCGCGTTTCGTGGATGATCTCTTGATAGATCCAGAGATCGAGTGGGCATTTCTGGACAGGAGTACCAAACCAGAAAGTATTGCGCCATGTCTGATCCGGCGTGCCGTAGTAGAGCTGATGAAAGCGCCTCACGGTGATCTTACGAGGGAGCTCAAGTAATGACCGGAGAACAACTACGAGAGCATTCTTAATCACGTCTCCTCCATGCTTGCGCAATCGTTCCTGTCCTAGAGAATGACGAAGCGACGCTCGTCCTGTCACTTCACCTTGATCAACAGCCGTCGCATTCATGTCTTCCGTACTTTACAACCTGAGTTCATGGCCGGCGAAGCAGTGACGCTTTGCAGATTGCCCGGATTGCATTACAGACGCAGTTTTCGCACTGCAGTAGTCCGGGAGTCGCCGCTAAAGAATGAGTGTTCTGATCGGCGCAGAGATAGGGTGAGAACTGGCGCTACCCACCTGTCCAACCGGCGCCATCGGCATCAACTCCGCGGCGCGCTGATTCTTGGCGATAGGATCCTGTGCGTGACCGGTGTTCCCGTCTGGCATTCTGCGAGATGAGTAGTGAGACAATATCAAAGTCAAAGACTAACACCGGGACGACTATTCCCCGGCTCGTCCCGGCTGTGCCCGGCGACCTGGGAACTTTCGCCATTTAGTGAAATTGAGTCAACGGCCCGATGCGCCCGTCACCGCTACGCTCGAGAGGACTCGAACCTATTGCCCCTTGCATTAACCTATTGTGACTCAGGGCGCCGTCGCCTGTTGGGAGTGGTAGAACGCCAAGCGCTCGGGATTGTCTTGGAACCAGTCGACCATGCTGCGGAAACCCGACTCGAGGCCGTAATGAGGCCGCCACCCCAAATTGCGCTGGATCTTTCGGCTGTCGGCGACCCAGGTGGCAGTGTCCCAAAGGCGACTTGGCATCGATCCCCACTGCGGCTTGACGCTGATCGGCAAGATTCCGCGCGCCAACGCGATCAACTCGCGTAACGAGGTTTGGGTTCCGGTCCCGACGTTGTAGATCGCGCCCAGTTCCTGTTTCGATTGGGTTGCCGCGAAGAGAAAGGCATCGCAGACATCCTCCACATAGACATAGTCGCGAGCGATGTCGGGGTCGACAAGTGGCGGCAGCTCACCGCTCAGCCCAGGCACGATGAGCGAGGGCATCAACCGCGTCGGCTCCTCGAATGGTCCATAGACCGAGTAGAGGCGCAGAGTTGGGAGATGCACCCCTTCGGCCTGCGCGGTGTAGCGGCAGAAAAGGGTTGCCGCGGCCTTCGTGACGGCGTAATAACTGTTCGGTTCGAGCCATTCGGTTTCGGCCGGTGCATAGCCTTTGTAACCATACTCAGACGACGATCCGGTATTGACGAAGGCCTCGAAACCAGAGCGCAAGCACGCCTGCACGACGTTCATGGTCCCGATCACATTCGTTTGTGCCATCAGACCGAGATCGCTCTGCGACGAATAGGCTCCGTATGCCGCGAGGTGGAAAACCCACTCGGGGCGAACCCTGTCGACTACGCGAGCAACCTCGCCCATGTCGGCGAAGTCCACCGTGTGGATTTGCACGTCTGCACGGATCTCATCGATGCGCCAGGACGCATGTCCAGGTCGGACCAAAAGATGCACCTCGTGCCCGTCACGTAGGAGGCGACGGGTGAGGTTGGCGCCAACGAACCCGGTCGCGCCGGTTACGACAACGCGCCTCACCCTAGATGCTCGGACGGTCAGCAACAAACACGTAGATCGCGCAGCCGAGCTCACGTATGCCCGGCGTCAACTCGACCACGGGCTCTAGGGCCTTCATCGACCGTGCCATCCAGTCCGGACAGAACATCGGGACAAATCCCGCCAGTTTGCGCGCCACCACACGGCCGCCGGCGTCTTCAACCCATCGATGGAGTAAATGAGGTCGATAGGATCGCTCACCATGTTCTTGATGGTATTGAGACGCGCGCTCGATCAGCTTCAACCCCAAATTGTTGCCGTTCGGTTCAAGGACTACGATTTTTCTCGCGACCCTGAATGCCTCGCGGATGATGTCCCACGGCGCGTCGTCGTGATGGAGCACCGCCTGTAGGAGTGCGACATCGAAAGAGTCATCAGGAACTGGAAGGTGATGGGCATCAGCGACCTGGAACTGAATTGAACGGTTACCGCTTCGTTCGACGGCGAGGGCAATTGCCGCGGGTGCCGCATCAATGGCGACCATCCGGGATGGACGCAATTCGTCATAAAACTTGATCGTCCAATAGCCGTCGCCACATCCGATGTCGATGAAGGAAAGGACCCTGAATCCGCCGAGAGCCGTCAGGACCTCCCACCAGCGCGCAGTGGCCAACCGACAACTCAGCTGGTCTTGGTTGTTATACCGGTAACCCGCATGCTCCACCGCATCACGGTTGAAGGCTTCGACGCTTGGGTCAACGCCCACACTTTTGCTCATTCTCCAAGCTTCCTCGCAACGAGCAGGAGGTTTCCGAGTGGAACAGACAAGGTAATTCGGCCAAACCTCGTGCGACTAAGCATCCCAAGTAGATGCTCTTTTGCCATTTCTGGGAGCGGTAAGAGCCTGCTCAGGTAATGGATGGAGTATCGGTTTCGAACAGGCCCAACCTGCAGCACTTGGAAGCGATGATCTCGGACAATCCGGGTGATCGTCTCAGGGGAGTACAGATAGGTGTGCTCAATGTCAACAATAGGGCTCTTGCTGCGCAGTAGTCTTGCGGAAATTGCGCGAACATTGTGATTGAGAGCAACGAACAGACCGTTTGGGTTCAACAGCCGTCGACATTCATCAAGAAGCGCCCCAGGATCGGGGATATGGTCGAAGGTCTGGAAGAGACACACGACGTCGAAGGAAGACTCTGGGAACATACCGGGTCTCAACATGTCTCTGACGATCAGCTCGTCAATGGTCGGCGGGGCCGCATCTGCAGCTGAATGACTTAGTTCAACGCCCCTGACTCGTGAGTAGCCCCGCTTCAGAGCCTCTTCGAGCATGAATCCATTGCCGCTGCCGATTTCCAATAGGCTGTCACGCTTTCCGCCGAACTCCGACAACCGGTCCAGCACCTCACCATAGGTCTGCCGAAGGTTGTCGATTTCTTCACCGTAATTAAGCGTACTGTCTCGATACAGCGCGGCCATGCCTTCGGCGGCAATCACCGGGTCGGAGCGCACAAGCCCACATGTCCGGCACTGAACGAGGCGGTACCGAATGCCGTCTGGAAGCCGGCGTGCGGAGAAGGTCAGTGCATTGAGGTCACCCAATGCGAAGTTCGCCGGATAAAGCTCATGCGAATTGCCCGTAGTTCCGCAGATAGCGCACTGTGTCTCGACGAGCGCCGAAATTGGTGTCACAGATTCAGCCTACGGTTCATCAGGAACCTGCTCCCTGCTGGACGGGTCATTCAAGATCGACTCAACAATATACGGTGGGCGGCGCTTGACTTCGTCGTAGATGTGGCCTAAGTAACCTCCGATTACGCTCAGACTCAATAGTTGGATCCCCCCTAAGAACAGGATTACCAAGAGAACGGTAGTAATGCCTGCCGGGGCAAGTTCGGGGCGAACGAACCTTAGGATGAGCTGGGCGGCGGCACCGACAAATGCCAGCACCGTCACTACTAACCCGGCGACTGTGATCAAGGTAAGTGGTGCATACGAAAACGAAAAAATCGCCCTCTGTGCCCAGGAAAAGTTCTTCAACAGCGAGTTGGTCGTGACTCCGAACATCCGTTCCGGGCGAACGTAGTCGACGCCGGTTTGGCTAAACCCCACCCATGTGCGAAGACCTCGTAGAAACCGGGTGTTTTCTGGCAGAGCATTCAAGGCGTTGACAACTCGGCGATCCATGAGCGAGAAATCCCCAGCATCGAGTGGCACCGGGACGTAAGACGCCGCGCGGAAGACTCGATAGAAGGACTTATACGCCAGTCGCAAGAAGTGACTGGCTTCGCGCTGGACCCTTACCCCATAGACAACGTCATAACCTTGTCGCCACTTCTCGTAAAAGGCGGCGATCAATTCTGGCGGATCTTGCAAATCACCGTCCAGCAAGACCACGGCGTCGCCAGTCGCGATGCGCATGCCGCTGGTAAACGCACTTTGGGATCCGAAGTTCCGTGTGTGATTGATGACGACGACGTGGGGATCCTGGGCTGCCAGGTCAGCCAGCACCTCCGCCGCATTGTCTGGGCTTCGGTCGTTGACAACGATGATTTCGTAGCGGACTTGCAACGCCTCGAAGACGTCCGTCAAGCGACGGTGCATGACGGGCATGGCAGGGGCGTCCCGGTAGCACGCTATCACGGCACTAAGTTTGATCGCCGGTGCACTCATTGCTTTTGGACACCATCGTAGCGTCTCATCGGATTGGGCCTTCGGAGTTGCTCCGGCACGAGCTAGGTGGAGTGACTGTGCGACTAGAACGTTCCGTTTCTTCGTCCACTACGCACGAACTCTCGATTGGCAGTTTGAGCGATTCGCTCAACGGACAGCCCGTGCGCGTGATGCAAGAATGCCTGACTGCCAGATACTCCGTCGGGTGGATCCCGCACTGCACAGCGAACCAGCCGGCAGCTCAATTGATGCTCGCCAATCACCTCGGCGACCAGGGAGCCGAGACCACCGATCGCATAGTGCGCCTCGACGGTCACGACCAGGGGAAACGCGGAGATAGCGTCAATGAGGTCGTTCACCGGCGCCGGATTGACGCTGGCGACCACCATCACGGTGCTTGCAATTCCCTGCGCTCTGAGCCTCTCTGCGGCGGCCGCAGTATCCGAGGCGACGCCACCCATCGTGACAAACAACACATCTTCGCCTGTGCAGATGGTCTGAGCTCGGCCAAGGTCAAAGCGGCCGTCGAGGCCGGGGATCGTTGTCTTGTCGTCCTTACCAAGCCGGTAATAGATCGGACCTGGAAGATCGTATGAGGTCAGGAGGGCTGTCCGGGTTTGTTGGTGGTCTGCTGGCGCAATGATGGTCATGCCCGGTTGGATGCGCATTACGCCGATATCCTCAAGCCCGTAATGACTTACTCCGGCCGTGCCATACTCAAATCCTCCGCCAATCCCTACGATACGGACCGGCAACTTGTGCTGGAGTGGACCATTGCGGATGAATTCGTATGGGCGCAGCGATGCAAACGTAACGATCGAATAGACGAACGGGATGAATCCCGCCTCGGCCAGCCCCGTTGCGACCCCCACCATATTCTGTTCTGCAACGCCGACGTTGAAAAAACGCTGCGGGAAACGGTCGATGAACGGCTCAAGTGCCATGAACCCGAGGTCACTGGTCAGCAACAGGATCCGCTCGTCTCGCTCCGCCAGTTCTGTGATCGTTGCCGCAAACGACGCCCTCATACTGAGGTCGCGATCTCGGCCAGCGCCTGGTGGTACTGCTCTTCAGTCATCGGTAAATAATGCCACTTGATCTGCCGCTCCATGTAAGAGACGCCCTTACCGAATACGGTTCGGGCTACCAGAACATGGG
This sequence comes from uncultured Chloroflexia bacterium, assembly GCA_963751075.1. Taxonomy (GTDB): domain Bacteria; phylum Chloroflexota; class Chloroflexia; order Thermomicrobiales; family UBA6265; genus JACCXM01. The sequence continues at coordinate 628,361 of CAVVTE010000013.1, read as the reverse complement.
GCTGCCCGGCGCTGGTGTTCAGGCCCGCGATCGTCTCCCCGATCGCGGGGATGCAGTGCCCGTCCACTTCGTGGACATCCCAACCGAACGCCTTCCAGCGATTGGCCATCGGGGTGAGGCTTAGCACGTCGTCCGTGTAACCGAGTGCTTGTTGTCCGTTGAGGTCAATAATGGCAACCAGGTTCGCAAGCCCGTGATGGGCGGCAAACATGACTGCTTCCCAAAGCGAACCCTCGTTGCACTCTGCATCGCTCACGAGCACGAACGTTCGGCGAGTCGAGCCCAGCAGACGCGCCGCCAAGGCGGCGCCTACGCCGAAGGAGAGACCGTGTCCGAGCGACCCGGTCGAAAAGTCGACACCGCGCAATTGATGCTCCGGGTGGACGCCCAGGAGCGTGCCGTCGCCGCAGTAGGTATCCAATTGAGCCTGACTTAGCCACCCCTTCATGTAGAGCGCGGCGTAGAGTGATAGGGCCGCGTGACCTTTGGAGAGGATGAACCGATCTCGATCTCGAGCGTCAGGATCCAGAATATTCAGGATCCCTCCATACAAGGCGGTAATGATGTCGGCAATCGACAAGGCAGAACCAATATGACCGACATGCGCGCGCCTGGATTGCTTGAGGATGATCTGCCTGATGCAGCGGGAAAGCGTTTCCTGATCCCCGATCGATTCAGTGATCATTGCACGCTAGCCTCGTGCAATTCTTAGGTTCCAAGTGACCTTATACATACCATCACCTCGGTTGCGGCTTCGAAATTGGTCACGTGCACGCGTGGTGAAAGCTGATAGTGTCTTCCATATCGAGCCTAGGCGGAAAGACCCCAACAACCGTTTGCGGTGAGATAATAGGCCGCATCGCCGCACGAATTTCGATCCCAAATGAACCCGGAGAGTTGCTGACACAAATTTTTTGTCGTCACTTTGCGCCCGTCCAGAGCGCCGGTGCCCTCTACTGTCCAAACGGGTAATGAGCCGCCATTCTGAACGACTCTCCGCGTTTCATGAACTCGGCTCCCAGCGTTGGCCGTGGGACATCGAGGTGTCGCCGTGAATTTGGTGTCGTGTACTGGCATGACGCACGATCGGTTCGACCAGTCACCGCATATGAACCGCCACGAATGAAAGCGAGAGAACAGGCTGACCTTGTTCACCTGTTTGAAGGGATGCTACTCGACACCTGGGCGCTGGGCGTACCCTGGCCGTTTTCGCGACGGTCAGGGCTGGTTCACGGGCTGATGATCGTGCTCGAGCGACTCGTCATTCCCCACGGATTTGGACTGATGATCCTGAAGGTGTCCGAGACGACGCCCAGACTGGCGGTGCCAACAGTTTGGAGCGGGCGTAGCTGCCAGCCGGGGTACCTTTCGCGCTGACGGCCTCGGAGCAGTGGCGGTTATTGACGTTGGCGAAGCTACGACAGGTGGGGAGCTACCTAGCCTCCCGGAGGAGTAGTTCATATCCGGCGGCCGCATGCTCGAGGAAGGTCTCGTCTGAAGGCCCGTGTGAGTCCACACTCCGGGCCTTGATATCGGGTGCATGTTAGATTGGATGGCACTGCCCCGAGACTGCGAATGTCCACATTCTATGATGTCCAGAATCTCTTCCGGGATGGCTGAGTCATTGATCCCATACTGAAGAGACGTCCTGGGCAGAACCTTGACGGAATCGTGCGCAAATATGCGATGGCAATGACCTACAACCCATCCAAACCGGTGTCGTCCGGAATCCCGCCCCGCTCCGTATCGTGACAAGGACACGCTGGGCTAATTGCAAGGTCTACTCGGTCAGCACCCTTGCGTGAACCGCCAAGCTACCCCACCATTGCCCTGATCCGACGAGATCTCCGGGGGGCTTCGTGGTAGCCTGCAGCATTCCAACGTTCAATGAACTGTAAACGGGCTGAAACACCATAACTATACCTCCCTGTCGCGTACGTAAATCCATCGACTCTACGGGTGCTACGCCTGGCGGACGCTGTCTGCCTCAACGCTTGCTCACTTACAGTCACGGGCTACCGGGGGATGCAGTGCGCCACAACGCTACTCTTTACAATACCCTTCTACTCCTAATCATTGGCATCGGCGCAATCCTTCGATTTCGATCATTAAATAACTGGAGCCTATGGGAAGACGAAGCCTACAGCTATTGGTACGCCAATCGATCTTGGGAACATCTTCTATCAACGGTTCAGAACGAAGATCTTGCACCCGCCACTATATACGATCCTACTCCGTCTCGTGATTTCCCTGGGCCGAGACGAAATGGCACTACGCCTCCCATCCGCAATTTTAGGAACTGTAAGTATATATATAATATACAAAATAGGAAGAGAAATAATTAACAAAAAGTGGCACTAATATCATCTCTATTATTAGCCGTTTCGCCTATCCATATCTGGTATTCAAGAGAAGTAAAACTGTATGCTCTGGTATCGTTCTTTATTCTTTCATCAGGATTGTTTGCCATACGGTCTTTGAAAAATAGCAAGAAGATAGATTGGATTATGCTTGTAATTTTCCAGGCACTTGCACTATGGACTAACACTGGGGCTATTTGGTTTAGCATTGCAATAAACTTCGCCGTGTTGATAAATTCGAAAATAATTATAAGGGAAAAGAAGATAATACCGTGGAGTCTCAGTCAGCTAGGAGTGTTGCTGTTATTCCTGCCATGGATGCCATCCTTCATATCCAAACCAAATTTATCCCATCATTATCTTGGGTGCCTCCAGCAACCATTGGGGCACTTTGGCGATCGTTGAATCAATTCATTGTTTCGTTCGGGGATGAATGGGAGCAACCGTTTATTCCAGCCGAACCATTTACGCTAAATTATTACGCGCTTATTGCACTAACTATCATTGCCATTGTTTTCATCGCTGGTGCTTGTGAGATGCGCCATTATATGAGAACGAAGACTCTGGAGATTTCCTTTCTCATTTCCTGGTGTTGTGTTTCCAACGGGCATATCTTTTCTGATTAGTCAACCCTATGTTCGATTGCCATTTCTGCCACACGCATCCCTCTTTTTGACGAGAAACCTATTGTTTGTAACATTTCCGTTATTCATACTTATGGCGATGAGTATTTCGTCAACTAGGACAGCAATACGGGTGATGTTACTTGTTCTGATTGTGGCGCTAAACATGGAATCGTACTTCACAAATATCAACCGAAACGACGGATTCTGGGAGGAGGACTTTCGACGAGCGGCGGAAATTGTAACTTCTCAGGTGGAGGAGAAGGACGCCATCATTGCCGCGCCTGAACGTTTTATGGGAGCTTTTTGTTACTACTATTGTGATCGAAATGTAATGGACGTGCCATTTGGTACCGCGGTTTGGGGAAGAATTATGAATAAGAGCGATTTGCGCATTTATGACATTGCGACGGTTTTGGAGAATAGTAGAAGGGTTTGGGTGATTCAGGGGTTCATAGGCGATAGTCCCCGTGGGGAGATTCCTGCTGAGGTGCAAGGCGCGGGAGAGTTGGTCGGGGCATGGCAGGTAAACGCTCTTACGGTCTCACTCTTCGAAGTTCAGGAAGCGGCAGATCGGACTCGCCCTGGGATCTATGTCGATTCCTCGCCAGGAGCGGGCTTGAGTTCGGGGAGAACAAGTGAGGATCATAAGCCGAAGGCGAGGGATGGTGACGTGAGGAAGACCAAGAAAGATGGCAAGAGGCGCAAGAACTAGGTTAACCAGTCGTTAGGGTTCGTAGTCGTCGAACTACACACCGATAATGTTGGGGAATCCTCCCCTAGTGTGATTGTGAGTGCATAGCCGCTCTGGCTCGAACTACTTTGTACCGCGGAACCGCAACGTACCAGTTGCTGAACCCTCAAGCGGTTCATTAGAAGTTCGCGAAGAAATCCCAGCATGGCTCCCAGTCTTCAAGCTTCTCGAAATACCGATCCCTTTTCTTGAGTCGCGGCCACAGGGGTTTGCCGTGGCCCGGTATTGCCCAGCTCAGCCTCGGGGCCAACCCGACGTCAATCTCCCGGTACCGCCGGTGCGTCCTGATGAATCTGATGACCTTATCGATCGCCAACAGATCGCAATCGTTCAGCGCGCATATCCCGCCAGGCTTGAGCATCTTATCCAGGAAGAAGAAGTCCAACAAAGCATAATCGAACGTGTGCCACCCATCGATATAGGCGAAGTCTATCCGGACGCCGCACGTGATGCGGTCAGGAAGGGCAATGTAATCATGGGCCTCAATGACCTGGTGCCGGGCTGACAGGTCGGCTTTCTTCACATTGCTTGATCCGATGGAGTGCCAGGCAGTGCTCTGATCAGGATCGATCGAGATCAACCGACCGTCTCCGCCGGTTTCTTCTAAGGCCGTGAGGAGTGACAACGTAGACACCCCGTATGCGAGGCCGACTTCAACTATCAGCTCAGGCTGTCTCTCCAAGACCGTTCGGTACAATGCTTCCGAGCATTCCGGGGAAATCCCCGACTGGAACTTGTAGGGCTGTCCACGTTCGTCGTGCACCACCCGGGTGCGGAACATCTCCTGCAGGACACGATTAGGGACGTTGGGTATCGCTTGCCGTAGCACGGCGTTCTCCCCGATGCTAGTGGGCTTCTCTTGCCCCAAGGTTATGGTCGACCAGTCACGAGAATTCCGTCAACTCCTGCAGCGAGACCTTAGAGCCTGTTATGGACTTTGCACAGCGGTAGTCAGCAATCGATGCAGCATCAGGCTGACAAAGGCCAAGACATGCAAGCCAGCGACGACTTCGGGCAAGCCTTCGTAATCTTTGGCCAGGCGACGGAAGCGCGCTCGCCCAGGCGAAGGAACGCTCCACCACCCAGCGGCGCGGCAACAAGACGAACCCGCGCTTAGCTTCCGGCAGCTTGACCACCTCCAGCTGGATGCCCTGCCGTGCGGCATCGGCCGCTGGCTGCTCTCCCGTATAGCCCTGATCGACGAAGGCCAGTTCGACCGTCTGCCCAGTGGCTTCCTGCACCGCCGCGGCCAGCGCCGCGACCTGCTCTCGCTCCTGGGCATTAGCCGGGGTGACAAGGACCGCGAGCAGATGGCCAAGCGTATCGACGGCCAGATGGATCTTGCTCCCCTTGCGCCGTTTGTGCCCGTCGTAGCCCGCCCGGTGCCCACTCTCCGGCGTCGATTGCCGCGTGGCGCTGTCGAAAATCACGGCCGACGGCTGCGGGCGGCGCCCCTCCGCCCAGCGCAGCATCTCGCGCAGATCGTGCACCATGGTCTCGAAGACGCCCGCCTCCAGCCAGCGCCGCGTCTGTTGGTAGACCGCTTCCCACGGTGGCAGGTCGTTGGGAAGATAGCGCCAGGGCGCGCCCGTGTGCACAATCCAGCGCAACGCGTTGAAGACCTCGCGCAGGTCATAGCGCCGTTGCGGGGCGTCGTGGTCCATCAACGTCAGGTAGGGCAGCACAAACTCCCATTCCTCGTCGCTGACATCGGTCGGATACGGCTTGCGCGGGTGAACTTGCGTTTCCATGCCGCAAGCGTACCAAGTGCATAACAGGCTCTAGACGCGTCGAATGTACGGGTGAGCTTGTCCGCCGATCAAAAGCTGAGCGCGTCGTGTATCGCAGCCGATTGTCGTCTTGGCACTGGCGTTCGACAATCTGCCACTCATTGCCCAGCCGTGGGAGCATTCTCTCCCTGGCAGCTCGGATCATTCCTGTATGGAGGTCCGGCAGTCCGGGTTGCAACGCACCACGAGTCCCTGAAGGGTGATGTGCCGTGAAAAAAACGGGGCCCGTAGCGAGAGTCCGAGGAGACTCCACCGTTTGGGACTGGCCGGCGCTCGGGAAGCGGTCTCGATACCTTCCCCTGATATAGACTGTGTCTGTTCGCACGACCAATCCGAGGTAACTTCGCACTTCGCCCGGTTGTCGTCGGCCTACCACCCGGATGGAGGTCGGTATTGATGAGTCTTGTGGCCGGTCGCGTTGGTTTCGTGGGATCCCACCTTTGCCATCGGTTGATCGCCGCGGGGGATACCGTGATCAGTTTCAATAATCTGATAACGGGCCACCGCGAGAACATCACAACGCTGACGGCCCACCCGTGGTTCACCTACAAAGCGCACGACAGTATTAAAGACCTGCCACCCTTGCCGCGCGTCGATCCCAACTTTCACCTGGCCAGCCCGGTCAGCCCCCGGGCCTACCAGCTCTACCCAGTTGAAACCACGGGAAGACTATTGGGGCAATGTCAACCCGATTGGACGCCGCTCGATGTACGACAAGGCCAAACCCCACGGGGAAGCGCTGATGGTGACATATGTCGAGGCCCACAGAGTCAATACGGCTATCGCCCGTCTCTTCACAACACCTATGGACCGCGCGTGTGTCGGACGACGGCATGATCGTGAGCAATTTCATCGCACACTGCTTGCGTGGTGATGCGCTGACGGTGTACTGCGACGGGAGCCAAACGCGCATGTTTCAGTATGTTGATGATCTAGTCTCTGGCCTCATCCTCCTGGCGGAGTCGCCCTGCAGAGAACCGATCAATCTGCGGAACCCGGAGGAATATACCGTTCTCGAGCTCGCTCAACTCCTACGGGAGCGTACCAATAGCGCCTCCCCCATCGTCTTCGAGGCCCTACCTGCGGATGACCCGGAGCAGCGGCGGCCGGATATCGCGCTAGACCACTGGGAATTAGGGTGGCAGCCGGCGATGTCAGTTCGTGATGGGCTCAAGCGCAGGATTACCTACTACCGGGACAATCACTGATGCGCGTCCTCGTCACCGGCGGGGCGGGGTACATCGGTAGTCACACGGCGAAGCTCCTCGCAACTGCTGGCCATGAACCGGTGGTGCTGGACAATCTTAGTGAAGGTCACCGTTGGGCCGTGCGCTGGGGGCCCTTAATTGAGGGAGACCTGGCCGACGGCTCGCTCATTCAGAATGTCCTGTCACAACAGGCGATCCAGGCGGTCATTCATTTTGCCGCTTCTGCATATGTCGGCGAGTCCATTCACGAACCGAGCATGTATTTTCGCAACAATGTCATCAACTCTTTGACGCTCCTCGACGCGATGCGTGCCGCCGGTGTTGGTACGATCGTCTTCTCATCGAGTTGTGCGACATTCGGCGTGCCGCAAGTCCTGCCAATTCCGGACGATCATCCCCAGCAGCCGATCAACCCGTACGGCGAATCCAAGCTGTTCATCGAGCGGGTCCTGCACTGGTATGGAGAGGCATACGGCCTGCGCTGGATGGCTCTGCGCTACTTCAATGCGGCCGGGGCCGACCCGGATGGGGAGTCTGGGTGAGAGCCACGCGCCAGAGACCCACCTCATTCCCTCGGTGATTGAGGCTGCGCTCGGGCAGCGGCAACACTTCGACCTGTACGGAACTGACGTACCCGACCCCGGACGGGACTGCGGTTCGCGATTTTGTCCACGTCACCGACCTGGCGACCGCGCATCTGCAGGCGCTTCAGTACTTGACGAACGACGGCATGGAATGTACGGCGGTGAACCTGGGCACAGGGAGTCGGCAGTTCGGTGCGCGAGGTGATTGCCGCGGTCGAGCAAGTGAGTGGCCGACGGGTGCCCGTGCGCGAGCGTCAAGCACGCGCGGGAGACCCGCCAATCCTCACCGCGGATCGCGAAGAGCTAGGCAGCTGCTCCGATGGAGCCCCCAGTACGCGGACCTTGCGACCATCATCGAGACGGCGTGGAATTGGCATACTCGCGAAGCTGCAGGTTCTGGACCGTCAGACCTAAGAGCCCGATAACTGGCTCGAACAGTCACGCGTGGGAAGGTCAACCCGAGTTCGCGGCCGCGAGCACGCTATACGGTTCGGCTCAGCTCCGTCGACAGCGGCGGTCTGCGCTTACTCCGAGGGATCACCCCGGGATTGGACGTTGGAAACTCGAGTCAACCTGCGTAGCACCCGACGCGTGGTGCTGACTGAAACGGAGACTGGAAGAAGACCATGTTGGCAGGTCGAGAAATCAATAGTCTCTTTCTCATGGAGTTTGACCTGGGCCTCCGTACGTACACGCGTTTTCTCGAGCATTACCTAGACGCCGACCCAAGGTTCGCATCGACCGTTGTGCGCTTGCCCCCGCATTTGCTCAGTGGTGGCGGGCCTCGTCTGCCGGTGTTGAACCGCTACGGAGCCGACTTCAAGGAGTGGTGGATGTTCCAGTACAAGTACATCCATTCACGTTTCGCACTCCGTGGAGTCGATCTCTCGCGCTTTGGACTCGTATTCATCCAAACGCAGACGGCCGGCCGTATTGCTCTCAAGTCTACCCAGGGACGTTCCGGTAGTTGTCGCCATCGATTCGACACGGAAGCTCATGGTTTACGGTGAGTCACGCTATTCTCCGTCTCCTCTCTTTCAACCGGTATACCGACTCGAGAAGAGGATTTTCGAACGGAGCAACTTGGTCGTCTCTTGGTCCAATTGGGCTGCGGAATCAGTCGTAAAGGACTACGGAATTGATCCGGAGAAGGTCAGGGTGGTGCGGAACGGGATCAAGATGCCTGAAGCAAGACTACTGCCACCGCTGAGCCCTGGAAATCATCAGATCCACCTGGGTTTCGTGGGCAACGATTTCATCCGTAAAGGTGGGGACCTGCTTCTTCGGGTGCACCAGGAGCATTTCGCGGACCACGCACACCTGACACTGATCACCAGCCATGATGTGCCAACAAGTTCTCTGCGGAACGTCTCGGTTCGGAGGAACGTGCCTTGGGACGAGTTGGTGACGCAAGTCATGCCCTCGTTCGACCTCTTCGTCTTCCCAACTCGGTTTGACTACTCGCCTTTCGCCGTCGTTGAGGCTATGACGGCGGGACTTCCCGTTATTGCAAGCAAAGTGGGATCGATTCCCGAGATGGTCGAACACGGCGTGACTGGTTTCTTGATCGAACCTAACAACGCCGAGCAACTCATCGACCGCGTTTCCTGGGCTTTGAGCCATCGGCACGAACTCGGCGAAATGGGTGATCGGGCACGGCGTTCAGCTCTCGCTGCTTACTCGGCGGATCAGACCTATCCGCACCTGCTCAACGTGCTCGCTGAAGTCGCTAGACCGTCATAGCGCGTTCGGGGTTGCACGATAAGTCGATGGTCGTTCTGCAGACGCGTACTCCGCTCGAGACGATGTGGCGACAGCTGGGAGAGACCGCTCTCAATCATCGGACGCCCACCACGACCGTATACTCGCACCTTGATGATTGCCATATCCCCAACGAACAACCCGTCAGCAACCGACGAGATCCTCCTTGAGGGGATGCGGTTCTACGCCTACCACGGGGTCAACCCGGAGGAGCGGGCCCTCGGGCAGCGTTTCACCGTCGACGTCGCCCTGGCGGTCGATCTGCGTCGGGCGGGGCAGAGCGACGATCTTGCGGACACTGTCTCCTACAGCGCGGTCTACAAGCTGGTGCGCCGGATCGTGGAAGGGGAGCCGCGCAATCTGATCGAGGCGGTGGCGGAGTCCATCGCCGGGGAAATCCTGGCGGAGCTTCCCCCCGTCCGAGCAAGTCAACGTGACCGTCCGCAAGCCGGAGGTCCCAATGAAGGGGTCGATGCTCGATGCCGCCGGGGTACGGATTACGCGCTCGCGAGCAGACGAGAGCCGTAACTTGTGAGCCAACGAGGAGCCATCGACAAGCCGCGGATCGAGGCGGCGGTGCGCGAGATCCTGCTGGCCATTGGCGAGGATCCCGATCGAGAGGGGCTGCAGCGCACCCCACACCGCATCGCCGAAGCGTACGACGAGCTCTTCGCCGGGTTGCGTGAGGACCCACGGCACCATCTCCAGGCCACCTTCGACGAGGGGCACAAGGAGATGGTCGTGCTGCGCGATATCCCCTTCGCCTCGCTCTGCGAGCATCACCTGCTGCCATTCACGGGAATTGCCCATGTCGGCTATATCCCGCGCGGTCGCATCGTCGGGCTGAGCAAGCTGGCGCGATTGGTGGAGGGCTATGCCCGACGGCCGCAGGTCCAGGAGCGGCTGACCAGCGAGGTCGCCGATGCGCTGACGGATTCGCTGCAACCGGACGGCTGCGGCGTGGTGATCGAGGCGGTCCACACCTGTATGACCATCCGCGGCATCGAGAAGCCGGGTGCGACGATGGTCACCTCGGCGATGCGCGGCGGGTTCCGCAATCGCCCCGAGACGCGGGCGGAGTTCATGAGCATCGTGCGCGGCGGGTCACGGTGAACGATACCCAGGCTCGCTCGCGTGGCCACGCCGTAGAGACGCATCCGTCTCTGCCGCCAACGGTCTGGAACGGGCGGGAGTTGCGTTGGGGCGACACCACGCACGTCATGGCTATCCTCAATCTCACCCCCGACTCCTTCTCCGGCGACGGGCTCGCCGGGCGCGAGGACGCCGCGCTCGCGGCGGCACTGCGGGCGGTCGCGGATGGCGCCGGCATCCTCGATCTGGGCGCCGAGTCGACCCGCCCCGGACATGCCCCGATTTCCGCGGAGGACGAGCTGACCCGCCTCATCCCCTCGCTGGCCGCGATCAGGGCCGAGACCGACGTGCTGATTTCCGTCGATACCAGCAAGGCGGCCGTCGCCGCGGCGGCGCTGGAGGCCGGGGCCGATCTCATCAACGACGTCCGTGGTTTCACGGCCGATCCCGAGATGGCGGAGGTTGTCGCCGCGGCTGGGGTGCCGGCGGTCATCATGCATGACATAACAGTCGAGTCGGGTGTCGATCTGGTTACCAGCGTCCTGCGCGAGCTCTCGCGGCGGCTCGACCGCGCCGTGTCGGCGGGAGTCGGCTGGGAAAACTTGATCATCGATCCCGGGTTCGGGTTCGGCAAGGATTGGCGGCAGAATCTCGAGTTGCTGCGCCGGCTCGGTGAGTTGCGAGTCACTGGGTCGGCCGATCCTGGCCGGCACGTCCCGCAAGAGCACCATCGGCCGCGTGCTCGGTCTCCCTGAGGACGACCGGCTGGAGGGGACGGCGGCGACGGTCAGCATGGCCATCGCGGGTGGAGCCGACATCGTTCGTGTCCACGACGTGCGGGCGATGGTGCGTGTCGCGCGGATGACAGATGCGATTGTGCGCGGGCCTCCACGGTCGCCACGAAGCTGGCCTGGCGGCCCCCCACCGTAATCAGGATGGCAACGGCCTACATCGCCTTGGGAGCCAATCTCGGCGACCGCGCGAATGCACTTCGACAGGCGGTGCAGCGGCTCACGGTGCTGGGTCAGATCAACGCGGTTTCCAGTCTGTACGAGACGGATCCCGTTGGATACCTGGAGCAACCGCCGTTCTTCAACGCGGTCGTCGCACTGGAGACCATGTCTGGATCCCTCCGATCTCCTCGCCGCGCTGCTCGACATCGAGCGCGATCTGGGCCGGACACGAACGTTCCCCAACGCGCCGCGCACACTCGATCTCGACCTGCTCCTGGTCGATGACGTGATCCTCGCCACCGATCTGTTGACGCTGCCGCATCCCCGCTTACACGAGCGCGCGTTTGTGCTGATCCCGCTCGCCGAGATCGCCCCGGAAGCGACGCATCCCATCCTGACGCAATCAATCTCCGACCTGCGTAACGCGCTGCCAGACCGAGGTGGGGTCAGACTCTACGCGTCGCCTGGCTGGGAGTCCGCGCGGAGCGACTGATCGCGGCGCGGCATCACTCCCTGAGATGGCGCAGATAGGCGTCCGGGTCGTTGAGGAAGTCACGGGTGAGCGCCACATGCTCGAGGTCGTCCCAGGCAACGCGGCGGGGCGTGCCGCCGTCGAGGCTGTAGATTGTCGCTCCCGGGAATGCCATGAGGATCGGCGAGTGCGTGGCGATGACGAACTGGCTTTCGCCTGTGCCGGCCATCTCCTGCAACAGGGCAAGCAGGGCCAGTTGGCGCACCGGGGAGAGCGGCGCTTCCGGCTCGTCGAGCAGGTAGAGCCCGCGCGGGATGAACCGCCGCTGGAACAGCTCGAGAAAACTCTCCCCATGAGACGAGGCGTTGACGGTATTGTCGGTCTGATGGAGGTGATTAAGCTCCTTGGTGAACACGCCACGCGCCAGTCGGCGGCCGTAGGTATCGGGCCCGGGTTCGGCGTTTAGCTCGGACAGGTCGCGTTCCAGCCCGGCGCGCAAGGCGGAGATGTACTTGGCAAACCCGAAAAAATCCTCCGCGCGCAGGAAGAACCCGCGCTGGGTCCGGGCCCGCCAGGTTAGCCGCATGCGGTCGCCTAGCACCCGGGCCGGCGCCAGTGTCGGGTCGCGACGGGGATCGTCACCGGCGATGGCGATTGCTCCCGCGGCACAGGCTACCCCCTCCAGGATGGCCGATTTGCCGGATCCGTTCTCCCCGACGAGGAAGGTCACCGGCGCGTCGAATTCGAGGGGCGCCGAGCACAACGAGGCGACGGCGGGCACGGTGAACGGATACCCCTCGTCCTCACCGTGACCGCCGCGTGCCGGAAGCAGTGCCACTTCACGAAGATGGATCACGAACGGTCTCGCCCCTCGAATTCCCATTCGCCGTCAGCGCCTGCCCGCCGGGCGCCCGGGGCCACCCCACTACCCGAAAGACCACGCCTCGGCACCCACGGCGGGGCCCGGTGCCGGATCCCCTCTGGGCGTGCAGGTGGTTGGGGGGGAGGGTCATTCGGGAAGCGGGTGTCGGCCGCCTGAGCGTGAAGGTAATGGCCCACCCAGCACGCGAGACGTTCTTCATCTTTATCACCTTTATCATCTTTACCCCCTTCACCGTCCCTGTAACCTGTCCGTACGCCGATCCGGGAGCACCGGCGGCTGCCGCGTCATCCCGCGCGCCGATCGTCCGCGGTGCATTGGCTGCTACCCACGTCAGCCTCTTCCTGCCAAGGGTCGATCGAGGCCCCGGCGGCAATGATGCCGGTCCATCGCTTCTGCAATTTTTGCGGGAACGCTTGCGATATGGTCAAGTGATCGCCCCGTCCCGATTGGCGCCTCGCAATCTGGCGCATCGACGGCGCCGGTTCCGCCTCCATCTCTAGTACGGGCGACATCGGCAGCCGTATCATCAGACGTGTACCGTCGCCACATTTGCTTTCAGCCGTGATGTTCCCGTGATGCGCCGCGACGATCGAGCGGGCGGTCGCGCGACCAGACCCGCTGCCTCCCTTCGTCCGGCGTCTCCAGTTCTTCGCCATGATCATCAGCATCTCGAACGGTCTCCCTAACATCACATCATCTTTCCCCCCATGTTGCCCGCCACCGGCCGGCCCGCTATAGTCCGCCTCCAGGCCAGAAGGCCGCACGTCCCGTTACGAGGTCGTCGCCTGCCCATGACCGAGTTGAGCCCGCAACCCGCCGAGTTTCCGCGTGATGCGCTGATCATTTCGGCGGCGACCACCGGATCCTGGCCGACGAAAGCGCAAAACCCGAATGTGCCGACGACTCCCGAGGAGATTGCCCAGGCGGCCCTTGACTGCGGCGAAGCCGGCGCGGCGATCGTGCATATCCATGTCCGCGATGACCAGGAAAAGGTGACGTGCGACCCCGCCCGCTATGCCCGCGTGCGGGACCTGGTCGAGGCCGCCGGATCCAACGTGATCATCAATATGAGCACCGGAGGTGGCGCGGGCACAACCGGAGACGAGGAGCGCATGGCTCCACTGACGCTGGCGCCAGAAGTCGCGTCGTTCGACTGCGGGTCGGTCAATTTCGGCGAACGGGTCTTCATCAACTCGCCCTCGTTCCTGCGTGAGTTGGCGGTTCGCATGAAGACCTCCGGGGTGAAACCGGAGATCGAATGCTTCGAGCCGGGACATGTCTGGAACGCGCTGCGGTTGATTGATGATGGATTGCTGGATCCGCCGTTCTGGTTCCAGTTCGTACTGGGCGTGCGTGGGGGCAGTCCGCCGGACGTGAAGCAACTCCAGCATATGGTCGAGATGCTGCCCTGCGGGCGCCCACTGGTCGGTCTGCGGTATTGGCCGCGCCCAACTTCCCCTCGGCATGGCCGCGATGGCGATGGGCGGGCATGTCCGCACGGGGCTGGAGGACAACATCTGGTATCGCAAGGGTGAATTGGCCGAGAGCAACGCCCAGCTTGTCGCCCGCGTCGCCCGCATCGCCCACGAGTTAGGTCGACCACTGGCCACGCCCGACCAGGTGCGTGGCTTGCTGGGATTACGTAGAGCGGGCGCCGGTCGCCCTGCCAATAAGCCCGGCAACTGCCTAGGCAATGGCGTTTCGCGTAGCCGCGGCCCAGATCGCGCACGAGACCAACGTCTTCTCTGCGGTAAAGACCGATTTAGCCGCGTTCGAAGCGTCCGGCATCCATATCGGGCAGGACGTCATCGAAACCGCGCGCGATACCAACACCGAGTTCTGGGGCTTCATCACGGGCGCCGAGATACAGGGATTTGATCTGCTGCCGATCGTTGCGGTCTGGGCCACACCATCCGGTCTCGTCACCGCGGAGGCAATACGTCACCTGACCGGGCTACTGACAGATGGGCTCCGGCAGACGCTCGCGGACGGCCCCCTGGACGGCGTCCTCCTCGCGCTCCATGGCGCGATGGTGACGGAGATCGACGATGACGGTGAGGGGTACATCCTGCAGGCTGTGCGCGACGTCGTCGGCCCGGACGTGCCAGTCGTCGCGACCCTTGACCTGCACGCCAACATCTCGACTCGGATGGTGGAGCTTGCCGACGTGCTGATCGGCTACGACACGTATCCGCACGTCGATATGGCCGAGCGCGCCGAGGAGGCGACCAGCGTCCTGGCCCGCCTCATGCGCCGGGAGATCCGTCCCACCGCGGCACTCCGTAAGCCGCCGATGCTGCCGACGTCGCAACGGATGACGACGGGACGCATGCCGATGCGGGCGCTCATTGAGCGGGCGCACCGGATTGAGGAGGATCCGCGGGTCATCGATGTCACGGTTGCCGGCGGGTTTCCCCTCTCGGACACCGAGGACGCTGGGTTCGGGATCCTGGTTACCACAGATGACGACCCGGACCTGGCGGCGAATCTCGCGAACGAGCTGGCTACCGAGGCATGGTCGTTACGAGACGGCTTTCTGGGCGGTGTCTCCAGCTTCGAGCATGCAGCCGAGTTGATCCGTTCGCTCGATAGCGAAGAAGACGTCGATATGCCGGTCAGCGGCCCACTGGTGCTGGTGGATATCGCCGACAACCCATGGACTGGCGGACCAGGGGATAGTGTCGAGCTCTTGCGCTTCCTCTTTGCGCACGGGGTCCATGGCGCGGCCGTCGCGCTGGTCCGTGACCCTGAGGTTGTGCAACAGGCCATTGCCAGCGGACCGGGCAGTCAAATCGTCGTCGAACTTGGCGGCAAGACCGATCGACTCCACGGCGACCCGCTGCCCGTACGGGCCCACGTCAAACTGCTGAGTGATGGCCGCTTCGTGAATGATGGTCCGATGATGGCGGGTCTGACAGTCGACCTTGGACCAACCGCGCTTCTTCTCTGCGAACCGGCGTCCGGCACTCCCGCGCCGCCGGTGGAGGTTCTGGTGACAACCCGGGCGGAGACTCCGGTCGACCTCAACGTGTTCCGCTGCCACGGCATGGAGCCGACCCGGCACCGGGTCCTGGGATTGAAGGGAAAAGGTCACTTCCGGGCGGCGTTCGAGCCCATCGCCCGGCGAGTCGTGCTCGTGGAGGGACCCGGCATTACCGGCGCCGATCTCTCACGCCTGACATTCCGGAAGGTACGGCGGCCAATCTGGCCGCTCGATCCCGCAGAGGCCGTCGCGATTGCAATGGGCAATCCCTAGACGCTGATTCTACGAGACCGAGGAGAGCAGCCGGCTGGCCGCCCTCCTCAGGTTGATTCTCGCGGTCGCTACGCTCGCTCTTCGCCGCCAACCTCGCGGAATTCGGCGTCGACGGTCTCTTCGTCAGTAGCCGTGTCCGTGTCCGGGCCGGTGCCGTTGCCGCTCATGTCGGCGCCCGCGGCGCCAGCCTGCTCGTACATCGATGTCCCGACCTGGGTCAGTGACTGCACCATGTCCTCGTAGGCTGGGCGCAGTCGGTCGGCGTTCTGCGGATCGTTCTCCAGAATGTCCTTGACCGCCTGAACCTTGGTGTCCAGCGTCATCTTGAGCTCGGAGGGAATCCGATCCCCATAATCGCGGAGAGTGTTCTCGGCCTGGAGCACCATCGCCTCGGCGTCGTTGCGCAGCGAGATCGCCTCGCGTCGCTGCCGGTCCACCTCGGCATTTGCCTCGGCCTCCTGGACCATCCGCTGCACCTCTGTCTCGGAAAGCCCCGAGGACCCGGTGATGGTGATCTTCTGCTCCTTGCCGGTGGCCTGGTCTTTCGCCGTCACGTTGAGAATGCCGTTGGCATCGATGTCGAAGGTGACGTCGATCTTCGGGGTGCCGCGTGGCGCCGGTGGCAGCCCATCGAGGATGAACTTGCCGAGGCTCTTGTTGTCAGTTGCCATCGGCCGCTCACCCTGCAGGACGTTGATCTCGACCTGCGGCTGGCTGTCCGAAGCAGTAGTAAAGGTCTGGCTCTTCCTGGTCGGAATGGTCGTGTTGCGCTCGATCAGCGGAGTCGCCACGCCGCCCAGAGTTTCAATGGAGAGAGTCAGCGGGGTGACGTCGAGAAGCAGGATGTCCTTGACGTCGCCACCGAGAACACCGCCCTGGATGGCGGCGCCCAGGGCCACGACCTCGTCCGGATTGATACCGCGGTTCGGCTCCTTGCCGAAGAAGCTCTGCACCTTGCGTTGCACCGCCGGCATCCGGGTCTGACCGCCGACGAGGATCACCTCGTCGATCTCACCCTTGCTCTGCCCGGCATCCTTCAGCGCCGCATCCATCGGGGGCACGGTGCGGTCGACGAGCGGCTGCGTCAGTTGCTCGAGCTTGGCCCGAGTCATGGTGATATTGAGGTGCTTGGGGCCGCTCGCGTCTGCCGTGATGAACGGGAGGTTGACGTCAGTCTGCTCGACCGAGGAGAGCTCGATCTTTGCTTTCTCAGCGGCCTCCTTCAGACGTTGCAGGGCCATGCGGTCCCGGCGTAGGTCGATTCCCTCCTGCTTCTTGAACTCGTCGGCGAGGAAGTCGATGATCGCCTGGTCGAAGTCGTCGCCGCCGAGGTGGGTGTCGCCGTTGGTCGCCTGGACCTGGAAGACGCCTTCGGACAGATTCAGGATCGAGATGTCGTAGGTGCCGCCACCAAGGTCGTAGACGGAGATTTGCTCGTCGCCCTTGTTGTCGAGACCATAGGCTAGCGCCGAGGCAGTCGGCTCGTTGATGATCCGTTGCACGTCCAGCCCGGCGATGCGTCCGGCGTCCTTGGTGGCATCACGCTGCGCATTATCGAAATAGGCGGGTACGGTGACGACTGCCTGCGTCACCTTCTCGCCGAGATAGGCTTCGGCGTCGGTCTTCAGTTTCTGCAGGATCATCGCGGAGATCTCTTGCGGGCTGTACCACCGATCGCCCATCTTCACTTCAACGTCGCCGTTCTTGGCGGCCCGGATCTGGTACGGGACCAGTCCCTTGTCGCGCTGAACGGCCGGGTCATCGAATTTGCGGCCCATGAAACGCTTGACGGAGAAGACCGTGTTTTCCGGATTCGTGACCGCCTGCCTGCGCGCGAAGCGGCCCACCAGCCGTTCGCCGCTGGGGGTGACCGCGACGACCGACGGGGTCAGTCGCTCACCCTCCGCATTCGGGATGACGGTTGGCTCGCCACCCTCTATGGTGGCCATCACCGAGTTGGTGGTGCCCAAGTCGATTCCAATAGTCCGTGCCATGTTTCTGTTTCTCCTCTAATCTCTGAGTCGGGAGTCGGATGGACGACAAGTCGGAAACTGACTTACCGAGTTCCGACTTCCCGACTTTCCAGCTCCTGTTGACCTACCTTCACCATTGCCGGCCGCAGCACATCATCGCCGAGCCGGTAGCCCGGTGCGTAAACGGCCACGACCACATCTCCGCCGGCCGGGTCGGCCTCCACGGCCTCATGTACCGACGGGTCGAAGACCTGCCCGAGTGACTCGATTGGCGTCACGCCGTGTTTCTTCAACGTCGTCAGAAACTTCTGCTCGACCCAGCGCATCCCTTCCGCGAACTTCGAGTCCCGCTCATCCGGTGGCAAAGCCCCCAGGCCGCGCTGCAGATCATCGAGCACCGGGACGATCTCGCGCAGGAGTTGCTCGTTGGCGGTCAGCCGCTGCTGAGCCCGCTCTTGCTCCGTGCGCCGTCGATAGTTGGCGAAATCCGCTGCGGTGCGCTGAAGTTGATCCAGGTACCGATCTCGTTCCGCCGCCACCGTCTCGAGGTCAAGACCTGCCGCGGCGGCTTCAGCCTCGGTAGGTTCAGCGACCTCAGGGTCACTCTCGACCCGCATGTTGCTTACATCTCTCATACAATCGCTCCCATCCCAACCAGGGGATCCTCAAACATTCACTTCTGTTGAATGCAACCGCCGGGCCGCCATTGCAGGCCGGCCGACAAACGGTTGTAGCGCCTCACAATTACCCTGCCCGGAGATCCGACATGAGATCGCTCATCAGCCGAGCGACGTAACGCACAGAGGAGATCGAGCGGTCGTAAGCCATCCGTGTTGGCCCGACAACCCCAAGAACGCCTATGATCTCGCCATCGACCCCATACGACGAAACAACGATGCCGAGCCGGCGAAGTTCGTTGGCGGGGTTCTCCTGACCGATAAAGACCTGGACGTCAGGGCCCTCTTCCAAACGCGGAAGCATCGCGGTCACGAACGAGCCGCCGCCAAGGAGGGCCAGAAGATCCTCTGCCTCGGCCGAATCGCTAAACTCCCGCTGATTGAGCACGTGCTCGAGCCCGGAATGGCGGACAGCGGTGCCTTGTGCGGTCACCCCGCGCAACGCCGTCGCGATCTGATCCAGGGCCGCCCGTGCCAGCCCGGTCGCGCTCGCGGCCCGCGTCGCAACATCATCCTCAGTGAGGCCACGCAATTGTGAGGCCAAGTTATGGGCCAACGGCGAGAGGACTTCCTGGTCTGCGTCCTCTGGCCAGTGGACCATTACCTGGCGCGCCGCGCCCTCGTTGGTGACGAGGATGATGAGTCCCAACCTCGGTTGCAGTGAAACCAGCTCGATATGCCGCAGGCGAGGAGTCTGAGCGATTGGCGCGGAGACGAGAGAGACGTTTCCTGCCGCGCGCGCTAGCGTTGCCGCGGCAAGCTCAATCCATTGCTCTAACTGCAGTTCGACCTGCCTGAATTGATGAAGAATTGTCAACTGCTCGCTGGAGGGAAGCTCGAAGTCACCCATGAGGTGCGCGACAAAGTAGCGATATCCCTGGTCAGTCGGGACCCGGCCACCTGAGGTGTGCAGATGCCCGAGATATCCGAACTCTTCTAACGCCGCCATCTCATTTCGGATTGTGGCCGAAGAGACGCCGATTCCAGAATTCTCAACCAATGTCTTGGAGCTGACCGGGCGGCCCGTGGCCACGTATTCGCGCACAATGAGCTTGAGGATCATCCGCTGTCGATCGGACAGGGATGCCTCGGACTGCACCGAAGACGGGTTGGAGGATCCAGGTATCTCGCTCACATCGTACTCCCAGCGGAAGTTTAGCACTCTCCACTTGAGAGTGCTAGAGAGTGACGTCAGGCGAGGCAGTACAGCAGCAACCGCTGCCAAGGCACAGTGAACCCGGCCACCGGGATGGGCTCCGGCGAATCAGCACGCCGTGTGCCAGCTGCATCCGCGCTGGCCCGCTACTAGTTCCCCGGGGGCTGCAGCTGCTCTCGCATGCCGGCGCTGATGACGATGTCCTGTCCGTAGGCAATCTCCAGCTGGTCCGCCGAAAACGGGAAATCCGGAAGAGATTCGTCAGTGGGAACGCAAAAGCAGCCATTTTGACCCGGCAGGTACCCGTAAACGGTGTCATCTCCATCGTGCCAGACGATGGCCCTTTCTTTCCCCAGCACGGTCTGGTGTGCGACAGAGCCCTGCTGAGCAGGGCAGTGCTCGCGCCAGAACTGCCCGAGCCAGTCGTCAAAATCATGAATGGCGCGGAGTGCAGAGAGCGCCTCGGCGTAGCGGCGCGCGAGATCAATGGCGGGTGGCATGGGCTTCAGTCCCCTATGAAACGTTACTCGGCGATCAGGCGATGGCCTCGTGGACTGCGAGAAGCCAAGGGGTGCGGTTCAGGCACCAGTTGGTACCCGCTGACTTCCCGCTAAAGCACGCCGGGCTGATTGCCAGTCGCGTCTCGTCGACTCTCTGAGCAACGCGTGCCACAGGAATGTTTATCGACATAACGATCTGGGAAAGAGTGAACGAAGGTATCAATGAGGAAGGAGTTCGGGACGTTGGTGAACGCGTGATAGCGGAAGATGACCACTCTGACCCACTCGAAAGATTCTCTCATGCCGGAACCCTCCCCAGAGCCCCCTGAGCCGGCTGCCGGCGACACAGCCGCAGCGCCCACATCCTGCCATGAGATTGAGATGAGGGGAAGAGGGTAATGGGGTGATGCGGTGATGAGTGATGTGGGCGGCGGCTGGAGACGAGCCGCTTCGTGGACGCTACCGGGTGACGATCAGACGCAGAATTCCCTATCTTACCCTATCACCCATCGTTGCGGTGGATAATTCGCTCGGGAAGGGCGAGAAGCCCACGCAGAACGCCGGTCACGCGGTCAACTGGGCTCGGCGAATGCGCCGTTTCTGCATAGTCCCGCGCGGCCGGAGCCGGACCGATGTCCTGACCTTGCTCTCGCTCGATCGCGTGCCGGTGGCGCATGACCCAGAGGTAGAGGTCGGCTTCGGTTTGCTTGGGGAAGCGCTCCGTGAGCCCGCGCTTGCGGGCGACCTCGATGATCGGGCAGTAGATGTGTTCGTACCAGTCCACCACCGCGTCTCGGTCAGAAACCAGTTCATGGCGGATGGCGGACAGCCAATCGCGATGGCCTACGATGTGACTCCAGATCTCATCGTAACGACCGAGCGCCGAGGGCCGGATATCGTGGTCAGGACGCAGGCGGTCGAGATCGGTGCGGCGCAGAAACTCAGCATACTCAGCCTGTAGCAGGAGCTCGTTTGCGCCCATGGCTGCATAGAACGGTGCGCGGATGTGCCCTTCGATTACTTCCGCGTCGATGAACTCCTGGCCGCGCTCGCGGGCGACGCTGACGCGATGGTTGCCGTCCTTGACGAAGTAAACGTCGCCGACTTTGTACAGCTGCACGGGCGGCAGGTGGATGTCCTGATAGTACGCCCGGTCGACATTTTGCCAACGGCCGGCGGTGAAGCGCTGACGTGGAAAAAACTCGCGATTGAAATCCTGAAACCGGTCCATACTGCCGACAATCTGGGAGAGGCCGACGGTTTGCACACCGCGGTAGCTCTCTCCCTCAGGCGCAACTCGCTGGCGCACTTCATGGTAGGGGATCAAGTCGCGGGAACGCCGGGCGAAGATGGCGCGGACGTCGGCGAGAAAACCGTGCTGTCGTGCCCTCTCGAAGTCCTGACGGACCTCGGACTCGAACGGCCGGCTCATGGTGAGGCCGCCGCGGTATGGTGGGAAACGGGGTGACCCGGCTCCAAATCGAGAACGCGGTAGGGAAAGACGTTGATCACGTCGGTATCTCCGAAGCGCTGCTGGTAGGGTTGCGAGCGGTCGTAGAGATGGACGTGGCCGTGAATGTGGTAGGCGGGCCGCCACTTCGCGAGAAATCCACGTAGTGTCTCAAATCCCCGGTGTGCCGGGTCTGGTCGGTCATTGACGTTACGGGGCGGAGCGTGTGTGACGAGGAGGTCCAGAGCACGGCCATGGCGCAGCCGATTGAGGTGCAGCCGGGGCGCCATCTTCTTGGCCATTAGGCCGATCTCCCATTCCGAGTACTGCGCCGGCTCGCCTTCGCAGTAGCGCGGACCACCCGGGAATCCGGCGAGAATGAGCCCGGTCACGGGATCCTGGACCACTTTTCCGCCGAGATCGACGGCGCCAGCCGGTTGGCAAGATCCGTTGTCGGCGCACCGGCGCGTCAACTCCTCGGCATGGTTGCCGAGCACGTAGTAGACGGGCCGGTTCAACGCATCGGCGATGAACTCCAGGTAGCTGGCGGGCAGGTCGCCACAACTGACGACGAACGCGACGTGCCCCAAGCGCTCGCGCAGCGTGGCGCTGTGGATGCGAGGATCAGCTTCATCAGTAACGGCAAGAATCGGGATCGACATCGGTATCGTTCGGGGTGCCCACAAGCGCGGCAGTCAATGAATAATCGCAATTCGGATGACGTCCCGTGCGCACGTCGCGTTGCCATGAGACGGCGAACGGTAGGACACATGGTACCCGCTCGGATCCTCTCCGGTAGGAGCGCGATGTCGATATGTGTCGACATACGCCGTATATGCGGGCGCCGGATACCGGCAGCCAAGAGTGCGAAGAGTTTAAAGGGTTTAAAGGGTTTAAAGAGTTTGAACTTCTGAGGATTCGGGCGAGCAGATTCTTTACCAACGGGGCGAGATCCGAGTGACGTATCCTTCTCGTCCCCGTTCAGTGGCGATGGAAAAGTGACGGCAACGGCAACCGATCGTGCCGCCGGCTGTTTCAAACCCGATCAGCTGGGCCTAGCCTTTCCGGCGAAACGCCGGTAGTTGGCCACGGTAGAGATCAGCTACCGGCTTGCGTCGGCGGCCAGGATAAAATCTCGCAGTTCCGCCGGGGAGAGCCCGGCCACCTGCTGGCCGATGAGATTCTCAATCTCTTTTGGCCCGTTCAGACCGCGCTCCCGAGCCCAGGGCCAGAACGCACTCCAGGAGTAATCGACTAGCTCCGCATCGGCTGCGGCAGGATTCGGAGAAGGGGTCGCAGGGGGCGTAACCTCCGGACGCTCGCTCCTGGTTTCCGGACGCTTTTGTGGTGTTTCGTCTCGACGAGGCAATGCGATCGGCCGTGCTGGGGGGGCGGCGTGTTCGCCGTTACCATGCACCTGGGCGGGCTCGAGCGCCGGATCGTCCGGCCGTTGGAAGTCGCCAAATTGGGCGCCGTACCCGAGCGCGTTCAACGCGCGGCCGATCGCCTTGGTCTCCGCTTTCTCGATGAAATCGGGAAAGTCGCTCGCGGTCTCGCTGCCATAGCCGGTCGCCTTGCCTCCGGTCGGCACGGTGACTGTCGCCTTGAAGATTGCCATCAGCGGGTCGTGCTGGACCAGCTCAGTCACGATCTCAGCGTCGGGATGCTCTTTGCGCAACCACAGTAGACGCCATTTGACATCGAGATAGTCGGCGCCTCCACCACGGCCGCGAAGCTGGCGAATGAACGGAGTCGGATCGAAATCTGTTCCCTGGCGAGCAATGCTATCGTTCGGATGCGCCCGACTGGTCAATCGATCCTCGGATGCAACACTTTCGAGCCCCGCTGTGCGAAGCGGTTGCCCCCTCTCCTCTTCACGTTCAAGATCACGATCGAGCTGACGATCGACGTGCAGATTCCGCTCGCTGTCTTCACTGGTCATCGCCCACTCCCGAGTTGAAAATCATGACGGATGCGCGGGGAAACCAATCTTGCGTCCAGTATACGAAGCGAACGCATGTTCGCAAGATGTGACCGGCGGTCAAGATGCTATTTCTCGCTCGATGAGACAACCAGCGTCACGGTGAGATCCGGAAGTCTTGCCGGCTCATGAGAACGGACGCGGGAGGATGATATGACCGATGAACCGATCGTCGCCGAGCCAGACCAGCGGGGGAATCGCGTACCTGTCCGACCGGCGGCCGCGATGGATGACGTTCTTGACATGGTCTGGCCGGAGACCGGGTTGCAAACGGGGTGCCGAGTTTCGTCGAGACCGAAGGACACTCTTGGCGAGGATGACGTGGTCGAGCTCGACATTGACTTCGTGAAGTTGTCGCTTTCGCCGCTGGAGTTCATCCAGCTCGCGTCATTCCTCCGCATGAGCATCGATGGACTTCTGGAACGCCATCCGGGGATGCAACGGGCTGTGGTCAACGCGTTTGACATCCCTGACTAACACCCGATGCGGAAGGGAAAGTGGTCGATGTTGTGTTGCTCAAGCGGACGAACAACTGCGGGCTGAGATTCGGGTGTATGCCACGCGGCTTCGATGACTTCAACCAACCTCGCGCACCTGATGTCAGCGCATCTCCGGCAGAGAAGAGAACGAGGAGTGGGCAGACATCTCAGGTGCTGAGCAGTCCTTCGCAGCGATTCCGGCCTCAACTCGGCAGCGGTGGTGGCCCGTGCCCGCCAGCGATCCCAGTTGCCCACAATTTCGCGCACCACCGGGGAGCCAACGCGGTAGATATTTTCCAGACCGACAAAGCCGAAAGTACTGTTCAGTGATTCCGCTAACGATTCGCCGGCGGTCTGGCCGGGGTACTGGCGATCAATGTCGGTCGCTACGCGCAGCACCATGACGCGATCGATGTCCACGCGCCTAGCCGCTTCGAGCCTCTGGAGCGCGGTCAAGATGCCGCCCTCTTCATCGGCGGACATGCAGTACTGGCCCTTCCCCTCCGTCCACTGCGACACCCACCACGCCGACCACTCTGACATCAGGGTGCCGTGGATGAAGTCATTGACACCGAGAATCGCGCACGTCGTCACGAATGGCGCCCCGCGCGCCACCGCCTCGGGGTAGTTCTGGACGTAAGAGTGCGCCTTGGGATCATCCTGGAGTGCCACATCCTTTGAGAGGCGGAACGCCCAGCCGGTCATCGTGCGGTTCAACTGGAAGACCTCGGTACCGGTGCGGAAGCCGTCCGGGCACCAGGGGCGGGCGCAGCCGAGGGAGGCTTTCGGGTACTGCCAATCAGGCGGCATCTCCCGCGCATCGAGCTCGGTCACGAGATCACCGCTAACGATCCAGTCCGCCCACGCGGCCGTGCCGATCGTGATCTTGTCCGGCGGACCGCCGCCGATACCCGCGACCATGATGTAGCTGTGGGAGAGGTCGACGTGCTCGCTCAACCCCACGGCCATCACGGTCGCGGCAGCGTTAGCGGCCAGCACGCCCGTAATGACGAGGCAGTGCTCGTAGGTGGCGTTGCAGTAGAGCGGCGAGAAGCTCCCGGGAATCGGGACCACCTGTTCCAGCTTGTCGTTCTTCACCCAGACGCTCGCCTCACCGCTGCCGCCAGCGAGCGGGTCGCCGGTCTGGAACATGGTGACGGTCAGGATCTTGGGCGCGATCACATCTGGGGCGGCGGTGGCAGACGGATTCAAGAGGCGATCTAGGGGGAGCGTCATGCCGGTTACCAGCGCAACGACGACGAGGCTGACGAAGCCAACCCATCGTGCTCGCCGCCCGCGGGTGAACGAGAATGTCGGCATGCGTGTGATCATAGCGGCCCTCCCCGAACCTGTTGCCCGGCCCTGCGCTGTCCCCGTGCGGGCTCGACGACTAAGACCCTTGCGTGCACGTCGACATCAAGGATGACATAAGCTTGGGTCTCATCAGCGACGTCTTCGTTAACCCGCCACTCGGCAGCGGTGAGAGGAATATGTCGTTCAGGGTCATGCTGGACTCCGAGGCAAGTCCCGACCCCTACTAGTTCATGGGTGATGTGGACGGCCCGACGATGACCGGCCGCCTGGACGTCGTGGCTCCGGACCAGCTGGTGGAGGCTATCAACGAGTTGGAAACCTCCGCTCAGCGTCAGTACGAACCCAACCCGACCTGGCTCGTCGGTCAGGATAGGATCGACTATCCACTGGAAGCGTCGAACTCGGACGGCACGAAGATCTGGCAGGTCGTGCCGGCGAGACGGTGACGTGCACGATTAGACAGCCCTTACGTTCTCGGTCGGACGCCCTCACCGCTCGTCAGGTGGGGCGGTCCAACGGTTGCGCTCGACGCCGATTTGCGCGAGCCATTGGGAAGCCCACCCCGTGACAATGGGCCGGCCCGCCGCGTCACGCGACGGATGGTGGACGTAGCCTTGACCGGGGCTCGTCTCGGCGGCACAACATGGCCACGCGCTGCAGTGGACGGCGTAGCCGGCCGCCCGCCGGTTGGCGGATAATTGGTCACGCGCGCAGGGCGCCTACGTCGAACGCCCCGCTCCGTGGCGCTGCGTAGAAGCTGCCCCAGCCACGTCGATGAACCGGCTCGCAGCACAAGTACACCAGTCACGGCATTAACCCAGCACTCAGCAGCGGGTTGGTCTGTTCAAACAACGTATTGGTGCCGCCGCCCCAGGAAGTGATAGTCGTCGTCGCGGAAGTGGCACAGGGTGGTCAAGGCGGGACAGACGGAGTTCATTACCGTGAGCCTGCCTCCCCACCGGACAGAACGCCAGCGGGGCGCCTTCACCTCTGCCCGACGGGTCAAATCACAACCGTAGAGCCGGTTTCAAAAACCCTTGTGGACCGAAGACCGTTAGATGAAGCCGGGGATGTCAGCGTAGGTCACGATCCCGTCGTTGACGACTGGTTCTCCGGTGGTCGTCTCGGCGCTGTTGGCCACGACCCAAGCCGCGACCGCGTCGTTGCCCGCGGCCAGTTGGTCCGCGGTTTCCCAGATGTTGATGGCGGTCCGCCCGTCCTCGGTCTGGAGCCAGGCATAGAGGACGAACCCGGGCATGGCCGCGAGCATCGGCGTCAGGCTGCTGGAGTTCTTGGCGATGACCGCCTCAATGTCGGCGCCGGGGGCATTGCGCCGGCTGCGCATGGTGAACACGCACCCGTTGAGGAAGGAGGGTAGATCGGCGGCAGGGCGGGTGGTCGTCTGGTAGATCCGCACTGGTCCCTGTTCCTCGACCGGCGTCTCGGTGACGAAGCGGGGATCGAGTGTTGCCACATACTCTCGCGCGACCCGGTCGGCAGCAGCTGCGGCCGATGCGTCAGCCATCAGCGTTAGCGAGATGGTGGCCGTGGGGTCAGTGAGGTGCGCGCTGAAGACATAGCCGGCGTACCCCGGGAGGGCCGCCGTGCGCGGAAGGAAGGTCGCCAGCGCGTCGGGAGTGATGGCGGCGACCAGGTCGGGGGTCGGGAATTGGCGGACGCGAGCGATCGCGTAGCCAGGTGTCACGGCGCTCGTCGCAACGGGGGTGCTCTGCGCCGCCGTGCTTTCGAACCGGTTTGATAGCAACGATGCCGCTGCTACGGTGAAAAGAACCTGTCGCCGATTGACGCGCATACTGTCTCCCTCTAAGCCGACGCGAACGAGTGTGCCGGAAGTCTACTGGCGCAGCCCGCGAGCGTCCCTAAGCACGACACCGCACCGTGGAGCCGTAGCGCTGGTGACCGCGGAATCCCTCTCAGCTACGACGGGATGGCGCACCAGAGGAATACTGCACGACTATCAGCGGAAGGTCTGACCGTGGAGGATGCTCGCTTCGACCGATGGGATGTCGCCGTGACCCGCGGGGCCCATCCCTCGCCGCGTGATTGCTCTGGCACTGGCAGGCGCTCTCCTCGCCGCGTTCCAGAGTCCCCGCGAGATCCAGGCCACCTCCCGCATTACCACGACATTTGCTGCCTCCCCCTGGGGCAGCCCCAGTACCCTGCTACGACATCGCTGGCATCTTGAAGTCGACCCTATCGAGGAGCGGCAACACGAAGTACGCCGACAACGGCACGGAGGTATTGACCTCCTTCTCGCAGGGCCAGACGAAGGGCCACGATCGGACCGATCACGTACTTTGTCACTGCCGGCCGCCTTCTCGGCACTGTGGCATGTCACGAGACGCCATGGCCCGCTTTGCGGTAAGGGGATGGGATCCGCGGAGACGGCGCACGCCTCCTACCATCCGCGTGCATGCCCATTGATCTGAATTCGGTAGTCCCGGTCACCGGCTACGCGGTGGCTGTGGAGTAGTACGAACGGCACTTCGGCTCGCCGCCGTGGTTCGTCCCAAACGACACCGAGGCCGTGCGGGAGCCTGCCGAGCACCGGTTCGACTTCGTCGAGCAGTGGTCCGAGCATGCCAGCCACGCTCAGGCTCGTCGTCTTCGCCGACGACCTCGACGCGCTCGTCGAGCAGATCGCCGAGCGGGGCCTCACGCGGCGCGGAGCGGGAAACTTACTCGAACCGGCGTCCACAAGGCCGCGGTCCGTGACTGCGACGGCAACGAGATCGGGGTCGTCGGCGCCCTACTGCCGTCGGCGGCCGCCCCGCGACTGATCGACCACGCGATCTTCTACCGGCCCTGACCTCAGCGGTCAAACCGCCAGCGCGTCGCGCCATTCGGCTCCTCGGCGGCGACCCCGAAGGGGGTGTGGAACGTGAAGCGGTAGAGGTGCCAGGGCGGTGGCCCGGCGCTCGGGGCGCTGTAGGGGGCGGTGAAGGCGTCACATTCGACCTCCGCCGGCCACCCTTGTGCACGGTAGAGCCGGCCAACCGGCTCGAACGTCGGCCCGTCGGTGACTCTGGTCGCCTCGCCCTCGAACACGAGATCGATACCGCGCAGCGCGGCGGGGATCGTGCAGGCCGGGTTCGCCTTCAGGTTGCGGGACTTGCGAGTCCCGGGACCGCTAACGACATAAAGATCGCCGTCGAACCAGAGGGCGCCCACACCCGCGGCGTGGGGGCGGCCGTCCGGCCCGACCGTTCCGAGGAAGAACCTGCCGGTCTCGGACGGGACGGCGAGGATGTCGCGGGCCTTGCTCCACGGTAGTGCCGGATATCCGTAGCGGTCGAGATTTCTGACTTCGGTCGGCTCCCGTTCTGCCATTGTTGTGTCTCCCATCATCGATGAGATCGTCCTCACTTACACGACGAACGCGGGACCTCGGAATCGACACACCCGTCGAGGTGAAGGCGGAGACCGTACGTAGCGCGTTCAGCGTGAGCACGCATAAGCTCCCGGGCACCGGCTCGGCCGTCCAGCCGGCCGCAAAGCACCCGAGCAGGAAGTCGACCGCCAGGCGCCGCGCTCGACCCCGAGATGGTGGGTGAGGTGCTGGACATCATCCGTGAGCTGAAGGGCATCGGGATGACGATGCTGCTGGCAACCCACCAGATGGCCTTCGCGCGCCAGATCTCCGACCGCGTGGCGTTCCTGGACGCGGGAAGCATCGTGGAGATAGGGCCGCCCGATCGGCTCCTCCGCCGTCCTGAGCAGCCACGCACGCGTCAATTCCTGCAGCGGGTGTTGACGGCAGCGCCGTGACGGGGATATGCCGCAGTTCACATCGGCCCACAATGCCGCCGGGCGTCGACCACGAGGGAATCAAGCTGCTCATGGAATTGGCCCGGTGAGCCGCCGGCTGCACTTTCACGGGGAATCCCCGTGAATTGCCCAGTAAGTTCGGACCCGACGATCGGCTTACCTCTTGTCCCGTTGATCCCGATGTCGACACTGTCGACGCTGAACTGTGGTTGTGGATCCTCTTCCCCTCGGCCTATCACCAGCCCTTTTCGACGCTGACCTGTGACTGTAGAGTCTCTTCCCCACGGCCTGTCACCAGCCCATGCAGATTGTGAAGTTCGTCGTCCGTCCGCGTGTTCGTGGTCATCGGTGTCGACACCGCAAGGTGGACACATGACAGCAGTGGCGACGTGCCCACACCATCAGCGGCTTCGGCGGCACCCCCTCGACGCCATCCCGTAACGCTCATCGTCGGTGGCTCCTATGGCGCCGGGGTGGCGGACATTGCTGCGCCGACGTCGTGCAGCCAGACGCTCCCGGTCGTTGTCGTCGGCGGGCCGGTGTAGAAACCGGTCATGTTCTGCTGGATCCAATCGGCCGCCTGCCGCGTCGACTCCTCCGCTCCGGCCTGATCATCAAAGACGCTGATCGAGAGCACACCCTCGCCCGTCTCGACCAGGAAGTACTCCTGGAAGCCAGGGACCTGCTGGAGGATCGGGATGAACCCGCTCTCGACCACCGCGTGTAGTTCTTCCATCGTGCGGCCAGGAGCTAGCTGGTATTCACGAATGGCAAGATACGCTCGGCCCTCGGACGGCGTACCGGCCATCGGACTGGCCTCCTGGGCTGAGGCAGGGATGGCGCTGCTGGCGAGGAGCGTCGCAAGACCTCCACCCCCGAGGCGCAGCACGGCGCTCCGCCGAGAGAGCGCGGCCGACCCGCACGAGGTGCCAGCAAAAGACTCTACTCTGGCCATGTCATGACCCTCCAACACATTGCGCGCACCGAACCGTCCGATGCTACAGCCGGTGTACGAGCGACGCCAGCCTGCCACCACGCGGCGGCTGCTTTCCCGTAGACGCTCGAAGCGAAATGTACGTCACTGGGTTTTGAATCCGGTTCCTGGCTTGTGATCGAATCGTTGCCGGAGCGGCACCGCGCTCGGCCGCGGCGGCGTGCCGGGTGGGGACGGGGTCGGACTCGAGTCTCAGGCGGTCTTTTTCCGAGCTAGCTAGCGCGTGGCGCGCCCCGACTAGCTCCCTGTGGCCTGGTGAGCGACCGCACGGTTGTGGCGCTGCGGCTGGCGTTCCCCACAGCGGCAGCAGTGCGGAAAGCGCCCGCCGGACGCGGGAGGCTGTCAGCGTTCCCAACGCGAGTGGATGCTGCCATGGCAGATGGCGATCAGCGATCCATGTCCGTGCCAGGGGCAGTTGGGCGTAAGCGGCGACAACCAGACGCGTCCCGCGATCGACTTGCTCAGGGGATCGTATCCGTGGCGTCGTCCAGCCGAGACGCTGCGTGCAGAAACGCAACGACTGCGCCAGGTCGAAGCGGCACACAGCAGCCCTCCAGCGGACGTCGCGGCCCAGTGCCTCATCTGGACCCTGCCGCCAGAGCCAGAGTTCCTGCGCCGTGCGTGGTTGGCCCGGCAAGCGGCTCACCGCGACGAGGACAATGCCGGCGGCGAAGACCATGAGGGGGGCACCACCGGCAGTGAGACGGCTGCGCAGATCGTTGCTCTGTTCCACACGCAACTGTCGTGTCATTCATCCTGGGATGCCGGGGCTGGACATCGAGCGGAGGGTCGATCTGTCCGCTCTCTCGTTGAGTTGGGACAGCCACGGCGACGCCCAACCCGCGACAATCTGCTGGCCGGTGGAGTGGCGAGACGGATGGTCGGAGGAGCCAAGCTCAAGACTGACGTCACCATTGCCCCGGGGCCATACGCTCAGGTCGTCTGATCAAAGCGTTCCTGATCCATGTCGGTGCTCCTTGTGTCTGACACGCCTCTACATGACGTCGAACACGGCACCCGGATGACCCATCACCCGGGATGGGTCCTGCTCCCCACTATGGACCGGGGGCGTCAGGGGCGCATCTATCGAAAGTCGTATTTCGCGGTCGGCACCCCACGCACTCGTCTATGCCGAAAGTCGTAGGTGAGGATCACCACGGACGGTCGGCATCCACGCTCGTGCCCTCCAGACCTGCTGTGCCGGAGGGCACACGCCCCCCGGCCTGCGGAACACTCCTCTGTTGGCTGATCACCGCCCGGATCGTTCGCCGCCGCGCCGTCACGCGGCCGGGCACTGAGCATTACAACGGTTCAGGTTGTTTTGGCATCTATTGAGACAGCCGGACTCCCCGTTGCAGGGTTCCGTGCAGCCATCGTATTCCTCCTCGCACGTAGAGCAGTTCGGCGACGACCCAGGCTGGCCATCTGGACCGCTGCCCAGCGGGCCATTCTGGCCGGTGCCCGGCTGGCTGCTACCCGGCTGGCCCTTGCCCGGCTTGCTGTTGCCGGGATTGTTGGGCTTGCCAGTCTTGCCCGCCGCGACCGGCTTGGCCGCCAGCAGCGCCACGAGCGCCCCGGCCCCGGCCAGACCACGCAGCGTCTGCCGCCGTGACCGAGCCTGCCCGAAGCTCCGCGCAATACGATCAAACCGCTCGGAATCCATAGCACTCCCTCTCTGTCGATGCCCCGGAGGGCACCCGCCGCCCGGCCTTGAATCAGTTGGCTTCAGGACGTGCCCCCGGCGAGACGCTCAGGCGAGCACCGCTCAGTCGTCGAGCAGCGTGAACTCGTGCCGGTAGCTGCCGTCGTCGTTGCGCGTCGTCTCCACTTGACCACGCGCCCCCAGAAAGTCGCCGGTGCCGCCGACCACCGCACGCAGTTGCGCCGCGTTCGCCGTCATCTCCACGTCCTCGCCGGGGTAGATTGCCTCGCCGGCGACCACCAGGCTGGTACCGTTGCCGAGGTCGAAGGAGAGCTGGCCGAGGCGATCCTGGTGGACGTCGCCGGTCTCGGCGTCCGGGACGTCGGCCGTAATGAGGAAGCCGGTCAGCATGCCGGACTCTCCCTGCTCGCCCGCGATGCTCGCCTCGTACAGCACCATATCGGCCACGCTGGCTCCCTCGAGATGGAGGTCAATCGGGTGGAGTGTCGGCGGTTGCTGGGTCAGCACGACCGTCCGGGTGGGCTGCTCGGCCTGCGCCGCGGGCAGCGCGCTCGCACTCCCGAGCACGAACCCGATCGTCCCGGCGATGGCCAAGGCGCCGAGCCCTAAGGAAACGTTCATCGTCAGTCCTCCTCTATCCACCGCCGAGCGGAAAACTCCGCATGCCCACTATCGGCCGGGCACGCGAGGTTCGCGTCTATCGAAAGTCGTATTTCGCGGTCCACAGACCCATCACCGGCTATGACTTTAGTCGTAGGCGAGGATCGCACCGGACGGTCAGCATCCGTGCAAACTGGGTGTGCAGATCAGCGCTGAGAAGCGTCAGGGGAAGCCGCTTGCGGATACGCGGCCATTGTCCGCAAACGTGGCCGGCAGGACCTTAGCGCTCGGTGCAGGACGCACTGTCATCGGCCGTGCTCGGTGTGCTTGCCCGTATCCGTTATCCCGCGGGTCGTTCCTAGGGGGTCGGTGTCCCTTGCTCGTTGGTCCAGACCAGGTCCGGCTGATCGGCGGCAAAGAGCGTTGCCACCATGATCACGGCAGGTTCCGTTCCGGCGTTGTGGAGTAGGTGCACCGTCCCCTGGGGGAAGAAGAAGCCCTCCCCCGGGTGCAGCACGACCGCGGACCCTGGGTCGACCGCCGCTGGCGGAGCCGGCGTCCCGCTCGGTGCCGCTGGCCGCCTCAGTTGCCCCCCAGCCTGGGTCGCCATCAGCGTCAACTCACCCGACAGCACGGAGACCAGTTGCGCTCCCGGGTTGGTGTGGAGGGGAATCGTCGCCTCCGGAGCGAAGGTGACGCGAGCGAGCTCAAACGTTTGGCCCGGTGTAGCACTGGGCACGCCACTGCCCAGCGTCTCGCTCGTAATCCCGGCCAGGGGATCGGTGCTGGGCGTGCCCGCCATGGGTGAAGCCGATTGCGCGTATCCAGGGGTGCCGCGGGCACCGATAAGGAGAGTGACTGCGACGAGTGCGGCCAGTACGAGAGGACGGCGAGATGCCATGGGGATTCCTCCTCTAACGAAGAGCGCGACTGTGCGAAGCACAACCAAACGCGGTCGGGCTTATTGGGCTGTTAGGGTGCCCACCATCCCGGCCTGCTCGTGACCGGGGATGTTGCAGTAAAAGTACCAGTCTCCTGGCGAGAGGTTGACGGTGACGGTTGTGCTCTGACCGGGCTGGACGTCCCCGGAGTGGATGCCGGGGTCGGACGGGTTGTTCTTGGCGTCGATGTTGAAGTTGTGGACCGCCGTACCGTTGTTCGGCAGGTCGATCGTGACGTCGGTGTTGGCCGCGATGGTCAGCTGCGCCGGGTCGAAGGCAATGTCGACCATGGTGACGGTCGGCCCGCCACCGGCGTTGGGCGCTGGCGTGGCCCGCTCGGTGGGGGTCGTGGCCTCGGCCGCCGGTGGCGTCGCCTCCGTCGCCCCGAGCCGAAGAGCGATCAATTCGGCCGCGTACTCGGGGAGCGGGTCCGTCGCGTCGGCCGACGGGAAGATAAACGCCGACGACGGCACCAGCAGGGTGTCGCCAGCGATCGCGAACGGCGCGTTGAGGCCGGCCGCCGTCTGGAAGGTCCAAACGAGGGAGCCGTCGTTGGTCGCGTAGGCGCGCACGAGGCCGTCGAGGCTGCCAACGAAGACGAGGTCGTTGGCGATGGTCGGTCCGGCCCCCGCGACCGCCGTCGGGACCTCGACGTTCCACCGGAACTGCCCCGTCGCCGCATCGATTGCAACCAGGGTGCTGGTCGCCGTCGCCAGGGTTGAGTCGGGATTCTCTCCGAACACTGTGTAGGGCAAGTTGAGCG
This sequence comes from uncultured Chloroflexia bacterium, assembly GCA_963751075.1. Classification (GTDB taxonomy): domain Bacteria; phylum Chloroflexota; class Chloroflexia; order Thermomicrobiales; family UBA6265; genus JACCXM01. The sequence goes on along the minus strand of CAVVTE010000013.1, from coordinate 594,345 downwards.
CCACGGCGTAGACGACACCGTCCTTGAACGCCAGGGAGACTCGACGCCGCCGAAGTCGCCGGGAGCGGTCACGATCGGGGTGCCTTTGGGAATCTCGGTCAGCATGTCGTTGACGTGCTGGCCGACCAGCACCTTCCAGAACTCGATGCCGCTCTCCCGATGGGCGGCCAACACGAAGCCGTGCTTGCCGGAGGAGAAGACGAGCGGCGTGACGACGCCGCCGATGTCGACGTCGCCCAGCACCGGCGTGTGCTGGTTGTCGTGGTCGTAGATGTCATGCGGCTTGACGTTGATGGACCAGAGGACCCGCCCCTGCTTAGGGTCGAGGGCGACGAGGTTGTTGGCGTAGTCGTTGGGGCCGGGCCGGCTGGAGGCGTCGGGAAACGGGGCGGCGTTGCCGATGCCCAAGTAGAGGACGCCAGTCGCCTCGTCGATCGATGGCGGGTACCAGAGGCCACCACCACTGTTGACCACGAAGTTGCCGAAGAGCTCGCCCTTGCTCGTGTTCCAGGTCCAGAGCGTGATCCCGGTGAGCAGGTCCATCGCGTAGACGACACCGGAGGCGCCGCCCTCATAGTTGCCCTTGGTGTTGCCGCCCGGCTCGGTGCTGACATAGACGACCCCATCGTAAATCAGGGGGGCCATCGTGATGCCCAGCGCCCCGTGGTTGGTAAGCTGGAACCGCCAGACCTCCTGCCCCGAGTCGGCCTGCAGACAGAGCACTTCAGCGGTGTCCCCGAGGACGGAGACAAGGTGGCCATAGCCGATCGCCACGCCGTTGGGGCCATAGGTCGGGACGCCATAGTCGTTGCGCCACTTGACGGCGCCCGTGGCCCGGTCGAGTGACTGGACGTTGCCCAGCATGTCGATGATGAAGACCGTGTCGCCGACGACGATCGGGTTACTGGTCACCGCCCCGAAAGCGCTGGTCGCGTCGAGCGGGAGGCGCCAGGCTACGCCGAGCTGGCCGACCGTAGTTGAATCGATCGGCGAGCTGCCGGCGAGGCGGGTGGCGGCGTAGTTGCCCTGGGCCAGCGGCCAGTCGTTGGCGAACTGCGCGGCCTCCGGCGGGACCGCCGGCAGGTCGACAGTCGGCGACGCTTCCGGCGAGGCGGGCGATTGCGGCGCCTCGGCCACCTCCTCGGCGCTCGGGGTCGCCTCGTCCTGCGCTGTCGCTGAGTCGCTGCGCGTCAGGACCGCCAGGCCGCCAAACGCCAGCGCAGTGGCGCCCGCTCCCGCGCAGGCAATCAGAGTTCTCGGGAGATGAATCGCTCCGCTGTAGGAGCACTTGCGGTCGTCGGTTCGTCTGGCATCATCACCCTTCCTTTCACCTGCCCACCGTCGCGTCAGGCGGGCATCATTACATTACGTCCTGGTCTCGGGCGTGAAGCGCGGGTAGACCCGACCGGTGCTGGCAGAGCGCCGGCCGTATCGTCCGCCCCGCGACCTCACGCGGTCGGGCACCGAGCGAGACAGTCGCTCTGCTGGGTTGTGCATCTCTCGATACAGAACTCGGCGGCGCCGGGATTCCCAGGCAGGGTTCCAAACAGCCATCGAACTGCTCTTGGCACTGAGCCTCGCAGCCCAGCGACGGCGCAGCGACCCGGGATTACCGGCGCCCAACTGGCCGCCACCACCATCATTGGAATCGTTGTCGTTGTTCTTGTTCTTGTTCTGGTTGTTGTTGCCGTTGTTGTTGTTCTTGTTGTTGTTGCGTTGCTTGCGGTTGCGCTGCTCGCTACGGTCTTGCAGGCGCTCGTGCGGACGATCGGCCACCCGCCGGCCCGCCCCACCACCGCGAGCAGTCCGCTCGCCCCACCCACGCTAATGGCGCGCAGGACCCCCCGTCGAGACAGACCCGCGGCGAGAGTGCGGCTGATCTCGTCAAAGCGTTCCTGATCCATGTCGGTGCTCCTTGTGTCTAACCATGATGAGTCCTGGTCCCCACTATCGACTGGAGCCCCCCGGTTCGCGTCTATCGAAAGTCGTATTTCGCGGGTGACCCGTCAAACACCCGACTATGACTAAAGTCGTAGGCGAGGATCACCCCGGACGGTCGGCATCCATGCGTCGTCCCCTCCAGACACGATGCGCCGGAGGGCACACGCTCCCCGGCCTGCGGAACACTCCACAGTCCCACTCAGGCCGAGCGACAGGCGGCACCGCGATGGGGTGCCGTGGCTCAGCGCACTGAGAAGCCGCCGAAGGGCTGGAGGTAGATCGGGCCGCAGCCGCTAATCGACTTCCGGACCTCCTCCCCCGGTGACCCGAGGACGGTGATGCGCGTGCAGGTCATCCCTGCTTCCTGGGCGCGCTCCGCGAACCGCTCGCCGAAGTGGGTCTGGTGGGCGAGCACCGCGGCCTCATCGGCGTAGCGCTCGTAGAAGGTGATCGTCTGGCCGTCCTCACTGACATACACGGCATAGCTGAGGGTCCCCGCTTCGCTCCGGGCGGAGGTCACCATCTCCTCCAACACCGCGCGCACGCTCTCCAATGATGCCCCCGGCTTGACCACCCACACCGGCACCCAGGCGATTTCCGTCCCCATGGGTGACACGGGGCTTGCCAGCGCCTCGGGTGAGGCGGCCGGACTGGCTTCCTGGGCCCGGGTGCCACCGCCCAGCGCGAGGGCAGAGGCCCCCGCAGCACCACCAGCGAGACCACGCAGCGTCTGCCGCCGCGACCGGCTCTGCCCGAAACTCCGCACCAGTCCATCAATCCGCTCGGAATCCATTGATTTTGCCCTCCAGGACGATACTCCGGAGGGCACAGCGGCACCCCGGCCTGCGGAACAGTCCACTCAGGCCGGAAGCGCAAGGTCCGTCATCGCGGCGCAGGCGATCAGCAACGTCTACGCGCCGGATGCTTTGCTGTCTGAGGCCGCTTCAGCATACACGGCCACGCCCGACTGTGCGACGGTCACTCGGCAGTTATCAGTGCCAGTACCCACTGCTCCGCAGGAGCGAGGTCCTTCCCGAGGAGCGATGTGCGCAGACGGCGCATGGGCTCAGGCCCCACCTCACGGGTGCCGCTTCCGATAACCGGGTTCATCCCCTCAGAGGGTGTGATCCGCGCGGCGTGAGGCGATGCTCAGTTCGGGATCGCTACGGCACCGGGGTGGCCACCGTCGGGGTGCCGGCATCCGCGAGCTCCTCGTCGGTGATGATCCCCAACTGGCGCAGCATCGTCAGGTTGTCCTGGACGATCCAGTTCTCCACGATCTGGCCACACGCCACGCCGTAGATGATGATGGACTCCCGCTCCATCGTCTGCCCGGTCACCGGCGCATCCCACTGCGGCAAGGGGCCGTCCTGGGTGCCGCGCCAGATGTTCCAGACCACCACCGTGTCCTCGGTCGCGATGAGTTTCTCGATGGTCACGTGCAGGTCCGGGAAGGCCGTCAGCCACGCCTCGACGCGCGCAACGTCATCGGCGTTGCCGTGTGCCTGATCCCGATGCGGGGCACCCACGTTGTGGCGCACGAACTGGTCGGCCAGGAGCTCATGCGCCAGCGCCGGGTTGCGCTCGTTGTAGGCCTCCTCGTAGTAGCGGCGGACCAGTGCGGCGTTCTCCTCCTCGCTCGTCGCCGGGCAGGGCGTGCCAGCGGTCGGGCTGGCCTGCTGGGCTGCGGCAGGATCCGGGCGACCCGGCGTCAGGACACTCCCGGCAATGAGGACGGCGAGCAGGACGGCGAACACGGGAACGATGCGGCGGGGCATGCGGGTCCTCCTGGCGGTGCACCGACGGCCGCGTCGACGGCGACCAGAGGGTCGCATCATACCGTTCCCGTCAGTTCTCCGCTCCGCTGCGCGGCCGGGTCTTGCTGCCCGCTTTCCGTGCCTCCTTCGTGCGTAGCGGCCCTGGTTTCACGCGGAGCGAGGTAAGCACCGCTCCCCTAGGAGCCCACCCCCTCTCCCGGCGCTGGGAGAAAGGGTGGGCTCAGGGATTTCGACGTTCTAGGCCTTGCTCACACCGGCAAAGTAGTAGATGTAGGTCGGCTGCAGCTGAAAGTCGGTGATATTTGCGCGCGTCACCACTTGATGCATCTGGTAACCCAGGAACACGCACGGAGCATCGTCGACGATCAGCTGCTCGGCTTGCTGGTAGAGCGCCTTGCGCTCCTCCAGGTCCGAGATGCGTACCGCCTGGACAAGGAGGTCGTCGACCTCGGGGTTGTCATAGAAGGTGGTGTTGCCTCCACCTTTGTTGGCGCTGTAGAAAAACGTGGCGAGGAAGTTGTCTGGATCGCCGTTATCCCCCTGCCAGCCGCCTAAATTACATTGGTACTTGCCCGCGTTGCGGTCCGCGCGGAACTGGGTCCACTCCGCAGTCTGGACGTTAGCCTCGACGCCAACCTCGGACCAGAATTCCTGGACAGCCGTCGCCAGGCGATCCCCGGCTGGGTTGAAGCCGCGTGGGATGGTGTAGGCCATAAGGGTGAAGGTCAGCGGGTTGCCCTCGTCATAGCCGGCCTCCGCCAGCAGCGCTCTTGCCCGTCTGGATCGTACGGGTACGACGTCAGGTCCGGGTTGTACGCCCAGTCGACTGGCGGCAGCACGCCACCCGCGGTCACCATATTGCCGTTGTAGAGTCCCTTCTGAAATCTCCTCTTTGTTAACGGCATAGTTGAGCGCTTGCCTGACCTCTTTCGAGGTGAATGGCTCCTTGGTCACGTTGAGACCGACCCAATTGGTATTCAGCCCGGCGGCCTCGACGACGACTAGATCGGGGTTGTCTCGCGTCTTTTCGACGTCCTCCGGGCTGAGCGCCCAGGCGATATCGATCTCGCCGGCCTCGAGGGACTGGAGCCGGGTGGAGCTTTCCGGAATCACCCGCACGATGAATTGCTCGACCTTCGGCGCACCGCCCCAGTAATCCGGGTTGGCCTGAAGCACCATCTGGCTGTCTCGCGTCCAGTCGTCGGGACTTGCCAACCGGAAGGCGCCAGTCCCGGACGGATTCGTGGCCAGATAGTCGAGCCCCTGGGCAATCGCGGCCGGGCTCGGGATGCCGGCAATGGGGATAGCCAGGTTGGCGAGGAGCGGCGCATACGGCTCCGGCAGCGTGATGCGAACCGTAAATTCGTCGACGGCCTCGACGGTGTCGATCCAGTTGGTGATGAAGTCCGCCATGTAGACCATCCGCGCCGCATCGTACTGGGTGTCTGCCGCATCGGGATCGATCGAGGTGTACCAGGTGACGACGGCATCGGCGTTGAACGGCTCACCGTCGTGGAAGCTCACGCCCTGACGCAGGTTGAAGGTGTAGAGGAGCCCGTCCTCGGAAATCTCCCACGATTCGGCCAGTCCGGGTCGGATGGTGGTCGCGCCGAGATCGTAGAGCACGAGACAGTCGTACACGTTCGCGGCGACGGTATAGCCTTCCTGGGTATCAGTCGTGCGCGGATCGAGCTCGTCGATGTCGGTGCCGACGCTGAAGATGATGGCGTTCGCTGCGTCCTGGCGAGCGAGCGCAGACCGCGCCGGAAGCACTCCCTTGCCGGGGAGATCTCCCAGGGCGGCGATTCCGGCAGCCGCTCCCGTTACCTTGAGGAGATTGCGGCGTCCAAGTCGGCCACGGAGCGGATCGATGCGGGACATCAGGGCATCCTCCTCATAACGGCTTCGTCATCGTTCTGTTGACCGCGCGCCGCGGTCATGATTGTTGGGCGCGGCTAGGGTGCGCCCGACGCGACCCGATGTCAAGGAGGGTGCGTCGCCCGGACTGGGCAATAGTCGGGGGAGTCCTTTGCGGACACAGTCACTTATCCGCAAAGGAGCCAGGGTGTCCGCTGGTCGCGTCCGGCCGATGACACCACGAGGGCTCCCGTGCTGGGAGCCCTCGTCCATCAGCAGCGTGTTCCGTGCCGCGCCGCCGTCCGCAGCGTCTGCCCGGCGCCGTCAACCAAACTGGCACCTCTCTTCACACTCATCCATCAGGCTGTCGCAGGCCGCCCTACATGTGGCATTCGCGCAGCGGACCCGGCATTGCCCCACCTGCTGGAGGCATTGATCATCGCAGTCCCCCGACGGTCCAACTGCTCCGAGCCCGCCACCGCCGTTCTGACCACTGCCCGGCGGGCTGTTACCCGGCTGCCCCTTGCCCGAGTTCTTGGGTGCTTTGTTGGGCTTGCCTGTCTTGCCCGCCGCCACCGGCTTGGCCGCCAGCAGCGCCACCAGCGCCCCGGCCCCGGCCAGACCACGCAGCGTCTGCCGCCGTGACCGAGCCTGCCCGAAGCTCCGCGCAATACGATCAAACCGCTCGGAATCCATGATCATGACCTCTCTGTCGATGCGCCGGCGGGCACCCGCCGCCGGCCTGCAGAAACCTCTACGGTCCCATTCTGGTCCGGGCCGGACGACGGTCGTCTATCGAACTCGTATTTCGGCGATCGGCTTGCCAAGCACGCGTCTCCATGGCGAACCAGTCGTTAGGTGAGGATCGCCTCGGAGGGTAGAGACATCCGTTCCAGCTCGTGTGCATATCAGCGCTCAGAGCGTCGGGGGCAGCCGTATCAGTCCACCCTGCCATGTTCGCGGGCGGGCACGCCCGCCACACGCTGCCCTCGCACGCGTCGACCGCGTTGTCCCACTGATCTTCGCACGGATCCTCACACCCGGGGTCCCCATGGCAGCCTCAGGCAGGACCGGTACGGCAGGGCGAACTGCGTCTCGCAGCGATCTCCCTCCGGAAGTCCGCTCTGGTGCAACATCGGTTGGACCGGGGGGCGCGTGACGGGGCCGTCGTAGTCGGCGATGGGGATCTCCCCGCCATCAGGACCGGGACCCCTCAGGGACCCCTTCGCCGGCCGGGGTGCAGCACGAGGTTGCTCCCCCCGTTCCCGCCACCCCCACCGCCATTCGTGTTCTGGCCGCTGCCCAGCTGGCCACCCCCACCGTTCTTGTCCTTGTTCTTGTTCTTGTCGCTGTCGTTGTCGTTCTGGTTGTCGTTCTTGTTGCGTTGCTTGCGGTTGCGCTGCTCGTTGCGGTCTTGCAGGCGCTCGTGCGGACGATCGGCTGCCCGCGCTGCCAGCCCCGCCACCGCGAGGAGCCCGCTCGCCCCACCGACCCCAAGCGCCCGCAGCACCCCGCGTCGAGACAGACCCGAGGCGAGGGTGCGGCTGATCTGGCTCAAAGCGTTTCTGATCCATGGCGTTGCTCCTTGTGTACGTGCCACGCCTCCCCATGACGTCGATCACGTCACTCGGATGACCCACTCAGCCGGTGATGCGTTCTGGTTCCCACTATGGACCGGGGCATCATGCGGTTCGCGTCTATCGAAAGTCGTATTTCGTGGGTGACCTGCCAGACACCCGCCTGATGTCTAAAGTCGTAGGTGAGCATCACCCCGGACGGTCTGCATCCATGATCATGCCCTCCAGACCGATGCGCCGGCGGGCACACGCTCCCCGGCCTGCGGAACATTCCACTCAGGCCGGACGCGCCAGGTCCGTCATCGCGGCGCAGGCGATCAGGAGCAAGTCTGCGCGCCGGATGGGTCTCTGTCTGAGGTCGTCGAATCATAGCCGACGCAGAGCGTGGGTCAAGCCGGTCGTGCAGATCAGCGCGCTGGAGCGCCACCGGGAGCCGGTTTGCGGATACGTAGCCATGATCCGCAACCATCTTGCTGGTCGGCTCCCCGAACCGGGTTCCTACCACTACCACGGTCCCGAGCCTCGCCGGACCACGATCACGATCCCGGTGTGGGCGTTTGCGGCGCTTCGGCGAGGCGATCCTGGAGACGGAACGCCTGGGCCAGGTTCGCAAACTCCTGATCGAGGCTTCCGGCGAGGTCCTGATGCTCAGCAGCGGTCGCCAACGTCTCCCAGGTTGCCCCGGCGAATTTCCCCTCGCTCGCCACGCAGCGGGAGGGCTGCGGGGTCTCCGGCGGCGAGCGGCTGCGGGGTGCCAGCGGACGCAGCCTCGAGTTTCATCAACTCCAGCAGGCAGGAATCAAGCGCCGAGATCTCCTCATCGAACAGCCGCAGAAACGCCTCGTAGTTCGCTTGCGGGGCCAGCTGTAACAACGTGCTGATCTCGGCGCGCATCGTCGCCAACAGCGGGCCGGACTGCAGGTAATAGGCGTCGACGGCTCGCTGGTGCCAGCCCTCCTGGCCAAATTGTGCATGGCGCGACACCACCACATCGGAGGCGTGCGCCTCGTAGGCCCAGAAGTCCGCCGCCATGGTGGCGAGCAGCGCGGCCTGGGCGTCAACGACCTTGTCTTGCCGCGCGAGGTCGTCCTGAAGCCGCTGCTGGTCAACAGCCTTCCGATCATCGATCTGTTTCAGCACGATGGGGATCAGCAAGCTGCTCACCCCAAGGAGCACCAGCGACAGCACGAGGTTTTTCAGGAACGAGCCTTTGGGGTCAATGATCTGCATGGACTGCGCCTCCCCTCACGCGTCGCCACCAGCGCCGCTCTTGCCCCACCCGAGGTCGCAGCCCGTCGATGAGGTGCTCCGGTACTCCGGTACCGCTGGCGGCTGAGCATCGCATCCACGGATGAAACCGGTTCCTCTAACGGCGCAGCCTGTTCAAAAACGTCCCATCCTCCGTTTCCGACACCTTCGAGGGTCGACCGTTGCCCCATTCCGCCCGGAAGCATGCCCAAATCCCGATGTTGCGGCCCACACCAGCCCTGACGTGGCCACGAGCGTCGCTTGCGTCACACAGTCTGGGCACGTATCCGCAAAGCGAGGGGACCCCGTTCTGGGGTCCCCTCCGTCTCCGTTCCGTCCTGGTCTCGGGCGTGGCGCATGAGTGGACCCGACGGGTGCTGGGAGCGCACCGTCCGGATCGTCCGCCCCGCGACGTCACACGCGCTCGCACCGTATACAACCCAACTCGCACTGCTGCTCGCACGACTCCTGGGCGTCCTCGCAGGCGGCGATACATGTGTCGTCGGGGGCATCCCCGCAGCGCCCCAGGCAGTCCTCGAACGGCCCCTCGCACGGCTCATCGCATGCCTCCTGGCACAGGTCATAGCAGTCCGGCGTCGGCCCAATCTGGCCATGGCCCGTCGGGCTGCTGCCCAGCGGGCCGTTCTGGCCACTGCCCGGCGGACTGTTTGCCTGGTTTCTTGCCTGCGTTCTTCGGCGGGTTGGACTTCCCGGCCTTGCCCGCCGCGACCGGCTTGGCCACCAGCAGCGCCACCAGCGCCCCGGCCCCAGCCAGACCACGCAACTCTGCCGCCGTGACCGGGGCTGCCCAAAGCTCCGCACCAGTCCATCAAACCGCTCAGAATCCATGATCATGCCCTCCATACGATGCGCCGGAAGGCACCCCCCCGGCCGGTGGAACACTCCGCCTCCCCACGCTGGGTCGGGCGCGTCAGGTTCGCGTCTATCGAATACGGGTGATCACCCGAGGCGTTTCGACGAATGCTGCGAGGGCGGGAAGCGTTCCCGCCCTCGCCTTCATGACCTGGCCGTCGCCCGACCTCGACGCTGCCTGCCATGACCAAGCTCACCCGGATGACCGACCCCTGACCACCCAGGATCACGCCTGGTCGCAGACCTCAGGCATTAGGCCAGCGCGGTCACCAGGAACATCTTGTAATCGCTGGAATCCGACTGCCGTTCGATCTTGAACGATTTTCCTTCCCAATCCAATTGGTAGCTTGCCCCTACAGAGAGGTGATGAAACGACATGGTCGGGCTAGTGACAATGGCGCGGCTGGCGTGAGAGTTCGAACCATCATCATTGAGGACGTTTTGGGCCTTGTCATAGCTCACCGCGGGCTCGCTAAAAGGGAAATTGGCTGCCTGGATGTAGAGTTTGTCTGTCCACCCTGGGTAATCAATGATGAAGGTGACGGCGGATTCGTCATTGCCATCCTCCTCAGTAACAGACAGGTTGGCAGGCTGGTCGTGTGGACCAAAGACGTAATTCACATCACCATTTATACCCATGACCCGAATGTAATAAATATCGGCGTTCTGGTGAGCGTACGAAACTGACGTACCCAGGCCAAAAAAGCCTCCCAGCGCTCCCGGCTGGTTGGTCTGGTTGTTGTTGTCGTTGTTCTTGTCGTTGTTATTGTTCTTCTTGTTGTTGTCCTGGTTGTTGTCCTGGTTGTTGCGTTGCTTGCGGTTGCGCTGCTCGCTGCGGTCTTGCAGATTCTCGTGCGGACGATCGGCTGCTCTCGCCTCGTACCCCACCATTGCGAGGATCCCGCTCGCCCCAACCCCGCTGAGGGTGCGTAGCACCCCACGGCGGGACAGCCCCGAGCCGAGGGTGCGGCTAATCTGGTCAACGTGTTCCTGGTTCATGTCGGTGCTCCTTGTCTGACACGCCCCACCCGGGATGGGTCCTGGTCCCACTATGGACCGGGGACGTTGGGGGCGCATCTATCGAAAGTCGTATTTCGCGGGTGACCTGCAAAACACCCGCCTATGTCGAAAGTCGTAGGTGATGACCACACCGGAGGGTCGGCATCCATGGTCTTCCCCTCCCGACACGATGCGCCGGCGGGCACACGCACCCCGGCCTGCGGAACAGTCCACTCAGGCCGGAAGCGCAACGTCCGTCATCGCGGCGCAGGCGATCAGCAGCGTCTGCGCGCCGGATGGGTCTCTGTCTGAGGTAGTCGAATCATAGTGCACACACGGCGTTTGTCAATCCATCCATTTGGGAGCATGCTCGCTTTGGGGCATGCTCCCTGTTTGCGGATTCAGATCCATTATCCGTACACGTTCACGGCAGGATCTTGGCGCCCAGTGCAGGACGCGCCATCATCGGCCGCGCTTGGCGTGCTTGCCCGTATCTGTTTTCCCGCGTGCTAACGGCCGTCTTTCCTGCCGCCGTGGTGCCTGCCATCTTTCCTGCGACCGTGGTGCCTGCCATCTTTCCTGCCACCGTGGTGCTTGCCGCCCTTTTTGCGGCCGTTCGTGCAGCCGCCGTCCCCGACCGGGACGAGGATGCCGGCCAGGAGGCTCACCTCCGCGCTCTCGTCGTTGCGCAATGCCCCCCGGAGCCGGCCGGGGTGAGGGATGGAGTGATCGGGCAGCGGCTCGTTCAGCTCGTCGCCGAGGGAGCACGCGCAGGCTGAACCGGTCGGCCACGACCGGCATCAGTTGCCGTTCGGAGCGCAGCCCCTCGAAGAGCTGCACCAGGTGGAGCATGCAGAAGACGACCGGGTCGATGGAGGGTTGGCCCGACGGCGCGTCGGCGTCGCGGACCAGATCGCGCACGAAACGCCGGTCGCGTGTGTCCTCCAGGCGGCGATAGCCGTGGTCGGGAGGGACCAGGTCCTCCCGCGTCACCGAGGGGAGCGGACCAACGGCGCGCCCCATGATGCCCATCATCACCAGCCGCTCCTTCCGCGTGGCGGCTCAGCCGAGGAACCGGCATCCTCGCATCCGGCAGACGCCGTTTTCAACACCCTGGAACGTTTTTGGGACAGTCTCGGATATTGCCCGGGGCGCGATCTGGTGGGAGCTATGGCCGCATCAGATAGACCTAACTTATCTGCAAAACACGCTTTCACCGTGTAGTCCGCACAATGATGGAGGAGCGCCGGTCGATTAGCTGGCGCTCCTCCATCATCTAGAATGGCTCAGGGACGAACGACCGAGGCTGGCTTATTCGTACCGACATGCCCCCTCATCGCACGTCGTCCCGCACTGATCCCAGGCTCACCATCTCCCCCAGAAGCAATGCAGCCAACGATCAAAAGGCTTCCAACTGTGACCAGTGACGCCTTGACGAGCCTGACGCTGATCATGCTGCCCCCCTGATGGAAGAGTGAATTCAGCTGGATGATGCCGCTGATCGAGTCGGCGGCCGCAAGTTCTCCGCCATCATCGAATGAGCGTCCGCGATCGGGTTGGAGATTCTCGGATTGGACTCACTGCACACGGCCAAGTTCGGCATGGTTACCAGGGTCGGTGGGGATCCTTCCTACCTCTTCACCAGCATGTTTATGGAGAAACGCTTTCAGACCTGTGCGATCTCGAAGGTGAAGCGGGACTCGGTCTCGCTGGTCGCCTCGAGCCGCATCTGACCGCGGGCGGTGGAGTAGGCGCCAGTGCCACCGATGATCGCCACCTCGGACGGGCCAGCATCGAAGAGTGGACCCGCGACGGTCAGCTGTCCCTCGTCCAGGATGATGGTGAACGTGCACTCCCACGCCTCGCCCGGTACCGTCCGGACGCAGCTCCCCTGGTTCGTGCCGACCTCGGTCTCATTACCCTCGTCATAGACCGCGTTGCCGAAGGCGAGCAGGTCGCCGATCGAGTCGCCCTGCTCGCCCAGGTCAATGACGGTGTCGGTCGTAGAATGGTCGATGACGACGAGCGTCTCGTCGCCAACCTCCGAGTTTGTCACCGGCGTGGCATCTTGAGCGAAAACGCCGCCGCCCAGGCCGTAGGCCATGAGCACCGCGACTACGGCAAACATCACCAAACCGCGCATCCCGCGCATCATCATCTCTCCGCGATCATGCCGATCCCGGATCCACTTGCCGGGCGACGGCATCATACCGGAATCGGTATCGACACAACCGCCGAAATTGAAGCGGCGCCAGGGCCGAAACCTCGGCGACGTTTGCGAGGCATAGCGCCCCTAAGAGCCACAATCAATACAGAAGTGCTGGGGTCCACGCTTTACTTCTCGGGGAATGCCGCCCCGGTTTTGGCATGGAGGGATCCGCGCAGTCACTGATGTCCCGGCTGGAGACGGGAGTCCCTGCGCTTGACGAAGCGGTTTCATAACGCTCCTGGCAGGAGATCGATTGCTACGATGATCCATGCACGACCACTGCGGAGGTGGCTCGTTCGCGATAGGAGGGACCAGTGATGCGTCGTCACCCATACCTCGCCATGCTCATCATCCTGAGCCTTGCCCTCATCCGCGGGGGGAGCGAGGCCCACGTCGGTGCCCAAGAGGCTACCCCAACACCGGTGCCACCGGTCTTCACCGGCGACATCGTCTTCCGGGAGTCTGCTGACTTCGGCATCCTTGGCGCCGATACCTTGCCGGCGGCGCCGGCCTCGCTCACGCTCTTCCGGGTCGAATTCGCCCCTGGGGCGGGCGTCACCGTCTTCCCAGGTGATCCTGGCCCCGAAGCGCACCTCATTGAGTCCGGCACCTTGACGCTGCGCAATTTCACCGACGATATCCTCGTGACCCGAGCGGTGAGTCAGGCCACGCCGGATGCCGTGACGCCAGAGGTCCTGCCAGCGGGGGCGGAGACCCAGTTGGGACCCGGGGATGGCTTCCTGTTGATCTCGGCGGTCGGGGGCGAGTTTCGCAACGACGGCACGGAGCCGGTGGTGATGGCGATCGCTGGGATCTACCCGCAGAGCGCAGTGTCCCCAGATGGGGCTGGGGCGGCCACCCCAATGCCGTAGCAGACGAGGCGCGCACACCACGGGAGGGTGGCGCTCGAGCTCAGTGCAACATCATGTCAGCGCCCCCCGATGTACGGTGCGATGATGCCACCTCGCGGCTTCCATCGTGGCAGTCGTTTACGCATCATCGGAGGTCCATCATGCGCCGTCGTTCCGTCCTGCTTTCGGCCGTTTCTGGCGTCCTCACCGGCGCTCTCGCTGTAAGGCGCACGACCACGGCCCAAGAAGCCACGCCGAGCGCTAGGGCCAATCACCCCATCGTCGGCGCCTGGCTGGTCATGAACCCGAGTGACCCGCGGAACGCCCGTCCGGCCATCTTCGCTGCCGATGGGACGATGACGGTCGCCTACGTCCCCAGCTATACCGACGCGGAGCGCAGCGTGATCTTGCAGGGAACGGCCATTGGGGTCTGGGAACCGAGTGGGGAGCGCCGCGTCCATCTGACCTATGTCCAGGCCCTCTCGGATCTGAACGGCACCTATCTCGGCACCCGTACCCGCGATGCCTACCCGGAAGTCAGCGACGACGGACAAAGCTTCCGCGATGACGGCACGCAGGTGCAGATCACCGTCCGGGATGCCGCCAACACCATCATCAACGAGGCCGGCGGGGGTGGTGCGGAAGCGGCGACCCGGCAGGTGCACGCCATCCGCATGCAGGTGGGCAATCCCGGCTTCCCCGAGGGGACCTCGATGGCCGGGACGCCGACGACCTAGCACCCGCGCAGAAACAGCAGCGGCCCTAAGCATGATGCCTGCGGCCGCTAGTGACCGACCTCGGCGCGACAGTGACGGCGTAGCCGTGTTGGCATCGTTGGTCGATAGCCCGGTTGCGCACTCGGTAGCGGTGGCCCATCGCGTCCATCTTGACATATTGGGGCCTGGGTGTATGCTGCACCCTGTCGGTTCACAGTCAGCCGTCAGCGTTCCGCCATCCTGGCTTCTCGCCTCATCGCGGAGACGCGTGCTCATCTTCGGAGGCATGCGCCTTGGACACCCATCGGTTCCTTCGCGCAGCGCCTCCCGGCGTATCGTCGAGATCCAGGAGGACGATTCCATGAATGTGAGCGAACGGTGGCAGAGGCGCACGGTCTTGGCGCTCGTCCTCGTCGCGATCCTGGTGGCGCCGGTGACCCACCTCGGTCGGGTTGCCGGCGCGCAAGAGGCGACGCCTGCTGGCGCGGATTTGGGGACTCCTGCTGCCGCGCCCCTGGCGACGCCCGTTCCCGGGGCGCAGACCTGGCACGTGCTGGTCAACAACGTCAGTCCCGATGGCGAGAACTGGAGCTTCAACACCTTCTATCCCGACCACCTGCGGGTGCACCCCGGTGACGCCATCGTCTTCAGCCTGGCGCCGAACCCCAACGCCTTCCACACGGTCATGGTCCTCAAACAGGACCTGACCCCCTTGGAGCTGTACGAGGGCTTCGCCGGCGGGTTCGTCCGACCGCTGGACCCGAGCCAGCCGGACCGCCTCCAAAGCACGTACTTCGAAACCGGGCTCGGCCCCCCGCCGTGCGGGCGCCCCGACCAAGACCCGTGCCCGGTGGAGACTGGGGCGGACGTCGAATTCGGGGTCAGCTCCGGCGTCCTCGTCAACCCGCCGCCGGGTAGCGACCAGGTCAACACCAGCTTCACGGTCGCGCTGGACCCCGCGCTGCCCCTCGGCCCCTACTTCTTCACGAGCCTCGTGGACGGGCCGACGATGATCGGCTGGATCGAGGTCGTGGCCCCAGACCAGCCGGTGCAAAGCGCCGGCGAGTTGGCGGCGGCCGCCCAGCGCCAGTACGAGGCGGACCTCGCCTGGCTGGCCAGCCACGATCGGGTCACCAATCCCCCGGAGGCGTCGAACCCGGACAGCACGAAGACCTGGCAGGTCGACGCGGGCAGCGGCAGCCCGGACAACCCGTGGCTGTCCATCAACGAGTTCTCCTTCCCAGCGAAGGTCGTCCACGCCGGCGACACGGTGACCTGGACGAACCGAAGCCCGGCGGCCGTGGCCCACACCGTCAGCGGCTTCGCCCCCACCCCCGACGCGATCCCCCAGGACCTGAGCCCGTACCAGCCGGGCTGCATGACCAGCACCGGCGAGCTGCAACTGCCGCCTGCCGGGAGCTTCCCCCCCGACATCTGGAACACCTGCCCCGGCCTTGACGCGCAGAGTTTCCCCCAGTCGGTGAACAACCTCACCGAGTTCAGCCAGCCCTCAGCCCCGTCAGGTGATCCGTACACCGATGGCGAGAGAACATCGGGCATCCTGCTCCCCCAGGAGTACCTGGACAGCCCCATCGGCGAGGGACTGCCGTTCGCCAGCAGCTACAGCGTCACCTTCCCCAACACCGGGACCTACCACTATCACTGCGCGATCCATCCCGGCATGGAAGGGACCGTGATCGTCGTCCCGCCACCGATGGCGGGATGACGGGGCTGGTCGTGGCGCCTCCGCACCCGATGCCAGGCGCACCAGATTTCGCGACAGAACCAACGCCGTGCTCGCTCGAGCGCGGGCGACGCCAGAAGGGAGAGTCCGATGGACCAAAAGCCACAGCCGCTCATCACGAACACCCGAGGTCGCAACTGGGACGGAGCCCCCACTCCCGGTCGCTGATCGGACGCCGGGACCTCATGAAACTGACGGCCGGCGCCGGAGTGGCCGCCTTTGGCGTGGCGGGCCGGGGGCTGATCCTGCCCTGGGTCCCCACCAGCCGCGCCGCGGAGGGCGAGCCGCTGGTCGAGCCCGAGGTCCGCGCCAGCCGCGACGGCCTGCTCGACACCACCCTCGAGGCGAGCGTGATGGCGGTGCCGGTGGCAGGGGGGACGGCGATCATGCGGGTCTACGAGGGCTCCTTCCCCGGCCCGACGCTGCGCATCCGCCCGGGGGACACCCTGCGCGTCAACCTGGTCAACAACCTGGAGGCGCTGCCGGCAGGGCTCCCGGCGAAGAACCCGTTTATGTGCGCCCCGCTGGCCGGTCACGCCAGCGCCGAGCACGCGAGCACGTGCGACACGAACCTCCACACGCACGGCTTCCACGTCTCGCCCGAGGGCAACTCGGACAATCCCTTCCTCCGCGTCGCGGCCGGCGAGAGCTTCCAGTACGAGTACCAGATCCCGCCGGATCATCCGTCCGGCGTCTACCACTATCACCCGCACTTGCACGGCGCCGCGCACAACCAGGTGTTCGGCGGCATGATGGGCGGGATCATCATCGAGGGGGAGCTTGACCGCCTGCCCGGCATCGACGGGGTGCCCGAGCGGATGCTCATCCTGCAGACGACGCAACTCACGCCCGACGGCGGCAGCGTCATCGACCAGGGGGCCGCCTCGGAGTCGACGTACCTGCGGATGGTCAACGGCCAGCTGAACCCGACGATGACGATCCAGCCGGGCGAGACGCAGCGCTGGCGTGTCCAGAACCTCACCGCGTCGACGACGTTCCGCCTGCGCCTGGACGGCCACCAGCTCCACCAGATCGCCAAGGACGGCAACACCCTCAACGAGACCTGGACCCGCGACGAGATCGTCCTCATGCCGGGGGAGCGGGTCGAGGTGCTGGTCCAGGGCGGCCCGGCCGGGACCTACGAACTGCGAACGCTCCCCTTCTCCACGGGCTTCACGACGCAGGTCCCAGCGACCCTGGCCACGCTCGTCTCGGCGGGCGCCGCCGTCACGCCGCAGCCGCTACCGACCACGCTGTTGCCGGTGGAGGACCTCTCGACCGCGGAGATCGATGAGCGTCGTCGGATCACCTTCCAGATGAAGCCGCCGATTGCTCCACCGATGGGTCAACGGGGCCCCGCGGCCCTGATTGACAGTCACTTCTTCGACGGCGAGCGCGACGATCAGGTCGCGCGCCTCAACACGGTCGAGGAGTGGGTGATCCGCAACGCCTCCACGCAGTGGCATCCGTTCCACATCCACATCAACGACTACCAGGTCGTCGCGGTGAACGGGCAGCCGGTGCCGGTGCGCTACCACGAGGACACGACGCCCGTGCCGCCCTTCGGCGAGATCACGATCCGGACCCGGTTCCGCGATTTCCCCGGTCGGTGGGTCTACCACTGCCACATCCTGCTGCACGAGGACCACGGCATGATGGGCACGATCAAGGTCCTTGCCTGAGCCAAGGACGCAGCGGTCCAAGGTCGAACGTCCCGCCAGCACGTGTGATGACCAAGCGCTGTGGTAGTGGAGCCGGGGCGAATCCGCCCCGGCTCCAAACCTTGCCTGAACCTTTGATGACTACGGCGCTGGCGTCGCTACTGGCGTCTGCGCTTTGCAGATGTTCCTCGGTAATCACTCCCAGATCCATCAAGTGGCCGAGCCGGTCAATGACAGGCCACACTTCCGAGATCTTGCCGCACTCGAGTTGGAAGAACATGGTGCCGACCCACTCCGCGTCGCGCTGGCCCTCTGGAATGCTCACGTCCTGGCCAGAGATCACAGCGGTCTCTCCCTGAAGCGTCCCACTCCAGGAGACGTACGCGGCGACAGTTTCACCTTCCGCGACCAAGAGATCGATCGTCATTGTGGCGTCGGGGAACGATGCTTGTTGACCCCGGAGAAATCCCTGGGCATCGCCCTGCCGCTCGCCCTTGGCGGGCGCGCGGTGCGTGAAACCTTCCGCCGTCAGATCCGCGGCGGCCGCATCATCACCTGAATGGACAGCTTCGAGAAACTGGTTCACGACCTCCTTGTTTTCCTCGGCACTCATGGCCGGGCATTCCGCGGCAGCGGGAGTCGCCTCCTGCGCGGCGGAGAGGGGTGGACCGGGAAGCACGAGTGAGCCGAGGAGCGTGGCAACGAGGACGAAGACCAGAATTGCCGCCGTCGCATGGACCATTCCTCCTACGCGAACAAGGAAACGCTCGGGCGCTGAACGCAACAGCCCCAGGCGTCATTCTATCGTCATCGTATCACCGGCATGAGGTTCCAGAGGCGCCGGGGTCGACCGCCGCTGGCGGCACCAGCGTCCCGCTCGGTGCCGCTGGCCGCCTCAGGTGCCCCTCAGCCTGGGTCGCCATCAGCGTCAACGTAGCGGACAGCACGGAGACCAGTTGCGCTCCCGGGTTGGTGCGGGGGGGAATCGTCGCCTCGGGCGCGAAGGTGACGCGAGCGAGTTCAAACGTCTGGCCCCGTCGTCGCGCTGGGCACGCCACTACCCAACGTCTCGCTCGTAATCCCGGCCAGGGGATCGGTGCTGGGGGTGCCCACCATAGGCGAGGTCGATTGCGCGTACCCAGGGGTGCCGTGGGCACCGATGAGGAGACCAACGGCGACGAGTGCTGCCAGGACGAGCGGACGGCGAGATGCCATGGTGATTCCCCCGCGAGCGAAGAGCGCGACGGTGCGGAGCACAACCCAACACGATGCGCTGCGTAGAAATGGTCACCAACCTACATCCGGACCCTGCCCTGTCACGTCCCCCATCGTCGCGGTGATTAGCTCCTCGCTGAGGTCAAACATCGTCGCTACGACCCGCGCCAGGAACCCAACACACCGGCATGTTAGTCAGGCGCATGATGGAGGCCGAACGCCCTGGCTAAGCTCTCCAACTCCCGATCGGCTCGGTCGGCCAGGTCCTGCTCCAAAACATAGGTCGACAGCGTGTCCCAGGACACCCCGTAGAACTTCCCCTCGCTCGCCACGCAGCCGGATGGCTCCGGGTCCCCAGAGGACGAAGCCTCAATTTTCATCAATTCAAGCAGGCAGGAATCAAGAGCCAACACCTCGTCTTCGTACAGCCGTAGAAACGACTCGTAGGTCGAGCGCGGGGCCAACCGCAACAACGTGCTGATCTCGGCCCGCATCTTCCCCAGCAGCGGGCCGGATTCAAGGTAATACGCGTCAACGGCTCGTCGGTGCCAGTCGTCCTGTCCATAGCGTTCATCGCGCGAAAACAGCAAATCGGAAGCGTAGAGCTCGTAGTTCCAGAACGCCGCCGCCAGGGTGTCGAGCACCTCAGCCTGCTCGTCGATGATCTTGTCCTGCCGCGAGAGCTCGGCCTGAAACCGCTGCTGATCGACGAACTTCCGATCATCGATCTGTTTCAGCACGGCCGGAATCAGCAAGCTGCTCATCCCGAGGAGCAGCAGCGACAGGACGAGGTTCTTCAGGAACGAGCCCTTCGGGTCAATGTTCTGCAGTTGCATCTACCTGCCTCCCATCACTCGCTACCACCAGGGCCGCTATTTCCCCACCATTCCGCTGCGGCGTCATTCCCAATCACCGTGGCTATACGACTTTAGTCGTAGTCGGGCAGTACGCCTGTTGACAGCGAAATATGACTTTCGATAGATGCGAACCTCACGTGCCAGGCCCATAGTAACCATCAGGATCCAAACAGGGTCTGGGTCATCCAGGTGACGTGTTCCACGCCACCTGACGGAGTGTTACGCACAAGGAGACGCACAATGGATCAGGAGCGATTCGACCACTTTGCACGCGGCGCCACCTTGCGCTCACCTTGACATTCCGGGGTTCCGGGGTATGCTACACCCAATCGGTTCACAATCCAGCGCTGGTGACTCTCCGCTGTCCTGGTCTCCAGCATCCACCGCGGCCGGTCGCCGACGAAGGAGCGCACTGCTGTGACTCACGCGCGTCTTCGGAGGCATGGGCCATGGACGCCCCTTGGCCCCTTCGCGCAGCGCCTCGCTGCATATCGTCGAGTTACCGGAGGGTTTCTTTATGAACCAACACTTTATGAACCAACGTTGGAACCAGGCGCGCGGTCCTGGCTCTCGTCCTGTCGTCACGATCTGGTGGCGCCGGATCGGCCAGCTCGGTCGGGTTGCCGGCGCGCAAGAGGCGACTCCGGGTGGCGAGGGACACGGAGTTTCTGTTGTTGGCCCGCATACGGGGACTCCCGTTCCCGGGGCGCAGACCTGGCACGTCCTCGTGAACAACGTCAGCCCTGAGGGAGAGAACTGGAGCTTCAACACCTTCTACCCCCGCCACCTTCAGGCGCACCCCGGGGACACCATCGTCTTCACCCTGGCGCCGAATCCCCAGGCGCTCCACGCGATCCACGCGCTGACCGTGGGCATGACGCCAATGGAGTGGTACGGCGGCTTCTCCGGCGGGTTCCTGCAATCCGACCTGACCCGCCCCGGCGGCTGGCAAACCCCGTACTTCGGCAGCCCGCCGGCCAGCCCATGCGGGCGCGCCGGCCAGGACCCGTGCCTGTTCAACGCAGACGACATTGGACAACCCGGATTGGAATTTGGTCTCAACCTCGGCGTGCTCGTCAACCCGCCGCCGGGTGGCGGCGAAGGCAACACCAGCTTCACGATCACGCTGGATCCCGGGCTTCTCCCCGGCCCCTACTACGTCACGAGCGATGCCGACGGACCGACGATGAGCGGCCGCATCGACATCGTACCGGCAGACCAGCCCGTGCAGTCCGCCGGTGACGTGGAGACTGCCGCCCAACGCCAGTACGAGGCGGACCTGAATTCGCTCGCTGGCGTTGATCAGTGGAGCAATCCCGCTGAGGCATCGAACCCGGACGGCACGAAGACGTGGCAGGCCGCTGCCGGCGTGAGCGTTCCAGACAAGCCATGGTTGTCCATCAATGCGTTTGCCCCGTCTCAGATGGTGATCATCGCTGGCGACACGGTGACGTGGACGAACGGGAGCCCGGCCGCCGTGGCCCACACCGTCACCGGCTTCGCCCCCACCCCCGACGCCATCCCGCAGGACCTGAGCCCATACCAGCCAGGCTGCATGAGCAGCAGCGGCGAGCTGCAGCTGCCGCCTGCCGGAAGCTTCGCCCCCGACATCTGGAACACCTGCCCCGGTCTGGACGCGTCAGGTAATCCGAACCAAGTGAACAACCTCACTGAGTTCAGCCAGCCCTCGGCGCTGTCAGGTGATCCCTACGTCGATGGCGAGAGAACATCGGGCATCTTGCTGAACCAGGAGTATCTGGATTCGCCGATCGGCGACGGACTCCCCTTTGCGAGCAGCTACAGCGTCACCTTCCCCAACCCCGGGACCTACTACTATCACAGCGCGATCCATCCGGACATGGTCGGCGTCGTGGTGGTCCTCCCGAAGCCGCGGGCAAATTGACCACCGATTCGCTCCGCGCCTCAACCTTAAGAGCGCGCGAACGCACGAGACAGAGGAGACAGTGCCATGGACCGATCATCGAATCCAATCGTTACGACGCATGCGGATCGCACCCGGCAGGCCCAGCAGAGGCAACACGTCATCGGGCGGCGGGGTCTCATGAAGCTCGCGGCCGGGGCCGGGGTGGCCACCATGGGCGTTGCCGGCCGGGGATTGATCCTCCCCTGGGTCGACTTCGGCCGGGCCGCGGCGGCTGAGGAGCTCGTCGAGCCGGAGGTCCGCGCCAGCCAGGACGGTCTGCTCGACACCACCCTGACCTGCCGCGTCCAGTCGGTGCCGCTCGCCGGTCAGACGGCGATCATGAACGTCTTTGAGGGATCCTCCCCCGGCCCGACCCTCCGGGTTCGCCCGGGCGACCGGCTCCGGGTCAACCTGGTCAACTTGCTCGATGATCTCCCGCCGGGGCTGCCGCACAACAGTCCGTTCCTCTGCTCCCCCATGGACATGGGCGGTGCCGAAATGGAGTCGATGTGCGACACGAATCTCCATGTCCACGGATTGCACGTCTCGCCCGAGGGCAACTCGGACAACGTCTTTCTCAACGTCAAGGCTGGCGAAAGCTTCCAGTACGAATACCAGATCCCGGAGAACCACCCGGCCGGTCTCTACTGGTACCACCCGCATCTGCACGGCCGGACGACCAACCAGGTCTTCGGTGGCATGGCGGGAGCGCTCGTCATCGAGGGCGACATCGACGCCCTGCCCGGGATCGCCGGGGTCCCTGAGCGGCTCCTGGTGCTCCAGGGGACCCAGCTCTATCCCGACGGTAGCGTGATCAACATTTTGGACGGGCCGCCGGGCCCGAGCCAGGAGAAGAAGTATTCGCGCCTGGTCAACGGTCAGCTCAACCCGACGATGACGATACGGCCGGGGGAGACGCAGCGTTGGCGCATCCTCAACGCCTCGGCGAACGTCTTCTACCGTCTGCACCTGGATGGTCACCAGCTCCATCAGATCGCCAAGGACGGCAACACCCTGAACGAGACCTGGAGCCGCGACGAGATCGTCCTCTCGCCTGGTGAGCGGGCCGAGGTGCTGATCCAGGCGGGCGCGGCGGGCAGCTATGCGCTGCGCACGCTTCCGATTGCCACCGGCTTCAACGTCCAGATAGACGCGACCCTGGCGACGCTGGTGGTCGATGGCGACGCCGTGACGCCGCAGCCATTGCCGACGACGCTGTTGCCGGTCGAGGACCTCTCGACTGCCGAGATCGATCAGAGCCGCCAGATCACCTTCCAGTTCGGCCCGCCGATCAATCCACCGCAGACCATCTTCTGGATCGACCACCAGATCTTCGATGGCGAGCGGGATGACCAGACCGTCCAGCTCAATACGACCGAGGAGTGGGTGATTCGCAACGCCACCGCCAACCCGCACCCGTTCCACATCCACGTCAACGACTACCAGGTCGTCGCCGTCAACGGGAAGCCGGTGCCGGTGCGCTACCACGAGGACACGACGCCCGTGCCGGCGTTCGGTGAGATCACCATCCGGACCCGGTTCCTCGACTTTCCGGGCCGCTGGGTCTACCACTGCCACATCCTGCTGCATGAGGATAAAGGCATGATGGGCACGGTCCGGGCCCTTGCCTGAGCCGGCGATGCAGGCGGCGGGAGATGCGACTCCCGCCGCCACGTTCGATCAGCAAGCGTCCCACTACGACGCGCGTGCCGGACTTCCTGAGTCGGTCAGTGCGGCGGTGGCGCGGGCAATCGTTGAGCAGGCCAACGCGGGTGCAGACGATCTCGTTCTGGAGTTAGGCGCCGGCACCGGCGAAATCGGGGTGCACCTCGCGCGCTTGCCCGTTCGCTACATCGGCCTCGACAGCTCGCCGGCGATGTTGGACGTGTTCCGCGCGAAAGCAGGGTTGAGCTCGTCGTCGCTGATCGTTGCCGATGGCAACCAGCCCTGGCCGCTGCCGGATGGGAGCGCCGCGGCCGTCTTTGCCTCGCGCGTCGTCCATCTGCTGCTCCCGGACCACGTCGTGCGTGAGACGTTCCGTGTCTGCCGCTCGGGCGGGGTGCTGCTTCTGGGGCGTGTGCTTCGCGGGCCGGACAGCCTCAAGGAGCGCTTGCGGCGCCGTCGCCAAGAGCTTCTGGTTGAGGCTGGCATCACCCCGCGCCAGGGGGAGGCGGGGACGCGCCGTGTGATCGCGGGGGTCGTCGCCCTCGGTGGGGATTCCCTGGGTCGCCGGGAGGTTGCCGCATGGAGCGGCGAGACCACCCCAGCGAAGGTCATCGCCGGCTGGGAGACGCTGTCCCGCATGGGCTCCATCACCGTCGATCCGGTGACGCGGGCGTACATCCTCGCTGCGCTGCGGGACTGGGCGCGGACCGAGTTCGGCGATCTCGATCGACCAAAGGCGTTCCATGAGCGCTACGCCATTGACGTCGTCCGTCTGCCGTAGCATGCGGCAGGCAGAAGTTGAAACGGAGCATATGTGCAAGACCAACTCCTGACGCAGCTGGGCAGCGTGCTCGTCCACGGCTCCCTCACAGATGAAGCGGTGCTGACGGAGACGGAGGCGCACCCAGTCCTCCCGATCCTGCCGGATGCCAACGTCGTCAAGATCGGGGGGCAGAGCCTCATCGACCGTGGCCGGGAGGCGGTCTTTCCGTTGCTCGATGAGCTGGTGGCCAATCTCGCGCACCACAAAATGATCATCGGCACCGGCGCCGGCACGCGCGCCCGGCACGCCTACAGTGTCGGTCTCGACCTCGGCATGCCGACCGGGGTGCTCAGCATCCTCGGCACCTTCGTCAGCATGCAGAACGCTCGCATGCTGCATTATCTCCTGGCCAAGCACGGCATCCCCTTCATCGAACCGATCCAATTTGCCCAGCTCCCGTTCTACCTGGAAGAGCGCCGAGGCGTGATTTTCTTCGGGATGCCTCCGTACATCTACTGGCAGCCCAACCCGGCCGTCGGTCGCATCCCGCCGAATCGGACGGACACGGGCACCTTTCTGGTCAGCGAGGTGTTCGGCACCCGGTCGATGATCTACGTCAAGGACGAGGATGGGCTCTACACCGCCGATCCCAAAAAAGACCCCAATGCCAAGTTCATCCCATCAATCACGGTTGAGGAACTGGAAGCCCTGGACCTGGACGACGTCGTCGTCGAGCGCAGCGTGCTCGACATCATGAAAAACGCCCAGCACCGGCGCTCGATTCAGGTGATCAACGGCCTGAAACCGGGCAACCTGACGCGAGCCCTGAACGGGGAACCGGTGGGGACCATCATCACCGCGTGAACATCGTGACGAGAGGCAAGACGTAATGGAAAGCTCACGGGAACCAGGGGCAGATCGCCGCCACCACGTTCGGTCGTTGCTGATGCGCGAGAGCTTGCTCGACAAGCAGGTGATGGCCGCGACCGAGACGCCGGTGGTGCGCATGCTGCCGGACTGCCATGTGATCAAGGTCGGGGGCCGCTCGATCCTCGACGGCGGGAAGGCGAGCACCTACCCGTTGGTTGAAGCGATCGGGGCGGCCCTGGCCGAGCAGAGACTCATCATCGGTACCGGCGGCGGTGTCCGCAGCCGGCACGTCTTCTCGATTGGCATCGACCTCGGCCTGCCGACCGGCGTTCTCGCCCAGTTGGCCGTCGCTGATGCGTTGGGGAATGCCCACATGCTGGGCACGCTGCTGGCCCCCTATGGTGTGGTGGCCATCCCGCCGGAAATCTTCGGTCACTTGCTGCCCCTCTTTATTCAGGGGGCGCCGGGGGTCGTCTTCAACGGCGATCCACCCTTCGCCTTGTGGGAGCATCCGCCCGTCCTGGGCCGCATTCCCCCCCATCGCTCTGATGCCGGCGCATATCTCCTGGCGGAGTGCTTCGGCTGCGCGACGATCACGCTGATCAAGGATGTCGATGGCCTCTATGAGCAGGATCCAAAGGAGCACCCCAACTCCCGCTTCATCGACGAGATCACCGTCAGCGAGCTGCGGGAGCTCAACCTGCCAACCCTGCCATTCGATCGCGTCCTACTCGATCTGCTCGAGCACGCGCGTCTCGTGACGCGCCTGCAGATCATCAATGGTCTGGAGCCGGATCGACTGGAGCGTGCGCTGCGCGGTGAGCGCGTGGGCACGATCGTCTGCCAGGACGATGCGACTTAGAGTCGTCTCTGGGCTGGAGCGCGGTTCGTCGGAAATCTCAGGGATTGTCTCCCTGGATGGTGGCGGTCCGGCTCAGGCGGGCGGCGTTCATGTTCGCCACTGCCACCAACGGAACAACCGTCACGGTGGCGACCGGGAAGTTTGCTGAAACCGGATACCTCCGATGGGCTCCCTTCCCGGTCGCCCGACATGGCGCCTCCGGACCCAGTATTCATGGCCAGACCAGCCGTTCAGAACAGCGGCCGCGGTTCAATCAGGCACAGATCACCATATGCGCGCAGACGTCGGCACGACGCCCTCGCTGGCCATCACGCGACTCGACGCGAAGGAGTCCAGGCTGACAGGTACCGAGCCAAGCTCGCGCTTGGCCGTGCAACGGCCCGGCGCTACACTGCAGCCGGGTATTCAACCATTGAGTAATGATTTCGCACTCGTCGAGGAGCAGGCAGATGAGGTCGCGGATTGGTGCCTGGAGCAGACCGATGGTGAATCCATTCAAGTGCTGGCGGTCGATGGTCCCCGGACTCCTACTCGTCGTCGCTTTGGGACTCCTGCCGGTGTACCCGTTGAGCGCGAATGCGCAAGAGTCTGCCTGGGAGTGTCCAGCAGCGGACGCCATGGCTGACGCATCCGCGCCGGGCACACCCCCTGTTCCACCGCCGTCGGTCACCTTTCCTGTCGAGGGCGGGGATCTCACCATATTTGCCGCCGCGTCGCTGACTGACGCGTTCGAGGCGTTGGAGAGAGAGTTGGAATCGGCGAACCCGGATCTGTCGATCACCTACAACTTCGGTGGCTCCCAGGCGCTTGTGACCCAGCTCCAGGAAGGTGCTGAAGCCGATCTTTTCGCGTCCGCCAATGTGGCGCAGATGGCGGCCGCAGCGGAGGCCGGACTGATCGCGGGTGATGCGGTGCCGTTTGTCCACAATCGGCTCGCCATCGTGACTCCGGCGAACAATCCAGCTGGCATCAAGAGTCCAGCCGATCTCGGGACAGCGGGAATCCTTCTTGTCCTCGCCCAACCCGAGGTCCCGGCTGGCCGCTACGCGCGTCAAGCTGTCTGCAAGATGGCGACCGACACAGAGACCTACGGCACCGGATTCACGGAGCGGGTAGCCGCGAATGTCGTGTCGGAAGAAGAGGACGTGCGGGACGTCCTGGCCAAGGTGACGCTGGGCGAAGCGGACGCCGGCATCGTCTATGTTTCTGATGCGGCCACGGCCGCCGACCAGGTCGAGGTCGTCGACATTGCGGACGAGGTGAATGTCGTTGCGACCTACCCGGTTGCCGCCCTTGCCGGAGGTGACGAGGCGCTGTCCTCAGCCTTCATCGCGTACCTTCTCAGCGACGAGGGTCAGACCATTCTTGCGTCTTTCGGATTCGAGCCTCTAGCGTGACGAAGGCATGAGCAGCGATTTGTTGACCGTGGTGGAGTCGTCAAGCGAGGCCACGATCACAGGCTCGCCGCGTCAGATGCGGCAGAGCGCCGAGCCAAACACCCCGCCAGCCGCCCCGGCGCTCCACCGAACCACGCCGGCTGTCGGGCCGAGGGCAACGAACGGGCTGTCCGAACGCGCGCGTGGGGTGACCGTGTGGGCACTCGCCCTTCTCCTCGTGCTGTTCCTCGCCATTCCCGTCGGAGCCCTGGTTGTGCGGGCACTCGGGGCGGGAAACGCCTGGGACGCGCGGACCTATGACACCCTGCGCAAGGCGCTCGGGCTGAGTATGGCGACGACGGCGGTTGACGATGACGATCGTGATCGTCTTGGGAACGCCGCTGGCCTACCTCCTGGCACGGCGCCGTTTCCGGGGCGCCCCTGCCGTTGAAGCCCTCATCGACCTGCCGATAGTCTTGCCGCCCGCGGTGGCGGGAATCGCGCTGCTTATGGCCTTTGGGCGTAACGGTCTGGTCGGTCAGTGGCTTGCCGGGGGGGGTGTCACACTCGGGTTCACCACGATTGCCGTCGTCATGGCTCAGGTCTTCGTCTCGGCTCCGTTCTACGTGATCGCCGCCCGTGCGGGTTTCTCCCGGGTCGATCGCGACGTCGAAGCCGCCGCCGCCGATCTCGGCGCGCCGCCGGGACAGGTGTTCCGGACCGTAACACTGCCCTTGATCGCACCCAGTCTCATCGCCGGCGCGGTGCTCGCCTGGGCGCGGGCGCTCGGCGAGTTCGGGGCGACGATCATGTTCGCGGGAAATTTCCCTGGCGTCACCCAGACCATGCCGCTGGCAATTTACGGCCGGTTTGGCGCGGGCGATATGCCGACGGCACTGCTGCTGTCGTTCGTTCTTCTCGTTGCCTCGATCGCGGTGCTTCTCGGCGTCCGGATCGTCGGCGCGCGGGTGCGCGACAGTTACTGAACCCGCTTCCAGCCGAGCCGCACCGATGACTCGCTCTGGGGGATACAAGGATCATTTCCCGGACCCCAATGGGTAATATTCTCCGGGACAAGGTGGTCCACCTAAGGATCATCTCCCGGAACGCAACGGGTGATATTCTCCGGGACAAGTTGGTCCACCTGGGGACGGCTCGACTGCGGCGCGTCCCGCCGGGGATCTCACCGTCGCACAGTCTGATAGGCGGCGCGTTCGATCGCCCGGAGTGCACCCCAACAGCGTGAAGGAATCGTCTTGGCGTTTTTTCTGGGGATCTTCATCTTCGTCGTCGTGATCGGGATTCTTGACGCCCGGCTCATCCCCTGGCCAAAACCCGAGGGAAGGGACGGCTGACACCGTGATCGCCGGACATTTCGGGTTCGCCGCGGGCGCGAAAGGCGCGGAACCACGTGCGCCGCTCTGGGCGCTGATGCTGGCGACGGTTTGGCTGGACGTCGTCTTCGTGCCACTCTTCGCGGCCGGAATCGAGACGATCGAGCCGATTCCTGGCACGAACGGGGGATACGGCAACGGCATCATTCACGCGGATTACACACACTCGTTGGTCGGTGCCCTGATCCTGGCAGTGCTGTTCGGATTCGTCGCCGCAATTCCCTGGGGCAGGCGGATCGGGGTGGTGCTGGGGGCAGTCGTCTTTTCCCACTGGGTGCTCGACCTGATCGTCCACCACCCGGACCTCCCCATCCTGCCGGGAGACGCGGCTGGCTTGCCCCGCCTCGGGTTTGGGTTGTGGCAATATCCGCTGCTGTCCGCTGTCGTCGAGGCTGCACTTGTGATCGGGGGCGCCTATCTCTACTGGCGAGCGGCGACCGGGGTGGAGCGTGCCACGGGCGGTAAGGAGAGTCGAGCCAGCGTACTCGCCGGGCTGATTCTTGTCGCCGGCATCCTCACGCTCGGCCTCGATCTCCTCGCTATCTAAGTGGTCAGCCACCGCGTTCTGGACAGGTCACATAGGGAACTTCGGGGTCATAGCCGGGGACAATCACCGCGTGCGTTGATAGGGGTGCCATTTCGGATGCCGCTCCTCACAGAGTTGCTCTGACATGCCGGATGCACTTTTCGACGTCACCGATCTTCGCGTCGTGGTCACCGGTGGCGCGCGTGGCATTGGACTCGGGGCGGCGAAGGCATTGCTCGCGCGTGGAGCCGAGGTCGAGCTCTGGGACGTTCGCGAAGATGCACTCGAGCAGGTCTTATCGACTGACCTCTCCGAAAGGGCAGGCCGTGTGCACGCTCGGGTCGTCGACGTCTCCGATACAGAGAGCGTTGAGCGGGCGGCCCACGTAGTGCTCGGCGGCGGTCCGGTCGATGTGCTGATCAACTGTGCGGGGATTTCCTCTCATCGCCGCCCGGCGCTCGAGATCCCGCAAGCGGATTGGGAGCGGATGCTGGCGGTGAACCTGATGGGGACGTGGAACACCTGCCGCGCCATCGGTCGAGCAATGGTCGAACGGGGATCAGGATCGATCGTGAACGTGTCGTCGATCGACGCCGTCGATCCCAGTCCTGGCATCCTCCACTATGCCGTCTCCAAAGCGGGAGTGGCGATGCTGACGACCGGTCTGGCGCGGGAGCTGGCGGCAACCGGCGTCCGGGTGAACGCCGTTGGACCAGGACCAGTCTTGACCCCGATGACGGAGCCGATCCTGGACAGTCATCCGGGTTTGCGGGAACGATGGGAAGCGTCAGTCCCCCTCGGCCGGATCGGTACGCCAGACGATCTGGCGGGCATATTCATCTATCTTGCCAGCCCGGCCTCGGCCTGGGTCACGGGGAGATCGTTTTACATCGACGGCGGCTGGTTACTTTGATACAACGGCGCGGAACCGAGTGGTCGGTTCGATGAGCCCCAAGTCTTCAAGAACTTGATGCAACGGCGGGGAACCGAGTGGTCGGTTCGATGAGTCCCAAGTCTTCAAGAACTTGATGCAACGGCGGGGAACCGAGTGGTCGGTTCGATGAGCCCCAGGTTTTCAAGAAGACGAAACGGAGCCTCCAGATGCGGCTGGCAACGCTACCTCGATATCCACTGGCGACGTTGCCGACACCATTGCAACGAGCGCGCAATCTGGAAGTAGCGCTTGGTCCTCGCTGCCCCCGCATCTATCTCAAGCGCGATGACCTCACCGGACTCGCCTTCGGAGGCAACAAAGCCCGTAAGCTCGAATACCTGCTGGCCGATGCGCTGGCAAACGATGCCACGACGCTGGTGACGGAAGGTGCGGCGCAGTCGAACCACGCGCGCATGACCGCGGCAGCGGCGCGGATCGCCGGCCTGCGCAGCGTGCTTGTGCTCGACGCCCGTCATGGATCGGAGGTTGCCGGAAACCTGCTGCTCGATCATCTCCTGGGAGCGGAGGTGCGGATCGTCCCGGACAAGCAGGCGCGGTCCCCGCTCATGGCCTCGATCGGCGACGAGTTGCGGGCAGCTGGCGAGCGCCCGTATGTGATTCCGACGGGTGGTAGCGTGCCGCTTGGGGCCTCCGGGTACGTGACGATGGTCGCCGAGTTGTTGACACAGCTGGTAAGTCTCGGTGAGGCACCCAGCCGGCTCTATTTCCCCACGGGATCACTGGGAACGCAGGCGGGATTGGTCGTCGGGGTGCGAGCCTTCTCGGCGCCATTCGCTGTTTACGGCGTGGCCGTCGAGCACCCGGTGCCAAAGCTGATTGCCGATGGCGTAGAACTGGCCAACGCCACCGCGGCATTGCTTGGGCTCCGGGATGACTGCCCAGGCGCGTTCAGCGCATCCGATATCGTGATCGACGGGGAGTTCATCGGTCCGGACTACGGCGTGCCGACTGAAGAGGGACTGCAAGCGATCCGCTTGCTCGCGCGCACGGAAGCCATCTTTCTCGATCCCGTTTACTCGGGTAAAGCCATGGCCGCGGTCATTGCCCACGCCCGCGGCGGTGAGCTGGACCCGGATGAGGCGATCGTCTTTCTCCACACCGGCGGCGGACCGTCGGTGTTCGCCGCCGGGGCATCCCTCCTGTAGACCAATCTCGTGTCTCAAGAGGTTATCGAGACCGTCCGTGCTCATATCCCTCGGTCTCCTCCTCGAACGCTGGAGGAGCGGGGATGGCTAACACGGACTCCGGATGATCCCCGCGCCGGGGTAGGGGGTGCGGAGCACCCCGCTGCTGGATTCGCGTTATGGAAGGCCGCGAAGATCGCGAAGATCGCGAAGGCTACGGGAGGCAGGACGGGAGAACGGTCGCGGCCGAGGCGCGTTGCCGGTGGTCATCACCCGGATCTCGTATGAGTGAGGTGGGCAGGGTGGTCAACCGGCACCCGGACGCCGGATGACAGTGGCAAAGGTGGCAAAGATCGGCGAAGAGGAGATACCTTGCCGCCCGGCCCGTCAAACCTGGCGAGAAGGACACGCGGTGAGTAGCCGCCTCGCCGTGACCGATGACCCGAAATCCAGGTTGGAACAGCAAGCACCCTGCCACAGTTCATAGGTCATTTTGACGAGATCCGTCCTGCAAGTCCGTCGAGATGACACGTAGGCTCAGGGCCGTAGTCACAATGACACGGTCTCCATGTCGCACCACTGGGGACGACACGCATGGCGTCACGGTCTGCTCGGGAAAATAGGGAGTTACCCTTCTCGCGTCTCCAGGTCGAGGGCGCAGCCGTTCATGCAGTACCTCATGCCGCCCGCCTCCCGGGGGCCGTCCGGGAAGACGTGGCCCAGATGGCCATCGCAGCGGGCGCAGCGCACTTCCGTCCGTGTCATGCCGTAGGAGCGGTCCTCGATCATCTTCACGGCGCCCGGGATCGCTTCGGTAAAGCTCGGCCACCCCGTTCCCGATTCAAACTTCGTGCCGCTCTCGAACAGTGGATTGCCGCAGCCAGCGCAGCGGTAGGTGCCATCCTCCTTCGATTCAAGGTATGGCCCGGTGAACGGCCGCTCGGTTCCGTGCTTCCGGAGAACTGAATATTGCTCCGGAGTTAGCCGCTGCCGCCACTCCTCATCGGTCGTTGGAAGGTCTCGAATTTCAGTCATAGCCGGCTCCAATCGTGATGCTGCCAACGCCCGGCCCACGGGGCGCCGGGGCGGTGCGAGTCGTCGCTCAACTGATGGCAACCATAGTCAGAACGCGATCGCGATGCAATCAAGAGAACTGGTTCGGAGACTGTTCGGCACGGCCGGCAACAAACGACCGGGCCGCGGCAGATCTGCCGCGGCCCGGTTTGATGAAACGGCGAGGGGTCTAGATCGTTCCACTCGAACGGGTCTCTCCGCCCTCGATTGTGGTGGCATCCTCGTCGACGAAGACCTCCTCACGACGGACGGTGTCGGTGACGCGCTCGGTGTGCTGGACCGCCTCCTTGCTGAGCACCACCTCCTCGGCCACCCGGGCCTGCTTCTGCACCTCGACCGTCTCGGTCGTCAACGGCACGTCGATGACCATCTCGTCAAAGGCCGTCGCATCCCCGGCCGCCACCGGCCGATCGACGATGCGCCGTTCGACGCGGACCCGCTCCTCGGTGACCGGGACCTCCAGGGTGCGCTCCTCGGTGACGACGTCCTTCTCGACGCGTACCGCTCCCGCCTCCTGCTCCCGCACCGTGGCGCTCAGCTCCTCCTCCATCACCGGGATGCGAATCTCGTCCTCCGCCGTCGCTTCGTACCCGGCCACCTGGCCCGTGCCCATGCCGTAGCCGGCGCCAACATCCGACGCGGCGTAGCCGGTCCCGACATTCGTCGTGTCCGTAATTGTCGTGGTGTCGTAACTGGCGGTTTCCAGATCAACCGGCTGGGCATCCCAGCCCTGCTGCAGGGCCACATCCTTGGCCACGTTCAGATAGATCTGGTTGCTATCGGCGCTGGAAACCGCGCTCATGGGGACGTAGTAGTCGGTGGGGAAGAAGAACCCCTTCTCGACCACGATGTAGCCCGGGTAGACCGCGGCGACCGTGCCCACTTTTTCTCCGTCGGCACCGTAGACGTCGGTACCGGTCATGATGTCCGAAGACGTAAAGGACGTGCTCAATGTGAACTCCTTCGTCTGATATGAACCGACACTCATCCGTGCATCGGGTTGAGGCTGCCATCGCTAGCGTCAACACAATAAGGATCGCAAGGGGCATGCCACGCGAATGCATTGAGGTGAGGGGGTGATGAAATCTGAGTGGTTACCGGCAGCGCTCCAGAGGGTTCAAGAAACGGGAGCCGAGCTGTCCAGCAGCGGTAGGGTAGCGACGAAGGTCGAGCCGTCTCCCAGGTTGGAACGGGCCTCGATGTGGCCACCGTGCGCGTTCACGATCTCGCGGGCAATATAGAGACCCAGACCCAGGCCCTCACGTGCCGACCGATCGTCGTCGACGCGGTAAAACCGCTCGAATATGCGGGGAAGAACCTGTGCGGGGATCCCTGGTCCATGGTCGCGAACCTGGATTTCGGCCATGCCGTCGACCTGACGCAGTGCAACCTCGATTGGACCCTTGCCGCCGGTGAAGGTGATGGCGTTACCGATGAGGTTGAAGAGGACCTGCTCGAGTCGGCGCGCATCGCCTGAAACGAGGATCGGTTCGTCATCCTTCTGAAGATGGATTGGCTGTTCGGCGGCGATCGTCTGCAGCGTATCGAGCGCGCGGCGGGTAAGGCCGACGATGTCGAGCGGTGTGCGGTCGAGTTGAAGGGCGGCGGTCTGCAGCCGCGCGACGTCGACAATCTCGCGCGCGAGATCGGTCAGTCGGCGGGTCTGCTGCGCGGCCCGCTCGATATGCTGCAGTAATCGTTCATCACCTGATTTCTCGAGCCGCCGCGCGGCCAGGTCGATGGAGAGGGATAACGCCGTCAACGGCGTACGCAGTTCATGCCCCGCGACCGAGAGGAACTGCTCCTGGAGGTGCCTGAGGCTGCGGTCGGTGACATCCCGGATGACGACGACGCCGCCTTGCCGGTCGCCGTTGACCAGCAACGGCTGCCCAGATGCCTCCAACCAACGACGGTCCCGATCCGACATGCGCAGCGTGAAGAGCATGGTGAAGGACTCGCCGTTGGCCGCCCGACGCTGCGGCCAATCCTCTTCCGGAAGTGGCTGTCCTGATTCGTCTTCCGGGGTGAAAGCTCCCGATTCCCCATACGACTGGTCATAGGTGGCGTTGGTCATCAGCAGTTCGCCGCCCGGCGCCACGACCATGACGGCGTCGCTCATCGCGGCCAGCGTTGCTTCGAGCCGCTGCCGGGCACGAACCCGGTCCGTGACATCGATCGATTGACTGAGAATGGCTTCGACTTTGCCGTATTGGTCGGCCAATGGTTGGTAGACGAGGTCGTAGTAATGATCCTCGAGCGTGCCGTCCTGGTTTCGGTCGTGCCGGATGAGCAGCTCTCTGCCGACAAATGGCTGCCCCGTCTCGAAGACGCGGTCGAGCACGTCAATGAGTCCCTGGCCGACGACCTCCGGCTGTACGTCAGCAACCGCATGGCCGACCACGGCCTCCTCGTTCCGACCCAGCTGCTCGAGCCCGGCGACGTTGGCGAACCGGTAGATGTGGTCGGGGCCGTCCATCACCAGCATGCCGCTCGGCGCTCGTTGCAGGATATCCTCGAGACGCTGCCGGTCTGTCTCCCGTGCGGCGGCCAGATTGAGCGACTCGGTCGTCCGCGCCTGGAGCTCGTCATTGGTCGTCGTCAGCTCTTCGACGGTTGCCTGTAGCTCTTCGTTGAGCGTCTCGAGCTCCTCGTTGGTCGCTTGCAGCTCTTCGTTGAGCGTCTCGATCTCTTCCGCGGCAGCCTGTGCTTCTTCGTTCGCGATCAGCAGTTCTTCGTTTTCGGCCCGTAGCCTTCCAGTCTCGATGGCCATGGACTGGTTCGCCGCCTGCAGCTCGCGCAGCTCGGTCGTGGCTCGGTCGGTTTGCACTACCTGGCGATCGGCGCGGCTTTGCAAGCGCTCGCGACCGGCGATTTCGTCACGGAGCTCGCGAGCGAGCGACGTGACCTCGACGACTTCCAGCACCACCTCGTTCGCCGGTTGATCCTCTTCTGATAAGGCAAACACGGAAATGAGCAGATCGCGCCCGTCATCGTCCGCCACCCGATCGGGTACTTGATAGATAGCGGTCGATCGCTCGCCCTGGAGTGCGTCGTCGATGGCTTGCCGAAGGGGGCCGGCTAACGTCGGCGTCACCCGGTGGATCAGGTCTTCGCCGAGCGCCGCGGTATTGATGCCCAGGAGGCGTCGACCCGAAATGTTGATAGTGCGGATGTGATATGCGCGATCGACCGTGACGGTCCCGGTCGATAATTCGGTCGAGGAGGCGCATCGCGGGCACGCTCGGCATGGGTTCTTTGGGGGCCGGGTGCCCGGAACTGCCGGAAGGAATCCGTGCCGCCTGAACATGCGCGGCCTGACGCAATTTCGGTCTCGATAACGGCAAAGTCCCGAGAATGTGATCAGTTGGCATGGACACCGGCGTGCCGACGCGGCGGTAGATTCTGAGTCGCGGCTGTTCCAGTGAAAAAAACTCCGGCAGTGGTCGGACCGTTTCCGCCTTCCCGAGCGCCAGGTAGCCTCCCTGGCGGAGGGAATACGCGAACAGTTGTAGCGCCCGTCGCTGCAATTCCGCGGTGAAATAAATCAAGACATTGCGGCAGAGGACGAGGTCGATGCGAGGAAACGGCGCCCGGTTTCCAAGGTCGTGTTCACCGAAGACCACGAGAGCCCGAACCTGCTTGCGTACCTCGAACGCGCCATTGAGCGGGTTGAAATGTCGCTCGACGAGGTCCCGCGGCAATCCTTCGAGGGCGGCCGCCGAGTAGATACCACGCCGGGCAAACTCCACCGCATCTGCCGCGACATCGGTGGCAAAAATGCGGACCGGCAGCTCCAAGCTCTGGTCCGCGAGGAGATCCGAGACGAGCATGGCGAGCGTGTAGGCTTCTTCACCGGTGGCGCATCCGGCGGACCAGATGCGCAGTTCGCCGCGCTCCCGGGCTTCGCTGATCAGCGCCGGGAGTACGTGGTCGCGAAGATGGATGAAGAGCTCAGGATCGCGAAAGAACTCCGTCACTTTGATGAGGAAGCTCGCCACCAGACGTTGCAGCTCTTCCGGGTGCCGTTCGACGTAGCGACGGTAGTCCTGAAGTGCGGCGGCGCCAACCGCCGCCATCCGCCGCTGCAACCGGCGCACGATAGTTGGCCGTTTGTAGGCGGAGAAATCGAGCCCGGTGCGCTCGCGTACCCGATCGAGGAATGCGCGCAAATCGGCATCGTCGTCTGATGCCGGAATGACGTAGGCGCCGCTGACCAGATCCGAAAGGACTGGCCCGATCGCCTCGAGGTCGGCGACGATGTCGATCGATGACGGCGGCACCGCCAGCGGCATACCAGGAAAGGTCGCCGTTTCCGGATTCTGGACAATGACCGTCCCACCGTGGGCTTTGACGGCCTGAGCGCCTGCTGCACCGTCGTTTCCGGTCCCGGTCAGGATGACGGCGATCAGGCTGTCCCGGAAGACGTGGGCGGCGGTTTCCAAGAGGCGATCGACGGAGGGCTTCGGCGCCGGACTGGTATTGGTCCCTACCGAGACAGCATGGTCATTGATCTCGACGTCGAGATCGGAAGCAATGACGTAGACGACGCCCGGGTCCAGTTTTTCATATTCGGTAACCGTGCGAACAGGAAGCGCACTTCTGCTGGCGAGGATCTGGCCAAGGTGGCTTTCACGCCGGCGATCGAGATGTTGGGCAATCACGATCGGGGCCGGAAAATCCGTGGGAAGCGTCCCAACCAGGGTGATCAGGGCATCGACGCCACCCGCCGATGCACCGATGACGACGAGAAGATCGAACCGCTCGCGGGTTGCCCCCGAAGAATTGTTCTGATCCTCGGGGTCCGGCGCGTCAGGCATCTCGCTTCCTCACATCAGGAATTCTGGCAAGAATCGCGCCATCAGCTGCGGGTGGGCGAGGACCGGCTGAAGTGGAGAGTCAGGACTCATAGCACTGTTTCAGGGATGACAAGGTCATGCCGAATGGGACCCGGCGCTTGTTCCGAGAGGCGCAGGACGTGGACAGCGTCGCTAATGTGATGATTCCGAGCTCTGCCTGAAGCGCTCATGACTCACCATCTCTGCAAGCGGTCGGCGGCCCGCGATCGCCGGGTTCGGGCGGTGATCTTTAGTGGTGGTTGGGTAGCCAAGCACGACGACCGATCGCGCCGTCCGCTCCTCAGGAATACCCAGGATCTGCTTTGCCGCGCCCTGCTGGACGTCGTCTCCGAACCAGGCGGTACCGCCACCGAGACCGAGCAGTCGGGCGCCGATCAAGAGCCGCTCCGTGACGCGACCTTCGTCGAACGCCTCGGACAGCGGGTTTTCGCCATTCAGAACGATGGCAATCGCCAGCGGAGCATCGGCGACCCAGTTGATCGGAGTCCGTATCTGGCTGATCTTGCGGAGTTGCTCGCGATCCGTGACGACGATGAACTCCCAGGGTTGCGTGTTGCGCGAGCTGCCCGTCCAGCGGGCGATCTCCAGCAGCTCGTTCAGGACGTCGGCGGGGACAGGGTCCGGTTTGTAGAGTCGCGCCTGGCGGACATTGCGTATTTCCTTAGTGACTTCCCGCGGGTTAGCCACGGCCGCCATGTGTATTGCTCCTCCTTTGCACTCGGGCTCTCTTTGCGATCATCTGGAGAGCGGGCTCTTTCCATGCCAATGCCCGCGGCATTGTACCGAGTGCTCGCGCATGCGGGAATCTGGCCGGGATGGGGAGCTAACCTTTGCGGCCCTTGCGCCGTCTTTCAACCTTGCGTGGTTTCGGCGGTTTCGGCGCCTTTTGCGACCGAGTCGGTTCTGCCTCCGGCAGCTTGGGCGGAGGGGTATTCGTATCACGGTCAGTCATCGTCGTTCTCCTTTGCCGCGTACTGGCGGCATTATCGATCGCGTTGATGGTCCCGAATGATCGCGTCGGCTTCGGCGACGGAGGCCGCGCGCTGTCCCTCGGCAGGGTCGAGTCCAGTCATCGCGCGGTGTGCGATCCGCACCGCTTCGGCGCTGCCTTCGTCGAGCTCCAGAGCAAATTCCTGGCCAGGCCAGCCATCGTGCGACTGCTCGAGCAATGCCTGCACTCGCTCCAAAAGACCGGGTGGCGCGGCACTGTTGTGAGCCGCCGCGAGCTCGTGAGCGAGAGTTTGCCATTCCTGGAGGGAAAGAACGATTCGGGGCATTCGGGTTCCTCCTGTTCAGGCAGTCGCGGTTCTGTACCGGCGTGCTGGAGCGCGGTCTGCCGGGTTCCTCCTGTTCAGGCGGTCGCGTTTCTGTACCGGAGTGCTGGAGCGCGGTCTGCGCTACTCGGTCCCGGAGAGGGTCAATCCCGGAGTCGGTCCGGATTGGGGAGGGGAGAGAGCGGAGGTGGAAGGAGCCAGCATCCACTCGCGGAGCTGCCCATGGGAGACCTCCGCGAGCCAGGAGGATGGGTTTGCCCGGATCGCTCCCATCGTCTCCTTCAGATCTTCGCGCCGCAACCCGCCCGGACCAACCCAGGGCCGCTCGGCCGCATCCGGGACGCCGCCCGGTGAGCAACGGAAGACGACCACGCACCAGAACCGCGGTTGGTGCGGATCCCGGACGGGCAGGATCCGGTGCAACAAGCCGTTGGCACGCACTTTGACCGTGAAGCCATACGCGTCGGCGTTGCGCTCGTCGACGATTTCGATCTCGGCGTCGTCAGCATGTTCCATGGGAGCCCTTTTATTGCCTCGTCACTGCTGGTGACAGATCGCGAACACGAGGTGGCATGATCGGGAAGGCCGCGGATGAAATCGGCGTGCGCCGCCGTTTCCAGGGTGACGTGTTGGTGGATCGAAGCGATGGGTGGCGTGGAGTGCGGCGGATCATGGTCACCCTTCATCGCCCATCATCCGCGGGGTGCCGCGGCAGCGGGTACGTACGATGGTGACCATTCCGCCAGGGCGGCGCTGATGCGCACCGATCGCTCGATTTCGACTCCGCATCTGGAGGCGAGTGCCGGGGCAGCATACCACGCGGGAGGCGCCTGGAGTCGACGGAGGGCTACGCATTAACTACGTGATTCATGGAGCAGGAGTGGAACGTAGCGCGAGGTCGAACAAGAGCTCCGTGGTCCGGCGTCGGGCCGTGGGAGCGGAAAACAGACCCCGGCCGGCGCGACCTCATCACCGACTGGGCGCGTCGTGGAGCTTGGAAGCATGCCTCGCACGATCGCTTTACTGGTAATCCCAGTCAGCACATCGCCTACGCTCGATTGCCAATGCTCGCCGCCCCACTTACGGCCTCGTTCCGGGCCTCGACTGGCCCCCAGCCAAAGTACGCTGCGATGAGGGCGGTACCGGCGTGCAACCAGACGTCGTGGCTGAAGAGCGGCGTCAGCCCGAACATGGTGTGGAGGTTGGCCGCCGAGATCAGCCCCATCACCGCCAGAACTCCGTAGACAATCGCCAGCCCCCGCGCGTAGAGCCGGGCGCTGTCGAAGGCCCGATAGGCGGCGATACCCAGCACCCCAATGAGCAGATGCACCAGATGGTGCACCACGTTGACCGGGAAGAGCCCGAGCAAGGCGCCGGAGCCGGCATCGACGGCGAGATCCGGATAGTCCTGACCCTGGACCAGTCCCGGGATGAACCCGGCGATCCCGATGACCAGATAGACGATACCGACGATCAGGGCAAACCTGCGGGTCATCTTGGCGCGTGCCCCTGCCTCCCTGTTCCAGTTGGCCGACGGTGCTCCTGCTCCCCGCTCGCGGCGAAGAACTGACTACACCAAGAGCGGACCCGCCCGTAACGGTGTGCGGCGGGCCATCCGCTCCTGTTCAGGCACCCACCTTGCCAGCCGCGAAGAGGGGATCCCAGGGGTATGGGCAACGAGTGCGATCCACAAAGCGCAATGGCCTCGACCACTCAGGCGATGTTGGATCGAGTCAGCGAGCGACCGCTCGATGGTTGCCCCGAAAGGCCTGAGGCGTTACTCTGTCCAATACCCCGAACAGGTTAACCCGCGCCGGTAGTGCCGCTCGTCACGTTGTGCGTGTCAAGGGCCCACGGGGCCGGGGAGTCTCGGTGATGGATGTCCCGGTGTTCCAGCTTCTCGTGCTGTTTGTGCTCACGCTCGTGGTGCTCGCCCTTGTGATGGGCGCCATCGCCCGCGCATTTCAGGGGCATCGCCGTGGCCTCGGGTACGCCCTGTCCATCCTCTTCATCGGCGCCTGGCTGGTGCATCTATTCACTGGCTGGCAGGAGTTCGTGGCCGAACAGATGGCGCATGGGGAGATGGCCTCCGTCTGGGGCGAGGATGGCTACGTCTGGACGTGGCTTGCCCGCTCCTTCGAGAACATCATGTCCGAGTTCTTGCAACTGGCGGCCTTCGTCGTGCTGACTGCCCTCCTGATCTTCGAGGGGTCGGCCGAGAGCAAGGACTCCGACGATCGGCTCGAAGCCAAGGTGGACGTTATCTTGAGTCGGCTCGATGAGCTGCAAAAGGGCACGCGTTCGTCGTGATCCAGATCACAGATGAGCTGAGGTGTGACATTGCCAGACCCGTGGCGGCGACGTTGGGCGAGTCGCTGCCGCTGGCGCCGGCTGGAGAATTCATGTCAACGAGTGCAGCGACGCGCTGCCCCGGCTGCCGCATGATGAGAGTACGAATCGTCAACCACCCGATTTCAGCGACCCCCTGCCCCGGTGCTGCATGGTTGAGAGTACGGATCTTCAGCCACCCGATTTCAGTGACGCCCTGCCCCGGTGCTGCATGATGAGAGTACGAATCGTCAGCCCCCTGCATTCAGATGGCGGCTGAGGAAATTCAGCGTCAGCTGCCCAACTCGATCCCAGCCGAAGACGTCATGACCCGCGTCGGGAAACTCGACGTAGTCCACGTCGATTCCCACCTTGCGCAACGTGGCGGCCAGCCGCCGCGAGTGTTCGACCGGGACAACAGTGTCCTGAGCGCCGTGGACGACGAGAAACGGTGCGGTCTCTTCATCGACGTGCGACAGCGGCGACGCGTCGCGGTAGACATCGGGAATCTCCGCGAAGCTCCCACCGAGGAAAGTCGCGGCGAACTCGAGGTCGCTGGGGTTGGACGACGCAATCGTTCCGTCCGTCGGGCCGGCCAGATCGACGACGCAGGCGACCCGGCTCGAGTATTCCTTAGCACTGGATCTGAATTGTCCCGGGTCTCCCGGACACCGAGCTGAGCGGCAAGGCCGCCACCCGCGGAGACACCGTAGGCGGCCACTTGCTCGGGGTCGACGCCGTATGTTGCGGCGTTGGCCCGTACCCATCGCACGGCCAGCTGCACGTCGTCCAACGGAGCGGGCCAGGCATTTCGCCCGTTCCACTGGTCGAGGAGGCGATAGTCGATAGAGAAGGCAACGTATCCGGCCTCGGCCACGCGGCGAGCCGGCTCGACCATTGAGGCTATCCGCTCGCGAACCACTCACGAATCCTCCGCCATGGATCATGATCACCGCCGGCCGGCGGGTGGACACGAGGTGAGGTCGGTAGACGTCGAGGAGGAGCCTTTCTCCACCCGGAAGCGCCCCGCCATAGTGGATACCCACTTCCGTCTGAATCGCGTCTCGAGGTCCTGGTCGATCGGTCGTCCACCGGAGTACCGCAAGCAATGAGGCGAGGACCATGGAAGCGATCACCGCGCGACGGGTGTTCGTGATGCGCTTATGAAACGGGATTCGCAACATCGTTCTTCGGGCGAGTCTCCCGTCGTTTCAGAGTCATCCACCAGGTCTTCAGTAGGCATCACGCACCGGTCGCGGGGGTGCGACGGTACGGCTGAAACTGACATCTTTTCCCGTGGAAATCCGGTGAAGCGGCCACCAGGGCATTGCCCTGGTGGCCGCAATGTTTCCCGCGGGCTCATCGAGCCCACGATGAACGTCTACGACGTCGGTGTCGCCGCCGGGGTAGCTGCTCCCGGTACCTCGACCGCCGGGGTAGCGCCGACGGCCAAAACGGGAGCTGCCTCGGCCGCCGGAGTGGCAGCGGTAGTAGCCGGGGTCGCTGCAATTGGTGTGGCCGACGGACCGGCCAGCACGCCGGCGGCGGCGTTGAGAATCACCATCTGCAACGTACCGTTCTCGCTCTGCCCGATGGCCACGATGTCATAGACCATCCCCGGTTCGATTGGGACGTCCAAAGCCTCGAGCAACAGGGTATTGTTCTCACTCTCTCGCAGTTGGAACGAATGGGTTCCGGCGTCAAAGACGACGTACCCTGACTGGCCGCGGAACTCAATCCCCTGGAATGGGGTCGGCCCGCCGGCAACGGCCACGTCAGTGGCCTCGAGATCCGGTGAGGCGTGGACTACGCGGACACGCGACTGATTCTGCGGCAACGCCCGCAGATCGACGCCAGCAATCGTCGCCTGAACGTCGTCAGCGAGACCGCTCACGATAATCTGGGCGGCACTGCCACTGGTCAACCCCTGTGTCATGTCGATGACCGCCTGATCGACAGGCGAACCGGCCGGTACGACGCGGAGTTGCTGTTCGCCGTTGGGTGCGGCAGTGAAGGCGGAGGCGGAGCCGAACTCGAGTCCCTCGGCGATTGGCGCTTCACCGACGTATACGTCGACTGGTCCGGCGTCCGGCGCGGCGTGAATCACCCGCAGACAACTGTCGGTCGGCTGCCCGATGCCCAGCGTCTGGCTGCAGGGAACGGCGACGGGTGTGACCAGCGGCAAGAGCTGGACGTTGCCGTCGCCGACCTGTCCGACCGCGAAGACATCATAGACCTGACCGGCGTCGACCTGGACGCTCGGCGCGGCAAGGAGCGTTTCCCCTGTATCAGAGTTGCGGACTTCGAGGTTGTACGCGCCGGGATTGACAGCCTGATAGTCGGAGGCGTTCGGGAACTGGACCCCCTCGACCATCAGATCCTGGGTGCCGGCAACGCCCAGACCAATTGCGGGAGCGTCAGGTATCGCGTTAACGACCCGAAACCGAGCCTGGCCGGGTTCGGTCTCCGCGATATCGACGACATTGTTCTGGAGCTGGATGTTGGCAAGCTGTCCAGTGATGGCGAGGATATTGGACGTCCAGCCGTCAAAGGTGACCGTCTGATCAATGACCGGCGCTCCGCCATCCGCTGGTACGACCTGGACCTGATGGTCACCAGGTGGCAGGGCCGCATATTCCGACGCGCTGCCAAAGGCCACTCCCTCGACGAGCGGCTGTCCGTCGACAAGGACGTTGACGGTGGGCGCGTCAGGCGAGCCATGAACGACGCGCACCGTCGGGTCGGGAACGCCCGCCACTGACGGAGCCTCCTGCCGGGCGAACGTCACGAGCGTCGAGAACGATGTGGCGGCGATTAGCGCAACAACAAGGAGCAGTACCGCTCGACTAGTGCTCAAGAGCCGTAGTGCAGAGTTCACGGGTAAAGACTTCATGGATCGGTCCTCTCTGGATGTGGACAGTGGTCCTACACCAGGACCGGTTGTTCTCTCTGCACACCCTGTACCAGCATCACGCTCACTCGGGCAGCGAACACAACAGATGGAAAGAAGAGTGGACAGGCGGACGGTTCATCATGCCGGCAGCCATGAGAAATTACCGGGCCTGGCGGGCTGCTTATCATCGACGCGAACGGATAGGCTGGCGCCTCGGGATTGATGCTGGCGGCGCACCAAACCCTGTTGGTTAGGAACTGGGGAAGTCCACCGTCGCCAGCTTCACGGTGGACTTCCGGACGGAATCTTCGACTCAAGGATCTGGCGGAGAGCAGAAGGCCACTACATCGCCGAGGCGCTTGCCTGCTGGCCTGACTGCATTCCACTCATCGAAGCCATCTGCTGCGTCAGCTGCTGGGAGATCTGCTCGACCTGCTGGAGCATCTGCTGCTCCTCCTGAAGGTTCTGCTGGAGCAACTGCGCGGCCTCGGTCTGTCCCATCGCCCGCGCCTTTTCGACCAAGCCGGTGTAGGCGGCTATCTCGTAATGCTCGGTCTTGCACGCCCCCCCAACGACAAGGCCTTCGAGGACCTGGGGCGACGGCTTGGCCTGCTGCGCCTCCTGGAGCTCCTCGTACAGCCCCTGGGCAGCGTGGCATTCGATCGGGTGCGGTTGGACCCCCATCTGCTCGAAAACTTGCTGGATCCGCTGCGCCTGCTGCCGGCTCTGCTCGGCATGCATTCGTAGCCCTTCCTTGAGTTGCGGGTTCTGGACCAACCCCTGCGCTTCCTCCAGCATCTGAATAATGATCTGCTCGGCATTGTGGATGTCTGACAATTCGTGGACGAACAGGTCCTGCGCTGTCTGCATTGGCATCTGCTTCGAATCGATCATGAACTTCGCTTCTCCTCCTCGATGAAAGGTCTACTTGACCACCTCGCCTGGCGGCGGAGTCTTACTGCAGTCAGCGC
This sequence comes from uncultured Chloroflexia bacterium, assembly GCA_963751075.1. Taxonomy (GTDB): domain Bacteria; phylum Chloroflexota; class Chloroflexia; order Thermomicrobiales; family UBA6265; genus JACCXM01. Next base: position 549,964 of record CAVVTE010000013.1, on the reverse strand, counting down.
AAGACATGTGCCATGGCGGCACGGTGCTGAGGCGGTTCGCACGGCCCTTTCTTCAGTCGAAACAGCGGTCGCGCGGTTCGTGCCGTTTTCCTGGAACGGCTTCATCTGAGAATTCAGAAAGCGGTCGGTTTGACGCTGACGTCACAGCCAGCTGCTGCCCAAGCATCACCCCGACGCCGAGATCGACCAGCAGGTTCGACATCACTTCACTACTGACGAGGTCGTCTTCAGTGACCAACCGCAAGGGAGCCACACACGGTCCGAACGCGCCGACACCGGCCATCGCCACGTTTCCGGCGCCTGAACCATTTCGGACGGACTGAGGCGAGAAGATGACCGGGGGCCATCGAGGAGAAGTCTCGAAATGGTCCGGGCCTAGAGTCGGCTAACGAATCCCCGGCCGATCAAGGAAGAAGTCTTTCGCCAGGTTCTGCCTCCGCGCTACAGATCAGGCGCCAGACCCGAAACCAGTCCCGCGCGTCCCGCCAAGACCCGCGCCTGGGTTCCCGGCGCCGCCGATCTCCACTCCACCCAGATCGGACTCCATGTTGCCGCCGGCGCCAGTACCGGCATCCGCGGCGTCTCCTGTCCGGCGCGTCAACGGGAGGCTCACCCAGGCTTCCTGTTCCCGGGGCCTCTCCTCCGCGACCCGGCTCGCCGCCCGCGGTGGTATCGACCCAATCGGCCGCGGGTATGTCACGATCACGATCACTCATTGCCTGCCTCCTCTGCGCGTGATAAGGGTGTCGAATAGGAGTGGCTCTCGCCTCTGAGGAGTGAGCCGCACCCAACTCCCCATGTACGCGCACGTTCCATGCCGTGCAACAGGTACTTATCGGAGGTCTGGTTGGGGCGACAGAGAGGAGGTCCGAGCATGTTTCCGGGTGGGCATGGTTCTTGCCCCTGGAGGGGAGGCGCTGGCGCGCCGACTGTTATACACAGAGGAGGACAATCGTGGACACAAGCGAGATGCAGGAGCTCTTTCAGGGTTACCTAGGTGAGTTGGACTGGTCCAGCGGGGCAACAAAAGATGACATGATTGGCCATCTTGCCGGGCGCGACGAGGCGCTGCGGACAATGGTCAATGAGTATGTCGCGGAGGGTGACTACCAGAACCTGGACGAGGTCTTGAACGTCATCCCAGCCCAGGCCTGGCAGGACGTCCAGGGAGACGCGTGGCGCGGCGCTGAGATGCAGTACGCGGGAGACGTTCCCAGTCATTTCCAGGAGGGGCCGGTCGGCCAAGACGATAGCGACGTCTACCGAGCCGGAGGCCCACCTCCAGCGACCCCGGGCTTTGGTCAATCCGCCGGCGCCGCTGATGACGGGCCTGGAACCGGCAGCTGAGGTACGGGCATCACCGACACCCTCCACTACGTCTCGACAATCGATGCGCCGAATCCTGAGACGGTGATGGAAGGTGCGTTCACCTTCCGTAGTCAGGGCCGAGTGCGCACGCAGACGACGCTCACCTCCGCGGCGTTCGCCGCGGAGGTGATTGCTCAGCGCGTTCCCTGGACGCAGGGACGTATGAATTGGGAGTGTTAGGCGACCTGCAACTGGAGCGCGGGGCGGACGGCGCCGACTGGCTCGCCCTTGAAGCTTGGGACGGCGCCGGCGTACTGCTCGCGAAGTGCGCACAGTGCCCGGGCATCGGCTAACTCGAGCTGTTCGAGCGTACCGATCGCGGCCGGACCGAGGCCGCGCTGCATGCCATCATCGCTGGCAATGGCGATTCCCAGACCGCGATCCGGCACCGCCAGGCAGAGCAGTCCCTCGGCTCCCAGCTTTGCCACGATACGGCCGTCGGTGGCCTGCATGATCTCGGTGTCCAGAACACCCTCATTCCCGATCATCACGGGGTAGGCAATCATCGCCGCGCGCAAGCGATCGATCGCGCCGACGAGGGCTGGGTCGTTTCTGATGGGGGACTGTCGTGGCGTGGCAAGCGTGGCGTAGGCCAATGCAAATCGTCGCAGCGGAGCCGCGAAGGTCGGGATACTACAGCCGTCGGTGCCGACGATCAGGTCGTCCTCATCCATTCCCAGGACAATGGCGACGATCTCGAGGATGCGGCGCTGCAAGGGGTGATCCCGCTCCACGTAAGTGTCCAGCGGGTAACCGAGCTGCTTGCAGGCGGCCAGCATCCCGGCGTGCTCGCCGGAACATTCACACTGAACCTGGGACGGCCAGACGAGCCCCAACACACTTCGGGCCAGCTCCTGCTCGTCGACAGGGGGAGAGATCCCGCAACGGAGGTCCTCATCGTGGAGCCCGATCTTCTCCAGCATGCGGGCGACACCTCGTTGGTGATCCGGGGTGGAATCGTGCGAAGAACATGAGAGGGCCAGCTCGCGCTCCGTAAACCCAAACGCCTCGGCGGCTCCGCTCTCGACCACCGGAATGGCCTGGAACGGCTTCGCCGCCGATCGGAAATAGGCCAATTGATCGACGTTGCCAGCCGAGGCGACCACGTTTCCATCGACGTCAACGACGACGACAATTCCCCGGTGAACGCTTTCGACGACGTCCCCACGAGTTACCTCGGCAAGAACGGCCGCTATCTCTTCCCTCTCAACATCAAGTGTCACTCAGTCACCCCGGCCGCCGAAGGCTCCCGTCGGAGTTCCGTGGGTCCATTCCCGGAAGATTTCGATATGGCGACCGTGTCTTTCCAGTACTGCCGCCAGACAAGCGCCGCCGGGATGCCCACGGCTAATGCGGTGGCGAGCTTGCGGGTCTTTGACGACCCGTTCCGCCAACCACCCTCGATGCTTGCCCCTGGGCCCATGGGCGAGAACAGGCTGCCCGAGCTCGGCGGCGCCGGGACGTCCGCCAGGTGCTGTCGGTCCACCATCGTCGCCAGCAAACGCTCGCTCATTCCGGGAGCGAGTGTTTGCTGCGTCACCATCAGGCGTCCGGCATTACCGACGACGACCTCGCGCCGCGGGTGCTCGACAAGCTCGGCGATCGTCTTCGCCACGTTCTCAGCCGGGTAGACCGGCGGCATCGCCTTGACCGCCCGTCCGGTGTAGTTGGCGGCGTGTTGAAAGAACGGGGTGTCAATGGTCGCCGGCAGCACCGTACAGATCTTGATGTCGTCGGCGCCGGCGAGCTGAGCTTCCTGCCGCAGACATTCACCCAGGGCCCGCACGCCGTGCTTGGCGATGGCGTAGGCGCTGACATACGGGCCGGGCACCTCGCTCATGACCGAGCCGACGTTGATGAGCACGCCGCGACCCTGCCGATAGAAGAGGGGAAGGACCGCCCGCGCGCCATAGACGTAGCCGAAGAGGTCCGTCTCGATGACGCGGCGAAAGTCGGCCATCGGCGCCTCTTCGAATCGCGAGAAGAGTCCGACGGCAGCGTTGTTGACCCAGACATCGATGCGACCGAAGTGCTCGAGAGTCCGGCGAGCCAGCTCCTGAACCGCCATCTCGTCAGTCGTATCGGTGGGAACATGCATCGCTTGTCCGCCCCGGTGCTCGCATTCAGCCGCGACTTCGCGCAGTGCCCACTCCCGGCGTGCGGCAAGTACGACATTCGCCCCGTGCTCGGCGAACTCGAGCGCTGTCGCTTGCCCAATACCGCTTGATGCACCGGTAATGACGACGACCATGTCCTTCAGCTTTTTTCCCATGAGTCTCTCCTTTCGGCATCGACGTTAGCTGGAAAAGTCGATGGGTTGACGACGATTGAGGTCGAACTTGCGGCCGGGGCCGAGAACGTTGAGGGAGGAGCGAACGACCGTCAGGACATCTCCGATCTCCCGTTCGTAGTAGTCCGAGGTGGCATCACGTCCGTCGACGATCGTCACCATGTTGCTGCCGAGAACTTCGAGTACCCCCTCGCGATCGATGAGTACCGCGGTGTCCTCGTCCAGCCCGATGCCGAGCAGCCCCGGGTTGGCGGCGAAGGTTGCCAGGAGCCGGCCCATTCGCCCGCGCTGGCTGAAGTGCTGATCGACGATGACGTCTTGCAGGAGGCCGAAACCGGCGACCAGCTCGACCATTCCCTTGCGCGCCGCGGCGTCACTGGAGTCTCCGGCGAGTCCTGTACCGCCGGCCATAAGGTGGGCGGGGAGGATCGAGGCCCCAGCACTGGTGCCGGCCACGACGACACCGTCCGCATTACGCAACCGGATACATTCCATGACGAGTGTGCCGGCGAGGAGGGCCACCAGCCGCGCCTGGTCTCCACCCGTGATGTAGATCCCCGTAGCGTTCCGCAGCAGGCTCCAGAGCCGGTTCGCCGTTGGCGTCCTCACGCGTCTCAACCCGCAACCAGTCCGCCTCCACGGCGCCCAGCTTGCGGAAGACCTTGACGTAGCGCTCTCCCGCCTCCTGAGGCTTCCTCCGAGGCGGTGGGAACGATCGCGATCCGCCCACGGTTACCGCCCGCTAACTCGATGAAGCGCTCCAGGATGTCGCTGCCAGGGCTCTTGTCCTCCGCGCCCCCGATTGGCATCACTGGACCCTGGCAGACCTGTCGCGTTGGTGCCGAGGCAACTGGCGCCGAGAGCTCATCGGACTCGCTCATGGCTCACTCCTTTGATTGGTGACGTGACAACACGAGCGCTGACGCCCTGGCTGAGGATCGTGGGAGTCTCAAATACCCCGCCTGAGAACGGTGAATGCACGGACCGTGCCGGTGTGCGCGGGACATTCGGTTGGCATTCCGCATGCAAGCCGTGCCGGCGTCTCGACGATTTGATGACGTTCTCGAAAGGACGGGCAACAATGACACGGAAGTCGGTGGTGGTGGGGATGGCCGCGGGCCTGGTTGGCGTGGCGGCGATGACGGCCGCCGAAAAAGTGGAGCAGGTCTTCACCCATCGACCCAACTCCTACGTCCCCGCCCACACACTCGAGCGACTCCTGCGTCTCCCCCACAAGCCCGACGCGCACCGCCGCGGATTGAACTGGGCGATGCACTGGGGGCAGGGAATAGTGTTGGGGGCGGTACGTGGGCTGATGGCGGAGCGCGGGCTGCGAGGTCCGACCGGGTCGTTTCTGTTCCTCAATATGAGGTTGCTCAACGACCAGTCGCTGGAGAATGCCACCGGGGTCGGCGCACCACCGTGGACCTGGCCGGTCGATGAGCAAGTGATCGACCTGCTGCACAAGGCGATCTACGCCTACGCCACGGGATCGTCGCTGACCGGCTCGTCGCTGGACCTCCGGGTATCCCCGCGCCGCGCAGGGCCTGGGAAGCGCGCTAACCTAAACGGCATATCACGCTGGCGGTTCCCCCCAATCCGCCCAGCTCAGGGCGCCGGGAGACCTGGAACGGCGAGCGGTCTCGGATCCATGCGACGTGGTTCGACCCGCATGCGGGCACACCCCCGCAGAGGAAGTCCCATCGCGGGTTTTCGATCTGGAGATAAGAGCGTTGATGTTTATGAACGGTGATGAAGGTGACGAACGTGGCGAACTTGGCAAACATCGCAGAAGCTTAGAGCGGCTGATGCTTCACCGGCCGACGGAGACGCATCCCGTCATCCAGAAGGTATTCGGACCTGTGCGCAGGCAGAGGGGCAGTTTGGGGTGGGCTCCGACCTGACCCCTAGTGATCATCTGCATTCCGTTTGAGTTTTAGGGGTTCCGGTTCATCGAGGCACCGCCGAGGTAGGGCCGGGCGCGGCTTCAAGAGTGGTAGATCACGCTTTGGCATCGATCGCAAAGATTGCCGCACTTCGCGCCGGGACGACCAACCGGCGGTCCGATTCGCCGCCACAGAGACCCGCCTCGCGTCCACTGCCACTAAATTGCGGATCCGCGGTCGAGAGGAGCAGCTGCCAGTGAGCAACCGGCACGTCTTGCAGCCCGGGCGTCTCGTCAACCGGCAAGTTCGTGGCCGCGCCCAGGTTCGCCACCAGAACGCGATGCGCGGTCCCGCACCAGCGATGGACGACGACGATCTGCGCCCCAACGGCGACCGCCCGAGTTGCGGCTCGACCTCCGTTTCTCAGGACGGGATCACCGTTGCGCAAGGAGAGAAGCTCCTGGTATAGGCGATAGACCGGAGCATTGGTCCTTCGTTCCGTGAGATCGAGCTTGGAGGCCAGGAAGGTAGCTTCCTCCTGCGGGTCCGGAATCGAGTCGCGCATGTCGGGGTCGGCAAAGGCGCGGAACCCGGCAAATTCCGAGCGACGGCCTTCAGTGACGAGCCGCCCCAGCTCCGGGTTGAAGTCCGTGAAGAAGAGGAATGGGGTCGAGGCCGCGAACTCCTGCCCCATGAAGAGCATCGGGGTCTCGGGAGAAAAGAGGATGAGCGCGGCAGCGACCGCGCAACGGCCAGATTCGATCTGGTGGTTGAGCCGCTCTCCAAAGGGGCGATTGCCGACCTGGTCGTGGTTCTGCGTGCAAAAGACGAAGGCCGATCCTGGTTCATCCGTCACGCGGGTGCCCCGCGGCTCGCCGGTCTCCGGCGAAATCTGACCTTGGTAGATGAATCCCTCGGCGATTCCCTGGGCGATCTCCTCGGTGCTCCCGGCGTAGTTGGCGTAGTAGCTCTCACGCTCGCCGGTGAGGAAGACGCGGACCGCGTGGTGGAAGTCGTCGGCCCAGACCGCATCGAGCCCGTACCCACCGTCCTCCTTGGGCCGGATGATGCGGACGTCGTTGCGCTCGTCCTCGGCAATGAGGATGGCTTGCCGCGGGGCCGCCGCCGCTCTCACCCGAGTGGCGAGGTCGGCGAGGAGGTGCGTTGGGCTGTCGTCGACGATGGCGTGGGTGGCGTCGAGGCGAAGGCCGTCGATGTGGTATTCGCGCATCCAGTGGGATGCATTCTGGAGCACGAACTCACGAACCGACTGGCTGTTTGGTCCGTCGTAATTGATGGCATCGCCCCAGGGCGTCTTGTGTCGCTCGGTGAAATAGTCCTCGCTGAACGTCCGCCAATACGCTCCATCGGGCCCGAAGTGGTTGTAGACCACGTCGAGGATGACACCGAGGCCGAGGCCATGCGCTTCGTCGACGAGGCGCCGGAGCTCCTCGGGCCGGCCGTAGGCTCGGGAGGGCGCCCACCAGTCGACACCGTCGTATCCCCAGTTCCAGCGACCGGCGAAGTCGGCGACCGGCATCAATTCGATCGCGGTAACGCCGAGCCGGGCGAGCTCAGCCAGTTCGCCGGTCAGTGCGGCAAACGTTCCCTCTGGCGTGTAGGCGCCAACATGAAGCTCATAGACGATCAGATTGTCCCTTGCCAGACCCGACCAGGTATCGTCGGTCCATTGGAACGCAAGCGGATCGATGACCTCGGACGGACCGTGGACTCCCTCCGGCTGGAACCGCGACGCGGGGTCCGGGTAGGACTGGCCGCGATCGAGCCGGTACATGTAGCGCGATCCCGCAGACAATCCAGGTACGACGCCTTCATGGAATCCCTGCTCATCGCGGGTTAACAGATGATGGCTTAGACCTCCCTCACCGTGAACCTCGACCTCAACTGACATCGCCGCCGGCGCCCAGACCGCAAAATGCACGCCCCCGGTCTGGATCGCTCGCCCCAAGACGAGGAGCGGACGCGGGTGAGGAGATCTCGCTCACCGGCATGGCGCGATCGCCTGACGAGAGCCACCGTCCGCACGCAGGGAGTCGCCTTGCCGCGGGATCTCTCTCATCGGATTTGCGGTCAATCTAGTTGCTCCCATTGCGTTGCGGGCCAATGTATTACCGGGTCGTGCGGCTGGCATCGCCGGGAACGCCACGATGCAACCGCCATGCCAGAGCACGGCGCTCCAATGGTTTCTCAGGCTGATCCGGCCGTGCGCCAACAGCGGCATACCTCGTGCAACGGAACCGACAGCCGAATCGAGAACTGGTGGCGGACGTGAGCGAGGGAGTTGTGAGCACTAATGGCAGATCGTAAGGAACAGGACGCCGAAGTAGCCGTGACGACAGAGGAGCTGATGAAGACGGCTCCGCCGCCATCCGTCCTCGGGGACGTTGAAGACGCGGTCGCGCCGGAGGTCGATGGAGAGGAGACTCCGTGGGCGCCCACGGATCAGGACGACGAGGAGGGGGAGGCATAGAGCCACCACTCCGCTGACGAACACCTTTCCGCGCCGCCAGGGCGTCTCCCCATCCAGACATTGCGAGCTCAACCGGCGCCCTGGAGCACGGTAATCTCGTCGACTTGCTGGATGTGGTCGAGGATCTCGCCCGGGATGGCCCGGGACGGGCGGCGGGTGATGGCGCGGACGGCCTCTGGGTCGAGTTTCGGGGTGCGGTCGCGCGGTTACCAGACCGTTTGACTCCTGCTCGGTGTCCGCGAACTGGGTGTAGCAAAAACCGGCGATGGCCGGCGAGTCGAGCACTGCGTCGATCAGCTCGGCGTACTTGGCAAGGTAGGCCTCCCGGTCACCAGCCCGGCCGTACCCCCACCAGGGCTGCTCCGGATCAGGGTCGAAGTTAATCCCCCCGAACTCGGTCAGCATCACGGGCTCGCCCTGTCGCGGTAGATCCGGCAGGGCCAGCGAGCGGTAGTGCGGCTGCACCAGGCGGAGGGTCCTCTCCAATGCCTCCGGCGTGCCGTACCGCTCGCTCAGAGTCGCCCCGTCGTGCGTGTAGTCATGAATGCCCCAGACGTCGCTGACGATATGCTCCCATCCGTCGTTCCCGATAACAGGACGGGTCGGATCGAGCGCTTTTGTGAGGTGGTACAGGCCGCGTACGTAGTCGCGTTGAGCGGGGTCGGACTCCAGCGCCGGCACACCCCAGCTCTCGTTGAGCGGCATCCAGGTGACGACGCAGGGGTGGCTGTAGTCGCGGCGCAGAACCTCCAGCCATTCGCGGGTGAACTGCTCGACGGCGTGGGGCGAAAAGACATACGCGTTTGCCATTTCGCCCCAGACGAGGAGCCCCAAGCGATCGCACCAGTACAGGAAACGCGGATCCTCGACCTTCTGATGTACTCGCACCCCATTGAACCCGTGAGCTTTGATCAGCTCGACTTCGCGGCGAAGCGCGCCGGCGTCCGGCGCAGCCAGATGCGATTCCGGCCAGTAACCTTGGGACAAGACGAGACGGGGATAGTACGGGCGGCCGTTGAGCAAGAAGCGTCCGTTGGCGTATCCGCATGAGCGCATCCCGGCGTAGCTCTCGACGCGATCGACGACCTCCTCGCCATCGAGGAGCGTCAGCTCGGCGTCGATCAGATTCGGCCGCCGCGGTGACCAGAAGGCCTCGTCCCGGCTCATCACTTTCTCAGCCGGGGCGATGCCGAACGCGCGGCGAAGCTCTGCCCGTTCGATGGTGCTGGTATCACTCTCGAGAAGCTGACCCCTGAGCGAGAGTCGGACCCGAAGGGTGAGCGGATGAGTTGGACGGCGGTTGAGGCGAAGGTGGAGACCGAGGAGCCCACGATCGAGGTCAGGCGTCCAACGCACCTCGGTGATGTGGCAACGAGCGACTGGTTCGAGCCAGACCGGCTGCCAGATGCCGGTGGTGCGGTGGTACCAGATCTTGTGTGGGTGCTCCTCCCAATCCTGCTTGCCTCGAGGCTGTCCGAGATCGAGCGGCTGATCCTCGGCGCGAACGACGATCACCTGGTCGCTCGTCACCGGGAATCAGGACCGGCGCGATATCGGCCGAGAAGGGAGTGTGGCCTCCTTCGTGGTGAGCCACGAGCCGGCCGTTGACCCAGACGTCGGCGCGGTAGTCGACCGCGCCGAGATGGAGCAGGAGTCGCTCGCGGCGGTCTTCCGGAGCAACCTGGACCGTCCGCCGGTACCAGACAACCGGGTGATACCCCGGGTCACCAATACCGCTGGCTTGCGACTCCGGCGGAAACGGCACCATCACAGTCCGATCGAACGGATCAGAACGGTCGAACCAGCCGTCATCCAGCCCGGTATCGTCGTCGTCATAGGCAAACGCCCACGGACCGCACAAGTCGATCCAACGGGAGCGGGCGAGCTGAGGGCGCGGGTGGAGATCACTACTGGTCACGGGTTCGTTCTCCTCGAGAGGGCTGTCGGCAGTGGGCCATTGGCTATCAGTCGAAGACGGCAAGACGGCAAGACGGCAAGACGGCAACACGGCAAGACGGTGAGACGCCGAGCCGGCAAGGACGAGAATAGTGGTAGAAGTCGTGAATCGTGTATCCAGGGGGGTCCGCTTCGGACGACTCACGACTTACGACTCTCGACTCCGCCGGAAGCCGATAGGCTGATTGCCGACAGCCAATAGCCCGAATCGGCCCACAAAAGGGGCGTCGTGCTGAAGCATTTCGCAGTTCCCGAGGACGGCACATGTTCCACGTAATCGTGCCGCGGACGGTCATCTGTTCGCGGGAAAGCTGGCACGGCATTTGCATATACGTTCATAGAACATTTGATCGATTCTCCCCGGAAGGGGCCACGAGAGGAGAGACTAGATGGGTCTTGAGGACCTGCGGCGCAGCCCGATGATGACGCATTTGCTTGACGCCCTTGAGCGTGGAGAAGATATCGGCCATTACGGCCGGCTGACCTTCGCTATGATCGCGCACCGCTTCCTCGATCGGGATGAACTGGTGACGTGGCTTGAGAAGGATAAAGACTGCGACGAGACGAAGGCGAAGGCCCTGGTCCAGCAGGTGGAGGCGCGGGACTACAACCCACCCTCGCGCGCGCGCATTCTGGAGTGGCAAGCCGAGCAGGAGTTCCCGATCTGCCCGACCCCGGACGATCCCGGCGCCTGCAACCCCTACCGTGAGTTGCAGATGCCGGAGGAGGTGCTGGAGGACATCGAGGAATTTCGCGAGCAGCAGTTTGATGCTGAGGAGGCGCAGGTCAGGTAGGGACGTCACTCGACATCGCTACACCTTCAGCAGGTGTGCCGCCTTGGTGATGAGTACCACCGAGGCGGCATGTCTGATGGTGCCGTGCAACGGTACGCAATACACCCCTGATCACCCTCAGCTGTTCGTCAGATATGAGAGTTGGCAAATCGCAGCATGAACGGATAGCGGTGCGCGAAGTTCCGCCGCTTCCTCGGAAAAAGTGGTTCCGATAACTCGGGAATATTCGCATTATCTGGAACCAGGCATCCCACGCTATCATGCCGAAAATTGGAAGAGGTGGTACCGGGTATGGGCGTTCTACGAACCGGTTTCATCCGTGGTGGCGTACTCGGACGGTGCCACCTGAGCTACCTTCTGTACCTGGGACTGCGTCATGGTCGCCCCTCCAATCGACCGACTGCGACCTCGGGTGGGGCGATAGCTGCGCTAGTGGTGGGTGATGGGAGGCGAGTGCATGCAGGTCGTGGACCCCAAGGGCTCGTTCGTGAAAAACCTCATCCTGTCGCTGGTGCTCCTGGGGGTGAGCAGCTTGCTGATCCCCATCGTGCTGAAACAGATCGATGATCGGAAGGCTGTTGATCAGCAGCGGCTTCAGGACGACCTCGCGCGGCAAGACAAGGTCGTTGACGCCCAGGCCGCGCTGCTCGCCACCATGGCGGCGGACTTCTGGGCCTACGAGGCGCACGCCTCCGATGTGGTGGTGTCGCGCCATGCACAATTTGGCCAGGAGGGCTGGCATCAGCGAGCCGTCGACGCCTATTACCTGCAGTCCGGCCCGCTGTTGGCGACGATGCGGGCCGAGATCAGCACGTTGTTACAGCTGGCCCCGCAAGCGAACTACGAGGCGTTTCTCCAGCTGTTCGATGAGGAGATCTCGGCGCTTGATTCCTGCCTGCTCGAGTTGATGAAACTCGAGGCGGCGTCCGCTGGCACCCCGCAGCCGGCTGCGCCGCCGCAGCCGGCGGGAACCCCGCAGCCCTCCCGCTGCCTGGCGAGCGAGGGGAAATTCGCCGGGGCATCTTGGGAGACGTTGGCGACCGCTGCTGAGCATCAGGACCTCGCCGGAAGCCTCGATCAGGAGTTCGCGAACTTGGCCCAGGCCTTCCGTCTCCAGGATCGCCTCGTCGACGCGCCGCCAACGCCCACACCGGGATCGTGATCGTGGTCCGGCGATGCTCGGGACCGTGGTAGTGGTAGGAAACCGGTTCGGGGAGCCGACCAGCATGATGATTGCGGATCATGGCTACGTATCCGCAAACCGGCTCCCGGTGGCGCTCCTGCGCGCTGATCTGCACGACCAGCTTGACCCACGCACTGCGTCGGCTATGATTCGACGACCTCAGACAGAGACCCATCCGGCGCTCGTCAGGACCCTGATCGCCTGCGCCGCGATGACGGACCTTGCGCACCCGGCCTGAGTGGACTGTTCCGCAGGCCGGGAGCGTGTGCCCTCCGGCGCATCTACGACTTTCGACATAGACCGGTGCGTGGGGTGCCAACCGCGAAAGACGACTTTCGATAGACGCGAGCCGTCCGTCCCCGGTCCAGAGTAGGGAGCAGGACCCATCTCGGGTGGTGGGGCATCCGAGTGACGGCTGCGTCGCCTCGGGGAAGTGAGTCAGACACAAGGAGCAACGCCATGGATCAGAAACGCTTTGACCAGATCAGCCGCACCCTCGCCACGGGCCTATCTCGGCGGGGGGTGTTGCGCGTGCTTGGTGTCGGTGGGGCGAGCGGACTGCTCGCGGTGGTGGGGCAGGCAGTGAGGGCGGCCGATCGTCCGCACGAGCGCCTGCAAGACCGCAGCGAGCAGCGCAACCGCAAGCAACGCAGAACACCCAGAACACCAACGACAAGTCCAGCGGCCAGCACAAGCACGAGGCTCATCATCATCGGCTCAGGGACGTCGAGGCCACGTTCATCAACAATGGGTTCACTGACCTGGTTGTCACCGTCGGGAGTACGGAACACTACCTGAAGCACGAACAACGCGTGACCTTGACGCAATCGCTGTCGTCCCTGAATGCCATCCTCGACCCTCTGGTCGGGGGCAGCACCTACTATGTCTTCACCGTCGTCAACCCGGCGATCGGCCTCCCCTACGTGCAAATCAAGGAAAGCACCGCTAGCGGAGAAAAACTCGTGCTTGACGAGCGGCTGGCAGAGGGGGAGCAGGCCAGTTGCCCAGGATTCCTGGTGGGGCGACTCACCGACACCGCGAATTACAAGGTCTACGAGCTCTACAAGCAAAACGTGTAAGAGAGAGGACCCTATCTCGGTACATGGCTGACCCGGGTGTACCTGGCCGACGCCGCCCTGGCCGACGCCGCCCTGTCGAACACCGACCTAACCGGTGTCATCTGGGACCGCACCACCTACCCCGACCGCACGACCAGCAGTGCCAACGGTGACACATGCTGCGGCCACCTCCTCTACTCGCAAGTGCCGGCGCGGGGATGCTGATAGCTGGTCGTGGGGGGTTGGGACGCCGACCGCGAAAGACGACGTTCGAGAGACGCGACCCGCACAGGTCTGGTCCAGAGTGGGGACGTGGAGGGTTCTGCAGGCCGGGGGCGGGTGCCCGCCGGCGTAGCGTGTATGGAGGACATGATCATGGATTCCAAGCGGTTTGATGGCCTGGTACGGAGCGTCGGCCAGACCCGGTCACGGCGGCAGACGCTGCGTCGTCTCGCTGGAGCCGGGGCGCTCCTGGCGCTGCTGGCAGCCAAGCCGGTGGCGGCGGACAAGACCGGCAAGCCCAACAAAGCCCCCAAGAACCCGGGCAAGGGCCAGCCGGGCGGCAGCCAGCCGGGCCCGCTCGGCGGTGGCCAGAACGGATCACCTGGGCCGTCGCCGGACTGCGAAGATCAATGCTTCCGGCAAGTGGGGCAATGCCGGGTCCGCTGCGCGGATGCCACATGTAGGGAGGCCTGCGAGAGCCTGATGGATGAGTGTGAACAGAGGTGCCTGTAGGGGTGCCTGTTTGGTTGACGGCGCCGGGCGGACGCTGCGGACGGTGGTGCGGCGCGGAACACGCTGCTGATGGACGAGGGCTCCCGTGCTAGGAGCCCTCGTGGTGTCATCGGCGTGTCATCGGCCGGCCACGACCAGCGGACACGCTATCGCTTTGCGGAGAATGGGGCTGTATCCGCAAATGACCCTCCCAGCCGGTGCTAGCCCTGATGGAGAGTCTCAAAAACCTTCGTTTTTGACACTGGTCGTTCGCGCCGTGCTTGGTTTCGATAGCGCCGGTTCTACAGCGGTTCGCATATTACTTGGGCGGGAGGGGGAAGCCGCAGTGGGCGTAGAAGCCCCGGGCATCCATAGCGCGAGACGGCATCGATGGCCAAGGTCGTGGCGGTGAACAGACCCTCGGGGGTGCGCTCGGCGGCGGCGCGGAGGCGCTCCTTGACCTTGGCGAAGGCCAGCTCGATGGGGTTGAAGTCGGGCGAGTAGGCCGGTAGGAACAGGAGACGGCAACCGACCGCCTCAATAGCCGTGCGGGCGTCGGCGTCCTTGTGGGCACTGAGATTGTCCAGAACCACGACCTGGCCCGGGCGCAGGCTCGGGGCGAGGATGTGCTCGGCGTAGGCGACGAAGGCCGCCCCATCCACCGCCCCCGGGAGCGTCATGGCCGGACCGATGCCCGTCGGGGTGAGCGCCGCCAGCAGCGTCATGTTCGGACCGTGGTTGCGCGGGAGTCCGACCCACGGCTCGTTCGCCCCGTGGCGCCCGTGCCCGGCGGCGGGTCAACGACGTGTGGGTGCTGGTCTCGTCAACGAAGACGAGGTCGGCGGGGTTGAGCGTGCTGGCCGCCAGACGCCACGCCGCACGGGTCGCTTCGTCCCGCTCGGAAGCGATGAGCGACTTTTTTTGAGGGGCCACCCCGCTCGCCCGAGTGCCCGCGACATCGTGGCCACGCTGACATCCACGCCGGTCATCGTCTTCCATGCCGCGCAGTGCTCGGCCAGGGTGGCGTCCGGGGCCGCTCGAACGCGGGCCACCAGGGTCGCCTCAGCCTCCCGTCCGATCCGCCGCCGGCGGCCGGGTCGGGGGGAGGCGGTGACGGCGCCGGTCTGGTCCCGCCGCTGCCGCCACCGTTTGACGGTGCTGAGCCCGACGCCGAAGAGACGGGCCGCCTCGGCCTGGGGAAGACCGGCGTCAATGGCTCCCAGCAGCCGTTCGCGGAGGTCGGCCGAGTACTGCTTCATCGGCACACCCTCCCACGAGCCCATCTTTTCCGCAAGCCGCTCTAGGTTGTCACGTCGGCCAGCAACCCAGCGTGCTCTGAAAATAGCGTCCCGGTCAGAGCGCCAGACCTTAACCGGTTCCAAAACACCGCGGCGTGCCCCTTGTCCGGGCACTCTGCGGTGCCGGAAGATTCAGTGGTTCGCGATCGGCGTCGCGCCGGTTTCGCTCCCCGGGCCCGGCCACTCCGCGGGTCCGACCATCCACCGCACCCGCTCGACATCCGGGATGTCTAACCACGGCGCGTCGTTCTCGTCGCGGAAGAGACGGAGCGGGAGACCGGCCGAGAACCCGCCCGCCATCACGTAGCTGCCATCGGGCATCGCCATCACCCGAATCGCCCGCGAGCTTTGGCGCAACCGGAGCGAACCGTCGCCATCGAACGCCAGCGACCACCCCTTTTCGTAGTGACCAAGATAGGGCGCGACCTCGACCGGATCGACCGGGAGCGCCTGTCGAGCCAGGTCGTCCAACTGGTGCGCGGTGTCCTGGTACTGGGCGATGACGGCAGCGTTGGCGCCCCGGTTGAGACCGAACCGGGCCTCCAGCAACAGGTTCAGGACGTAGGGGGCGAAGTGCGACCCGCGCGGTGACGGCCCGACGTTGGTCAAGAGGACGATGCCGATGTTCTCCTCCGGGAAAAAGCCGAGGTAGGTGGAGAATCCGTCGGCGGCGCCGTTGTGCCAGACCAATTGGATGCCACCGTCGTACATCACGGACATCCAGCCCATGCCGTAGCCGTAGCTCACGGCATCCGGGTCCAGCGCTGCCGCGATGGGGACGTCAACGTGGGGTTTCCAGCATTCGGCGAGGTTGGCTTCCGAAACAACGCGGGTGCCGTCGACCGCGACGCCAAGCCGAAGCTGCATGGCGACGTAGTTGGCCATGCCGTTCAGGTTCGCCATCGTGCCGCCGGCTGGCGAGTAGCTGCCGAGTGGCGCGTACGGCTCGGCCGCCGTGCCGTGGACGAAGTCGGGGGCATGACCGGTGGCGTAGTCGGCGACGAAGGGGCGAGGGTCGCTCGCAATCCTGGCGCCGGGCATGCCGACCGGGTGATAGACGCGTTCGGCCATGAGCCGCGCGTACGCCGTCTCCAGGTCCTCCGCCGCCGTCGTGTTCAGCAATGCGGGCAAGTAGCCGCCCGTGGCGTAGAGCGTGTTGTTGTAGAAGAACTGCACGTTGGGTGGATTGTCAACCGGAAGATCGACGATGGAGCGGAGCAATTCGCCCGCGGTCAGATCACCGAAATGGAGCACGGTTGACGCCAGTTCCCCGAGGCCGCTGGCCATCCCGAGCAGGTCCCGGATCCGCAACTCCCGGGTCAACACGTCGGACGGAGCCCGAAAGTCGGGCCAGACATCCCGTACCGGCTGGTCCCAGACCAACGCCCCGTCGTCGACGTGCGTGGCGACCAGCAATGAGCTCATCGACTTGGTCGTCGAGCCGACCAGGAAGTGCGTTTCCGGGGTGACCGGCGCACCGCTCGTCAGGTCGCGCACGCCGGACGTGGTGCGATGGTCGATCCCGTCCGCGGTGACGATCGCGATCGCCGCGCCAACCACGCCGAAGGTGTGCATGCCGTCCCGGACGGCCGTGTCGAAGACCGCCCAATCGATGTCCGGCGTCGGGGTTTGGGCGCGGGCGGCGGCGTTCGACCGGAGCCCCAAACCACCGACCACGAACGAGGACGCGGCGGCTCCAATCAGGGTGCGTCGGGGAAGACGGCCGGTCACTCGGGATGGCATCGCATGCTCCTTGATCGGACGCGTTGACCCGGTTCCGGGCCCGGATTTCATCGTCGACTAGCCACTGACCGGGGTTGCCGCCGACCATGATGCCGGGTCGCGGACGGCCTCCACCACGGCGCGCACGGCCGCGATGACTAGCTCTGGCTGCTGCAGCTGAATGTAATGCTCGCTCTGCTGGGCGATGATGTGCTGGGCATCGGGCAGCAGCGCCGCCATCTGGGCCTGCTCGTTCGTCCAGGCCGCCTCCAACCCCTCACCGGTCAACCCACCGGGCAACTCCGCCGGCATCGCCATCGCCTTACCCCGGGAGAGCACGACAAGGGGGAGCGGTGCCAACGGCGACGCCGCGGTCGCTGTACGCACCTGGTCCACACTCGCCGACAGGTCGGTGAATTCCAGATCCGCGTAGTCGGCCAGCGCTTCTGGCACCGGTTGAAAGATCTCCTCGTAGGCGCTCCACTGGTCCGGTGTCATCTGGTCTTCCAGCCCTTCCGAGAAGGCATCGACCAGGACCATGCCCGCAACCTCGTCCGGGTAGGTGCTGGCATAGAGCCGCAGCAGCATCCCGCCATACGAATGGCCGACCAGGACATAGGGGGCGGGGATCTGCGCCGCGATCAGCAGTGCATGCAGATCCCCGACCGATTTGCTCGCCGTGCGCGGCATTGACACCGGATCGCTGCGGCTGGGATGTAGGCCGTCATCCCTGACCGTGGCCGTCCCCGGCCGGTCGTAGGCGCAGACGCGGGTGAAGGCGGCGACGCCGGGGAAGACCATCGTGCGCGGCGCCTCCGGCTGGACGAGGTCGTCGCTCCAGACGTCAGCCCGGGTGCGAAAGCCCGCTTCCAAGATGACGGTGGGACGTCCGGTGCCCCGGCACTCTAGATAGAGCGTGCGCCCACCGCCGATGTCGACCAGTCCCGCGAAGTCCCCCTCGCTGCTCACCGGGGTAGCTTGCGCGTGCGCGATCTGAATGGCCGGGAGGGCTACCAGGGTGAAGAGGGTAAACAGCGCGACGAGCCTGGCGAGTAGTCGAGTGCTGATCACCATTCCTCCCAGGGATTCATCGCGTACGCACACCATCATCCAGCCCGATTGTCGCACGGTATGGTCCCAGGGCAAGTCGCTGAGGACCTGTTGGGCTCTCCTTAGTGAGCATGCGGGATTTACTTGCCTACAGGGTTGCTCACAAAGCGTGCTTCGGCTGAGACCAACGAGGGCCAGTTATGAAACCGGTTCCCATAACGCTATTATCGGAACCGCTCTTCCCCATTCCCGCTTGACAGCGTAGCGAGTCGGTTCCATATAAGTAAGAGTCGCCTCGCGCCGTTCCCGCCGGAACGTCCAGGGTGAAGACCAGGGTGAGCAGCCCCGCGAGCAGGGTCGCCATGGCCGCGAACTGGCCGACGTGTACGGCCGTCCAGATCCCGCTGGCGGCGTACGCGGCGAAAATGGCGGGGTGGTTGTTCGCGTCCCCACCGGTGTGGAACTGGGTGACCACGATGTACAGGAGTTGTCCCACGAGCAGCAGCGCGGCGGACAGGCGCTGTGATGGACTGAATGGTGTGGTGTTCATGACAGTGCTCCTCGGCTCATGCACCGAACAACGCTCGAGCGTGTTGCAAAACTCCGGTGCCGGCAACCGTGGTGCTGCGGACCGGGGTCACTCACCCCGTACGGTCATTGCGGATGCCGTCGGCCAGTTTCTCGGCTACCGCCACAACTGTGCAGTGCACGTTGGCCCGTGGGATGGTGGGAAAGACGGAGGCGTCAGCGACACGGAGTCCGGCGACGCCATACACCCGCCCCGCATGGTCGACGACCGTTGTCGGGTCCGTGCTCGGTCCCATCCGGCAGGTGCTTGTGGGATGGAAGGCGGTCCGAACCTGGTCGCGAACCCACCCGCGGAGTTCGTCCCGATCGCGCCACGTTGGCACCCGGCCGGGCACCGGGTCGATCGCATCCGCCAACGGCCGGGTCGTGAGCAGCCGCCGGAGCAGCTCCATGCCGTCGCACAGCGTCTCGAGCTCTGCCGGATCGGCAAAGTAAGCGTGATCGATCTCCAGCGTCGCCGCGGGATCGGGCGCAGTCAAGCGCACCCGACCCTGCGAGTGTGCAACCTCCAAATTGAGCCCGAACCAGGCCACCCAGTTCCCGTGTGTCTCGTCGCGGAATTGCCCGTGGATGACGTAGAGGTCGATGTCCGCGTCCACCTGATCGCTGCGCGCCTTAATCAAGGTGGGGGCCGCTGATGCCGCGGTCGGCGCGGCCTCAGGCGTGACCCAGTAGGCCGCGAAGTGGTCGTCGTTGCCGAAATAGACCGTCGGGTGGTCCAACAGATGTCTGCCGACACCGGGTCGATCCGCGATCACGGGGATGCCCAGTTCCTGCAGCTCTGCCGCCGGTCCGATACCAGAGCGGAGGAGTATGGCCGGCGAGCCGTAGGCGCCCGCGCAGAGAATGACCTCTCGCCCGCGCACCGTCCGCCCGTCGGCGGTACGCACGCCCGTGGCTCGCCCATCCTCGAAGCAGACGCGATCGACCAGCGCGTCGGGGACGAGGGCCAGATTGGGACGGCTGCGAGCCGGCGCGAGGTAGGTGACGGCGGCGTGCATACGCATGCCATCCGCGATGTTTTTCGGGGTCAGCCCGATACTTGGGTGCTGGTCGGCATCGCCGTTGAGGTCAGCGCGCCAGGGAAAGCCCAGTGCCTCGGCAGCAGCGACGAACGCCCGATCGAGCGGACTCAGCTCGGCTTCGGCGACGCGGAAGATGGGAACCGGCCCGTCCGTCCCGTGAAGGGGCCCACCAAGGGGATCAGCCTCAGCTCTCCTGAAGTACGGCAGGAGGTCGGCGAAGCCCCACTCCGGATTGCCACGCGCAACCCACTCGTCGTAGTCCATGGCTGAGCCGCGCAGCCACACGCAGGCGTTGATCGTGGAGCTCCCGCCGACGATCCGGGCACGGGGAAGTGGCAGCGGCCGGTCGACGGGTCGTGCAGTGTGTAGGTATCCCCAAGGGTGCGAGTCGCGACGGATGTCGCTCGGGTCTTGGAGCTCCGCGGGCCACGCGGTGGGAGTTGGGCCATAGTCGGGACCTGCCTCTAGGAGCGCGACCGTCCGCTCCGGGTCCTCGGTCAACCTCCGCGCCAAGACACACCCGGCCGGTCCCGCGCCCACGACGACGATGTCGAACTGCCCATCACCCGCCATGGCGTTCCTTTTCTCGGCCAGTCCGTCCACCGTGAATCGGTGCTGACATCGTACGCTCCCGGCAGCCCACGCCTGGCGAGGGTTTTGCAACACGTACGTTCGTTTTCGAGACGCGGGTGTCCCGACACGACACGGGGTCAATTTCCCGATCGCGGAAGCGGCTGGGAGCCCGGTTCGAGCACGCCGTCATCGTCGGCCGTAACCGCGCGCTCCTTCTCACCGCCGCCTAGCGAGGCGTGAGGACGAGCGAGTCGAGACGGCGAGACGGCGGGGAATAGTTACTCGGGTCTCAGGCCTCGGTTCTCGGCTCTTTCCTCACGCCTTGGGCTTAACTCACCGTCACCACGTCGACCATGCCGAGGAACGCGTGGGGGGCTCCCGTCTCCTGGTCGGGGAAGAAGCAGGCGAGGACGTAGGTCCCGGCGGCGAGGTCGGCGTGGAGCCAGACCGTCCCGCCAGACGACAGGTCGGTGCTCTCGATCCCCGTCGCGAGCTCCTCGAAGGAGAGACCGGCCGGCGGGGAGGCGGTCGGGTCCCCGGCGAAGGCCGCGGAGAGGGCCAGGAAGTCTTCGGGGGTCGTGCCCTCCGGCACGCCGATCATCAGCAGGAAGTGCGGCTGCTGGCCCGCATTCGTGAGGGCGATCGTCTGGGGCCCGGCCGTCAGGCTGGCGTCGACGCTGAACGACATCTCCTGCATGGCGATGGTCACGTCGGCGGCCGGCGTCGGCTGATCGGCGGGCGCTTCGCCGGTGACGATCACCGGAACCGGCGCCTGCGGCGCCTCCGGAAGGTCGCCCCAGAGCATCCATTCCCCGGCGGAGAGATCGATCACCGCGTAGGCGGTTTCACCCGCTGGGGCATAGACACCGCCGGCGATCTCCGTCTCGTAGTACCAGCTCGGGGCGCCTGCCCCGCCCTCCTCCTCGGCCGCGGCGGCCTCCCCGTCGGCGGCCTCCGGCGTCGCGGAAAGGCTGGCCATGAACCCGATCAACTCGGCTGCCGTCATCCCCTCGGGTGCCTGGACGAAGCCGACGCCGGCATCTTCCTCCGACGAACTGCTATTCGTGACGGACAGGACGTAGCGCCCGACCTCCAGTTCGGACGGCGCGCCGTCGAACGCCGTGTCGGTAGCCGTGATGGCGATCTCGGGCAGGCCTAGGTCGGCAAAGGGGTTGGCCGTGTCCTGGGCGGACGTGCGCAGCGGCGCGGCCAACGCGGCCAGTAGGAGAAGCACCGCGAAGAGTCGCGCGGTCGGACGCATCGAATCCCCCCTTGGTTTGTGAGACGAAGGCCGTCGGCTGCGAGTATAGAGGAGCCGCCGGAGCGCACAGGCGGGGTCACGGTCCCGTCCGGGTCGAACGGTCGTTATCCGGATGCGGGAAGGTGGGCGCCGGGGACCGCCGCCCCTGCTCATTGCCGAGGCAGTCGGCTTCGTACCCGTGCGCGTCTCAGAAACGACCCAGCCCGTTGAAAAAGGGGCGACCGGGCGTGGTGCCGTGCCGCCGTCCGAACTGATCCGGTTGGTCGAGCGCGGTCACGGCATCAGGGCTGGCTGGGGTCGAGCGCGGGAAGAACGATGCCGGCCGCTCCGCTTGGGAACGGGCGCCGGCCCCAGCCCCGGCGGCTGAGCAAGCGCTTCAGGTTCTGGCCCGCCGCGATCAGCAGCGCCTCCCCATTGACCTTCTCCAGCCCCCGCAAGCGGAACCGGCGTAAGCCATGCCAAGCCTTTGCCTCGGCAAAGCCGGGTACCCTCTGGGTGGCGACCCAGACTTGCCGCTTGCGCATCGCCTTGGCATAGGGCTCGGTTGCGATGAGACCCTCCAGGCAGCGATCCATGTGGCATGCTCCTTGCGTGTTAACGTCAGTGTTAATCCTACGCCCCCAGGCACGCGTTCGTGAACGAGTGCTGCGCTATGATGAACGGCCCCTCTCCCGGTTTCGATGAGCAACGTTGGCTGCGGCTGGCCTGCTCCTGCGCCTCCGCAACTGCCGTCATGAGTGACCCGTGGGCGGCGATCGCCCATGATGGCAAGCTCAACGACGGCACCAAGGAACTGATCCTCAACGCCCTCGCCGCTCAACCGCGCACGATCACGCAGCTGGCCGACCTCCTGGGGATCTCTACCCCGGGCGTGCACCGGCATGTGACGGACCTGCTGGCCAGTGAGCTTATTCGCGAGGTGGAGCCGCCCACGGATGGGCGACGGTCGGGGGTCGAACGCTTCTATCAGCCGACCTTTCCCGTCGTGCTTGCCACTGACCGCGCCACGCTCGACCCCGTTCTCCAGGGCCTGGCGGCCGATTTCGCCGCGGCGTTCCGCCGACGGCAGGAAGCGCTCGCTGATGCCTTCGCCGAAACGAGTTTGTCCGCTCGCGGGGAATCGGTCGAGATGCTGCTCCACTACCTGTACGCCACCGCCACCCGCATGGCGCGGGAGCGGCTGGAGGCAGACGGCGACCTCCCTCCCTGGCCGGAGCACGACGACGGCTCGCGCTGGGTCTGGTGGGCCGAGGAGCCGGGAGAAACGGAGGTGACCTGACGAACGACGCGCACCGGGTTTGGATGACGCCTTGCGACGAACGCAACTGATGTCACGCGGCCATCGCACCACCACCAACACCACCATCAACACCACGGAGGATCCACCATGGCCAGCAAAGCTTCTCGGATCAATCGCCGACGGACACTCAAAGGAATGGCGGTCGTCGGGGCTGGCGCGGCCCTCGCCAGCGGCTCGCCGATCGCGCCGGTCGACGCAAGCCAGTCGGCCACACCGGTCGGCGCCGGGGCGACAGAACCAAGCCTGTACGAGCGGTTGGGGGGCTACTTCGCCATCGCCGCCGTCGTCGACCGCTTCAGCGACGAGATCATCACCAACCCGAAGCTCAACGAAAACCCCGCCCTCAAGGCGTGGAACGAAACGGAAGCTGCGACCCGGTTGCCCGGCCTGAAGTTCGGGCGCACCCTCTGGATCGCGGCTGCGGCCGGCGGCCCGTTCGACTACACCGGGTTGCCGCTGGCGGAAGCCCACCAGGAGTTCAACCTCACGGCCGAGGAATTCGAGGAGGTCGGCGCCGAGATCGTCCGCGCCCTTGAGCACTTCCAGGTGCCGGAGCGTGAAATCCAGGAACTGGTAGCTGCCTACATGCAATCCAGACCCGAGGTCGTGCAACCGGCGTCCTAAGGATGGTCCGCGCTCGGTGGTGCGGGCCAAAGAGCCGCCGGAAACGGAGATGGCATGACGAACGACGCGCGCCGAAACGGTTCGGCAGCTCACGCAGATGGAGGTGGATGATGGCTCATCCGTCTCGGCACAAGGGAGGAACCGCAATGAACAGTAAGGCAATGAGGCTGGATCGTCGTCGTACGCTGATGGGGATGGCTGCCCTCGGTACCGGAGTGGCACTCGCCGCCGGCGGACCGATCACGCGGGTAACCGCCCAGGAGGTCGACGACGACGCGATCTTCAACTTCGCCCTCAACCTCGAGTACCTGGAAACGGAGTACTACCTCCGCGGCACGACCGGCGAAGGCCTCGGCGAGGACGACATCGGCACCGAGCCAGGCGAGGTCACCGGCGGCAGCCTGGTGCCCTTCGCCACCGACGCCATCCGTCAGTTCGCCGAAGAGTTGGCCGCCAACGAACTGGCCCACGTCCGCTACTACCGTGAGAGCCTGGGAGATATTGCGGTTGATCGCCCGGCAATCGATCTGGCGGGCGGTTTCGCCGCCCTCGGTCAGGCAGCCGGGTTCGGTGACAACTTCAATCCCTTCACCGACGAGCTCAACTTCATCCTCGGCGGGATGGTCTTCGAGGACGTGGGGGTCACGGGGTACAAAGGCGCAGCGCCGCTCATCCAGGACAAGACCAAGCAGGGGGACATCGCCGGGATCCTGGCGGTGGAGGCCTACCACATGGGGATGGCGCGCTCGCTGCTCTACCAGGCGGGTCCGACCGCCCAGCAAGCGGCGAATACGGTCACCGTCGCCCGCGGGGAGCTCAACGGCATGCCGGAGATCGAACAGGGCATCGAAGTCGACGGGCGGGCCAACGTCGTCCCCTCCGACGAGCGCGGCATCGCCTTCACCCGGACGCCGGAGCAGGTGCTGCAGATCGTCTACCTGACCCCGGACACGGGGGTGAGCAGCGGCGGCTTCTTCCCCAACGGCGTCAACGGCGCCCTCGCCTCGACCTAATACGATTGCCGAGCGGCGTGTTTGCGGATAATGGACCTGTATCCGCAAACCGTGACCGATCTGGCCTCAACTTGAGTGCGCGAGAAACGGCTCCGGAGCGCACAGCCCTTCACTCATGAGGGATGCGAGGCGGGCTTGCCTTCACATTGTCAGCGCTCGATCCGCAAGGTTCGCAGTGACGAAACGAAGGTTTGGGAAGGCAGCCGACCCAGCTCCCGGCGAACCACGCGGCCCAGCATGTCACGGACGAGGAGTACGGCCAGCAGCCCGGGTGAGCCGTCACAAGTCGGCATTCTGGTCTGTCCAGACCGATGGTGGGGCCGGTAATGGGCGTGGTATGAACATAGGCCCTTCCAGAGCCCAGGTTGCGACGGTTTTCATCCCTTCGGTGATGGCGCCGCGCGACATGTGACGTGCTGTGAAAGTGACCCCGTGAACACCCGAAACCGGCACATGTCATCCACCGGTGGTGGCTCGCAGAGCCATGAGCAAGTTATAGGAACCGGTTTCAAAAGTGGGTGAGCACTTGTGGGATCGGATCAGCCCCTACAGGACCTCGAACAATCGGTACATCCCGTCCATGGCGTGCGGATAGCCCGTGCCAAAGGGAAGCATGCACACCGCCAGGTAGTGGCCAGGCTCCAGCTGCACGTCGAGCCAGCTCGTGTGCTGTGGCGCCAGGATGCCAATGGCGGTCACCGGCTGGTAGACGAACTCAGGCAAACCGGGAGGTGGGGTGGCATCCTCGGGCAAGCTCATCATCACCTCGAGCATGTGCGCAAACGTCTCCTCCGTCATTTCGGGCGCGACGGGCAGGATCGCGAGCTCGTGGCTCATGGCCCCAGTGTTAGTGAGCTTCCAGCGCATCGGCGCGCTCCCGAACGTCGCCTCCGGGAACACGAACTCCATTTCCCGCAGTTCAACGGTCAGATTGGCTGCTGGCTCCTCTGCCTCGCCCACGTCGCCTTCGACCATGAGGGTCGCGGATGCGCGACCACTGAATGGATCGAACAGTAGGTGTCGGCCCGGCTCCAGGTCGATGACACCTGAGACGCTCTCTCCGGGCGCCGGCCAGTCAGGGACGCCGACGAAGGCGATCTCCTCGAAGCTGAGGTCCTCGGTGTCGTCCATAGCCGCCAGGAACGCCTCGTATTGGGCATCGGTGATGTCATCGGGGATCTTGCCGAGGGCAAAATGGCTGTCGGCGGAGGTGCCGACGTTGGTGACCGTAATCTGGTAGCGCCCGGCGTGAAGTGGTTGGGCGATCTCGAAACCGGTATCCGTCAAGGTGAGTTCGAGTGCCGGCAGGTCATTCGCCGCGGCGGCGTCTGGCGTGGCTTGCGCGGCTGGGATCGCCCTGTGCCGAACAAGCAGCGTTATGACGCCGAACGATGACCCGACCAGGAAGCGCCGTCGATCCATCTCCCGCCCTGTCCCTTCTCTCTCTGCCGCACCACGCGGCCAGCGCGCTCGCGCGCGTTGGGCGGGAGCCATCATACGAGGAATGACCCGTGATGGCTGGCTCGTCTCGAGGACCCCAGGAAAGCGACCGGGGTTAAGAGCGGCTGAATGCGGGGAGCTGTTCAGCGACAGTGACTTATTCATGAAACCGGTTCTAGGAACCGGGGACGGGAGCGGGCGTGGCAAATTGCACTATGGGTGCCGTTGAGTGAAGGTCTCGCGCCGCGGCGGGGGAGGCTGGTCTGGCGCAGACGCGCGGTCCCAACCATCTTCGCGGTCGCGTCACGCTGGCATTCCAGCGATTCGTCGCCGCCGAGAGCGCAGGCGGGGTGGTGCTCCTCGCCGCCGCGCTGATCGCCCTGCTGTGGGCAAACTCGCCCTGGGGTTACGCCTACGCGCGGCTGTGGCAGACGGAGCTCTCGCTCGGCGTCGGCGACTATCGCCTCACCGAGACGCTGTTGCACTGGATCAACGACGGGCTGATGGCCATCTTCTTCCTCGCCATCGGCCTGGAGATCAAGCGCGAGCTGGTCGCCGGGGAGCTGGCCAGTCCGCGCCGGGCGACCCTCCCGGTCGCCGCGGCCGTTGGCGGTGCCGTCGTCCCGGCCGCCATCTACCTCGGCTTCAATGCGAACGGCCCGGGAGCTCCTGGCTGGGGCGTGCCGATGGCGACCGATCCGGCCTTTGCACTGGGACTCCTGGCGCTGCTCGGGAACCGGGTGCCACTCACATTGCGCGTTTTCCTCACCGCGCTCGCGATCGTCGACGACGTCGTGGCCGTGCTGGTGATCGCCGTCTTCTATGCCGGCGGCATCGACGCGGGACACCTCGGGGTCGCCGGAGTGCTCCTATGCGGGTTACTCCTTGCCGGCCGCATCGGCATTCGCTCCTCGCTCGTCTACATCGTGCTGGGGCTTGGTCTGTGGCTGGCGTTTCTCGACTCGGGGGTTCACACTAGTATCGCCGGCGTGCTCCTGGCCCTGACCATCCCGGTCCGTTCGTCGTGGAGGGATCCGTCATCACCGCAGGGATCGATGCTCGAGCGGTGGGAGCGCCTGCTCGTGCCGTGGGTCGCCTTCGCCATTGTGCCCATCTTTGCCTTGGCCAACGCCGGCGTCGCCCTTGGCGGTGATGTCCTTTCCATCGTGACAGAGCCGGTGGCCCTCGGCGTGATCGTCGGTCTGCTCCTGGGCAAGCAGCTCGGCATCACCCTGACGACCTGGCTGGTAGTCCGTCTAAGCCTCGCGGTGCTGCCCTCCGGGGTCACTTGGCGCCAGATTTCCGGCGTGAGCTGGCTGGCCGGAATCGGGTTCACCACATCGCTCTTCATCGCCGGCCTGGCCCTCGGCGAGGGAACGTTGCTGGCGCAGGCGAAAGTCGGCATTCTCGTCGCGGCCATCATCGCCGGCCTCGCCGGCTGGGTCGTCGTGTCGCACGGCGCCCGTTGACCTTCGCGGCCTTCTCTCTTCATAGATTCGGGAGGACGTCGACCCAGAGGCCGAAGACCGCGATTGCTAGCATGACCGCACCGGCAACCCGGCCAAGCGCCTGGGAGTTCCCGACCAGCCACCGGGTGATCCCAGGTTGCATTGGCATCGCGACGAGCGGCAGCACGACGAGCGACCAGCCGAAGCCGAGACCGAAGGCGAGGAAATAGAGCAGCTCTCGCCGAGCGCCGTGGCGCTGCCGACTCCGAGTACGAAGGCGCTCACGATCACCGGCCCGGTGCAGGGCAGGGTCATCGGCGCGAGCAGCCCGCCATAGACAAAGGCCGAGGCATACGGATTGGCGAGCGTCGGACTGTGTGCCGCGGCCCGGCGTGCAAATGGGTTCTTCCCGAGCAGCAGCGCGACGCCAAGCCCGATGACGATCCCGTACGTCAACGGGAGGAGCCAGGGCAGGATGCGACTGAACGACTGGTCGAGGGCAAACATGACGAACCCGAGGACGAGCATCGTGATCTGCACGCCGGCCAGCACGCCGGTTATGTTCTGGGTGTCTGGCATGCCCCATTGTTCCCTCTACCCGAAGCGGCACTCAAGCCGCAGGGATAGGCAGTGTTTGTAGCACGGCCGCTACGCGTTCAGGTGACGCGCCGCCTTGAGAATGAGGACCACCGAAGCGGCGTGAGAGATGGTACCGTCATAGGCCCACTCTACTGCCTGTTGCAACGGGACGGCGACGCGCTTGATCTGCTCTGTCTCTTCACGATCCGACTCGTGGAAGGAGAGCCCCCGAGCGAGAAAGAGGTAGTCCGGGGAGACGACGACCTCGGTGAGCTGATCGACGACTCCGAGATCGATCAGGTCAGTCGCCTCGATGCCTGCTTCCTCTCGCAGCTCACGGCGAGCGGCCTTCGCCGGGTCTTCGTCCTCTTCCACCCCTCCGGCGAGGGCTTCGAGGGAGTCGCGATCGAGGGTGTAGCGATAGACGCGAACGAGGTAGACCGTGCCGTCATCGTCGACAGGGAGGACGGAAACACCCGGTTTCATCTCCACTACGCCGAAGGCGCCTTCCTCCCCGTCTGGTTGGATCACCCGGTCCTCACGGACGCTAATCCATGGATTGCTGTAGAGGACCGCGCTGTCCAGGACCGTCCACTGCCCACGCTTGTCCCGCATCTGCGGCATTCTCCCCTCGAACTTCGGACCTTTTAGAGAGAATCAGACCTGTCACGAGTCTCTTCCCCAGCCAAATTCAGCCGTCACGGTAGCAAGACCCGGACCGAGGAGCCGGAATTACGATCCTGTAGGACTGGAATAAGCAACTCTGTCGGAGCGACTCCAGAGCCGGGTGCGGAGCGGCTCGATGGCAGCAAAGAGCAGCGGGTTGAGCGTGATGGAGAGCAACGCGCCGGCGAGAACCAGATTATTTCCCTCGGCGGGCAACAGATTGAGCGACATCCCAACACTTGCCAGGATGAAGGAGAACTCCCCGATCTGGGAGAGCCCAGCCGCGACGACGAGCCCGGTTTCCGTCGATCCCCTCAAGAGGCGGACCAGAATCAGCGCGGCCAGCGACTTGCCAATCATGATGATGGCCGCTACTGCCGCCACCCGGCCAAACTCGGCTATGAGGAATGACGGGTCGATCAACATTCCCACTGAAACAAAAAAGAGCACCGCGAACGCCTCGCGAAGCGGCATCGCTTCTTCTGCCGCGCGGTGACTGAACTCCGATTCATTGACGACGACGCCGGCCACGAATGCGCCGAGGGCGAACGAGACGCCAAAGAGCTCGGCCGCCCCATAGGCGATGCCGAGGGCAACGGCCAGGATGGCCAGAATAAAGAGCTCCCGGGAGCCCGTTGCCTCCACTCTCCGCAATATCCAGGGAATCACCCGGACGCCTCCGATAAGCATGAGGGCGATGAACGCCGCTACTTTGACAAGGGTCAGGACGAGCGTACCGCCGATGCTGGTGAGATCCGGCCCGCCCGTCAGTTCAGCCGTCCCTGGCACGAGGAGCGGGGCCAGTGCCGGCAACAGCACTAGGACTACGACCATGATCAGATCCTCGACCAGCAACCAGCCGACAGCGACACGACCCGGTTCCGAGGTCAGCTGACCTCGCGCCTCCAACGCCCTCAGAAGGACCACTGTGCTTGCAACCGACAGCGCGAGTCCAAAGACGACCCCGGCGCCAACATCCCATCCCCAAATCCGTGTCAATCCAAATCCAAGAGCTGTAGCTACCGCGACCTGACCGAGAGCACCTGGCAGGGCGATGCGGCGGACCGCGAGCAAATCTCCAATGGAGAAGTGGTTCCCAACCCCGAACATGAGGAGGATGATGCCGATCTCGGCGAGTTGAGGAGCCAAGTGCAGGTCAGCCACGAACCCCGGGGTAAATGGACCCAGGGCGATACCCGCCAGGAGGTAGCCAATGATGAGCGGCAGTCGGAGTCGAAGCGCTAGGAGACCACCAACGAACGCCGCGCTCAAGCTCATGGCAATGGTCGCGATCAGCTCTGTTTCATGCGGCATAGCATTTATCCAGTCGGCGGCTCAAACATAGGATCCAGGTGGGGCCAGAATCGGCTGTCTGTTACAGGCCACGGCAGCTCGTGTGCCAGTTCGGTCGCGTTGGATCAGGCCGCGCGGCCGATGGGACTCAAGTTGCGGATAGGAGCCTAGTACGCCATAGCGACTGTGACGAGCTGATCCCGTGTTGGCACGAAGGAGTGCACGGTGTGTACGGTGGGCACAACCCGGCATAACCCCAACCGCGCATTCGCTGAGCCGGGACTACGTACCACCAACGTGAGGGAGAACGATGCGAGGATTGTGCCTGATGGTCATCGTGGTTGTCCTGATCGCGGCGAGCTTCGTTCCTGCCCTCGGGCAAACGCCTGCTCCCGCGACTCCTGGATTGAGTGCGGGGGGTAACCTAGCTGGCGTGGCGGCGCGTAACGCTAACGGAAGATCGGCAAGCGGAGTTCGAGGCCTACATCACCGAGATGCTGGCCAAGACGAAGGTGCCAGGTGCGGCCGTCGCAGTCGTGCAGAACGGCGAAGTCGTCTACCAGCAGGGCTTTGGCGTGCGTGAGCTGGGCGGTTCGGATGCAGTCACACCCGACACCCTGATGATGATCGGCTCGGTCACCAAGCCGATGACGGCGACGATGGCCGCGACGCTGGTCGACGATGGCGAGTTGACCTGGGACACGCCGGTCGTCGACCTCCTCCCCGAGTTTGCCGTCGCTGACCCGGCGCTCACCGAGACGCTGAGCGTCCGCAACGCCTTCTGCGCTTGCACCGGGCTGCCGCAGCGGGACCCGGAGTTTCTCTTCAACAGCGATGAGCTGACTCCCGAGCGTCTCATCACGTCAGTCAAGGACTTTCCGCTCACGGCTCCACTGGGCGAGCAGTTCCAGTACAGCAATCAAATGTTCGGCATCGGTGGTTACGCGGCCGCGGCGGCCGCCGTTCCCGAGGAGACTGACCTCTTCGCTGCCTACGACATGGCGATGCGGCAGCGACTGCTCGATCCGCTTGGGATGAGCCGATCCACCTTCACGCTGGACGAGGTGCTGACGAGCGGCGACTACGCAGGACCCCACGGTCTAAACCTGGCTGGAGAGTATCACCCCGTCCCGGTGGAAGACGATGAGCGCCACGTGCTCTCGGTCGCTCCCGCCGGTGCGTTGTGGTCGAGCGCCGCGGAGATGGCGCGCTACGTCCAGATGGCGCTTGCTGGAGGGGTTTCGCCGGATGGGACGCGAATCGTCTCACCATCGAACCTGGAGGCAACGTGGCAGCCGCAGGTGACCGTGCCAGTGCCGGACCTCCCCGATGGCTCGGGGGTGCCGGCCGAATTCGCCAGCATGGCTCGAGGCTATGGGCTGGGCTGGGTGATCGGCGACTACCGGGGGCAGCCGCTGTATTGGCACAGTGGAGGCACGCTCGGCTTCAGCGCCCAGGCGGCTCTGCTCCCCGACGCAGATCTCGGCGTCGTCGTCCTGACCAACGGTATCAACGCTCAATTTTTCACGCTGGCGGTCCAGTACAAATTGTTCGAGTTAGCGTTCGCTCAGCCGCCTTCGTTCGATGCGTTTGTGGCCGGGGGAATGGCCGCGGTGGCGCAACAGGCGGCCGAGCTGCAGCGACAGCTCGGATCGATCGACCCTACCGCGATCGCGCCGTATCTCGGGCGCTACACCAGTGACACCCTGGGCGAGGTCGAAATCACCGTCGGTGATGGAGCGCTGATCCTCGACGCCGGCGAGTTCCGGGGAGAGCTTAGGCCACTCCGCGATCCGGGAACCGGGGAAACGGTCTATCTGACCTCCGACCTGCCGCTGTCCGGAGTGGCAACCGTGACGTTCACGGACGAGGCCAGGGCGCCCGTGATGACCTTCACCGACCCGACGACCGGGGAGGCGTACCGTTTCACGTTCGCGGGCGCACCCGGTCCCGGGGCGACGCCTCCGGCTTAGTCAGTAGACATCCTCGTGCGCTCGATCGACAGACGAGGTCATCCATGGACGAAACGACCTCCAGGCCGCCCGCTAGCTTCCCCGCCCGAACCGTGACCCGGCGCGCAGCCGTGCGCGGCGTCGCCGCCACGGGATTGACAACTGCACTTGGCGGGGCCGCTGGCTTCGACCAGGATCGGGCGTCCGCCCAGAGCGACGCGGCCACCCCGGCTGCTACCCCTGATCTGCCGGCAACTGCAAGTGCACGTGCAAGGCTCTCCGAAGCCACCCTGCGGGGCATCGAGGCCGATGTCGAGGCCGCGATGCGGACGTTTCGGGTGCCGGGGGCGGCGGTTGCGCTCGTCCAAGGAAGCGAGATCGTCTTCAACCGTGGGTTCGGGGTGCGGAACCTGGAGAGTGGCGAACCAGTGACGCCGCGCACGCGGTTTCGTATCGGCTCGATCACCAAGTCGCTGACGACTCTGACGCTGGCCACCCTTGTCGATGAGGGGGTGTTCGGTTGGGACGACCATGTCGTCGATGTCTGGACGGAGTTCCGAGCACCAACCGAAGGGTTGATGCAGACCCTGCGCCTCCGTGACCTGCTAGGGATGGCGTCCGGCATCGCCGAGTCGACGGAGCTCTCCGTCGCGGCGGTCGAGTTCTTCATGAGCGCTGGCACTGTCTCGGCGGGCGACGTCCTGCGCTCAATCGCCGAACTGCCGGTGATCGCCGTACCGAATACGACCTACTCCTACAACAACACACTCTACGCGGTGGCCGCGTTTGTGGGGTTGCTTGCGGCAGGAACGCCGCCCGAGGCGCTGGAAGAGGCGTACATGGCGGAGGTGCGGCGGCGCGTGTTCGACCCCATTGCGATGACCGACGCGGCGATTCTCGATGATCCCCGCCCGCTCGGCGATGATTACGCGATCGGTTATGCGCGCAATCTGTTCGGCGATCCCTCACCGCTGCCGTTCGTCAGTCTCGCCGGCATTGCGCCAGCGGGTTCGGGCCTCGCGAGCGCGACCGACATGGCGCGCTACCTGATCACTCAGATGCATGAAGGGGTTGCGCCCGGCGGCGCCCGCGTCGTCTCGGCGGCCAACCTGGCTGAGACGCACCGGCCCGGCATCTTGGTCGAGCCGGCCGCGTTGTTTCCCCCCGAGGTCCAATCGGACACTGTTGCCCTTCACTACGGCATGGGCTGGCTCAGCGAGACGTACCGCGACGGCCGGCGCCTGCTCTGGCACTCCGGCGGAATCGATGGGTTCTCCTCCCTCATGGGGTTCTTCCCCGAGGCGCAGCTCGGCTTCGTCTTCCTCACCAACGCGGGGCGCGGTGGCGGGCTGTTCAACCTTTCCGTCCAAGCCAGCCTCCTGGATCGGCAGTTCGGCCTCAACCGGGAGTTGCCCGCGTTCCTGGCCGGATTCGTCCCGATGCTGGAAGCCCGAACCGCGGAGTTGGCCGCCCAGACCGCCCCTGTCGATCCGGCAGCGGTGGCACCGTATCTGGGGCAGTATGAGGATGGTTTCCAGGTACGGCTGGACGATGCCGGCACTCTTTCCCTGGATCACGATATTCGTTCGATGCCGCTGCTGGCGTTACCAGACGGGACCTACGTGATCGCTGACGGGCCCGACGTCGTGCTGGAACAGCCGGTGACATTCAATAGGGACTCCGACGGGTTGCCCATCATGACGATCCAGGGATTCACCCCGGTGCGGTGGCTGACCGGGGGTTAAGCGGTTTGCGGCGGTACGCCCTCACCCCCACTCCTGTCGGAACGGGAGCGGGGGAATTGGTCGCGGCCGGTGTGTGTTTCCGAGGGGTCTGACCAAACCTCGTGTTGGCAGTTCTTGACGCGATGAATGTGTGCCGACCGGTGTCGTGGACAGAGGCGGCCGGGAAAGGTGCGGCGGTTGGTCCGGTCTCTGCATGGATTGTCGATAGGTCGCTATCGGCGGCAAAAGCGCCCGGTTCTGAATGAGTGATGGGGGACACGTGATGGATGAGGGATACGATGAGCGGGCAGATCTCGAGCGCCGCATCAGCGAAGCGGGGTGGCACATCGTTCGAGACGACCAGATTGGGGACGGATACACGGTCGAGTTTCAACAGGCACCGGCTGCCGAGTTCGTGCCGGGCGCGGAGACACGGACGGCTAGTGGATCAGACCGGAACGACGCGTATCGTCGCTTTCTGGAGGAGCTTGGAGCAGGAGATCTTGCCGCCGGCCGCTAAGGGCTGACTGAGCAGCGGGACTCTGGGCAGAAGGACTCAGCCGCCACAGCAGGTGAACTCGTCACTGGACGTGGGAAGCCCTCGCTCAGCGGCTGCTAACACCGAGCGGGAGAAAGCAGCGTCCCCGTTCCAGCAAGGGAACGGGGACGCAGTCCTCAAATGAATGTGATTCGGACCTACACGTCCGTTGCTTGCTCCACCGGCGCACGGTTACGCATGAAGACCGCGGCTGCCGC
Organism: uncultured Chloroflexia bacterium; assembly: GCA_963751075.1. Lineage (GTDB taxonomy): Bacteria > Chloroflexota > Chloroflexia > Thermomicrobiales > UBA6265 > JACCXM01. The sequence goes on along the minus strand of CAVVTE010000013.1, from coordinate 515,912 downwards.
GGCTCCAGCGGCCGCCAGCCCGATCAACCCAGCCGTTTGAGCGCCCGAACCGCCGGCGATGCCCACGCCTACACTGGGCACCCCCGCGACCTGGGCAGCTTGGCCGCCCTGGCCGCCCTGGCCGCCTCGGCCTCCGCCGCCACCCCCCTGGCCGTCGCCCCCGCGACCACCACCGCCACCGCCCTGACCATCACCATCTCGACCACCACCACCGCCTTGGCCGCCCTGGCCGTCGTCGCCCTGGTCGTCCTGCGCCACGGCGAGGCGAGCAATCCCCGGAGTGCCGGTGAGGGCAAGCGCGAGGGCGCCACCGCCGGCCAACTTGAGCGAACCGACGATCAGGCCGCGACGGGAAGCCGTCGCCGCCTCCTCGGAGCCGTCCTGAAACAACGTGTGCAATCGCCGCATGGTCCCCTCCTCTGCGAACGATCCTGGCCGCGCTGAGGGCGGCCAGGAATGGTAATGGCCGGCCGTGTGACCGGTGCCACCGCGGCACGCAACCATCATGCCAGCGGCCGCTGGTGCCTCCGATCCAGAGTGCGACAGTCGTCGGGGCACATGGCGTGAGGTGGTCACGGCGGGCGCTCCCCGAATGGTGGCGCGACGTTGGGCTGGTGTCGTGCTCGAGACGCCTGAGTCGACCGCGTAGTGATGCTCCATCAGAGTCCCATACAGGTCATGCCGCCGGCGGAAAGCTCACCGCAGCAATCCGGCAGACGTATTCCGCGAGGCAGGAAACGCCGTGCGGGCATACCCAGGCGCCAGCTCTACAGTCGTGGCTGGCGCAGGAAGGCTGGATCCCTTTGACTCGGGTCGGGCAGCCTGACGACAAATGCCAAAGAGTCCGAAGATTTTGAAGATTCCGAAGGCTACGTGAGGCAGGCGCTCCGGCAATCTGCGCGTTCAATGATCGAGCCGCGGCGACGATGGCAGCATCGCCTTGCACCGTCCGTTCACGGACTACTCGTTGTGGTTGTGGGCAATAACGCCTTCCGCTTTCCGGCCGTGTGGTAGGTGCGGACAGCAAGTCCTATGGGACGCGCTTCGGCGCCACCGTCACGCAACCGATCCAATTCTGGATCAGTGAGTCGCGCTTGGCGCTGATCGATGCGGCGATGACAACAGGGAGCGCGACTTCTGATTTCTCGTGCCAGGCCAGCGATATAACAATAAGCATTTCAATAACGCGACTGATGTCTACAATTAATAAAATATCCAGTGTCGTGGATGGATCCGATTTCCCAGGCGCGGTGTACCACTGGATATCGGCGGCGTCGTGGACGACGCCGCCCGGACCAATCGCATGGCCGAGAGCGGAGCATCGCGCCTCTTCGCGGTCCGCGACGAGTGGACGCTCGACCGGCCGGCGATTCATCAATGCCACCGACGCGAGAACGTCGTGGAGATTGGAGGCCGCCGTGGACGGATTACGGTTTGAGTCACTGAAACGGCTGGTTGGTGAAGTCAGCACGCGGCGCAACACCCTACGATCGGCACTGGGCACCGCAGCAGCATCGGCAGTTGCCGTCGTCGGACTGGCCACGCTGTCGGGCGAGGCCGACGCGAAGAAACGCAAGCGCTGCAAACGGTGCAAGCGACCTGAGCGGTGCCAGGCTCAGTCCCCTGGGTCGCTCTGCAGCACCAACAAGCAATGCTGCACGAACGAAACGAACCGAATCTGCTCGGTGGCCCCGGGCAGCAGCAGTACCACCGTCTGCTGCGGCGGGAACGGTGCTGCGTGTACGAGAAACGACGACTGTTGCCGGAACTTCACCTGTGTCGTCGGCGTCTGTCGCCCCTAGCTACGACCAGGTGCTACGTCGTGGTTCAAAAGAGACCTGGGGAGGAAGCCGCCAGCTTTACGCACTTCCCGTTCAGCAATTCGCCAAAGCACGAGGCTCCAGGCGATCTTGCCGCGAGGCCCGCACCTCCGCGACGAGGGTGCGACTTACCCTGCCCGACCGCGGCAGCCGCGTCGGCAAAAGTCGCCCGGCCTGCTCGAGACACGCTAAGTTCCTTACGCAGCCGTGCTCGACTCCTGCCGAATCAGACTGGGACCCCACGCGGAGCAGCGGATGCGGGTCAAGTGATGGGGCAGTAACTGTTCGGGACGCCGTTGTACGCGGCCCAAACCCCTGGTGTGGCGGTCCGACGAGAACGATGTAACGGCGCGAGACCGGCGGGCGGCACGGGCGCCCGCCCAGGGCTGGACTAAGGCGAACTGGCTGCATGGCCGCCCGTCGATGCAGACGATGCCGTGGGAGTTGGCGGGTTGCTGGCCGCCTTTCGCTAGCGTCCTGGCTCCATGGCCGAGCAAGCTGAGGCAGACCAGGGACCAGGTCCGGGTGGAGCAGATTCCCTCATCGAGGTCCGCCCACCGCATGGAGCGCACGCCGAGGAGGTAGCGGTGGACTGATGTGTCGTAGCGCGGCCAATCGGACGGGATGCCCGCCCGAAACGGCGGAACCGGGTTCGCGTTTGACGTGACGTGCGCGGCGCACCGGGTCCCTGGGGGATGGACCGTTTCGGTTCGCCGGGCCACCTACGTCGCCGCCGTCGGCGACGCGCGCCACCAGCTTCCCCTGTGATGTCCCAGTGCGAGGCGGCGTAGACCGGCCGCCCGTTACGCAGCACGATCACCTGCGGCGACTCGTGCTTGATTCCGGTCCGGCTCGCCACCTCGTCCGCGAGCCCCTTTTGGCGCTCGACATCGATTAGCGGTACCTCGACCGGGACTGCCGCCAGCTCGCGGTAGGCGTTGGCGCTAATCGAGCAGGCAAAATCGTGCTTGAACAGAACGACCGGCTGCTCGGCTGATTCGGCCAAGAGCCGGTCCAGATCGTCCCGATCAGCGACCGGGACGAAGTGCCCCTCCGGATCCCTGGCTATGCCCATTCCCATGGTTCTCCTCTGCTCATCGTCTCAAGATCACGTGGTCAATCGTCGGCGCCACCAAAGACGCGACGCGCAACGATTCCCTATCCACGCCGCGTGCCAACCGCCGTCGCGATTGTGGTCAACGGCGTGTCCATGTCGTCCATTGCCTTTTGGCGAGACCCATCAACGACGAAGGGAGGTGCCCCTTCGGTCGAGGCGATGTATCGCCTCGATCTCGACGAGTGCGTGCTAACGGCGGTGTTTTCCCCGGTCTCTTCGACGCGGCCATGAGGTCGCACGGTATCGAGGAGGAGACAGTGATGGCACGCCCAGGCCTTGAGAGTGTTTCGTAACCAACCCAAACGGCTCTACCGTCGACCGACAACGCCGGCGCAATCTGGGCGTAGACCCGATACCAGGGGAAGTAGCGGAGTAACCCGTTCAAGACGTGACAGGGATCCTGGACCGCGATGCGGCGTCAGCTGACCTCGGGGTTCGCGTCATGGTGAAGGCGTGAAGATCAACTGCAAAGTGAGTCTCAAGTGAGAGATAACAAGAGAGTGGAGGGTGGTGCGCCTCGGGTTGGGGTGTGGAAGTGAGCGACGTTGCGAGCATGATTCGACCCGGCTCGTTGTCCGGTCGAACCGTACGGTTCGGTCATGGTCAGCAGCGGCACGCGCTCATCGAGCAGGAGCGTCCGCGCCGCTGGCGCGCTCAGTCTCCCAGCCAATAAGTGGGGCGCGTGGAATCGGGGGCGAGCCACGGGGATTCGACATGGCGGCAGCGACCGCGTGCCGTTCTCCACGAGTAGTGCTGGAACGCATTGGTTCGTGTAGTGGGTAGCCAGACCGCGATGAGTCCAGAAACAGGGGTCGGGGCGTCGGGTGTGTGAGGCGCGGCCGGGAGGCGGCCAATGACTCAACTGCCGGCGTGAGAGAACCATTGACGGTCAGTGGGCCCTATGACAGACTCCCGGCCACAGTTGGCTAATCCAACCGCGGGAACAGAACCGCGGACCGTCGATCTGGAGGCACCTGGACATGCGAAGCAACTTGGCGATCTCACGACGGACCCTTGTCGCCACGTCGACGGCGCTTGCGCTCGGCACAGTGCCAAGGTGGTCGAGGCACACGCTGGCCCAGGACGACGATCTCGTGTTTTGGGACTCCCACAATTCCGGCGGTATGCAGGAAATCGTAGAAACACTCGCTGAGGAATACTCGGGCACAGAACCAGGACATCACCGTTGAACACCGGGGTTTCGAAACGGCCCAGCTCGATGACCAGCTTCAGCGCGCGGTCCAGAGTGGTGAGGGGCCGGACATCTCTCAGATCAACAACGGTGAAAACAGCATGGGCCCGATGGTCCGGGCCGGTCTCATCTTGCCGATGGACGACTACGCCGAGCAGTACGGCTGGAACGATCTTCTCTCCCCGGGCCTGATTGCGCGCAATCGCTACACCGAGGATGGAGAGACGATCGGCGAGGGAGTAGTCTGGGGCCTCTCGTCGACCGCTGAGATCGTGGGCTTCTACTACAACAAGCAGATCTTCGAGGACAACGGGGTTGAGATTCCCGAGACCTTTGCCGATCTCGAAGCCGCGATGCAAACATTCAAGGATGCGGGCGTGACGCCGCTCGTCTTCGGCAATCTCGATCCCTGGCCGGCGATCCACCTCTTCGGCGAGATCCACGGCACCATGACGACGCGGGAGTATCTTGACGGTTTGATCTACCGGCAGGGAGACCAGTCATGGGACACGGAGGAGATCAAACAGGCGGCAGCCAAGCTCCAGGAGTGGAAGACTAACGGTTACCTGCAAGAGGGGTTCGAGGGCATTAGCCCGGACGACGCCTGGCCTCTGTTCGCGGCGGGTCAGGGGGCGATGCTGATGCAGGGGAGCTGGCAGGCCCCCGATCTCGCCGCGGAGATGCAGGAGAACGTTGGCTTCTTCCTGATGCCACCGCAAGAAGCGGGCGGAACGGTGCTCCACGTCGGGGGTGTGGGCATTCCTTACGGCATCACTCAGAATGCCGAGGACCCGGATTTGGCCGCGGAGTTCATCAACTTTCTGGTCTCGGAGCGAGCGCTGGAGTTGATGGTCGAACAGAGCGCGCTCCCCGCGCAATCGATTCCCGCCGAGATGATCACGCCCGACACCCTCGCCGGCGACCTTTACACCGCCTGGAACGAGGCGAACGAGGCCGACGCCATTGGTCACTATATGGATTGGGCCACCCCGACCTTTTACGACACGTTGACCTCGGAGCTGCAGCGGTTGCTGGGCGATCAGACGACGCCGGAGGCCTTCGCCCAGGCGCTGCAAGCTGATTATGCTAGCTTCCTCGCGGAGCAAGGCTAGCCCGCTGAGCGAGGCGGAGCCGGCCCTGGCGGCTGGTTCCGCCAGCCGTTTCCGTGCCCGTCGGCAGGGTTCCCCCTGGGAGCCGTACCTGTACTTGCTCCCGGGGCTCCTCATTTTTGGGCTCTTCGTCGCGCTGCCGCTCGTTGGCACGATGGCTTTGAGCATTACGCAGTGGGACGGCTATGGCACTCCCACGTTCACCGGGTTGTCCAACTATGTTGACGCGGCCCGTGACCCCCTCTTTCGGAACGCGGCCTGGCACAACCTGATTCTCATCCCCTACTTTGCCCTGCTGCCGGCTCTCCTCGGTCTGCTGCCAGCCGTTCTCGTTCAACAGATGAAGCTGCGCTGGGCACCCGTCTTCCGCGTGGGGCTCTTTCTGCCGTACATCATGCCGGGGGTGCTGATAGGCGTCGTCTGGCGGTGGCTGCTCAACCCCGTCTTCGGTCCGGTCAACGCGGCGCTGAAGGCCATCGGCGTGAACCCGCCCACATGGCTGGGCGACTTCCGGCTGGCGCTGCCGACTGTGGGGCTGATTGGCGCCTGGGCGGCATACGGCTTTTGCTACGTCGTTTTCCTGGCGGGGATGCAGAAGATTCCACGCGAGCTATACGAAGCCGCACGGCTCGATGGCGCCGGTGGCCTGGAGGAGTTCCGGACGGTGACGTTGCCGGGACTGCGGCGCGAGATTGCGGTGGTCCTCTCCGTCAACCTTATCAATGCCTTGCGCGTTTTCGACGTGGTTGCGGCGACGACCGGCGGCGGACCGGGCCGGGAAACGAACGTCGTCGCCCTGCACATGATCGACAGCGCCTTCAAGATCAACCGGGTCGGCTATGGGACGACTCTCGCCGTCCTTCTGACGGTGGTGACCCTGGGTCTTTCGCTGCTGGTGTTGCGACTGGTGGGAGGGCTCGATGACTAGTGCCGCGTACGGCGTACAAACCTGCGCTGACGGAGCATCGTGGTCACGGCGACGATCCGAGCGATCCGCCATTGACCACCTGGGCGCAGAGATGATCCGGGCAAGACGCGTGCTCGTCTACGTTGTCCTCTTGCTGGGCATCCTACTGGCGCTGGCCCCATTTGCTGTCACCATACTGGCGTCGTTCAAGACAACAGTGGAGTTGGTGAAGGGGCCGTTCCGGCCTCCCGAGGTCTGGCAATGGCAGAACTATCTCACCGCCTGGACCGACGGCAATCTCGACCGGTTCTTCCTGAACAGTCTAGTAGTCGCGGTGTTTGTCGTCGTGCCCTCCGTCTTCCTCTCCGCGATGACGGGCTACGCCTTCGCTCGCTTCCGGTTCCGGGGATCGGGCCTGCTCTTCGGATTTCTTCTGCTCGGGCTGGTGGTCCCCCTACAGGCGCTGGTCATCCCACTTTTCTACCTCTTGCGGGAGTTGGGTCTGCTCAACTCCTACGCCGGTCTCATCCTGCCGCAGATCGCGATGAGTCTGTCGTTCGGCACGCTCTTGATGCGCCAGGCATTCGTGGCGGTGCCCCGAGAGATCGTCGAAGCGTCGATCGTCGATGGGGCGAGCTCATGGACGACGCTCTGGCAAATCCTTTTCCCGCTGACGCGCCCTGTTCTCGGGACGTTGGCGCTCATGCTCTTTGTCTGGACGTGGAACGAGTTCCTCCTGCCGCTGGTCGTCTCGATCCAGGAGGAATACTGGACACTTCCCGTGGGCCTGCTCAACTTCCAGGCCCAGTGGACATCAAACCTGCCGATCATCGCGGCCGGCTCCACCATCATTTTCTTGCCGCTCACCGTCGTTTTCCTGATCTTCCAGCGGCAGTTGGTGGAAGGCATCACCTCCGGCGCCGTGAAGGGATAGTCCGGCCACACTGGGACCGGATGCGTATGGGATCGCGCCAGGCGAATCGGAGACGGCGCCAAAACCCCACGGACGTCGCGCATTCGAGCAGGGCCTCGCCCAAGGCGGCATGAGGAAGGCGGCCTTGATACCACCCACACTCCAACGAGCCGCTAGACCTAGCCCGACATCGCTACGCGGAGCCTCGCTCGGCATCCCGGACACCCTGGTGCACGGAGACCTGCATGCCGGGAACATCGGGCTCCGCGGGAGTGGCCCCGTGTTCTTCGACTGGACCGACGCCTGCGTGGCCCACCCCTTCCTCGATCTGGTGACGTTCCTTGACGAGTCCGAGGTCTTGGATGCCGCGCCCGGCGCTCGTGAACGATTGCGCTCGGCCTACCTGGACGAGTGGCACGGGGTGGCCACCGCGGATGCCCTGGCACGGTGCACCGAACTTGCTGAGACCATCGGCATGCTGCACCAGGCCGTGAGCTACCAGCATATGGTTCCGTCCCTGGAGGAACCGACACGGTCAGCCATGGGCGGGGGCATCGCGTACTGGGTGGAGCGGCTCCTGGACCGGCTCGACTGACAGTGCCGAAGGCAGGTCGGGCAGATGGCCGTCGAGATCACGCCCGGCGTCCCATTGCCGGCTCCGAGTATCGCGGTCTCCCGGAATGAGCTCCGATCTGGGTTACCGTCGCATTGGGACCAGGGCAGGGTACGGCAATCGGCGAACCCGGGGTTGAGCTGCATCTCGTCAACGTCGCAACGGGTGCGGCGATCGCCGATCGGCACCAATCCCCGATCGGAAGTAACAGGGCGCCGAAGAATCAACCGTCTGCCGCACTTCGGAGTTTCCTAGGACGCCGCGCTCGACTCCTGCGGGGTCAGACCCGCTCCCCACACCGGACAACCCACGCCGGTCGAGTGATGCGGACAATAGCCGTTCGGGACCCCGTTGTGTACGGCCCAGATGGCGGCTGACCTGGACGAGTGACGATGAGGCTGCGTGACGGGGTGCGTGGAGGGAGTAGGCTGTGCAGCACCGGGGACAACCGCTTTAGGAAGACCTGACATGCGCGTCCTGTTCACCACATTCGCCGGGACCGGTCACCTCCATCCGCTGGTTCCGCTGGCCCACGCGCTCACGGCGGCGGGGCATACGGTCGCCTTTGCCGCCGCGCCCGCGTTCTGTCCGGCCGTGGAGGCCGTCGGCTTCCCGTGTTTCCCCGCCGGTCTCGACGAACCGGACGCGGGATGGGCCACCCTCGTGCCCGCCCTGCGCGATGTCCCCCCGGTGGGCGACGCCTGGACGGCTCTGTTCATGCGGCACGTCTTCGGGGATCTGCTCCCCCGCCACATGGTGCCCGACCTCCTAGCCGTCGGACAGTCATGGCGCCCGGACCTCATCGTGCGCGACCCTATCGAGTTCGGCGGCTGCGTGGCCGCGGAGTGCCTCGGGGTCCCGCACGCCACCGGCCGCGAAGGGCCTTTCCGCTCCCCGGCGAGTTGGGGAGCCCTGATCGGGGAGTCGCTGGATGCCCTGCGCCGCACCCATGGGCTTCCCCCCGACCCTGATATGGCGATGCTCTATCGGTACCTCGGCTTCGCCTGGGTACCGCCCCGCTTCCTGGACCGAGAAGCCTACGTCCACCCGGTCATGCACTTCCTCCGGCCAACGCCGTTCGATCAGGGGGGTACGGAGGCGTTGCCTGGCTGGATCGCGAGCTTGCCGGGGCGTCCGACGGTCTACGCCACGCTGGGCACGGTGTTCAACCGGCGGCCAGACCTCTTCACCGCCATCATCGCAGCGCTGGGCGACGAGCCCGTCAATCTCATCCTTACCGTCGGGCGCACCATGGATCCCGCCCAGTTCGGAGACCTGCCACCGAACGTCCACGTCGAGCGCTACATCCCCCAGACCTTGCTCTTCCCGCGCTGCGCGGCGGTCGTCACCCATGGGGGCTTTGGCACGGTGCTGAGCGCCCTCAGCTACGGTCTGCCGCTCGTCGTCATCCCGATCTCCAGCGACCAACCGCGTAACGCCCGGCGCTGCACCGCCCTGGGTGTCGGGCGGGCCCTCGACGCCAGGGAGGTGACGCCGGAGACGGTGCGGGAGGCGGTCCGCACGGTACTCAACGAACCGAGCTACTCGGTGGACGCCCGACGGCTGCGCGAGGAGATGGCGGCGCTGCCGGGGCCGGAGTATGCGGTGGCCCTCCTCGAACGGCTGGCGACGGAGCGACAGCCGATGGTCGCGACAGCCAGGAAGTGATGCGGCGCAATTGACAACGCCTCACCGATTAGTCCGAGCCGGGAGCGTCACCGTGGTCAGCAAGGGGAATGGCCGCCTCCTGTTCGTTGCCTGACGGCACGGCGAATCATAACGCGATGATTCGCCGAATCAGCCCACCTCCGCAGGCCATATCATTCCCCTCGAATCAAGGAGGGCGGTGATGGAGCTACTTGAGCGCGAACCGCACCTGACTCAGCTCGAGGAGCACCGGCGCCAGGCTGACGCGGGGCTCGGGCGTCTAGTCCTCGTCGGCGGTGAAGCCGGGGTGGGCAAGACCGCGCTGGTCGAGACGTTCTGCCACCAGGTTGCTGAGTCGGCGACGGTGCTGCGCACCTCGTGCGATGCCCTCTCCACGCCGGGTCCGCTCGGTCCGGTACGCGACCTTGCGCCCGCGCTCGGCCTCCAGATCGACGAGCACGCTCTTGATGGCGACGCCCGGGACCGGCTCTTCCGGGAGGTGCTCGCGGCCCTTGCTGCCCGACCCGGGCCGACCGTCATCGTTGCCGAAGACGCCCATTGGGCCGACGGCGCCACGATCGAGTTGCTGCGCTTCCTCGGGCGACGGATTGGGAATCTCCCGGTCCTCGTCGTCGCCACCTACCGCGACGACGAGATCGGGGCCGATCACCCCCTTCGTCTGGTCCTGGGGGATCTGGCCACGGCCCCGGCCGTGCATCGGATCAACGTACTCTCGTTGTCAGAAGCGGCGGTGCAGCGATTGGCAGCGGGCAGTGGTCGCGACGCCGCGACCCTCTACCGGTTGACCGGGGGCAACCCGTTCTTCGTGAGTGAGGTCCTCGCCACCGAGGACGAGACCGTGCCGGCCACGGTCGGCGATGCCGTCCTCGCCCGCGCCGCTCGCCTCTCACCTGAGGCCCGCGCCGTCCTCGACGTCGCCGCCGTGATCGGCTCGACGATCGATGCGGACCTCTTGCTGACCGTCGCCGGTCCGGTCCTCGACGAAGCCGATGAGGGCATCGCCCGAGGCTTACTACGGGGAACCGACGACGGGCTGGCCTTCAGCCATGACCTGGCTCGCGACGCCATCCTGGCGGCCATCGCCCCGCTGCGCCGCCGGCTCCTCCACGCCCGCGTCCTCACCGCGTTGCGCGAACTGCCGACTGCCGAGCGAGACCTGGCGCGGCTGGCCCACCACGCGGAGGCGGCGGGAGACCGGGAAGCGGTGCTGGAATTCGCCATCGCCGCGGCCGAGCAGGCCGCCGCCTTGCACGCCCACCGTGAGGCGGCGGCGCAGTACGCCCGGGCGCTGCGGTTCGCCGATGGGCTGCCGGCCGCTGAGCGTGCCCGTCTGCTCGAGGGACGATCGGTCGCCTGCTACCTGAGCGATCACGGCGAGGAGGCGATCGCCGCGCGCCAGGCGGCGTTCGAGATCTGGCGCAATCTGGGAGATCCGCTCAAGGAGGGGGAAAGTCTCCGCTGGCTCTCGCACCTCTACTTGCTCGGGGCAGACGCCGCGGAAGCGGCGACAGCAGCGCTAGAAGTGCTCGAGCCATTGGGTCCCGGGCCGGAGCTAGCCATGGCCTATAGCAACCTGTCCCAGTTGCGGATGCTCGACCACGATCTTGAGGGGACCCTCCAGTGGGGCAATCAGGCCATCGCGCTCGCCGAACAGCTTGGGGAATCCGAGACCCTCATCCACGCGCTAGCAAACATTGGTGCGGCTCGTCACTTCGCCGGGGACGACCAGGGGCACGAGGCCCTAGAACGGAGCCTGCAGCTTGCGCTCGATCATGGATACCTCGACCACGCGGGTCGGGCATTGTGCGTTTTGACCTCTACGACACTGTCGGCCATGCGGCTCGAGGAGGCTGATCACCGCCTCGCCACCGCCCTCGCCTTCGCGATCGAGCACGATCTCGACTTCCGCCGGGGGTATCTCCTGGCGACGCGAGCGGCTCTCCGCGCCCGCCAGGGTCGCTGGGACGCGGCAGAGACGGAGATTCGACAGCTTCTCCGGCAGCCGATGGTATGGTCAGTGACGCGGATGATGGCACTGACGACGTTGGGAGTGGTGGGCGCTCGCCGTGGCAGTCCCGAGACCGCGCAGGCTCTGGATGAGGCGCTGGTCCTGGCCGAGCGCGGCGGGAAACTGCTGCGCCTGGGGCCGATTCGTGCCGCTCGCGCCGAGGCGGCTCTCGAGTCGGGCGACAGGGAACGAGCGCGAGCAGAACTGGGGGCGGTGCGCAACCTGGTGTTCGCGCGTGGGAATCAGTGGCTGCGGGGCGAGGTCGCCTGGTTGTTGTGGCGGGCCGGGGAGCGGGACGTCCCGAGCGAGGGACTAGCTGAACCGTACGCTCTGCAGATCGCCGGGGACTTCGCCGCGGCGGCGTCTGTCTGGCACGAGCTCGGCTGCCCCTACGAGGAAGCCTGCGCCCTGGCCGAGAGTGATGATCCCACCTTGGTGCGTCGCGCAATCGAGACGTTTGAGCGACTCGGGGCGAAGCCAGCCCTCACGAACGCGATCCATCGCCTGCGTACCCTCGGCGTCCATCGACCTGCCAGCGGTTCGACGCGGACCACGCGCCACGACCCGGGCTCATCCCGCCGGCTTGACCGCCCGCGAAGCCGAGGTCCTGGCCCTGGTCGCGGCGGGACTGCGCAACGCCGAGATCGCCGAGCGGCTCTACCTGACGCCGAAGACGGTTAGCCATCACCTCTCCGCTATCTACGCCAAGTTGGGTGTCGAAACGCGGATAGAGGCGGCTCGGGTCGCTGCGCAACTCGGGATCAGTGGGTCCTAATCTCGACAACTCCCCGTGATCCTCGAGCGGGTGAGTAGCACTCCAGGATTTGCAAACACAGTGGCGGTGATACGTGCCACCGATTGATTTCCGGAGCGACGTCAATTAGCCCGCGCTACTCTCATCACCCCGTCGATGCCGTAGGCAGGAGTCCCTTTGCTGGTTCCAGGTAACGGAGTGTCACGTACAGGCGCGGCCGATGGACGAACGAATGTGTCAGGAAAGCGCGCTCTATAAAGCTTCTGTCGCCTCCTGAGGAACGAGACCCGCACCTCACGCGGGGCAACCCACGCCGGTCGAATAGTGCGGACAATTGCCCGTTGGGCACCCCGTACAGGACCCCCCAGATGGCGGCTCAGCGGGACGAGCGACGATTGTATGACCGGACCGATCAAAGATTCTGCCGGCCTGTTGGCACGGCGCCAGGAGGTGAGCGAACAGCAGGGAGTGGCACCACTGCCAACCTCCTGAGCGGGGCGGCGCACTAGCGCCGCCCCGTCGCGTTCTTCTCGACTTCCTGATCCCGGCTTACGACTTCGACAGTTTGTGCAGGTCGTAGGTGCCGAGGTTGATCGGGTTGAAGGCAAAGCCTTGGACGCTCTTGTTCAGTACCGTCGGCCACTTCGGCTGGGCGATGGCAATGACGGGAATGTCCTCAACTCCGATAATCCGCTGCACCTCGGCCAGTGACTCCTCGTAGATGTCGAGGGTGCTGGCGTCCTTGGCCTCGTCCAGCTTTTCGTCGACCGCCTCGTTGCAGTAGAAGCCGCCGTTGGCCCCCTTGCTGCCCCACGCGTCGCAACTGGTCGTCGGCTGGACGGCATTCCAGGCGTCGTTGTAGTCCGGCCACCAGCTCCACCGCATGAAGTGCGGTCGTTCCTCGGCCGGCGCGTCGCCGTAGAAGATGGCGGTGAAAGTCGGATTGTCCACCTGCTCGATCGTCAGGGTGATCCCCAGCTCGGCCAGGTTCGGCTGGAACAGCTCTGCCAGCCTCACGTCGGCGCCGGTGTTCAGCATCGCCGTCAACTCGGTTCCCTCGGCGACCCCTGCCTGCGCTAGCAACTCGCGCGCCTGCTCGAGATCGGTCGGCAGCGCCGGGACATCCTCGGCGAACCCGCGCACCGGCGGCGCGACGATCGTCGGCGCCAGCTCGGGTCTCCACGTAGATCGAGTTAGCTGCGTCGAACAGGGACACGGCTTGGCTCGGTTGGAGAAATCCTAGCCCTCGGTCAGTGCCCGCGAATGCCAGAATGCGGAGCCCTTAAAGCACGACAGAGGGCGCTAGTATCGGGTCAACGGAGGAGTTCCCGGGCATTGTGCCAACAGGGGCTCACATCTGCCGATTCGCTGGACGCACTGGCCGGTGCTCGCCTCGCACACGACCTTCGGTCGTTGCACGCGTACACGCTACGGTCAGGACATCACAACCGGCATGGCTTATTGCAAGTTCGAGGGGAATCCGTCGGGATCGCACTGCTCGCCCCGTGCCGCATCGGCGGCCCCGCGCGCGGCTGATCCTGCCGCGAGCAGGGGGCACGTCCCACAATGAGCCGGGAAGCCCCCTGGCTCCGTGTAATTCGAGGCGATGGTGGGCGCAGTGCCGCGCTATCACCGCATCCTTAGGTCAAGGAATCCGAAACAGGTGCACTGACTGATCCTTCGCCGTGCAGCGCTTGGGTTCGCCCCTCTTCCGTTTGTCAGAGACGACGACGAGTTGGTCGGAGGCCATCCACGAGACCCCCTCCGCATGACAGTACGTAGTCTCCCCCTGCGCGCCGCGCGGCAAGTGCCACACCCTGCCGGCATCGACAAACTCCCAATTGTTCAGATCAAGGGTCCCGAGCCAGAGCTGTGAGGATTGCTGCGACAGCACCGCCACCCGGCCATCTCTGATGTCGAGACTGGAGTAGTCGGTGAAGCGCACCGCCTTCGGCAGCTTGATCGTGTGCACGTGTTCCCATCCCTGCGTCACGCGTTGAAAGATCTGGATTCTCCCATGGCCCTCCTGTTTGCCTGCCCGTCCTCCTTGGCACCAATTGCCTTCACACAGCGCCAGCACGTAGTCGTGGTCCGCGCGGTGGATTACGGCCAACCCCTCGAATCCCTTGTTGTCACTGGCAAAAGCGAATGGTAAGAGATGTCGCTCCAGCAGAACGAAACTGTGGTCGTATTCCACCACCTCCGAGTGATAGGTGTCTGCCGTGACCCGAACCGCCTCGATCAATCCGTAGAAGCGCTGGTGTCGTGCGCTATAGGTGATGTCTTCGTGGCCGACCGCTGCGACTTGCTCGCCCAGCCACCTGTTTCCGTCGCTGGGGAAGCAGGACGTCGCGATGCGGGCTACCTGCCCCAGGTTGTCGAAAATGATGATGAAGTGGCCGTCCTGGGCGATGACGCCGCTGGCCTCGAGCCGGCTATCAGCGCGGGATTCCGGAAGGAGTGCGTGCAGTTTGGTTTCCCGGATGAGCTCCAATGTCTGCATACCGGCTCCTCTGGCCAAGCAATTGCTCCGTGGCCGCGCCCCGACGAGGCTGGAGTCCTCCTCAGTCGCGTGCTCGCGGCTGTGAGGGCCAGGCGCCAGGACGGCGCACGGTCACAAACGTCGATTGTGCTGCTGGGGCGCAGGATACAGACGGTACGACCGAATGTAAACACGGCCGCGCCGCTCTGGAAATCAATCCGGAGCGGCGTTCGCCTTATTCTCGATGAGTTACTCAACGCGCGGTCTTCCAGGCAGGCTGCCTTTCGGCGGTGTCCGGAGTCTCTACCTCTAGCGCGGCAAGTGGTCGAACAACTCTGTTGGGAGAGTGTGCCCTAGGACGCCGCGCTCGACTCCTGCGGGATCAGACCCGCTCCCCACGCCGGACAACCCACGCCGGTCGAGTGATGCGGACAATAGCCGTTTGGATTTACCTTGTGCAGGTACTGCTGGTGGTAGTCCTCGGCGAGGTAGACCGGTCCGGCGGGGGCGATCTCGGTCGTGATCTCGCCGAAGCCGGCCTGGTTCAACGCGGAGTTGTAGGCGTCGCG
Organism: uncultured Chloroflexia bacterium; assembly: GCA_963751075.1. Lineage (GTDB taxonomy): Bacteria > Chloroflexota > Chloroflexia > Thermomicrobiales > UBA6265 > JACCXM01. The sequence continues at coordinate 500,760 of CAVVTE010000013.1, read as the reverse complement.
GCTCATCTCCGCGGTAGCCTGCTGCTCAGGGGTCGTGGTGTAGATGGCGGAGCGATACTGGGTGCCCATATCGTTGCCCTGGCGCATTCCCTGGGTCGGGTCGTGCGACTCCCAGAACACCTTGAGCAGATCGTCATAACTTATCTTCGTGGGGTCGTAAACCACCTGGACGATCTCGGTATGTCCGGTCTTGCCGGAGCAGACCTCCTCGTACGTCGGGTTCGAAGTGAAGCCGCCCGCGTACCCCGCGGCGGTGCTGTAGACCCCGGGGAGGTTCCAGAAAATCTGCTCGGCGCCCCAGAAGCAGCCCAGGCCGAAGATCGCCGTCTCCAGGCCAGGGGGAAATGGCCCCTGCAAGGGAGTGCCAAGCACCTCGTGTCGTTCCGGGATCGAGAACGAGGGGGCCGCGCGGCCGGCCAGGGCGTTTTCGCGGTCGATCATGGTCATCTTCTTGCGGCCAAAAAGCAGGGCGTCGAGCATCGTTCTTCCTCCATGTCGCCGCACGTTCACCGCGGGCGCGTTTCGCCACAGCATAGCTGAGCGGCCCCGGGTAAGCCGCTCAGACTGATTACAACCTGGACGTCACAATTGAAACGTTGAAATCGTTTAGCGGGTTCCTCATCATTTGCTAGACTCGGGTCGACGATCGTCGTCCGGTTCGCCACCACCCCGCTACGCCCGGAGAACCCGCCGTGCATGCCCGCGACACGACACTCCGCGATCCGGAGTCAGACCGAGAGACCCTCGAACAGCAGGTCCGCAACCTGCAGGATCGTCTCGCGTTCTACGAAGGGTTCGACCTCCTCATTCAGGACAACGTCGCTCAGGCCCGTGAGCTCTTCCGGCGGGCCGCGCAGGAGCGCGAGGCGGCGTCCAATGCGACGCAACACGCGCGCCGGGATGCTGGCTTGCGGGAGGCACAGCTGCGTGCGGAGCTCGAACTGATCGGCACGGAGCTCAAGGAGCTCACCCATGCGGTCGAGGCGCTCTCCGATCGCGTAGCGCGGGCGTTGGGCGTGCCGGCAGGACAGAATGGCTGGCCGACCATAGAAATGCCGCCGGAGACGCCTACTGAGCAGCCGCTGGCTGTGGTCGTGCATGGAGTGCCCTCGGCGCGGACGGCGCTCTCCCTGCAGCGCTTCATTGCCTCGCTGCCGCAGGTCGCCGCCGTATCGGCGCGAGAGTTCGTCGGTGGCGTGCTGCATCTCGACGCCCGGGTGAAAGACCGACTGCAGGCCGAGCAGTTCCTGACCTGGGCGGACCCGCAGCGCATCGAAGCGTTGACCGAGCGACCGGACGTGATCGAGTTGGCGCTGCATGAGCCGTCGGCGATCCGCGCCGGCGCGTGAGATCAGACTTTCGCCTCGATTTCGACGAACACAAATTCGTACGGATTGTCGTTGACGACGTCGTGTTCGACGCCTGCTTCACGCGAATAGGCCTTGCCGGTCACGAGCTCCGCTGATGCGCGACCCGAAGCGGTCTCGAGATGGAGTGTGCCGGTGGTCATTGGCACCACGACGTAGTCGTAGGCGTGCCGGTGCCAGCCGGTGTGGGCGCCGGGCGCGAATCGCCATTCCGTGACGATGAAGCGGTCGTTCTCAACCTGCTGCGTGGGGACGGCGAGGGGACGTGGCTCAGGACCGGAGTTGGACAACGCGATGTCTCTCAGTTCAGAAGTGATTGAATTGCAGAACAGGTGCGGCGTTTCCGGAAGTTACCGCTGCGTCGATTGCTCGCCATCTCAGGCGCCTTGAGGCGGCAGGCCACGCACGATATCGGCGCGTACATCACTTGCCGACTCACGCGTCTTAAGTGCCACGCCACAGAGGGGAGCGATCGCGAGCGGCCATGGCGGCAGTAGCCGGGCGGGCTCGCATCATCAGTGCTGGTGCTCCCCACGGGCGCTTCCCAATTCAACGTCATGCCGCGTTGGGACATGAATGGCTCGGAAATTCTAACTCATGCACAAAGACATCCCGCGCCGCTTTCGGCGCGGGATGTCTTTGTGTTCTGCAACCTGTCCGGGTCTTCCCCTGACGTACTTAGGGGATGATGTTGCCGTTAATAGGATCGATGACGGCCGCACGCTCGAAGTCCGGCAAGAACTGCACGACGACGGCGTTCTCACCCCAGGTGCCAACTGCCAGAATGGCCGACCGCGCACCGGCGGCGTGCACGATATCGTACGCATACCCCGGGGCCGGCACGTAAACGATGGCCGCGTTATCCGAGGGGTCAATGACGGCTCCCGGCGAGGAGCCCGGACCCTGAGCACCGGCAACCCCTGAGAAGCCCAACGATAGTGTCGCGACAGCCGCAAAAGCGATCAGGCCGCGGCGAACGAACTGCGTAGCGCGCATGGAAACCGGCTCCTTTCGTACATCCCGCGCCCCATCCCGTTTGGGAGCGCCTCCCCAATCCCGCACCCGAGCACTTTCGTCGCATACTGCGACCAGTGCTCCCCCCACGTGATCCTCAGCATAATACACCATTCTGGGCTTCTGCCAAGCCTCACCATGGGGAATTTCAGTACTAGATGTCACCACCTCCTCGCGATGGAGCATCCAAGAGCCATCGCTGACCCCGGATCACATCCCCTCTTCGCAGGCAATGCCGTCGTAATCAGGATCGAGCGCCGAGACGACCGCAGGGTCGGCGGAGGTCATGCCGGCGGCCTCGTAGGCAACCTGGGCGTCATACCAGCTCCCGTAGCTACCGCATCCCGCCACCCCGCTAATGGGGGCCGGCGCCGCCGGCGGCGCCAGGACCTCGGTATCGCCCGCGATCGTGACCTCAGAGGGTGCAGTTTCGACGACGCTGTACGAGCCATCTGGTCCGAGAACTGCCACACCGGGGCGGGTAACCGTGCCAGGAGCGGCCGAAGCGTTTCCGGGGCCGCGCGCCGCCGCATTGCCGTCAGTTGCGGTCAGATCCTCAATCGTTCCTTGGGCGAGCGCTTCACTCTCGACCGGCGCCTCCGTAGAGAGCTCCGACGACCCAGCCCCGGCTTGCTCGGTACGCCGCGTCAGCGCTTTCTACGGAGAGCTCTGAGGATCCGACCCCGGGTTGCTCGGTAGCCGCTTCAGAGCTTTCTGAGCTGAAATCATTCCATACGAGCGGATCAGTACGGATGTCGTAGAGCTCATCGCCGTCGCCGACTCCGTCCCCGTCCGTGTCGTAGACCGTCGGGTCGGTTCCGTAGATGTTGAGCTCATCGCCGTCAGCGACCCCGTCCCCATCCGTGTCGATGTTGTTCGGGTCGAGGCCGAGCTCCCATTCGAGCTCGTCGGCGTAGTTGTCGCTATCGAGATCGGTTGGAGTCGACACGGCGGAGTCCGTCACCGCCGTGTCTGTCACGGCGGAGTCTGTCACGGCTGTCTCGGCCGTTGTGGTTTCCGTGGTCGTGACCGGTGCGGGTTCGGACGCCGCCACGGGAACCGCTTCCGGCGGCGGGGCGGTGCTGACCGCGGACGGGGGACCGATGATGTTGGTTCCCGGGCCGAGGTTGAGATCACCGTAGATGATCGTGCCACCCTCGCCATTCGCCGTTGGATTCACTCCGGCCGTCGAGGTCACGTTGGAACCATCGGCATTCGTGGTGATACCGGAGACCGTCTTGTCCTGCGCTACGGCGCCGGTCACCGCGGCAAGGCTCAGGCCGATAGTGACTGCCGTGATGACGAGCCTTTTCATCCCTCAACCCTCGCCCGCGGCGATTCTACGAGTTCTCACGCCGCTACCCGGGACCTAAACAGCCCCGGGGGTTCGGTCTCTTCTTACGCTCTTGAACGCCGCACTTGAGGCGGGGGTTTCGTTTCGGACCTCGTGTTTGACGCGTCACCTACTGCATCGCGGACTCGGCTTTCGCAGCTATCGGACCTCGTGTTTGACGCTTCACCTACTGCAGCGCGGACTCGACGTTCGCTCGTTAGCTGTGCAAGATCGACACCGCGCAAATCGAGCAGGTTTTCCCCGCTTGCCAGCGCCTGCGATATGAGGCCCATGAGGGCTCTGGCCTGGTCGCCATCGGGGCAATCGGCGAGAACATACTCCTGCTCCCACGCCGAGGCGATCACCCGGGTCCGGGGGTCGAATTTGGCGATCTGTTGGTAGCCGACCTGTGCGGATCGCGAGAGATTGATGAGCACCGGCCAGTCGCTCTTGGTCATCACCCACATGATCGTTGTCCTCGTTTCCCGATAATCTGAGTCGTCACCCTCGCACTCCACCTGAAAGCGCCGGTCGATCTCTCGCCCTCAGGATCGTGAGCGCGCCCCGTATGAGCCATTCCAGAGCCACGGCCGCGGCGACCGCGCCGAGGAGCGCCATGGGCAGATGATAACGATCAAACTCGGAGCGCATACCCAGGATCGTGACCAGAACCTGACCGCCCAACACCGCAAGCACCAGGAATTGGGGTGAGAGGGGACCAGCCCGGATCGCCCCGACAGCCATGATCACGACACCGACCACCGGGATGAAAAACTCGGTCTGCCGCACGAGCGGGGACCCCAGTTCACCGCCCAGCAACGAGATGACGCCCGCCGAGAGATTGAACCGTTCGGTGAAATTCGCATGGACGCGACGTAGTGCTTCGACCCGGTTGGGTACGGCCATGACCGGCCAGTCGGACGACTGGGCCGCCATCTCTTCAGCCCGGAACGCGAAGAGATTCCGGGTGCGGCCGATCGGATCCGGCCAAAGGTAGGGATACGAGGCGACAAATGTGACGATCGCGGCAATGCCCACGATCAGTCCGATCGTCGCGTAGATGGCGTCTCGAGCCATGAGTCTTCGCCGTTGCACCGCGAAGCCGGTGCTGAGTAGGACACCGCCGACGCTGAATCCGGCCGCGAGGACGAGTGGGGAGAGCTTTGTCGCTCCGCCGAGTCCGAGCATTACGCCCAGGAGGATCGCATGCGCCGGGGTGGGTCGGCGAGCGAGCGCGGCGGCGGCCCAGGCGGCGAGCACGATCAACAAACCGAACAGGGCGTCGGACATGGCGATCGAGCCGACATAGATCGTAAACGGATGCACGGCGAAGAGCGCCCCCGCGAAGATCGCCCAGGGCATTGGCACGAAGACACCGGCCACGCGAACCAGTGCCACGGTGGTGACGGCGATTAGCGCGGCGCTCATCCTGCGGCCGGCGGCAAGATCCCCCGGCACTGGTTTGCGACCGAGGGCGACGTTTACTTCCCAGGGAACCGAGAAGTTCCAGGGCGGGTTCGTCTCGAGATTCGCGTCCCTGAGCCAGGAGGCCGACGCCCATGGCGTACGACCCCAGCGGCGGCTGGCCACGGGTCATGTATTGATCAGCCCAGGTCGGTCCGAAGGGGTCGCCAAGTGCGGCTAGGTAGTGTGCTCGCGAAAGCCAACGGCTCTCGTCCGGGTTGAAATGCGGACCACTCGCGGCCGCGTCGGCAAGGACAAACGCGAGCACGGCGACGATAAGGGTGGCCGCAATCTCGACGAGGCTAATTCGGGTCGTGGTTCTGGGTAGATCGACTGTTGGCACGATTTGCGCCGCCCTGGTGAATGGAGAGCTTCCGAACTGGCTGGCCCGCGACGCTAGTGCCGCTCCAAGCCGAACTCATCACGGTAGAGTACCGCCATGACGTAACCTCGACGAACAGGAACCTGGCGGGAGGTCCCACGGTAGAGGTCCCCGTGACATAACCTCGGCGAATACGTACCTGGCGGGAGGTCCCATGGAAACCCGGGCGTCAGTGGTCATTATTGGTGCCGGGATCGTCGGCTCCGCGGCAGCCCATTTCCTTTCAGATATGGGCTGGAGCGACGTGGTGGTGGTCGACCAGGGACCGCTCTTCGCGACCGGCGGGTCGACGTCCCACGCGCCGGGTCTCGTGTTCCAAACCAACGGCTCGAAGACGATGACCCAATTCGCGCGCGAGACAGTCCAGCTCTACGCCTCGCTCGATCATGAAGGGGAGCCTTGCTGGTACGGGGTCGGCAGCCTCGAGGTGGCGACGACTCCGGCCCGCTGGGCGGACTTGCATCGCAAGCTGGGGTGGGCCAGAAGCTGGGGAATCGAGGCGTCGCTGCTGCCACCGAGCGAGGTGAACGTCAAGCTCGATCTGCTCGACCCCTCGAAGATTCTCGGCGCCTACTGGGTCCCCGCGGACGGTGTGGCGAAACCGGTCTGGGCCGCCGCGGCTCTGGCCCGCTCGGCGCGCGGAGCATCGTTTCACCCGAGAACTGCTGTCACTGGCATTGAAACCGCCAACGGGCGAGTGGCCGCCGTCGAGACGAGCGAGGGGCGCATCGAAACCGAGCGCGTCCTCGTCTGCTGCGGCATCTGGGGACCACGGATCGGGCGTATGGTTGGGGTGCCGATCCCGCTGGCGCCGGTCGAGCACCAGCTGGCCTGGACCACCCCGTTGCCGGAGCTCGCGGGGGAGACCGCGGAGATCGCGCAGCCGATTCTGCGTCATCAGGACCAGGATCTGTACTTCCGGCAGCGGCGCGACCACTACGCGGTGGGCGGATACGGACACGAGCCGGTCGTCGTCGACGCGGGCGACATCCGGGCGCACGGCGCCCCGGATGACATGCCGGCGTCCAATCCGTTCGACGCCGGCGCGTTTGCACCGGCATGGCAGGCGGCGATCGAGCTGATCCCGGCGTTGAGGCAGGTCGAGATCGCCAGCGCCATCAATGGGATGTTCTCGTTCACGCCGGATGGCTTCCCCTTGCTCGGTGAGTCAGACCGGCTGCCCGGCCTCTGGCTCGCGGAGGCAATCTGGATCACGCACGCCGGCGGTGCGGCCAAGGCGGTTGCTCAGCTCATGACCGAGGGCCGGGCGGATCACGATCTGCGGGAGAGCGACGTGAATCGCTTCGACGCCTACGCCACGAGCGACGCCTATGTCCGCAACCGCGGCGCCCAGCAGTACCGGGAGATCTACGACGTCATCCATCCCTTGCAACCACTGGAAGAGCCGCGCCCACTGCGCCGCTCGCCGTTCTACAGCGCACAGCGCGATCTCGGAGCGGTCTTTTTCGAGAGCCGCGGTTGGGAAACGCCGCGTTGGTATCAGGCGAACGAGCGGCTGGTCGATCGCTACGAGATCCCTCCGCGGGACGGCTGGGCCGGGAAGTTCTGGTCCTCGATTGCCGGCGCCGAACACCTCGCAACCCGGGAGCGAGCGGGTCTGTTCGACATGACCCCCTTGACCAAGATCGAGGTGAAGGGCCCTGGGGCGGCGGAGTGGCTGGAGGGACTGACGTCGAACAAGGTGGCGCGCAAAGCGGGGAGCGTCACCTACACGCTGCTGCTGGACGACGCTGGTGGCATCCGGAGCGACATCACCGTCGCCCGCCTTGACCGGGATACGTTCCAAATTGGAGCTAATGGACCGGCGGACATCGCCTGGCTGCGACGGTTCCTCCCCGAGGACGGGTCGATCCAGGTCCGTGACGTCACCGGCGCGCTCTCATGCATCGGGCTTTGGGGACCGAGGGCGCGCGACATCGTGGAGCGGGTGAGCTTTGATGATTGGACCAATACGTCCTTTCCCTACTTCACCGACCCGCGCCATGACCATCGGCGAGGTGCCCGTGCGCGCGCTGCGGGTCTCGTATGTCGGAGAGCTCGGCTGGGAACTCTATACGTCGCCCGAATACGGCGGACGGCTGTGGGAGTTGCTCTGGGGGGCCGGGCGGCAAGACGGGATCGTTGCCGCCGGCCGGGCGGCGTTCGATACGCTGCGGCTGGAGAAGGGATACCGCCTCTGGGGCGCCGACATGCATACGGAGTACCGACCGGACGAAGCGGGGGTCGCCTTCGCCGTGAAACTTGGAAAAGGGCCGTTCACGGGACGCGAAGCTCTTGTTGGGCACGGTAAGCCCAGCGATGGCTGCCCCGCGCGGCGGCTGTCCTGCCTCCGGTTGGAGGACCCTGCGGTGGTGGTCATGGGGAAGGAGCCGGTGCTCGTGGGCGGGCGTGTGGTTGGGTATGTCACGAGCGCCGGATTCGGGTATTCGACGGGAGAAAGTCTGGCTTACGCGTATCTGCCGGCGGACGACGCGGCCGAGGGAGCGGGCGTCGAGGTGGAGTACTTTGGCGATCGATTCCGAGCCACGGTCGTGAGCGAACCGCGCTGGGACCCTGAGGGAGCCCGAATGCGCGTCTGAGCGGTCAGCCGGCAGGAAGGGGTTGGACGGAAACCTTCCGCACCTCGAGGTCAACCCCCTGAGCCCACAGTCCGGCTTCCGCTCCCGTCGACGTGAAATCGGTGACCGGCTCTGTCGTCCCTGAAACGACGCCCGTACCATCGACGATGAGACGAAGCTGGTCGCCACGCACCTCGAAGCGATAGGTGTGCCAATCCGCGCCGGGATCGAACGCCTCCTCGGCAAGGACCGGATCGGCGTTATAGCCGTCTTCCCAGACGGCGGCGTCGGTCAGCCGGGCCCGCGCGCCGTCCCCCGAGCACGGAAAGAGGAGTCCGCCGCCGAACATAGCGCCCGCATCTGGGCTGCCGCCGACCAGGCCAAAGGATTGGTCGCAGACTGAGTCGAGGAGGCCATTGACCCGAATTTCGGCTTCAACGGCAAAGGCGGGACCAGACACGTTGGTCAGGACCAGCCACGGCTCCGCGATAGCGCTGCTGCCCGCATTGACGAGAGCAGTTTCCGATCCAGTCCACGAGCCCGAAGCGAGGGTCTGGAAATCAGCATTGCCGGGCACTTCGAACCGCGTAGCTTGACCAGTGTCATCGGCCGGAGCCGGCTCGCTCTCGGTGCTCATCGCCAGGAGATCAGGAGTAGCTACGACAGCAACCACCGTGGGCGCCTCGGCAGGCGTTGTCGGCGCCGCTGTCGGCGTCATCTGGATGAAGGCGAGGGCGCGCGGGGTTGGCGTTGGTGCCGAAGGACCCTGAACCGCCAACACCGGAGACTCGCCCGGGGACCGTCCCATCAACCAAACCAGCGCCACTGCTGCGACGAGCACAAGGGTCACCGCGGCCGCGCCGACGCCTGCCAAGGCAAGGTCGCGCCAACCCGCGTGGTGGCGGTCAAGCTCATTCTGCCGTGCCATTACAACCCGCCGATCGACTTCCCATTCAACCGAAGGTGAACAGGAGCGTACCCTGTTGCCGGCTGCCCTGGCAATGCCTGGAAATCGAGGCGGAAAGAGCCGTGTGCTAGGCTAGGATTTCGGGCGAAACGAACTAGGGTACGTGGGTTTATGAACGCATCTGAACGTGTTCTGGCGCCTCCCAAGGCCATGACTATCGCCGGTTCTGACTCCGGCGGCGGCGCGGGCATTCAGGCCGATCTCAAGACCTTTGCCGCGTTCGGCGTATACGGGTCGTCCGTGCTGACAGCCGTGACTGCTCAGAACACGCGCGGCGTCTTTGCCGTGGCCGAAGTGCCGGAAGAGGTGATCGCGCTGCAGATCGATGTCGTGCTCGAGGACATCGGCGCCGAAGCCGCCAAGACCGGAATGCTTTCCAGCGCGTCGATCGTGGAAACGGTCGCGAGTCGATTGGAAGCGTGGGGTGTTGATAAGCTGGTGGTCGATCCGGTCATGATCGCCAAAGGCGGTCACCCCCTCTTGCAAGAGAGCGCCGTCGATGCCGTAAAGCAGCATCTCCTGCCCCTGGCGCTGGTCGTTACGCCCAATATCCCTGAGGCCGAGGTTCTGTCGGGCCTGACCATCGACTCGCCGGAGAGCGCGCGGGATGCAGCGCGGGTGATTGGCGGGCTCGGTCCGCGTTGGGTGGTGATCAAGGGTGGTCACCTGGCCGGGGATGCGACGGACCTGGTGTATGACGGGGAGACCTTTACCGAATTTGCGGCCGATCGCATCGATACTCCAAATACCCACGGCACTGGGGACTCATTCTCGTCTGCTATCACCGCCCTCTTTGCGCGAGGTGTGCCGCCCCTGGAGGCGATCGAGGCGGCGAAGATCTGGTTGACTGAGGCGATCCGGGAGAACTATGCCATCGGCGATGGACATTCACCAGTCAACCATTTCCATGGAGTTCGGTTCGCCACCTTGGCTGGCGAGCGAACCTGAGTGGTGATGGCGCGGGCGAAGAAGATCGGAGCGACGGAACTGCGGAACCGGTTGTCGGTCTACTACGTCGCCGATCCGGAGCAAACCGATCGGGATTTTCTGACGCTCGTCGACGAGGCGCTCAGCGGCGGGGTGACCTGCGCTTCAGTTGCGCGCGAAGCGCATGCCGGGACGGGAGATGTACGACCTGGCCGTCGCTCTTGCCGAGCGCTGCCGGGCGGCAGGGGCACTCTTTTTCGTGAATGATCGCGTCGATATCGCCGTCGCCTCGGAGGCAGACGGGGTACACGTCGGCATGCAAGATCTGCCGTTAGCGGCGACGCGGCGGCTGGTCGGTCGCAAGATGGTCGTCGGTTTCTCACCGCTGGCGGCGGCCGACGTGGTCGCGGCGAAGAGTGCTGGCGCGGACTACGTCGGCCTCGGGCCGGTGTTCGGGACGGCGTCGAAAGCTGATGCGCAACCGGAGCTCGGGTTGTTCGCCCTGGCGGACCAGGCGGCGGCCGCGGGACTACCCTCGGTCGGGATCGGCGGTATCGACGTGGCAAATGCCGGCGCCGTGATCCGCGCGGGTGTGGACGGTGTAGCCGTCATCAGCGCAATCCAGGGCGCTCCGAACGTCAAGCAAGCCGCGACGTCGTTATCCCTCGCCGTCAATCTGGCCAAGATCGAGCGATAGGGGACGAGCCGGAAGTCGGAGGCCGGGCGTCACATCCGACTCTCGGCCTCCGATTTCGAATCGGGGACCCACAGACAGGTCGCGAGATCGACGCGGTAGGGCTCGAGGAACGGTACGTTCTCCTCGGAGAGCAGTCCAGCCATGACATCGGGGTGGCCCCAGTGCCAGCCGCCGCTCAGATACCCGTTGCGGTCGACTACGCGATGACAGGGAAGACCGGCTTCAGCCGGGGCGACGCTGAGTGCCCAGCCTACCGAGCGGGCGGCGCGGGGAGCGCCGAGAGCATGGGCGACCGTGCCATAGGTGGTGACGCGGCCGCGGGGAATGCGCGCGACGACGGTATAGACCCGCTCGAAGAAGGCTGATCTGGTGGTACCGGTCCCGGGAGAATTCCCGGCTGATCTCGTGGCACGACATGCGCTTAGCGTTTCGGACATGAACCGATGGTAGCATCGAGCGGGAAATAGTCTGGAGAAGAATGTCAATGGATTCAGTATGTGTATTTTGCGGATCCCGGGATGGAAATAATCCCGCATATGTAGCGGCGGCTCAGGAAACGGGACGGGCGATCGCGCGGCGTGGCTGGAAGCTCGTCTATGGAGGCGGTCACGTCGGCGTGATGGGCGCCCTGGCTGACGCCGCGCTGGCCGAAGGTGGAGAGGTCATCGGCGTGATGCCGCGCGCACTTCTGACGCGGGAGATCGCGCACCCAGGGATCACCAGAATCCACCTGGTCACGAGCATGCACCGCCGCAAGGCGTTGATGGCGAGCTTGTCTGACGGCTTTCTCACGCTACCTGGAGGGTACGGCACGCTCGAAGAGTTCTTCGAGACGTTGACCTGGGCGCAGCTCGGACTTCACTCCAAGCCGTGCGCGTTACTCGACGTCGCTGGTTTCTGGGACCATCTGCTCGCGATGGTCAAGACGCAGGTTGCCGAGGGCTTCGTGCCGGAAGAGCACCTGAGGCTGATCCTGAGCGGTAGTGACCCGGATGCGATTCTCGATCGCATGGCGGCATACGTCCCGCCCGGATCTATTGACCCTGTGCCCGACCTGCCGTTTGACGGCCCGCCTGTTCACCGGGATCTGGAACCCGAACCGGCTCTGGACGGGAACGGGAACCGGCCCATGAAGCGGGCCCGAACGTAGCACTCGCCCTGGTGCTCCTCCTTAGCCGACCGGTCTGTGAATCGGGCTCGCGCGTAGCACTCGGCGCTGGATGCTCGCTCCATAGCCGAAACGCTCGCGGAACCCCATCCCGCAACCGCTCGTATACTCTGCGGAATAGTCGAATTCGAAATCTGCCCCAGACCACCGGGCACACATTGAGGCCAACGCATGCGGAAAATCCTGACCAAACTCTTCGGCGATCCCAATGAGGCGCCGCTCAAGCCGTATCAAAAGGTCGTCGCGCAGGTCAATGCGCTCGAGCCTGAGATGGAGGCGCTTTCCGATCTGGAGCTACGGGAGCGCGCGAACGGGTTTCGCGACCGCCTTGAAGACGGCGAGACTCTGGATGACCTGTTGCCGGAATCGTTCGCGGCCACCCGCGAAGCGGGGCGGCGCACACTTGGACAGCGGCATTTCGACGTGCAGCTGCTGGGCGGCGCGGTGCTGCACTCCGGCAAGATCGCGGAGATGCGCACCGGTGAAGGGAAGACCCTGACGGCCACCCTCGCCGTGGCCCTGAACGCGCTGAACGGCCGCGGTGTCCACGTCGTCACGGTCAATGATTACCTCGCCAAGCGCGATACGCAGTGGATGGGTCAGGTCTACGATGCGCTCGGTCTGTCCGTCGCCTGTATTCAGCACGACGCGGCATTCCTTTACGACGCCGACTGGGTTTCGGACGACGAGCGATTGGAGCGATTGCGCCCGATCTCCCGCCGCGAAGCGTACGAGGCGGATATCACCTACGGCACGAACAACGAGTTCGGGTTCGACTACCTGCGCGATAACATGGTGCCGACGCTCGATCGCATGGTGCAGCGCGACCTGGCCTATGCCATCGTCGACGAGGTCGACAATATCCTGATCGACGAGGCCCGGACGCCGCTGATCATCTCCGGCCAGGCCGAGCAAGCAACCGACCGGTACTACCAGTTCGCGCAGATCGTGAAGCAGCTGCGCGAAGGCAAGGACTACGAGGTCGACCACAAGCACAAATCGGTGGCCTTGAGCGAGACCGGCATCGACCGTGTCGAGGAGTTGCTCGAGTTGCAGCCGGGAGAGAGCATCTACGACGAGCGCTACATCGAGCTCACGCACTATCTCGAGCAGGCGCTGAAAGCCCACGCCACGTTCCAGCGCGACAAGGACTACATCGTCCGCGACGGCGAGGTGATCATCGTCGACGAGTTCACCGGGCGCATGATGATCGGGCGCCGCTACTCCGAGGGGTTGCATCAGGCGATCGAGGCCAAGGAAGGGGTGCGGGTGCGGCGCCAGAACGTCACCCTGGCGACGATCACCTTCCAGAACTACTTCCGCATGTACGACAAGCTGGCCGGGATGACGGGCACCGCCAAGACCGAGGCGGAGGAGTTCCGGCGCATCTACTTCCTCGACGTGGTGGTCATTCCAACGAACCAACCGATGGTCCGCGACGACCGCGGCGATCTCGTGTTCAAGAACGAGCGCGGCAAGTTCCGGGCGGTCATCAACGACATCAAGGAGAAGCGCGAGATTGGCCGGCCGGTACTGGTCGGTACCGCCTCGATCGAAGCCTCCGAGCGATTGTCAGAGCAGCTCCTGCGAGAGGGCGTGCCGCATCAGGTGCTAAACGCCAAGCAGCATGAGCGAGAGGCGGCGATCATCGCGGAGGCGGGGCAGCCGAAAACGGTGACCATCGCCACCAACATGGCGGGACGCGGCACCGACATCGTTCTCGGACCCGGCGTCCGCGAAGCGGGCGGCCTGCACATCGTTGGCACGGAACGTCACGAGGCACGTCGGATCGACAACCAGCTACGCGGCCGCGCCGGACGCCAGGGCGATCCCGGATCGTCACAGTTCTATGTCTCGCTCGAAGACGAGCTCATGCGCCGCTTCGGGTCAGAGCGCATCTCCACGCTGATGGAGCGGCTCGGCATGGAGGAGGACGTGCCGATCGAGCACGGGGTGATCTCCAAGTCGATCGAGAATGCCCAGGTCAAGGTCGAAGGACACAACTTCGATCTGCGTAAGCATGTCGTCCAGTACGACGACATCATGAACAAGCACCGTGAGGTGATCTACGCCGACCGTCGACAGCTGGTAATGGGTGAGGACATCCAGGACCGGGTCTGGGAGATGGTGGAGCGGGAGATCGAAAAGATCGTCGACGCCAACATCGGCGACAGCCGCGATCTGGAACGGTTCGACGACAAGATTCTGGAGGCGTACGCGGGTCTGGTCCCCATGACCGACGTGACGATCGAGGAGATTGCCGCGCTCGACAAGGACAGTCTCGTCGACATGCTGATCGCGGACGCCGAAAAAGGGTATGACGAGGTCGAAAACCGTTTCACCCCGGAGGTGATGCGCAAGGTCGAGCGCCATGTGATGCTGACGATCATCGACAAACTCTGGGTCGAGCACCTCACGGCGATGGACGAGTTGCGCGAAGGTGTGGGTCTCCAGGCCTATGCCCAAAAAGACCCGCTGGTGGTCTACAAGACCCAGGGCTACGAGTACTTTCAGCAGCTCCTGGCAAACATCCAGCACGACGTGGTGCACACCATCTTCCGGGTGCAGCCCGTCGTCGCGCAACAACCAGTGCGGACGCGCGTCACGGACGAATCGGAGAAGAGCCACGGGACCACCGAGAATGGGGGGAACGGCGCCTCACCACGGAAAGCACGCAAGGTAGGGGTGAACGAGCCCTGTCCGTGCGGTAGTGGCAAGAAGTACAAGCATTGTCACGGGGCGAAGGCGAAGGTGCTAGGGTGAGACGAAGTGACGGGTGATAGGGAGAACGCATCCCAACACCGTAATCACCCTCTCACCACGAGCGCAGCGAGTAATCACCGCGACCGCGGGGAGCACTCACCTGTCACCCCGTAGCGCGTCCAGTGAGCGCTCGATAGCGGCAATGGTGCGGTCGTAGGCGATCACCAGGGCAACCATGGCCTCGATCCGTTTGGTGAGGTCGACGATGGTGTCGACATCGCGCGGCCGCTCCCGCGCGGCGAACAAGGCCTCGCGGAGTTCGGCGACGTCATCGGCCGGCATGGCGCCCGGGGGTGTCACCGCGACTTCGAGTTCGGAGATGACCTCGCTCAGATCGAATGAACTGCTTGCCTCGATCCCGGTGATTGTGTCGCGTAACTCGTCGAGCAGGGTCATAGCTCGCCTGATCGACTCCGCGTTTTCGGTCTGCTCAGCTACGGGCGGTTCGAATAGTAAGTCCCGTTCAGGTTCACCGGAGTCCAGTGGCGGATCGATTGCGGCAGGATCGGCTTCAACGGGAGCTGGCCGCGCTGGCCAGGCATCAGGAGCTTCATCTGGCCACGAGTTTGCGATTGATTCGATGCCCGCCGGCTCATCGGGGAATGCCGGGCTCGCGGTCGTCGAGTCGGCGGACGGCGAGTCTGTAGGACCGGGCAATGGTTCTTGCAGCGAGGGGGGCGGTGGCCAGCCGAATGTCGCTTCGGCGGTGTCTCCATTGGGATCACCATCATCGCCCGGCGCGTCGGGGCTAACGCTCGCGTCATCGATCTCCATGTTGCTTTCGTCCCCCGGGAATCGAAAGCCGCACGTCGTGCAGAAATTCGCGCCCGGTCTCCCGGGCGTGCCGCAGTTCGGACAGCGCTCCATCACACCCTTTCGTGATCCCGGCCTGGCACCATGGACGCCGGGATCGACACTTCCCGCCGCATAGTACATCGCCACTCGGGTTAGATGACCGCGGGTGACGAGCGAACGTGGCTGGCCGGGACGCTCGGGCGCTGCGACAATCCCCTGGTTTGGAGAAGTTACGACCCGGCGAGGCTGACCTGGACCAGGCAGACTCGGCGAGGAGGGGCACCAAAAGTTGAGCGACCAGTTGATATGACAAGACGCCCATCAAGGCGCGACACATCCGTCCGGGACAGGGGCAAGCGGTCGAGGTCATGACCGGGCAGCTCCTGCAAATCCAGACTCTGCAAGGGAAGCAGGTGGCCGATTTCGTTGCCTTCACGACAGGTGACACCGACGAATACCTGTCGACGTCGGCAACGCGAGCAACCAACGGCAACATCATCCCGCAATTGGGGATGACGCTCTATTCGAACCGCCGGCAACCAATGTTCGAGATCGTCGAGGATACCGTTGGCCGCCATGACATGCTCTACGCCTGCTGTGATCCTGTCCGCTACGAGCTCCTGGGCGCACCGGGTCACGCGAGTTGCCGCGAAGCGCTGGTCGACGCCCTGCGCGACTATGACATCGGGTACGACCGGATTCCCTCGCCGATCAACTGGTTCATGAATGTGTCGATCATGCAGCGCGGTGAGCTCGAAATTCGCGAGCCGCTGGCGGAGCAAGGTGACTACGTCGTCCTGCGCGCGATGAAAGACGTCGTGGCGGCGGTTTCGGCCTGCCCGCAGGATCTGGGGCCGACGAACGCGTTCAATCCGACAGATCTCACGATCCGCGTCTACCGTGATGCACCGCTGCCGCTCACACCCGAAATGGTTGGGCGCCCTCCCCTCGTCGAGGAGCCAGCCGAGGCTGCCGTCGATACCGGCGAACAGGCGGCCGAGTCTCCTACCGCGCCCGACGCGGCTCCCCCTGACAGCCCTGCCGAACAATCGGCCGAGTCTCCCACCGCGCCCGACGCGGCTCCCCCTGAGAGCCCGGCCGAACAACAAGCGGCGGGGCAGGCTGAACGGCAGGCCGTCGCGGCCCCGGAAATCGCGGAAGCTGAGATGCCGGTCGAAGCTGCCGCGGATCCAATCGTCGCGACCGAGCCGACACCTGAACCGCAGCCGGCGAAAGATACAGCCGAAGTCCCCGACGATCGTGCGGAGAATGGGGTTGGTGGCGGGACGACGTGATCCTCGGACCCGAGAACGAAGCGCCGTCGGCCGCACTCGCGGCCGACGGCGCCTCCTCCTCAGTGCCAGCGGTGTTCGGCAGGCCATCGCGCCTGGCCGTGACCCGGTTCGCGGCGGCGCGTCTCTAGTAGCGCGCCAGCGCGCGTGAACCTCGGCAGCGTCACGTTGGAGCGTGACTGCCGATCCGCCTCTCACGTCGCGGCCATGAGCCGGCGTGAGCCGACGTTCGCCCGCTGTGCCAAAAAGCCAGTCAGACGAGTTCCCGGGTGAACGTCCCCGACGGGGGTTTAGAGGAGAACCGCAGGCAGGGATGCGAGGCGGATTCCGGTCCCTGCCCCCATGGTCTGGGCCGCCGCACCTCAGTACGTACACCCTAGCGGAGAGGACGCCCTTCGTCAACTCCTCCACGGGGTCAAGTCTTCAGATACCGCCAGAACTTTTCCGCCACTATCCCATCGCCGGCGTCGATGGCGTAGTTCGAAAGGGCTTCACTGATTTCGCCGCGGCTGGTGCCTACGCCGACGTATTGCCGGAAGACTGTCTCGAGTTGCGATGGATAGCAGAGGATGGCATCGATCTTCCGCTCCCAGACCTCTTCCGCGGGAATGGACGCGACCGGTTCCAGCCGCGTCCCTGCCGCCTCGACGATCTGGACGAGTCGAACCTCGAGCGCGTGAGGTTTCAACGCGTACGGGATATCTTCATAGAACCAGACATCCCAGCCACTCAATGCCAGCACCGCTGCCGCCTGGTGAACGAGCTGGTGATCGACGTGCATTCCGACCGCGAGAGGCGCATAGATGCGCGTTCCCGCATCCGGTGATTCCTCGAGCTGCAATGACTCGACGATCTCGTGCGGCAGCGACGAATCCGTGGCGGCGGGAACCCCGAACAGATCGTCGTCGGAGAGATAGACGTGGCCGCGATAGATAGCGTCGCGAAAGGGCAGCACGCGCGACGTAGCACCGAGCGACACGGCCGCGGCCGACTCTTCAGCGAATCGGCTGGAGATGACCTGGTCGGCGCTGAGACCCCAGACCTCATGCATCCGCTGGGCGAAGGTCGACAGTGGTTGCTCTCGATCCGGCTCTGATCCAAAAACGACGAGGGTCTCGGGCCGCAGTCCCCGATCCGCGAGACGCCGTACCGTGGCCCCGGTCGACAAGGGGATATCGTCATAGTGCGGCGAGAGAAAGAGGTGTCTCGCCGGGCGCGTGAGGTCTCGCGAGTCCATCATTTGTAGTCGACATAACACATTCTCCAAACCGGTCGTGCGCTCAGTCCGAACCGGGGCGGCGAGGACCCCGGACGCGATCGTCGCCGACGCGGCGGGTGTACTTCAGCTGATCCAGGCGCTCGAGTGCGGCTTGAGCGTACTTGCGGCTGGTGCCGAAATGGTCCCGGAACTGCGCGAGCGTGATCGCGCCATGGGTATCGATGAAGGCAAGGGTGCCCTGAACCAGTGCGTCCCAGGCGTCAGGGGCAAGGTAGACGCCGTCGGCAATCTTTTCGATCTCGGCAAGTTGCTCCAGTGCGGCGAGTGTCTCGGGATCGAGACGGAACTCGTGGGGTCCGGGCGGCGAATAGGGCTGGGCGCGGAGAGCGGCGAGGAAGGGGTCAGCCGCGGCTCGCCGCGTCGGGTCAAGCGACAGTCGGAACTCCGGTAGCCGCAACGTTGCGCCATCGTCGATCACCACACCAGTTTCGACCGCGGTCACAATCAGGTCATCGAACAGGCGCGGTTGGGGCATCCCCAAGCGGCTACGAGCCTCCTCGCGGGCCATTCCGGGCCGTAGCGGCTGCGAGCGGTGGTAGGCGCGAAGCACCTCGGTGATGCGTTCGGAGAGCGATTGCCACAGCGTCGTCGCCACGGCAAAGTCGGTTGGTCTTGACGGTTGTGATGCCCTGCCGAGCACCAACGCGTCGCCCTCCACGATCAGTCCGGCCAGCGCGGTGTCGACTTGCTCGGATGAGAGCCCCGGTGTCCCCGACCTCAGCTCTTTGATCTCTACTGGTCGTTGTTCGAGTGCCTGGAGCAGGATCTCGTCTGGCGAACCTGCGGCGAGCGTTTCCAGGGACGCGATTGTCTCCGGTCGAAACCGCCGGTGCCGGGGCGGATTCGGGTCGACGATCTCACCGCCGCCCAGTGTTTCACTTGGCGACGCGCGCCGAACGATGAACCGGTCGTTCTTGAGGAGCGCGAGCGGGCTACGGAACCGAAACTGGACCCAGGCAGTTTCCCCTGGATTCAGTCGCTCGCGGTCGAGGAGGGTGATGCGGGCGGGGAGTTCGGCGGCTCCCGCAAAGAAATCGACCTCGTCATTCTGCTTCAGCGTCACCGGCGCATCCGGTAAGAGTCGCAGGCGTGCATCGAGGCGCTGGCTCGGCGTCATCACCCCCGACGGGGCAAGCACGTCGCCCCGCTGGACCTCTTCCGTGGTAATGCCGGAGAGATTGACGGCCGTGCGCCGGCCCGGTAGCGCGCGCGAAACCTTCTCCTGGTGGCTCTGTAGGCCCCGGACACGCACCCGGCGATCGCGAGGATACAGACGCAACTCGTCTCCCGTGGCGATCTCGCCACCACTCAATGTGCCGGTCACCACGGTGCCAAATCCGGCGACCGAGAAGACGCGGTCGACCGGCAACCGTGGCGCGCGTACGCCATCGTGCCCTGGGGCTGACGCAAGCACCGTCTCCAGGGTGTCCAGCAGGGTGGGTAGCCCTTCGCCGGTCAACGCGGAAACCGCCACGATCGGAGCGCCCGCCAGCGTGGTGGCTGAGACGCGTTCGCGGACCTCCTCCCTCACGAGATCCAGCCAGTCGCTGTCGACGGCATCCGTCTTGGTGAGGACAATCACGCCCCGATCGACTCCGAGCAGATCGAGGATCGCCAGATGCTCGGTGGTCTGTGGCATCGGGCCCTCGTCGGCAGCGATGACGAGCAGTGCGGCATCGATACCTCCCACCCCGGCGAGCATGTTCTTGATGAAGCGTTCGTGTCCCGGGACGTCGACGACGCTGACACTCTGTCCGCCCGGTAGCGTGAGCCACGCGAACCCGAGGTCGATCGTCATGGCGCGAGCCTTTTCCTCGGCCAAACGATCTGGGTCGATCCCGGTGAGGGCCTTCACCAGGGTTGATTTCCCGTGGTCGACATGGCCGGCCGTACCGATCACGAACGGACGGAGCGGGGTCTTTGTGATGAGCTGGGGATCGCTCTCGTCAGGAATGGCCATGAATCAGGTGGTGGGTCGCGCGGCGATACGGATCATGCTCCGCATGGTGGTTGAGGGACGTACGCACGTCAAGGTAGTCAATGCGGATCGTACCCACGCCGGGTAGTCACTGCGGATCGTACGCACGCCGGGTAATGACTTCCCGATTCAGTCCGTCCTGCCGCGATTCCCCCTCGACCGATTCGACGACCCGGGTACCCGTTCTGGAGTGCCGCTTGGCCCGGGCAGGCGAGCGAGGGTGCGCTCTGTGCCGCCGATCGGCAAAGAATCTGCTCCCAATATGTCCGAACCCTTTAAACCCTTTAAACTCTTTAAACCCTTTGACCCTTCGAACTCCTTCGCATTGCACATCGCTCACCCGGAATTCGTGTCAGGTATTGTCCGGAGCACGAAGCAAATCCCCGTCGAACCAGCCACCACCAACCGGCACCGCGAAGCCGCCGACTTCGATGCGCTCGACCTGTTCCGCGTCCCCGGTCACGCGGACGAAGAGCTCGCTCGGGCGGCCAATCTCCGCACCCTGGGAGATACGGATTTCGGTTCCCCACGGGATGCGCCCGTGACGGGCAAGGTGCAGCGCCAGGGGTCCCGCGGCGGACCCGGTGGCGGCGTCCTCGGAGATACCGTCCGCCGGCGCGAACATGCGCGTCTTCCACGGACATTCCGAACCGGAGAAGACGTTGAACCCGACAAGGGGCATCTGGGAGTGCCGGGCAAGCTCGGTCAGGGCGGAAAAATCGGGTTTGAGCGCGGCGACGTCCTCCGGGCGCTCGAGCATCGCGTAGACGTGGGGAATGCCGTTGTCATAGATAGTGACCGGGAGAATTGAGCGCTCGACACCGAGAGCGTTGAGAAAGGCAGACGGTTTGTCATAATCGGAGAATTTCGGTATTGGTTGCTCCATCGTGCCCGCGTGTGGCCGGGCCGGGTGTTCGGTCGATGTGCACCGGCACAGGGCCCCGACCAGTCTCCAGCACGACGCGATCCTTCCCCAGTTTCGCGGCAACGACCACCGCGGTGCCGAGTACCGGGTGTCCGGCAAACGGCACCTCACTTGTCGGGGTGAAGATGCGGATTCGGGCGTCGCCGTCCTGCGGCGAATAGACGAAGACGGTCTCCGCGTAACCGATCTCCTGCGCCAGCGCTTGCAGGAGTGCCTCGGGAATACTCGTGGCGTCCTCGAATACGGCGAGCTGATTACCCGCGAGCGGGCGCTCGGTAAAGACGTCGACGATCCGGAAGTTCCACCTCTCCACGCTCTCTCCTATGCCTGATGCGCCAAAGTTGCCGGCTCCCGATCTTGCGCCTTGGTCGCGGGGGCCGGCCAGGAGCGCGGCATAGAGTACGCGCCCGGATTCGACGATCGTCGTCAGCTCAGCCGGAGTGATCGTTTGTGAGCTGTCGCACCTGGCGCTGTCCGGCTCTGGATGCGCCTCGATGATCAGCCCGTCGGCCCCTGCGGCGAGCCCGGCGAGGGCCATGCGCGCGACCAGTGAACGGCGACCCGTGCCGTGGCTGGGATCGACGATGATCGGCAGATGGGAGAGCTCTTTCACGAGGGGCACCGCGGTCAGATCAAGCGTGAAGCGCGTCGCCGCGTCGAATCCACGGATACCGCGCTCGCAGAGGACGACGTCCGGGTTGCCATGTGCCAGGATGTATTCGGCGCTCATCAGCCATTCCTCGATCGTCGCGGAAAACCCACGCTTGAGGAGCACCGGTTTGTCGGCCTGCCCGGCGCGCCGCAGCAGGGGGAAGTTCGCCATATTCCTGGCGCCGATCTGGATCATGTCCGCGTACCTGGTCACGAGATCGATATGATCGGGCTCCATTGCCTCGGTCACCACCGGCAGCCCGGTGACCTCGCGGGCTTCGGCCAGGTAGCGCAAACCCTCTTCACCAAGACCCTGGAATGCGTAGGGGGAGGTGCGTGGTTTGAACGCTCCACCCCGGAGCATGTCCGCGCCAGCGGCTTTCATCGCACTTGCGGCGCCGAGCAACGCCTCCCTGCCCTCAATGACACACGGTCCGCCGATGACGACCGGGCGGCCGCCTCCGATGCGGACACCGCCGACCTTGACGACCGTGGGGGCGTGCGGGCGCCCTTCGCGGCTGGCCAACATGTACGGCCGGTGCTTCTCCAGGACGGCATTGATCCCGGGGAGACCGGCGACGGGAACCGTGCCCGCGACTCCGAGGACAGTGCCGCCATGACCATCATCGAATGTCCTGGATTCGAGTCCGGCTACGGACGCCGCCGTCAGAATAGCGGTGATAGTCGATGCCGGCGCTCCGGCGGTCAGCGTGACGATCATCGGATCCCCCTCTTGCTAACGGGTTTGCCGCTCGTGAGACGGCACTCGCGGGCAACGAAAAAACCGAGGCATGTGCCTCGGTCCCCCGGCGCTGCGTTCTGGTCTTCTAGGACGTTTAGCGGCTGATCGCCTCCCGTCCCGCCAGCAGCGCCGGGGGAACGTAACCAAAAAAGACGTAGCCGTACCAGCGGGCTGCAGCCGGCCCGTGGTGACGGATGGTCTCGCTTGGTGTCCCAGCGCTTCTGTGCATGGCGGCACGTTAGCGGGGAATCAGACGTCTGTCAAGCGGCGCGTCCAGTAAACTCACCGCACTGTCCTGAATGTGACTGGAGATTCCCAGTGTCCGCGGCTGACGGAAGCCCCTCGCCCCTGCGCCTGACGCGAAGCCCGCGGCTCGACAACGCGTTGCGCCTCGGCTGGGAATCGTTTGCCCGGACGTTGGCGGCAACAGGAGCGCCGGATGCGGCGCGTTGGCTTGCGGCGAGAGTCGAAGACCCAGAGCTGGCGGAAATTGGCGAACCACTGCTGGCGGCCGCGATGTCCGAAGACGCTGAAGAAGCGGCCGAGGCGCTCTCCGGGCTGGCCGAGTTAGCGGAAGAGACCGAGGACGATCTGCTGGCGGACACCCTTTGGGAGGGAGTGCTCGATCGTGCCCGGCACATCGGCGATGGCGATCTGCTTGCCGAGGCGACCAGGCGTCTAGCCGGGCTGGCCGAGCGGCTGGGAGATCCCCTCGCCGCGGCGGAGTATCACATCGAGTTCCTCAACTGGCGTCGAGAGTCGGAGCATTCCTCTGATCCTGAGGACGTCGAGGTCGCGTTCGACGAGATCGTGCGCCTGGCCACCGCCGACGGAGCGCAGCAAGCTGCCGCCGAGTATGCCTATCGCCAGGCTGGGTTCACGCGGCTCCTCGACGCCGACGACCCCCGTGCTGTTGAGGGTGACTGGGAAGCGAATGGGAATCCCTATGAACCCTGGGCGTGAGAGCACACGGCCCGATCCCTGTGCTGTCGCGGGCTGTCGTGGCGTGGCACAATGACGAATCAAATCATCGCTAACACCGTGGAGTAACACGTGAACGTCCTTGAGGGTCTGCAAACGATTCGCCAGCGGCTCGTCGAAAACGGAGCCACACCCGAGACCTTGGCACTGGTCGATACGATCATGAAGCGCGCGGCGCTGCCGGCTGCGGCATCGGCCTCGACGCAATCACTCTTGCAGCTCGTCCGCATGCTGGCCCGCTCGCCGGTGGCCAGTAACAACATGGCGGTCTACAACGACCTCCTACGTCTGGAAGAGGAGCTGCAGACCTCAGCCGCGCAGTATCACGAACGGATGCAGGCAGAGGAATCGAAACCAGTTCCGAAAACCAAGAAGTACTACAAGGAGCTCAAGGAGCGCGAGGAGCGAAAACGAGCCTGAGTACGCCGTCGCCGGTATCGTTCCACAGGGAGTGCCGCAGAGCCTAGCGAGAAGGAGATCGTGTGATGGCCCAGGTCGTCGAGCGCGTGCAGGAGATTCTCGATCCGGCGGAGATCATGCCTCGCGTCATTGGCCGGTACTCGTCGTTGCACATCGACCACGGCGAAGGGATCTACGTCTGGGACGTCAACGGCGAGCGCTACGCCGACTTCACTTCCGGCATCGCGGTCGTCAACACGGGGCACTGCCATCCGCACGTCGTCGCGGCGATCCAGGAGCAGGCGGGCCGGATCATCCACGCCCAGGCGAACATCCTCGCGCATTCCCCGATGCTGCGCGCGGCCAACCTGCTGACAGCCACGACCGCGCCGAACCTCAATCAGGTCTTCTGGACCAATAGCGGCGCCGAGGCCACCGAGGGAGCGATCAAGCTGGCCAAGGTCGCTACCGGTCGACCGGCGATCATCGCCTTCCGGCATGCCTTTCACGGCCGCACTCACGCCGCCATGGCGGTGACTTCCTCGCGGGTGAAGGTGCGCGGACACTACGAGCCGCTGATCCCCAGCGTCTACCATGCACCCTTCCCATACCTGTTCCGCAGTCCGTACAAGGGAGCGCCCGAAGACGCCGATCTCTATTACTTCGCCGAGCTCGAAGCCCTATTCGACCAGATGGTGATGCCGGATGACGTTGCCGGCATCCTGATCGAGACGGTGGTTGGTGAGGGAGGTTATCTCGTCCCCACCAAGCGCTGGCTTCAGATGGTGCGCGCGTTGTGTGACAAGCACGGCATCATGCTGATTCTGGACGAGGTGCAGTCCGGCATGGGGCGAACCGGGAAGATGTGGGCCTACGAGCATTTCGACGTCGTGCCCGACATCATGACGGCGGCCAAAGGGCTGGCCTCCGGCATGCCGGTCGCCGCGGTCGTTTCGGATCGGACCCTGATGGACCGATGGGCGCCTGGTTCTCATGGCGGCACCTACGGCGGCAATGCGGTCGGTACCGCTGCGGCGGCCGCGACGCTCGAGGTGATGCGGGACGAGGACCTGCCGGCGAATGCGGCACGCATGGGCGCCGTCCTGATGGACGGACTACGGGAGATTCAGGCCGACTACCCGGTGATCGGCGACGTGCGAGGGCTCGGCCTGATGGTCGCCACGGAGTTTGTCTACCCCGATGGCTCGCCCAATCCCGAGGCGGTGAAGCAGGTCGTGGCGCGGGCCTTCGATGACAAGACGCTCCTCATCACCTGTGGCACCTACGACCAGGCCATCCGCATCGTGCCACCGCTGGTCGTCAACGAGGAGCAGATTCGCGACTTTCTCGACGTCTACCGGCGGGCGGTGGCGACCGTCGCCTAATACCGCAGCGTGCCCGTTGTAGCCCATAACGGATCGCCAACTCGACGAATCTCCCTCATCTCGAACGCCACTCGCTTCACAGGTACCCGGCCCCACGCGAAGGGAGACGGGGCATGTATGCAGCCGGCCAAGAGCCCCTCACCCTGCGAACAGGGTGAGGGGTTTGGGGTGAGCGTGGTCGCTGCCCTGATGTAACCCGGAAACACTCGACTATCATTGATGTTTGCTAATTTGAGATCTGAGGACTCTATTCGATGAGCACGTTTCTGGACACACTGGCCGATATCGAGAACCGCTACGACGAGCTCGAGCAGTTGATGGCCGATCCCGCGGTCACGGCGGATCACGTTCGCCTTCAGGAGATCGGCCGCGAGCGAGCGGAGCTGGATGGCGTCGTCACCGCGTACCGGCAGCTGCGTGATACCGACGCGGCAATAGCGGAAACGGAAACGCTCGCGGCGGACCCCGAGATGGCCGACCTCGCCACCGAGGAGCTGCGAGCACTGCGCGATCGTCACCAGACATTGATGGCCCAGGTCCGCACCCTGCTGATTCCGAAGGATCCCAATGACGACAAGAACGTCATCGTCGAGATCCGTGCTGGGACCGGAGGGGACGAGGCCGCGCTCTTCGCCGCGGACCTGTTCCGCATGTATACCCGGTTCGCCGAACGAAACCGCTGGAAAACTGAAATCATGTCCGCCACGGAGACTGACGGCGGCGGTTTTCGCGAGGTGATTTTCGAGGTCCGGGGCAAGGGCGCCTTCAGTCATCTCCGCTACGAGAGCGGTGTCCACCGCGTGCAGCGGGTGCCGGTGACCGAGCGCCAGGGCCGCATTCATACATCGACTGCCAGTGTCGCCGTGCTACCGGAAGCGGAAGACGTCGATATCCAGGTCAATGACAACGACCTCCGGATCGACGTGTACCGCTCGACGGGGCACGGCGGACAGAGCGTCAACACGACTGACTCCGCGGTGCGAATCACCCACCTGCCAACGGGGATCGTCGTCACCTGCCAGGACGAGAAGTCGCAGCTCAAGAACAAGACCAAGGCGATGACCGTCCTCCGCTCCCGACTCTATGAGATGGAGCAGCAGCGCCTGTCGCAGGAGCGTGGAGATGCACGCCGCTCCCAGATCGGCAGTGGCGACCGGTCGGAGAAGATTCGGACCTATAACTTTCCCCAGGACCGGATCACCGATCATCGCGTCAACGTCAGCCTCAGCAACATCCCGGGCGTTCTCGATGGGCAAATCGATCCCTTCGTGAATGAGCTGCGTAATGCGGACGAAGCTGACCGGCTGCGGGAGGCCGGGCTGGAAGAACAAGGCGTCGCGGCGGACTGATCGGGGACGCCGAAAACCCTGTGCTATCGTTTCGCCGGTCGTTGGGTGGATTCGAATTCCGAGTGAACATGCCCCGCCGGGGCGCCACGACGCCATCAAAGACAGGGTTCCTCACAGCACGGGATGAACGACAGAGTTCCTCACAGCACGCCATGAAGACAGCTTCCTCACGTCACCGGATGAACGACAGAATTCCTCACAGCACGCCATGAAAGACAGCGTTTTTCACAGCAGGAGGAAGGGTTAATGGTCGACACTCCCGCCATGCCCCGGCCGCGGCTGCTTTCCGAGTCTCCGGTCAGTCCTGAAGACGTCGCCGGTGTCCGGCAGCCGACTGTTGAGGCGTCTGTTCTGCCACCTTGGACGTTTCACGATCAGGACGTTTTCGACTACGAGCAGGAGGCCTGGTTCGCCGGTGGGTGGGTCAGTGCCGGCCGTGAGGAAGACGCGCTGGTTCCAGGGCAATATTTCCTGGCGCCGGTGGCAGGCGAAAACCTGATCATCACGCGAGGCAACGATGGTCAGTTGCGCGGGTTTTACAACGTCTGCCGTCATCGCGGCGCAATCATCCTCGAAGAGGAGTCCGGCACGGTTCCCAGGTTCCAATGTCCCTACCATGCCTGGGTCTACAACCTTGACGGAACGTTGAAGCAGCCACGACATACGGAGTTGCTGGTCGATTTTGACCCGGCCGAATGGGGGCTGATCCCGGTTCGCGTCGATACTTGGCAGGGAATCGTCTACGTCGATCTGTCAGGTACGGCCGAGCCACTCCACGACTTTCTTGGCGACATCGTGAGGGAGTTCGCGCGGTTCGATCTGGGCGCTTTGCGGCGGGCGAGACGGATCGACTACGACGTCAAGGCAAACTGGAAGGCAATCGTCGAGAACTATCAGGAGTGCTACCACTGCCCTGGTGTCCATCCCCAGCTGAACCGGATCACCCCGTACAACTCGGGGAGCTATCTGCCGTCAACCGGCGCGGCGATGAACAGCTACATGGAGGTTCTGCCGCAGTTCGAGACGCTATCGATGACCGGGGCGGCGGACGGGCGGGAGCCCATGCCGGGGATGACGGAGGACGATCACAACCGTATCTACTACTCCGCCGTCTGGCCGAATCTGCTTTTCAGCCTTCACCCTGACTACCTGATGCTGCATTGGGTCACCCCGCTGGAGCCGGGTCGGACGATGGTGCGCTGCGAGTGGTACTTCGATCCCGCCGAGATGGACAAATCCGATTTCAACCCGGCTGAGGCCATTGAGTTCTGGGATCTCACGAACCGGCAGGACTGGCACGTCTGTGAGCTGCAGCAGCGGGGAACGAGGTCGCGCGCCTACTCAGCCGGCCGGTACTCCTCAATGGAGAGCAGTGTCCACGGATTCGATCTGATGGTCGCCGACAGATATGCGAACGACGGGATTACGACCCCGCAAGGCCGTGTCTCCAAGCAAGAAAGCACCGCGGCCATTAAGGAGCGCGCTAAGCGCGCGGCGCAAGGCAACGCGGCGGCCGACTGACGAGGGATGGGCGATGGGCGTTAGGGAGAACGACGGAAGCTCTCCGTAATCCCTATCACCCGATCACCGTGAGCGCAGCGAACACTCACCGCTTGCGTGCGCAGCCGCGCAGCGAGTAATCACCCTGGTGACCCCGTCACCCTGTCACCCTGTGACCCTCGCTATCTCGAAGATGTCGCTGCCGGCGCAGAGCTGCGCGCGGTGACCTTCCGCGAGCCGGGCATAGACGTGCATCACTTGCTTCGCAACATTCGGCCAGTCGTAACGCTCGACCGAGGGGCGTGACGCAGCGGACATCGCGGTACGGAGTGGTTCGTCGGTCAGGATCGTCTCTATCGCCGCGGCCAGCGCCTCTGGGGCTTGTGGCTTCACCAGGAAGCCTGTCGTGCCTTCGCCAATCGTGTAGCGCAACCCGCCGACCCGTGACGCCACCACCGGGGTCCCACAAGCCAGCGCTTCCACCGCCACTAGCCCAAAGGATTCGTAGCGCGAGGGTACCGCCACCAGATCGGCCGCCGCGTAGAAGAGGGGGAGACGGTCTTGCGGCTGTGAGCCGACGAGACGGAACTTGTGGGCGATGCCACGCCGGTCGACTGACTCGGCGATGTCCGCCAGCGGTCCTATCGGCATGCCGGTTTCGTCGAGATCGCCACCCACGATCAGGAATGTTGGCGCTGGGGCAATCGATAGCCGGGAGAGGATGATCTCTGCCGCGTCGACCAGTGTGTCAATTCCCTTTGATGGGGTCGATACGGCCGACGAAGAGGACCACGCGCTCGTCCGGCGCTATCCCAATCTCGGCTCGGGATGCGGTTTGTGACCGCGGCTGAAACAGCTCGAGGTCGACACCGGGTGGGATGGTGCAGACTTTTTCCGTCGGCACGCCCATCCGCCAGATGAGATCGGCACGCTCGTCGGGATTGGCCCCGATGATGCCGTCGGCCAAGGTGAGCAGGCGCTTTTCAGTCCGAAGCCGCAAATCGCTCTCCCGGTCGGCGTGCGCCGCGACGGCGTTCTTCATGTGGGCCGTGGTGTGGAACATCTGAACGAAGGGAGTTTCCCAGTAGCGCCGCGCGAGCTCGGCTGCCCAGCCGGACAGCCAATAGTGGGCGTGGACGACGTCATAGCGGACGCCCTGGCGAACGGAATAGAGCGCCATTTGCTCGGCGAATTCGGGGAGGAGAGGGAAGAGATCGTTCTTGCCGATCGGTTCTGGTGGTCCGGCGGTGATGGCGATCACGTTTACACCGGGACAGATTTCTCGGACTTCAGGAGTTTCGGGGTGAGTGCGACGGGTGAAAATGTCGACCGGTAGCCCCTGTTTGGCGAGATGGCAGGACAGCTCCCGGATATAGACGTTCATGCCCCCGGCATCTGTGCCACCCAGTGTGGCCAGCGGGGAGGTATGAACTGAAATCTGTGCGGCGCGGCGGAGCGGCATGTCGGTTTCGTAGCCGAAAACCGACGGCCCTCCATACGGGGCGACTGACAACTTCAAGCCCTTTCTTCACCCTCTTCAACGGGGGCGATTCACCCCCGGTTCCGGACGCACATGCTTAACCCGCGAATGGGTGCGTGGAACCGAAACGCCAGAGTCGCGAGCATACCAGTAACCACTCTACGCTGGATGATCGTTGCTGGTTCCCGACGACACTACGGTGAATTGAACCGATGCGGGCTGCCGGACAGCCGTGTAGTTTGGTCCCGGAAAATTAGCCGCCTTTGGGGATCAACAAGCCGTACGTGCCGTCGCGCCGCTTGTAGACCACGCTCGGGATGTCTTCGTCCACGTAATGGAAGAGGAAGAAGTCGTGGCCCAACAACTCCATCTGCTCGATCGCTTCTTCGACGTCCATTGGCTTCAACCCGAAGCGTTTGGTGCGCACGAGATCACCGACGTCCTCGTCTTCATCCAGATCCGGGGCGTCGACAGTGGAGGCCGTCTCGGGAATGAGCGCGCCGGCACGAATCGTGGCCTGCCCAGGGGCGTGGCGGCGCGTGCGTTTGTCATGGACGCGGCGAATCTGGCGTTCCAGTTTATCGAAGGCCTGGTCGATCGCCACCATCTGGTCAGCCGCGCGCTCTTCCGCCCGGAGTACGTCGCGGCCAGAGCGAATGGTGATCTGGGCGGTTGTCGTATCTGGGCCGACGCGATTATGCAGCGCGCGTAGCTCGAGCTTGGCGTCGACGACACGATCGACGATGCGGTCGAGGCGCACCGCGCGCCGGTCTATGAACTCGCGTAGGCCGTCATCGATTGTGACGCCGTTGCCCCGGACCTGAATCTCCATCGACGCGCTCCTTCCTGAGCTTGCAGCTGCGACCTGGCGGGGGCGGGTTCAACTCGCCGGCGGCAATGGAGGAATCGCGAGAGGTGAGGGCCGCATGTGCCGGCCTGCATCGGTGCCCGCGGAGGGACTCGAACCCCCGACGCCCACCTTAGGACGGTGGCGCTCTATCCGCTGAGCTACACGGGCACGATTGCCGAGATCGACTCTGGCAATCATCCTAGCACACACCATGCCGAACGACATCGGATAGAAAAGGGGCAGCTGAAGCCTGTTTCGTTCCTCGGGTACAGAGCTTGCCAACCACGTTGTGGCCTGCTACGACGGTCTCAGGCGAAACGCGATGTAATCCGATATTGTGGCGGATTCCCCTTTCTCCTTGTCTGCCACGGCAATTGCGGGTGCTCTGGCCCTGTGGTATCTTCGATCGTTGCGGGGAGTAGCGCAGCCCGGTTAGCGCGCAGCGTTCGGGACGCTGAGGTCGGAGGTTCAAATCCTCTCTCCCCGACCGGATCGGGAGTGGCCTCACGCCGCTCCCGTTTTGTTTTGCCCTCGGATGCCTCTGCAATGGCGAAAGACGATCGCTCCCCTCAACCAGGTGCTCTTGCCAGCTCTCACCAAGACGAGAGCAATGGCCGGGCCGCTGAGCTACTCCGCGAAATTCCGGCGGTTTCCGTAATCATGGCCGAAGCCAGGCGGTTAGGGAGTGGTTTCACCGACGAGGCGCTCGCTCGCGTCGTCCGCGGAGAGCTTGACGACGTGCGTCAGGAAATGCTCCATGGTCGGCGGCTCGATCGTGGGGAGATCGAGCGGCGCGTGCGGAACGCAATCAGCACATTGGAGCGGCCACGGCTGGTCCCGGTCCTGAACGCCACCGGAGTCGTCATCCACACCAATCTCGGCCGCGCGCCGGTGAGCGCGGAGACCGCCGAGGCGATGCGGGCGGTGGCGGCTCATCCTGTCGCCCTCGAGATCGAACCGGAGAGCAACGAGCGCGGCGGCCGCATGCGCGAGATCGCCGGGCTCTTGCGGGCGTTGACCGGC
Organism: uncultured Chloroflexia bacterium; assembly: GCA_963751075.1. Taxonomy (GTDB): domain Bacteria; phylum Chloroflexota; class Chloroflexia; order Thermomicrobiales; family UBA6265; genus JACCXM01. The sequence goes on along the minus strand of CAVVTE010000013.1, from coordinate 469,470 downwards.
GCCGAGTCCGCGCTGGTGGTGAACAACTGTGCGTCGGCGGTACTGCTGGTGCTCGCGGCCGTGGCGACCGGCAAAGAGGTCGTGGTGTCGCGGGGAGAGGCCGTCGAGATCGGCGGCGGATTCCGTGTGCCGGATGTACTCCGCCAATCGGGAGCGCGCCTGGTCGAGGTCGGCACCACGAACAGGACCTATGCTCGGGACTACGTCGCGGCCACCACCGGGGAGACCGCGGCCTACCTGAAGGTCCATCCCAGCAACTTCCGGGCGTTCGGGTTTGTCCATTCCGCATCGACAGCCGAACTGGCAGTGCTGGCACGCGAACATGGACTGCCGCTGCTCGAGGACCTCGGCAGCGGCGCCCTGCTGGATACGTCCCGCTTCGGGCTGGCGCCGGAGCCGACGCTCACGCAAGCGATCGACGCGGGTGCGGACCTGGTCATGGCCAGCGGTGACAAGCTGCTCGGCGGGCCCCAGGCGGGGATCATCATTGGCCGCGCGCATTGGGTTGAGCGAGTGGCGCGCCATCCGCTGGCGCGGGCCGTGCGGGCCGACAAGACAGCGCTCTCGGGTATCGCGGCGACGCTCCGGCACTACGCGCGCGGTGAGGCAGAATCTCGGGTGCCTGTCTGGCGAATGATCGGGGCGCCGCGAGGACACGATCAGAGCGCGCGCGACCCAGCTGGCGGCCGGTCTCGCCCAGGCCGATCTCGTTGCCGATGTGGAAGCGGTCGAGTCGACCGTTGGGGGAGGATCACTTCCGGGCGAAACGCTGCCGAGCTGGGCCGTGGTGCTGCGCCCGGTCGACGGCGAGGGTATCGACACGCTCGCCCGTCGACTCCGCCTCGGAGACCCCGGGATCTTCGGCCGTATCGACCGGGGCCGGCTTCTCCTCGATCTGCGCACGGTCCTCCCCGAAGAGGACGAGACTCATGGCACGGTCGCTGCGGCGCTCGCTGGGCTTGTAAAGCGTCCAGACCTCTACCTTCCCGACACCGCCTGCGGTCGTTCTCCGTCCCGGGTATCCCGAAAGTAGGGACTCCGGGGCGGGTAGAACTGCCGGTGTCGCTCGTACAGTGCCGAGAGCTGTTGGCGGAGATCGCTCAGGGCCTCTAGATCGTCCGAGTCTTCGGCCGCGGCGATGCTGCTTTGCAGCTGGCTCATGAGGTAGTCGAAGCGCTCCTTCTCGAGGCGGATCAGCGCCCGGCGGGCATCGCGTTCGATCTGTCCCGGGTATTGTGGGGGAGTCTGCTCGAGTCTCTCGAGAAGGGCTTCCGCGTGATCGGCGACCGCGTCGTCGAGACCGGCGACGATCATCTCCGGTGACATCTCAAAGGGAATCGAGGGGTCCTGGAGCACGCGCAGCAGTTCCCGATTGCGCGCGTCCGAAAGGTCCTCCATGGGGACAAGAGGCAGGATGTTCTGGCAGATGGCCCGATGGCGCAGCAGCAGGGCAAGAAGGTGATTTTCGTTCGAGGCGCGCGTCGTCGGAGCCAGCGGAGGAGCGATGCGGGAGGAGCGCGGTGCGGCGGTGCGCACCGCGCTTCGCCGCAGCTCCAGGAGCACACTGCTTTCCGGAAGCTGTAGCTTGCGGGCGATGATCCCGGCATAGTGCGCCTGCACGACCTGATCGCCGGCGGCTTCGAGCAGCGGCACGAGCCGTCGCACCGCCGCCGACTTGGCCGGGGCGTCCGTGAGATCGATCTCCGACAGTGCGGCATCGATATAGAAGTCAAGAAACGGCTGCGCGCTGGCGACTACAGCCGGCCAGGATTCGGGAGCACGCCGAATGAGCTCGTCGGGGTCTTTGCCTTCCGGGAGGCGGACGATGGAGATCTGGCTCTTGAACCGCCGCTGCCAGACGATCATCGTCTCGGCGCGCGGCCGGCTCGCGTCTCGTTCGGCGCCAATCGGGGCGAGGTCCTGATCGAGTGCCCCGGGGAGCATCTCCAACGAACGGACGGTCGCGCCCTGTCCCGCCGCGTCGGCGTCGAGGGCGAGGACGATGTTGCGGCTCAGCCGCTTCACCAGTCCGATCTGCTGCTCGGTAACCGCGGTGCCCATTGCGGCGACGACGTTTGCGTGACCGAACTGATGGGCAGCGATGGCGTCCATGTAGCCTTCGACGATGACAACCTGATCGGCGCGGCGGGTGGCCTCTTGGGCGAGGTCCAGTCCGAACAGCAGCGCGCTCTTGTCGAAGATCACTGACTGAGGCGAGTTGAGATATTTTGGTATCGCGTCGCCGAGAGCACGTCCGCCAAAGCCGACGACGCGGCCCTCCCGGGTGCGAATCGGGAAGAGGAGACGATTGCGGAAGCGGTCTCGGTAACCACCGCCGTCGCGCTCCGTGATCAGCCCGGCTTCCGCCGCCATCGCAGGATCGACGCCTCGCTGACCGAGGTACCGGCCGAGCGCATCCCCATCCGGGGCGAACCCCAGCCCGAAGCGCTCCGCAATCTCGACAGAAACTCCGCGCTGCTCCAGCACCTGGCGGCCGGCGGCTCCGGGCGCCGTGTTGCGCAGCACATTGGAATAGAACGCGGCAGCCATTTCGTTCAGCTCGATCAGCCGGTTGCGATGGGCGTCGACCTCCGGGGGCAGGCTGGGGGCATGAGCGAGCTCGATGCCGGCGCGTTTGGCGAGCTCCTGGAGCGCGTCGCGAAATTCAACGTGCTCGACTCCCATGTAGAACGTGAACGCGTCGCCACCGCGGCCGCAACCAAAGCAATGAAAATTGCCCGACTCCGGGAAGACGATGAAGGAGGGGGTCTTTTCCTGATGGAATGGACAAAGGCCCTTGAACGATCGTCCTGTTTTCTTGAGCTGAACGTAGTTGGAGACGAGATCGACGATATCCGTTTGATCCCGCACTGCCGCTACGGCATCCCGCGCCATGTTCTGCTGCCCCCCGAGGAGAGCCTGGCTCCCCGTTCAAACTGACCAATGGTGCGGGACAAAGACGTCTTCGTAGAGCTCGATCGCGTAGCGGTCGGTCATGCTCGCGACGAAATCCGCTACACGGCGCGGGGAACCTTCATCTTTGCGGGTTTGATACTCCGCCGGTAGGCGTTCGGGGTCTTCCAGGAAGTGCGCGTAAAGCGCGCGGACGATGTGTTGCGCCCGCTGCGTGTTCGCGTCTTCGTTGAGGGGAGTGTACACCTGGCGGAAGAGGAACTCCCGCAGCAGATCGGCGGCCTGTTGCACATAAGGTGAGATGCCGATTGCGCCGGGTGTCAGGGAGGCGTCTGAATGGGCAATCACGTCGGTGACGAGCGTGTTGATGCGGCGCGAATGAGTGGGACCAAGCACCTCGATGACCTCTAGCGGAACGTCCTCGATCGCAACCAGGCCAGCCCGGACCGCATCGTCGAGGTCGTGGTTGATGTAGGCGATGCCGTCGGCGATGCGCACCACCTCTCCTTCGAGGGTGTCAGCCTCTCCCGCCGCGGAGTGCGTGATGCCGGACCGCAACTTCGAGTGACGAAGAATGCCGTCCCGGACCGGTAACGTCAGGTTCAGACCTTGGCCGTCCCGCTCCAGATGGTCGACGACGCGCAAGCTCTGCTCGTTGTGGCGAAAACCGGGGAATGCCTCGGCCAGGGCGGTTTCGCCGGCGTGCCCGAACGGGGTGTGACCGAGGTCGTGCCCGAGCCCGATCGCCTCGATAAGATCCTCGTTGAGGTGGAGCGCACGGCCGATGGTGCGGGCGATCTGCGTCACCTCGAGGGTGTGCGTGAGGCGCGTGCGGTAGTGGTCACCGGCCGGCGCGATGAAGACCTGGGTCTTATGCATCAGGCGGCGAAAGCTCTTGGAGTGGAGGACCCGGTCGCGGTCGCGCTGAAACGCGGTCCGCAGCGTGCACTCAGGGTCTGGGGCGGATCGCCGTGCGCCGCGACTTGGGGTGCCGGCTGGGGCGAGCAGCCGCTCCTCGTGCTCTTCCAAACGCTCCCGAATGCTCATCGACCTGGTTCTCACGGCAATCCCGTTCTATTCGTTCAATCGGTGCGGAGTGTACAGGCGCATTCGGTGAACGCGAGAGATTGCGGACGATTGCCGAGAACACGCGCGGCGTGTCAAATGGACCCGCCTTGTAGCGCTCCAGATCTCCGGAAATCAGCGGAAATGGACATAGTCGATGAAACGGAGTGGCGATGGTCAGGACCGTAGGATTGATAGGGGTGCCGTCGAGCATGGGAGCGTTTGCACCAGGCCAGGAGAAAGCGCCACGAGCGTTGCGCGAAGCTGGCCTGGTGCAACGGTTGACGCAGGCAGGCCTGGCAGTGGTCGACCATGGCGATTCGGCTCTACGCCGGTGGTTTCCGGACCGCTCACATCGCACCGCGCAACATGCAGCGGTCGTCGCCGAAGTCGCGCAGGAGACGGCCCAGCGCGTCGAGCGCGCTATCGGGGACGGACAGACGCCGGTCGTGCTGGGAGGCGATTACACGATTGAGCCCGGCACGGTCGCAGGATTTCTCCAGCGCAATCATCGGGTTGGACTCATTTATTTCGATTTGCACCCGGACCTCAACGTACCGCACGTCGTTCCGGACGGTGCGCTCGATTGGATGGGGCTAGCGCATCTGCTCGGAGAGGAGGGCGCGCTCGCCGAGCTCCTCCTGACTGGTTCCACGGCGCCGATGCTCGGTGCAGATGCCGTGGTGCTCCTTGGGTACGGACCAGAACACACGACGACATTTGAGAGCGGTGTCATCGAACGACGAGGCATACACGCGATCCCCGTCGAGGTCGTGGCGACCTCACCTGAGGAGACGGCCGCCGCGGCGCTCGCGGCATTACCGAGCCAGGTCGACCACGTGCTCGTTCATTTCGACGTCGATATCATCGACTTCACCGATTTGCCATTGTCGGAAGAACGCGTCCGGAACCGAGGACTGACCTTTGCTCAATCGATGCGCGTTCTCGCTGTCTTGGCGACCGATGAGCGTTTCGCCGCCCTCACCATCACCGAAGTCAACCCTGACCACGGCGCAGAAGACGGCTCGACGATCGGGACGTTCGCAACCGGACTCGCCAATGCGCTAGCTGGATCCTAAGTCGCCGAGATCGAGGGCTAGCTGCGTTGACGCGTGACGAGATGTCGGTGGTCGATACGCCTTCCGGCTAGTCAATGACATCCATGGCGGCGAGGCTCGCCAGCAGGCGCTTTGTGCCGTGGCGGACAAACTCCACGGCGACCTCCTGATCGTCGCCGCGCTCTTTGGCCTCGATCACCTGGCCCTCGCCGAATTTTGGATGAAAGACCCTCTGCCCAGGTTCGTATGTTATCGCGATCATTGGCGTCGGAGCCGTCGCGGTGGCCGTCCCGCGCACCTTGTCGCGCAGCCCGCTTGCGGACCCAGGGCGGAGGCTGCCGCGGCGGCCAAGACTCCGCAGAAGATGGTCCGGGATCGACTGCAGGAACCGGGAGGGAGCGGAGTAACCGAACCGTCCATAGGTCGCGCGCGAGCTGGCATAGGTCAGGTAGAGGAGTCGCTCGGCGCGGGTCATCCCGACGTAGAAGAGGCGGCGCTCCTCTTCTAGTTCCTCGGGGTTGAGGTGCTCGCTCTCGACGGCGCGGCTTATCGGCAAGAGCCCTTCCTCGACTCCGGCGACGAAGACCACCGGAAACTCCAGACCCTTGGCGGAGTGGAGCGTGATCAGGGTCACGCGGCCGCGCTCGTCGGCATCGAGGCTGTCGACGTCGGCTACGAGGGCGACCCGTTCCAGGTATGGCGCGATGGTCTCCCGCGCCGGAGCGTCACCGAGCCGCTCCAGCTCCGAGCGGAGCTCGAGGAGATTAGCCCAGCGATCGAGATCCTCCTCCTCCGTACGGTCGAACGTCGCGCCATACCCGGTGCGATCGACGATGGCGTCAAAGAGACCCGTAAGGGGCGAGTCATCGGCGATATCACGCAGCGCGGCGATTACGGAACCGACACGCTGCGCGGCGCCGCGGGCGTTTCCGGAGAGGGAGGGGGCCGTCTCGGCGCTACCGGCGCCGGCAATCGCGAGAAACCCCTCGAGCATCGTACGGCGTTCGGTCGCGGCCCAGGTGCGGATCTCTTCGAGCGCCCGCGGACCAAGTCCTCTACCAATTGGAAGGTTGCCGACGACGCGCTCCAGGGCGACGGTATCAGCCGGGTTGTGCAACAGGCGGAGGGTCGCCAGGATGTCTTTGACCTCTTTACGCTCGTAGAAGCGGACCCCACCGATGACCTGGTATGGGATACCCCGGAAGCGTAGCGCCTCTTCAATAGCCCGGCTCTGGGCAGTTGTGCGGTACATCACGGCGACGTCGTCGTATGCGACATCATCGATCTCGGCCATGCGTCGGATCTCGTCAGCGATGAACTGGGCCTCGTGACCCTGATCGGTCAGCTCGCGCAGGACGATCGGATCGCCATCGTCGTTTTCGGTGCGGAGGCGACGATCGATGCGGGCGACGTTCTCGCGGATGACGCGGTCGGCGGCCTCGACGATGCGCGCTGAAGAGCGGTAGTTGAGCTCCAGGTGGATCTGTCGGGCATCCGGATAATCCTTCTCGAAATCGAGGATGTTGCGGATATCGGCCTGGCGCCAGCCATAGATCGACTGATCGGGATCGCCGACGACGAAGAGGTTGCGATGCCGCTCCGCGAGCGCCGAGACAAGCACGTATTGGACGCGGTTCGTGTCCTGGTACTCGTCGACCATGACATGCAGGTAGCGCTCCTGATAGCGCTCCAGCAGATACGGGGCCGCCTCGAAGAGGTTGATAGGCTGAGTGAGCAGGTCGTCGAAATCGAGCGCGCTCGCCCGGCGCAGGAGCCGCTCGTATTCGCGGTAGACGCGGGCCACGACCTCTTCGTCGTAGGTTGCGGCCAGGTCGCGTGCTTCGTCCGGGGACATCAACTGACTCTTGGCGGCGGAGATGCGAGCTCGAATGCGACGGGGCTGAACGAGCTTGGGATCGAGACCAAGCGTCCTGAGCGCGGCCTTGACGGTTTCGATTTGGTCTCCATCATCGTAGATCGAGAACTGCGGCAGGATTCCGAGTTGGTCGGCGACCACTCCGGGGTTCTCGCGCAGGAGGCGAGCACCGAACGAGTGGAACGTGCCCATGGTGATCCCGTCGAGCGGTCGGCCCTGTCGGAGGTGCTCGATGCGGGTGCGCATCTCACGGGCTGCCTTGTTGGTAAAAGTTACGGCCAGGATGCGATCGCCGGGGATGTGCTCGACTTCCATCAGGTAGGCGATGCGATGGGTAAGAACCCGCGTCTTGCCCGATCCCGGACCGGCGACCACGAGAACTGGCCCGTCGATGGCGAGCACGGCTTCGCGCTGGGCTTCATTGAGCCCTTCCAGAAGTTCAGTTGCGATGGCGGAAGAGATCGAATCCAACGGCGGCAGTCTGCTCCGGGACGTGTCTGGACCCGCAATGTGGGGGCGTCGGAAGTCTAGCATCGAGACCTGTTGGGGCCCGCTTCCGGGCTGCCTGCGCGGATCCCCGATTGACGCTCGATTGCCACCTTGGGTACCATTTTACCCAGACTTGCCGACGTAGCTCAGCGGCAGAGCAAGGGACTCATAAGCCCTTGGCCGGTGGTTCGATTCCACCCGTCGGCACCAGGTGAACCCCACGAGAAACGACGCCAGCGGTAATCGCCACGGGAGCGTAAAGCCATCCCAGGAACGGCAGGGGTTGGCCCGCCGTCAGACGCCGCATGGGTTAGAGCAACGCGTGCTTGCCAGAGCCCGCGGCGCCGGATTCCAGCCGGCGGATCGAATCGTTGTCGGGTTTTCCGGTGGCCGCGACTCTCTGGCGCTTGCCGCGTCACTGCAAATGGGCGGGGCGCGCTCTTGGCATCGAGGCGCTTCTGGTCCACGTCGATCATCAGCTACGGAAAACGTCCGGAGAAGAGGCCAAGCGAGCCGAGGTCCTCGCGGATGCGCTGGAAATGAAGTTTCGCGCGGTGACGGTTGCCACGCCACCGATCGCGGTCCATCCCGGAGTCGGAGTGGAGGAAGCAGCCCGCCGGGAGCGCTACCACATCCTGTTTGAAACCGCGATCCAGAACGGCGCACGAGCCGTGGCGACGGCTCACCACCAGAGAGACCAGGCGGAAACAGTGCTGCTCCACCTGCTGCGCGGCGGAGGAGTGCATGGCGCGGCGGGGATGGCGGAGCGCGCCGCGGCGCCTTTTCAGGATCGGAGCGGGGTAAACAACATATCCCGGGAGCGAAACGTGCGGCAGATGCCACGCCCTGGCTCTGGCGACCATTGCTGACCGAGCCGAGAGAAGTCATCACCGCGTTTGTGCAGTTGATTGGGCTGGAGCCGATCGAGGATCCGTCCAACGACGACACGACGTTGCGGCGAAATGCGTTGCGCCACGACGTGCTACCCGTGCTGGAGCGTCATTTCCCGCAAGCGTCCGCCGCACTGGCGCGCTACGCGGCGCTTGCCGCGGAGGACGACCGCGTGCTCGAGGATATTGCGCTTTCCGTGTTGGACCAGGTTATCGACCCGGGTGGTTTCCTGGCGATAGCGCCATTGAGCGAGCAACCACTGGCGATTCAACGTCGCGTCACTCGTGGCTGGCTCATGACGGTCACTGGCTCGAGCGCGCTCACCGCGGAGCGAACAGACGCCGTGCTTGCGCTTGTCCGGTCCCAGCAGGGTGGCCAGTCGATAGAGATCGGGGAAGGGTGGACGGTCCGCCGCGAGGGCGGGATGCTGCGCGCGGGCAAGGCTGGGAGCTATGACGGGCAGGGTGAATGAGCGAGCGCGGGATGCTGCGCGCGGGCAAGACCGGGAGCCATGACGGGGAGGGTGAATGAGCGACCACGAGCGGCGTGCCCAGGGTGTGGCACGGATTCTGATCGGGGACGATGAGATTCGCTCCCGGATCGGCGAAATGGCGAAGGAGCTCGACGCGGCATACAGCGCCGATGTTCCTCTCCTGGTCGGGGTCCTCAACGGCGCTATCACGTTCATGACCGATCTGATGCGTGCCATGACCATCCCGCTCGAGGTCGATTTCATGGCGGTGTCGTCGTACGGCGCGGCGACGCAAAGCTCTGGCGTGGTGCGGATCCTGAAGGACCTGAACGAGGATATCGAGGGGAGACGCGTTGTTGTTGTCGAAGACATTGTTGACAGCGGTCTCACGCTGCAATACCTGCTCGATGTCCTGCAGCGACGGAACCCTCTGGACTTGCGAGTCGTCGCATTGTTGAAGAAAGAGAAGGCGGAAGCGGTCGAGGTGCAGGTTGACCACGTTGGATTCACGATACCGGATGAATTCGTGATTGGCTACGGCCTTGACTATGCGGGGAAATATCGCAATCTTCCGTATGTTGCGGTGCTTGATCCACGTATATATGCGAGAGAGTGAGGTACCGTTGGCCGGTGATATACTCGCGCCGCGCGGCATCGCGGCACTATCGATAACCACTCCGATCCCGCAGGGGAGATCGTCGTATGCCTGAACAGCGTTGGATTCGCGGTAGTCTGGTCTGGATCGTACTGATCGTCGCGGTTCTCGCCATGTGGGCGACCTTCGTCGGTAACGATGGTGCGCCGACGGCACGTAGCATCGGTCAGGTGGCGCAGGAAGTGCGCGACGGCAAAGTGCAACAGCTGGTGCAGGCGGAAGGAAGCCGTGAAGTCGATGTCAGATACCGGCAGGAGGCGGGTCTGCGGGATGCGGTAACCACGATCCCGGCGGAAACCGATCTTCTGTCCGTCCTCGAGAACTACGGCATCAGCGCCGCCGATCAGCCGCCGGGTTTGCTCGAGTTCGAGCCAGCCAGCCGGTGGGGAGCCTGGTTGGGAGCGCTGACCTTTATCTTGCCGACGCTCTTGCTGATTGGGATCTTCGTCTTTTTCATGCGTCAATCGCAGGGATCGAACAACCAGGCAATGTCGTTTGGCAAGAGCCGGGCTCGGCTCTTCACCGCCAACAGGCCGTCGGTCGTCTTTTCCGACGTGGCCGGCGTGGAAGAGGCGAAAGAAGAGCTGGTTGAAGTCGTCGAGTTTCTCAAGTACCCGGAGAAATTCGCCGCGCTGGGGGCACGTATCCCTCGCGGCGTCTTGCTCGTGGGACCGCCCGGCACGGGGAAGACGCTCCTCTCCAGGGCCGTTGCCGGCGAGGCCGGTGTCCCGTTCTTCAGCATCTCCGGGTCGGAGTTCGTCGAGATGTTCGTTGGCGTCGGCGCCAGCCGTGTGCGCGACCTGTTCGATCAGGCCAAGCGCAATGCGCCGTGCATCGTCTTCGTCGACGAGATCGACGCGGTCGGCCGCCAGCGGGGAGCGGGACTCGGCGGCAGCCATGACGAGCGGGAGCAGACGCTCAACCAGATCCTGGTCGAGATGGACGGGTTCGACTCCTCGACGAATGTGATCGTCATCGCGGCGACGAACCGGCCTGACGTGCTCGATCCCGCGCTGTTGCGGCCCGGGCGTTTCGACCGGCAGGTGATCCTGGATCGGCCCGATATCCAGGGTCGAGTGGCCATCCTCAATGTCCACGTTCGGGGCAAGCCGCTCGAGGAGGACGTCTCCATCGAGGGTCTGGCGCGGCAAACGCCCGGGTTCTCCGGGGCCGACCTGGAGAACCTCGTCAATGAGGCGGCGATCCTGGCCGCTCGCAAGAACCGGAAGACGGTTGGCCGCGACGAGCTGACGGAAGCGATCGATCGCGTGATCGCCGGGCCGCAGCGGAAGAGCCGGGTCATCTCGGACCGGGAACGAATCATGACCGCCTACCACGAGGCGGGTCATGCGCTAGTGGCGCGAATGCTGCCCAACGCCGACCCGGTGCGGAAGGTGAGTATCGTCGCCCGCGGCATGATGGGTGGGTACACCCGGGTGGTGCCGGACGAAGACCGATTGTTCAAGACCAAAGCGCAGTTCGAAGACGAGCTGGCGGTCTATATGGCAGGTCAAGTTGCCGAGAACATGGTCTTCGAGGAGCAGTCGACTGGCGCCGCCAATGACATCGAGCGCGCCACGGGGCTGGCGCGACGGATGGTTACCGAGTTCGGCATGAGCCGGACGCTTGGTCCACGGGCGTTCGGCAAGAAGGACGAGCTCATTTTCCTGGGTCGGGAAATCAACGAGCAGCGAAACTACAGCGACGAAGTGGCCTATCAGATCGATCAGGAGATCCAGGAGCTCATCGACGCGGCCCACGAGCGGGCGCGGATCATCGTCGAAGGGAACGCGGACAAGCTCGAGGCGATCGCGGACCTGCTGCTGATCGAGGAGACGATCGAGGGCGAAGAGCTAGAGGCCCTCTTCGAGACTCCGCGGCCCCGACCTGACCTCGTCGGACCGCCAACCGGGCGCCCGGGGCGGGGCTCGGAGGCCGCCCGGCCACCGGCTCAGCAGCCCGCGGCGTGGAGTGAGCGGGACCTACCGCCCAGTCCCGGACAACTGCGGCCACAGCCGGCGGATTGATCACGTTCCGAATGTTCGCCTGGAGACGGAACCAGAAACGAGAACGACCCGGTTTCGCACCGGGTCGTTCTATCCATGCTCGGGTGGAGGCGGGGGGACTCGAACCCCCGACCTCTACAGTGCGATTGTAGCGCTCTCCCAGCTGAGCTACGCCCCCTCGCGTGGACAGGAAGAGTATACGGAGAGACGGGACCTAGGGTCAAAGCGCGAGAGCATCCGTGGACTGCCGGAAGCCCGTGTCCTATACTCAATGATGAAGCGCGGGGGTAACTCAGTTGGTAGAGTACCTGCTTCCCAAGCAGGCTGTCGCGGGTTCGAGTCCCGTCCCCCGCTCCCAACAACGGAATGCACACATGTGGATCTTGTTCCCAAAGTGATCGTGTGGGCGCGCCTCGCTCCGCCCCTTTGCTCAGCTGCTCACTAGGGATGGCTCTGGCAATCCTCCGGTTGATCGAAACATGGGGTCTGAATTGCAACGGCAGGCTTGTCCTGCATACTTTGAGAGAAATCAGCCTGATCTCCTGACCTAACTCGTCGCCGACAGTTCGGTGCACCACATATCGCAAAAGAACGAATCAAATACCGCTCCTACAACGACTGACCCATTGGTAATGCAAAGGTAGGATCGGCAAGGAGTGGATTGGAAGACACTCCGCCCAGAATGCTTCCGCGCTCCATCATCTGGGGAAACGAGATGGTACAGGCGAGCAACAACCCTCAGCCAGTAGCCATCTTAGCGGGTCAGCTGATTGATGGCACCGGCGCGGAGCCTCGTCGGAACGTTGGGCTGATCGTCGAGGACGGCGCTATTACCCGCATCGACGAGGTCAGCCGGATACCGCGTGACTTCCCTGTACTTGATCTCGCCAAGCACACTGTCCTGCCCGGACTGATCAACATGCACGCCCATGCAACGCTGCCTGGCGACGGGACTCCGTTCGCGGAATGGATGGAGTTGCCCGACGAAATTCTGGTGCTCCAGGCGTACGCCAACGCCCTGGTTGCCCTCCACTCGGGGGTGACGACAATTCGGGACTGTGGCGGTCGCGGTCAGATCATGTTTCGCGTTCGAGACGCGATCAGGAGAGGTATCGTGCCCGGCCCCCGGCTCATCCTTTGCGGGCGTGCCCTGACGATCACTGGGGGGCACTGCCACTACTTTGGGGGCGAGGCCGATGGTCTGGACCAGATGCGCAAGGCAGCGCGTCAGCTACTCAAGGAGGGCGCAGACTTCGTCAAGATAATGGCCTCTGGCGGTGGCACCGTTGGAACGTACCCCCAATTTCCGCCATTCGAAACTGACGAGATGCGGGCAGCCATCGACGAGGCGCATAAGATCGGAAAGCGGGCTTCCTGCCACTGCTTGGCGACTAAGTCGATAGAGCGTGCGCTGGACGCTGGCACCGACCATATCGAACACTGTATGTTCGTGTCCCCTGACACGAGCGTGCTGTATGACGAGGCTGTCGGCCACCGGGTCGCCGATGCCGGCGTCTACGTGACGGCGACTCTTCAGGTGATGGCAGATCTACCACGCGGTCTTCCGGAACGTCACGCACGGGGCGAGGTCTCTGCAGAAGAGGTGCAGTACATCGCAGAAGTGGCACGGACTATCGATACCCACGTCGCCACCATCGGCTATCTGCATGAAATTGGGGTACCAATCGTGGCGGGTAGTGACGCGGGGTGGCGCGACACCGGTTTCGATGACTTCTACGAGGAGCTACAGTATCTGGCCCGCGCCGGGCTGACGCCGCTAGAGGCGATCCACGCTGCGACTGGCCGTGCGGCCGAGGCATGTCAACTCGCCGGCGTGATTGGTACGTTGGCTGAAGGCTGTGTCGCCGATATGGTCGCGGTCACCGATGACCCGCTGGATGATCTCGGCAACCTCAAGAATCCGGTCATCGTGCTGCAAAGTGGCAGGATCGTGGTGGATCGACGTTAGCCGAGGATATCCATCGCGCTCGGCGGAGGACGCGTGTCCGGCCGCTGACGCCCGCTCGATGAGCACTGATCGGTGAGCCTGGTTCCTGTGGCCAGCTTCACAGGAAAGCGGGGAGCTTGATGTGGAGGAGTTTAACGATCGTCCCGTAGTGATCACAGGAGCGGCATCTGGCATCGGTCGTGCCAGTGCAATCGCATTTGCCCGACGAGGAGCACGCGTTGCGCTGCTCGACGTGGCACGCGAGGGGCTCGTCGCGACCGCGGATCTTCTTCCCGGGACGAATCACATGACCCTCCCGTGCGACGTCGCCGACGTTGACGCGGTCTCGAATGCATTCCAGGCCGTGGTTCAAACCTTCGGTGGGATCAACGTCCTCGTGAACAATGCCGGGATCAACCCTCCGATGCCCTCGACGCTCGAGGTCAATCAAGAGTTCTACGATCGCGTGATGGATGTCAACGTGAAAGGCATCTTCTTTTGCGCGCAGGCTGCGGCGCGGACGATGGCGACTGATCACGGTGGCGTGATCGTCAACCTGGCATCCGTTTCCGGCATGATCGGATGGGGTGGATCGAGTGTCTATTCGGCGTCGAAGGGCGCTGTGATCGCTCTCACGAAGTTCCTCGCCGTAGAGTTCGCCCCAGTCGGGATCCGAGTCAACGCCGTTTGCCCTGGGTCTGTTCGTACCCCGATGGTGGAGGACAACCTCCGCCGGTTATCCGACCCGGCTGGGACCGCTCAGCAGGTCGCGGACCTTCATCCGCTTGGTCGGATGGCGAGACCAGAGGAGATCGCGGACACAATCGTCTTTTTGGCATCGGCGCACAGCTCGTTCGTGACTGGAACCTGCCTCGTCGTCGACGGTGGACTCACTGCCCGGTAGCGCTCGCAGTTCGGTCAGCGTGCGGTCCTGTGTTGCGACATGGCCGCAACCGCTAATGAGGGCTGTGAGCGGGTGCTTCTCGTGGCGCATTCGTTTGGTGCGACCGTTTCGCGGGAGGCTTCGAAGAGCCGATCACATGCGGGTAAAATGCCGCCCCTGCGTCGGGGTCTCCCCTGGGGCTGCCGCGTCAGTCGCCGTCGTTGAACGGAGGATAGGATGATCATCGACTCGCATACTCACGTCGACGAGGCCCCAGTCTACGGCTGGTTCGATCCGCCGGAGGCGATCATTCGCCTCCTCGACGAAGCGGAGATCGAGCAAGCGGTCGTCATGACCTATCGGGACGCCCCAGGTCCTGAGGAGGGGGTCATTGAGTACATCGCCGAGGCAGTTCAGCGCTACCCTGGCCGGCTCATCGGCTACGCTCGGATGAACCCCCGTTACGGCGACGCAGCGGTGGAGCTATTCGACCGGGCAATTCGCGACTACAAGATGCGCGGGCTGAAGTTGCATCCGGTCAGCTATGTGATGCATCCGGCCAGCGAGCCCACGCTCGCGTTGATCCGCCACGCTGCGCTCCTTGGGGTCCCGACCCTTTTCCACTGCGGTGACGAGGAGTTCTCACTGCCACTGCAAATCGCGGAGGCGGCAGCGGCCGTTCCCGAGGCGAAGATCATCCTTGGCCACATGGGAGGCTACTTCCACGTCCGCGATGCGATCCGGGTGGCAAAGCGGCACCCCAACCTCATCCTCGAGACCTCGGCGATGCCCTACCCACGCTTCGTCAGGGAAGCCGTCGAGGCGATCGGCGCCGAGCGCGTCTTGTTTGCAAGCGATGGTCCGGGCTGCGACCCGCTGCTTGAGGTCGAGAAGGTGCGCCAGGCCGGACTCACCGCCGACCAAGAGGAACTCCTCTTCCGCGGCAATATCGAAAGGATCCTGGGTCATGCGGGGTAGCGACGAGCGGAGCTGGTCGGGCCCGCTGATCGACGCGCACGCCCATCTGGGTCGCTCCCTCTTCGGGGTTGGTCAGTCGGTTGACGACCTCCTGGCATCCATGGCCAAGAGCGGCATACTGCAGAGCGTCGTCGTGCCGCTCAAGCCTTCGGGCTACCATCTCGGCCCCGAGAACGATCGCATCGCGGCGGCCGTGCGGGCCCATCCTGATCGCCTCCTCGGGTTTGTGCGAGTCGACCCCTGGCAGGGCGGGGACGCGCTCCGCGAGTTGCGTCGCGGCCTCGACGACCTCGGTTTGGCCGGACTGTATCTCCACCCGTTCGAGGAGCAGTTCGCCGCCAACGACGAGATTGTGTTTCCACTGGTGGCGGCGCTCCGCGAGCGGCGGTTGCCACTCCTCCTCGCGGGTGGGTACCCGGGCTTTTCACACCCGTCCCAGATCGGCGACCTTGCTCAGCAGTTTCCCGACGTGACGATCATCGCGACGCATGGCGGTCAACTCAACATCAGTGGCCTGCTGCTCGCCGACGCGGGTCGAATGCTCCGGGCAAACCCGAATGTGATCATGGAGACGTCGGGGATTTACCGTGAGGACTTCATCGAGGACACCGTCGCCGAACTCGGACCCGAACGGGTCGTGTTCGGTTCGAATGCCCCGTACATGGATCAGGCCTTCGAATCGACGCGTGTGCGCCTCGCCCACTTGGACGAGGCGGCCAAGACAGCCATCGGCCGCGAAAACATCCTGCGCATCCTCGGACTGGAGATGATCTCGTCTGCCTGAGCGGGGTCCAATCCCCTAGTCGGATTCAGCGCGAACGTGATCGACCAGGAGATTCGTCACGCGTTCAAGGTAGGCTTGCCCGTGCTCGGCGGTGGCCTTCGCCGGGTCGCCGAGCACCCCGTTCGGCGTGACCGTTTCCATCCCGTCGCGATTGATCTGTTCGAACACCGGCTCCAGCGGCCCCAAATAGCCCGCTTCGCCGCGCTCCAGGTGAACGCAGCCGGGCTCAATGGCCAGGATCATAGACGTTTCCCACTCACCTGCGTGGGCTCCCGCCTCGTCCGGCGTCACGTCGACGCTTGCCGCAACGTCGGCGGCGGCGTTAACCAATCCGATGAGATCTGTGTAGGCCACAATTCGCACGGTCTGGGTGACGCAGGCGAAGCAGGGGCAACGCCTCCGCCAGCGGCGCGAAGTTGCCTCCATGTGAGGGCAGCACGACGATGCGACGGAACCCGTGGCGTTCGAGGCTTGTCACATAGTCCTCGAGGATCGCGGTGAGCGTCTCCGGGCGCAGGCTGATCGTCCCGGCAAAGCGCATGTGCTCGGGCGAGAACCCAACCGGCACTACCGGCGCGATCAGGGCGTTTCCAAGCCGGGCAGCGAGTAACCCCGCGAGGTGTTCACCCCAGAGGGAATCCGTCGCCAGCGGTAGATGCTCTCCGTGCTGTTCCTGCGCTCCCAGCACGACGATGGCAGTCCTCGATCCTTGCTCGAGTGCGGCCTCGACTTCCGGTGACGTCATTCGAGTCATGTCCGCCGCCGACCTGATGCGATCCATCCTGTCTCCCTTGGCACCGATCACGCGTCACCCGCGACGCCACACCAACCGCAGATAGCAAGCGCGAGCGCGATAACGCCTTTCGTGAGGTCTTCGATCACCATGTACTCATCGTCGCCGTGAGCGTTCCAAGCGATTGACCCCGGGCCGAAGATGACGCCGGGGATGCCGGCGCTGGCCAGCCACGCCAGGTCCGTCACAGCAACCATGCCTTCGACCGCGGCTGGCGACCCGGTCGTCTGTTCGACGGCCGCACTGAGCACATCGAGAAAGGGATGGTCGGCAGGGGTCTCCGCCGGCGGGAAGGAGACGCCGCGGATTCCCCATTCGATCTCCGGCGGGTGCTCGCGGAGCCAGGGATCGGCGGCAGGCCACTCGGCTGATGTAGTCCTCGAACTCAGCTCGAACGTTTGCCGTCTCTTCCCCGGGGAGGTACTTCAAGCTGAGCTCCAGCGCACAATAGTCAGGAAATGTCGATACCGCGGTCAGCACGTTTGGCACCCCATTCTGGCCGCCGCCGGTTCCCCCGATGATCACGCCGGGATTGATCGTGGTGATTCCTGCCGGGAGGAGCGGGTGACGCTTATGCACCGCCCAATGCCGCTCCAGGTCCTGGACCGCGGCGAGGATCTTGGCGGTCTTTTCGATGGCATTGATGGCGACGCCCTGCCCACCGGCATGGACGGAGCGGTAGCGGTACGCCGAGTGCCCTGAGCGTCCGCGAACCACCACCCGCAGCCACTCGAGTCCCCCCTCGACTGGTTGGACAGCGAAGTCGGTCGGCTCGACAACGATCGCCGCGTCCGCCCGGTAGCCGTGCTCGATTGTCTGCATCGTGCCTGGACCACCCGTCTCCTCGTCAACCACGCTCTCGAGGAGGACGTCTCCCTGAAGGCGGATCCCAGCCAACTGGATCGCCTCGACTGCGGTGATCATCGCGGCGATGCCACCCTTCATGTCGACGGTCCCGCGGCCCCAGATCTTGCCGTCGGCGATCTCGGCCGCAAATGGCGCGTAGGTCCAGGCCGCGGGATCCCCAGCGGGAACCACGTCGATGTGACCGTTCAGGATCAGCGAGCGAGCCATCTCGCCCCCCTCTCCCCGTAAGGTGCCGACGAGGTCGGGTCGCCCCGGGTAGACCTCCCACCGCTCGGTCGTGCATCCCAGGGCGCGGAGCCGCGCCTCGATCACGTCCTGGCACGTCGCTTCGGCACCCGCCTCGATCGCGGCGAGCTTCGGATTCTCAGTCGGGATCCGGACCAGTTCCTGGGTGAACGCAACCGTCTGTCCCTCCAGGTCATGGGCCGCCTGCCGCAGCCGCTGGACCACCTCTGAGTCGATCATCGTCTCTCGCCTCTGTGCCATGAGTTCTCCTGATCCGTTCAGTGATTGCGGCCGCATCCAGGTGAGTTCGCGGCCAACGGCCAACGATTGTCAATGCGTTGATGGTTGATGCTTAAAGCATCACATCTCCACCATTCGGACCGAGAACTTGACCAACATAGTAAGACGAATCGTCCGAGGCCAGAAAGACGGCGGTCGGTGCCACCTCCTCCACGGTGCCGATTCGCCCAATCGGAAGGGAGTCGGCGAGTCGCGCCTCTTCCTCTGGATCTGGCGGACCCGTGCGCGGGATGATCTCGGTCGCGATTGGGCCCAGGGGCGATGCAGTTGGCGTAGACGCCTTGCCGGCTGACCTCCAGCGCCAGCACCCGGGTGAACGCGATCATGCCGGCCTTCGCGGCACAGTAGTGGGCGAGACCGGCACGCCCTTTGTAGGCCAACTGCGAGGCAATGTTGATGATCTTGCCGCTGCGACGCTCGAGCATCTGAGGAAGGACGAGTTGCGTCGTCAAGAAGGTTCCTCGCAGGTGGGTCGCCATCACTGCATCCCACGCCTCCAGCGGCATATCGGCGATCGGGAAGATATCGAGAAACCCGGCGTTGTTGACCAGGATGTCGATCCGGCCGAATGCCGTCATCGCATCGTCGACCATGCGCTCGATATCCTCCGGCTGACCGACGTCACCGCGAATGGCGACGGCGCGCTGTCCCATCTCCGTGATCGCGGCGACGAGTGATTCAGCCGCGCCCTGGCTCTTGTTGTAGTTGGCAGCAACGTCCGCGCCTTCACGCGCGAACGCCAGCGAGATTTCCCGTCCAATCCCCCGGCTCGCGCCGGTGACGAGTGCGACCTTCCCCGTAAGTTTGCCCACTGCTTGCCTCCACCAGATCATCCGTGATCGGTTATCCAGGCTCGCGATTGGTGATGGGCCGAGAGTGCCCAAGATCGCGAATCGTCGCTGCCCGAACTGCGCCGCTGCCTACCGAGACCGCAAGCGTGGATCCAGCGCGTCGCGAAGCCCTTCGCCGAGGAGGTTGACGGAGAGCGCCGTGAGCATGATGGCGAGACCTGGGAAGGTACTCATCCACCACGCCTCACGCAGGTAGTCGCGACTCTGGGCGAGATCGAGCCCCCATTCTGGATCTGGGAGTTGCGCCCCGAGTCCGAGAAAGCTGAGCGAAGCGCCAATCAAGATTGCCCAGGCGATCCCGACCGTGGAGAGCACGATGATCGGCGCCAGCACGTTTGGCAGGATATGGCGCACCACGATCCGACCCGTCCCCGCACCCATGACGTGCGCCGCCTCGACGTACGCATTCTCGCGGATCGAGAGCACTGACCCGCGCACCATGCGGGCATAAGCGGGCACGAGCGAGATACCGACCGCGATCATGGCGTTGCGTAAACCGGGCCCGAGCACCGCGACGATGGCCAGGGCAAACAGAATCCCCGGGAAGGCGAGTTGGATGTCGATCAGGCGCTGAATCAGCAAGTCGATCCAGCCGCGGCTGTATCCGGTCACGAGCCCGATCACGGTGCCGACAGACGACGCGATCAGGATGGCAATCGCGGCGGCTTGGAGCGAAGGCCGAGAGCCGAGAACGACCCGGCTCAGGATGTCTCGGCCGAACTGGTCCGTCCCCAGAGGCGCTTCGGGGCCAGGCGGCATGAGGACCCTCGAGTACTCCTGCAGCGATGGATCCTTCGGCGCGAGCACTGGCGCAAAGGCGGCCATCAGCACAATCAACGCCAGCACGATCCCGCCGACGATGGCACCCTTGTTTTTCGCAAGGTGCCGGACGGACTTGGTGAACTCGCTTCGCCGCGCCCCTTGACCGAGTCCGGCCGGCCGTGCCGGCGACCGTGCTTGCTGTGCGATGGACACCATTCGCTCCGGGTCTGCGCCTAGCGTTCGCGGGGAGGAACGCCGCTCCGCCTTGATCCATTAGCCATAACGAATCCGTGGATCGAGCGCTGCGTAGCTCAGGTCGATCAGCAGATTGATGCCAACATAGACGACCGCGGAAACGAGTACGATCCCCTGCACGAGCGGGAAATCCTTCGAAAGGATTCCGGTCACTGCCAGGCGGCCGATCCCTTCCCGGGCAAAGACGGTCTCGATCACGACCGCTCCGCCGAGCAGGTTGCCGAACTGCAGACCGATGATAGTCAGCACCGGGATCATCGCGTTACGCAGTGCGTGGCGGGTCATCACCAACCGGTCGCGAAGACCCTTGGCTCGGGCGGCCAGGATGTACTCCTGTCGCAGCACCTCGAGGAGATTGGCGCGGACAAGGCGAGCGGTGATGGCGGAGAAGTCCAAGCCAAGGGCAAGCGCCGGGAGGATCAAGCGTTGCCACCCACCCTGCCCGGTGACGGGTAACCAACCGAGCCGGAGTGAGAAGAAATAGATGAGGATCAACCCGAACCAGAAGCTGGGCATGGAAACGCCGAAGAGCGCGAGCAGCATGCTGAGAGTGTCCACCCACGTGTTCTGACGCAACGCCGAGATGACCCCCAGGATAATTCCCAGCGTCACTGCGATCGCCATTGCCACCAACGCCAGCTGGATGGTCGCCCCGGCCTGCTCACCGATCATCTCGAGCACCGGGCGGTGGCTATGAACCGACTGACCGAAGTCGCCGTGGAGCACTCGCCCGATGTAATTCAGGTACTGGACGGGCACCGGCTGGTCGAGCCCGAGCTGGCGGCGGACGCGGTCGACATCCTCCGGAGTGATCCCAGACTGACCCGCGAGCATGGCCAACGCGGGATCGCCAGGAAGAAGATGCATCATGAGGAAGACAGCAATCGACACGCCAAGCAGGACTGGTACGGCCAGGATCAGACGCTGGATGAAATATTGAGTCATCGCCGCCCACTCAAGCTTGCGGGCCGGGATGGCGACGCACCGGGATTGATCAGGTTCGTCACCACCCCCGTCGCCTGATCTCCTACTCCCCGAGCGTGGTGTTGTAGTAGAGCGGGTAGACGCTCAAGTTGAAGTCGATGCCAGTGATCGACGCCTTGCCGGCCATCAGTTGGCGTTTGCCCCAAACCGGGATCGCCGGGGCATCCTCCATAATCAGGACCTGCGCCTGCTCGTAGAGGTCCATCCGCTTCTCGTTGTCACCCTCGACATAGCCCTGCTCCAGCAGCGCGTCGACCTCGGGATTAGTGTAGTGGGCCCAGTTGAAACCCTGCTCGATCTGGCTGGAGTGGTAGAGCGAGTAGAGCGCCTCCGGATCAACACCCCACCAGAAAATGTTGGCCAGGTTCTGGTCGCCGCGGTTGTAAGTGGTAAAGATGGTCGGTTGGGCCTCGGTGGTCAGTTCCAGGTTAATGCCAACGTCGCGGAACTGCGACTGGATGACCTGCGCCGCTTCATCGAAGTTATCTTTGGCCGTGACAATGAAGAGCGCCTTCAGTTCCTGGCCCTCCTTGGCGCGGTAGTCGCCGTTCATCGTCCAGCCGGCTTCATCCAGCATCTGTCTGGCCCGATCCGGATCGAACGGGTAGTACTCCTCAACCGCCGGGTTGTAGCCAGGCGTCAGCTTCTCGAGCGGACCGTACGCCGGCTCGACCATCCCTCGAAAAATGACATCCGTGATCACGCTCTTGTCGACTGCGTAGTTCATCGCCTGACGAACGGCCAGATCGTCGGTGGGGAACTTGGTGCAATTGAGATGTACCGTGCGCGGGCAGCCAAGCGTGTCTTGCGTGATGACCTGGAAGGCCGGGTCCCCTTTGAACGTTTCGTACTGCGCCGGGACGATCTCCTCGATGAGGTGCGTCTCCCCGCTCTCCAGCGTCGAAGCGCGCGTTCCCGACTCCTCGATGATCCGCCAGTCGATGCCCTCAAGCAACGCGGGTCCCTGACGGCCGAAGTACTCAGGTGCCCAGTTGTAGTCGGGGTTTCGCTCCAAGGTCGCGTGACTGCCGTGGGCATAGTCGGTGATCATGAACGGCCCGGTGCCCGGAGGCTTGAGTCCCATACCTTCTGGGTCCTCCGCAGCGAACTTGGGCGGCAGAATGAACGAAAAACCGTAGCCGCGGGCCAGGAGGGTCAGGAACGGGGCGTACGGCTTCGTGAAGACGACGGTTGCCGTGTAGTCATCGACGATGTCGACGTGATCGTACCCGAGCGGTACGGGCGCGAGTGTTTGGTTCGCAGGATCAGCGAGACGGTCAAAGGTGTACCGCACGGCTTCGGCATTGAGCGGCTCGCCGTTATGGAACGTCACGTCGTCGCGCAGGTGGAAGGTGTACTCCAGGCCGTCAGGCGTGACATCCCACGATTTGGCAAGTCCCGGATACAAGGTATCGTCGCCGGGAAACTTCCAGACGAGCAGGTCAAAGACGTTCGAGATGAGCCGCCCGGTCGCCGCCAGCCCGGTCTTCTGCGGGTCAAGGGTGTCCGGCGTCTGCCAGGCGCCAAAGACCAGCACACCGCCCGTTTGCTGATATTGCGACGGACGAGCCGCAACGCGACGCGCCGGGGTGGCTTTTGTCGGTCCCGCCGTGATGATGGAGCTGATGACCGACCCGGCCATGCCGAGCGCGATGGCCCTCTTCGCGAACTCCCTTCGGCTCACTCGGCCAGTTTGGAATTCCTCAACGAGTTCGCTATGGCGACGTTGTGTAGTCATGATTCGTTTCCTCTCGTGTTCGGATATGCCGCTGCTAGTGGTGGGGACGTCGGTTACCGGGGCTCCTCAACAGCCTGGCCGCGAACGGTTGTCGTCCCTTATGAGGCTGGCCTCCTTTCTGGTGGGCTCCCGGAAATTCGCTCATGAGGTTGTAGTCGTTGTCGATCCACCAGCATCTCATAGAGCATTCATTTGGGCAACTCATAGAGCTGCTCGGATCACTTCCGGATGACCTGACGGGGACAGTTGGATTCGTAGCAGCGGATATGCCGACGAGGCGATCGGACAGTTCAGCACTGCATAAGCGCTCGCCACAACATGGCATAAACGGGCGCGGTTCTGAAGCACGCTGCCGCAGGTTCGCATTCCGTCCCGGACCCTGAGTCGTCGGCTACAAGAGCTTCGACTTGCCTGCGATGACCCGGGCAATCACATGGTGGCACCCAACCCGACTCTCATCCCTGGACGTCGCTCCCGCGCTCTCATCTTGAGGTCTCAAGGGGTTCCACGATGCCGGTGACCTTGAGTGCCGCTCGTGTGATGTCCCCGATGAACTGGTCGCCGACGTGTCGGTCGGGTAGATCCTCACAAAAGGCGCTGATGACGAGAGAGCCTCGCTCGGTCACGACAAATCCCACATCTTTGGTGACGCCTTCGATCTGGCCGGTCTTGGACCCCCATCGCGTGGCCGGTGACAGGTAGCGGGAGACGCGGTTCGTACACTGTTGCTTCTCTAGCATCACCAACATGGCATCGCATGAGCTCGGTAGGGCCGCTTGCTGTGAAAGGATCGCCTCGATCAGGGTCGCGTAATCATCAGGCGTCTCCCAGTTCTCTGGCTCGTCCTCTAAGCGATTTGACAAAAGTTTTGGACTAGGGTGGGGGTGGACGAGGCTGGGATCTTTCAGCAGGAAGCGGTCGAGGCGCTCGTTACCTGCAATGCCGATCGGTCCAGAACTTTTGTCAAATCGCTTAGGGCACGTCGCCCTTTCATCAAGCGGCCGAGTGGCGACTCACCCATCTCGAGGTCGCGCATCGTGCGGTTGACGTTGTCCATCCCGACCCGTTCGATCAGCACATTGGTAGCCGTGTTATCGCTGATGCTGATCACCAGATACACCAGGTCTGCCAACGTCAACTCCAAGCCGGGATGCAGGTGAAGCAGCACCCCGGACCCAGGGGCTCGATCCTCATCCCATAGCCCATAACGCGTCGTCAGCGACTGCTTGCCGTTATCGATTTGCCGGAAGAGCTCGACCATGATCGGAATCTTGACCGTGCTTGCCGCGCGGAAGCGACGATCGCTGCGATGAACGAAGCGTTCACCGGAAGACGCAATGAGGGCCACGCCCACCGTCCCGCCGCTCTGCTCGGCAGCACGAATCCGTTGGTCAATCTCGCCCCAGACCATCAAGAGACTCCTTCATTGGGCGGATCTGTCCGCTTCTGCTCTCCGCGTTCACACGTCACGCATTCATGACGACAATCGAGCCACACCTGGCCTCGGCAATTTAGGCCAGGGCCAACCGCGCAACCTCCTCCAATATCTGCGCGGCCAGGACAACCTCCTTCAGTGCGACATGTTCATCCGCCATATGTGCCTGCGACCAGCTCAGCTGGGACGGTGTGCGCAAGACTCTCGAGGATCACGCGGCTATCCGCAATACCCTCATCGGATTTCCGTGACCGACAAGCTCTTTCTCGACATCAGAGAGGTGAGCCAGTCGGACACGCAACTTCTCAAGTCCTAGATCCATATAGGGCGCGTTTGAGCCGAACACGACCCGTTCCGCTCCCAGCTCCTGTACCGTGTCCTGGATGAAATCCTCTCGGTATATACCGAATGTCTCCGTGAGCACATTTGGATTAGCACGACGCATTCGACCGGCGTTAGCAAGGAGTAAGCCGCTGATACTCGGTTGTCCGCCGTGGGTGGCAATAAAGGTCACGTCTTGAACCTCCAACAACCCTGTGCTCGTAATGAGCGCGACCTTGTCCGAAAGGTCCCTCTCAGTAGACAGCATCGAGTTTGCCTCCTGCGAGCACCAGCTAATTCCTGGATCATAGCGACATGGCGCATCGTCGACTCTGTCTCCCTCTGGACGGAGCCACCGGCGACTCCTCCGTCGGGCATCATTTCCTGCAATGCATTTGGCGCGGTACGAGCCAACCAGATGCTCGCGATGCCCGATCGCTTAGAGAACGGGCGACATATCCAGGAAGACAGCTTTCAATGAGGACCCGATGCGAGTTGCATTGCCACTCCTTGAGGAGCAATTCCCCGCCGACGATGAAATTGTGTTTCCACGCGGCTCATGATCTCGTCCTCTGTGAACAGCTTCGACTAGCAGAAAGTGCTAAGGTCAGCCTCGCAGAGAATGCGGCGCACTTCGGAGGCGTCGGCCTCGTTTAATGGTTGCAGAGGCAGGCGTGGCGCTCCTCCGGTCAGTCCGACGGCGTCAAGTGCAACCTTCAACCCGGGGATGCCAAAGCGGGACGTGACTGCTGCATTTGGGGCGAGGAGTCGTAGCTGCAGGGCCCGCGCCGTCGCGTGATCATCGGCATGAAACGCGCGTTCGACGTCCTTACAGGCTCGCGGCGCGATGTTCGCCAGAGCCAGGATTCCCCCGGTTGCCCCCAGGCAGAGGGCGGGATAGAGGAAACTCGCGGACCCGGCAAGAACGCCAAAGTCAGAGGCCGCTCCTGCGATCATCTCGCCGACCTTCGGAGCATTCCCGCCAGAGTCTTTAATACCGGCGATGTTCGGGTGTTCCGATAGTGCCGCCACGAGCGTCGCCGCGGGATCTACACCGGTGTAGGCCGCCATCACATAGACGATGATGGGGACGGGTGAAGCATCGGCAACCGCCCGGTAGTGGGCGACGTATGCGGCCTGGTCGTAGCGAGGTTTGTAGTAATAGGGAGTGATCACAATCGCATAGTCGATCCCCAGCTCGGCTGCCTGACGGGTCAAGGCGATTGTTTCCCGTGTAGATTCAGCGCCGGTGCCGGCCATGACGACTTGGCGCCCGTTAATGGTATTGACGGCGGTCTCGATGAGCCGCAGTTTTTCGGACGTATCGAGCAACGGGTACTCGCCGTTCGAGCCCAGGACGACGATCCCGTCAAGAGCCGAGGTGGCGTAGCGCTCAAGGTTTGTTCGGAACCCGCCGAGATCCAGATCTCCATCCGGTCCAAATATCGTGGCCACCGGCGCGAAAATCCCCTTCGGCGTCCTTCGCGCGTCCATGTGCTGTCCCCCCTCGGTGACGTGTTCGGCCGCGCTATGCGGCCCTTCTGACAACGGTCTGTCCACCAATCAACAGTTGCGCGATCTTATCGTTGTCTTGGGGAATTCGCACGTCGGCCAAGGGATCACCCGCGACAACAACGGTGAAACCACCCCTGACCAGTTCCTCCAGTTCCCGCGTTCCCGCCGTGAGCGACAACGAATCTCGCGTCCGAAACGGTGACGAGCTTGACTCCTGCCGCCTTGCCGTGCCGTAGTAACTTCCATTTGTCTTCGTCCACCTTAAGGAGCCACGTCCCGTCCGCCCCACTGACAGCAATCGTGTCCCGCGTCCCGACGTGAATGGACGGCAAGG
Organism: uncultured Chloroflexia bacterium; assembly: GCA_963751075.1. GTDB lineage: Bacteria > Chloroflexota > Chloroflexia > Thermomicrobiales > UBA6265 > JACCXM01. The sequence goes on along the minus strand of CAVVTE010000013.1, from coordinate 443,072 downwards.
GTGGCCACAGAAAACGTGTCCTGTCCCGCACTGAGGGCCATGCGAATTACGAGATGTGCTGAAATCACAGGATTACTTCTCCTACCCGCTGCAGGTCGTCCTCGTGCTCCACGTGGAGATTGGTGAGAGGCCATGTGTTGGATAGCCATCCTCTTTCGGGTGAATATGCACTACCCCCTGATCGTGGCAGCAAACCGAGAGGAGTCACGGCGTCGACCCTCCCAGGCACCATTTCGGTGGCCGGCAAGCCCAACCGTCTGGGCAGTTCGTGACGACCTCGGCGGGGGTACCTGGCTGGGCGTCAATTCGAGGGGGACCCTTGTCGCCGTCACCAATCGACCGGGCGACAGCCTCGATACCATGCGGCGCTCTCGGGGTTTGCTGTGCCTGGACAGCCTCCGGTGCCATTCACCCAGGGCAGCCCGTTCGTTTTTCCTTGAAGAACTGTCCGTTCGACAATACAACCCCTTCAATCTGCTCTGCGCAAGCCCCACTGAGGGGTGGGTTGGCACCGGGCAACGAGACATCCGAGACCTCGCGCCTGGGGTCCACGTACTCAGCAATGATGGCGATATCGGCGACGAGGCGCTCCCGGTCGTTCGAGAGGCTCGGCGCCGAGTTGAATCGGTGAACCTCGCGACACCGATCATTGCTGATCTGTTTGGCAGTTTGGCGAGTGTTTGCGCAGATACCGACCAACCGTTCCCGCTGTGCCGCGTCGGCGGCGACTACGGGACTGTATCGTCGAGCATAGTCGCGGTGAACGCCGACGGAACCGTCGCCGCCTATTGGCATGCTCCAGGGCCACCGAGCGAGGTTGCGTTTGCCCCTATCAAGGTATCGTCAGACGAAAGCCAACCCCGGATTTGAGCGGAAACGCACGTAGCGGTCGAGCGCATCCTCGTCTCAACATTGCCTTGTGGTTGATGCTGAGTCCGGATGGTCCTCCTCTGTACTTCGTCTCGGCGGCAGGTGGATTTGAGACCTTTCGATTGCCTTGGAGTACGTGCCCATTCTGGGCAATCTGCGCTGAATGCTGTCGTCGACAACCGCTGGCGTCCATGAGCACTCGGGATGACATGTGACCGGTTTTGCCGTTACCGTCTCTGCCGGCGAGCAGCGAGCAGCGATGAAGCGGGGAAGGATGCGTCGTGAGGAAAACGCCAGACGCGAGCGCCGCAGTCCCGGTGGGACCGCACTCCGAACTTGAGGAACGAACGATATCCGGCCTTCAGGCAGCGATAACGGGCAAGGAGTTCACGGCCTCCGATCTCACCCGCATGTACCTGGAGCGGATCGAGGCGATTGATCACCGGGGACCGCACCTGCGGTCGGTCATTGAGACCAATCCCGAAGCGCTCGACATCGCCAGGGCGCGCGATCGCGAGCGGCCGGTGACACAGGCGCGGGGACCGCTGCACGGGATCCCGATCCTTGTGAAGGACAACATTGGCACGGCCGACTCGATGGAGACCACGGCTGGCTCGATCGCGCTCATCGGAGCACGGCCGAAGGCCGATGCCTTTGTCGCGGCTCGGTTGCGCGCCGCGGGGGCAATTCTCGTCGGCAAATCCAACCTCAGCGAGTGGGCCAATTTCCGCTCGTTGCGGTCCTCGGGTGGGTGGAGCGGTCGAGGGGGACAATGCCTCAATCCGTATGCCCTCGATGTCACTCCATCGGGCTCTAGCTCAGGGTCGGCGGCGGCAGTGTCCGCCAATCTCGCGGCCGCCGCGCTCGGCACGGAAACCGACGGTTCGATACTCAGTCCCGCGTCGGCAAACGGTGTCGTCGGTCTCAAGCCGACCGTCGGTCTGACGAGCCGCTCCGGGGTCATACCGATCGCCCACAGTCAGGACAGCGTCGGACCGATCGCGCGAACCGTCGCCGATGTCGCGGTGCTGCTTGAGGTTATCGCCGGTCATGATCCGAACGATCCCGGCGTCCGTCACTGGAGACGGTGGTCCACAAACCTACACGGCCGTCCTCGACCCTGACGGGCTGCGTGGAGCGCGCATCGGGATCCCCCGCGAGGTCTACTGGGGATATAGCCCTTCGGCCGATGAGGTTGCCGAGAGGGCGATCGCCATCATGCGAGAGCTGGGCGCGGTAATTGTTGACCCCGCCGAGATTCCGAGTGCCCGCCACATGTCGAGCGGGTGGCCACCATCCGACGATGTGGCACTCTCGGTCCTCCTCTATGAGTTCAAAGCGGGACTCAACGCCTATCTGGCCACGCTCGATGCGCCCTCAGGACCTCGCACGCTTGCCGAGCTGGTGGCCTTCAACGAGCGACACGCCGAACGTGAGATGCCATTTTTTGGTCAGGAACTCTTCGTCATGGCGGAGGCGAAAGGACCGCTGACCGAGCCTGCCTACCTCAGTGCGCTGGAACGGAACCGCCGCCTGTCGAGGGAGGAAGGTATTGACGCGGTGCTGAAGGCCCACAACCTCGATGCCCTCATGATGCCCACGACCAGCCCTCCCACCAAGATTGACTTAGTGAACGGGAGTCGCATTCTCGGCGGGAGTTCCCGGCCAGCGGCCTTGGCGGGATACCCGGTGATCAGCGTTCCCGCAGGGTTGGTCTTCGGATTACCTGTCGGCATCACCCTGATGACTCGCGCCTTCGGAGAGGCGACCTTGCTCAAATTCGCCTACGCGTTCGAGCAGGCAACAAAGGCCCGTAGACCGCCAACCTTCGTCCCACCGCAGGTCTTGCCACCGATGCCGCCGATACGCGCGGAAGCGAACCCACGCGATAGTTCCTGAGGACGTCCGAGAGGAGTCTCGAGACCCTACCTGTCCACGTGAGCCGTTTCAAACCGTGATGCGAGGTGGGAACTGGAGTTGCTGCGGAGGAGACTTGCTTCGGTACGGTCAACTGGGCATGTTTCGCCGGCGGAGGGTGAGGTTCACGGAACCTACTTGACGCGAAACTATTCCTGGACCAATGACACCGGCTGATTACCCAGATCTTGAGATGAATTGCGGCCCCCAGGAGGCAGCCATGAACGCGGCGAATCTACTAGCTTGCTGTGGCAACATCCGGAATTTGCACACAAGTCAGCACTTCAGCAACTCTCATGGCGGACTGCCGGCTCACGTGGAATTGGAGCTCGATCACTGGCTGTGGAAGATCCAGTGCCGCCACCTGCGCGAACCGCGACCGGCTGCAGACGAAAGCATTGACCTCGGCCGCCAGGGCCAGAATGTCGGCATCGCTCGGCAATACCAGCGCCTTCGTTTTGGCCTCGGTGACAGTGTTGATCTGGTTCGCGAAGCGGCGCGCCCCCTCGGCGTTACTGACGATTATGCCGATGCTCGACCCGGCCGGTATGCGGGCGAGACGGTTCAAGGTGGCTTCATCTGGTTGTGTGTACACACTAATGACATCCACGTCGGGCCGGATCGGAGCCAGCACGTCGCTGACCTCCTTGAGGTGGAATAGGCTGGTGAAAACGGCGTCACAGCCCTTTATGGCCGCGACGGGATCGGAGTGCAACCGTTGCAGCAGAAGCGGCGACAGCCGGCAGCTCACGAGCGACTCGATCTCGGCAATCGCCGCGTCGACATCGGCCATGTTGCACTCAACGAACACGCCAAGCCGGATGCGGCCATAGGACGCCGTAATCTGCTGATCGAGGAGGTCTCGTAGTTCGTGCTCCGGCATGCCGATCCGGCGCGCCTTCATGATCAGGTCGACCAGGCCGCCTCGGATTTGGGTCGTCAGCGCATGGCTGTTTCCCGTATCCAGTGACCCGACGACAAACGTGCCACGGCCCTGGCGAACCGTAACGAGGCCCAGATTGGCAAGCTCTTGATAGGCCTTCGCCACGGTGTTTCGGTGGACACCGATCTCCGCCGCTAACTCCCGGGAGGTCGGCAGCTTGCTTCCAATCGGATGGGTTCCACAGGCTAGACGGTCGATGATGATATCACGCACCCCGCGCGCCGAAAGTTGACTCATCATCGTCATCCTGTGTTTCGAGAACGCTGGACCCCGGATTGGGTAGTTCGCGGCCGCTCGCCCCCGGACTCCATCCCGATCCGCTGTCCTGCCGACCAGACTGCCCGCACCTGTCGCAGCACACGGACGTCGACCGTGGGGTCACCAGACACGACGAGAAGGTCTGCCACCTGACCCGGTCGCACGGTCCCGATTCGATCCTCCAGCCCTAGCGCATCGGCAGCAGTCCCGGTCGCCGCGACGAGCGTCTCCACCGGCGTGAGCCCGGCCTCGACCAGCGCGTCAAGCTCCAGATACGTCTCGTCGAAGGTTGAGAAGCCCCAGCCACAGTCAGAGCCGCAGATGAGGCGAACTCCGAGATTGCGAAGTCTGACCACGTTTTCGGCAAAACGTGGATACCGCTCCGTCCATGCGGCAAGCGCGGCGCGGCGCTCCACGTCGAGCGTTTCACGGGGCACCCGGTCGGTCAGCAGGACACGATTGATCTGCAAGGTCGGGTTGATGTAAACCCCCAGATCAGCGATGCGGCGGGCCAGCCGCTCGTCGAAGGCGTCTTCCCCGTTGGGTGCCAGGAACTGGCAGTGGGCGATCATGTCAAACCCGGCGTCGAGTGCGTGTTCGATCCCGACTCCTACCGCCGGCCGCGGGCGTGGGCCTCGTCACATCGTCTCAGCTCCGCGTACGATGGGCGGCGGCCGTCCGTCCCCGGCGTGCCGCCTCCGGTCACCATCACCTTGATAAGGTCCGCCCCTTCCTTGCAGAGCTGGCGCACCGCCTGGCGCACGCCGTCGGTGCCATCGGCTTCGCCCAGCCAGGGCCACCCGTGCCCACCCGTGATGGTCAGCGCCCGCCCGCAGAGGACCAGTCGGGGGCCGGCTGCGATGCCCCGGGCGATGGCGTCGCGCAACCGGAAGGTGAGCTCCCCCTTTGCGCCGAGATCGACCAGCGTCGTGACGCCGGAGCGCAGCGCCAGCGCGGCGTTGCGAGCGGCGACGAGGAGCATCAACTCGTCCGGTGTCTGGGCATAATCCATGATGGCGACGCCAGTACCGGGCAGGATGAGATGGGTATGGACGTCGATCAGCCCCGGCAGGAGGGTGGCGCCCGGGAACTCCTCGATACGCGCTTCCCGCCGGTACCGGTCCAACAGCTCCGGTTGGCTACCAACGGCGATGATCCGTTGGCCCTGCACGGCAACACCCGCATCGAGACCCGTCTGGCCTCGTCCGTCGAAGACGCGGTCGGCCAGCAACACCTGGAGATCGCCGCCGGCCAGGGTGTCCATCACCGACCCCGCACCCGGGGATCGAGCGCGATACGCAGCCCGTCGCCGACGAAGTTGATCGAGAGGGTGGTGAGCAGGATCGCGAGCCCGGGAAAGAGGGAAACCCACCAGGCGCGGTTGAGCGTCTCGCGCCCGTCGGAGAGCATGACTCCCCATTCTGGTGTCGGCGGTTGGGCGCCGAGACCGAGAAAGCTCAGACCGGCGGCCGCCAGGATGGCAGAGGCGACGCTGAGCGTTCCATAGACAATAAGGGGAGCGACGATATTCGGCAGAATGTGCCGCCACATGATTGCGCCTGGTCGACAGCCGAGCGATTGCGCCGCCAGAACATGATCCTGGGCTTTCACTGAGAGAACGCTCCCGCGTACGACGCGAGCAAATCCGGCCACGTAGCTGAGACCGACGGCGATGACGACGTTCTGCACACTGGGTCCGAGCAGCGCCACGATACCCATCGAGAGCAGGATATCGGGGAACGCGAGCATGATATCCAGGAGGCGCATGATGACCTCGTCGATGATGCCGGCAAAAAAGCTCGCCACCATCCCGAGGAGCAGACCGATGCCTCCCCCAATTACCGTGGCGGCAATCCCGACCATGAGCGAGATGCGACCGCCAAACAGCACACGGGTAAAAACATCGCGCCCGAATTTATCCGTCCCCATGGGATGATCGAGCGTGGGCGATTCGTAGGCATCGAGCGGGGAGATGGCATCGCTGGCATATGGAGTGAGTAGTGGCGCCAGTGCGGCAGCCACCATCAGCACCAGTATGATCAGCGCCCCCACGCTGGCGGAGGGCATGCCGATGAAGCGCCTCATGGTCTCCCACACAGAGTGGGAATTTCGTGCCGGCTTCAGCGTCGTACCCAGGCGGCCCGTCGTGGGATCCGATCCCGACGCCGTCTGGACCTGCTTGGTCACCACGTGACTCACCCTAGCCGGATGCGGGGATCGAGCACCGCGTAGCAGAGATCGACCACGAGATTCGCCAGGACGTACGACAGGGCAACGAACAGTACGAACCCCTGAACGAGAGGGAAATCTTTCTGCAGGATAGCCGTGACAGCCAAGCGACCGAGACCGGGCCGCCCGAAGACCGTTTCGATAATCACGGCGCCACTCATGAGACCGCCGAATTGCAGGCCGATCACCGTCACAACCGGGATCAAGGCATTACGAAGGGCATGTCCGAGGACGACCGCAGGCTCCGCCAGTCCTTTGGCCCGGGCGGCGGTGATGAAGTCGATCCCCATGATCTCGACAATGTTCGAGCGTGTCAGCCGGGCGATGAACGCCGATCCGGGGAATCCCAGAGCCAGCGCGGGGAGGAGTATCGCCTGGGGTGATCCCGTACCCAATGCCGGCAAGAACTGTAGGCGTAGGGACATGACGTAGATGAGCATCAACCCGAGCCAAAAGGACGGCATCGAAACCCCGAACGTGGCGATCAACATCGAAACGTTGTCGATCCAGGTATTCGGTCTGAGACCCGCGACGATGCCGAGCGCCAACCCGAGAAAGACCGCGATTCCCAGCCCGGCAAGTGTCAGACGGACCGTGTGGGGCAATTGTTCGACCAACATGTCGGCGACGGGCCGATCGCTGCGAAACGACCGTCCAAGATCGCCGTGGAGTATCCCCAAAAGGTACGAACCGAACTGCACATGGAGGGGCCGGTCGAGGCCCAATTGGTGACGAAAATTTTCCAGCATCTCGTCGGTGACCCCGCCTGACGGCGCCGCGCCGCTGGCTGAGCTCATGATCATGATGCGCACGGGATCTCCGGGGAGGAGATGCTGCATGGAAAAGACCGCGAGGGTCACGCCGAGAAGTACCGGAACTGTCAGCAAGATGCGGCGCACGGCAAACCGAGCCAGCGCGGGCCTCCTTTCACCTCGGTCGACGGCTGGGGCGACTCCAGACCGTTCCCCTGTGCGCGTACCCCGGGAACCGGCGAGTCCGGTTCCCGGGTGCGCATGCGGGAGCTACTCGACCCAGACCTCGTAGAAGAGTGGACTCGCAAGCTGATCGAAGCGCAGTCCCTGCACGGCCGGCGCGGCCAGGTACACCCAGGACTCGTCCCAGAGCGGCAGGATGAGAGCCTCATCCATGGTGATCTTCTGGATCTCAGAGTAGATGGCCTTGCGCTCTTCGACGTCGGACGTCTGTTGTCCCTGCGCGATGAGCTCATCCATGTGCGGATCGCTGTACCGGCTGCGGTTGAACTGTCCTTCCTCATCCACCTGATTGCTATGGAGCATGTTGTACACAACCAGGTCGGGGTCGAGCGCCGTCCAGTTCATCTGCGACAGGTTGAACTCGCCGGTCGAGACCTGGTCGGCGAATGCGTCGTAGGCGGTCACATCGAGCGTGACGTTGAGCCCCAGTTGCGTGAGCATGGCCTGGACCAGTTCGGACGCCGGCTTGTTGTCCCCGCCCTCGAACATGATCATCTCGAGCGTGAGGGGCTGGCCGTCCTTCTGCCGGATACCGTCCTCCCCCATGACCCAGCCCGCCTCGTCGAGTAGCTCCCCGGCTTTCTCCGGATCGTAGGGGTAATACTCCTGGACCGCCGGATCGTAGCCGAGCGTTGGCTGTGCCAGGGGACCGTAGGCGACATTCGCCAGATTGGCCTTCACCAACTCCACCACAGTCGCTCGGTCCGTCCCATGAATGATGGCCTGCCGCACCCGCAGGTCATCTGTCGGCGGATACTCCACGTTGAGGGGAATGGACCAGCAAAATCCCGGCGTATCGGCCCGGATCACCTGGAAACCCTGCTCCTCCATGCTCGTCACTTCGTCCAGCACCGGGTTATGGATGAAATTGGCCTCGCCCGTCTGCAGCACCGTCATCCGCGTCGCCGGCTCGGCCACTTCCTTGTAAATGATGCGCTCCAGGTACGCCGGACCGGTGTGGGACATCCCTTCCGGCGCCCAGTCGTAGTCCGGGTTGCGGATCAGGTGGAGGTCGTTGCCTTCCCACTTCTCGAACATGAACGGCCCCGTGCCTACCGGTTGCTGGGCGAACTCGCTCCCGGTCGCCTCGGCTGCCGTGGGGGAGATCGGCGCCGTCGCTGAGTGGCTCATGCTGGCCAACATCGGCCCGAACGGATCGGTGAGATGGACTGCCACCGTGTATTCATCGACCACCTCCGTGCTTTCATAGGGGCCGAGATACCCGGTCTGCAGTGAACGGCTTTCGGGATCCCGCATCCTGTCGAAGGTGTACTTGACCGCTTCGGCGTTGAACGGCGTACCGTCGTGGAAGGTCACGTCCTCGCGCAACGTAAAGGTGTACGTCAGGCCGTCATCGGAGATCTCCCAGGACTCGGCAAGCCAGGGGGTGAACACGCCCGCTTCCGGTGAGTAGATCAGGGAGTCGAAGATCTGGCGCGAGATCTGGTTGTCGGAGTCGCCCGACCAGATGCTTGCGTCGAGGCTGGTGGGTCTTTCAAGGTAGGCGAAGGTGATGGTGCCAGCCTTTGACGCATCTTGCGCGGCACTTGAGGCCGCAACCGAGATGTGTCGCTCAAGCGGAGCGAGCGCCAGTCCTGCGCCCACGCCACCGGCACCTAGGATGAGATTTCGACGAGTCGCCTGCAGTGATCTCTTGTTCATCTCAGTACCTTCCTCAGCTTCAGATTACCGTCGACAGGACCTGCGTATCTCCTGGCACCATTTCTGGCGGCGATCGCGGTTGGCGGGCTCCCAGATTCACAACGTGGCGAACCAGTCCCGGATGGCTGCTACAGGTTTCACCTGGATCGTCCCGCTCTCCATCTGCCACAGCCCGGCCTGCCCTGACTCGTCAAACGTCGCGCAGGCGTCAGGGACGAGCACGAGGCCATAGCCGCGGTCGGTGGCGCTACGCAGGGAGCTCTCGACGGCTCCATCGTAGGAGACTCCGCCGAGGATCACATGCTCGATTTCGAGGTTGCGCAGCAACTCATCCAGCCCGGTCCCGGTGAATGCGCCGGAGCCCGGCTTGTCGAGCACGATCTCCTCCGGTCGCGCCGCGACCTGAGGCATAAGTTCAGTTTCGGGACTCCCATGGCCAGCGGTGATCCCCTGACTGCGAGTCTTGCGGCTGAGATCACGCCCGTTCGGTAGTCGTCCCGCTGTCCGCAGATGGATCACCGTCAGACCTGCCTCGCGGCACGCCTCCAGCACCTGGCCCATGCCTGTGAGCGCCCGCTCCACCCGCTCGTAGTAGCCACGGAGCGCTTCGCTCTCTCCCCGTTCTCGCGCCATACGGCCGAGACCCACTTCGGGATCGCAGGTCAAACGTTGCGCGTCGACGAGAAGGAGCGCCGCGTTGTCTCTTGCCAGCGGGAGGTCAACGGCGGGTCCGAAGATCAGATCATAGGGGTCGGCATCCGGCGGTGGTGGCTCACTCGACGGCTCCGGCACATAGGGCTTGACTCGCTCCAGCCCGCTCCGTGCGTGGCGCGAGCCAGCCGGCACGGTGCCGACGAGCGCTTCGACCTCGGCGGTCGTCATGATGCGGGTCAGCCCACCCGCCATCCGCTCCAGTGCATATTGATGCGACTCGGGAGTCGCGTCGGCACAAGAGTCAGAGACGACGACCACGTCATACCCGAGGTCGACCGCGTCGCGGACCGCGCTTTCGACGCACCCTCCGGTCGAGGTGCCCGTCATCACCAGCGTCGTGATTCCCATGTTCCGCAGGAGTCGATCGAGGTTGGTCACCGGGAAGACGCCCGAGGACGATTTGCTGACCACGAGTTCGTCGTCGATGGGCGCAAGCTCGTCGAGTGGGTCGGCCTCACGGCTATCGCAGGGGACGATCAAACCGCGCACGAGCTGCTTCCAGCCAACGTCGCGCGAGTCCTTCGTCAGCTCAGCGACGCGTAGGTGGATGACTTCCATCTCCTGGCGACGGAAGAGGGCGAGGAGGCGCTGGATGCGCGGAATGATGTCGTCGATCTGCTCGAAGTAGGGATCGAAGCAGCCGGCGACCCCGAGGTCCTTTGCCGTGCGCCCCTCGCCCCAGTCGGGATGCGCGTCGAAGTACTGCATGTCGACGACCAGCAGCGCTGTATTGTCCGCGGTCACCCGCAGCGGCGGCGGATCGGCCAGGATCTGATTGAACGGGTTGCGCATGTTCGCCGCGGCCGTTTCCGTGGCATTGGCAAGCGTCGTGCTCATTTCCAGTTGCTCCTCGTCGATGTCCCATCAGCCACGGGCGAACGCGCGCGCCGGGTTGTCAACCGTCATCGTATGAATCTCCTCCTCACTCACCCCCAACTCCCGCAGGCGTGGCAGAAACTGGCCGAAGATGTGGCAGTAGCCACCTCCGCCGCCATAGCGCATCTCGTGGTCGCGGTTGCAATCGTGTGACAGCATCAGGTGCCGGACATAGCCGCGCCTGATCAGTGCGTGGATCAGCTCAGCACGGGTGGCGTCCCGCAGCCAGTGCTCCTTGCCGATCACGTCGAACTGGATGAAACAGCCTTCATCTGCCAGCGCACTGAGTACCTCGATATCGGGTCGCTCGTCGACATGGCCGACGATGAAGCGCGCGGGATCGACGCCCTCCGCCTTCAGAATCTGCAGCTGCTGGATCCCGACCGTGCCCCCCGGCACCTCTTGCCTCCGCCCACCCGTGGTGTGACTAGTGATGGCAACCCCGGTTCGCCGTTGGGCAATGGCGACGGCTTTGAGTCCCTTTAACTCCAGCCCTTCGACCCGTGCCCGGTGAATCGCCGATTTCAGCACGCCGCATCGGCGTCCTGTACCGTCGACACCCGATTCGATCTCGAGCGTCAGATGGTCGGCAAGCCGGTCGACCGACCATTCGGCGACGAAGGGGGGCATGCACGGTTCGATGTAGAATCCGGCCGTGGCTACGATGTGGACCTGACTCGCCTCGGAAAGCTGAGCCAGGACATCGAGATCGCGCCCCCAGCCGTCGCAGGTCACCTCCACAATGGAGGCCCCACCCGCGGCGCGGTAGGCGTTCAACTCGTTAACCATATTCTCGAAGTCGTCGAGGCGCATGAAGCTCGCGGTCGAACGGGACACGCCGAAGTGCTCCGGTCGGGGCGCCAGCCGCTGGTCGCACCAGACGTGCTCGTGCGGCAGGCAGACGCCGAGCGCGTCCGGAGCAATCGGGCCGAGAACCGTCTCGATCATTGCCATGATGTCGCTGGAAATTGGAACGGCGAACGGCAGAAAGCCATCGGGAGCATGTTCCGCATCACACCATCACCTTCCCGTCCCGCCGCATGGTCGCCAAGAGATCGAGCAGCTCGGCGGTCGAGCGCAACTTCACGAGCCCATGCGCCAAGTTTCCGGACACGTGCCCGAGTGCAGCGAGCGTCAGGGGCGCGACCGCGTCAGAGACAACAAGACTGCCGATGCCGCGATCCATCAGCTCGTAGCAGGTCTGACGGATCCCGAAGTCGAACATTGCGCCAATGACAAGCAGATTTTCGATACCGCGCTCCTCCAGGAAGCGCCCAAACGCCGGGTTGGCCAGCGCTCCCCACCCCGGTTTGGCAAACACGGGGTCGCCGGGCGCCGGACGCCAGGCCGCGGGGAACGTCGCCTCACACTCGTCCAGGCGCCAGCGCCAGCCAGTGGCCTCCTGAAACGACGACGGCTCGCGATCGCGCTCGTAGCCAAGGCAGCTATAGACGACACCCAGGCCATGATCGCGGGCCGCCGCCACCACCGACACGACACTCGGTGCGATCAGCCGGAGGGCGTCGGTGTACTCGTCGAACTCGCGGCTGAGCACCTTCTCCGCTGCCATGCGCGCCAGCGCGCCATCGTCAAAATCGGCAAAGGGCGTGTGCAGATCCTGCACCAGCAGCCAGGTCGCCCCGGGTCGCAAGGAGAGCAGCGGGACTTCACGGGTTAACAAGGTCAGCGGGTGACGATCCATGGCAGCGATCTGTCAGGACCCCGGGGCGAGCGCGATCGCCTCGATCTCGATCTGCATCGCTGGGTTGGCGAGACCGGTCGTGCCGACCGTCGTCCGCGCTGGGGGCTCACTCGCGAAGTACTCGCGGTAAACCCCGTTCATCGCCGCGAAGGTGGTCATGTCGGTGAGAAAGATGTTGACCTTGACGACGTCGGCGAGACTCGCGCCGGCGAGCGCCAGGGTCGATTTGAGATTCTCCAGGGTCTGCCGCGTCTGGGCCTCGATCCCGCCTTCCACGACTTGCCTCGTCTGGGGATCGACCGGCACCTGCCCCGAGGCGTAGAGCACGCCGTCCCCCCGCACTGCGGCCGACAGCGGCACGTCGCTGCGCGCCCCTTCATGCTGAAACGTTGTTCGTCGCACGTTCACTCTCCTCACGCTCGGATACAAGCGCTCCATAACCGTTCGAAGCTCGATGGTGAGTCTCCACCTGCCATCGCTCTCTCCTGGCTCGGCGGGAGACCGGTAGCACGGAGGCCAACGGCATTTCGAGCAGGCAATACCGGCAATCCGCTTTAGACATCGACGCCGGCCGATCGCGCGTAGTTGAAGAGAAGATCGACGTGAAATTTCTCGGCATCCGCAAGTCCGGCGATTTTATTGCCACTTTCAATGACCAGGTACTCGTCGGTCGCCCCGCCGCTGCCGCCGCCGATGACGCCGCCGCGCAGGCAGGGCACGCCAAAAGCGTTGGGGACGGCGGTCCATGGACCGCCGCCAGCCTGGATCGGCCAGATGTCCGCCGGTGCGCCCCACTCCCGGAGCGTCTGCAGGGCGGCTTGGACAGCGGGCTCGGTGACCGAGGTCTGGGAATGGCTGAATGCCGCGTAAACATCAATAGCGATATCGGAGAATCCCCGTTCATCAAGGTGCCGACGGATCATGTCGATGATCTCGTCCGGCGATTTCTCCACTACCAGGCGCATATCCAGCATCGCCGCCGCCGTACCGGGGACGATGAAGGGGATCGTCGCGGTCTCCGGTCCGAGGAAGCCGCTCCAGAGTCCGGCGACGTTGAAGGTGGGTCCGTAGAGGAAGGTGAGCAACGGCTCCATGCCCTCGGTGCCGCCGTTCAGTTCGTCGACGTTCTGGGCACCGCCAACCGGCAGGACATCGCGCCAGTCTTTTCCCGCGAAGCGATCGGCAAGCTGATCGAGCAGATCTCTCTCGTCCTCATTGAGCGGTTTGCGATACGACCAAAGATCTCGCAGCCCATCAACGGCGCAACCTCGTCCATCCGGGCTCGTCAGGGTTGCCAGTGCTTGTGCCAGCCGAAACGGCGGCGAATCGACGAGCGAGGCGGCCGAGCTATGGATCGTGCTCTTGGGTCCATGGCCCCAAACAGCGCCGCTCGCCGTCAACTGAAGGACGATCATCCCCTTCAGCCCAAGACCGACGTTGACCGAGCCGTCGTCACTTTGACTGCTCGTCGCGCAGTAGCTCGCGCTGACCCCGTTGAGGCGGCTGCGATAGCACTCGACGAACTCGCGGTAGGTGGGGCTGCCCATGATCTCCTCGCCCTCGGCGAGGAACATGATGTTGACCGGTAGCGTCCCCTCGACCGCGACGATCGAGGAGAGCGCGTTCAGGAAGGCGACGTACGGCCCCTTCGCCCCTATCGCCCCGCGCCCGACGAGTACCTTGGGGTGCGGCCCGAGGGGAACAAGCTCCGCGCCCCACGGGTCGTAGCTCCATCCTTCACGGCGGACGGTGCGGGTGTCGAACATGCAGTAGCTGTGAATGGTGATCGGCGACCCCGCATCGTAGAAAGCCCAGACGCCGGGATGGTATCGGCCCTCGATGATCTCGACCTCCTGGCATCCGAGGTCACGATACGACTGGGCCACGAGCTCCGCGCAGTCGCGGACACCCAGGTTGTCCCAGCTTACGCTCGGCTGGCGAACCCAGGACTGGATGTGCCCGATGTGCTCGTCGAGGTGCTCGTCTATGTGACGATGGATCGCGTCCCGGTTCACCTATTATGCTCCCTTTCATGTGATTGATCCGTCAATCGGTGACCATCCCGGAGTTGCGTCATCCCTCGTGATGAACCACGTCGACAGCCTCGCTCTCGACCAACGCATCCACGAGCGGCAGGAACAGCTCGGGCGGAAGATCGAACCCAAATTCGAGACAGGTATCCTCCACGATCTCCGCGACTGTGCGCTCACCGTCGATCATGTTCCAGATCTCGTCCCCCATCGGACGCAGTGAATCGAAAATGATCCGCGGGTCCTGTGCCCGCATTTGGTCGACCAGGACAACGAGCTCCGGATAGCTCGTTCCCGTTAGCGCCGATCCCGGCCCCTCGTGCCGTTTTCGCACAACCGTTTGCAGCGACGCTACCACTACCCTCCGCCTCCCTCACTCTTGCGTGCACGTGATAGTGCTGTCTCCACGTGCGCTGCGGCCCGCTCGACCAGCTCGCCTAACCGATTACCTCGAGAAGCGATCTCGAGCTCGAGGGTCGGTGATGGTGTTCCCGGTACGAGGGCCGTCACCGAGGCGATTGCGCGTCGGTCATGGTCGGCGGCATACGTCAACTCGCGGCGGGCACGGGCCGCCATCCTCTCCGAATTCGAGCTGCTGCCGTTCACGCGCTCGGCGCCAGCGATTCGGAGGACCGTCCGGTTCGCGATGTCGGCCAACCGAAATTCAGCCCGCGCCGCAACCTCATTCGCGATCGCGAGCGCGTCGTTCTCTCCTGCGTCGGCGATCTCGTAGGCGGCGAGCGCGGTTGTCACGCCTGCGCGGCGAAAGACGCGGGGATCGGTCATGTCCGCGGTCAGGAACTGGGTGTGGAAGTGCAGGTCCGGCCACGACATGATCAACGGGCTCGGCACACCGTAGGCGGCCCAGATGTGGTTGTCGCTCCACGGCGTGTACGGGGCCTGCGTGAATTGGACGGGCGCGATGTTGGTATCGTCGGCGAAGACCCAGGTGCCGTCCTTCGGCGCACGCTCCATCACCCCCGCGAAGTAGTCGTTGATAAACGACGGCGACGAATCGGGGTGCCGGTAAAAGAGCAGGACCGACTTCAGCTTCCCCTGGTCATGGCCTACGCTGTCGAAGCAGAACGCCGCTTTCACCCGGTCCACCTCATCCCGGTGCTCGTGGATGTAGGCGCGTGAGCCCAGCCCTTCGATGATGAAGAGAAACTTGATCGAGCGCCGCGGCCGGTGCAGCTCACCGCGCTCGATCAGCCCGTTCAGGACGCGGGCGATCTCGACCATTAACGCTGGCCCAGCTGCGCAGTTGGCACAGGGACAGGTGGCGGCGGAACAGTGGGCGATGAAGAAGACTGACTCCTCGGGGCGCTCCCGACCGCGGATCGTCGCCAATAGGTTCTGCCCGTGGCCCTTGAATAGATTGCAGCGGATGTCCCCGTGAAGCATGACCGGGCTGACCCGCAGCAGCTCGCGCAACTGCTGCGCCGCTGGGTAGGAGATGCCACAGGCCCAAGCATTGAACTGCCCGCGTTGGTTCGGTAGGCGCAGGAGTTGCACCGCCTCTGGATGACTTTCGCGAGTACGGTCCGGCGCGAACGTATAGAAAAGGTAGTCGGAGAGGATGCCGTGCGCTCCCGCCTCCATGGCCCGCCGCGCCGCGTACATCCAACCAGCCGGCCGCTCCGTGTGACCGATGAGGACGATCTTGCCCGTGAGATCTTTGCCCGCGTAGTCTTCGTCCCGCTCGCCGCTGCCAAGGTCAATCAGCTCCGCAGTCATGCCCCCGTCTGGTGTCGGCTGCGACCACCAAGCGAGGCAGGATGGGGCCGTTTCCGCGTTGACTACTTCCTGTTGTATGGGACTGACGATGCTGACAACCGCTCCGTGCGGTTCCCACGCCAGCGGTAACGGGCCTTCGCCCGCGACCGTCTCGCCGTCGAGCGGGTATGTGGTGGAGACCACCTCGGAGAGACCGGCGGCGCGCAACTCGTCGGCGACGAGGTTGGTCGCCGCGTGATAACCAGCGGCACCGGGCGGTCGATGAAACCGCGTGATCGCCGCCGTTGTCGCTTGGGCACGCTCGCCAGAGAGACCCCGGTGCAGCAGCGTTCCAACGTCCTGCCCAAACCCTGACACAAGCCCTCCTCGCCCCAGCGCCACGGTTCTCCACGGTTTCTACCGGGTCAGCGCTGACCCAGCCGCGGGTCGAAGGCGTCGCGCAGGCCATCGCCGACAGCATTGATTGCGATGACGGTCAGCATGATCGCCAACCCTGGAAAGGTCGGCAGCCACCAACTCCTCCGGATCTCGTCGCGCGCCTCGGCCAGCATCAATCCCCACTCCGCCGTCGGCGGTTTGGCACCCAGACCCAGGTAGTTCAACGACGCCCCGGCGAGGATTGCGCCAGCGATCGAAAGCGTCGCGTAGACGACGACTGGGGCCAGCACATTGGGCAGGATGTGGCGAGCGAGGACCTTCGGGTGCGAGCAGCCGAGCGCCCGCGCCGCGACGACATAGTCATACTCTCGAGCGGCGAGTGTCTGTCCCCGGACCAGTCGCGCGAAGCCAGGCACCGTACCGACGCCGACCGCGATCATCAGGTTATTCAGATCGGGTCCCAGCACGGCAACGACCGCGATCGCGAGGAGGATGCCGGGAAAGGCGAGCATGATATCGATGAACCGCGCGATGACCTCATCGACCCAGCCGCCACGGTAGCCGGCAATCGCTCCCAGCGTGATGCCGATCGTAGCCCCGATGGAAACCGCGATGAGGCCGATGCGTAGCGAGACACGGCCGCCGTAGAGGATGCGCGTCAACTCGTCACGCCCGAAATGATCGGTGCCCAGCGGATGTTCCCGGCTAGGCGGTAGACGCGCCTCGCGGGGCGATAGCTTGGCTGGGTCGTAGGGTGTCAGCAGCGGTGCGGCGAGCGCGCCGACCGTCATGAGCACCAGTACGACCATCCCGATCACCGCCGCCGGCTGGTGTATGAGTCGGCGCAGCCCCAGGCGAGTGTGGCTCTCTCCGTGGCGCACGCGTTCGTCGAGGCCGTGAGCCAACGGTGGAATCAGCGTTTCTCCGGCAGGCACGGTCATCGTCACCGCCGTACGCCGCATGCCAACTCGAGCCAGGGCATCATGTTCCGCCGCCGAAGCGGATGCGTGGGTCGATCCAGGTGTAGGTGAGATCGACGATGAAATTAGCGAATACGTACGTCAGGGCTGAAACGAGAACGACTCCCTGCACGACCGGAAAGTCCCGCTCGAGGATGCTGTTGACCGTGATCTGGCCGATCCCCGGGCGTCCGAAGACGGTCTCAACGACAATCGTCCCACCGAGCAAGTTGCCGAATTGGAGTCCGACCACCGTCACGACCGGAATCAGCGCGTTTTTCAACGCGTGGCGCACGACTACGCCCTGTTCCTGTAACCCCTTCGCCCGCGCTGTCCGCACGTAGTCCTGCTGGAGCGATTCGACGAGGCTGGACCGGACCAGCCGGGCGATGATGGCCGAGGCGCCGAATCCCAAGGCGATCGCCGGCAGGATCAGGGCATTCAGATCAGAAGCACGACCGACCGCCGGCACCAGGTTGAGGTGGACGGCGAAGATGAGGAGGAGCATGATGCCCAGCCAGAACGACGGCATTGAGACGCCAGCGGCCGCGACCGTCATCGTCAGGTTGTCGATCCACGTTCCGCGCTTGACGCCGGCAATCACCCCAAGGCCGAACCCGAGAACCATCGCCACCCCGAGACTGGCGACGGCCAGTTGGATGGTGTACGGCAGGTTACGGGCGATCATCTCCCGTACCGGCTCGTTGCCCCGGAACGACGTTCCAAGATCACCACGCAGTACGCCACTAAGGAACGCCGCGAACTGCACCGGCAGCGGCCGGTCCAGTCCAAGCTGGTGACGCATGTTGTCGTACATCTCCTGGGTGATGCTGCCCGAGACGGTCGGCGCTGCTCCGCCACGGTGCTCGGTCAGCATCATCAGGACAGGATCGCCCGGTAGGAGATGAAGCATGAGAAAAACGACGAGCGAGACCCCAAGCACGACTGGTATCGTCGTCAGCACACGCCGCCGAATGTAGGCCCCCATACTCGCTCCAAGAGAAGGCAGCGGCAGCCATTAGCGGGCAGAACCGCGACGGTGCCCTACTGCTCCATCCAGACGTCGATCATGTACGGGCGCCCGAGTAGGTCCGCCGCGAAACCGTGGACGTTCGGCTGCAACGCATGCACGAGCAAGGTCTCGTAGGCTGGCAGGATCAGGGCCTGCTCCATGACGTATTGCTGCAACTCCTGGTAAATCTCTGTCCGCCTGGCCATATCGGTCTCGGTGACACCTTCTCGGATCAGGCTGTCGATTCGCTCATCCTCGATACGGGAGCGATTGAACTGGCCCCCGCCTTCGATCTGCGAGGAGTCGAAGGCGAGGAAGAAGGCGTCGTGCGGGTCGATGAGCGCGTAGAACAGACGGGCGACCTCATAGTCGTTAGCCGCATAGCGACTGGCCGATGCTTCGTAGGCCATCGCTTCGACGACGAAGTCGAAGCCGAGCTCCTGCAGTGACCCTTGAACGAACTCGGCCACCTTTTGCGGATCGCCGCCGGCAGTCGTCACCGCGCGGACAGTGAGCGGCTGCCCTTCCTTTTCCCGGATGCCGTCGGGATTGAGGGTCCAGCCGGCCCCGTCCAGGAGCTGGGCAGCCCGAGCGGTGTCGTATGGGTACATGTCGGCCACACCATCCCAGTAGGCCCACGAGCCGGAGGTCAACGGTCCGTGACCAGCCGGGAATCCGCCATTGAAGAGCAGTAGCGCCAGCGCATCCCGATCGACGCCGTGCAGCATGGCCTGGCGGACCGCCAATTCCTGCGTCGGCCCGCGCGTGATGTTGATCGGGCAGTGCTCCGGCATGCCCGGTACCACGAAGGCGTCGACCTGGAAGGTCTGATCGTCGATCAGCGCTTGAATGTCTTCCGGCGGCGGCGCGTCAATGATTGCCGCTTCCCCGGTCTCGAGAGCGATGAGACGGGTTGCCGGCTCTTCTACAAACCGGTAGGTGATGGTGTCGAGATAGGCCGGGCCGCGGTTCTGGATGAAGTCCGGTGCCCAGGCGTAGTCCGGATTTCGTTCCAGCACCAAGGTTGTGTCATCCGGCCAATCACGGACCCGGAACGGCCCCGTTGCGACTGGACGCATTACGTAATCGTCGCCAAGCTCCGCGACCGCGGTCGGCGAAGCTGGAGCCAGCGCAACCTCGCTGATGTTGCTGAGGAAGACCACGAACGGCTCGCTTAGGACGACCTGCACGGTGTACTCGTCGAGGACGTCAGTCCGATCGTAAGGCCCGAGGCGACTGACTTGGAGCGATTTGGATACGGGATCGGCCATGCGATCGTACGTGGCCTTGACCGCCTCGGCGTTGAACGGGGTGCCATCATGGAATATCACGTCTTGGCGCAGATTGAAGGTGTAGGTGAGACCATCGTCCGACACCTCCCACGACTCGGCCAAACCGGGTACGAAAACACCGCCCTCGGGCTGCCAGACGAGCGGGTCGTAGATCTGGCGCATGATGCGCGCGACATTGGTGCCGGTCCAGACGTTGGCATCCATGCTGGCGGGGATCTGCTGATGGACGAAGAGGAGGTCGCCCCCCTGGGTTGGAGCCGCGTCTTGGCGAGCGGCCGCTGATCGCCGACCGAGCAGCGGGTCGCCGGCTGCTAGTGCGGCAAGCGAGCCCGCCCCCTGCAGGAGACGGCGGCGGGAATACTTGGAGTGATCGATAGACGCTGACACGGGTTCCTCCTCTCAATGCACGAGGGGCCAGGTGGTCTCGACACCCTAGTGGGTTGGCATAAGCCATGTGACACAGCCCACCGTATCGAAGGTCCGCGGGACTGTCAATAGGCCGGGCAGGCGGTGCGTAAACCCTTGCGCGACACGCAGCTCAGCGAGGTGGCCGCCCACCGGTATCGCTGCGTGCGGTGTGGACGGACGCTTTCGGGTCTACCCATTGGGGGTCAGCCACGACCAGACCAGTACGCGGCTCAAGGGGCTGGCGGTGCTGTTTTACGTGCTGGGGATGAGCTATGGGGCGGTGGCCATCGCCTTAGGAGCCCTCGGCTGTCCGTTGAGCAAGGTCGCCGTCTACAACGCGGTGCAAGAAGCCGGCGCCGCGGTGGCGGGGCTGCGCCGCGAGGCGGTACGGCGTGGTGGCGGCCGGGTGGTCGGGCTGGGGGCCGACCTGACCAGCGTGCGTTGTGGCGGACAGTGGCTGACGGTGGGGGTCAGCGTCGATGCCGTGCGCGGGACGGTGCTCAGTCTCGATCTGCTCCCGAATGGCGAGGCGGCCACGCTCGACCGCCTGGGTACCAGGATCTGGCCGAGGTCCTCGGGGCCGCGGTGCTGGTCAGCGATGATGCCGATGGCTTCAAGACGGCGGCGGATGCGAGCGGGCTGCGAGCACCAAGTCTGCAAGGCCCACGTGCTGCGCAACACGGAGGCGTGGGTCGCTAGGCGATCGAGCCCGCTCTAGCCGGCGATGTGGACGGCTCGCTGGCGGCGCATCGGCGTGGCGCCCGGCGCAGGCCGTGGCCGACTGCCAAGCCATCCTGCGCCTCATGGCCGAGCGCCAGCCCACCCCCGTCGCAAGCGCCACCCTGGCCGCCCATCCACCGCCGCTACCTCGGCGCGACCAAGCCGCCGGCGGGCGAGACCATGTCGCTGGCCTATCGGCTGCGGCTGTTTAGCCTGGACCGCTGGAATCTCTGGCCACGTCTGACGCGCTACCGCACCTGGACAGGGCCGGACGGGGAGACGTTGGACGGGACCAACAATGCCTGCGAGCGGGCTATCGGCTGGTGGGTCAAAGAGCGCTACCGCTCCATGCGCGGCTACAAGCGTCCGGTCTCAGTCCTCCACGTCAGCCGCCTCATCGCGGCGATGGGCAATGCGCTCGAGGGACCCGGCTTCGCCCTCGCCGAGATCATCGCGTGAGGCGATTGGGGGAAAGGGGTAGACCGCCCTGTCGCCTCCTCAGACCAAACTCTGAACAGTCACGAGTCGGAAGCGAGCACGTCCGTACATCGGATCTCGCGAGAGGGATCGTTACCTGCAGACCAAGACCGACAAACGAACATTCGACACCATCTTGACAGGCACCCGGGGTCCCGCTAGCGTATTGGCAGCTTGCACAGCCAATATGCCAACTGACGTTCGAGATATCTTCTGTTCGACGCAAGAGGTTCGTTTCATCATCCCCCGCGGTAGCCTCTGTTAGCATCACCCGGCCACACAATCCGGTAGTCGACGACGATGGGAGGTTTCTATGCAGGCAAGGAATCGGGGCGACGAGCGGCAAGCGGCGAACGGTCGTCTGACGCGGCGTCAAGTCGTGCAAGCACTGGCGGCGGGGAGCGCTGCCGGAGGTCTGGGCGCGCGGGGTTTGACGCTCACTGCCCATGCTCAGACGCGTGACGCCGTCGTGCTCGGCATGCATCAGGAGCTGGAATTTCTCAACGTCCTGTATACACAGGGCGGAAACTCGCTTTCGGCCTCAAAGCTGGCGCAGCGGGGACTCCTCTTCTTGGACGAGGAGGCGAATTGGATCGGCGAGCTAGCGACCGAGGTTCCGTCGCTCGAAAATGGCGGGATCAGTGACGACGGTCTGACGATCACCTTCAACCTCCGCGACGGGGTCACCTGGCACGACGGCGAGCCGGTCACGTCCGCCGACGTAAAGGCGACCTGGGACATGATCATGAACCCGGACTACGCCGTAATCACCCGGTTTGGGTACGACCGCATCGGCGCGGTCGACACGCCCGATCCCCTCACCGTTGTCCTCACCTTCACCGAGCCTTTCGCCTCCTGGCCCATCCTCTTCGACGCGATCATCCCCAAGCACATCATCGACGCCAACGCCGATAACCTCGACGAGTCCGAGGCGATGCGAGTGCCGATTGGGTTCGGCCCATACCGCATCGTCGAATACCGCACCGGAGAATCGATCGAGTACGCCGCCTTCGACGGCTACTGGAACGGCCGGCCGATCATCGACCGCTTCTTCATCCGCATCTACCCGAGTGTCGATGCGCTGATGCAGGCTGTGGCCGCACAGGAGGTCGACATCGCCTGGGCGGTCCCGACCTCGTACGTACCGCAGATCAAGGAACTGGAGAGCCAGGGCGTCGTGCTCGTCTCGGCGCCAAGTCCCAACGCCGAACGCTACGTGATGAACGCCGACGCGGACCAGAACCCGCTCTTCGCCGATAAAGCGCTCCGCCAGGCACTCCACCATGCGATTGACAAGCAGCAGATCATCGACGCGCTCCTCTTCGGGCTGGCTGAACCGGGTCTTGGTGAGTGGCAGGGAAGCCCCTGGCAGAACCCGGATCTGCCAGTCTATGAGTTCGATCCGGACCGCTGCGGCGAGCTCCTAGACGGCCTCGGCTGGTCGGTCGGTGATGACGGCATCCGCCAGAAGGACGGCCAGCGGCTGGCCTTCAGTCACAAGACCACTTCTGGCAACCAGCTCCGTGAGAACGTCCAACTCCTTGTCCAGCAGATGTTTCGTGACGTCGGCGTCGAGATGACGATCGAGAACCAGCGGACGGCCGACCTCTTCGGCACCTGGGACCAGGGCGGGCAATGGGCGCGCGGGGAATACCAGATGGGCGGCTGGAGCCACGGTTTGCGAGTACCCGACCCGGAGGTTTCCAACCGCTATCTCTGCAGCGAGATTGCCTCGGAGGAGAATCCGGCCGGCTCGCAGTGGTATCGCTACTGCAACCCCGAGGTCGATGCCCTTCTGAACCAGCAGGCCGCAACCTTCGACCCGGAGGAGCGGCGGCAGCTCATCTTCCAGATCCAGGAGATCCTGCACGAGGAGGCGTACTGGATCTGGCTCTACGCGGCGGAGACGATCTACACCGCGCCGGCCGCCTTGAACAACTTCGTCCTGCACCCGTTCGCCAACTTCTACTGGAATCCGCAGGAATGGGCGTGGGCATGACCGACCCGAGGAGGTCTGAGCCGAGGAGTAGGAGGGCCTGAGCGCCTACATTGCCCGCCGCCTGATTCAGGCGGTGCCTCTCTTGCTCATCATCTCGTTCATCGCCTTTGCGATCGTGCAGGCGACCGGCGACCCGCTGGCCGCCTACACGGTCGACGCTTCGCTTACCTCCGACGACATCGCCCGGCTGCGAGTACGTTACGGGCTCGATCGCCCGATGCCGCTGCAATACCTGGCCTGGCTCGGCAACATGCTGACCGGCGATTGGGGTACCTCGTACTACACCCGCGAAAATGTCGCCGACATGGTGCTCGACCGCCTTCCAAACACGCTGCTTCTGGTCGGCATCTCCTACACCGTGATCCTGGTCTCGGCGGTGATCCTCGGTATGGTCAGCGCCATCCGCCAGTACTCCTGGCTTGACCACCTGATCACCGGAGCCAGCTTTGTCGGTATCGCGATTCCGAGTTTCTGGCTCGGGCTGATGCTGATTGTCCTCTTCTCGGTCCGCTTCAAGGCCGCCGGCCTGCCCTACTTCCCGGTCGGCGGCATGTACGACCAGCGGGTCGGCGAAACGGTGCCCCAGATACTCTGGCACGCCGTGCTACCGGCGCTGACGCTCGCCGTGGTCATCACGGCGCGGTACGTCCGGTACATCCGTGCGGCGATCCTGGAGCAGGTCCAGGTCGACTACGTGCGCACCGCGCGGTCGAAGGGGCTCCCAGAACACGTCGTCCTGTTGCGTCACGTCTTCAAGAACGCGCTCCTGCCCCTAATCACACTGATCGCCCTCGACGTCCCTAGTCTCCTCTCCGGGGCGATCGTGATCGAGTCAATCTTCGCCTGGCCTGGCATGGGTCGCCTCTTCTGGTCAGCTGCCGAGCGAACCGATATTCCGGTGTTGATGGCGACGATGCTGCTCGTTGCCGTTCTCACCGTGATCGCCAACCTCATCGCCGACACGCTCTACGCCGTTGCTGATCCACGGATTCGTTTTCAATGACCGGGAGTTCGACCGCCGAGTTCGCGGCCGCGCCCGAGATCGGCCATCCAGGTCTGGACTCCGCAGGTGCGACTCTGCGCCAGAGCCGTGCGACCGAATCGATGAGCCGGCTAGTCTGGCGGCGGTTCCGACGTCACCGGCTGGCGATCGTCGGCCTGGCTATCCTGCTGGCCCTAGCGGCGGTTGCGTTCGGCGTGCCGCTCTTCGTTCCGGAGGAGGCGGCGAACCGGCTGGTGGTGACTGAGATTCTGCAGCCACCGTCCGTCACCCACCCATTCGGCACCGACGACGTCGGCCGCGACATCTTCTTGCGCTCGATCTTCGGCGGTCAGGTCTCACTCCGGATTGGATTTCTGGCAGCGCTGCTGAGCGTCACGATCGGCATCGCCGTCGGCGCCGTCGCTGGGTACAACCAGGGCTGGATCGATAACGGTCTAATGCGCTTTACCGATGCGCTATTGAGCATTCCCACCCTGTTCATCCTGATCGTGCTGACCCAGGTGGTCGGACAGAGCATCGCGGTCATCACGATCGTCATCGGCGTCTTGTCGTGGATGGGCGTGAGTCGGCTCGTCCGGGCCAACGTCCTCTCGCTAAAGCAACAAGATTTTGTCCTCGCCGCCCGCGCCATCGGAGTTGGGCCGGGAACGATTCTCGTCCGCCACATCCTGCCGAACACGCTCGCCCCCGTGGTCGTTGCTGCCACGCTCGGCGTCGGTCAGGCGATCATCCTCGAGGCCTCCCTCAGTTTTCTTGGGCTTGGTGTCCAACCACCGATGGCCACCTGGGGCAACATGCTCTACCGTGCCCAGAGCTTTCTGGTGACCGCACCCTGGATCGCCTTCTTTCCCGGAGTGTTGATCCTGATCACGGTCCTCTGCGTCAATTTCGTCGGCGATGGCTTGCGCGACGCATATGATCCACGCTCACTGCGGTGATCGAGGAGCACGGCCTGCGTCGTGGACGCGAGATGCGGCAGGAGGGATCGTGACGGAGCGCGCAGATTCGATCGAAATTGCACTCAATGCCGCGCCTGGCTGTCGTATCGTCGAGACACCGGTGACGGTTCTCGCCTCGGGGCAGCCACTCGTCCTCACCACACACGTTCTCCGTGGTGCCAGGTCCGGTCGTATCGTCGGCATTATCTCGGGACTGCACGGGGACGAGTTTTCTACGGCGGAGCTGGTCCTCTCGCTTCTACCCCTGCTCCCTCCCGTGGACATCGCGGGATCGGTGCTCTTGGTGCCGATGGCCAGCCCCCTGACATTCGAAACGGGAACGCGCTCGACAACCCTGGACATGGCGAACTTGAACCGAGTTTTTCCCGGCTCCTCCTCTGGCACGGTGACAGAGATGCTGGCGCACACGCTGATCCAAAATGTCCTCGCCGTGTGTGATGTCATTATCGACCTCCACTCGGAACCCGACACGATGGGCATCCGCTGCGTTTACACGCCTGCGCCGAGCGACGACTACGGCCGACAAGCGTTCGCCCTCGCGCAAGCCTCCGGATGCCCGATCGTCTTCGTTACCGACGGAGTGCCCGGCACGCTGACGACCGCAGCCCGTGCCCGTGACATCATCGCCATCATGCCCGAGACAGGTGGGCCGCTGCCTGGACCACACGGGTTGCTGCCAGAGGCTCAGGAAGAAATTCTCAATGTGCTACGGGCAATTGGAACGATTCCCGGCGAACCGACCCCGGCGGATCAGGTCGTGGTTGACACCGTCGCCCACGTCCGCGCACCGCTCGGAGGGCTCTTCCGCCCGGTCGTTGGATTTGATAGCGTCGGCGGTTTCGTCTCAGGAGACGATCTGCTGGGAACGATCGCATCTGCGTTCTCCGGCGAGACGCTGGCGGAGGTCCGGGCGCCGTTTGTCGAGTCCTGGCTGATGATGGTACGCGGCCGGCTCTCGCGAGTTCACCCCGGCGACCCGCTTTACATCATCGGCCGAGAGAAAGGGCGCATGTCGTGATGCCACGGAGGAGACGATGAAAATCTTTCGCGCCGAGACCTTGCTTGACGGCACCGGTGGCGAGCCGCTGCGGAACGTGGAGATCGTTGTCGAGGACGATCACATCCGGGAGATCGTGCCGGTCGGTCTCACGCCCCATCCACCGGAGACCACCATTTACGAGCGTCCGGGTGCCACCGTCCTCCCCGGTCTGATTGACGTTCATCTCCATCTGATGTTCGGGACGGGCAAGCGTTCCTATGAGGACGTGATCCAGAATGACTCCGACGAGTTGATGCTCCTGCGCGGTGCGCGCAACGCATACCTCCACCTGCGGGCTGGCGTGACAACCTGCCGTGACTGCGGCGCCCGCAACAACGTCGCCTTTGCCTTACGCAACGGTGCCGCAGCCGGGTTCTTCCTTTCGCCGCGGTTGCACGTCAGCGGTCGACCGCTGACGGTTACCGGCGGCCACTTCTGGTGGTGCAACGAGGAGGCGGACGGCGTCGACGGCGTGCGTGCCGCGACACGCCAGCTGCTCAAGGACGGAGCGGATTTCATCAAGATCATGGCCAGCGGCGGTGGCACGCGCGGGACGGATGCGAGCCGTGCCTCGTTCACCGTCGAGGAGATGACGGCCGCGGTGGCGGAGGCCCATCAGGTGGGCAAGAAAACGACAGCCCACTGCCTCGCTGCTGAATCAATTTCCCGCGCCGTTGACGCTGGGCTCGACCAGATTGAGCACTTCAACTTCATCCACCCCGACGGTTCCCGGGTCTTCGACCAGCGGGTGGCCGAGCGCGTACTTGAGCGCGGCATCGTCCTCAGTCCGACGATCCAGACAGGCTACCGGCAGATCGAACGGCTCCAGGCGAAAGGCCCGACGCTCACACCGCAGGAGCAGACCCAGCTCGACGGCAACCTCCATAAATTGGAAACCAAACTCGACTTCGTGCGCCGGTTCCACGAGTTGGGCGCGCCGATCGTCGCCGGCACTGACGCGATTCAGGAGTTCGGTGATTACGCAATCGGGCTCGAGCTGCTCCACCGCGCGGGTCTCTCGCCGATCGACCTCGTGGTCGCTGCTACGAGTGCTGCCGCGCGGGCGATGGGCGTTGAGGGGAAGGTCGGCACGCTCCGACCGGGACTGCTTGCCGACCTCGTCTATCTTGACGGAGACCCCCTCCATGACATCCAAGCGTTTGGCCGCGTCCTGGGTGTGGTGCTCGGTGGGCGTGTCGTCGTCGATACCCGGTTCGATCTCATGGACGGGGTCCACGCGCTGCCGAGCGGCTCCGCATTCCTAGCGCCCATCGCTGGCTAACCATGCGCGTCAACGCAAAGAAGATTCGCATTCGGACCAAACCCGGAGGGGGGGCGTCGGATGACAACCAGTTCGGATCGGGCTACCGCCATGGGCCAGGTTACAGCGATGATCGCTTCGCCGCTCGAGACCGAGCACGCGGAGGCTATAGCGACTGCCTACCCGGACCGGGTTGAGCTGATCTACCGTCCGGACCTGATGCCTCCCATGCGCTATGTTGCCGATCATCTCGGCGATCCGGCCTGGCGCCGCACGCCGGCGCAACAGCGGGAGTGGCATACGCTCCTGGCGCGGGCGGAGGTGCTCTGGGATTTTGCGGCGAAGGAGGACCAGGGGCCACTCGTCCTCTCCCCCAACCTGCGTTGGGTGCAGACGACCTCGGCCGGTGTCGGACAATACGTCAAGGACCTCGGTCTCCAAGGAAGCGACGTCATTGTCACCACCGCCAGCGGCATCCACGCCCGGCCGCTGACCGAGTTTGTCTTTGCCGCGCTCCTCTTCCACACCAAGCGGCTTGCCCACCTCCAGGCAGAGCAACGAGCTCACCATTGGGAACGTTACTGCGCCCGCGAGCTGACGGGACAGGTCATGGCCATCGTCGGTCCTGGCCGCATCGGCCGCGAGATCGCCAGGATCGCCGGTTGCTTCGGTATGACAGTCTGGGCGATGGCTCGTGACCATGACCCGGCTCGCGCCGACGCACTCGGCGCCGACCGCCTCTTCGCCCGTGACGAATTGCGGGAGATGCTCGCGGGTGCCGACTGCGTCGTGCTCTGCGTCCCGCACACGCCCGAGACCGAAGGCATGATCGGCCGCGCGGAACTCGAGGCACTTAAGCCAGATGCCATCTTGGTCAACATCGCACGCGGGGTGGTGATCGACGAGGACGCTTTAATCGACACGCTGCGGGAAGGACGGATCGGGCTCGCTGCCCTCGATGTCTTTCGTACTGAGCCGCTCCCGCCCGACTCGCCCCTCTGGGACATGCCCAACGTCTTGATCAACCCGCACTCCGCCAGTACTGCAGATAGCGAAAACGCGAAACTGACCAAGCGCTTCATCACGAACATGGGCCACTACTTGACTGGCGATTACGACCAGATGGCCCCGATCCTCGACAAAGAGCGGTTGTACTAACTGTCGGCGCCAGCAGGTACCCGGAGTCCTGGTTCGCTCACTGCGCGTCGAGTCATCGACCAGTCCACTCGGGTCCGGTGTCCTCTCGATCAGGTTGTTTCTCAGAGCGCGCAAGGCCTGCTGACCTGTCCCCTAGACTGCGGTCCACTCCCAAGGTGAGGATTTTGGTATGTGACCTACGGCGGGTCAGCGGCAAAAACGACTAGAAGAGAGCACTGTTCTTCGTCCGCGGTGCTGCCACGATTGCTGCCAAACGGGCTGATACGAGGCAATTCCAGACAGCAGCCGATGGATCTAGTTCATCGAAAATCGGCACCAGATGGGGCTTTTCAAGACTCACCAACACTCGATGTCATGAGCAGAACCTGCTTCCCAAGCAGGCTGTCGCGGGTTCGAGTCCCGTCCCCCGCTCCCAGAAAACAGCACAGTGGAGTGAAAAATGAGCCGGTCCCGAGCAGGACCGGCTCTCTCAATGCTCGTTTTGCTAACCGTTTGCTAACGAGTGCACTGATCTCGCACAATTCGACTACCTAATCATAGTTTGGCCAGGATGTTCATCCCTCACCGTGGAACAGCGCGGCGTCGATGGCCTCTACCACCCGCTCCTGCATGTCCGGCAAAACTTGGGAGTAAGTGTCAAGGGTGATGCTGCTCTAATACTATTTCACGGAGCATATGACATGGTTTCGAGAGCGGCGATCCACCAGGGGTAGCCGGTGAGACGCTGGACCAGGGCGGGCTGCTCCCAATAGGGCTGGAGGGCGGTCGTGATAGCGTCCTCCAACTCGGGGATGGTGGCGAAGATGCGATTGGCCAGCTTGGGGCGCAACACGCGGAAGACCTGCTCGGCCGGATTGAGCTCCGGGCTATAGGGAGGCAGCGGCAGCGGCACCACGTGCTCCGGCCAGGGGATGGCAGCGCGATGCGACCCGGAGCCATCCAGCACCACGCCCACCCGCTCCCCCCTGGTCTGCTCCCCGAAGGCCTCCAAGAACCGCCCAAACCACTCCTTGGTCACCCGCGGCAGCAGCAGGAAGACGCTCTGGCCCGTGGCCGGTTCCACCGCCGCATACAGCCAGAGCCACTCGTAGCGGTCGTGCACGATCCAGGGTGGACGCACCCCGCGTGGACACCACCGCTTGCGCAGCCCCACCCGCAGCCCAAAGCGGCCCTCATCGAAGGCCCAGACCCGCTGCACCCCGGCCTCGCTCAGGCTCGTCCCGAAACCCGGCCCGGAATGCCTTCTGCGCTGCGGCGTCGGCCAGGGCATGGCGGCGTCGGCCGGTCTTCAGGTTGATCTGGTGCTTGCGCAACTGCTGCCAGACCCCGTTGCGGCTGGCGTAGACGATGCCGTGCTGGGCGGCCAGGTAGGTCTGGGCGTCGCTGAGGGTGGCGATCCGGCCCTCGGCCATCGCTCCCTCCAGGTCGGCCAACGCCTCCGGTGTCAGGCGCGGGGTCTTGCCGGGCCAACTCGGTTCCTGCAGCAGCCCGTCCAGCCCCTCCCGCCGATAGAGCGCCCACCAGCGCGCCACTTGGCGCGGGCTGTGGCCGACCAGGGTGGCGCAGGCGGGCAGGCTACGGACGGTGCCACTCTTCAGCAGCCGGAGCGCCTGCACCCGCACCGCCGTGGGTCGCCCCCGCACCTGCCGCTCCCTCTGACACAACGTCGTCAGGTCTTCGGCGATGACGCTCGGATAGTCGGTGCGCATGGCGGGACCTCCTCGCTCGCACCCTCCCCTCACGATACATCATGCCATATCTACTGTGATTTAGTATTAGTGTGTCCGAGGCGGTTACTAACCGCCTTGAGCGGCGCTCCACTGGCGATGGTGCGGGCCAGAGTCCGAGATCCTGGCGTTTCTTGATCGGCGCCGGATGGCGCGAGCAGACGAAACGGGAAAAGCCGCAGCGTGACTGAACCACGCTAACGCCTTTTCCTTGGTAGACCCCCATCCCTGGTTTCCGCAGGGCACGAGACGATGTCGTTCTACGGCGTGCGGGTTCATAGTTGGCGGTGGCCAGGAACGCCAGATGTGACCACTCCGCGGTGATCCGTCGCCCCAGCGAAACGATCAGATTCCCAACGGGACGGATTCCCTGCATTCGTTACAGGCCCAAACAACGCGTCCGCTGTGTCATATCTAATGACTCGCGGTGGGCCCGCCAGCTCGTGGTACGCAACCTGCACCCGCAAGACGCGTTACCGGGGGACGACGCAGCAAGGAGGAGCACGTGATGGACGAGCGTGAGGTGCAGGAGGAGCGCACGGAGCAGCTAATCCAGGTGCGCCGGGTCACGGACCTGCACGCGGCGTGGACCGAGGGGGAGCGCGGGGCTCCTGGGGCCTTCACGCTCCAATTGATCCTCGATCATGGGGCGGATGAGTACATCCTGCGCCCGACGGCGGAGGATGCCGACGTATTACTGGCCCTCTGGGCACGCAGCGAGAGCGCCACGTTCGACCTCGTTCGCAAGGTGCTCATGTTCAGCTAAGGCGATCCTCGAGGCACGTGGCTGGGCTGGAACGCACCCAGGAGATGATCGCCGAGGGGATGGCCCTGACCGAAAAGGTCGCGTGCTCCCCCGGTGTCGATCGCTGTCTTCCGCTCCCGAACCGGCTCGAGGATGCCCGGGCGAGTTGCACACCGAAGGGGCGCTGTCGGCTCGGTTGGATGGTGGCCGACTCGGGAGGAAAGGCCTGGGACGTGGGGCTCGATGTCCAGACCGGAGAGGGACGCTTGCGACCCCAGGTGGAGTGACGTGCCATTTCCCGGAAATTCTGCCTCATGGGAGGCACCGGGATGATTCACGAGGGGGTGTTTCCTTTGTGTCGTGGGAGGTGTATGCTGCGCGACAACACCATCACAATCGACGCTGGCGACGGCGCTGTCCGGGCGTCTGGTCTCCACCGCCGGTCATGACCGTGAAGGAGGCTTGCGATGGACGCCGATCGGTTCGATGCCCTCTCCCGTGCGCTCGCCGCGGTGGGTTCCCGGCGCCGGGCGCTTGGTGCCACCCTGGGTGGCGTCCTCGGTGTCCTCGGCCTGATTGACCCCCAATGGGGTACGTGCTGCCAAGTCCTCCAAGTGCAAGACCCAGCCCAACGAGTGCCAAATCTGTAAGAAGGGCAAGTGCGAGAAGAAGAACGGCAAGAAGACGTGCAAGGCAGGCAAGATCAAGCCGAAGGCGTTCGGCACCCCCTGTAGTACCGGGTCCTGCCAGAATGGGGCGTGTGTCGCTGCCGTCACGGCGCCCCCACCGCCCGGGGGTCCCACCGCCCCGACCCACTGCCACGCCCCCCCGGAGGAGCAACGGGAGGGTCGTGCCCTGGCGGGATCGGGAATTTCGCGACGTGCGGCGGGAACGACGAGCTGCATCTGTTACTCGACCGCCTCAGGGGGCGTGTTGTGCGCGGCGCTCAAGGTGCAATGCAGCTTACCGGCGTGTCCGAATGGCCAAGGGGATTGTCCCCCAGACTCCACCTGCGTCATTAACACCTGTTGCGAAGGAAGACCAGCGTTCTGTATGCCCCACGCGCCACATGTGTCCGTAGCACGAGGGCGCGTGCCAGCGCCCGCATTGACCCGCGCCCACCGAATCCCGCGGGCCGCACGCCAGCTCGCCACGCTGGCGTGTCGTCAGGAGCCGGAGCACGATCGCCGTGATGGTGAGGGCTTCCCTGCGGGTGACTAGGCGGCGAGGACGGCGTCCGCGCGACCAGCGGCCTGATCGACGGCGAGGGAGATCGGGCGGCGACCGGACCATCCACGGTGCGTCATCCGGCCGTTGAAGTAGGCGACCCCATGCCGTGAGGTCGTGACGCTAGCACCGGCGCGTCCAATGCGGGACATGTGCATGCTCCGTGACGCTGTACCGTCACGGCGCCGCCGTGGCCGGCGCTACGGGCCTCTTGCGCGATCAGTTCCGTAACGGGCCTGCCAACGCCGGTCGCATCAATCACGATTGTCAACTTCATCCGTGGAGCAAGGAGGCGGGCATTGACGGCGGCCTCCGCCAAGCGCTTGGCAATCTCGGGATAGGAGTGACCGTGCATGCGGTCAAGGTGGCGGACGGTAAAAATCGAAACTGGCGGACGTGGCGGATGAGTCGCGGACGCGAGAGTACGCATGGACTGGGGCAACAGATCGCTGCTGGTCCGCAGCCCCTCTTTCACTCCCGCGGTGACCGAACTGCTATAACGGTGGCCTGCGCCGTCACCAACGGCTTTACATTCGAGAGACAGGAGTACCCGATGCACGATCCTCGCACCCGCATCCTCGTGGCGGACGCGCTCGCCGGGCGGATTAGCCGCCGGCAGACGCTCTCGCTCGGCTTGCGTCTCGGCCTTGCCAGTCCCGTCATTACGGCGCTGCTGGCCGTCACCCCGGGGACTTCCCGTGCATCCTCCTCCCCACCGGCCACCAGTGTCCGGCTGTCGGCCGCACAGGAGGGGAGCGGGGCATTCAATGTGGTCATTCAGGCCGGGTTCTCCGACCTGGACCCCCAGTATGCCTACGACAACTTGTCTTCGATGTTCTTCCTGGCCACCTACGAGATGCTGCTCCAACTCAAGGGGAGCAGCACCGACGAGTTCGAGCCGATGCTGGCCGAGTCGTGGGAGGTCAGCGAGGACCAGTCGACTTACACCTTCAAGCTTGCTCCCAACGCAACGTTCCACGACGGAACGCTGTGTGACGCCGAAGCGGTCAAAGGTTCCTTCACCCGCTTCTTGCTTCAGGGCGGCGGTCCCGTCAACGTCATCAGCCGCTTCGTTCAGGACCCCGAGCAGATGGAGGTGGTTGATACGACGACGATTCGCTTCAACCTCGGTCGCCCCCAGCCCCTCTTCCTGGCGGCGATGGCTTCAGAGTACGGCCCCTTCATCGTCAACCCAACGGCGGTGGAAGCGAACAAGACCGAGGAGGATCCCTTTGCCCATCAGTGGCTCCAGGACAACACCGCGGGCGGCGGCCCGTATCAAGTCACGGAATATGTGCCGAACGACCGGGTCGTCCTCGAGCGGTTCGCCGACTACCACAAGGGTTGGGACGGCGGCCAGTTCGACCAGATCTTCATTCGCGTCGTCCCCGAGAACGCGACCCGCCGCCAGCTGATTGAGAACGGCGATGCGGACGCCCTCACGTTCTCCTTGACCCCAGACGACGTCGCGGCACTCCAGGGCAACCCCGACCTCCAGGTCCTGGCCTACGACACGACCAACGTCCAGTGGGTCACCATGAACGCGCCCCGCCTAATGACCAGGGAGGTCCGGCAGGGATTCTCCTACGCCTTCCCTTACGATCAGGTGGTCGACGGTGCCTACAAGGGGTTACTGACCCGGACGAGTGGTCCGATCCCGACCACCGTCCGGGGATACGATCCCGAAGGCTTCATCTACCAGACCGACCTGGCCAAGGCTAAGGAGTTGATCCTGTCCGGGGGCTTCGTGGAGGGGGACAGCTTCGAGTACATGTTTGAATCCGGGGACGAGATCGAGACCGTCGTTGCCCAACTCTTCCAAGCCAACGTCGCCGAGTTGGGCTTCCAGCTGGAGTTGACGGAGCTTGACGGAGCCACCTTGAATCAGCTCGAGTACGGCGACCTGCCGGCCGAGGAGCGCCCTCACTTCTTCGGTGGCTGGAGTTGGTGGCCGGACTACAACGACCCCTGGAATCAACTGGCGCCCAACTTCCTCGAAGCCTCGACCGGCGAAGGAGGCGCCAACGCCGGCTACTGGGTCAATGAGCGCTTCGAGGAGATCA
Organism: uncultured Chloroflexia bacterium; assembly: GCA_963751075.1. GTDB lineage: Bacteria > Chloroflexota > Chloroflexia > Thermomicrobiales > UBA6265 > JACCXM01. The sequence goes on along the minus strand of CAVVTE010000013.1, from coordinate 408,712 downwards.
TGGCCGAGGCCGAGACCTATACCGACGAAGACCAACTCGTGGCGCTGATGAAGGAAGCTCAGAACATTCTCACCGAGCAGGACCCGCCGGGAATCTACTACGGCCAGCTGAAGTGGTACACGATCCTGCGCAAGGACATCCAGGGCTACCACCACAACCCGCTCTACCTCGGGTCCTACCCCTTTTACGAAATGTCCCGGACCTCGGCGGGGTAGCGACGGCGTCCTGTTGACAAGGAGCGGAGGGTAGAGCGCTAAGTGCAGACTGCACGACCCATTGACTGCTCGGCGGGCGGTGATCGCTCGCCGAGCGGCCAGTAGTGGTCACTGACTACCTCTGGCGGGTCCTGCAGAAGCATGCGGGAGGTGCCGGTGCGTGTTGCAACACGATGCAGGCTATCGCGGGTTCAAGTCCCGTCCCCCGCTGCCCGAAGACCCGCTTCATCCTGCGCGAACCGGACTTCTATGTGACCAATCGTGTGCTGGGATTTTCGCGCGGTGGACAGATTGGTTCACAGCACCTCGGTATGGGTTGTGCGATCGGTTTCCGGATCCGCGAACGCGGGACTCAGGTAATTGCGCCCGCCGCCAAGTGCCCCCCTCCGGATGTGAGGTGACCGGCACCCGCGGCCGGTCGTTCATCATTTCCCATGGCTTCGGCACTGATCGGTCAGCACGCTGCGCTGGACCTTCCCTGACCCGGTGCGAAGGATCTCGTGAACAAACCATATGCGGGAGGATCTTGTTTTGCGCAAATTCGCGCGTACGGGCGGCATGAAGCGTTCTGGGGTCGAGGTATCAACTACTTCCGATCGGTTCGCAGCCGATCCCGTCGCCGTCGTGATCCAGACCTTGGGGATCGGGGGCAACTACGGCAAACCGCCGCTCATCCGTGATCGCGCATCCCTGGTCGAATGGTGGACCGGGTGGGATGCATGTGCGCTCGTCTGGGTATGACGGATCGCACCCCGTCCTTTCTGGCTCAGGTTCTTGCGACGGGGCCAGGGTGGGCAGGGACGTGATGCTTCGCTGAGGATCCAGGGAGGGAAGGGAGGCCGCCGCATAGCCAGCCCGTGCGGGCGTGCTTCCCGCCAGATCCGAAGACTCTTGTGGTGCGGTGGTCGTGGGTAGAGCCGCAAGCGATCGTTTCGTTGGCAGCGTGGAGGGCGCTGTCGGCAATGTGGACGGCGCCATTGGCAGAGCCTGGGTCGTCTCCTCAACCGCGATTGGGGCCGCCGATTCGTTGACTGATGTGCCGAAGAGTATGAAACCGGCGAGCCCGAGCGCGATGAGGACGAGGCGCGTTTTCACGGAGTGCTCCTTCGCGGGCCATTGAAGCCAATCCCGTGCTGCGTCACGACGCAGGATTCGCGCCACCCTGCAATCGTTGGAAGCGTCTATGAAACCGGAACGCGGGACACCGGAAGTCGCGACGACGTGATGGTCCGAAGCAAAGAGAGTCGGCCCCTGGTGGGTCGATGAACGGGGTCCTCACTCAGTCCCGTCTGCCAGCACGGCCTCTCCACGGCAGCTCACGGCTGCTATCGGCTAACGGATCGTCGAGGGCAGGATATGCATCTGGCTGCGGTACTTGGCCACAGTCCGGCGGGCGATGCGAATCCCGTGATCGAGAAGCCGATCGCTGATCTGTGCATCGCTAAGCGCGTTGCCGGTTGCGCACTCATCGCTGATGATCTGCTGAATGACGTGTTTGATGCTGAGCGAGGCCGCAAAAAGATCGCTCATGGGGATGACTTTGCGAGAGGGAAGCATGATGAACTTGCCGGCCACGGCGCGGCTGCATGTCGATTCGTGGACCCCGAGCGCATTCGCGACCTCGCTCCGCGTTAGCGGTCGCAGACCACGGGCGTCTCCTCGGATATATGCTTCCTGGTAGGCGCAGACGTACTCGGCGACACGGAGCAACGTTTGCTTCCTTTGCCGAACGGCCCAGATGAACTGTTGAGCGCGGGCTACTTGCGCCTTGGCGTGGGAAACAGTTTCGTGATCCACAATGGCTGGGTCAATGCTATCGGTCTGTTTCTTCGTGGTATCCGGTTTTGCGATCGCTCGATAGAACTCATCGGTGTGCAATCGGTCGTAGATGGCATTCGGCACTTCGATCCACAGCTGGTCGCCTTCAAAGCTCACCACGACATCCGGTACGACGTGTCCCCCGCTCGATGGTGCGGTCCAGGTGGCGGACTGTTGCGACTGCAGCGGGTGGGGAGTGAGCTGATCGCGAATGAACGCCTGGGCAGCCTCAACCTCTTCTGGCTCGACATCGAGGGCGCGGGCAATGCGGGCGATCCGCTTGGAGCCGAGTGCTTCGAGATGATCTTCAACTATAGGCTTCACGACGTCGGGAACGTGAATGCCCTCGGCGAGTAGATAGTCGATCTGGAGCAGGAGTGACTCCTGAAGCGACCGAGCGCCAACGCCGGGTGGCGCCATCTCCTGGATCGTCCGCAGCACGCGCTCCACGAGCTCCAGAGGTGCATCTGTCTCCGCCGCGATCTCATCGATCTCGAGGGAAAGAAATCCGCGCTCGTCGATGGCGTCGACCAGGATGAGCGCGATCGCCCGCTCACGCGCGTCACCCAACGTGGCCAGCGCGGACTCCAGGATTTGTTCACGCACATCCGTCGCAGTGGCGATCAGAGTCATGGGATCAAAGTCTGGATCCGCCGTACTGGGAGCACGATATTCGGTTTCGATACGTGGCATGGCCTCGTCAGAGCGGGTAACAGTCGGGGGTTCGGGCGGAAGAGGGCGGCAACTAGCGCACGGTTCACCACCGGTGCGACGCCCGCAGACCGGGCAAACGACGCAGTCATCCAACTCCAGCGCCGGATTCTCCTCGATCGCTTCACCAATGGCGGCTTCCAACTCCGTCTGCGACAGGCTGAGAATGTGGTTGGCTTGCATCAGTAACGGGGAGAAACTCTGCTGGAATTCGACGTTCTGCTCCATATGCGTGGTCTGCGTTTGCATCATTGTTTGCTCGCTCATCCCTCTTGGAACTGACTGCCAACCGTTTGGTATCGCGGAGAAATCACTCGCTGTCGAACGCTTGCCGAATGAACCTCTTGGCAGCGAATCGCAGTCCGATCCACGCCTCTCCGGCATGTTCAACAAATAGCCATCTTCCGGTTCGGTCGGCACGCGACGTGCAAGAGAGGAGCGAGAGGCGCGGTCGACTGAGCCGCGGTTCACCGTTGTGCGGGTCCACCTTAGCAAATATCGTGCCAACCGCCAACATGCGAATTTCTGCATGAGAATGGGGAAAGACCCGGGTTCCACAGAACCCGGGTCTTTCCCGCCGCTCACGGGCCAAATCTTGGGGTTAGGGAGACGTCTGACCGTAGTCTTCGTCTCTGGAGAAGTTCTGGGGGGGTGACCGCGGAAGTCGCTAGGCACCCAGTTGAGGATTAGAGTTGACGCTTTGGGGAGCCCGTGAGTATTTCGCGAGGGTGTCCGCCTGCCGGACGCCCAGATGGTGGGTTAGCGCATCTCCCAGGACCGGGTGACCATATTGCGGGTAGCCTCCACGGCGGTCGTATCAGCCTGATGATCGTCCTTCTGTAGCTCGCGGATCACCACTCCCGGCATGATCTCGTTGATTCGCATGATGGCCTGGGCATGATCCTGAAGGTGTCTCTCCGCCAACGACCCAACCCGTTGGTCACCGAGGGCCACCGCGGTCGTATGCAGCATCGAATAGCTGATCGCCGCCAGGCTAAAGGCCGCGTAGTCATCTCGCAACGATTTGGAGATACCTTCGGTGCGCACGAGGTCGATGATGCCGGCCGCCTTTCCAAACAACGCGGAACCGGCCTCCTTGATCGGACTACCGATGGTCTTGCCCGTCTCCTCTTCCAGCGCTTTGAGGGTGTCGCGATGCGCTTTGACTGTGTCGTGGAAATCCTGGACCGCGGCCAGTGCCACTGGATCGTCAGTGACCTCTTTGAGTTGCCGGTCGAGCGCCTCCTCGATATGCGCCTCGAGTGCGGCCATGTCACCAACGTAATCAGCAACTGTCTTGCGATGTTTCTCCTGGACCTCGTCAGCGTTCATCGTCGTATTCGCCATACTGCCTCCCTTCCGTGCAATGACCAACTCGGGATTGTGTCCTAATCGTTTGCGGCCGGACCTGATCCTGTTTTCCCTGGTACCGGTTGCGCCTGCCTCAGACCGTCAACGACGTTCTTCATGGCTTCATCGACTGAAATCTCCGCGGCCCGAACTGCGGATGTGACAGGGTCGAACGTGAGATGGCGTTGGTCTCCCTGGTCCTCGTTCAATTCACCGCACCCGCAGCCGGGACACATTCTGTCGCCTCCCTCATAGCCGCCGGGCCGACCGAACACGCGAAATCGCGGGCGTTCTGCTCTGCTGGCCTTCTTCGCACATGTCATGCCACCATGCGAGGTGACGCTGCACTCCTGGCGTTTGCTGTAGCAGTTGCGCGTAGGTGGTAGAGTCGAGGCAACGCACATTGCCGAATGCTGAACCGTGGAGAGAGCGTGCCGTACCGGATATTGATTGCAGACGACAGTGACGCAATTCGCGACGTGCTGCGCGAAGCACTCGTCGATGAAGGCTACGACGTCTTCGAGGCCGCCTCTGGTGATGAGGTGCTGGCGGAATTCAACGGCAACGAATCCCCAAAACCAGATCTGGTGCTGATGGACATTCGGATGCCCGGAAAGGATGGGCTCGAAGTTCTCCGCACCCTCCGGCTTTCCCGCGACGCCGAGCTGCCGATCATCGTGATGACGGCATTTGGCTCCGCATCAACCGCCATCGAAGCCATGAAACTGGGCGCGTTCGACTATATCGCCAAGCCGTTCGAACTCGAAGAAGTGACCGTCACCGTCGAGCGCTTTTTCGAGCGACAAGATCTGAGCGACCAGGTCGTTCGGCTCATCGCCGAGAGCAACCGTGACGAAATTCTCATCGGTGACAGTCCCGTCATGCAGGACGTCTACAAGACGGTCGGTCGAGTGGCCCGATCCGACGCGACTGTGCTGGTGTCCGGCGAGACGGGGACTGGTAAGGAGCTCGTAGCGACCGTCATCCACCGCAACTCGACGTACTCCGCTGGGCCCCTGATCAAAGTCAACTGCGCCGCGCTGCCGGAGACTCTTCTCGAGAGTGAGTTGTTCGGGCACGAGAAGGGCGCCTTCACGGGAGCCGTGGCCCAACGCAAAGGCCGATTTGAGCTTGCGAACAAGGGAACGATCTTTCTTGACGAAGTAGGGGAGATGACGCTCTCCACCCAGAAGAAGCTACTCCGCGTGCTCCAGGAACGGGAGTTTGAGCGCGTTGGCGGCACGAATAGCATCAAAGTCGACACCAGAGTCGTGGCCGCCACCAATAAGGATCTCCCGCGCGAGATAGACGCGGGAAACTTCCGCGAGGATCTCTACTACCGGCTGAATGTCATTGCCATCGAGTTGCCGCCTCTGCGGGAACGGCGATCTGACACTCCTCTCCTGGTTGAGCATTTCCTGGATAAGCACCGATACGGGCGAGGATCAGCGCCGGCTCGAATCAGCCAGGAAGCGATGAGCAAGCTTCTCACGCACGATTGGCCGGGCAATGTACGGGAGCTAGAGAACACGATCGAGCGCGCCGTCATCATGGCGCGAGGCGGTGTGATCGCGGCCGACCATGTGACGTTCCCCGGTCAGGAGACGCGCCGCCCGGTCGACGTGACCCAGGCCATCGCCGATGGTACGACGCTCGACGAGTTCCTGAAGGATATGGAGTCGAGGTATCTGCGCGAGGCGCTGAGACAGGCGGGAGACAACCCGTCGGTTGCGGCAGGTCTCATTGGGATAGACCTTGAAGAACTGCGCCACCGGATAGAGCGTACAGAGGATAGTTAGGCGGACCGTTTTGATGCTGTCACGTCGCTCGGTTACGTGATTTTGGAACCCGAAGTAGACAACAGTGTCGATGTTGACGAGTGGCACGGGGCGTGCAGGAACCGTCGTAGGCGAAAACTCTCCTCGTGGTCGACTGGGGCCCGTACCGATTGACGAGCCGGTAATCGGAAGTCAGGTCATGAGTCGCATGGTGCTGGTCGTCGATGATGATGAGGGCGTGCGTGCGGTAATGGCGACCGCCCTGGAAGACGATGGATGGAGAGTGGAGACTGCCGAGAATGGCCGTTCCGCTCTGGAAATGCTCGTCTCGGCACGCCCCGACGCGATCATCCTCGATCTCCGCATGCCAATCATGGATGGGCTGACGTTCGCCGAGCAGTACCGGGGTTTTCCGGAGCCGAGAGCGCCGCTCATCCTGATCTCAGCGACGGTCACCCAAGCGGCGGTACAGGTCACCGGCGCGGTGACCGGGCTCCGCAAACCGGTTGACCTCAACGTTCTCCTCGATACAGTCCGCCAACATGCGACTGATGTGCACAGCGCATAACATTTTGGGCAAACGAAACGAGGGCCGCGTAATAGCGGCCCTCGTTTCTTCTTGAGACGATTTAGCGTGTGGCGACGACCGTTCGCGACCCTGGCATCACCATCCGTTCATTGCGTCCGACCATGCCGCCGAGGGTTGCGGCGCCGATCGCCAGGATAATGGCAATCGTTGTGCCCCAAGCGCCCGGACCAGCGGCCTCGGATGCCGTTTCCGCAGCCTGGCTCGCCGCCTGTTCGGCTTCCGGTGGCACCGCGGCGGCGGGATCCTCGACTGCCTCGGTCGCCGCGTCCTCTGTCTCCGCCGGCACCTCAACCGCGCCCTGCTCGACTGCCTCCATCGCAGCGGGAGCAGCGGCGCCCGCGATATCCGCGACAGTGCCCGCAAAGAATCCGAGCGCGCCGGTCAATGCGGTGGTGGCGAGCCAGAGCAGGACCAGCAGCGTCGCCGCTCCGGTCACAAACCCGTTGAGCGGTCCATCGGAATCCGACATGCTAGCCGCGGAACGTGCGGCCATCCAGCCACCGACGAAGAAGGCGACCAAGAGCGTCAGTCCACCCCAGATTCCAGCAGCGGTCCCCCACGTCCTTGCACCATCGTCGCCGCCGAGGGCACTTAGGCCAAGTGCGATCCCGAGGACTGTCAGAAATAACAGGACGGCGAACGCGGTAACGACACCCGCGATGATGGGACCCCAGCGAATGCGATCCCGCATTGGTACATCAGCGACATCAACTTCAACTGCGGACATTCCACGTACTCCTGACGCCGCTACCGATGGCGGCAATCCTGTCGTGTCGATGCTACCGGTAGTGGACGCCTCCGCCGTCCGGTTGCGAAGAGGATCTGTGCTCACCTTCATTCCTCCTTTGTGGCCGCTCCGTCAATGACCCAACCTCGCCAGCGGATGAAAGAATCCTCCGCCCAGTAATCGCTTCGCTCCCCGTCGCATGACGAATCAGCCGACAGCGCGTCCCGCGCATATCAGCAGCGCCGGACGCACGGCGCTGCTGATGTTATGCATACGGCGTGCCAAACGAACCCGGAAACATACGTGACGCGTGGACAGTACTTGCGGCAAAATGAAACTTTTGGCCCCGATTCGGGCCGACTGCGAGCCGGCCTTCGGAGGCGTTACCGGTGTTAAGGGACCTGTTTGTGTTCGTGTCCGATGAATGTGGTCTCGCAACCGGCACGATCGTCACTGCAGTTTGCCGGCATTGGTTACGGGTGGCACCACCGAGACGAGCCGACGCATCGCGGACATGGTTTTTGGCGCACTGCAAGCGGCGCTTCGAGACCGAAGCGATGCTGCTGATCGGGCATATTCACCGTTACTGTTCAGCGCGGTCGGTCCTCGCGACGGAGGACACAGCACGCATTTCCATATCTTTCCCGATCCCGCCTAGGGGAATGTTTACACAACATATCCCATGAGCCCAAACCAACTAGTCAAGGTTTGCCAACGTAACTGAGAGCCAGAACGTGCAGACGCCCCGGACGGGGCCGGGGCGTCGCGGGATGGGTGGTCCGGAGTGCGGACCGGGTCGACGACCGGGAGGGAAGGGGAACCGATCGACGACGTAGGTATGATGGATGGTGGTGCCAAACGGGCAAAGTGACGTTCGGGCCTGCCAATAGGCCCATTCGTACTGCGACGCCCGTCGCCCATTCATCGGGATACAACAGAGGGGATGCACTAACTGTCATCGCTCCCTGAAGACGTGGGGGGATAGAAAGGTCGATTGCCGTGGACGTGTACCAGCAACTGGGTGTGCGGCGAGTCATCAACGCGGATGCCACACTGACCCGGCTCGGCGGGTCACTCATGCCCTCAGAAGTTATCGATGCCATGCGCGAGGCCGCCGGCAGCTTCGTCGATATGTACGAGCTGCAGGAGGTGGTCGGGAAACGGCTCGCCGAGCTGACAGGGAATGAGGCCGCGTACGTCTCCACGGGAGCAGCCGCGGGTCTCGTCCTGACAACACTAGCCGCAATGACTGACGGTGATCTGCAAATCATTGGGCGTTTGATCGAGACGGGCGAGGCGCCGAAGAACGAGGTCATCATTCACCGAGTACACCGCATTCCCTACGATCCGGCGATACGGCTTGCTGGCGCACGCATCGTCGACGTCGGCAATCGCCTGCAGACGTTTCCGTGGGAGCTGGAGGCCGCGATTACGCCGCGAACGGCGATGATCTTCTACTCCGCCGGGGATCACCTGGCGAGCGGAGCTTTGCCGCTTTCGCGGACTGTGGAGATCGCTCGTTCGTACGGGATTCCAGTCGTGGTCGATGCGGCCGCCCAACTCCCGCCGACGGAGAATCTGTGGAGGTTCACCCGGGAGTTCGGTGCGGATGCAGCGGTTTTCTCCGGTGGCAAAGACTTTCACGGGCCACAAGCGAGTGGTCTGATCGTCGGTTCAGAGAAGATGATCGCGGCGATCGCCGTCAACGGTGCGCCCCACCAGCGACTGGCCCGCCCCATGAAGGTCGGCAAAGAAGAGATGATCGGATTACTCACCGCCGTGGAGCGGTATGTCGCCGAGGATTGGCGAGAGCGAGCGCAGCGGTATGAAGAGACAGTTGGCCGCTGGGTCGAGCATTACCGAGAGGTGCCCAGTATTACGGCGTCACGCGTGTTCCCGAACGAGGCCGGGCAACCGACTCCGCGATGCCGCATCGAGTTTGCAGGCTGAGAGCGGAGTCAGTGGAGCCGAGGCCGCTCGGCTGCTCTGGGAGGGAGATCCGCGGATCGCCGTCGCCGTCGACGGCCCAAATGCGATCTCGATCACTCCCGAGCTTCTCGTTGAAGGCGAAGAACCGATCTTGCTCGACAGGATTGGCGCCCTTACGCTCGCACCGGCGGGCGCGACGGACTCCCGGCTCCCAGTCTAGAGTTCCCGGCTCTCGTCGTAGCGGGCGAGGATCAAGCAGGCATTCTGACCGCCAAGTCCGAAGGCATGCTTGGCCACGATCTCGACGTCGCTGACCCGCGGAGTGCCGTGCACGATGTCCAGGCCGATCTCCTCGTCGGGGTTCTGGTAGTTACGGGTGGGTGGGATCATCTGGTCAGAAATCGTCCGCACGGCCGCAATCGTCTCCAGTGCGCCCGCCGCGCCCATGCAATGACCGAGGGCCCCTTTCATGGAGGTGACCGGGATCGAGGTCGCGCGATCGCCGTAGATCAGGCGAATGGCCTGTGATTCCGCGAGGTCTCCAGCGGGAGTCGACGCCGCGTGGGCGTTGATGTGATCGACTTCTCCGGGTGCGACACCGGCGTCATCCAGCGCGGTGCGCATAGCGCGGGCGCCGCCCCGCCCGTCGGGAAGTGGCGCGATCGGATGGTACGCGTCGTTCGACGTCCCGAAACCGAGCACCTCGGCGTAGATGCGGGCGCCGCGGTTCAACGCGTGCTCGAGATCTTCCAGCACCAGCATCGCGGCGCCTTCGCCGAGCACAAACCCGGCGCGTGAGGCGTCGAAGGGCCGGCTGCCGGCGGCGGGTTCCTCGTTGCTGTCGGTAACCAGGGCGCGCATGACCGCGAACCCCGCCGCGTACATCGGGTGATGGGTCGATTCCGTGGCGCCGCCAATCATGATCGGCGCGTTCCCATCACGCACTTCCTCGAAGGCTTCGCCGATTGCCTGGGCCCCGGTTGCGCAGGCCGTCGTCAGGGTCAGGCTGGGACCACCCATGCCAAATCGCGACTGCACCCCGTAACCTGCCAGGTTGTGTGGGAAGGAAACGTGAAGATGGATCGGCACGCCGCGCACCCCGCGCCCTTTGTACGACTCCCAGGCATCGAGAAAGTCATCGTGGACGCCGGCGCCGCAGGTGCCGATTACCGCACCGGCGGGTTCCAGCGAGGTCGTCGGCTCGTACGTCTCATCGTCGATCAGACCAGCGTCCATCAGCGCCTCGCCCGCGGCTTCAACGGCCAGCCGCGCGAATCGTGACGTGTTGCGCAGAGTCTTCCCTTCGAGGAATCGGTTGGGGATCGTCTCGTCGTCAACGTCACCGCGGATGGTGCAGTTGATGATCGTGGGATCCAGGTTTGCGGCGGTACGGATTCCGGACTCTCCCGCAAGCAGCCGTTCCCACAAGTCCCCAGCACTGGGCCCAAGCGATGAGATAGCGCCGAGACCCGTGACGACCACGCGACGTCTCGGCCGGGGTTGGTTTCGTTCGAACTGTGTCATCGCCTTCGCCTCTGCAAGTGTAAGTACAGGGTCAGTTGGTTACCGGGAGCGTCTCCGCGCTCTGCATGAACTTGACAGTATGATCGAATTCGACGATTCCGGCGTCTGAACCAAGGCCCTGAATGACGAGCCCGGCGGCGGCGGTACCGAGACGCGCGCATTCGACAAGATCCCAGCCGCGGAGAAGACCGACGATGAATCCCGCGCAATAGGCGTCGCCGCAACCCGTGGAATCGACAACGGGTGCAGCAAACGCTGGGACGCGGATCTCCTCGACCCCACCCTTGGGTCCGCGCCGGGCGATGCTGCTTCCATCAGCCCCCATCTTGAAGATGGTGTGGCGGACGCCGCGATCGAGGAAGAACTGGATCACATCATGCCGCTCGTGAAGTCCGCTAATCAACCGTGCCTCGTCGAGACCGGGCATGAAGTAGTCGACGTAGGGCAGCGCGGGCTCGATGACCTCGAGTAGGTCAGGCCGGTCAATGGCGATTAAATCAAGGGTGACTGGCACGCCGCGCTCTTTGGCGAAGGCGAGGATGCGCGCAGTCGGCGACCCGTCAAGTTTCGGCATCAGGTAGGTGCCGCCGAAATGGAGATGATCTGCCGCGGCGATGGCATCGAAATCGATGTCCTCGATCGTCAGCTCGGCGTTCGCGCCGAGTACATGGAGGGCGGGTCGCTCGCCATTTGGCCGGATGGGCAGCATGGTCGCCGAGGTCTGGACCGAGGGCTTGCGAGCCAGACCGCGCACGTCGATCCCGTACCGGGTCATGGTGTCAACGATGAAATTTCCGGCCGCGTCTTCGCCAATGGCCCCCACAGCCAGGACGTTGACACCGAGCTTGGCGAGATCGACGCTGGTGCCGGCCGCTGTTCCGGCCACGGTGAGCCGAATCTCCTCAAGCAGATCGACGTCTTGTCCCGGCGGAATGCGGGTCACGGGTCGTCCCAGGACGTCGAGAATATGAATCCCGAGACTTACGACTTGATGCAAGAATCTGTCACCTTGCCTGCCACCCTCGAATCCCTGCCTCATAGGTGGCGATGAACCCCTCGACGGACCAGCACGCGCGACCCACGAAGAGCCCGTCAATGTCGGGTAGCGCGGTGAAGGTTCCGGCGTTGCTCGGGTCGACGCTGCCACCGTAGAGGACGGGGACCTGGTTGCCAGGCGCCCCGAATAGATCCTCGAGACCGAATCTGATCGCCTCGGCCATGGGTGCAACATCTTCGGGGTTGGCCGGGGTGCCGCCGGCGCCAATCGACCAGACCGGCTCGTAGGCGATCTGAAGTAACTCCACATGCTCTGCCGGCACCTCGTGCAGGCCGATCTTCAACTGCCGCAGCACGATCTCGTTGCCGACACCAAACGATCGCTCCTCGGCGGTCTCGCCGACGGCGAGGAGGACTCGCAGGCCGCCGTCCAGAGAAGACAGCACCTTCCGGTTCAGTTCGACATCGGTCTCATGGAAATAGCGTCGACGCTCGGCATGCCCTAGCAGAACGAGATCGAGATCCAGGGCGAGGAGCATGCGCACCGAGATCTCTCCGGTGTAGGCGCCGTCAGGTGCCCAATGGACGTTCTGCGCGCCCACCCAGACTGGATGTGGTGGCGGGCCGGCGACACTGGAGACCGCGTCCAGGGATGTGAACGGCGGAATCACGAAGAGATTCGTTTCTGGCCGAATCTGAACCGACGTGGCGAGTTGCTGGTAAAAAGCCGCCGACTCGGTTGAGGTTTGATTCATTTTGAAATTGGTGCCGAAGAGAAAGGGGCGTGGCATCAGCCGGCGAGTGGGGCAACGGTTGGGTGCAGATTGGCAGCAATCCGGACCCCCTCCGCATCGAAAATCGTCACGTGCTCGAGCGGTAGTTCGACGTTGACCGGTCCCGAGCTGGGCAAGCGATCGCCCACGGTCGGCCCGACCTTGGCCTTGAATCCCTCCGTGGCGAGCCCGGCGATGGAGAGTGCAACCAGATACTGACCGCCGATTTGGACCGTCTTGCGGACAAGTTGCGCTGGCACGCCGCGTGTATTTTGATCAGACGAGACGCGAATGTGCTCGGGCCTGATGCCGATCGTGATCTCTGATCCTGCCGTCGTCGCCCCGTCAACCGCCACCGGAACCGGGAAGAGGGGAGACTCCAGCAGTCTGCCGCGGCCGGCACCCGAAAGCGCGGCATCGAAAAAGACCATCCCGGGATTGCCCAGGAACCAGCCGCCGAACGTGTCGTAGGGGTGGTTGTAGAGCTCGCGGGGCGGCGCGCACTGGACGATCTTGCCCTCTTCCATGAGAGCGATTTGGTCGGCCAGAGTCATCGCCTCAGTCTGGTCGTGGGTGACGTAGACGATCGTCTGGCTCAACGAGCGGGTCAGCTCTTTTAGCGAGCGCTTGAGCTGGAGTTTCGATGCCGCGTCGACATTGGTGATCGGCTCATCGAACAGGATGAACTGTGGCTGTCTCGCCACCTCACGCGCGACCGACACCTTCTGCCGCGTCCCGTTGTCGAGCTTCGAGACATCGAGACTCGCGCTCGCGGCAAGACCGAGCAGCTCGATGGCGTCTTCGACGCGGCGCGTCCGCTCGGCCTTGGAGAGTTGCATCGATTGCAGGGGCAGCTCGATGTTGCGGTAGACACTGATTCCCCGGTAGACGACCGGATACTGGAAGACCATACCGATGTTGCGCTTGCTCGGCGACAGCCGGGAAACATCCCGGTCGCCGAAAAAGACCGCACCCGAGGTCTGCGTCTCGAGGCCGGCGATGATCCGCATCAGCGTCGTCTTGCCGCAACCAGACGGTCCGAGCAGACAGGTCACCTGGCCGTTGGGGAAAGTGAACGAGACATCGTCCACCGCGTGCAACGAGCCGAAGGTCTTGGTCAGTTGCTCGACGCGAATTTCAGCCATGGAGAAGGGGACCTCGGGTGACTGGGGACTGGGGACCAGGCGCGCTCTGGGCATTGACTGGGGACGATATCGTTCCGGACGCTGGGAGACCATCTCCGCTCGAGAAGCTGGCGGCCGGGAGGCGGGCGCCCCGCCCCAGCCGCTCGCCGGTGGCTGCATCGAACAGCGCGAGGTTGTAGGGAAAGATGGAAACCGTCACCACCTGATCCAGATCGTCGCCACGCTCGTGGTCGCGGTCGACCAGGGTGAGCGATTCCCCGCCCGCGGCGAGGTAGACGATGTCCTCGCCGCCCAGGTCTTCACGCAACATGACTGATGCCGGAAACTGGAGCGTCCGTCCATCCGTCCCATTTGCATCTCCGTCAATCTGGGAGAGATGAATCCGCTCCGGGCGGAACCCGACCATGACGTCGCGCGGCAGTGCGCCTGAAGTCGAGGCGGATGAAATCTCTGCCGGAAAGGCAAAGAGCGATGTGGTGCACCAGGTTTCGCCGTCACGTCGCTCGAGCGAGCCACGCAAGAAATTGGCCGGCGGAAACCCAACCAGGGCCATGGTCCCCATGGTGCGCGGCTCGCGGTAGAGCGTCTCGGGCACCCCGTGCTCGATGACCGTGCCGGCCGCAAGCACCACGAGCTCATCGGCGAGTGTCATCGCCTCGATCACGTCGGACGTGACGTAGAGAATGCTGGCGTTGGTCGCGGTATTGAGCCCGCGGAGATCATCGACGAGTTGCTCGCGCAACTTGAAATCGAGTCCCGCCAATGGATCGTCCAGGACGAAGAAGTCGGTCCGCTTTGCGATACCGCGGGCAATGGCGACACGCTGCTTCTGCCCACCGCTCAGCTGATCGGGCTTCTTGTCGAGATGCTCCTCGATCTTGAGCATCGCCGCCGCCTGGGCGACCACCTCCCGCGATTCTGACGCCGGCACATGGGCCAGGTCGAGCGGATAGGCGATGTTGGCGCGCACCGAGAAGTGGGGATAGAGCGCGAACGACTGCGGCACGTAGCCGATGTTCCGCTCCGCCGGTGCCTCGTGGCTCACATCCTGACCACGTAGCATGATCCTGCCGGAGTCCGGCTGCTCGAGCCCGGTGAGCACACGTACCAGCACCGACTTCCCGGACGCTGGCGGTCCATAGACGACAGTCAGATTCCCAGCCATAGCGGAGAAGCTGAGGTCGGTCAGGACCTGCGTACCCCCGTAGGCTTTGGAGATGTTCTCCAGACGGAGGATCGGGGAGTCGCTCTCTAGCACGGGATTTCTCATCGTCCCAGCTGGATCAGGTTTGGTGTGATCCACACCGCGACGACAATAAGCAAGGCGACGATGCCCCAGGTTATCAAGAGCAGTCCCATCGACTTCACGAATCCCGTCGATGGTGGAATGTTGCCGAAGGCTATCTGAAGGAAGGCGGCCAACACCAGGAGGGGAAGACCGATCTGAAAGAGCTGTTTGCTGCCCTGCTGCATGATCAACAGGAACGCGAGGAACATCACGGCAATGAGAATGGCCTGGAACCGCGCGGCGAACGGCAGCGGCCGTCGGGCGTATTCGATCGGCAATTCTCCCGGATGCACCAAACCAGGAAGTCCGGCGAGGACGCGCCCCTCTTCTGAGGCCGTCTCGATCTGCGGATTCTCGGTCACCACTTGGGGTGTCGCGGTGACGACCGGTTGGTGGTCCATCCTCTAAACCTCGCCGCGGACGGTGCCGAACGTCATTCCCACCAGCAGGTACTTCTGGAAGAGAAAGATCACCAGAATCGGCGGCAATACGTAGATGAGCGAGATTGCGGCGATGAACGACCAGTCGATCGCCCCCCCTTGAGTGGCGCCGGTGGCCAGCAGCACCGGGATCATCGTCGTTCCCTTGCCGCCGAGGATGTAATTGAAGAGGAACTCGTTCCAGACGAAGAGAATGTTGAAGATGAAGGCCGCAACGAGTCCAGGCTTCACCTGCGGCAGGACGACCCGGAACATGGTGTGTAGGCGCGAGCCACCGTTGATCAGCGCCGTCTCGTCATAACGCAACTGAGACGCCATCAAGGAACCCTTTAAGGATCCAGAGCGAAAACGGGATGCTGAACATGGCATAGAAGAGAATCATGCCGTGAAACGTCTTGGACCAACCCGAGCGCGGTATACATCAGAAAGATTGGCAGGACGACAGCTGGCGCCGGGACCATTCGTGTCGAAAGCAACAGGAACATGATGAAATTTGTACCCGTCGGCCGGTAGCGGGAGAACGAATAGGCGGCCAGGAACGACACCCCAATGGCAATCAGCACCGATCCAATCGAGAGAATGAAGCTCATTTTCAAGTATTCGAGAAAGTTGGGATCTCCGCAGGACGCGAGTAATGTTGTCCAGCGTCGGCTGGAAGAAGAAAACCGGCTCCCGGCTGACAATCTGGCCGCCCGACTTGAAGGCCGCCAGAAAGATCCAGAAGACCGGGAAGAAAGAAGACGAGCGCGATCGAGCCAGAGAAGAAGTGATAGGCGTGTTGCCGCCAGGGATGGGCGCTCATTTCAGTTGCGCCCGTGTCTCGCGATAGTTCAGGACGTACAGATAGATCGAGGCGAAGGCAATCGCGATCAAGCAAGGTGATAATCGCCAGAGCTGATGCATCCCCGACCTGGAACGCCTCGAAGCCGGTGCGAAAGAGAGAAGCCCGACCAACTCCGTCGTGTCGCCAGGACCGCCATTGGTCATTATATCAGTGCCAAGTCGGTTGTCTTGAACGCATCGATCGTTCTCAGGAGGATGCCGAGCATGAGGATGAACTTGCCATTTGGCAGGATGATGTACCAGATCCGCTTCAACCACGGTATCTGATCGATCTCGGCGGCCTCGAGCTCCGCCTTCGGCACCGATGCGAGCGCAGCCAGGGTCATCAGGATCATGAACGGCGTCCACATCCAGACGTCGACTGCGATGGTCGCCCCGAAAGCAAGATCTTTATTGGTTAGGAAATCATATCGCTGACCCGTCAGCTTCTCGGCAAGGATAATTCAGGATGCCGAAGGTTGGATCGTAGATCAGACGATAGAAATTGGCGACTGCGACCGGTGGCAATACCATCGGGGTGAAGAGCAGAGTCAATGCCAAACGCCGGCCAGGCATTCGGCTACTTCCCCAGAACAGAAAACCGAGCGCCATCCCCAGGATTGTCGCGCCGCCGACGGTCAACACCATGAAGGACAGCGTGCGACCGAGGATTCCCCACATCTCCGACGATTTCCAGATATCGATGAAGTTCTCGAAGCCGACGTACTGAGCCGGCCGGGCCGCGGTGACCTTGTAACGATAAAAACTGACGCCGAGCAGCCAAAGTAATGGGACGACGTTCAAGACCAGGAAAAAGACCAGCATCGGACCGAGGAGGATCGTCGGGAAAAAGCGGCTCTCATCGAGCGCGCGAACCATCGGTATTCGCCGCTTGGTCCTTTGAACGGCTGCCGCCGGTGATGGTACTGGATAGGTGGTCTGGGCCATGAAGGCTCCGTTGGCAGATTAGGGACGACCTTGTCTTCGCCAGATGAACGGTACGATCAGGGGAAGCCGTGCTAACGGTCGGCACGGCCTCCCCGATCTTATGTTACCGCGCTCAGGCCCGCCTGCGCCCGAGTGCGTCGTCGCTACAAGCTGATATCCGCGCACGCCTCAGACGGCTCGATGTCTGAGCGGCCGGCGTCGTAGAGGATCTCCTGCTGCTTGCAGGCGGTGTAGTCCATCGCCAGCTTGGCGTCGGGGACGACGTCCGCGATGTAGCCGTTCCACGCCTCCTGCTGGAGGAGCAGCATCTCCGCGTAGTTCGGATCGTGCCAGAAGTCCTTGGAGCGATTCTCCCGGATCATGTACTTGTAGGCCCGGAAGTGGGGCTGGATGTCGTCGTAGCCCGGATCGTCCAGAACTGCCGTCACCGCGCTGTCGCCGCCTCGCCGTGAGAACTCGAGCTGCGTCTCCGGCAGATACCAGAACTTCATGAAGTCGATGGCCACCTGCTGATGAGCCTCGTCATTGAACGCGTTCAGCACCCAGGGCTGGCCCCCGAGCGTGTAGACGCGGTTGAGCGTGCCGTCCTCCTGCCGGAATCCTGGGGGCGGCACGATGAGCACCATGTCGGGGGTGACGGGCTTCGCGGGATCGGCAACTTCGCCAGGCTCCCCCGGGATCTTCTGATTGAGCATCTGCGGACCGAGTGCCGCCCACTCCCAGCAGGTCGCGATGGTGCCGGCGGTGAAGATCGCCGGTTCATCCGTGAGACCCACATTTTCGGAACCGGGCGGGGCGTACTGGAGGAAGCGCTTGTTGTGCTCCAGACCGGCGATGTTGACCTCCGTAGTTGAGAATGCCTTCGATCTGGCCGGTCGCTGGGTCCCAGGCCTCGCCCCCGTTGGAGAACATGAACGGGTAGGCGTAGCAGGTGACGTAGTCATAGTCCTTCGACCACTGGAACACGGTGCCGTAGAGATTCTCGTCCGGCCGCGTGAAGTGCTGGCAGATGCGCTCGTAGCGGTCGATGTCGACCTCGAGCCACTCATCATAGGTCTGCGGCAAATCCTCGCCGTCGTTGGCCGCCGTGTAGGCGTCTCGCTCGGCCTGGTCGGACATGAGATCCTGGCGCACGAAGAGCGCGATGGTGTCGCCCTCCTGCGGGAACCCGTAGATATTGTCCGAGCCGTCCGGGTAGATTCGGTAACCAACCGCCGCGGCCTCCTCGAACTCGATATCGAGCTCGGGGTTCTCGGCGATGATGTCGTTCAGGCGAACGATCCAACCCGGCTCAGCGAGGGCGCCCAGCCACTGGCTGTCACGAGATGATGATGTTGTACTGGGCCGATCCGGATTGAAGCGACGTGGCCGCCTTCTGGAAGAGGGCTGCGAACGGAGCCTCCTCGAACGCGAAATTGACGTCGTAGCCATACGTCTCCTTGGCGTATGGCTTGAACAGCTCGTTCGCCATATCTACGCCGAGGCGGCTCGGCGGCCAGCCCGCGATGCCGAGGATGGTCATGTCAATAGTCTGCCCGGCGAGTGGACTCTCCTGTGCCACTGCCGCCGGCGATCGGTAGGCGCTCATTAGCCCGGCCAGCGCCGGTGCACTGAGCCCGAGCGCCATGCCGCGCACCATGAGCTGGCGCCGGCTGAGCTTCCCGTTCACCGCCGCCCTTACCAGCGCGGCATGCTCCTTCGACAGATCTTTCGGCGTCACGCGTTGACTCCTTTCGCAATCGCCCAGCATTCCGCGCTGGCGCTTCCGTGAGACCGCCGACCACGGCGGCATCGGCTCTGACGGACTTCCTTGCGGTGATCGACACGCCGGAACTCAGCATCTCGCCCAGAGCGGGCGCTTCTCAGTTCTCGTCAATACGCGGAATTGAAGATCGATGGCGATCTTCTCAAGTTTTTCCGCGTACACGTGTCGAATCCCCTCGGACGCTCGGAACGCTAGCAAAGGGCGATGGATGCGTCAAGCAGGTTGAGTTTGGGAGAAATGCCCAAAGACTGCCCGCCCGATGCGGACCGAGGTCGCGCCCTCCTGGATCGCGACCCGAAAGTCATCGCTCATGCCCATGGAAAGGGTGCCCAGATCGACCGCGGGCTGCTCCCGCTGGAGCGTGTCTCGCAATACTCGCAGTCCGGAAAAGACGGGACGGACATCCTCCGAATCTGCAACCAGTGGCGCCATCGTCATCAATCCCCGCGGTAGGAGCCAGGGCGAGTGAACCAGTCGCCCCATCAGATCTGAAGCGGCCTCCGGGGAGCATCCGGCCTTCTGCGGTTCACGTGCGACGTTGACCTGAAGTAAGACGGGGACCTGTTCGCCTCGACGCTCCGCTTCTTTCTCCAGCGCATCGATCAGGGAGTGGCGATCGACCGATTCGATCATGTCAAACAGCGCGATCGCCGCTTTCGCCTTGTTCGATTGCAGTTGCCCGATCAGGTGGAGCACCGAGCCGGCAGGGAGAGGTTCCACAAGCTTGCGGCTGGCCTCCTGCACGCGGTTCTCGCCGAAATGGCGCAGGCCGAGCGCGAAGGCAGCATCGATCGCCGACCGGTCGACCGTTTTCGACACCGCGACGATTGTCACCTCCTCGGGTTTTCGGCCAACCGAGTGCGCCGCGTCGCCAACGGCCGTCAGCACTCCATCGATGCGGGTTTCCAGGTCAGGCAGTCGCGGAGTGCCCGCTTCCGTACTTAGCGCATTCTTCATCACCGTCGTTCCGCCGCACCGAGAATCGTAACCATCGCGCCGAAGCGTCCAGTGTGCGGACCCTGACCTCGATGGGAGAACCAGTGGTCGCCATCACATCTGGTACAGATCGCGCTCACGTCGACATTCGCCACACGCACTCCAGCCCGCTCCAGGAGGAGGGAATTGGCGGCGTTCAAGGAGAATCGGTAGCGCTCACCGCTCGACTCGATGGCTGCATTGGCATCACTGCCCGCCTGTTCGCGCCAAGCACTCATCACATCTTCGCCAACGACGTAACAGCACTGACCAATAGCCGGTCCCAGGCAGACATGGACGTCCTCAGCACGCGTGCCGAATGCACTGGACATGAGTGCGAGCGTTGCACCCGCGACATCCGCAACCGTTCCGCGCCATCCGGCATGCGCGACGCCGACGGCGGGGCCGCGACGACCGGCCCCAGGGTCGACGAACAGAATCGGCTGACAGTCGGCATGCAACGTCATCAACACCGGCCCGGCCCGATTAGTGACGAGCGAATCTCCAAGCCCAACCGGGATCGATCCGGGCCTGGCCCCGCGGCCGGCGAGATTGGGGGTGACCATGTGGACGTCGTTACCATGGACCTGACCAAGAGTGACCAAGAGCTCGGGAGCGAGCCCGAGCGCGGCGCACCACCCCTGTCGCATGGCCCAGGCATCCTCCCGGTCCCGCGGCGCGCTGAATCCCACATTGCCATGCGCTCGCCCAAATCCCTCGACGCGCCGAGTTATCCCGTGAGCAACTCCAGGAACTGCAGAAAGCATCTCGCTCCGCCACGGCATCGCGATGCTGTTCACGCCTGTGTTCACGGGGTGGTGATCTCCCGTGCCGCGTCGAGGATCATCTGGTCGATGACGAGCTCAACCGGCGCGCGGTCATCGGTGAAAACGAGTCCCCCTGGCTCGATGGCTCGGATGTTCCCGGAGGTCAGACTCCATCCCGCGACTTCGCGAACCGGGGAACCGCCGGAAAGGCCCTCCATATTTCGGATGAGCGATTCGGCCGAAAGCGGCGTGTCACTGCCGACCAGAATCGTGTTCGTATAGCGGTCTACGTCGATCGCCACGACGTGCGGAAAAACGTCGCGCATGGTTGCGCCTAGAGCGTCGACCAGCCGAAAGTCCGTGCTGGTGCGCCCGGCATTGACGACGGCAACCCCGCCGGGCCGGAGATGATCGGAGACCTCCTGAAAGAACTCCCGGGAGGTGAGCTGGAATGGGATGTACGGCTGGCGGTAGGCGTCGACGCCGATGAGATCGAACCTGGCATCAGACGACTTCAAGGCATAGCGCCCATCGGCGACGATCACATCTACGTTCGTGAGCTCGCCCAGAGCGAAGTACTCGCGGGCGACGCGGTCGATCTCGGGGTCGATCTCGACGCCTTCAATTGGGATTGGACCGTATGCGGCGGTGAGCTGCCGGGCGACGGTGCCTCCGGCCAACCCGATCAGCAAGGCATCGCGCGGGGCCGGCACGCTCTGGTCATCCACCAACAGCGGCGCGATCATGAAGTAGTCCCAGGGGCCACCCGTGAGAAGCTCGTCAGGATCGTAGACGGAGTGAACGGCGCGGCCCTCGTTCAAGATCAACGAGCGACGACCGCCTTCATCCACGACCTGGATGTAGTTGTAGGCGGACTCCCGCTCGTGGATGAGGACGCCGCGGTCGGGCGGTCGTACGCCCGAAGGGGCGGCGAGCGCAAGCGCCGGAATTGCTAACGCGGCTAATGCCGCCGCGAGGGCGACCCCCTGAGCGCGGACCGCAGCCAGGCCCACCACCGCCGGCACCAGGAGCACCAGGCTCAGCACGATAAACGTCGCGGCGGTCCCGATTGTCGGTATCAATACAAGTACTGGAACGAAGCTGCCGGTGATGGAGCCGATGGTCGAGAGCGCATACAGCGAGCCTGCTGTCTCACCGGCCGAGGCCACGTCTGACAATTGCAAGCGGATGGCAAATGGCGAGATGAAGCCGAGAAGCGTGATAGGCGGCGCCAGGAGAAGCAGCGTGCCCACAAGCGTGCCGTAGAACGCTCCCGCGTCGAGCTGGTTGAAGGCCTCCAGTGAGCCGGTCAGCAACGGACGGGCGACGAACGGGATCGTCCCAATTGCGACTGCGGCGACCGCGGCGACCGCATAGAGCACTGCCGGTTCAGGACGCCGGTCGGCTAGACGTCCACCAAGTACATATCCCAGTGACAGGAACGCCAGAGTCAGGCCGATGAGTGATGCCCAGATGAACGTCGAGCTCCCAAAGTAGGGGGCAACGAGTCGGCTGGCCGTGAGCTCTACGCCAATGGACGCGAAGCCGCCTGCAAAGACGAGAAACCTGAGCAATGAGACACCACTGACGCGCCCCATCACGTAGCCGCGCTGGCCGGTTGCATCCCGACGCGGGGCTTCAGGCGCCTGCTCGGCGATTCCGGTTTCGACCATTGACTGTGGGCAATCCGTCCTGCTTCGTCGTCCTGGGCGCCGGTACGCTCCGATCTCGACGGCCAGGGCGAGTATAGTTCTGGTCGAAGGCCGCGATGAGCCTTGGGCCAGAAGGCGATCGCGAAACGTGCATCGGTAGCGGCGCGTTGACTTTAGGTAGCACGGCGATTTTGGGACGTTCGTGTCTTGACATCATCGCTGTTGCGTGTAGGCTTGATGGTGGCCGCATGCCGTGGGGTGGCTGGGGCGTGGCAAGACCCGTGTGGAATCGCGCTTCTGCGCCAGCGGCAGGGACATCGTGAGAGGGGAGGAACTCGATCCTATGAATAAGCTCGTGAGCGGACTTGCGATCGCCGCGATTGCCTCGACGGCGTTCGTGGGCGCCGCATCGGCCCAGACTGATACTGCCAGCGGCGGGAACGGCGGCGTGTCGAACGCCAATGCCAACGGCGGCGCGGTGGGCATCGGCACGACCGGCACCGGCGGCAGCGCTGGCGGCACGTCCAGCATTGGCGGTGGCAACATCGGTGGCGGTGTTTCGGTCGGTGGCGATGCGGTGGGAGACGACCTGGCGGAGTCCATCATTACCAGTGTCCTGGCCGCGCTGGGCCAGTAGTTTCAAGCAGTTGACGTAATAGAAGACCGGCCCGATCCGGGCCGGTCTTCTTTTTTTGAGCGTTCCGCTTTTGTCGGGCCCTAAAGGTCTAAGGGAAACGGGCAAAAAAGCCCCTCAATCCTAGGCAACGTTCAACTCGATTTGCCCAGATTTGGGGGCAAGCAACGTGAACTGCCGTAGTAGTACTAATCGGGCATCCCGATCCAGCCTCCTGAAAACCGTTACTCCCCGGTTGCCCGGATCCGTCTCCCGTCATCTTGCGCCGGGTCTCTACGCAGTGGAGGGCCGTTGGTGGCTCGGTGCGGGTCCACGGGCGGTGACGAAGCTACCCCTCCCGGCTCCTACGATGTTTCCCATCTTTGCCAAGTCTGCCACCTTCACCATCGTCTCCGAACGCTTTCAGACCTACTCCACAGTCCCCTTGGGACGCGGCTCGCGGGTCCACGGCCGGAGAAGTTGTTGCCTCTCCCGTCTCCCGAGAAGTTCAACACCTTCAACATCTTCAACACCTTTACCTCCGGCCAGGAGGACTCACGAGGGAAACCCCGTCCGATGAGGTGTTTTACGACATGCGGATGTTCTCGGTCGCCATGATCCGAGGCTGCTCTGCGTTTCCAGGTCCCGGCACGCGTGAACCCGAACCTGTCTCAGCATTCTCGAGGTCCAGAGCTGGCGCGGTATACCTGTAGCGGGCTTTGACGACCGGAATGGTCCAGCAAAGCCGGGAGCAACAGTCGTGTCTAGGCAGGATTCGCAGAAAGTGCTTGTCCCAGCCGCCATGATCGTCGTTCCCATGAAGCATGGGTTGTGACGTCCTCGTAGACTAACTGCCCCAGTGTTCTGGACGATCACCCGGATCTACAAATTCGCATAATCAATGTTATCCGCAAAACTCAAAAGTAGGGTCGCTCGCGCGGATTCCACAGGGATTATCCGGAGTCTGCCGCACTACCCGCCTTCGAACCGAGCCCAGATCACGACCTTTGCGAGGATCATGCCGCCCTTACCGCCGCCGCAGGACGTCATCCGTCGCACGTGAATTCCCGAGCAGCCGCGTGCCACCTTCGGCATATCCTCAGGCGACGAACTTCCGCTTGTTCGCGACGTAATCGACCAGGATGTACTCGCCCAGGCGATCCGGAGTGGCGACGAAGACCCGGCCGGTGTTGATCCGCATCAGGTCGTTGATGAATTGCACCATGTACGGCGATCGCTCGAGCATGAACGTGTTGATCGTGATGCCGTCGCGCGTGCAACGGACGACCTCGCGCAGCGTCTCCTGAAAAGTGCGCGGCGTCGGCGGATAGCTAAAGCGAACATGCCCGTTGTCGAAATGCGCGGTCGGTTCACCATCGGTGATGACGATGATCTGCCGGTTCGCCCCCTTCTGTCGGCCCAAGATCTGCCGCGCGAGCTGGAACCCGTGCTGCATGTTGGTGCCGTAATTGTATTCATTCCAATCGATTGATGGAAGATCGGCGGGTTTGATTTCCTGGGCCATGTATGAGAACCCGATGATGCTGAGATGGTCGCGCGGATATTTGCCACGGATGAGCGAGTCGAGCGCCAGGGCGACCCGCTTTGCCGCGTTGAAGCAGCCGTTGTAAAGCATCGACCGGCTCATGTCGACCATCAGTACGGTTGCTGAGCGAGTCGTGTATTCGGTCCGATAGACCTCGAAATCGCGGGGCGAAAGTCGGACTCCTGGCGCGTCAGCC
Organism: uncultured Chloroflexia bacterium; assembly: GCA_963751075.1. Classification (GTDB taxonomy): domain Bacteria; phylum Chloroflexota; class Chloroflexia; order Thermomicrobiales; family UBA6265; genus JACCXM01. Next base: position 384,145 of record CAVVTE010000013.1, on the reverse strand, counting down.
GACGGCCCCTCGCCTCGCTGCACGGCGTTCATGATGGTCTTCGGGATGTCGAGCAGAAATGGGTCACCGAACTCGTACGCCTTCGTCACGTCCGTGCGGTCCCCGGCGCCACCTTCCCGACGCAGGTCATGCTGACCGACCTGATCGCGCTTGAGATCGGCAAAGATGTCGGTGAGCGCCTTCTCACCGATCTTGCGTACGCCCTGTGGGGTGAGCTCGTATCCACGCCGCGTCTGGCGAATGTATCCGGCCTCTTCCAGCATCCGCGCGATCTGACGCAACTGCTCGAGTTGTTCGCCTTCTTCCTCTCCGAGAAGATCCCGGATCTTGTCGTCGTCGAGCCCAGCGAGGTCGTTCCAGTCGCGGACGTCGCGGAACTGCGACTCCAACTCGTCGTACTCGCCGAGCCGGTCCATCAGCCGCATCGCCTGCTCGAGGGTCAGCGACTCGTCGCCCGAGAACTGGTACCCGCGCCGCCACTGCTCGGGGGGAATGAGCGTGCCTAGGTTCTCGCCGAGCCGGGTCATCTCCTGCCGCAGCCCCTCATCCTGCATAGCGGCCTGCATCAGCCCCTGCAGCTCCCCGCGCTGATCGGCGGACATGCTCTGCATGAGCTGGCGCATCGCGCCCATCTGCTGCTGCATGCGTTCCATCAGGTCGTCCAAAGAGTTGAGCCCAGGTCCGAAGAAATGCCCCCACCGATGCATGAACTCCTGAAACCCGGGGTCCTCGCCGCGTTGGCGTGCCTCGAGCATCTCGTTGAGCTCTTGCATCATCTGCCGCATCTCGCCGATGTCTTCCGGCGTCATCTGGGAGAGCGCCTGCTGCATGCCCTGGAATGTCTGCTGGGTCATCTGCTGCTGCAGCATATCCAGCAGCTCCTGGAACTGCTGCCGCGCCTCCGGGGTCATGAAGTCGTAATCAGTGAGAGCGCGAATAGCCGCGGCGGGATCTTTCGGCAGGGAATCGAGTTGTTGCAACCGGCGCTGCGCCATCGCCTCCAGGAGCTTCCGGAGATCCGGGTTTGGCGACGTGCCTGACTCCCCGTCCTCACCGGCGTCAGCCGTACCCTGTTCCCTCGACTGTCCGGCCTCGTTAGTTGTACCGGACTGGCCAGCCGAATCTCCGCGCTTGGGCGGATGGTTGCGCGTCGTCCTCTTCCTGCTGTCCTGCCTCCGCGTCCCCGTCGGGTGGCCCCTCCTGCGCCTCTTCAAGCCGCTTCGCGATTCCCTGGCGCTCGGTTTCGACGATCTGCTCGATGCGGTCGGCAATATCGCTGAGCATCGACTGCAGGTCGTATCGCTCGAGTTGCTCTTGGCGGCGGTCGCGCAACCGCTGCATGAGGCCCTGCAATCCGGGCACATTCTCCCCGTCAGGTCGTTGGAATCCCCAGCGGAAAAGCCGCTGCATAGCGCGGTTGACGTCCCCATCCTGCATTAAATCGTCGGACATGGCACGCATCAGGTCGTCCGCCGAGAGCGGTCCGATCTGCTGCGTTCCGTCCCAGCGCGAATAACGCGAGCCAAAGCGGTAGATTGGCATCATTGGTCTCCATATAGTGACGAGACACTCATGTCTTGAAGCAGTGCGTGGCGCGCCCGGCGGCACCCCTCTCGACGGCTTAGTTGCGACGGGCACCTGACACAGGTGGCGAGTCTGGAAGCTCGATGTCGAGCATTTCGCTGGCGACGGCGAGATCCACGATCTCGCCACGGTGCAATTGATCATACAGGGTGTCGAGCCGGGACTCGATCAGGGGCAGGTTCTGTTCCTCGACCCGGCGTAGCGTCTCGCCAGCGCCAGCGACACCACGGCCGACGAGACGAACGTAACTTGCGAGCAACGACTCGGTCGGCTCGAGTAAGCGTTCGTTGAACCACGTAACCGTCTTTGCATCCGTACGGTCGGCGGCCATGGCCTCCGCGATCCGGTCCGCCGCGGCGCAAATTCGGAACGCCTGCTCGCGAACAGGGCCATCCGGAATCCGCAACGCGATCTCTTTGATCCTTTCGATCCGTTCGTGAACGGCTGCGAACGCCGCTGCCGCGAACGGTGCGGAGTTGGGCGTCCGTCTTGCCGAGGGTAGTTGAGCGGTCGCCGTCAACCCTGGAACGATTGAACGCACCACCGCCAGTGCACGCCAGGGAGCGTCGGCGCCGTAGGTTGCCACCGCCTGAAAAATGAGCGCCCAGCCCCAGAAGAAAAGCGGCCAGTAGAACCAGAGTTCGCCGGGGCTGGTCAGGAGGTTCAGCGTCAGGAGAAACAGCCCGACAACAAGGTAGATCGTCAGATGGCTGCGAAAGGCGGCATCCCCTCGCACGGTTTTGGCTTCCTTCCGCTCCCGGTCTGCCGCTCTATCCTCTGGTTCCCGCTGCGCCATTCCGGGCTCCTAACCGGTTCTGAACGCTACCGATGGTAGCGTGCCGGCCCTGAGTGTGTGCTTTCGTCCTTGTTCAGGCGGCGGTTGAGGTGCAAACCCTCCAGAATGAACTCGACCGCCGAGGCGACAGCCGGCGGATTCCCACCCACATCGAGCTTGGCGACGGCATCGGCGACGCCGTCGAGGTGGCTGAGCTGATGGACATAGGCGAGCGACGGCATCATCTCCGAGGCGTCGACCGTTAGACCGTTGTCGAAGGCCAGGACGAGCCGGTCGAAGTCACGAACCGAAAAGTAGCGGTTGAAAACGGCGGAAACAGCACCCTGGACCAGCTTGTCGACGATCTGATCCTCTTGGATCTCACCAAGTCCTTCAATCTCGATCTTTCCGGTCGTCGATGCCAGAACACCGGCCAAGTCGGACACGCGCGGCGCGGTCTGCCGCTCGCCGAGGCGGATGGCGCGGCGGGTGGCATTGGAGACGATGTTTTCGTAGTTGGCCACGCTCATCCGCACTGAGACCCCGGACCGTTGTGATACATCGTGCGAGCGGCGCGCGAGATGCGTCAGCTCGGCAACGATCTCCTTCATGAACAGCGGGACCGTAGCCTCGATACCAGCCGTCTCGTAGACCGACCGCTCCTGGTCCATGATCTCGATCTCGAGCTCGACGGTCTGCGGATAGTGCGTCCGAATTTGCGACCCGTAGCGGTCCTTCAGCGGGGTGATGATCCGGCCGCGATTGGTGTAGTCCTCCGGGTTTGCCGAAGCGACGATCAGGACGTCGAGGGGCAGCTGAATCTTGTAGCCGCGAATCTGGACGTCTCGCTCTTCCATCACGTTGAGCAGGCCGACCTGGATCCGTTCGGCCAGGTCAGGGAGCTCGTTGAGGACGAACACGCCGCGGTTCGTTCGAGGGATGAGCCCGTAGGAGATCGTCAGCTCGTCGGAGAGATAGCGACCCTCGGCGACCTTGATTGGGTCAACCTCACCGATCAGGTCGGCGATTGTCGTGTCCGGCGTGGCCAGCTTTTCACCATATCGCCGGTCGCGTCCAACCCAGGCGATCGGGGTCTGCTCCCCCAGCTCCGCGATCAGGTCGCGCGCATATCGCGACACCGGGTTGAACGGGTCATCGTTGATCTCGGATCCCGCCACGATCGGGATCGCGTCGTCGAGCAAATTCACGAGACTCCGCGCCAACCGGGTCTTGGCCTGACCGCGCTCCCCTAACAGGATGATGTCCTGCCCTGACAAGATCGCATTCTCGACTTGCGGTATGACTGTCCGGTCGTAGCCGACGATGCCCGGGAAAAGGCCATCTCCCCGCCGCAGGCGCGCGATGAGGTTCTCGCGCATTTCTTCGCGGATCGATCGCGACTGATATCCGGACTCACGGAGTTCGCCAAGAGTTGTGGGCCGGTCGGCCCCGTCGGCCTGGATGGCGACGTCGCTCACGGGTGCAAATCCTCTCTCTATTGTCCATCGCGTGCGGCTTCGACACTGTCGGTGAAGAACACGGGAGGGATGGTGGCATAACGCGGTATCACGCGCCTTTGCTGATGCTACACGCCTGGCCAATGATGGCTCAAGGCTCGGGCGGGCTTGCCTCGAGGGTGCCTGGATCATGGACGACCGGCAACTGCTCGATATGCCGTTCCCGCAACTCGTTCAAGGTCTGTTGTCGATGGCCGAGCTCGTGAACTGGAAACCATGGTCGGTCGCGGGGACGTGTCGGCTCCTCGGACATGATTTCTGACATGCCGGGCAGTTCGTCCAGGTCGATGCCAGAAGCGGTTGGCACCAGCCGCCATACGCCGCGTACCCGACGCCCGCTCCTCGTGTCGGCTGAGCGCTCCATCACAATCACGAACTCGAACGCCGCGACCAGCGGTGACGGGAGGCGGAGCGGACTTCCGGTCAGCCCGCCGACGAATTCCGGAACGGTGTCGGCGTGCGCGGTCGCCAGCAACGTGTACCCGCGCTCCGCGGCCTCGAGCATCGTGCCGACCGCCGGACCCCAGAGGTACACCGGCAGATGCGGACTGATCTCGTTGATCAACACAGCGGTCTCGGCGGCAACGAACTGGGGATCGGAGAGGAAGGCAAATGTCTCGAAGCACCCACGCGGGTAGATGCGGCGAATCCCCGGCGGCAAGAAGTCGAGCAACGCGGTGAGGAGCGTCGTCTTCCCTACTCCGCTTGGACCGGCGACCACCGCCACTGAACGTCTCCGGGCGAGCGCCGCCCAGAGGTTCGCGGCGGTCCAAGAGTCGATAGTCTCGTCGCGCATGAGCTCATCGATCCCGCGCGGCGCGGGAGTCGTCCAACCCGGGCCCCACCACCAGAATGGCTCCGTGTACCGTGAGGCGGGACCAACACGCTCAGCACGACCAGCCGGCGCAGCACCCGCGCGCTCACCGCGCCGCATGATGCTTGGGGTGGAACGAGCTACCCGAGCCGAGCCACTCAGTCCGTCTCGATCTCGGCAATAAATGGGAGATCGCGATACTCACGACGACGTGAGAGACCGAAGCCGGCAAGTGCAACATCCGGTGCGGAAAACCCACGGCAGATGATGGGCACGTCGACAACCCTGGCTGCCTCTCGATCTACAAGCACGCATGCTTCGACGGAGCTTGCGCCGCGGCGTCGCAGCCAGCCCGAGAGAAATGTAGCGCTCAGTCCGGTGCTTAGCACCTCCTGCACCACGGTGACCGATCGGCCGGCGAGGGAGGCCGCTGGCGGTTTCGAAACTCGCACACGCCCCGGTCCGGCTTCCCTCGTGATTGTCGTGAGCTCTGCCCGGTCGAGATCAACGCCAACGCCTAACCGGCGAATATTCTCACCCAGCGATTCAAGAAACCGCTCTGCGCCACTGCCAACCCCGACGAGAAGCGGTCGCTGACCACCTTCGGACGTGGCCCGACTACTCCATACGTCGACGAGTTGGTGGGCGAGCTCTCCGATTCGTCTCTCGACGTCCTGCGCGTCATAGAGGATCTCACCGATACGGGCATTTTCATCCGGTCCCAGCGATTGATAGACATTCTGCAATCGCTGGAAATCCCGCAGGTAGAGCAATCGTACGCGCACGTTCGGATACGCCTCACGGAGGAGCCGAAACTTCCGGTTCTTCCGTGTCACCAGTCGCTGCCGCATTGTCGTCAGCTCGAGATAGAGATCATGGTCCGGCAGGTAGAAATCGGGGGTGACAAACTCTTGCGGCCGTCCATCGCTCCCCCACCGTACTGCGAACGTCGTCGGCTCGTACGCCCAGCGCAACCCGTAAAAAGTCAGGAGCCGGGCCAATTCGACTTCAGCCGGATGGGCGAAGCGGTCGGCGTTCGGCTGCAAGAGCCACCGGAGCGGCGGTAGCAACTCCTGCCTAACGTCTACGTGATGGTCTGATCCGGGGCGACGACGCCTCTCGGTGCGATCCAAGGGGTCGTTTGATCCTGTTCCTCGAGGAAGGGTCGTTGCCCGGGACATGGGCTCCCCGCGCCATGCGCCATCATCCGGCGGCTAACCGGATACTGCCGCGAAGGCCGCTATCTGCTGTCACGATTCGCGGGGGGCACCAGCATTCTGGCACCCGTTCCGCAGATTCGCAACAGCCCCGATGGCACCGATTTCTGGGAGTTCTGGGCGAGGGCGCGTCAGTTTTTCCGCGTGGCACGATTTGAATGCCACGAACGCGTGGCGGATACGATCCGAATAGCCCCGGTTGAGCGCGCTACGTCGCTTCGTTGTCGTCAATCGCAGTGTGACCCGGAGTCAAAATCGACAGGTGGGTAAAGCTCGTGTCTCCGTTCGCGCCGTGCCAATGGCGGGTGCCCGCGGATACGAACGCCACGTCTCCGGGTTCGAGAGCGTGATGTTCCTCATCAGTGGCGACGAACCCACTCCCTGACGTGGCGACCAGGACCTGATCGGTGGTGTGCCGGTGAGGCCGGTTCACGGCGCCATCTTCGAACGTTACCGCCGTTACCCGCAACAGGTCCCCATGCGATTCATTGACGACTTCTTGGGTACTTACCGGCCCCACGAAAATGGGGTTTGGCGATGGCTCGCCTTGCGAGCGGTCGAGGCGCACGTGTCGAATACCCGGCATACTTGCCCTCCCTTCCATCCGACCGCCCGGCCGGAATTAGCGCTGACTTGCTTTCGGAAGTATGCCTGGCCAAGGACGCGACTCATGAACGCCCATCTCCTTCCTGAAGAAGACGCTCTCGACGACCCGGACGAGGACGGCGAAGCGGATCCGACGCTTCCCGGAGACCTCTGGTTCCGTGCTGGAATTTCCGGAGTGAGAAAGAAGCGCGCTTCCGGGAGGGGTCGGGGACGCATCGTATACTCTCGGGCGTTTGCGCTGCCAGGCCGAAAACACGCGCAACATGGTAATCAGATCGCACTCTTGTGAAACAACAAGTAGGAAGAGGACTCAGCACGAATGGCAGAAGAGCAGCGCAGCCCACGGGATGGTCAGGCATTCGACGTCGTCATGATTGGCGGGGGAACCGGAGGCTACGTGGCGGCCATCCGAGCTGCCCAGCTCGGTCTGGACGTTGCGGTCATCGAAATCGACAAGCTCGGCGGAACCTGCCTTCATCGTGGCTGCATTCCGACCAAGGCCTTTCTCAAGTCCGCGGACGTCTTTGAGGAGGTTCAGCACTCGGCGGAGTTCGGCGTCAATATCGCCGGTGACGTGACGTTCAATTACCCGGCCGCGCTCAAGCGGTCGAACGACGTCGTCAATGGTCAATACAAAGGACTGCAGTACCTCTTCGACAAGAAATACAAGATCCCCGTCATTGCCGGATTCGGCAAAATCGCCGGCCCGGGCCAAGTCGAGGTTGCTCCCGCGGACGGTAGCGCTCCATACAGACTGGCAACTCGCAATATCATCATCGATACGGGGACCCGGCCACGAGCGATCAAGGACCTACCGTTCGATGGAAAGCGGGTCATCAACTCAGACGATGCGGTCGTACTGGAGACGCTGCCGGAGAGTTTCATCATCCGCGGCGGTGGCGCGGTCGGCGTCGAGTGGGCGTCGATTTACGGACGCTACGGCTCGAAAGTGAGCCTCGTCGGCCGCGTGGTCCCAGCAGAGGACGAGGAAGCGGCCAAAGTCCTGATTCGAGCGTTTCAGCGGCAGGGAATTGCGGTGTTCCCAGCCTCACGCCCGACCGCCGATGATATCGACGTGACCGAGTCCGGCGTGCGGATGCGGGTCAAGGATGGCCGGGGTAAGGAAGAGGTCATTGAGGCCGAAGTCCTGCTGGTCGCAATTGGGCGCCAGGGGAATGTCGAAGAGATCGGCCTCGAGTCAGTTGGGGTCGCTACGGAAGATGGGCTGATCCCGGTCGACGCCATGATGCGGACCAACGTTCCAAACATTTTTGCGATTGGCGACATCAACGGGCAGCAGATGCTCGCTCACACTGCCATGCACATGGGGACGATCGCGGTCGAACACATCGCCGGTCAAAGCCCATATCCGCTAGACGTGCTGAACTCCCCAATGGTCACCTTCTGTCGCCCGGAGATCGCCAGCGTCGGGCTGACCGAGAAGCAAGCCGTCGAGCAGGGCCGCACCGTCAAGGCCGGAAAATTCCCGATGCGGCCGAACGGCAAGGCTGTCATCGAAGGGGAGACCGAGGGGTTCGCGAAAATCGTCGCTGATGCGGAGACGAACGATATGCTAGGTCTGACCATCGTCGGACCCCATGCAACAGAGCTCATCGGCGGACTGGGGATGGGTCGGCTCCTGGACGTGACACCAGAGGAGATCGGGATCAGCGTCTTTCCCCACCCGACGGTATCCGAGGTCATCCATGAGGCGGCGCTCGACCTGCTCGGACACGCGCTCCATATTTAGACGAGGCTGACGGGGTGGCAGGGTGGAAAGGAGTTCAACGTCCGTTATCCTGCCACCTCGCCACCCAGCGACCCTGCCACCCCACTTGATGACAACCACGCCTCCATAATGTGTCGATCGCGTGGGAATGCGAGTTCGGGAAGTTCGGCGACAGCGAACCACCCTACCTCGACCAGATCATCCCCGGCTTGCGGGTCGCCGGCCGCGGCGCTTGCCGCATAGACGGCGAGAACAACCGTTTCACCTTCGGTCGAGTAAAGCCCGATCAACTTCCCAATCTTGACCTCGAGGTTGGTCTCCTCCCGCGCCTCTCGTGCCGCCGCATGCTCAACGCGCTCCCCCCGTTCGACGAAGCCGGCTGGGAAGCTCCACTTGCCTGGCTCACGGGTGCCCGGTCCGCGTTTGCCCAGGAGAATGCGGCCGTCGCGGGCAATTAACACTCCCACCGCGAGTTTCGGATCGAGAAAGACAACCTGCCCGCAGGCGACACAGACGGGGCGCAGACACGCTTCGACATCGCGCATTTCCGTTGGCGACCCGCACGCGGCACAAAAAACGAGGCGTGGAGTCGAGGAGTCGGTCAGTCGGTCAGTCGGTAAGGACGGGTTTTCCCCTGGCTGACTCTCCGACTCCGCCAGCGGCAACGATCTTGCCGACTCCGTCATTAGCGCACCCCGAGCACCGTCCACGGGTTGGGGACCGGGCCAATCGGCACGGCGATCAACGTCGGCTCATTCGCGCGCACCGATTCTTCGATTGCCGTCCGCAGCGCGGCCGGCGACGCGGCTCGCCGCCCCGAAACCCCAAATGCGTCGGCGAGCTTCAGGAAGTCGGGATTGAGGAGATCAGAGGCAATCGTGCGTCCGCCAAACTGTTCCTGCTGGATGCGGAGCACGTTTCCGAACGCATCGTCGGTAAAGACAATGGTGATCGCCGCGATGCTGTGCCGGGCCATCGTCGATAGCTCGTTGAGACAAAACCCGAAGCCGCCATCGCCATTGATGGAGACCACCGGCCGCTCCGGATGCGCCACTTTTGCGCCAAGTGCGGTCGGGAAGCCGTAACCAAGCGTGCCCTGGTAGCCCGGGGTGATATAGGTGCGAGGTTCGTAGACCGGGAACGCGAAGTTCGTCCAGTAGCCGACCTGGGTCATCTCGGAAACAACAATCGCCTCATCGGGGAGCGCTTCACGGATCGCCAGCGCGAACTCGGCTTGCGGTCCGACTGTGCGAGCGCGTGTGGCGATCCCCTGCTTCAACGCGTTGAGCTCGGATGTGCGAGAGGCCCGGTTGGATCCGGCACGTTCGACGAGGTCACCCAGGGCCGTAAGCCCTGCTTTGGCGTCGGCCTCGATGCCTATCGTGACTGGGTAGTTGCGCCCAATTTCGTCAGCATCTATGTCAAGCTGAATCACCGTGCGACCAGGTCCGAGACCCCACTTCGCGGTCGCCGGATCAACGAAGCGGGTGCCGACCGCCAGGATGACGTCGGCCTCAGGCAGGAGCTCCATTCCCCCCAGAATGTTCTGCGCCAGCGCGTCCCGCTCTGAGACCGCCCCCTTGCCATTCGCGGTCATCACGACCGGCGCTTGCAAGAGAGTGGCCAATCGGCGTAGCTCCTCCCAGGCCCCGCTTCCGAGTACGCCACCACCGGACCAGATCAGCGGTCGCTGTGACTGGGCAAGAAGACTCGCTGCGCGCTCGAGGGCATCCGGGTCTCCGGCGAACCGCTCCGGAAGATCTGCGGCTGGCAAGAGTTCGACGTCTGCCTCGGCAAAGAGGATGTCCGGCGGGATCTCGATCTCGACCGGCCTTTGGCGCCCGCTACGCATCTCGGTAAATGCGCGATCCACCAGCCCCGGGATCTCAATCGGCCTCGTGGCGCGCTCAGCATGCTTGGTCACCGAGCGGATCATTCCGAGTTGATTTGGAATCTCATGAAGTAATCCGCGACCAAACTCAATGAGGTCAAATTGAATTTGTCCGGTAACGCACAAGACTGGAGAATTGCAGGCATATGCTGTCGATAGGGCTGCCGTCGCATTGAGGAGACCAGGACCCGGCACGACCATACAGGCGCCGACCTTGCCCGTGGTTCGCGCATACCCGTCGGCCATGTAGGCAGCGGCCTGCTCATGGCGCGGATGGATCACGCGGATGGCGTCTTGCTCTTCGTAAAGCGCATCGAAGGCGCCATCGAGCTGAACGCCCGGCAGCGCAAAGAGGGTGTCGACGCCATTGGCAATCAGAGAAGCGACCAACGCCTGTCCACCCGTCATCTCCCGAGTCATGGCCTCGGCGTCTGCGCTGCCGTTGGTCGCTCTCCGCTCACGCGTCTCGATCACCCGTTACACCTCCCCTAAACAGTGCCCTGGGACAGCACGCGTTGCGCTCTTCGTCAGATACGGGCATTGTAGTATCCCAATCTGTTCTGCCCGTCCGCTTTGAGCTACTAGACCTAATGCTTCCCTTTGGTTAGTATTGGAGCGACGGCGCTCCTGTTTCCTTGAGCGCGGCTCAAAAAGTGTGCCAGCCCGGTGGTACACTAAGGCAACACTAGACATGACCCCGCGGTGTATATTCGTCGGCTCGCCCGACAGGCGGGGTTTCGCGTTTCGTCGTGCAGGGGTTCGAACGCATGGATGCGCTTTTGCTCGCGGCTCGTCTGATCCTGGCCGCGGTGTTTGTGGTATCGGGCATTTCCAAACTCTTAGATCTTTCCGGATCCCAAGCGGCGATGCGGTCGTTTGGCGTTCCGGAACGGATGACACGCGCGGGCGGAATCGTGCTTCCGATCGCCGAGCTCGTCATTGCGGTGCTCTTGATTCCCGTCGCGACGGCGGCATGGGGAGCGCTGCTCGCTTTGATCCTGCTGCTCGTCTTCGTCGTTAGTATTGGCTACAACCTCTCCCGGGGCCGCAAATTCGATTGTCACTGTTTCGGCCAACTGACCACCTCTGAGATTGGCCCATCGACCCTGGTTCGGAATGCCGTTCTGGCGGTGCTTGCGGCGTTCGTTGCCTACTCCGGGTTCGCCAACAATGATCCCGGCCCGGCCGTTACCGACGTCGTCCAGGGTCTTGACACCTTCGAGTGGGTCATGCTGGTGATCGGCATTATCCTGCTCGCCGCCTTGGCCGGTGTCGCCTGGTTGCTCGTCCATCTCCTGGGTCAGAATGGCCGGTTGCTCGTTCGTCTCGACCGCATCGAGGCGGCGCTCGAGGACGCGGACATCGAGCTTTCCGATGACGACGAGGAAGACGAGGAGGATGAAGAGGAGGAAGGGCTTCCCTTTGGGGCGCCAGCGCCGGCGTTCAGTCTTTCAGGGCTCTATGGCGAGACGATGACCCTGGACGCTCTGCGTGCCGCGGAAAAGCCGGTACTTCTGATCTTCACCGATCCCACCTGCGGGCCCTGCAACGCGATGATGAGCGACGTTGGCAAGTGGCAGCATGACCTCAGCGATAAGTTGACCGTCGCCGTCATCACCCGCGGCTCGCTTGAAGACAACCGCAACAAGAAGAAGCAGCACAACCTCAGCCAGGTCCTGATGCAGAAGGACAACGAGGTGGCCGACGCCTACATGACGTATGGAACCCCAACCGCGGTTCTCGTGCGACCCGATGGCACTATCGGTAGCGCGGTAGCCGGCGGTGCGGACCAGATCCGCACCCTGGTGGGGCAAGCCACGGAAGGCAAGGTGCCGGTACCGAAGCCACGTCTGGCTGTCCTGCCGCGTCCGGCGCAAGCTCAACGGCCCAGCGCCAATGCTCAGGCGCCACGAGGGGTTGCCAGCATCGGCAAAGATGCCCCCGTCGTCGAGCTCAGTAATCTTGACGGTGAGCCAGTCAAGCTCGCCGACTTTGCCGGTCATCCGACGGCCGTACTGTTCTGGAATCCTGGCTGCGGATTCTGCCAGCGCATGGTTGACGATCTCAAAGCCTGGGAAGCGGACAAACCCGAAGGCGCCCCGAACCTCCTGGTAGTCTCGACCGGCGAGGCCGAGCAAAACCGCCAGCAAGGCCTAAAGTCGCCGATCCTTCTCGATTCCGGCTTCACCGTCGGTCGCGCGTTCGGCGCCAGCGGTACCCCTTCAGCGGTGCTTGTCGATGCCGAAGGGAAGATTGCGTCTGGTCTTGCCGTTGGCGGTCCGACGGTGATCTCCCTGCTCCGGAACGAGGCGCCGCAGAACTTGCTCGATCCGTCAGCCGAGGCCGAGCTCGACGCGCCGCCGGCGCCACGCGGAGTTCAGGTCGGAGGCAAGGCACCGGCGGTCAAGCTGCCTGATCTCGAGGGCAAAGAAGTCAATCTCGAAGAGATTCGCAACGGGCGGACGGCTCTCCTCTTTTGGAACCCCGGTTGCGGGTTCTGCCAGCGGCTCGTCGACGACCTCAAGGGGTGGGAGAAGGAGAAGCCGGCTGGAGCGCCAGAGCTCGTGCTCATTTCAACTGGATCCGCGGAATCGAATCGTGAGCACGGGCTCGACTCGACGATTCTCCTCGACCAAGGGTTTCGCACCGGCGAAGCTTTCGGAGCATCGGGGACGCCGTCGGCGATCGTGATCGATGCCCAGGGAAATGTCGCCTCGGGTCTCGCGGTCGGCGGACCAGATGTAATGAACCTCCTTCGTTCGTAGATAGAACTCCGCACACCGGCGACGGGGGTGGCCAATCTGGCCACCCCCGTCGCCTTCTCATTCAATTACCGGCCCTGCTTTCAGGCGGTGGGTGCGGGCACGGCTCGACGTGCCAGATCGTTTCTGAACCGCCTGCAAGACTCAGTTCTGCCAGAAAATCCGCGAGGCGGTCTCGTGCCACGTAGTAGCTGTTCTCGTGGGCATGAAGATCCTGCGATTCGAGGCGAGTTACGACTCGGTAGCAGGTCGGCAAGTGAGACCGCTCTTCCTCAATCGGACCCACATGGCGATAGTGATACCGGGAACCGCGCGACGCGCTGACCCAGTCCACGTCCGCCCAGCCGCTACCGTCCGGATTGTCCGGAATCCAGAATCGTTCCCCAGCCTCGTCGTCAATCACCGGTTGGAATCGCCAAGCTGCTGTTTGATGAGCACCTCCGATTGCTTGACGATCAGATCGACCACCTTTTCGAATGTGTAGTCGCGATTTCGGCCACCTTGCTCTCGAACATGCAGTTCCAGGTCCGGATGGAGCATCACCCGCCGCCATCGATCCTCGGGCGGCGCGGTCTCGACCTCGAGCATTGCCGCGAGCTCCGCATCGCGCATGTCGGAGAGCCGTTGCCTGATCTGTTCAAGGGGGGTGTTGTCTTTCTTGAGAAGTCCGATTGCTTTGAGCCTGAGCATGTGACTCGGGCCATAGGTTGCGCCGACGCCACGGCCTTTCGCGGATGGCAGGAGACCCTGGGTGATATAGAAGCGGATTGTGCGGGCTGGGAGACCGGTCTCAGCCTCCAGATCGGCCATCGTGTATCGATATGGCTCCACGTCCATGTTCCCAATCGCCGCACTTCCCACCGGCAGCGATCCTCCCCGTTGCCGGGAAGACCCATCACCGCGAGCACCAGGCGACGCGGTTCGCCGCCCGCCTGCGCCTGATCTCCCATCACGGTTGTCGCTCATGCTGTTGATTCGCCTCGCCGGATTGATGCTTACTGCCGTCTCGTTCGGGACGAACACGATCGAGTGGCGACAGTTCCGCTGTCACCATACGTGTAGACTAGCCTATTTTGCTCGCTGCGGCGCAGTACCATTCGATCTGCCGACGTCAGGCTCGTGGCGCGGCGGCATTACGGAGTTGCGACAGGCGTGGATCTCCAGGCAATGATCTATTTCGGCGCCGCCGGGGGTTCGCTCGCGCTCGCCCTGTCGTTGCTCTATGCGCGATACGTCCGCCGGGATCCCCAGGCTCTCCGCTCGGGAGGCGGATTCACCCTCTTTGCGGTCTGCATGCTTCTGTTTGCCATCGGTGCAGCTGCTGCCGGTCTGGTGGCGGTGGGAGGCAGCCGATAATGAGGAGCGGCTCCCGCGAGCTACCAAAGTTGGTATTCCGGATCGTCGGCGTTATCCATCTTCCTCCCCTGCCGGGATCTCCTCGGGGACCATCCTCACGCGAAATAAATGACATTCTTGAGACTGCCCGACGGGATGCGGAGGCCTGGGTCAGCGGTGGCGCCAACGCTCTCATCGTCGAGAACTTTGGCGACGTGCCGTTCCGCAAGGCCCGTGTCGGACCTGAGACGATCGCGGCCATGACGCTTGCGGTCTCCGTGGTCATTGCTGAGACAGGTCTTCCAGTCGGGGTCAACGTCCTGCGCAATGACGTTGAAGGCGCCGTCGCGATTGCGGCGACTGCCGGCGGACAATTCGTCCGCGCCAATGTCTACGCCGGCGTGGCCGTCACTGACCAGGGACTGATCGAAGGCCGTGCTGATGCTGTGCAGGCGCTCATCCGTCGCCTCGGCGCGCCTATTGCCGTCTGGGCCGACGTAGACGTCAAGCACGCAGCACCACTCTCCCCGCGCCCGATCGGAGAGATGGCCGAGGATGCGGTCGTTCGAGGCCTGGCAGGCGCCGTGATTGTCTCAGGAGCTGGCACCGGTCACCCCACCGACGCTGCAGATCTCCAGGCGGTGCGATTGGCGCTGCCGGACACGCCTATGTACGTCGGCAGTGGCGGCACGGTGGAGAACCTTCCGTCGCTACTGGCGATTGCGGACGGAGCGATCGTCGGCACCGCCGCCAAAGTCGACGCGATTCTCGCCAATCCAGTCGATCCGCGGCGGGTGCAGGCGCTCGTCGCGGCGGCTCGTTAGATCAGCGGCCGCTGAATCGAGGGGCACGTTTCTCCGCGAATGCCGCGAGCCCTTCTTCATAGTCGTCCGTTTCGTCGAGCGCTGCTCTCAGCGCGCTCACCGCGATCCGTGCGTCCGGGAGTGGGCGGGCATGACTCTCCTCCAACGCGCGTTTCACGGCGCGCACGGCGAGGGGAGCATTCGCCGTAATCGACTCCGCAATTTCAGCGGCCGTTTCCAATACGGACTGAGGCGCCACGAGCCGGTCGATCAAGCCAATCCGGAGCGCCTCCTCGGCCGGCACTCGCCTCCCCGTATACAGCAGGTCGCGCGCGTGACCGTTACCGACGATGCGCGGTAAGCGCAGCGCGCCACCCGCACCAGGGAAGATTCCGATCCTGACCTCCGGAAATCCCAGCGTCGCGTCTTGGGCGGCGACCCGAAGATCGCAGGCGATTGCCAGCTCGGCGCCGCCCGCGAGCGCGAATCCACGAATAGCCGCGATCGTTGGCATCGGCAGGGCGGCCAGAGCTTCCGCCGCCGCTTCGATTGCTACCGTGTGGGCGGCGCGCTCGTCTGCAGAGAGCATCCGCCGCTCTTTGAGGTCCGCCCCAGCGCAAAATGCTCGATCGCCCGATCCGGTCACGATCACTGCCCAGATGTCGCTCCGGGCGGCAAGTGACTCACACACCGCATGCAGTTCCGTGGCAAGCTCCCGGCTGATGGCATTGAGCGCCTCCGGCCGCGCAAGGGTCAGTGTTGCGACGTGGTGATCGCTATCAACCGCCAGCACTATGGTTCGCCAGCGTCCTTCGTCCAAATCACACACGCCATTTTCCCCTCATGAGTCCGACAGCGGCTACGGACGGAGTTTGCCACCCTTCGCCAACCTCCGCCTGGATGCGAGGTGGTAGGATCGGAGCTTCCAATCGGGAGACTTGATGGCATCGGCAAGAGAAACGAGCGGCACAACCGAGACCGGGATTGGCGCGAGGCCCGGCCTCGACCCGTTCGCCGACCCGCCCGAAATCGTCCTGCTGCGGCGCGAAGTGCGTGCCCTCTGCATGCAATTCCCGGACGCCTATTGGCGAGAGCTCGACCATCAACGACAGTATCCGGAGGCGTTTGTCCGTGCGCTAACGGAGGCCGGCTGGCTCGCGGCGCTCATTCCCGAGAAGTTCGGCGGTCTTGGATACGGATTGCGGGAGGCCGCGGCGATCTTGCAGGAGATCAACCAGAGCGGTGGCTACGCGGGACCAGCACACGCCCAGATGTATGTCATGGGAGCGTTGCTACGGCATGGTTCGGAGGAGCAGAAGGCGCGGTATCTCCCACTAATTGCTTCCGGGGAGCTCCGTCTGCAAGCGTTTGCGGTCACGGAGCCCGGGGCGGGAACGGATACGACCCGCATCGAGACCGTCGCGACCCGAGAAGGAGATGAGTACGTCATCACCGGTCGCAAGATTTTCATTTCCCGCGTGCAGCACTCTGATCTGATGGTCCTCCTGGCCCGCACGGCGCCGCGCGACGAGAACCGGCCGACCGCTGGACTCAGCCTCTTCATGGTCGATCTGCAGGAGGCCGGTGACGGCATCAGGTCTCGTCCACTGCGCATGATGATGAACAACGAGACAAACGAGTTGACGATCGACGGGCTGCGAGTCCCCGCCGGCAATCTCATCGGCAGTGAGGGTATGGGGTTTCGGCACATCCTCGACGGTTGGAACGCGGAGCGGATTCTCATCGCCGCGGAGTGTGTCGGCGACGGACGCTGGTTCATCGAACGGGCGTCGGGGTACGCGAAGACGCGCGAGGTCTTCGACCGCCCGCTGGGGTCCAACCAGGGGATTCAGTTTCCTTTAGCCCTGGCCTGGGCCCAGATCGAGGCCGCCGACCTGATGGCGCGGCGCGCGGCGGCCCGGTTCGACGCGGGACTTTCCTGCGGAGCAGAGGCGAATACCGCGAAGCTCCTGGCATCCGAGGCGAGCTGGGCCGCCGCCAACGCGGCGGTCGATACCCTCGGCGGCCACGGGTTCAACGCCGAGCATGACGTGGAGCGGAAGTTCCGGGAAACGCGGCTCTACCGGGTTGCCCCTGTTTCGAACAACCTCGTCCTGAGCTATCTCGCCCAGCACGT
The DNA here is from genome assembly GCA_963751075.1 of uncultured Chloroflexia bacterium. GTDB lineage: Bacteria > Chloroflexota > Chloroflexia > Thermomicrobiales > UBA6265 > JACCXM01. Next base: position 366,975 of record CAVVTE010000013.1, on the reverse strand, counting down.
GCTCGGTCTGCCGAAATCGTACTGACTGGGAACTCTACCCGCGCTGCTGGGCGCGCGTCACGGCCTCCAGGATCGCGCGGCGGGTAAGCCCGCGCGTCACCCGCCGTCGGTACTCCGCAGACCCGTGCAGGTCGTCAAGGGCTTCCACTCCGTCGTCGACCATGTCGGCTGCCGCGGCAACGACCGCGGGATCAGGATTCTGCCCGCGTAGTGCCGCTTCCGTCGCCACTGCGCGCCAGGCAACGGCAGCGGTCCCCGTGACGCCGACACGAACATCGTCAAACGCCCCGCTTCCGTCGAGGATCGCGATGGCGCCAACGCCGACGATGGCGTATCCGGACGCCTGGTTCGCCAGCTTCTGGTAGCTCCAGCCGTGCCCGTCCGCCGGCACAGGAACGCGAATCTCGGTGAGAATCTCGTCTGGCGCCAGCGCGGTCGTCAAGAAGTCGAGGAAGAACTCCCGCGCCGCGATTCGCCGCTCGCCCTGGGGTCCCTTGGCGACAATCGTCGCTTCGAGCGCAAGAATTGCCGCGGGGTAGTCGGCAGCCGCATCGGCATGGGCGAGCGCTCCCCCGATCGTTCCCCGATTGCGCACCTGACGATCGCCGACGCGCGACGCGGTATCGGCGAGGAGCGGGATCGACGATCGAATCGTCCTGGTCGGTGGCGACTTGATGATGGGACGCGAGCGCGCCGATCACGATCTCGCCATTTTCTCGCCGGGTGCCCTGCAGCTCCGGCAACCGCCCGATGTCGATCAGCATGTCCGGTTCCGCCAGCCGCAGCTTCATGATCGGGAGCAAGCTGTGGCCGCCCGCGATCAGCTTGGCGCCGTCACCATGCTGCTGCAAAAGTGAGATCGCATCGTCGAGACTACTTGCTCGCTGATAGGCGAAAGGTGAGGTGTTCATCGCTTCACCTCGTCAGCGACGCATCGCGGTTGAGCACCGGTTCCGGAGTGGCGCCCGATGCCAGCGACTTCGCGGCGGTCTGCACCGAGAGCACGATGTTGTGGTAGCCGGTGCAGCGGCAGATGTTCCCTTCCAGCCCATGCCGGATCGACTCCTCATTTGGATTTGGGTCGTCCGCGAGGAGCGCGACGGTCGAGAGGACCATACCGGGGGTGCAGAACCCGCACTGCAATCCATGCTCGTCCCAGAACGCCCGCTGCACCGGATGCAGAGTGCCGACGGGAGCCAGGCCTTCGATCGTGGTTACTGATGCGCCCTCCGCCTGGACCGCCAGGATGGTGCAGCTCTTCACCGCCTTGCCGTCCATGAGCACGGTGCAGGCGCCACACTGGCTGGTTTCGCAGCCGATATGGGTCCCGGTCAGGGCGAGATCGTTACGGAGATACTGAACAAGGAGCGTTCTGGGTTCGACTTCCGCCCGGCGCTCGACGCCGTTGACACTCAATGTGATCGGCACGTGCACGCACTACCCCCGAGTGTGAACTCGGTCACTCAAATAGTCGGTACGTAGCGAAGTTCCGCTACCAACCGACGTACCGGCTGACCGACTATCCGACTTTTCCTTCCAGGCAATTGAAAAACTGGCCGACGATCATCTTGGCCGCGGGTTGCATCACCCGGCCGCCGACTCGGGCCAGAGTACCGCGCACGTTGGCATTTCCGGTCCAGTTCACGAGGGTGCCCTCGCCATCGTCGGCGAGATCGATCTTCGCGTCGCCGGAGATCTGACCCGCGGGCCCTTTCCCTTCGACCACCATGCGATACGACGTCGGCTGATCTTTGTCGACGATCTTGACCTTGCCCTGATAGGTTCCCCGGATGGCGGCGACCCCGATTTTCATCCGGGCCTCGTACTCTTCGGGACCAACTTCGACCAGATCCTCGGCGCCGGGAAGACACTGCTGCAGGATCCCGGGATCGAGCAGGAGTTCCCACACGCGCTCCCGCGGCGCTGAAAAGCGGTGCTGGCCGCTGATTTCCATCTCGCGCGAAGCTCCTCGCTGCCTGCGGCTAGACCGCTGCTGTCCGATCACGGGCTGGCAAGCCAAAACCGGCCGGCAGTGTAGCACGCCCTGGAAAGAGCCCGGCTTTAGACAGTGGCGCGGGCTTCAGAGATAATCGGACAGTTCTTGATAGCAGTCTGGCGGTTTGGCCAGAAGGCGATAACGAGAGGATCGACCACTCATGGTCACGGCGAGTCCCGTGCGCATCGACCGCGGGCGCATCGAAGAGTTGACGGAGCGCGAACAGAAAACGCTCGACGCCCGGACCACCAAATCCGGCGAGATGTACGAGTGGGCTCGGAAGACCCTGTCCGGCGGCGTTGCATCGTCGTACCAGGTGCGCGATCCGTGGCCGATCTACCTGGAGAAGGGGCACGGATCCAAAGTCTGGGATGTCGACGGTACCGAGATGGTCGATTTCCACAACGGATTCGGATCGATGGTGCAAGGACACGCCCACCCGGCCATTGTCGAGGCCGTGCAGCGACAGGTCGCCCGCGGTACCCACTTTGCCGCGCCGGTCGAGGACGCCATCGTCGTCAGCGAGGAACTCGTCCGCCGCTTCGGCCTCCCTCAATGGCGATACGTCAATTCCGGGTCTGAGGCGACGATGGATGCCATCCGCATCGCGCGCGCTTTCACAGGCCGCGACACGATCGTCAAGATTTTCGGCTCGTACCACGGCCATCACGACTACGTGATGGTCTCCATCTCTGTTCCCTACGAGAACATCGGCGATCCTGACAACTACGCGTCACTCCCGTATGGCGCTGGTATCCCGAAAGCCGCCTCTGATCTGACCATCGCGGTGCCCTTCAATGACGCTGGCGCCATGGAGCGGCGCATCGAGCGTCTCTTCGAAGAGGGACGGCCACCGGCCTGCGTCATCATGGAGCCGGCCATGATGAACCTCGGCGTGGTATTGCCGGAGCCGGGGTACCTGGAGGCCGTGCGGGACATCACGAAGCGTCACGGAGTGGTGCTGATCTTCGACGAGGTCAAGACCGGTCTCTGTGTCGCTCCCGGCGGTGCGACCGAGAAGTTCGGCGTGCTCCCGGACATGGTCACCATGGCCAAGGCGCTTGGCGGCGGTCTGCCCTCCGGGGCCATTGGCGGCAGCGAAGAGGTCATGGAGGTGGTCAACAACGGTTCGGTCTACCAGGTTGGGACCTACAACGGGAATCCGTTGACGATGGCCGCGGCGCGCGCCAGCCTCGAAAAAGTGCTGACGCCCGAGGCCTATCAGCATCTCGACATGTTGAATGACCGGCTCATGGCCGGCTGCGACGCGGTTCTCGAGAAATACAACCTGCCTGGCTACACCGTCGGCATTAGCTCGAAGGGGTGCGTCACCTTCTCCCCGACGAAGATCACCGATTACGCCTCATTTCAGGCGAGTCACGACGGCGAACTGACCGATCTAGCCTGGCTCTACATGATGAACCGCGGCGTATTCATGACGCCCGGGCGCGAAGAGGAATGGACCCTTTCGGTCGCCCATTCGATCGAGGATGCCGATACCTATGTCGCCGCGTTCGAGGAGCTGGCACACGACCTCGTCGCGTAGGTCGCCTAGCTTCCCCTGGCAGAGGCCGCGCTGGCATTACTGCGCGGCCTCTGCCAATTCTCCAGGGATCCGTCGATGTTCGATCTCACACAACCCCTGAACGCCGGCATCCCGCGCTTCCCGGGAGACCCCGAGGTGCACATCGAGTCGATCCACGAGTTCGCGCCGTGGCAGATCAGTTCGCTCAAGATGGGGACGCACAGTGGCACTCATATGGATGCGCCTCGTCATCTCATTGCGGAGGGCGCGGGAATTGGAGCATATGGTCCGGATCGTCTCGTCGGACGCGGGCTGGTGCTCGACGCCCGGGGGTTGGATGACAACGCGGCGATCCCGGACACTGTTCTGACTAGCGTGACCAACGTGACCTGGCCCGGTTGGTTCGCCGTGGTCTGCACCGGATGGGATCACTATTGGGGCGACGAGCGGTATTTTCGGCATCCCTACCTCTCTGCAGAGCTTGCCGCCCGACTCGTCGCATCGAATGCCGGGCTCGTGGCAATCGATGCCCTCAGCGTCGATTCAACGGTTGACGAGGGCTCGGCAGCGCACGCCATCTTGCTCGCGGCGGACGTGCTGATCGCGGAGAACCTTTGCAACCTGAGGTTGCTTGACCCCGCGCACCCCTATTCGTTCGCGTTCCTCCCGCTTTCGCTAGGAGAAGCGGATGGATCCCCGGCGCGCGTCGTTGCCTGGGACACTCTGACGTAAGGGTGCAATACGGAACCCGGATGATGCCGTCGCCGGGTGACGGGCGCGGGGCGTCCTGCTACCGGATGCGCGTTATCGAAATGTTGCGAAGATTCCGAAGGTTAAGCAAGGCGCAGCGGAGAACGGCCGGCGCCCACGCCCGGTGCCTGCGGCCATCACCCGGATCTCGCATAAGCTGCCGCAGCGGAAACCGGGACCATTGGCACCCTCAACCGACTTGAGGCTAGCGGCGCGGTTCATTTAGCGTACGTACAGGTCGGCTCGCGTGGGAGGGCGCTTGCCGACTATGGTCCGGAGTCCGGACCGAACCCCGCCCTCCGCCACCGGTTCCCCCGATACCGGCTGGTCACGATCGGAACGACCCCCTCCCACGCTCAAGGGAGGGTTGTGTCCGATGCACTCCGTTCGATTTCCAGCTAGTCGCCCATCGCAATGGGTGCGGGTTGTGGCTGCCCTCGGTGCTGTCCTGCTCATTGCTCCCGCCGCGACCGCGGCTCCGGCCGAGCCAGCGGGCATCGTCAACTCTTTCCTTGCGCCCAGCTCAGCAGACGCGTGCGTGGACAGCGAAGAGGTCGCCTTTTTGGCGCTGATCAATGATTACCGGGCCGCCTCGGGCATGCCACCGCTCTCCGTATCTTCGTCGCTGTCGTCCGCGGCGGCGTACCACAGCATCGACATGGCCGCGAACGGATACCTCGCCCACACCCTGCTCGACGGGACAACGGTCGAACAAAATATGTCCAATTTCGGGTATCAAGGGGGCACCCACGGCGAGAATATTGCCGCCGGCGCCGAGACGGCCGCCGAAGCTATGCAGACCTGGCAGTCCAGCACGGAACACAATGCCAATATGCTGAACGGGAGTTTTGGCGCTATCGGCATCGGTCGCGCCTACGATGAGACCTCGCAGTATGGCTGGTACTGGACGACGATCTTCGGTGACGTCAGCGATGGCCCCGGTTGGTTATGCGGTGAGCCAGCGCCGCCGAGCAAGAGCGTCAGCTTGTTTCAATCGGTCGACGGCGCCGTCAGCGCGAGCGACGTCAACCTCCGCACCGGGCCCGGCGCGGACTATGACGTCGTCGCGACGCTGCCGCCGGACACCGAAATGACCGTCACCGGTGCTGAGCTAGACGCGTTTATCCCCGTGAAGGTCGATGGACAGTTCGGATGGGTCGCTTCGGAATGGGTCGAGCGTGGCGCCATCTCGCTGGAGCAGACCGCTGAGCCAAGCCAGGCAGGAACGGCCACGGCCATTGGCGCAATCGAATTGAGGGATACCCCTACTGCCGACGGCATCGCAATGGGCACGATTCCTTCCGTTGCCGTCGTGACTCTCACTGGTGAGGCCCAAGATGGGTTCCTGCGGGTCGTTTACGACGGTCAGGAAGGCTGGGCGGACGCCTCGTACCTCGAAGTCGCGGACATTTCGTCAGGGGCTACCTTGCTGCAGGCGGCCGAGGCTCCCGTACCAGCGGAGACCACGGCTCTCGCTCCGGCGCCCGCGCCCGACGCCGACACGACGGTTGGGGCAGAGGCGATCGCGACAAACAACGTGAACTTGCGCTCTCAGCCAAGTGCAACCGCGCCCATTCTCAATATCGTGCCGGCGGGGAGTCCGGTGACGCTCACCGGGTCTCAGGCCAACGGCTACGTGAACGTGCGAATTTCGGGTCAGGCGGGATGGATCGACGGGAGATACTTGCAGTAGCGGTCACGGGCCCACAATTCGGAATCGCTCGGGACGGTCGCAAATTGCGACCGTCCCGAGCGATTTAGCGCTATCCGAGTTGTCCGACCGCCTGCACTCGAATGTGGAACGCACACGGCAAAGAATTCGAAGGGGTTGAAGATAACGAGATCGATACCTGTGGCGACAAATCGACACGCGGCTTGACTCGCACGGAGGGGACGGCGAGGATTAGTCCTCGATCAGGTGGACACCTGGAGGCAAAGATGACCGATTACGCCCGGATCGATTACTCGTCGCTTGCCGACGAGATTTCGGGCTGGCTGCGATTCCATATGAACCAGGTCACCGCCTCGCGCCTCGTCCTGGGGCTGAGCGGGGGGATCGACTCCGCGGTTGTGTGCGCGCTTTGTACGATGGCCGCTGGGCCGTCGCGAGTGATCGCCGCCATCCTTCCGATCCACTCACGCCCGGAAGACATGCGAGATGCCGAGTCTGTCGCAAGCGCTTTTGAAGTCATTCCGCGAATTATCGATCTTGCTCCCGCCTACGAAGCGCTGCTCGCGGCGATGCCCGGCGAGGGCGCCGCGGGATTGGAAGATGCCAATGTCGATCCGGACCGCCAGGCAACTCGGCAACAACTCGCACTGGCGAACGTAAAACCGCGCTTGCGCATGACGTCGCTCTATTACCTCGCGAATCGGTACAACGGAATCGTGGTCGGCACCGGCAACAAGACCGAGCTCAGCATTGGCTATTTCACAAAGTACGGCGACGGCGGAGTCGATCTCCTGCCTCTTGGCGATCTGGACAAGACGACCGTGCGTGGGTTGGCCCGCGAGCTTGGAGTCCCGCCCAGCGTAATTACCAAGGCGCCGTCAGCGGGACTTTGGGAAGGCCAGACCGACGAGGCGGAATTAGGTGTCTCCTATGAGGATCTCGACCGCACCCTCGCGGCATCCGTCAGTGATCAGGACGTGACAGCCGTTGCCACGAAGGATCGCGTCGCAGCACTAATTGCAGCGTCTGAGCACAAACGCCGTCCCATTCCCGTATTCCAGCGGGACGCGGTCGACGTCATCACGAGTCGTTGAACGTCTGTCCATCGTCAAACCTGGATGGGGTGCCCACCATTGAAGATCGTAAGCACGTGAGCAACATTATTCGCAAACCCAATGCGAAGGCCGTGGCAATCTCTGGCCTTGCCGCTGGAGCGGCCTTCTTGGCCATTCTCGAAGCCGATCTGCGATTGACCGGCAGAAACGTCGACGACCTGATAGTGCTGGGTCGGCCTCTGGTCAAGGATCCGAAACATGCGAGGGCTGTTGGCACCGCAGTTCACGCCGTCAATTCGCTCGTCCTCGCCAGCCTCTACGCCACAATCGAGCACCGGATACCGGGACCGCCGTGGCTGAAAGGGATCATCTTTGCCAACGTCGAAAACGTGATCCTCTACCCCATCACGGTTCTCGAGGACAAACACCCAGCGATCCGCGATGGCCAAGTCGATCGATATTTCAACTGGCCCGCGTTCTGGCAATCGGTTCCACGGCACGTTGGGTATGGTGCAGTCTTGGGAACGTTGTATAGCCGGGTGAGTTCTCGGCATCGCCTGGGTATGTCTTGATCTCAAGGGATATGTCGTTTCGGTTAACAGCATTCCTTGCAAACGCAGAGATGCCACATCTTGATGGCGACGTCACCGCTCGGTAACGGCACCTCCTACCCCTTGCGACTCGAGCCAGGGGATCGCGTCCCCGAGGTGCTCAAGTGTCGTGATATCAGGGACGAACGGGGTGAGGTGGCTCGTGTGGGCATTCGGTACCCAAACCGGGCGCATACCGGCTCGCATCGCGGCTTCGAGACCGGCTGGGGAGTCTTCGAATACCACACATGATTCGGCGGGAACACCGAGACGATCGGCGGCGAGCAGGAAGAGGTCTGGCGCCGGTTTGCCACGTTGCACCTCGTCGCCGGTAACTTCGACGTCGAATCGACCGGCCAGTGACGCCTCGGCGAGTGAAACGTCAGCATGACCGCGGGAACTCGAAGTTGCCAAGGCGCGAGGGATACCTCTCGCGGTTGCCCAGTCGAGGAGCACGACGGCGCCAGGCATGGCCAATACATTGCCATGCAGTGCCTGAAGACGCATGGTATCGAATGTCGCGATCAGATCATCAACCGCCCCAGGGAGGTTATACGCGTCCGCCAGCATCGCCACCGCCTCCGGGAGTCGTCGCCCGATTGCACCGTCAAGCGTGTTTGGCCGCAATTCATGCCCATGACGTTGGAGGAAGAGCGCCAGTGCCTCTGCGGCGACCGCTTCGCTGTCGACCAGCAAACCGTCCATATCGAATATGAGAGCGGCGATCGGCGCATTTCTCCGGTTCTGGCTAGCTGATGTCACTACCACCTCCTGCACCATGCCGGCTGATCCAGACAGTTCACTTTTGAGCAACGACCATTGTCGGCGATAGTGCAGTCGGAGCATCGGGCGCGGCGTCACTGCCAAAATCGTTGACTGAACTGGCCCGCGGAAACCCTGGGAATCCCAGACATGCAGGCGCGATGATCGCATTGAGGTCCCAGAGATGCTACGCAAGTAGGAGGATTGCATGACCTCGTACGCCGGCCCGAATGGCGGCCACCACTGGGTCCGCCAGTTCCGGAACAGCATTGGTTGGGGGCTCCAGGCCTTCGCGCGTGCGGATGACCCAGCCCCGGGGCGGCGAGTCATAGACTCGGGACTCCTCGCCGACGAACTCGGTTTCGACGCTTACTTTCTCGGAGATCATCCCGCCTATGCCCCCGAAGCGTGGCTTCATCTGGGTGCGCTCGCGATGCTGACGAACCGGGTTCGACTCGGTTCGGTCGTCCTCTGCGCGGGGTACCGAGCACCGGTCCTCACCGCGCGACTGGCGGCGGACCTCGACAACCTCTCCGCTGGGCGAGCCATCCTCGGGCTAGGGCATGGTTGGAACGGAACGGAGTTCGCGCAGCTCGGACTCCCGCTTCCCTCCTGTACCGGAACGGCAGGCAGCGCTAGCTGAAGCGATTGAAATCATTCGCGGTGTCTGGGGAACAGAGCCGTTTAGCTACCAGGGTCGTTACCACAGTACCGAACAGCAGCAGATTTTTCCTCCCCCAGTGCAGCGACCGAGTCTCCCACTCATTCTGGCCGGAGCGGGCGAGCGCACAGCTCTCAGGCTCGTCGCTCGATACGCCGATGCCTGCAACTTCGGACCGGGGCACGCCACCGGCCTGGCACGCTCGATCGACGACGTGAAGCACAAGAATTCGGTCCTGGACAAGTACTGTACAGAAGTAGGCCGTGATCCGCGCACGGTGCTGAGAACGCATTTCACGAGCTGGCTCATGCTCGCGTCAACCGAATCGGCTGCCCGAGCCAAGCTTGCCCATTACTATCCCCAGGGCATCAATGAGGAGCAGCGCTTCAGCCGAGTCGTCGGAACGCCGGCACAAGTCGCAGCGTATTACCAGGGGTTAGCGGATGCCGGTATGGAGTACTTCGTCGTGCAGACACTCGACGCCGCGGATATAGAGACCATTGAGCTACTCGCTCGCGAAGTCATACCGGCCGTCACGCCCGCGCCGAAAACCACGTCCAAGACCAGGATTGAACGAGCGTAGTCTTGCACGATCGATCAGGTGACGCGACGAAACCGTGACGCGTCGCTTTCGTCGTAGTAATGACGACACCGAGTGTCCAGGACGCTCCGAATCTGCGCCTGAGTCGGATGCTACTATCGGTCAACGCGAGTCGAATCTGAGGAAGGAAAGATCGGTTGCACGGCGAACGTGAGCGCCGCAGAGATTTGGACGCGGCCGTGTCAGCCGCGCTTGCGGCGGGCGCGATCGTCCGGGAGTACTACGACGGGAAAACAGCCGCGACCTACGCGAAGGGCGACGGGTCGCCGGTGACCGATGCAGATCTCGCGGCGGATGAGGCGATTCGCCAGGTCTTGCACGACCTTTGCCCGGACGATCCCATTCTTAGCGAGGAAGGTCTGGATGACGATCGCCGGCTGACGGCGTCTCGTTGTTGGATCGTTGACCCCATCGACGGCACGGAGCAGTTCATCCAACGCAGCGGGGAATTCGATGTCCTTGTCGCCCTGATCGAAAACGGCCGCCCGGTCGCCGCCGCCGGATTTCAACCGACGGCGCAGCTCATGGTGACCGCAATCGCGGGCGAGGGTGTCTGGATCCGTCGGGGTGGCGGCGACTTGGAGCAGGTTCGAATCGAACCTGCCGGTGATCGGCTGCGCCTGGCAACATCAAAATGGTTTGGTGCTCCTGGGAATGAAGCGATTGTGCAAGCGGTTGCCGACCGACTTGGTGTTGAGCCAGAGAAACCAACGGTGACCGGCTTCTCGCCCCGTCTGTTTCTCGCTCCACGCATGGTGGATGTCATGATTGGCATTCGCCCGAATGGGCCCCAGAACATGGCGTCCGAATGGGATTTCGCCGTGGCCGATCTCGTATTCCACGAGGCAGGCGGGGTGGTGACAGACCTGGTGGGAGAGCGTTTCCGCTACAACAAACCAGTGCCACACAATCTCAACGGACTGGTTGCGGCGGTCGATCCTGTGACTCACGCGCGTGTGCTGAACGCATTACAGGAAGAAATGGCGGCGAGGAAAACGTTGGCAGAAACGCTACCGGGTTAATCAACGAAACTATGTCGAGACTGCAGCCAGCCAAGTTCGCGCAGCAGCGATCGCTCTGGCTGCAAGAAGCGCTGAGCCGAGAACCTGAGGTGGAGGCTGTGTAGCCGCTCGCCGGCGGGCTCCGCGCTGACGTAGACATCGTCGGGCGGCTATACGGCTCCGTGACCTGCACTCCAACTCAAATGGCTGGAGCAGTCAGTCGACGGCATCCTGCTGGAGGCCGATTTCTGCGGTGCCGGTGCAAGCGGCCGCAACGGTGGGTTCGTCATCAATTGGTGGCAGGAACTCGATTCGTCAATCGGCACGGACGGAGTAGACGAGGGGATGCGACTCTCCCGGGAGTCTGCCGCGGCCGTTGAGTCGTTCGGACGCGACTGCATCGACTACGCCATCGACGCAGATTTCCGGCACGGCGGCGTGCTGCTAACTGCGATAATCGCCGGCACACGTTGGGGAGTGGAATACGTCTCTGCGCGCCACAGGCGCACGTGGAATCGACCTCTTCACTGAGCTCGAGGCCAAGGAAGTCCCCCGCCGATCGGGCTCACCGGTCCACCTGGGTGGTGTCTGGGACCGCGCCGGCGCTCGGGTCCAGCCCGCGGTCATGGCCCGTGGCCTGCGCCGAGTTGCCGTCGAGCAGGGTCGTTAGGTCTGGGAGGGCTATCCTGTGCGCGAAATCCTGCACCAGCGGCCAACCTGGTGCGAACGACTTTACGCTCGGTCGTCGCGGAAAAGGTCGTCTTGGCGACGAATGCCTGACTGTCGTCACTGTCCGAACTTCGACGCGCGGTTCTCCCCTTCGACTAGCGACATGGTCGCGACCGCGCCGCTCCGGGACCAACTTAACGAGAATGGCTGGACCGGAAACATATGTGTCGCCGATGCCCATATGATGGTTCACTACTACCGGACTACTCGAGACGGGCGAATTGCTTTCGGCAAGGGCCGCTGCTCCCATGCCTACATCGCGCGGATTTCTCTGGCCTTCGAGGATCCAGGACCTCGTATCGCGCGCACTGCGCGAACCTTCCGGCGGATCAACCCACCCCTCGAGGACGTGCCATTTACCGATTTCTGGACCGGCTCGATCGATCGCAGCGAGACGAACTCCCCGTTCTTCGGCCATCTTGATCGGAATCCAATCATTCTTTACGCGGATGGGTACTCAGGCACTGGGGTCGGCCCGTCGTATCTGGGCCAATGTATCCTCGCCTCGACCACGCTGGCGCCTCGTGACGCGCGGCAGGAAAGCTCGATTAACCGCGGGCCACAAGCGCTCTCCCCCTACGATCCGATTCGGTATTTTGGAGGAAATCACGCTTGCGCGGCCATGCTGTGTCGCGAGGCGGATCCTGAAGCCGACCGTGCGCATGGACCGGTCGTGTCACTCCTGACCCGCTTCGTGCCATCAGAATTGCGCGAAACTGGCCCCCAACCGCCTCCCGATTGAACACTCCACGCTTGCCGATCCGTCACCTTGACGGTACGCTCCGGTCAGGCAGGGGTGTCGCCGCGGGCGCAGGAGGAATGTGGCGTGGAAACCTATAACATCTATATGGACGAGGCGCCGGCGGCCGGGGATGCCAATGGCGATGAGGGCTGGGAGGTCGAATTCCGCGTGGTCGGTCAGAGCATCGACGACGGTGATCCGGAGAACAATGCTGTTCTGGCCGGGCTCGATCTCGTTGACCTGATCAATCTCCGTGATGCACTCCAACAGGAGATCGACAACTTCGCCCTCACGGCGCTGGAGACCCAGGCTCTCGTTGCCGAGCCCGGCGAGGAGTTGATGCCGTAGTCTCGGCTTAGTAACTGGCAACGCTCGAGCCGAACCAAAGCGGTCGTTGCGATCTCCGCGCGGTCAACCTGTTTCCGGTAGTGGCACCTGGCGAGGACCGCCCCGGCGAGCGCCAGTAAGCATCCAGTCAGTGGGAATCTTGTAGCGATTGATCAACCACGTGTGAACGTCAAAGGGCGCCTTGTCCGGTGAGGACTCAATTCGGATGTACGTCCCATCTGACCCGAGCTCCCACGCATTGACGGTATCGCGAAAGTACGCCGGGACAATCTCGTCCCGGATCTCATTTGCCCAGTGCGGATCCTCGACGGGAAAGACGACCTCCACTCTGTGGTCGAGATTCCGTTCCATGAGATCGGCGCTACCCAGGTAGACTCTGCTCTCGCCTCCGTTGCCAAAGGAATAGATGCGACTATGCTCCAAGAAGCGGCCAATGACGCTGATTACGCGAATGTTGTCACTCCATCCCGCTACCCCAGGCCGCAGACAGCATGCACCACGGACGATGAGACCGATCTTCACACCGGCACTTGAGGCACGGTACAGGGCGCGAATCACAAGGCGATCGACAAGCGCGTTGACCTTGAAGACCAATTGCCCGTTCCCAAAGCGGCGGTGGGCGTCGATCTCCCGATCGATTGCCTCGAGCAATTCCTGGCGCAGGGCGCCAGGAGCCACCCAGATGCTGCGGTACACATCCTGTTGCGCGAAGCCGGTCAGGACGTTGAAGAGGTCCGAGACATCAGCGCCGATGTCCTCCCGTGCAGTCAGGTAACCGAAATCCTCATAGACTCGCGCTGTCGAAGCGTTGTAGTTTCCCGTCGCCAGATGCACGTATCGCCGCAGACCACTCGGTTCTCGTCGCACAACGAGCGTGGCCTTGCAATGGGTCTTCAACCCAGTAAGACCGTAGGCAACATGCACGCCATGTCGCTCGAGCTCTTCGGCCCAGCCAATGTTGTTCTCCTCATCAAAGCGAGCCTTGAGCTCGACAAGAACCGCGACTTGCGTGTCGTCATCCCGGGCTTCGATCAACGAGGGGATCAGCGGCGAGTCACCGCCGATACGATACAGGGTCTGTTTGATGGCCACGACATCGGGGTCGCCCGCCGCAGCCCGTAGGAAATCGACTACGGCTCCGAATGATTGATACGGGTGATGGATGAGAATGTCTCGCTCCCGGATAGCCGCAAAGACGTCTTCTGGCCGCTGATCTGGGACGGCGGACAGTCCCCGAACCGGCGCCGGTGCTAACGCGCCATCCTTGAGATCCGGGCGATCAATGGACACGAGATCCCAAAGTCCATCCGTAGCCAGCGGTCCATCGACAATGTAGAGATCGTCCTCCGTCGCTCCGAGATGTTCGACCAACCAGTGACGGAGGTCATTCGGCAGCGTGCGGTCGATCATCAATCGAACGACGGGGCCGAATGCGCGCTGCGCGATCGACTCGCGCATCACCGTCTTGAGATTGACTTCATCGTCATCGCCTCCATCTTCGTCAAGCTCGATATCGGAGTCGCGCGTGACGTGGAAGGGGTACGAGGCGACGATTTCGGCGCCGGCAAATAGCTGTCCCAAGTTGGCAGCCACGACCTGCTCAAGCCAGGTGAAGACTACGGGCCGCCCATCGCTACCTCCCGGGCCATTAGTGACGGGAATGAATCGTGGCAGCGTTGCCGGGATCTTGATCCGCGCGAACCGCGTGCCTTCCGATAGGCGGAGTGAGGCGATCAAGTTGAGGCTGCGATTCGAGACGTGTGGAAATCGACGTCCCCGGTCGATCGCCTGCGGCGTGAGTATGGGAAAGATCTCCCGCACAAAGCGCCGGGTCACCGTTTCCCGCTGCCGGTGAGTGAGAGACTCATACGGCACGATCTCGATCCCTTCGGCGGCAAGACCGGGGAGAAGATCGTTTGTGATGACATTCGCATGGCGATCAAGCGCGTCCTGCGACTTCGCTCGCACCGCCTTGAGCTGCTCTACCGGAGTGCGTCCGTCAGGACCGCGGATCGCGACTCCGGCCGCAACCTTGCGCTGGATGCCAGCCACCCGGATCATGAAGAACTCGTCGAGATTGCTGGCGAAAATCGCCGCAAACTTGACTCGCTCCAGGAGCGGGTTCCCGCGCTCTTCAGCTTCGAACAGGACCCGATTGTTAAAATCGAGCCAACTCAGTTCTCGGTTGATGAACATCTCAGGATCGAGCGGCGGCAACTCAATGGCCGGGTCCGCCGGGGGAACAGCGCTCAGGTGATGCAGATCGTCGGCCGACACGGCCACCGCTTGCCGTTTTACGGCGTCATCTTGGCGCCCATTGGGAGCGACTGGTCGACGCCGGCGCGATCGTTTGTCTTCCGACTTCGCCATGCTGACTCCGTTCCGATTCCTCACACCTGACGAACGTCGAGACCGTTGCCAAGCCGTCTCTGCATCCCGCGCAACGGGAGCAGTGAAATGAATCCTGTCATCCTATGCGTATCCGACCAATGATGCGCGACGACCTCGACCACCTGCTTTTGGAGCGTCAAGGCAACGATCGTCGGGGCGAACGACTGCCGTGCTTCCGCGCAGACACGTGCCGAGACCGCCGCCAGTGTCGTCACGTGGGTCCTGTCATCCAAAACCGCGTTCAACTGCGCCTCCTGCGCTCGGTTACACTCTGGCATTCAGTCTAACTGGTAGTGCACGCTTAGGGGGTCTCCATGACCGCGATCTCCGCGGATTTTCAAGCGGCCGAAATTTATGACGCGGAGCGCGTTCACGGTGCGGTCCGCGACAACGCCTGGCTGCACTTCACGCAGATGGCGGAGTTCAACGATCCAGGTCGCCGGCCGCTCATGCTCGTCCGAGGGGAGGGCTCGACCGTCTGGGACGTCGACGGGAATGCGTATCTCGACCTTCTGGCGGGCATCTACTCGGTCAACGCTGGTTATGGCCGGCAGCGCATCGTCGACGCTATGGCGAGCCAGGCCGCACAGCTGCCGTTCGTAAACCCATTCGGCTATATCAGCGTGCCGACAGCGGTCCTGGCCGACCGTCTGGGGGATCTCGCGCCACTCGGAGGTGAGGCGCGTGTCTTCTTCACCTCGGGCGGGTCCGAGGCCGTCGAATCGGCGCTCAAACTTGCCAAGCAGTACCACACCATCAATGGATTTCCGCACCGTTGGAAGACAGTTTCACGACGCGTGGCATACCACGGCACGACGATGGGCGCACTCTCGGTCAACGGCCTCACTGACGCGCGTAGTGCGTTCGGACCGCTTGTTCCGGGCGCGCGTCACGCGCCCATGTCCCACCGATATCGCTGCCCTTATTGCCAGGAGGCGTCCGCCTGCACGCTGACCTGCTACGACGAGATCGAACGGATTGTCGAATTCGAAGGTCCAGATCAAGTCGCGGCGATCATCCTCGAGCCAGTTCAAAATTCCGGTGGTTGCATCCCGCCGGGCTCCCCTGATTATTTCAAGAAGGTCCGCAAGCTTTGTGACGAAACGGGCATTCTCATGATCATGGACGAGGTCATCTGCGGTTTCGGCCGGCTAGGAACGCTCTTTGCCTCTGAGTACTACGACGTGATCCCTGATCTGATCACGACCGCCAAAGGAATCACGTCATCGTACGCCCCACTGGGTGCGGTCATGGCGCGGAAGACGATCGCCGACACCTTTGCCGAATCGCCACCAAAAGATCTTCCTGCCCCGGTCGCTGAGGCTCGTAAGGCAGGGTTCCTCCACGGGCTGACATTCGGGGGCCATCCCGTCTCATGCGCGGCGGCCAATGCCAATTTGGATATCATGCTCGAGGAAAATCTCCCCGGTCGAGCGCGGGAGATGGGCTCGTATCTCCGGAATGCGCTCGAGTCAACTCTCGGCAATCATCCGAACGTCGGTGATATCCGCGGCGTCGGATTGTTCCTCGGGATCGAGCTTGTCGCGGACCGGAGCACTAAAGCCACCTTCCGCGACAACGCCCTCCTCAGCTGGTTAACGGAGCAAACTCGGGAACGCGGACTCATCGTGCGAAATGACAGCCGCAACGACCCAACAACCCAGCTCTGCCCACCATTAGTAATCACCCGAGAAGAGTGCGACCGGACCGTATCGGTACTCGAAGAGACGATTACGGAATTGGGACGCCGGCTGGGCACGATCGGCACGAGCCATTCTTCGACTGGACTGTAAGGGAGACCTCCATGGGAGCCGGAGTTGAGACGACCGCCGCGCACAGTCAATTCGTGGAGGTCAAGTCCCCTAACATCATTCTGCGGGTCATCTGGTTTGTTCTCGTCGGTTGGTGGCTGGCCGGGATTCTCTCAGTCGCTGCCTGGGCCCTGAACGCGACCATTATCGGTCTACCGATTGGACTCTGGATCATCAACAGGTTGCCGTTCGCCGCAACGCTACGCTCGCCGAGTTCTCCTTATCGGTTGGATGAGGGAATCCTGCGGCCTGGTAGAGAGCAGCACCCGCTCCTGCTCCGGGCAATCTACTTCGTTCTGGTTGGCTGGTGGCTGTCCGGAATCTGGATGGCCGTCGCCTACGCGCTTCTGCTTACGATCATCGGAATGCCGGGCGCATTCTGGATGTACGGGCGAATTGGCGCGGTGACCACGCTCTACCGGACGTAGCCGCGAGGCACGAAAATGGGAACCGGCGGCGGAGGTAGTCCGCCGCCGGTTTCCAGCTCAACTCGAATCCGCTTGGCTCAGGCGTTCGTGCCGGAAGTTCCGGGTTCGGACGTTACACCTGCTGTCACCAACGGCTCCTCTGCCGCGGAGATAGCGTCCTCTACCGGCGTATCCGCATCTGTCCGGCCGTTCTCGACAACCGTTGCCTCGATCGTGGCAATCTGCTGAGGGACGATTCCCGCCTCAGGATCGAGCACTTGTCCTGGACCAAAGAGCTCGATAACCTCCTTGCCGTCCAGAGTTTCATGCTCAAGCAGGGCCGCAACGAGCGCGTCCAGCTTGTCACGATGGGAGGTCGTCACCGTGACCGCGCGATCGAGCGCCTCCTCAACCATCTCACGCACGGCGCTATCAAGGCGATTTGCCGTAGCGTCGGAATAGGCCTTGTCCTGCATGATCTCGCGACCGAGAAAGACGTGCTCTTCGCCGGTGCCCAGGTAGACGGGACCCAGCTCGTTGCTCATCCCCCACAGACCGACCATGCGTCGCGCCAGCCCGGAGGCTTCCTTGAGATCGTTCTCCGCGCCTGTGGTCACCTCGTCGTAGACCACCATTTCGGCGGCGCGCCCGCCGAGAAGCATCGCCAGCCGTCCGTGCAAGAAAGTTCGGCTGTAGTTATGGCGGTCCTCCTCAGGCATCTGCACTGTCACGCCCAGAGCGCGGCCACGGGGGACGATGCTCACCTTGCGCAGCGGGTCGGAGCCCGGGGTGAAATGCGCCACCAACGCGTGTCCCGCCTCGTGGTAGGCGACAACCTCCCGCTCTTTGGGATTCATGAGACCCGATCGCGTCGTGCCCAGCAGGATCTTGTCCAGAGCCTCTTCAAAATCCGCCGAGGTGATCTCCTTGCGGTTTCGCCGCGCCGCGGTCAATGCTGCCTCGTTCACCAGATTCGCCAGGTCCGCTCCTGAAAAGCCGGTCGTGCCGCGTGCAATCGACGACTTGTCCACGTCAGACGCCAGCGGCAGACCTCGGGTGTGAATATTGAGCACCGCCTCGCGACCGGTCTTGTCGGGCAGCCCGATGACCACCTGGCGATCAAATCGGCCCGGTCGGAGCAACGCGGGATCGAGTACGTCGGGCCGGTTCGTGGCGGCCATGACGATCACTTCCTGGTTCGTCTCGAAACCGTCCATCTCGACAAGCATCTGGTTGAGGGTTTGCTCCCGCTCGTCGTTCGACCCCCCGAGGCCGGCAAACCGCTGCCGTCCGACGGCATCGAGCTCGTCGACAAAGACGATTGCCGGTGCGTTCTGCTTGGCCTTGTCAAAGAGATCGCGGACGCGACTGGCACCGACACCGACGAACATCTCGACGAACTCTGACGCCGAGACACTGAAGAACGGCACACCAGCCTCACCAGCGACCGCCCGCGCCATGAGCGTCTTGCCAGTACCCGGAGGCCCGACCAGGAGGACGCCGCGCGGCAGCCGGGCGCCTAGCTGGTGGTACTTCGCCGGATTGCGCAGGAAATCGACAACCTCCGTCAATTCCTGCTTCGCCTCTTCCTCACCGGCGACATCGGCGAACGTCACCTGTGGACGCTCTGGATCGTGTTGCTTCGCCCGCGAACGGCCAAAGCCGAAGACGTTCTGCTGGCCCCGCGACATCTGCCGGCCCATGAACACGATCAGCCCCACGATGAGCAAGAAAGGCAAGAGCGTGATGAGCAGGGTCGACAGCAGCGAGGAACTGTCGGACTCGCCCCTTACTACAACATCATTTTGCTCCAGAAGGGGAAGCAGGCCGTCGTTTTCGACCGGCGGCAGGGTGGCACGTAGGCTGTCGCCCTCCACGACGCCTTGTGTCTCAGTGTCCGGTTCAGGGGTCACCAACTGCTCGGTTGAGCGATTCCAGGCAATCGACTCTTTCAGGTCAGCCGTGATCGCGACATCGGTCAGCGTCACCTCGCCGACATTCCCCGCTCGCACCTGCTGCTCTACCACCGAGTAGGGTACGGTGATACTTTGTGCGTCCCGTTGCGGATCGAAGATCGCATAAAGCTGATAGGCAACGAGTCCGAGGAACAGCACGGCGATCGCCCATGGCGGGATCCGCGGCCTCCCCTTGTTGCCCGCGCCAGGGCCGCCCGGTCCGATGCGTCCTCTCCCTGGAAGTCCAGGTCGCTTACCCGGCGTTTTGGCTTCGCCCTCTTTGTCCTTGTTCTTGTCCTTATCTGCGTCGGGAAGCAAGTGCAGATGTGTTACTCCCGATCGGCGTTTTTCGTTCACAGGTTGTCCATTTCTCGTTGTTTGGAGTCGATTCGTGCAATGCTGCAAGAAAGTACTCGCGTTACACGGATGTTACCCGATCCTTGATGAGTCGCACGGTACGCCCATTTCACCTTTATGTCAAACTTCGATCGGTACGCTCCCATTCGGTCATAGCTCGCTGGCATGACGATCACCGATGAGATGCCAGCGGGCCGGAATCGCGTACGAGTCATCCTCACCGTATGCAAACCCGAGCCATTCGACTAATTCTGACCGCCGGAGAATTCCAGGGATGACCTGGCCGTGCACCACCATCTTGGCGTAGCGATCGCCCTCACCCCACAGACGAAGCGCTTCGAGATAGGCGGCATTCGCATCGTGATCGGACTGCAAGATCTCGATAAACTCTGTCGTCGTGAACTCGTCACCGTCCAGCCGACGCAGGATGTCATCGACCGTCGGGGCCAGGAACGCAACGATTGCGTCGACTCGATCGGGCCGGTCCAGAGCAGGGACACCGGGATGATTCCCCGAATTCATCTTGTCCTCGGCATTCATGTCGAACCGACCCGTGATGAGCGTTGCATTGCGCCCGCGACGGCGGGAATCCGTCGCGCGTTAGACTTGGGGAATCGGAAGTCGCCAAACACCACTGACGCATGCGAATCGTTGGAGGTGATCACCTGTTGCAAATCCATCCCGCGCAACGTTCTGGTGTGACTGCTGGCGCCGTTCACTGGTTGTCGATCGCGGTAGCATTGGCATTCTTGGTCGCGGGCTTCGGGCCGCTCCCGCAGGATGAATCGGCAAAGCGCCGCCGCTAGCCAACACGATTCTCGATGTCACGACGCAAGCCGCCCCGGATTACAGAGCCACGGCGATCGCGGACATTCCCCAGGACATGGAACTCGAGCTCAGCGGTGAAGCCGCGCCCGGGTTCCTTGCTGTGTACTACGCTGTCCAGGTCGTTTGGGTTCCCGCGGAATACCTCACCATGGGAGTCCGACCTGGCATCGATACAGCCGTCGCCGTCGAAGATACTCCTCTCCTCGACGCGCCAGCGTGGGAGGCAACTGTGCTCGAGACCGTGCTGGAGGGACAGGCCGTGATCTTCAGCGGCGTCAGCGTTGATGGGTACGATGCGGCGTCTCATGACGGGGCAAGCGGTTGGATCCTCGCGCGGGCACTCACGCGATGACCCCCGACTCCTACCAGAATGGCGTTGCTCGCGGGGAAAATCCGCGCTACTTCCCTCGCACAGCCGAGGTCATCGTCATCGGCGGCGGCATCACCGGTATGTCGACGGCATTTCAGCTTGCCAAGCGTGGTGTGAAAGACATCGTTGTCCTCGAACGTCGTCATCTCGGGTCCGGCGCCACCGGAAAATCGGGCGCGCTCGTGCGATGCCACTACGCGAACGTCCCTGAGGCGCGGCTCACGCATGAGAGTTTGCGGTTCTTTCGCAATTGGGACGATGAAGTGGGTTCGGGGTCTCCGGGTTTTACACCAACTGGATTCCTGCAGGTCGTGGCGCCTGAGCATGAAAGTCGGCTGCGGCAGAACGTCGCCGATCAGCAAGCCATAGGTGTCGATACTCGGGTCATTGATCGCGACGACCTTCAAGAAATCGATCCCTTTCTGTATACCGATGACCTTACATTTGCGGCTTTCGAGCCCGGGAGTGGGTACGCTGACCCGAATGGAACCCTGCACGGGTTCGCTCGGGCCGCCAACAAGCTTGCCGTTCGGGTTTTCGAAGAATCACCGGCGACCGCGATCTTGACCACCCACGGTAAGGTGTCAGGGGTCGAGACGCCGCTCGGTACGATCGCCAGCGAAACTGTGCTCGTTGCTGCCGGATCGTGGGCTAGCAGACTCCTGACCCCGCTGGGCATCGACCTGGGGCTGGAACCGGTGCGGGCTCAGGTCGTGGTATTCCGCTGGCCACCGCAGCTCGAAGGCCGTAGTCATCGGGTGGTGATCGATGCCATCAATCACTCCTGGTTACGTCCCGAAGGAATCAAGAGCACACTCATCGGTGCTGAGCGGAGTGTCTTCACCGCGGATCCCGATAATCTTGACGAGTCTGTCGATGTGGGAGCGATCCCCTCGAGCCGAAAGGCATTGGCGGCTCGCTACCCGATCTTCGCCAACGCGGTGATGCGAGGCGGCTGGTCTGGCACCTACATGCGCAGTCCAGACGGGCATCCCATCATCGACCAGCCGCCGGAAGTTGCGGGACTCTGGGTGATGGCCGGCGACAGCGGCACATCATTCAAAACGGCCCCGGCTATTGGCGTCTGCCTTGCCGAATGGATCACGGATGGTAGACCGCGCCTCGTCGACTTGACTCCGTTTCGGTCCTCCCGGTTCGCTGAAGGCGCGCCATGGATCGACGCGCGATCCTACGGCGACGATCGACTTCTTACCGTCTCACGCTAGTCAACGTCATCCAACTTCCGGAGCCTTGCCCCCACGGAGTGCCGCGTAGCTTTCATACCGCTCTCGGCTAATCTGTCCGTCATCAACCGCGGCGCGGACCGCGCAACCGGGTTCCGCCATGTGCGAGCAGTCCGCATAACGGCATTCCTCCAGGAAAGGACGCATCTCGGGAAAAAGCTCATCAAGCCCGTTCGTATCGACACCCTGGAGCGAGAGCGCGCGAATACCCGGTGTATCCGCGATGTACGTCGGGGCGTCGCCGGGAACGCGATGGAGCACCGTTGCCGTCGTGGTGTGACGTCCCTTCCCCGTCGCGGCGGAGATCGCGCCCACTGTTCGTTCGCGGGACGGATCGAGCACGTTGAGCAGACTCGATTTTCCGACACCCGATGGTCCGGCCACGGCGGTGATCTTGCCTACAAGCGCCGCGCGCAAGTCTTCGAGCCCTTGACCGGATTTCGCGCTGAGGTAGTAGACCGGGTACATGTGCTCGTAACGACCGAATAGACGGTGCGCGAGCGACGGCTGGCTGTCGATTCCAGGTTCGTCCAAATCCATCTTATTGACGCCGATAAGAGCCTGTAAGTTACGCGACTCGGCCATGATCAAGAACCGGTCGAGGAGTCGGGGGTGCGGTTCGGGATTCCGAACGGCGAACAGGAAAAGCGCCTGATCCGGGTTTGCCAGAATGATCTGCTCCACGTCGTCGGTGTGACGCGCCAGCCTTGAAAGCGCGCTACGTCGTGGTTCCACCGACTCGATGCGTCCCTCGCCCTCGCCTACGTCCGTGACAGCCACCCGGTCGCCGACGGCCACAAGGTCAGTTCCACGGCGGCGCCGCTTCAAGCCCCCTTTGATGGTGGAGAGCAACTCCCGGCCGTCGGCCAACTGCACCGTGAAGAACTTGCCATAGGCACGGACGACCACACCAGGCAGCGCATTGAGTGGAGTGGCTGAAGCCGACTCCTCCCTTGTCGCATCTTCCCCCGATCGTCGCCTCGATCTTCTCCGCGACGTCACCAGTACCCTGTCGTGTCCAGAGAATACCGAGAGGGTCCAAAATGGAGGTCAACAGGGAAAGCCGGAGACGTGGCAAGGGGGCGCCTTTCAGCGCCCCCTTGAAACTGCAATGGTGCGCCGGCGCGCACTAGGTGCAGACGCCTTCCAGGCAGAGGAGCCCTGAACAACAATGCCCCCCTGCACTACAGGCGCCGCCTTCGAAGCGGCAACAGTTGAGACTGCCATCGCTGTCGATGCCGTTGTTTCGGCAGAAGGATGCGCCGCCTGTCGCGGTACATTCGGCATCGGCAGCACAAGGGCCGCCGAGGGCGATATTACCGCCGCCTCGGCTGGCGCCGATCGGACGACAGACACCGTCTGTGCAGTCCAGTCCGCCACAGCACTGGGTGCCGGCAGAGCATCCACCGCCTTCGTACCGGCAGCAATTGAGGGGACCGTCGCTGGCTATCCCGTTGTCCTCGCAGAAGACCGCGCCCCCGGCCTGGCTGCACTCACCCGTGGCGGCACATTGGCCACCAAGACCGATGGTCCCGCCACTGCCGCCGGCGGTACCGCAGACACCATTTGTGCAGCGAAGCCCACCGCAGCAAACCGTGTCCCGATCACACCAACCTCCATTGTTGTGACAGCAGTTCAGAACGCCGTCGGCGTCGATGGCGTTTGATGCGCAAACCGCGGCTCCTGCCGATTGACTGCATTGCCCGGTCTGCGAGCATTCGGCGCCGAGCGCCAACCCACCGCTCCTGTTGTTCGTGCACACACCGTTGACGCAATACAAACCCCCACAACAGCCGGCACTGTAGTCGCCTCCCGAACAGGCGCCGCCTTCATTTCGACAGCAGTTCAGCGGGCCGTCGCCGTCAAACCCATTGTCGGCACACACGGTTGCGCCGCCAGCTTGGCTACATTGCTGGGAGGACGTGCATTGCGCACCGGGGGCGAGCCCCCCAGACGTCGTCGTTGTCGTTGTCGTTGTCCCGGACGACGTACCACCGCACGTGCCGTTGACGCAGAAGAGGTTTGCGCAGCACTGAACATCGGCAGTGCACGCGCCTCCGGTGTTGCGGCAGCAGTTGCGGGCACCATCCGCCGCGATGCCATTACTGGCACAGACAACTGACCCGCCGGCCTGGCTACACTCGCTGGTGGATGTACATTCGGCGCCTAGCCCGCGGCCGCCAGTGCTGCCGCCTCCACCGCATGCCCCATTGACACAAACGGCGCCGCCACAGCAGTGAAAGTCCGCGGTGCACGAACCGCCAGCATTTCGGCAGCAGTTGAATTGTCCATCGCGAATAATCCCGTTGTCGCTGCAGACCACCGCGCCCCCGGCCTGGCTGCACTCCGAATTTGCGCCAAGCGAGGAGCATTGTCCGCCAAGTGGAACCGTATTCTGGGCTCTGGCGGTTTCTGCCATACTAGCGCGAAGCCACGTTGCCACAAATCCGGCCGCGAGCCCCTTGAGCATTGTGCGCCGCGATGTACCCGCGGCAACCGCCCTCGCTAGATCGTCAAAAAGAAACCCGTCCATCCTGATGTCTCTCTCCTCGAGCCCGCCCGAAAACGCGGACCCCGACCCCCTCATCCCCACGACTCGGCGAGGAACGCCAATGCCAAATCCGCGTTCCGCACCGCACAGCGGAACCGGGCATGACGTCCGCGCAATGCGGGGCGCGAACGAGTCTTTCTGTTCATGTCAACGCAGGACGGGGCGGCAGCGTTTCCATCGGAAATGCGGGAATTTCCCCAGGCGATCATAGGTCCGCCCGTTCCCAGGTGTCAACACTTCGCCGGCGCGTTCTTCCGTGTCCGTACGGGCGCCGCGCATGTCCTACGACTTAGGGTAGGTAGTGCGTCCAGGCTCGTGTGCCGAACTTCTGCTGAGCGCGAGTTTCTGCGTCAGCGAGCTCGTCAGGGGTAAGGGAACTCTCAGTGAGCCCAAAGCGGTGGCGAAAATGCTGAATCATGTGCTGGATGATCACCTCACGAGGCAGGTGGGACTGTTGCCGTAACGGCGCCACTCGTTTGTCAGCCGACGTGACGCCCTTGTCACTCAGTTTTTCTTTCCCAATACGAAGCACGTCCAGCATCAACGGCATGTTCATGGCATAGGCCATCGTGGTGTGATGCAGAACCGCCCCCGCGCGACGTGCCTGCGCCGCACCGCCAATCTTGCCGGCAGTTGAGGTTATGTCGTTCAGCGGCGCATACCAGGCGTCAATTCCCAGTTCACGCAAGGCATCGACCACCCAGGCATCGAACAGGCGATATGACTCCGCGAATGTCCTTCCCTCGACGATCGACTGGGGCGCATAAAGCGACCAGGTTATTGCCCCTTCCGGCTCGATGAACATTGCGCCACCGCCACTTATTCGCCGCACGATCGCGATGCCATGGCGCGCCGCAGCGTCTTCGTCGACTTCATTGCGCACTGATTGGAAACGCCCCAGGACGACGCAGGGGCTGCTCCATCCCCAGACGCGAAGTGTGGGGGCGCGTTCATTCGATCCCACGCGCTCGACCAATACCTCGTCGAGGGCCATGTTCATCACCGGTGCGCGGGGAACAGCCGGCAACAATTTCCACGGAAGAGTTTGCCAGCGCGCCGCGTCTTCGGCGGTGAGACGTGATCCGTCAGCATCCATCGTCACGACCCGGCGCCGCCTGAGCCCGCAACGCTCGAACAACGGCGACTGCCAATGCTTCCGGAGACGAACCCACTAACTCCCCCCTGGAATGGAGAGCGTCCCTCACTCTTGCCGCGTAGCCAGCCTCGTCCAGAGTCGAAGGACTGCCTTCCAGAGCGGCGGCGAGTACGGATAGTGCTTCTTCTGGATAGAGAAAAAAGTCACCGGTGACGACGACGTCGTGCAATTCCCCACCCGTGACTTCGAATTCGACGGCGATCAGCTTGCCCCCGGGCGTCTTGTACTCGCCGCGCGGTTTCACCACGCCTTCAGTCCTCGCCAGCGGCGAGAGCCAACTCGCGGCGAACCATGCCCGCGGCTGCCTCCCCGCTACACATTGCGCCGTTGTAGGACGAATCGACTGTCGCCTCGGAAGCGAGATAGAGCCCCCGCGTAGCGGTGACGTTTCCGGGAAGGCGACGGTAGATACCGGGCGGCTGCGAGAATTGAGAAAACGGTACGCGAACGACGTCTAGCACGCGCCAGTCCTCCGTTCTGTGTCGAAGCATCCTGGCGGCATCTTCTCGAGCCTGAAGACTCAAGGTATCCAGGTCACCAGCACGCGCCGCTTCGCCCACAATTACCGCCGCCAGAAGGTGTTGCCCCGGTGGTGCGTACGCGGGCTGAACCGCCGAGAGCGGGGCCAGGTGATTGACAAGGCATCGTCGCGTGGCGTCCAGCACCAATCGTGGACCAGTGCCTGGTGGCCGAGAGCCGGCGAGAAACACTGTCACGCTTGGAACACCCCGTTCTTCACCAGGCAGGGCTCGCACTGAGGCAAGTTCCCGGGCTGAAACCGGGTCGGACGCCACGATGACGGCGGAGGCTGAAATCCTCTTTCGATCCACCAGCACCCCGGTTGCCCTACCCTCCTCGATGACGATCGACGTGACCCGGGCATTGGTCGTAATCGCTCCCCTCGGTAGCCGGTCTTGAAGCTGGGCCGGCATGGCGCGAACTCCAGCCGCGGGGAGAACGGCCGACCCCTGTAAGAACATTTTCAACGTGAACAGCAACGGACCGGCGCTGCCAGAGAGATAAGGATCTAGCGTGATCCCACCCCAGAATGGCCTGGCGAACCGGTCTACAAATGTCTCGCTGAAACCCTGAGACCAAAGGAACTCGGACCCCGAAACATCTTTTCCAAGTGACGTGGCTGCCTGATTCGCGCTTTGCCACGGAGCCATCACTGACCTGCCGGCCAGGGCCGCGAGTCTGGCCTTGTCGCCGGTGGTCAAGATCCTGGTTGTCAGATCGCGCAGGATTCCCCCGGGATGCCGAATTGGATTGGCGAGAGGTACGAGGCGACGCCCTGTCCAGAGGAGGGCCGCGGCATCGAACGCTCTGACGGCGAGCGCCTGATGATCGATCCAGCGGGAAGCAGCGGGATACGCATCGAGCAGGACCTGAAAACCACGGTCAAGGATGAAACCATCGTCGTGACGGGTCGACCGAATTCGGCCGCCGATATCATCCGTGGCTTCGAAAACGTGGACGGGAATACCGGCTTCAAATAGGGCGACCGCGGCGACGAGTCCCGCCATTCCGGCGCCAACGACGATAACTGGCTGCCGGCTCGACTGGTCCTCTGCGATCGAGGTTACGGTAGTCGCGTCTGAGGCTCACGGGTGCCGCTGAGTGACTGATCTTGTGATCATTGGGAGCTAGACACGCGCTCGCGAAGCGTGCGCCGGAGACGTTCGTCGAACTCGACGTGTTGCTCGATCTCGTCGGCCAGGGTTATCTCACTCCCTGTTTCGTCCACCGCCTGCCGTGTCCAGTCCTTCAGCGAGAGATTGATCAAGAGCGAGACGAGATCCCCCCGAGCGACCTCCATGTCGTCCAAGAGTGCCGATAGGTCTTCGTTTTCATTGGGGACGTTGGAACGCATTGCTGATAGATACGGCAACTCTTCACGAGTCATCTTCTGGGCGCGTTCCAGAATTGATCGATCTCGGTCGCGGATTTGGGCGATAAGACCCTTCACCTCAGACGATGTGCCCGATTCGCCTGACGCGGCGACGAGTTCGCGGATGTCGGAGGGCGTACTCAAGAGATCGTCGATGAGGTCTCGGTATGCATCGAGCATCGTTGTTCGAGCCCCTCTTATCTGTGCCTAGACAGGGATGAGCGGCACAGAGCCGAGGACCGCGACCTCCCAATTGATATTGAAGGGATCCCTGAAGATGAACGACGCGACGCCTGAACGGAGTACCGTCAAGGGCCTCATCAATACCTCACCTTTGAACGCAGCAAAGGTGTGCGAATCGACGCCGATCGACACTGTCTCCAGCGCCCCCTGACCGAGAATTACACCCAGCCCAACGCTCTGGACGGCGAGAGTCAGCGGCCCATTCGAAAGGAAAGTCGTGTCAGCCAGCTCACCAGTTTGCAAGGCGCGGTCCCACGAGTAATCGCCCGGAAGCGGTGCCAACGTGCCGTCCGGACCGCGGCGTACCCGACCCAAGAGCTGCATGCCGAAGAAATCCTGATAGAACACCTCTGCTTTGCGAAGGTCATTAACCTGGACAAGAATGTAATTGATAGCGCGAATCTGGAGGGCGGCCGCTGGCTGACCGGTGGGCGCTGTCCCGACCGCTCCCCTCTCACGTTCCACGAGCGCGGCCGGCGCGCTTCTCCCGGCGATCTCCTCTGCCGGCGCAACCCTGGCGGCACCCGGCCCCACGGAATACCGGGGTGTCTCCGCGACTGGCTCGTGGTCGCCTATATGGGGAATGCTGCGCTCGACCCACGGCTGGTCCCGCCGGATCAGGGCGACCATTCGCCCGCGGTCGACATTCTGCAGACCGTGGCGCTCCCCCCCGTGTAACACCATTCGTACTTCAGGACGGGGAGGACTCATTGATTCGTACCAATCAAAGAGGGAATTGACAACGCGCAGCGAATGAGCAGCAACGGTCATGTCAACGTACGGATCGTCAACACCAAGACCGTGCGACGGGCGAGCCACAAGCACCTGCGCGTCGTCGACTCGTTCGACCGCGATGCTCGCCGCCTCGGCCAGCGTCTGTGGCACTTCCAGCAAGAACCGGTAGGCCATTCTGCCCGTTCCCTCCGACCGCCGGCCGAAGGCCGGACATTCAACCGTGACGCCGTCCAGCGCGCCAATGTGCCGCGGGATTGTACCGTACCCGCTCATGAACGCCGTGTCTGAGTCGATGCTGTGACTTCCCGGCTCTTGCGGTTGAGCAGGCCAATCAGTACTGTTTTCCTTGTCCGGCGACCCCCGCACAATACCCCACCTCCCCGTTTCGCGTTACTACCCGTATGAGCGGCAGGATTTCCCCGTTTCGAGCGCTTGAAAGGACGAGCGATGGTTCAGGGTGGCCGGGATTTGCAGGGACTCCAGGAAGACCATGGGCGGCTTCTAGTCCGACGCCGGGCGATTGCCGCGGCGCTGTTTGCCGTCGGCATGTCGGTTGGCGCCCGTGTCTCAGACAGTGCGAATGCTGCAAGAAAGCCGAAGAAGCGAAAAGACGGAAAAGAGGGAAAGACAAAGGGAGCGACCAGCGCGAGCGGCAACGAAGTTGTTCGAGTCGCTCAGAAATACAAGGGGTCCAGATACGTTTGGGGGGGCGCCTCACCCAAGGGGTTCGACTGCTCGGGGTTCACCTGGTACGTCTACCAGCAAGCAACTGGCATGGATATCACCCGAGGTGTGGACGAGCAATGGCGGCTTGGTCGCTCGGTTCGCAAGGGTGAGTGGCAAGCCGGCGATATCGTCTTCTTCAAGAACACGTTCGAGCGAGGGCTCTCGCACTGTGGGATCTATGTCAGCGGCTCCGAGTTCATCCATGCCGAGAACGAGCAGACCGGCGTAGTCATCTCGACGCTCGATTCGGATTACTACAGTGACCACTACGCGGGGGCGCGCCGCCTCCTTTGAGACACCGACAGGGGCTCTTGAAAGCGGCGCGCAGTCGGCGTCTAGAACTCGTCGTCGTAACCCTGCAAGTCCCGTACGAGCTCCTGCACCTGAACCGACGCCTCGTTGGCAAATCGCAGGACCTTGTCGCGCCGTTCCTCGTCAAGCAGCGCGTAGAGCGCAAGACCGATACCGGCCCCGCTCCAGAAAAGTCCGGCCTTGCCTCGATGGGCCTCTTCCTCCGGCTCTTCGGTGGTGGCCGCTGCCACTGATGCAACGACTGCCTCGTCAGTGACTGCTACAGATGTGTCAGCGGCGTCTTTTGAGCCCCACCACAGGCGGCGCTTTCCGTTCGCCTGAATAGACTCCGCGTCGTGAGCGGCGTCCGCCGCTGCCTGGCGGACCTCCTCTTCCGCGTGCCCCATCGGTTCAGGCGCCGTGTCGGCAGCGTCTCCTTTGAGGCGACCGGACTCCCACTTTCCGAGCGCGGCGACAGCCGCCTGCACCGCGGTATCCCGCAGCGTCGACCCGAGCTCCTTTTGCAGGATGTCCATGACTTGAGCCCGGTTCCGGGCCGCGAGGAGTGCAGGCGCCTTGACTCGAAGCGCGCGCTCAATCTGCTCCAGCGCTGCTGCCGTCGACTGAGAGGCGATAACTTCCGCGAGCGGACCACTCTTCCCGGAGAACCGTGAAGTAAGTCCGCGATAGTCCTTCTCCATCCGCGTTGCAGCTTTGGCGAGCTGCTCCTTCAGGTCCTCGACCTCAGCACGAAGCCGCTCCACCTCATCTTCAACCGCACTCTCGGTCTCGTCGCGGTGGCGCAGCTGCGCAATCTTTTCCTTCCCTTCGCCAGCGAGGTTGCGCGCCTCTGCGCCAAACCGTGAGGCTAGCTGCGTCGCATCGTCGACCACCCGGTGGCCGGCCGCCCGCAGTCGGCTCTCGGCCTCCCGTGCCTCCTGTTGAGCGTCCCACGCCGCGGCCTTGAGATCTCGTTCGGCAGCCTTGGCGTCGAACTCGAGATGGGCGGTGGTGGCCGCCGTGCCGCTCGCGACACGCTGTCCCAATTCCTCGGCCGCTGCGGCCATCTCTTTTCGCTTTTTCTTGGCGGCTTTAGCCGCCTTCTTGGATTCGCGCTTGACGTCGTCGACCGCGTCCTCGACACGTGCCTCGATTTCCTCGACTCGGACTTCTGTCGTCTTCTCATTCTTCTGGCGAGCAAGCGCGAGCAGGAGCGCCGCCGCGGCCGCTCCCCCCACACCAAGCAGAATTACCTTGATGTTCAGTGCGTCATCCTGGTCATGCATGTGGTCCATCCATTTCTCCGCCGGGCGGGCGGCGCGAGGTCACGAACTCTTCTGAAAAATACCCGCAACCAATTGTACCCGGCCATTCAACGCTTAAGGTGCGGCACATCTGCCGTTGCGCGTATGTCGGGACCAGACCATACTTCCGCGTCGCTCCGGATGGCGGTCGCGCGGGCGGCTGCCAGGAGCAGAGGAACGGGATGCACGGCGGATTCGAGCGCCTAGTTGTGCCGGTTGCCGGTTCGGCAATCGACGACCGTGTCCTGAACATTCTCCCAGACCTCTTGAGCGGCAACGGCGCCACAGTGACGTTTCTGTTCGTAGTCGAGGTACCTCAGTCGATGCCCCTTGACGCTGAGCTGCCTGCGGACGTCGACGCGGGCGAACGCGCCTTGCAGCATGCTGAGAGCGCGGCTCACCGAACATTGCCAGCCCGCACCACTCACATCGTGTCCGAGCTATTGCAAGCGCGTGCCATTGGACCGGCGATCGTTGATGAGGCCATCGAGCGCAATGCGGATGCGATCATCATGACTGCGGCAATCCATCGTAAACACGGTCGCCCAACGCTCGGCGGGACAATCGAGCATGTGCTCCTCCACGCGCCCTGCGAAGTTCTGGTGATCCGCACGGCCCCTGCGCGAGTGCCGATTTCCGGAGCGGAGCGATGAAAGCTGTCGTCATGGGCTGCGGCCGGGTTGGTGCCCGTATAGCCGGATTGCTCGACCAGTCGGGGAACAAGGTCTCGGTAATCGACACTGATAGTCGCGCATTTCGCAGACTTCCAGCGGGATTCGGCGGGGAAACGGTGATTGGCACCGGGATTGACGAGGATGTGCTGCGCCGTGCGGGCATAGAAGACGCCGATGCGTTCATCGCCGTTACGAACGGGGATAATCGCAACATCATGGCGTCACAAGTGGCGCGGCTCATTTTCGAGGTGCCGGAGGTCGTCTGCCGCATCTACGATCCGGTTCGCGAGGACACCTATCGGCGCCTCGGTCTCACTACCGTGTGTCCAACAACCACAATTTCCGCGATCATCCTCGACCATGTCATGCGGGCCGCTAGTGATCGAGACGCGGTGCGCGGGGGAGCCACGTAGCCGTGTACGTTATCGTTGCTGGAGGGGGAAAGGTCGGTTACTACCTCGCGCAGCATCTCCTTTCAGAGGGGCACGAAGTGCTACTCATCGAGCGCAACCCCGATCGTACCGCCGAAATCAATGATGTTCTTGGCGCCGTCGCGATCATTGGGGACGGTGCCGAGGCCGGAACGCTAGCCGCGGCCGGCGCCCCGCGCGCTGACGTCGTCGTCGCGGTAACCGGCGAGGACGAGGACAATCTCGTCATTTGCCAGGTAGCACGGGAGAAGTTCCGCGTTGCCCGCACCATCGCCCGGGTAAACAATCCCAAGAACGAGCATCTGTTTCGCATCCTTGGCGTTGATGTCACCGTCAGTCAGACGAACTACATTCTCAACCTGATCGAGCAAGCGATACCCGAGCGCGCATTTGTCCATCTCGTGAGCTTTCACGAGGATCTAGCCATCGTCGATGCCAAGGTTTCCGAGAAGTCCGCGGTCGCCCACCGCGCAATCGCCGAGATCGAGCTCCCCGTTAACACGGCAATCACGGCCATCGCTCGAGGGGCGAACCTCATTGTCCCAAACCCTGGCACCGAGTTGCTCCCTGGCGACGACATCATCGCCGTGGCGCATCAAGACCAGGAAGATGAGCTGCGCAGATTACTTGTCTGACCACTCGGCGAGCGTGACGAGTCAGGACGTCGTCGGAGGGACCGCATGCTCCTCGCCGCGGAGGTCGGTAATTCGAATACCTCGTTCGGACTCTTCGACAATTCGGGTGGCCTGACCTCGTCATACCGGCTCTCAACCGAGCGCGATCGAATGCCGGACGAGTGGTTTGCGCTGCTAGCTTCCCTTCTTGCATCTGACGGCCACGGGCTGGAAGACGTCGATGGCGTGATCATCTCCAGTGTCGTGCCAAGCGTGACGACGTGGCTCGTCGAGATGAGCCGCGGCCGGCTACGCATCGATCCCATCATCGTTTCGGGGGATCTCGACGTCGGTCTCGACCTCGACGTCGACGAGCCAAAGCAGCTAGGTGCCGACCGCATCGTCGATTGCGTTGCCGCCTACTCTCACTACGGTGGTCCGGCAATCATCATCGATCTGGGCACCGCAACGACGTTTGATGTCATCGGTCGCGACGGGACCTATAAGGGTGGCGCCATCGCCGCGGGTGTTGGCACGTCACTCAAAGCGCTGGCCGGAAATGCCGCGCAGCTCTTCAACGTCGAGCTTCGCATGCCAGATACGGTCATTGGCCGTAACACGGCGGACCAACTTCGGTCTGGACTCGTCACCGGGCACCTGGCAATGCTGGAGGGGATGATCGAGCGCACCCGGGCACAATTGGGCACGGATGCCCAGGTGATCGTTACAGGCGGACTCGCGGGGCTTTTTCTCGGTCGCTCCCCTCACTTCGACCATTACGACCCGTATCTGACACTGAATGGCCTTCGGCTCATTTACGATCGGGTTCAGGCTTCGCGTACCGATTAACGGAACGTGGAGGTGAACGATTCTCAGCAGGTGGATACCGCCGCCCTCCGGGAGTGACAGGCTACTGGCTGAGCCGAATCTAGTCGGCATCGAGATCCGACCCTTCCGGAATGAAGACCTGCCATTTCTGGCTCGCGCGTCGTCCCGGATTTGTCCGGGCCGACGGTGTCGCCACGGGATCCAGCCATGCTCGACCAATTCTTTTCAGACCTGGCTGACGGCAGGCTTCCGGTTGAGCAGGGCGCCGAAGCATTCGTCGCGACGCTTGCCGACCAGACCTCGGAGCTGGTTTCTGTCCATCTCGATGTGGACTACTTCACTGCACTCCCCCGGCCCACGTCGGCATCCTAGTCGTCGCGGTGGAAGCCAAGGGTAAAGGGACTCGGGTCGCCCTGATGGACTGCCTCGAGCGCTGGGGACAGGACTACTCCTGCCGCGAACTCGTCCGTCATCGTCTTCGCGGAGAACCAGTGCACCATCGCGTTATATGCGCGTCTGGGGTATCGTCCCGACCAAGCCCGGGCGGGCATACCTTTCGAGTAGTCGAGGCATCGACCCACCAGCTCTCGCATCTCCCTGCTTGTGCACTAGAGACGTGGCGTGCTACTGGTTTCCCGCGTTCCAACTCAAGGCGACCTAATGGGCAAAGGCCGGTCGTCCTAGATCCAGGTTCCCTCGGGGTAAGCCCGCCTAAGGCTTGAGCAATCAAGTGGAGGTTCTGGAATTACAATGCCCGAAGTAACGACGGGCTTCACGCAGACGCTCGGTCTGTCTCCGACCGGCGATCGGCCATTGAAGCTAGCGGTCCAGCGATCAGGCCGCTTGACGCAAGACACCCTCGATCTGCTGCACGCGATCGGGCTTCAGTTCGAGAGCTACGGGCAGCGCCTCTTTTCCCATTGCCGCAACTTCCCGCTCTCCATCCTCTATGGGCGGGACGATGATATTCCCGGCTATATCGGCCTTGGCACCGTCGACCTGGGCATTGTGGGCCGCAATCTTATTCACGAAGAGGCCGTCGCTGTCGAAGAGCTCGTGCCGCTGGGGTTCGGCTATTGTGAACTCGTGCTCGCGACGTTACGCGATGCCCCATTTACGGAAGCCGAGCAGCTTCTCAACGCCCGGATCGCGACGTCGTATCCGGACTCGGCCCGGCGCTACTTCCACGACCTCGGGGGTGATCCGGAGATCATCACTATCAGTGGTTCAGTCGAGGTGGCACCGTCTCTCGGTCTCGCGGACGCGATTGTCGAGCTGACGGCTACCGGATCGACGCTGCTCCTGAATGACCTCCGGCCGATTGCGACAATCCTAGAATCGGAGGCGGTTCTGGCCGCGTATCCTGCAGCCATGGCAGATCCATCCAAGCGTGCCAATATCGATCGCCTGCTGATGCGAATCGCGGCCGTGCAGGCCGCAAAACGCTACAAATACCTGATGATGAACGCGCCTGAATCCGCCCTGCCCGCGATCCGCGCGGTCGTTCCCGGACTCAAAGCGCCGACGATCGTGCCTCTTGCAGACCCGGGGTGGGTCGCGGTCCATACCGCGGTCGAAGAGGATGCGTTCTGGGAGTCAATCGAACGCCTGCGCGCAGCCGGGGCGACTGAAATTCTCGTGTCATCGCTGGAAAAACTCCTCCTCTGAATGGGTGACGGCAGGTCGAGGTGGCGGCGGCTGAAGGCCCGCTAGCAGGCTCCATTGGATCGACACTGTCGTCCACGATCCTGTTTCACCTCATGTGCGCGGCGGCCTCGGCTACTATTCGCGTACCGTCAGCAGTCCGCGAAGGTGCCGACTTGCCGTGTCGCCGACTCGCCGTCTCGTCAACGCGGAGGATGATTCGTGATTCAGAGTGTCGCGTCCCGGACCACGTTCGATCCCGAGAAGCTGGTCCGGGCGGCGATCCATCATCTTCCCGTGTACACCCGAGAGGACGCGCCGACGTCGAAGCCCGCGCGAGCGGTTCGCCTCGACTGGAACGAGTCTCCTTACGGCCCTTCACCGCGAGCCCTCGCCGCGCTAGCCGCTGTGGCGACGCACAATCGCTACCCGGAGTTCGACGCCTGGGCATTACGCGAAGCACTCGGGCGCTACGCGGGCGCGCCGACGAATCGCATCGTTGCCGGTGCAGGTCTCGACAACGTGCTCGAGACCCTCATGTTCCTGCTCATCGAGCCGGGCGACCGGGTGATCATCTCCGAGCCGACCTTCATGGTCTACGAGCTACTCGTCCGAGCTCACGGCGGCGAAGTTGCGAACGTTCCTTTGAGTTCCGATTTTTCGCTTGACGAAGAGGGAATCCTCGACGCAATCGACGATCGGACGAAGCTCATCCTGATCTGCAATCCGAACAACCCGACCGGCAATCTCCTGGCACCAGGGGCCATCAGGCACATTGTGGCGAATGCACCATGCCTGGTGGCGATCGACGAGGCGTACGCCGAGTTCGCCGGAGCCACCCATTACGGGCTCATGGAGGATTATCCAAATCTGGCCATCCTGCGGACGTTGAGCAAGTTCGCGGGGCTCGCCGGGATGCGCGTCGGCTACGGCATCTTTCCGGAATCGCTGATGCCCTATTTGATGCGTGTGATGCCCGGGTTCTGCAACGTCAGCGCGGCCGCCAGCGCCGCCGCGATCGCGTCCCTCGAAGATGACGAGTACAACCGCGCCACCGTGGCGCGCATCGTCGCCGACCGTGAGGCGCTCGCTGACCAGCTACGCATGATTCCCGGAGTCGAGCCACTCACGTCGGCAACAAACTTCCTGCTTGTCCGGCTGCCTGTCGAAGACGCTGGCCCGGCGATCCGAGAGTTGGCGTGTCGTGGCGTCTACGTTCGCCATTTCAGCAATCCCGCTTTCGGCATCGCCGACTGCCTGCGGGTATCAATCGGCACTCCGGAGGACAACGCGATCTTCGTCGACGAACTCGAATCGGTCCTGCGCACTCAGGAGCACGTCGCGTGACCTCGACGAGCACAATCTCTGGCCAACGGCGGGCCCGGATCCAGCGATCGACCCTGGAGACCCGGATCGAGGTCAGTATCGATCTCGAGGGCGGACCGGTGGCGCCCCGGACCGGCGTACTTTTCCTCGATCACATGCTGGATGCACTGGGACGCCACGGCAAGCTCGGCATTGAAGTGACCTGTGACGGCGACGCCGCCATGGATCCTCACCACACAGTCGAGGACGTGGGCATCGTTCTGGGCCAGGGCGTTCGCGAGGCACTCGGCGACCGTCGCGGCATCGCGCGCTTTGGCCACGCCTTCGCCCCATTGGATGAAGCCCTGGCGCGGGTCGTCATTGATTGCTCGGGACGCCCCTATCTCCACTTCGAGGCCGCGATACCGGAGGCGTTCATCGGGAGAGATTTCGCCTCGAGCCTGGTCGAAGAGTTCTGGCGAGCGTTCACGGTCAATGCCGGGTTGACCGCCCACATTGATCTCATCCGGGCCCGCAACGCTCACCACGCGGCCGAGGCGATTTTCAAGGCCGGGGGGCTCGCGCTCCATGCCGCCACGCGCCACACTGGCGATGCATCCGTCATCCCCTCGACGAAAGGGGTCCTTGCATGAGCGTCTCGATAGCGGTAATCGACTACGGAGCTGGCAATCTACGCTCGATTCGACGCGCACTGGAGGCCGCCGGCGCCCAAGTCTCAGTCTCGTCTGATCCGCAACAGGTGCGCGAGGCAGACGGGGTCGTCTTTCCGGGAGTTGGCGCCGCCGGCGCGGCCATGAACCGCTTGCACGAACTTGGGTTGGTCGAGGTCATCGCTGAGGTAGTGGCCGAAGGCCGGCCATTCCTGGGGATCTGTCTCGGCATGCAACTCCTCTTCGACCACCAGGAGGAGGGAAACACTCGAGGGTTGGGTCTCCTTGAGGGCCGCGTCCAATCTCTGCGCACCTCAGTGAAAGTGCCGCAGATCGGCTGGAATCGCGTGCGATGGGTCCAGAACGGCACGGGCTACCAGTCCACGGCGGAGGACGATTTCTATTTCGTCCACTCGTACGTCGTCGAGCCGCAGGATGCCGAAGACATCGTTGCGGTCACTCGATATGGCGATGTCTTTCCCAGTATCGTCCGCCACCACCATGTCTGGGGCACACAGTTTCACCCAGAGAAGAGCGGGCCCGCTGGACTTCGCCTGGTCGCGGGCTGGGTGAACGAGGTCAGGGACGTCGCCGGTGCGGAACTGGTGAGCGTTCCGGCGTGATTCTGTATCCCGCGATCGACATCCGGGGCGGCCGCTGCGTCCGCCTGATCGAGGGGGATTTCAACCGCGAAACGTCATACGATGCCGACCCGTCCGCCGCCGCCCGGCGCTGGGTAGAGGCCGGGGCGGAGTGGCTGCATGTCGTCGATCTCGACGGCGCGGTCGAAGGCAGACCCATCAATCGCGAAGCAATCGCGAAGATCAGGGCCGCAGTCGACATCCCGATTCAGCTAGGCGGCGGGATCCGGGTGTTGACCGACCTCGATGATGCGTTCTCTGCCGGCACCGATCGGCTTATCCTCGGCACCGTGGCGCTTCGCGACCCGGAGCTCGTCATCAACGCCGTCGGCCGCTGGGACGGCCGTATCGCCGTTGCACTGGACGCGAGAGATGGACGCCTGGCGACGGACGGTTGGCTCGGTCAGACCAATGTCCGCGCGGTCGAGGTGGCCGAGCGACTTGCCCAGGCGCGGGTGCGCCATTTTGTTTACACCGACATCAAACGGGACGGTACACTCGCGGGTCCCAATTTGGAAGGGTTGCGTGAGCTGATCGAACGCGTAGACGCGGACGTCATCGCCTCCGGCGGCATCGCGTCACTTGACGATCTCGAAGCCGTGGCCAAAGCGGGAGCCTCCGGGGCGATCGTCGGGCGAGCGTTGTATGACGGACGCATCGACCTGAGGCAAGCACTATCGATGTTTCGCCCGGAGGATGAACCGTGTCCAGCGGGTCTCTAGCCGTCGCAAGCGATGGCCTACTCGATACCGGCCCGTACCGGAGAATCATCCCTTGCCTTGATGTTACCGGCGGCCGGGTGGTGAAGGGCATCGAATTCGTCAACCTGCGTGACGCGGGGGATCCCGTTGCACTAGCCGCGTTCTACGACAGCGAAGGCGCGGACGAGCTCGTTTTCCTCGATATCACCGCATCCTCTGACAGCCGCCGCACGATGATCGAGGTTGTGGAGCGCACGGCCGATCAGGTGTTTATTCCCCTGACGGTCGGTGGCGGCGTACGCTCGGTGAGCGACATCCGCGATCTGCTTACGGCGGGAGCAGATAAAGTCTCGATGAATACCGCCGCGATCAATGATCCGGCGCTCATCGACGGAGGCGCGCAGGTATTTGGACGTCAATGCATCGTCGTCGCCATCGATGCCCGCCGCGAGCCCGACCGTGCCGGCTGGGGCGTGTACACGCATGGTGGCCGACGCGCGAGCGGTCTTGACGCGGTCGAATGGGCCGCCGAAGCCGCGCGACGCGGAGCCGGGGAGATACTGCTCACCAGCATGGACCGCGACGGCACTCGCGACGGCTATGATCTAGCACTCCTCGAGGCGGTCTCCGGCGCGGTGAATATTCCGGTCATTGCATCGGGTGGAGCTGGCAATCTCGACCACCTCGTCGAGGGACTCGCGCCCGGCCGTGCTGACGCGGTGCTTGCCGCGTCAATATTCCATTTTGGCGAGTATCGCATTGAAGACGCACGGTCTCATCTGGCGAACCGGGGTATCCCGGTACGGCAACCCTTGTCATGAGCGAAATGGGTTCGCCAAACGTGAGATTCGACGTCGGCGGCCTGATACCGGCAGTCATTCAGGACGCGGTGTCCGGCGATGTCCTCATGCTGGCGTATATGAACGACGACGCACTTCGTCTCACTCAACAGACCGGCCGCACGCACTTCTGGAGCCGGAGTCGCGGCTCGCTCTGGCGAAAAGGAGAAACATCAGGCCACGAGCAAATCGTCGACGAGATTCGAGTCAATTGTGAAGAGAACAGTCTGCTGCTCCTGGTGCGGCAAGTTGGGGCGGTCTGCCATGCTGGCTATTCGACTTGCTTCTATCGCCGCATCGACTCGGATGGCTCGCTCACGGTGGTTCGCGAGCGGGCGTTCGACCCGGGCGAGGTCTACCGCAATTCGGATCCCGCGATTCAATCTGCGGATATTGGCGAAATCGACCCGCTTGCGGAGGCGACGAGGTGGCAATTCGGCGCTTATGCCTACCTGCGCGATCATGATCTGACCGGAGAGTCGTCGACGTCCCGCCGCCTTCGGGAGCCCAATCAGGATTTTCGATCCCGTATCGCCGGCGAGCTCCAGGAGCTAGCAGGTGTCCTCGACGGATCACATCGGCATTCCGACCGCGAAAGCGACCTGCTTCTGGAATCGTCTCAGGTCATCTATTGGGTGCTCTTGCAGGCCCTACACGATGCCGTGACCTGGAGCCGATTGCGGCCGGATCGGGCGCTAACGACTGGGGATGAGCAGATTCCGCTGACTATGGTTACTCAGTTGCTTCGCGCGCAAGGCGGTTGTTGGTCTGCGCCGGCGCTGCCCGGCTCGGATATCACAGCGTCCTTGCATGCGACGATTGCGCTGGTCGGGCAAGCGTGCGCAAGTGCCGGCCTATCTCCTCTCACGGTCGTTGAGACCGACCTAGCGGATTTGAAATCTCGGCCGTACCTTGCACCGTTCTTTCGTCAAACGGCCGACCAACTCAAGTTCCACGGTCCGGATGAGGTGGATGAGCTCACTTACTGAACCAGAGGAACCAGCGGGCGATGTCCCCTCCACCTTCAACGTACCGGCGATTGCTGGTGAACGCCTTTGGGCGCCGTGGAGAATGCGTTACGTCGCCGGCGGCGAACGGGAGGAGGGGTGCATCTTCTGCAACCGCCTCGCCGAACAAGACGACGTTCAGAGTCTGGTGCTGCATCGAGGCGATAGTGCGTTCGTCATCATGAATCGGTACCCGTACAACACCGGGCACGTCATGATCGTACCCAACACGCACGTCTCCTCGCCTGAAGATGCCGATTCCGAAGTGATGGCGGAGATGGCCGTGCTCCGAGGACCGGTGCTCCGCGCGATTCGCCGCACGCTCTCCCCCGAGGGATTCAATCTCGGGCTCAACGTCGGAACCGTTGCCGGGGCAGGCATCGTCGATCACCTTCACGAGCACATTGTCCCTCGCTGGCTAGGTGACGCCAACTTCATGCCGATCCTCGCCTCGACGACAGTCATGCCCGAGTTGATCCCCGTGACATACGCCAAGCTTCGCGCCGAGCTCGATCACGAGTTTGGAATCGGCAGCCCGATCGCCATGATTGTGGTATCGAAGAATCGAGAGACGGTCCTGGTGGAGGAGACTGGTACGCTGCCGCAAGTTGACGCCCGCGACGGCGAGCCGATATGGCGCACGGCTCTTCGCGACGCCAATGAGCGTGGTGCGATGAATGCCGAAATCCTAGAGTGGTCCGGAGCGCGACTCGCAGATGCCGAACGATCCGCATTTGTCATGCAGGCGGGCTTTCCGGAGGCCGATCAGCTTGCGCCAGGGCATCGACTCATCGCGCTCGACGAGCTCTTCGCAGGACCAGATACTGACTTCGCTCACGCCACATTCGATCGATGAGGCCGGCTAGAATCCAGTAGCCTCAGCAACCCATCGGTCCTTCTTCCCCGCCTCATGATTGCTGCGTCAGCGGTTGATCTGCATCTCGTCCGTATACTCACCGACATGGAAATGACGATCCGGCGAATAGGCGTCTAATTCAGCATGCCTGGTGCTGAACTTCGGCGGGACTCCTCCGACCGTCGGGGAAGAACGCTGAATTCAACCTTGGGAGTTGCGTCGGAGGCATTCAATGCCTCGGCCGAGGTGCTGTTGCTGCCAAGTCTAATCCTGGCATTCTTCGTCGCCGAGTTGACTCCATCCTACGCCACAATCGGGTTAGTCCCCGCAATCGCCACCGGTTTCTGGACTCTCGGCCGATTGCCGGCGTACATGCTCACTGGAGCCCGCCGTCGGCAACAGCCCTGGGCCTTCGCGGCGGCGCTCGTTCGCGTCGCGGCCGTTGCGATCCTGGCAGTCGTAACAAGCCGAACTGATCCAGCGGCGCTGACGCAATCGGCGCGACCGCTCATTCTCACCTTCTTTCTCTGCCTCATCGTGTACTCGCTCGCCGGTGGATTCGGTAGTTTGCCAGGCGCCGCACTTCTCCGGTCATCGATTCCGAGCGAATCCTGGGGTGCCTTCGTCAGGCATCGCGCCGCCTGGGCAGCGGGGGTGTGTCTCTTCACGGCGCTGGTGGCCGCACGCGTCCTCGGGATGAACGGTTCAACTTTCCCTAGCAGCTACGGCAGGCTTTTTCTCGTCGCAACGGTGTGCCTTATCGCCGTTGCCGTCTTCACCGCCGCAGTTGAGGGAACCATGGACCCCGCCGGCGCACTCGGCGACGAGTCTATCTCCGCGTTCGTTGCGCCAGCCGTTGT
Source organism: uncultured Chloroflexia bacterium (assembly GCA_963751075.1). GTDB lineage: Bacteria > Chloroflexota > Chloroflexia > Thermomicrobiales > UBA6265 > JACCXM01. Next base: position 325,212 of record CAVVTE010000013.1, on the reverse strand, counting down.
ACGACTCTCGATACCGGCGATTTCTCCTGTTTCGAATCGTCCTTTCGGCGACTGCCGCGATCGATCCATTTCTCGTTCTCTACGCGGTTACTCGTCTCGGCGCTCCAATCACCGGGATTGGCGCTTATGTACTGAGCGGGGTATTAGGTTGGGTCTTGTCCGCTCCGATATGGTTCTGGATCGAGCGCCGGGCCGGCGCCCGTAGCGTGCTTCAGGGCGCAACCGTTGTCCGGCTCATTGCGCCAGCGATCGCCCTCGTGATGCCTCCACTGGCGGCAACCGAGTTGGTGCGCGAGCGACTTCCCGATGCCACGTTCCTCACAACGATCTACGGAGCCGTATTCTTCGCCATCGGCGCATCGTTAGCCGCTCAGTCCCGAGGCAACTACGACTATCTCGCAGCACTCGCCCCCAGGCCGGTCCTTCCCCTGTATGTGGGAATGACGAACGCTGTGCTGGCCATCGTTGCCTTCGCCCCGGTGCTCGCGGGATTGGTGATCCAACGGTTCAGCTACGAAGCCCTCTTTGGAACCGCCGCCGCTTTGGGCCTGGCCGCCGTGTTTGCGAGCGGTTCCCTCGCGGATATCCCTTCTCTTGGACGTCACTCAGGGGCAACAGACCGTGACGGAGTAGCGACGACGAGAGCGCTCGCATCCGGGCGCGCCTGACCGGCGAGGTTCTGTCCTTCCATTAGCTCGCCGGCCCGGCGGCCCGCACCCTCTCTGGCACGGTTGCAGCAAAGGACTCGAAGTTCTCCTCCAGGTCGTGCACCAATTTTCGGGCAGTCAGGTCATATTCACCGGAATCGGACCAGGTTTCACGCGGACGAAGCAGTGTGTCCGGAACACCCTGAACCGACCGTGGAATCGCGAAGCCGAAGACGGGATCAATATCGACGGGTGCGCCGTCAAGGGATCCATCGAGAATCGCAGCCACGACGGCTCGCGTCAGCCCTATCGGCATGCGCTCTCCGACGCCAAATGGACCTCCGGTCCAGCCGGTATTGACGAGCCAGACTTGAGACCCATGACGGTCCAAGCGATCGCTAAAAAGGGTCGCATAGCGCATCGGCGGCAGTGGCAGAAACGGTGCGCCGAAGCAGGCCGAAAAGGTGGCGCTCGGGGTGGTGACGCCACGTTCCGTCCCCGCCAGCTTGGATGTGTATCCTGACAGGAACCAATAGAGTGCTTGATCGCGGGTGAGCCTGGCAACGGGCGGCAGGACGCCAAAGGCATCGGCCGAGAGAAACAGGATGTTCGACGGGTGGGCACCGGTTCCACCCGCCATTGGATCGAGAAACTCGAGTGGATATGCGGCGCGAGTATTCTCGGTCAGTGAGTCGTCGTCGAACCGCGGTCGCCGCGAATTCGGGTCTAGCATGACGTTCTCAAGTACCGCTCCGAACCGCTGTGCCGCGCGAAAGATTTCCGGCTCGTCTTTTGCGGAAAGCCCGATCGTCTTGGCGTACGAGCCACCCTCGAAATTGAAAATGCCCTGCTCCGACCACCCGTGCTCGTCGTCCCCGACGAGCCGCCGTTCCGGATCGGTCGAAAGGGTGGTCTTACCGGTCCCCGAGAGCCCAAAGAAGAGCGCGGTGCTTCCATCCCGGCCCTCGTTCGCGGAGCAGTGCATCGTGGCGACGTCGCGCTCAGGGAGGACGCCTTGCATGACGGTGAACATCGACTTCTTGATCTCGCCGGCATACTCCGTGCCGGCGATCAGAACGCGGCGACTATCGAAGTCAATGGCGATCGCGGTGGCGCTTCCCGTCTGGTGCAGTTCTGGGTTCGCCTGGAACCGGGGTGCATGCAGGACCGTCCAGCCTGCGTCGCTGCCATCGTCGTCCTTGCGCCCGGGTAAGAAGAGGTTGTGAGCAAACAACGCCGACCAGGCGCTCTCCGTGACAAGTCGGACTGGAAGGGTGTATGCCGCGTTCGCGCCAGCGGATAGATCCATCTGGTACCGGTCCTGTTCGGCCAGGTGATTGACGATATCCGCATGGAACTGCGCGAAAGCGTCAGGCGCCATCGGCTTATTGACGCTCCCCCACCAGATATCATCTGCGAGCTCTCCGTGGCGCGCGATGAACTTGTCGTCGGGTGAGCGACCGGTGTGGATCCCGGTCTCGACGACGAGCGCGCCTGACTCGGCAAGTTTCCCCTCGCCGCGGCGAATCGCGTGCTCGATGAGTTCACTGGGGGCAAGATTGCGATATTCCACGCTAGTCTTCCGTGGGCCTGTTGGGAACGACTCCCGACGTTCTCGTCTCTGACGTGCACTTTGCGGCGCTGCGATGCCAACAACAGAACTCGTGGCGCTCACGGGTCTGTCCCTCCTCCTGACGGGCAGGACACCAGCCGTTCGCGGCTATTTGTGGGCTCGGCGGCGCTCCCGTCAGGAAAAGTCTGCCGCCCGTCCCGAGTTCTGCCTCGCAAGGGTCAGACCATGCCCAAGTGGACGCGCTACAAAGTCCCGATCAGGCGACCATCGCGAGACGAATCGCGTCGACCGCCCGCTGGAAACCAGCCAGAACCTCGTCGATCACCGCGTCGTCCATCGCGGTCGACGTGCACATCATCAGGCGCGGCGCCACGTAGATCCCTTCGAGCAGTAGCGCCAGGTGCAGGAGGCGTGACAGCCCTTTGTCGGTCACCGCCGCATCGCGATAGGTGCGGACCTCAGTCGTGCCAAGATGCAGCCCTACAAAGGAGCCGTAACCAGTTACCGTTCCGATTACCTCCGCGTTCGCAAGTGCGTCGCGAAGTCCAGCACGCAGGCGATCACCGAGGGCATTGATGCGGGCGACCTCCTCTGGACCATACGACTCCATTGCGGCGACACCGGCGACCATCGTGATCAGGTTGCCGTTGAACGTGCCGGACTGCCAGAGCGGCGACGGACGCAGCGGATCGAATTGCTCCATAACGCTGGCTCGGCCACCAAAGCCGCCGACAGGAAACCCACCACCGATGATTTTGGCGAAGGTCGTCAGGTCGGGCCGCACGCGGTAGTGTTCCTGGGCGCCCCCCGGCTCTAGCCGGAAGCTCATCACTTCGTCGAAAATCAAGAGTGCGCCGTACTCGAGCGTGAGTCCCCGTAGCGCCTCGAGAAACGCATGATCCGCGGGCAGCATGCCGGCTGATCCCATCACGGGCTCGATAATTACCGCCGCGATCTCCTCGCTTCGCTCGCGCATCAGGCGCTCAACTGCCTCGATGTCATTCAACGGGGTGACGACAACGTTCTCGATCGTGTTTTGGGGAACCCCGCGCGTCCCCAAGATGCTATTGGGCGCATGGTCGGGACCTGAACTCGGATCACGTGGGTCGGGATGGACGCTCACCTCTACGTCGTCGTAGGTGCCGTGATAGCCGCCCTCCATCTTGACGACAATATCCCGACCAGTGAAGGCGCGCGCCGCGCGCAGCGCGTTCATGATTGCTTCCGAACCCGAGTTGCAGAAGCGCACCAAGTCGACCGAGGCAACCCTCTCGACGATGATCTTCGCTAGTTGGATCTGTGCCTCGTTTGGCGCCGGAAACGCAGTGCCGAAGGGAAGACGCTCAGCCACGGCGGCGACGACCGCAGGGTGCCCGTGACCGTGAATGAGCGACGTGTAGTTGTTCAGGAGATCGACGTAGGTGCGACCATCGGCGTCCTGAATGCGGCAACCATGGCCTTCTGCAATCACAAGGGGATACGGCGCATGAAAGGCAACAGTACGGGTATCACCACCGGGCATCACCCGCGCCGCAGCCTCGTGAAGCGCCGCGGAGCGCGGGGAGCTTGCGCGGTAATCGGCAATCACGTCCGCCTCGACCTCGGAGCGCGTGCGCGAATCGACCGCCGAGGGAACGTGCACCGCCATATTGCTCCTCCTGGCTTAACGCAACAATCGTCTCTTTCGGGATCGTAAGAAGCGATGCCGGTGCCGTCAAGTCCGCGAAGCGGGTACGATGCCGCGAAATCGAGAAATGGACACCGGGAAAGGGCAGACGCTAGTGAGGATCGATTCGTTCCAACTGGAACGCTGGATGACGAAGTACGAAGTCAGGGTCAAGTGGGACATCGCCGAAAGCGGCATCTCTCCAATATCCACGCGCGAGATCCTCAACCTTCTGCCATCCCAGGACCGCGGGCAGGAGCTGGACCGATTACTCGACTTGCGTCTGGGGTACAGCGAAGCGTGCGGAAGCGAGGAGCTTCGCGGTCTCATCGCCGCAACATACGAGAACACCTCCGCAGCGGAAATTCTCGTCACCACCGGGGCCATCGAGGCGAATTTCCTGCTCTTCAATGAGTTGCTCTCGGCGGGTGACCGGGTGGTCATCGTCGATCCGGCCTATCAGCAGCTGCACAGCGTCGCCAGGGCGATAGGTTGCGACGTTGTGCTCTGGACGGTACGACACGACGACGGTTTTTACTTCGATCTCGATGATTTGCGCGCGCTCGCCACGCCGGGCACGAAAATGATCGTGATCAACACGCCGCACAATCCTACGGGTGCGATGCTCTCGGAACAACAGCTATCGGAGATTTACGCGCTCGCAGAGACGCTCGACGCCTGGGTGTTGAGCGACGAAGCCTACCGCTGGCTCGATCTGCCGGGAAATGCGGCACTCGCCGCTCCGATGCGAAACCTTGGACCACGAGCGATCAGCACTGGAACGTTCTCGAAGCCATTTGGACTACCTGGATTACGAACCGGTTGGATCGCGGCACCCGAGGACGTCATACAGCGCTGTTGGGGACTGCGCGACTACATTAGCCTCAGTCCAGGCAAGCTGAACGATGCCCTCGCCACCCTTGCCTTCCGCCATCGCGATCAGATTATCGAGCGTACCCGTCAAATCGTTTCCGTGAACCTGGCATTTGCGGAGCGATGGTTCGCCGAGAATGCAGACCTCGTCTCCTGGACGCCTCCTCGGGGCGGGCTTCTAGCGCTGATGAAGTACGAGATCGAGATGCCGTCGCTAGAACTCGCAAATCTACTCGCAGAGGAGTACAGCGTCATGCTGGCTCCGGGTGCAGCGTTCGGTTACGAAGGGTATCTGCGCATCGGTATCGGTAGCGCACCGCACGTCTTCGCCGAGGGTCTCCGCGAAACGGAGCGGTGCCTGCGCCACCTGGCTGACGGTGGGGTACCAGCACGATCTGAAGCACTCGCAGGAGCAGCCGGCTGATACAGAATCCGGGTGATCGCCGCGTTGGGTGGCGGATGCGGAGCACCCCGCTGCCGGGTGAGCGTTACGGACGAGCGCGAAGGCCGCAAAGGTTGCGAAGGCCACAGGAGGCAGGGGCGGGGGTATTGGCGCGCTCGACGCCCGTTGTCGGAGGGCTTCGCGCGCATCTCATTTGACGAGGATTCGCGCGAACGCCAGCGGGGCGGTCGGTCGACCGCCCCGCTGGCGTTTAATCGGTGGCGATCACATCGAGGTCCCGGCCCGCCTGATGGCGCGACCGGTCAACACCCCCACCAGGTGCCGGCGGTACTCCTCAGACGCGAAGTGGTCGCCGTTGATCTCCAGTCCCTGACCGGCCACGGCGACAGCGGCCGCAATCGCATCGTCGTTCAACGGCTTTCCAATTATTGCCTGTTCCGCATTCGTGGCCCGAGTTGCCATGCTCGTAGCGCCGGTCACGGCTATGCGCGCCGAGTCAACAGTTCCCCCGGACCCGGAGACGATCACGGCCGCCACGCCGACCACCGCGTACCCTGACGCGGGGTGACGGAACTTCTCGTACGCCATCCCCGTGCCAGGCGCCGGAGCCTGGAACGTCACCGAGGTAATAATCTCGTCCGGTTGGAGCGCCGTCGTGAACAGGTCCACAAACAACTCGTCCGCGCCAATCGTCCTCGAGCCCTGAGCACCGGTCACGTCAACGCTCCCGTTCAGCGCGAGGAAGATGGCGGTGAAATCGGCCGCGGGATCGGAGTGGGCTAGCGCCCCACCGAGAGTCCCTCGTGCCTGTACCGCCGGGTCACCGACGTTGTCAGCTGCCTCGGTTACCATCGGCAACACCCGGCTCAGCTCGCGGGAATCGCGCAACATCGCGTAGGTCGTCATTGCCCCAATGGTGATCTTCCCAGCGGCATCGATCCCGACGAGTCCGTCAATGGCGCCCAGATCGACGAGCGACGAGGGTGATGCCAGGCGCAGCTTCATGGCTGGGAGGAGTGAGTGACCACCCGCCAGTAACTTCGCGTCCGGGTCCGCCGCCAGGAGGCCGGCCGCCGCCTGAACACTATCGGGTCTGTGGTAGTCGAACTGATTTGGAAACACCGCGATCCCTCCGTATTCCGTGTCGTTCCGATTCAATCCCAAACGTCGTCGCCGCGCCTGATGGATCGGGGCGTGAAGTGTGTCACTCTGAGCTCGCGAAAAAACTCCTCGTGAAGAAAATCCTTATCCCTACGAGCTGAGGATGACACGGTCTCTCACTCGCCCACCTAAACCTGCGCGTCCTGCATGTGCATTGCGCGCCAGACACGCTCCGGCGTATACGGCATGTCGAGATGCCGGACCCCGAGATGGGAGAGCGCGTCGACCACGGCGTTCGCTACGGCCGGAGTCGAGCCGATGGTCCCGGCTTCGCCCGCCCCCTTTGCGCCCATCGGGTTGACCGTCGTCGTCGTCACCGTGCGATCGAGCTCATATGTGGGCAGCATGCTCGCCTTCGGAATTGCGTAGTCATTCATCGTCGCCGTGATCAACTCGCCGTTGTCGGCATACACCGCGCCTTCGTACAGCGCCTGCGCGATTCCCTGGGCAATCCCGCCATGGAGCTGACCGTCCACGATCATCGGGTTAATCACATTTCCGACGTCATCGACCGCAACGTATTTGATGATTTCGACCTGGCCCGTATCGCGATCGACTTCCACCACGCAGACATGCGTCCCAAACGGGAAAGTGCAGTTCGGTGGATCGTAATACGTGACGGCCTCGAGGCCGGGCTCCATCCCGGACGGAAGGTCATAGGCGACGTGCGCCTGAAGGGCGATGTCCTGGATGGTCTTGACCGCATCCGGCGATCCCTTGACCCAGGCCTTCCCGTTCTCGTAAACGATATCCTCCGGCGCTGCCTCCAGCATATGAGCCGCCAGTAGCTTGGCCTTCTCCACGACTTTCTGCACGCTCTTGTAGATCGCCGTGCCGCCGACCGAGAGGGAGCGGCTTCCATAGGAACCGAAGCCGAACGGCGTGCCTTTGGTGTCGGAGTGCTCGATTTCAATGTCCTCGTAGGGAATGCCGAGCTCGTCCGACACGAGTTGCGCGAACGTCGTCTCGTGGCCCTGGCCGTGAGGTAGTGAACCCGTGGTGACCGAAACCTTGCCGGTAAGGTAGACGCGGACTTCGGCGCTTTCCCAGAGACCGGCTCCCCAACCTTCGCCGCTGAGGCCGATCCATTTCGACGGCGCGACGCCGCAGACCTCTACATAGGACGAGAGTCCAATGCCCAGGAGCTTGCTCGAGCCGTTGGCGCGTCGATTTGCCTGCTCCTCCCGGAGACTCGCGTAGCCAGCTTGCTGCAACGCCTTGTCGAGGGCCGGCGCGTAGTCGCCGCTGTCATACGGCAACATGCCAATCCCGGTGTCGTAGGGGAAATCCTCAGGCTGGATAAAGTTGCGCCGTCGCACCTCCGCGGGATCAATTCCAGTAGCATCCGCAACGAGATCACAGGCACGCTCGATGACGAACGTGGCCTCAGGCCGGCCGGCTCCGCGGTAGGCGTCGACCATGGCGGTATTGGTGTAGACCCCTTTGACGTCGACATGGATATTCGGGATCTTGTAGCAACCGGCCACCATCCGCCCGTAGAGGGTGGTTGGGATCCCCGGCGCAATAGTCGATAGATAGGCGCCGAGGTTCGCCAGCGTCGAGACTTTTAGGGCACTGATCTTGCCGTCCGCCGTCGCCCCGACCTCGATGTCGGTGTGGTGATCGCGACCGTGGGTCGTGTGCAGGTAGTTCTCGGTGCGGTCCTCGAAATACTTGACCGGCCGGCCCAGCTGCTTCGACAGCCACAGCATCAGCGGCATATCGAAGTACATGAAGATCTTTGATCCAAACCCTCCGCCAACATCCGGAGAGATGAATCGGACCTTCTGCTCGGGAACACCAAGGATAAAAGCGGCGACGAGGAGCTTCATGACATGGGGCGCCTGGGAGGTGGCCCACATCGTGTAGTCTCCGGTACCCGGATCGTAGTGGCCGATAGAACCGCGGGGCTCTATTGCCGTAGGAATCAGGCGTTGATTGAAGATGCTCTGGCTAACACGCACCTCCGCGTTAGCGAGCGCCATGTCGACGGTGTCCGCATCGACGCCGCAGTTCCAGTGCATCACGATGTTGTTTGGGGCGTTCTCGTGGAGCTGCGGAGCACCCGACTCGACAGCCTCGCGGGAGTCGACGACTGCCGGCAACTCTTCGAAATCGACGTCGATGGCCTCAATGGCGTCATTAGCTTGATAGACACTCTCGGCAACAACCACCGCGACTGGGTCGCCAACGTGGCGGACCTCACCGAGCGCCAACACGCGCGGTGTGGCGACGTTGTTGTCGACCCCGGCCGCCTGCCAGGCGCAGGGGAGCGGATTGATGTCGGCTAAGTCCTCACCGGTAAAGACACCGATGACACCCGGCAAGGCCCTTGCGCGGCTGGTGTCGATACCGCGAATTTTTGCGTGGGCGACCGGCGAGCGCAGGATCGCCGCATAGGCCATGCCCGGAAGCCGGATGTCGTCGAGGAAGTTGCCGTCACCGGTCATCAGCTTCGGATCTTCACGCCGGCGGAGTGGTTTGCCGACGAGCTTCTCGGGAGCCTCGATCGTTGCTGCCATGTCGCGTCCCTCCGTGGTCTGCGGGTGTCAGGTGCCAGGGTCACCCCGACGGCGTGTCACTCTCGACTACTGCTCCTCCTGCCCGGCGATTTGATCGCCCCAGTCCTGAAGATTCTCCGGCGCATGCTCGAGCACATCCTTATGCTCGAACTCGAGATCCGTACCGGGACCGGGTGCTACCGCGCCGCCGCCCCGCTGTTCCGCCGCGTACTGCACCGCTCTTACGATGTTCTGGTAGCCGGTGCAACGGCAGAGATTGCCTTCGAGCGCGTGCCGAATTTCGGCTTCCGTTGGATTCGGGTTGCGGTCCAGAAACGCGTTCGCGGTCATAATCATGCCGGGGGTGCAATAGCCGCATTGCAGGCCATGCATCTCCCAAAAGCCCATCTGCACCTCGTCGTACTCGCCATTCTTGGCGATCCCTTCGATAGTAGTCAGATTGGCCCCGTCAGCCTGAACTGTCAGCAGCGTACAGCTCTTCACCGGTTCGCCGTTGAAGTGGATGACGCATGCGCCACATTGGCTGGTGTCACAGCCGATGTGCGTACCCGTCAGCCCCAGGTTGTCTCGGAGAAAGTTGACCAGTAGCAACCGGGGCTCGACCTCCGCTGCATACTCGACCCCGTTGACCTGCATTCGAACCGCGACTCGCCCGGGCGCTGCCATGGTCGTCGCCATTGTCTTCCCACTCCTTCGCTCACTAACCGCCGGTGAACTGCCTCCCGGCGAGATAGTACCGATCGCCAACGCTCTGCAACCAAATGTGAGCCAAACCGGCCCCAATGGCTGGCAGGTTCCGGCTGCCAAGGGAACGCCAGAGCCAGGCTCCGACGCTATCTCGAAAAGGCGTCCCACCACGAGTGGGACCAATAAGATCACGTGGGCCGCAGTATACCGCCGAGCCGGGGGCTTGTCGTCAGATCAAAATCGTCCGGGAAGGTCCTCGCACAAGGAATCGTGCCACGAATTGGCGGGAAGACTATGCGGAGGCTTCAGCGGTTGTGGCAGTCCCGACGCCCGCCAGTCGCTGGCTGTACTGCCGGTCATAGAATTCCTGGAATCTGGGGTCTCGATGCCGGATGGCTTGCCACCAATCCGGGTTGGCCACATACCAGTCGATGGTGTCGTACAACGTCTGATGCCAGTCACGACGCGGAGTCCAACCCAATTCAGTTCTGATACGGGCGGTATCGATGCCGTAGCGCCGATCATGACCCGGCCGGTCCTCGACGTGCCGGATCAGCGAACGTGGTTTGCCGACTCGCTCGAGGATGGCATGCACCACTTCCAGGTTCTCCCGTTCGTTGTCCGCGGCGACGTTGTATGCCCGTCCGCTGACGCCCTCTCGCAAAACGAGATCGATTGCGGCGGCGTGATCGTCCGCGTGAAGCCAGTTGCGAATCTGTCGACCATCTCCATATACCGGTAGCGGCAGATCCAGGAGCGCGTTGGTCACAAACAGCGGGATGAGCTTTTCGGGATACTGCCGCGGCCCAATGGTGTTGGCGCCGCGGGTGATCACGACATCCGTTCCATAGGATGTGCCATAGGCCTGGCACATCAACTCGCCGCCGGCCTTGGCCGCGGAATAGGGTGAGCGCGGTTGCAGAGGATAATCCTCGGCCGCTGCCTCACCTGCTGGAACATGACCGTAGACCTCGTCTGTGCTGACCTGGAGCAAGCGTAGGCCACGAGTTCTCGCGGCCTCCAGCAGAGTCATCACACCAATGACGTTTGCGCGGGCAAATGCCCCGGGATCGAGCAGGGAGCGATCGACATGCGACTCCGCCGCGAAGTTGACAATGGCATCGACATCTGGGGCCAACTCGCCTATCAGTTCTGTGTCCGCAATGTCGCCGCGAACGAAGCGAAAGCGCGGGTCATCGCGCAACTCCTCCAGGTTCGCCAGATTTCCGGCGTAGGTGAGCAGGTCGAGGCCGAGCACCTCGTCGCCCGGGTGCTCAGTGAGCACATGCCGCACATAGGCGGAGCCAATGAACCCGGCGGCGCCAGTTACCAGGATGCGCACGTCTACGTCCCTCCCATTTCAATCGTCGACGCGGTCCTCGTGCCCGGCAGAATCTCGGCCACCAGGTGCGGCATGTAGGAACTCAGGGCCTCACGCCAGTCTCGAAGTGTGATGCCAAGCGTCGCCGCCCGCATATTCCGTAACGTGCTGTCGGCTGGGCGCCGCGCCGGCAGCGGATACCGTTTGAGGAACTCCTCGGTCGAAACCGGCCGTACCAGATCCGGATCAAATCCCGCCAGCCGCGCGGTCTCTCGCGCGAGCGTGAACCGGCTGGCGCTGCCTTGGTTGACGAGGTGAAACACTCCCGACCCGCGCGTGACCGCCAGCCGCACGAGCGCGTCGGCGAGATCAGAGGCATACGTTGGACTGCCGCGCTCGTCGTCGACGACATCAATACCGCCCCGGTCGCGGAGGACCGAGAGAACGGTGCGCGGAAAATGCTTGCTCGCTCCCCCATAGAGCCAGGCCGTGCGTGCCACGGCGAATGCGGCGTCGGTTTCTAGCACCGCGCCCTCCGCCTCTAATTTCGACCGGCCGTACGTCGAAATCGGCGCGGGAGTGGCATCCTCCGCGTACGGCGCGCCGCCATCCCCCGGAAAGACCATGTCGGTGCTGACGGCAATCAAGTAGCCACGGGAGTCCAGTGTGGCGTGGACAACGTTGCGAGTGGCCCACACATTTGCTGATTCGCCACGATGCGGTTCCCGCTCGATGCCATCGACGTCGGTGCACGCCGCGGCGTGGATGACCACGTCGGGGCTGGCCGAACTAATGGCTTTGACGGCCGCATCACGGTCCGCCAGATCGACGGCGACATCGATGCCCTGCGGCGTCCCGCGATCCGAACGCGATGACCGTCGCCCCTGAACGTCGCACCGCGGGAACCAGATACCGGCCGAGTTGGCCACCGGCGCCGGTCACTAGTACGCGTTGCCCAATCAGCGGGCCGAGACAGTCAGACGACGTCGACACGTGAGTGGTCGCCCAGGAGCAAGCGGATAGCTTGTGGGCGCAAGGGGGAGCGTTCGACGACAACTTCGCGGCCGATCAATGAGTCGGCGATCCGCCGTTCGACGTTGCGGATGATGCTCCGTTCCAAGACGATCGAGTGCTCGATCTCGCAGCCCGATAGCTCGCAATCCGGCCCGATCGCGGTGAAAGGCCCGATGTACGTGTCCCGGACAGAGGTACCCATGCCAATGACGGCGGGACCGCGCACCGTGCTGCCAGTAATCGAAGCCCCTGCCTCTACGACGACCGGCCCGATGAGCGTTGATTCCGTATCCACATGCCCGTCGACACGCCGTTGTAACGAACCAAGGATGAGCCGATTGGCCTCCAGCATGTCGTCTTTCTTGCCGGTGTCGATCCAGTCGTCTCCGATCGTCTGAGCACGGACTTCAAGGCCGGCATCGATCAGTCCCTGAATTGCGTCGGTGATCTCGAGCTCGCCCCGCGCCGAAGGCACGAGCGTCGGCGTAATCTGGTGGACTTCCGGTCCAAAGTAGTAAACGCCAATGACCGCGAGATCCGAGATCGGCTCACGAGGCTTTTCAACGAGCCGCAGCACCCGGCCGTCCGGATCGAGGACCGCGACGCCCAACGACGAGGCGTCGTCAACGCGGCGCAGGAGAATCTGTGCCGCGCACGGAAGATCGCGGAACCGATCGGTGTACGACTCAATGCCACCACCGAGAAAGTTATCTCCGAGATACATGCAAAATGGCGAGTCGCCGAGCCAACTCTCAGCGGTGATTATCGCGTGCGCAAGACCGAGCGGGGCGTGCTGCGGAATGTACGTTACGGAGGCTCCGAACGCGGACCCGTCGCCAACCGCATTCATCACTTGATCGGCGGTATCGCCGGTGATGATGCCAATCTCGGTCACTCCGGCATCGACGAGTTGCTCTAGCGCATAGAACAGGACCGGTTTGTTTGCTACTGGTACGAGCTGCTTGGCGCCGGTTGCGGTGAGCGGCCGCAATCGCGACCCCTTCCCGCCGGCGAGCACCAAGCCCTTCAACGTGCAGTTCACGGTCCGAATGGTCCCCTTTCCGTGCCGACCCAGTTGGATCACCGCGAGGACCGCCGAGTCGGAAACCGAAGGATAGACGATCTCATTGGCGGTCCGGGTCAGCACTCAAGCTGATGCTATAGTCCCCGCGATTCCCGGCCGGGCGCTTGCTGGTTCGGTTCGGCAGTCGCTCCTTCAGGAGTGGATCTTGGCGTTCCGGCAACGTGTTCCCGCCCGCCCGGCACTGAACGACATCGGACGAGACGAACCACCGGAGACCGTGCGGTCCCGCCCGCGGTTTCTCGGTGCGGTGGCTGATCACCCAGTCTTTCGCAGCCTTTGGCTCGCGGCGCTCGCATCGTCAGTTGGTCAGTGGATGCAGCAGGTCGCTCTCGGCTGGCTAGCGATCGTGATGACGAACTCTCCTGGATTCGTCGGAATTGTGACCTTTTTCGCCGGACTACCATTCCTCGTCGTCGCGCCGTTCGGCGGCTCCCTCATCGATCGCCTCGATCGCCGCCGGCTGATGCTCGCCTGTCAAGTACTCGCCTTTCTCCTCGCAACGGTGCTGGCGATAGACGTCATCGGCGGGTTCGTGCAGCCCTGGCACCTACCAGTCGCCGCCTTTTGCAACGGCTCGCTATTGGCGCTGCTGATCCCGACCCAACAGTCGCTCGTGCCTACGCTGGTCCCCAAAGAGAACCTGACCAACGCCATCGGCTTGATGAGCGCCGGTCAGAATATGACCCGGGTCGTCGGTCCGTCGGTCGCGGGCATTGTGATTGGCACGATAGGCGTCGGACCGACGTTCCTGGCGCAGGGGGCGGCGATTGCGGTGTCATTCATCCTGGTCTTGGGAATCGTGCTCCCCCGACGGGTGCTGCGAACGACTGGCAGTAGAGGTGTTTTTGACGGGATTCGGCTCATCGCCTCTCGCCCCGATCTCCGGACGTTGTTCCTGCTCGCCTCGATCCCGACGCTTTTCGTCTTCCCCTATATCGGATTCCTGAACGTGTTCGCACGCGATATCTTGAAAATCGGCGCGGAGGGTCTCGGACTGCTGATGGCTGTCTCCGGCTGCGGAGCGGTAGTCGGGTCGCTCCTCGTGGCATCGGCCCGAAGGTCTGAGGGAGCCGGGCGCCTCTTGCTCGGGATGACCGTCCTCTACGGGCTTCCCATTGTCGGCGTGGCACTCTCCCGGACCCTGTGGATCACATTGTCGTTACTCTTCCTGGCGGGCATGCTGGGCGCGGCGTTCATGAGCGGAAATAACGCCCTCGTGCAGCACCGGGTGACTGACGATGTTCGTGGTAGGGTGATGGGGGCCTACATGTTGACGTGGGGATTGATGCCGCTCGGCTCACTCCCGATGGGTATGATCGCCGACCGCGTCGGAACTCCGGCCGCCGTCGCCGGCGGCGCAATAATCTCGTCGCTTTTGGCGTTAATTCTCGGATTGACCTCGACAGACGCGCGGAATATCTGAACCGCCGCAATCAGTTTCATTCAGATTGGCTGTTCCCCAACCGTCACTGCCGGCCGTTCCCGCGCGTTAGCTTCCATCATCAACAAGCGCACGATTTGCTCCAGCTCTCGCTCGGCCTGAGGCACGAGCTCCCGGCCGGCATCGGCAAGCTGGCGCAATATCGACGGCAGGTCGGCAACGGGAGGATAGATTGGGCCGAAGCGGCCGCGGAGTTCGCCTCGGTACCACGCGCCCAGCCGCCGCCGCACTTGATTGGCCGACGGTGGCTCACCACCGATGGCTTCCGCGATCCGGGCAGTCAAAGGCCGCAAGTCGCGGCCCGGTATTGGTAAGGAGGCGACTTGGTCGACCGCGGCCCGCTGTCTCCTTATAGACTGAACGTCGACGTCCCAGCGCCTGATCAGCTCGATCGCGGACGTCGCGGACTGCGACCGCCGGATCGCTTCCTCACGGATGGCGTTGAAGTCAACGATTAACGTGTCATTGTGCAGGAGCAATGGCTTGGTCGCGTCAAGCCAGAATCCCACGGCGGCCCGCGCCAGCCGGAAGTAGTAGACCCCCACCATGAGGTGCTCTTCTGAGTTCGCCGGGAGGTCATCGATGTTGGCGAGCGGCATCATGATCTCGGCGCCTTGAACCTCATCCCAGAACCGAGCCGGATCGGCCGGGACGAAAACGACCTCTTCCCGACGAACCATGGTGCGGACGATGCCCTGCCGGCGTCGCAGCATGATATGGGTGAGCGGGTAGTCGGGGCAAAGAAAGACACCCGGCTCCACATGTGGTCGGTCACCTACTCCGCGCAGTAGCCCTGGCACGTGCTCCCGCAGGTCGAGCAGGCCGAGAACGACCTCGGGGCTTACTTGTTTCGACCGCGCCGTTTCCACTGAAAACTTGGCATCCGCCGCCTGAATCGCCTGCTCATTCCCGCGCTGACCAATGAGCAACAGGTCCGGGTTTTGCAGTCCTCGTTTCGACGCCGCCGCGGCAACCGCGGGCGTCGCATCCAGGCGATCCACCCTGACAACGGGCCACGGCTCCTGATCTTCCACAGTAATGACGTGGTTACGCTGAGGCCAGGTTGCCGCATGCGCCGCCGCTATGTCGGCCCAGCGGTCGCCAACGAGATTGCTCGCACCACCGCGGTCGGCAAGACCCATCACCTCGCGGTCAAGGAGTGCCGCAACCAGGTCTCCCCCTGGCAATAGTGGGGATCGAATGTAATCATCTCTCATCCCTAAGAACGTTCTGCTCTCATCTGTCCACGGTCCTTGCTGGCGACGGCCTATCCCACGCGAGTTCGAGCCGGTTATCTCGGCCCCAGAGGCGAGAATACCAGTGCCCGTTCCGAAAACGCTTCAGACGGTAGCCGATGCTGATCCAGCCGAGGCCCATGACTCCAACCGCCCCGAGCATCCTGGCGAGCCAGTCGAGCCCCTGGACTGAGTAAACCAACTCTGCGCGCGCAGCGGGGTCTGGCGATGCTATGCCGAGGTAGCCGTCGTTCAACCGCATCAACGCCTCCGGGGCATCAGCGACCGTTGCCTGCCAACGCGGGTGCCAATTGACGCGGGCGGTGATTGGAGAGCCTAAAACGGTGCTGGTGGCCGTGATCTGGCTGTCGGTAAGAACGGTTGATTCCGCATTGTGTTCCCCAAACGTGACCGTGGTCACGGCATCGATGACCGCATACGCGTCGTAGACACCGACGCGCAGAGGGCGGAGAAGCGGGGATCGCTCGGCCGCCATCCCCACTGGTCCCGTTACGATTACAGCGCCAATGCCATGCTGGTCGAGATATTCGCGGTCGAGCGTCCGCTCCGGATCGGGATAATGATGTCCCGACAAGAAGACGTACCCTGGTGTGCCGGTGTGGTCCGGGTGCCAGTACCAAAGCCAGTTGTCGTAGAAGAGCGGTCTCTTGGTCCAGAGCGGCGTCCACAGCTGCTGATGCCATGATAGCGCTGAGCCCAGAACCAGCAGTGCCGTCCCCTCGGGCGCCGCGTTGTCTGCGGCTCGCACCGCCGCTTCGAGATCGGCTTGCTCCGATCGTCCCGACATTGCTACCGGATAGAGGCTGACGGGCGGTATCGCGGCTGATGCCGGATCGGGAGGGGGACCGTCCAGAGGCCGCGTCTGCGTAAGAAGAATCCCTATGGATACCGCCGCCGCCAACAACGGAGCAACCAGGCGACGCGCCGGCGCAATCGTGACGGCGAGCCAAGACAAGATCATCCAAAACGCGACGGCCGCCAGGTAGATTGTCAGGAGTCGCTGCAACGGCATGAGACGAGTCGGTTCGAGCTGCGGCGCCAAACCGGCCGCGACTGGAACGACGATGAGCGTTGCGGTCAGGGCCACGTAGACGAGAAGGGCCGACGCGACCGTGGTGATGGCCGAACCATGCCTCACAATGAGCCCGAGAACGAGCCCCAACAGCCCGAGGCCAAGCACAGGCCAGGTGATGGCCCGCGCCGATGTCGCGCCGTACTCGGCAAGTCCGTTGTATCCGCTGTACGTGACGAACGTATAGAGATCGCGGAACCGCGCCAGCGCCACCAGCACCGGCGCGGTTAGGCACGCGGTCACACCGGCGACGAGCGCAAGCCGCAAAGTAAGCCGGTCGAGCGGTTCCTGATCTCGCCGGATTAAGCTTGCCAGCCAGGCGCCCAGGCCAAGCGCGGCCAGCCCAAGGAGTGACCTGGGATTGGCATAGATGGCAAAGGCCGCCAGGAGAGCGGCGGCCACAGCCGCCCAGCGGGTGCCGCCTCGCAAGAACCGGATCAACGCCGGGAGCATGAGTACCGAGGCCACAGCAGCGGTGACGTTGGTCACCAGTCCCCACTGCACTAGCTCGGTGTATCCACCATCGTACCAGCCACCGGGCAGCGAGACGTGCAGTGTCGCGGCGATCAACCCAACAGCGGCAGAGCATCCGTCCTCATGCGCGAGTGCGGCGAATCCGAATCCTGGCAAGAGAAAGAGCACGACGACCGCGAGTGTATGCGCGCCCTCAGCCCCGAGCGTCCCCAGCGACAAGACCCGGAGCGTAACCTCCAGCGATGCCTCACCAAACGGATAGAACTCGACCGGATAGCCACCCTGGTGCTGTCCAACCCATCGCAGCGCGTCGCCAGACGTTAGCGCGCGCCAAAGCGTTTCGGCTCGCGCCACATGGAACGGGTGGTCGACACTGGCATAGGTATTAGGAAGTTCGATTGTGCCAGCCGGCGTGCTGACATCGGCGGACATTGAGAATGCGCCCATTCGGGCGGCCACAAAGAGGGCGAGAAGCGCAAAGCTCAGCGCCCAGATCCACCGTCCTGGCACTCGCCACGCGTTTGAGCCGACGGTCACATCCCGGTCGATTCGTCATGCGGCGGCTGGGGGTAGGCGTCACGCAGCCCAAACGCGAGCCAGACGGCTATCCCCGCCGCGATCAATGCGATCACTGCGGCGGCCGCTACGGCAATAACCAGCGCTGGAGACGCTCCCTGGTCTGCTAAATATGCAAGAAAATTCGACCATGTCTCGCGAACCGGCATTCGCCGGCCGATCCGATTCCCCGCGCCGATTCGCAGCGAACCAATTGCGAGGAAGGCCACGGTTCCCAGAACCAGAGCGATCCAGAGCAAAACGAGCGGTCGAGAAGGCACGGGAAACGACGAGACGATTGCTTCTGTCGCCTCCTCCGACGGACGCTCCAACACGTCATCCCGCTGCGTGCGAGCAACGGTGACCTCAGCCACCCCAGGTCCATGTCACGATCGGTTCTTCAACGGTCGTTGTGAATGGCAAGACGTAACCGCTCATGATGACGATGTTGAGCAATACGAGCGCGCTCAACATGATTCCTTGCCCGGCCGGTCGCACCTGGCTAGGAATGAGAGTCCTCAGTCCCAGCATGGCGAGCAGTGCCGCGGCATTGACAGCCGGAAAGTAATACCGTGCTTGGGACAGGGCAAACGAGGTTCCAAATTGAACGACCGCGAGGTAGGCAACCACGCATGTACCGAGCAGAACGACGAGTGCCCGCACCTGCCACGAGTTCGGTCGTGCGACAGGATCACCGCGTCCGCGGCGGTTATTGCGCCAGGCGATGAACCCATAAGCTATCAGCCCCACGGCCGCCGCGACTGTGGGAACCGCGATCGCCCACAGGAGTCCCGTTCGAAGATGAATGAGTCGCCATCCAAATTCGCCCCACGTCTCGCGAAAACGGTCCAGAACGAATTCCAGATCTGTCAGCAACTCGAGAAAGGACCCCATCGGGCCGTTCCAATACTGGAGCGCGTTGACTCGTGCCAAGCCGCTGAAGTCGCCGTATGTTCGATAGAGGAAGAAATACCACGGCGCCGCCAGGAGAGCGGCCGGAGCGCCTAAGACCGCGCCACGAATCAGCAGACCACGCCATTCACGCCAGCCAACGGCGAGAAGTACAGCTGCCGCGATGATCGGGGCGATAGTGATCGCCGTCCCTTTGGCCAAGAGGTCGAGACCAAGCAACATTCCAAGCGCGGCGCAAAGACGCAAAGGAAAGCGATCCCGTATGCCGACGACAACCCCCCACAGAATGACAGAGGTCAAGGCGATCGCGACCACGTCGTTGTTGACCATCGCCGCCTCGTAGGAGACCTGGGGTTGGAATGCGACGAGCGAGGGCACGGTCACCGTCAGGAACGCATCGCCCGGAAAGAGCGCCCGTGTCATGCGATAGGCGGCATAGACGGTCAATATCCCGAAAGGGATTGCCGCCAGACGCAGCAGGTAGTGCTGCGTAACGGGGGAGAATGGCGACGAGATCAAGTACAAGGGAGCCATCGCCGCGTAGTACAGGGGTGGATGGTTGGCGGCGTACTGATACCCGGAGGGAAAGTAGCCCATTCCGGGCACTGTCACGATCCGCGGCGGATTAGCGCTCCAACGCGGGCTGTCCGGCTCGCAGTACCAATCGAGGGCGAAGCGGCAATATGGATAAAGCTCGTCCGGTATGCCGTCCGTCGGCGGTGGTTCTCCGCCATCCAGTCCGGCGCGCCACGACTTGAGATCTGGTAACTCCGGGAGCCGGCCCTCGGTGACCAGCGTCTGTATGTAGCTGAAGTGCGCGAGCTCGTCATGCCCACTGAACGGATAGTACGCGGCGACCGAAAAGATCTGCTTGGCGGCATACAGCACCACCAGCACCATGATGAACCGCGTGGCATCCGGCCAGCGGCCGCCAGTGGCCGGACGAGAAGGCAGCCACACTTTCCAACCGCCGGTCAAAATGGAGCGTGGCCAGGAAGCTCCCTGGTCACTCACGGTACACGTCCGACCCTGGGTACTCCGGATCAGGTTCGCCCTGCCGCGACCGGTTCCGCGACGCGCTTGATCTCATGGTATTCGTCGTCGGCATTGACCTGGTCAAGGTCGTGACTCTCACCCAGGATGTTCTTGGCAGCCAACAGCCCGGTCTCAATCGAGTGGTCCGTATTGTTATAGCGAAACGTTCCGTAGCGGCCAATAATCTGCAAGTTGTCCAACTCGCCGATAAATTCGCGAATCTTGGCGAGCGGCTTCTCGTAACCGATAACGTAGGCTGGATATGCCCGTGGAGCACGAATGGTGAAACCGCCGATAACCTCGTCCGGAGTAATGAATCCCAAGTCATCGACGAGGTGACGAACCGTCTGGGCGACAAGTTCTTCTTCACTCATCGACCAGATGTCGTCGCCAAAGGAGCAAAAATACTCGACGACGAGCGACGTCAAATCATCACTGGGAACCATCGCTGGGCTCCAGTTCTTCGGCTCGTGAAATCGCCCAAAGAGAATGTTGCGATCGTGGACGTAAAGCCAGGTATCGGGCGTGACCTGGCGTTTCTTGAGCATCAGGTTGACGGTGATGATGTTCCTGAAGGTCAGGGAGTCGGCGGCCGCCAGAATCTCGGCCGAAGGCGCCGGATCCATGATCTTGGCCAGGAGAGTCAGCGGGATTGAGGAGATATAGTTATCGGCCTCAATTCGTTTCGCGCCGTTCTCAGTCGAGACGGTGACGCCGACGACTCGATTTCCCTCCCGGTGAACTTTTTCAACCCCGGTGTTCAACTGGATGTCGTTCCCGGCTCCAGTTATCGCGTCGGCCATGCGTTCGGAGAAGCGCCCGAACCCTCCACGCGGGTACATGAACTCGTCGATCAAGCTGACGACCTTACCCTTCGAGGGTACAACAGCGTCCTTCACCGCTGTGACGAGCGACATCCCTTTGGATCGTTGCGAAACCCAGTCGCCGCTCATCTGGTCACACGGGAGCCCCCAGACCTTTTCCGAGTAGCGCTGGAAAAAGAGGCGGTAGAGAGTTGGGCCAAACTGATCGATGTAGGCGTCCTCCATCGATTCGACCGCCTGCGGCCTGATGCGATGCTGCACTCTGGTGCGGCCATAGTCGGCCATGGCCTTGGCGGCAACAACCGGCCCGATCGCCTTCAATGCATTCGAGATCTTGAGCGGATAATCGACGTATTTCCCGTCGAAATAGATCCGGCTGATCCGGTTGACCCAGAGCAACTCCTCAGCAACCACTTCGCGAAAGAGCGCGTTGAGCTCATCATTCTTCGTGAACCAGCGGTGCCCACCAATATCAAACCGGAACTCTCCATAGTCGGTCTGACGACGGATAGTGCGCGCCAGTCCTCCAACGAAGGGGGCCTTTTCGAGCACTGTCGTGGGAACACCCGCTTTCGAAAGCACGTAGGCCGAGCACAACCCACCGGGGCCAGCGCCCATCACCACAGTAGATCCCGCATGTCGCGGCGACGTCCCGTTGGATGCTGCGCCGTCAAGACCGGACCGATGGCCGTTGTGTGGTGCTTCCATGATTTCCCTAGACCCTCAATCTCACTTTAGGCACATTGGCCGAACAACGCCGTCGCGACAACAGCGTGGATGCGCGGACCGCAGTCAGCAACCTCTCCAGGAGAGAGTCCACGGATCCTCACACCGTACAGCGCACGTCTTTATGCACAATCGTGACCAACCCCCTGCGGTGTCAGCTGATTACCTTCGCCAAGTAAGCATGTGGTTCAAGCTGAAATTCCAAACCGCGGCGATGCCGGCACCGACCAGGTTGGCGACCAGGTAGTTGACCCCAATTCGATCGAGAGACAAAAGTGTGACCCAGTTGATGAGCAAGCCGCCAGAATTGATTGAACCATAAAGCAATGCGCGATGCAGAATGCGGCCCCCGCCCCGGTCGTGCCAGGTCCACCGCTCGTTGAAGGCGAAGGTGACGATCATTGACAAGAGAATCGCGATTGGTGAGGCAACGACGATCGTCGCGCCAACTCGGGCAACCAATACAAAGAGGACGCCCTGGTTGACGGCGAGACCGATCGCTCCCACGAGAAGGAACTTCTGAAATCGACGAGTAATCGTCGTGGATCGGACGACGGAGCGGGACAAGCCTTCCGAGGTGAGCATCAGTGCGGGTTCCCTTGCCAACGATTCTCAGGCTGTTCCAGACATCGTCCGGGGAATCCGAACGGTCCAACAATACCATGGTGCCGCGCACGTTCCGCAGCGCACTATGACCGACTATTGGACGGCGAACCGATCACCCAGCGCCTCAAATGCTGCCTGTAGTTGCGCATCCGTCGACGCCTCCAATTCGCTCACGCTCAACACCGAATCGTCCTCCGGACGAGATGGAAACGCGTCCCTCGAGAGCGAGACAAACTGATCGGGCTCAACCCCTTCTTGCCAGACGTGCTCGCCCTCGGGAGTCAACCAGAAGGCGGTGGCAAGCACGACACTCGACCCGTCAGCCTGGGGAAATGTCGTCAGCACTGTTCCGGTGCCAAACGTCGTCTCCCCGACTAGCCGGGCACGCCCGTTGTCGCGCAGCGCGGCGGCTAGTACCTCCGCGCCGGAAGCCGATTCATCGTCAATAAGCACAACGAGTGCCAAGTCGAGCCAGTTGCCGGTCTTGCCGACGGTCTGGATGGCCCGCGCCTCTTGATCCCGCTCTTGCTCCAGAAAGATCGTGGAGCCTTCGTCAAGGAACTCTGAAGCGACGCCGATGACCTCAGGGACAAGCCCGCCGGGATTTCCGCGCACGTCAAGGATCAACTGCCGCGCTCCTTCGTCGCGGATGGTCTGCAACGCGCTTCGGACCTTCTGGTTGACGCCAGCTTCAAAACCAGTAACGCGCAATTGGACGGTCTGGTCCGGCAACCAGCGCCAGGTGACTGGTTCCCGTTCGATCGTTCTGCGCACGAGGTCGATCTGAATGGGGGTCGAAACGCTCGGGCGCTCGATTGTCAGTGTCAGAGCATCACCCTCTTTACCGAGAATCAGGTCGCGCAGACCCTGGGTGTCTATCCGGCGGGTGGAAACATCGTCGACTGCGGCAATCACATCCCCTGGTCGAAGTCCTGCCGCCTCGGCCGGTGATCCGGTCATTGTCGAGGCAACGACGGGGACACCGCACCGAGAATCAACCTCTACGCCGATGCCAACGTATTCGGCTTCGCTCGCCCGCTCCATCTCAGCCGCCGCGTCCGGGTCGAGAAAGCCGCTGTGCCCCTCATCGCCAATAGCATCGACCATACCCTTCGCGGCGCCATAGATGAGTGCGGCATCGTCGATCTTATCGGGCTCCGGCCACTGTTCATGGATGAGCTCCCAGGTCTCCTCCAACGTCGCGAATTCCGCCCGCCCAGTCAGGGACGACTCGGCGACGACGTGGCCGGCACTCCCGGAGAAGCCTCCCCCGGCGGCTAGACCCAGCGTGAACGCACCCGTCACCACCGCGACGGCGACGCTGGATCCGCCCCTGCGACCCAGGGTGGCGAATACTGATTGCGTCGTCGGAAGATCTTCCTGTGCCTGTCGCTTTGTGCGCTCACGATCCTGACGTGGTAAATGAGTCATGTTGGTGTGGCCCTTTTTCTAAAGCAGTGGCGAGAATCGACGGTAATCGTTGCCCGCGAAGGGCAACCACGACAACTGCGAATACACGGCGACCCGCTATATACCCAGGTGCTTCATAACCCAGGCACGCGGATCGTCTCCTGCGGATCGTAACCTACGGGACCCAATGCGAGACACAAGCCCCGGAGGCTGGACATCGTCTCGGTCCCAGTGATGGTACGTATCCTCGTGCAGTTCGGTTCCTATATGTTGCGATCAAGGCTGAACAGACCTCAGCTCGTGGACCGGCGATAATCAATCTGGGCGTTCGTGTGCTATACTGACCTGTCGCGGGTCTTTGAGTGTGCCCGGTTTTGGGTTGCGTGGAATCCGGGTCCATCCCGGTCGGTGTGAGAGAGCGAGCAAAAAAGATCATGGTTGAAACAGATTCGAACACCGAGCCGGCGCTGCCAACCGCCGCGACGCCGGCATCCTCGGCGCCTGCAGCAGGGTCCCGAGCCTATGCCATCATCGAAACTGGTGGTAAGCAGTATCGCGTCGCCGTCGGTGACACGTTATCTGTGGAGAAGCTTCCGGTGGAGCCGGGAACGGGCATTACGTTCGACCGCGTGTTGATGGTCGGCGGCGATGGCTCGGCAACGGTTGGCACGCCGCTCGTGGCCGGAGCAACTGTTGAGGCTCAAGTGGCTGATCAGTATCGCGGTCCGAAGATCGTCGTTTTCAAGTACAAGCCAAAGAAGCGGTACCGTCGCCGGACAGGACACCGCCAAGCGTTGACGCGGGTGGCAATTACGGCAATCAACGCCTAACACCCTCACAGTAGAAAAGAGGCAACAGCCATGGCACATAAGAAAGGCGTTGGCAGCTCGCGCAATGGCCGAGACAGCGAGTCGAAACGACTCGGCGTCAAACGTTCCGACGGGCAGTTCGTTCGCTCGGGGACGATCGTGGTTCGACAGCGTGGCACGCAATTCTGGGTTGGCCAGAACGTTGGCATTGGTAAAGATCACACCATCTACGCCAAGATCGACGGCGTCGTGCGCTTTGAGCCAGTCAGCCGCGCCAAGCGCCGCATCAGCGTCTACCCGACCGATGTCTATCCGATCGGCGGCGGCAAGGGTCTCATCAAGCCGGCATATGAATCGGTCTTGTATGCGGAATCGGGCGCAGCGGATTAGCGTCCGCCGCTAGCTGGCCGGTCTATTCACTATCTCGTAGGTATGGAGCTCGCTTTCAAAATGAAGTCTGGAATACATCCCAATTACGTCGAAGCCACTGTCACCTGTGCGTGCGGCAATACGTTTGTGACACGGTCGACCAAGCCGTCGTTACGAACTGACCTCTGCAATGTTTGCCATCCCTTCTATACCGGCGAGCAGCGCATCGTCGACACTGCCGGACAGGTCGAGCGCTTCATGCGCCGTGTGGAGGCTGCCGCGGCGTCCAACCGCCCGTCGAAGCGACAGACGCGAATGGCGGCCCGCGCCGATCGTGATGCCGCGAACCGACGTGGTCCTGAGCCCGAGATCGCTGAGACTGCGGCTCCCGAAGCCGAGGTCGCTGGTGTGGGTGCCGGAAGCCCAGCTGACGGGTCCGCCTGACCTCCTCTCCGATTACCAATGGCATCCCGAGGGGCCCGCTTAATGCGGGCCTCTTTCATTCCCCGAGTTGAGCAGGCGCCCATGCGTGGTAACGTTCGGCCCGGAATTTGCTCTATTACCTGAACAGAAATCCTCGCTGGACCGACGGGAGAACAACGAGATGAGCGGGGGGAAATCCACCGCGGGCTGGAAAAATTTAACAGTGAAACCTGCGTCTCCGCGAGACGATGACCCCGCGCCTGTCTTGGCCTTTATCGAGATCCCACGTGGCAGCCGCAATAAGTACGAATACGATGAACGCACCGGTCGGTTTCTGCTCGACCGCGTCCTCTATTCGTCTGTTCACTACCCGACGGACTACGGGTATATCGTCGAGACCATGGGCGAGGACGGGGATGCGCTGGACGTCTTAGTGCTGGTGCAGGAGCCAACTTTTCCCGGTTGCTTGATTCCGGCTCGACCGCTCGGCGGCCTCGACATGCACGACGAGAAAGGATCGGACTTCAAGGTTCTCGCAGTGCCAATCGGAGATCCGCGTTATGCCCATGTCCGGACGCTCTCCGATATCGGGGATCACTGGCTCCGAGAAATCGAAACGTTCTTTGCTACGTACAAGCAGCTTGAACCAAAGCAGACCGAGGTTCTCGGGTGGCACGATCTCGAGGAAACGCAACGGACTATTGCAAAGTGTCGCGAGCGATATGACGCGGTTCGCGGCGAGTCATAGCGTCACGAAACACAGGTCTCTGAACTTCATTCGCGGCGGTCGGCTCGGCACGCCATCTCTAGCACGAAACGGACGCGTTCGAACGGGAAGAATTTATGGACCAGATCCGCGACCGCCAGAGTGGCATCATTTGTCACCCGACCTCATTTCCGGGCTCACACGGGATCGGCGACTTTGGCGAGTCTGCGTTCCGCTTCGTGGATTGGCTTGCGCGCGGCAGGCAGTCGCTCTGGCAGGTACTCCCGCTTGGTCCAATCGGTCTGGGCAACTCACCATATGCATCACCCTCGGCTTTCGCCGGCAATGAGCTGCTCATATCGCTCCCCTGGCTAGCAGGCGAAGGTCTTCTCGATGTCAGCCGGATCGAGGAGACTTCGCGGTTTTCCATGTCGTATGTCGAGTACGACGACGTGCGCGCGTTTAAACAGCCCCTCCTGCGCGAAGCATTTGACCGCTTCCGGCGCGGCGCCGCCTCTGACCTTCGGCCCGCCCTCGAGGCGTTCCGCGAAGCACAGGCTGGCTGGCTAGACGACTACGCCACGTTCATGGCGCTAAAGGGCGCGCACGCCGGAATCGCGTGGAGCGCCTGGCCTCCCGGCATTGCCCTACGGGATCCCGCGGCGCTCTCTACGGCCAAAGACAACCTGAAAGACGAGATTCGGTATCACGAGTTCACGCAGTTCCTGTTTCATCGGCAATGGCACGAGGTACGACGGTACGCCAACAATCACGGCATCCGGGTTGTCGGCGATCTGCCCATATTTGTCGCATACGACAGCGCCGACGTTTGGGCTCACCGTGATCTTTTCCGGCTCAACCCCGAGGGGCAGCCAACCGCGGTCGCTGGCGTGCCCCCAGACGCTTTCACCGCGGAAGGGCAGTTCTGGGGGAACCCTGTCTACGACTGGCGACGCAACGCTGACACCGGCTACGCCTGGTGGATCGATCGCGTACGGTCAGGGTTGCAGCACGTCGATATCCTTCGCATCGACCATTTCCGCGCCTTTGCGGCATCCTGGGTCGTGCCGGCGAAGGCCCCAACTGCGGCGGCCGGGCATTGGGAGCCGGGACCGGGACGCGCAATATTCGACACGATGGAGAACGCCCTCGGACCGCTCTCGTTCATCGTCGAGGACCTCGGGCTGATCACTCCGGACGTCGTAGCCCTGCGCGAAGCGCTCGGATTCCCGGGGATGAAGGTACTGCAATTTGCCTTCGATAGCGGGCCGGCAAACGCCTACCTTCCCCACAACTATGTTCCGGACTCGGTCGCCTACACGGGGACCCATGACAACCAGACCACCATTGGCTGGTTCCGCACGCTGCCTGACCCGGTCCGCGCGAGTGTTCAGCGATACCTCGGGCGGGATGGCAGCGATATCGCCTGGGATCTCATCCGAACCGCACTGGCATCGGTTTCCGATGTTGCAATCGCCCCCTTACAGGATGTGATGCGACTCGACGATGACGCGCGAATGAACACCCCAGGGAGTGCAGCAGGTAACTGGGCCTGGCGGTACGCGCCACATCAACTCCACGAAGGGCTGGCCGATGGGTTGCGCGAGCTAACGGATACCTATGGCAGATCGAGGCACATCGACCGGCCGCAAGGTTACGATCCCTATGACTACACCGCACCGGATGCAAAGCACACGCTCTTGATGGAAGGGCTTCCGGAAACTCGATGAGTCGGCAAATGTCTGGCTTCAACCAGGGCATCAGTGCCGACGCGAATGTAAGGGAGGAATAACGTGGCAGCATCAATCGGGGCCTTTACCTTCATGTTGCACAGCCACCTCCCATACGCGAGGCAGGCGGGAATGTGGCCGCACGGAGAGGAGTGGGTGCACGAAGCGATCGCCGAGACGTATGTTCCGCTGCTGAACGCGCTCTATGACCTGCGAGAGGAAGGGGTACCCTTTCGGCTCACTGTCGGCATCACGCCCGTTCTCGCCGAGCAACTCGTTGATCCGCTAATCATCGACCACTTTGTCGCCTATTCCGCCGAGCGGGCCGCCAAAGCGGCACAGGACGTGGATCGCTTCGATCAAATAGGTGACGGAACTTTTCGCGACCTTGCCCGCTTCTACCACCACTGGTACGCGAGAGTGCTGACCTCATTCCAGGACCGTTTCGGGAGGGATCTCGTGGGCGCGTTTCGCGCCTTACAGGACGCAGGTCTGGTCGAGGTCGCGACAAGCGCCGCAACTCATGGTTACCTGCCGCTCCTCGCGCGCGATTCCTCGATCCACGGTCAGCTGCACACGGGCGTCGAAGCATATCGCCGGCACTTCGGGCAATCCCCGCAAGCGGTATGGCTCCCCGAATGCGCGTACCGGCCGGCGATCATCGAAGAGGACGGTGATCAGAGCATTCGCCGGCCTGGTCTGGAATCGTTCCTCGCCGAGGAAGGTCTGCTGGTATTTTTCAGCGAGACGCACACGGTTGAAGGTGGCCGGCCCGTCGGCGTCGCAATACCGGGGACCATCGGTCCCTACGGCATGGTTGCCCGGCGCTACGCCTCGACCGTGAACCCGCCAGAACCAGGCCGCCAACTCGCGCCGGGAACGTCACTCCTCCCCTACTGGGTCGGGGATGCCCCGGGTCAGGTCGCCGTTCTTGCCAGACACGAGCGCACCGGCCAGCAGGTCTGGTCGGCGGCGTTTGGGTACCCGGGAGACTTCGTTTATCGCGAGTTCCATCGCAAAGACGCGGAATCCGGCATGCAGTACTGGCGAGTCACCGGCGCGGGTGTCGACCTCGGGAGCAAGGACCCATACGATCCCAATCGGGCCGCCGATCAGGTCCGATCGCACGCCGATCATTATGTCCATTTGATTGAAGAAAACCTGCGCGAGTTTCACGAGCGCACGGGTGGTTTTGGCAGCATCACCGCGTCGTACGATACCGAGCTCTTCGGTCACTGGTGGTTCGAGGGCGTCGACTGGCTGAAGAATGTCCTGCGCGGACTTGCCGCGCGGCCCGCTGTCGAGGTCAGTACGGCAAGCCGGATCATCGAAGAGCATCCACCGCACGAGGTTCTGTCGCTCCCGGAATCGAGTTGGGGCGCGGGCGGCGGTCACTTCACGTGGCTGAACGACGACACGGAATGGATGTGGCCACTGATCCACGCCGCGGAGCGGCGGATGGAAGAACTGGCGAGCTCGGTTCCCGGACACTGACGGTCTGCGCCGGGATTTGCTCAACCAGGCGGCTCGGGAGCTTCTCTTGCTGCAAAGCAGCGACTGGCCGTTTCTGGTGACCACGCTCCAGGCAAAGGAATACGCGGTCGAGCGCTTCCAGGATCACCTCGATCGCTTCGACCGTCTTGCGTCCCTCCTGGACGCGGACAGCTTTACGGCTGAGGACGAAGAGTATCTCGCTTCGCTACGCGAGCGAGACAACCCGTTTCCGATGATCGACTACCGGGACTGGACCCCACGTCAGGGTCATGCCGGGGCCGTTCCCGAGCCATCAGCGGGCTGATCGAAGAGATCCGGAAGGAGCGCCCGTAGCGGCAACTCGATCCAATCCGGTCGATTGCGCGCCTCGTAGGCGACCTCGTAGAGGGCCTTGTCAAGTTCCCAGGCGGCAAGCGCGCGGCCGAAGGCTTCATCGTCGATCGGAATCAGTGGCACGCCTGAGGTGTCAAGCGCTTGCCGGTATCCGGCGAGAAAGGCTCGTCGGACTCCGTTCTCCCATGGCTCGAGACGCGCCCTAACTGCATCATCTGCAGCCCTGCTGGCCGCTCGTTCGGCGGCACCCCGCGCATAGGCGAACGACCGCAACATGCCGGCGACGTCCTTGAGCACGGATGTCCGTTGCCGGCGCTCATCAAGTGGACGCGCGGGTTCGCCTTCGAAGTCGATAATCGTCCAATCCTCATCCGTGGTTCGCAGTGTCTGGCCGAGGTGGTAATCGCCATGGACGCGAATGCGACGAGTTTGCGCTTCGTCAGCGTACCCATCGACTCGAGAGGTTAGCGCCCTCAGTCGCTCGATGACCTCAGGGAGTCGAGTCCGAATCTTCTCCGGGAGATGTGCCTGGCGTTCCAGAAGCAGACCGCTCGTTTCTTCGATGGCGGCGCGTGTGCGATCGGTGTCCAAGGCAACGGTTGCGCGATCCGTCTGCGTGGGCGCAAACCCTGGCTCCGAAACATTGCTCAGGGCGATGTGAAGCTCGCCCGTTCTCCGACCGAGTAGCTGCTCTGCGGCAAAGTCATCGATTCCGTGCTGTGATTGCCGCCGGCGGCGATGCGGTGCAACCGATCGAGCATCCACGTCCAACCGTCTCCGGCGTTCGGAACGAACTCTTGCAGCACAGCAACCGCGAAGGTCTCTCCCCCGCTGGATCGCCAGGACACAGAGCCGATGTACCGTGGCACCCGTACGAAACCGGCATCAAGCAGTGAACGAAGCACCTCTTCGTCAGGGTTCGGACCGGGTTGCAACCGGCGGAAGAGCTTCATTATCAGGACGTCGCCAAAGCGGATGGACGTGTTGCTCTGTTCCGCTCGCATGACGCTCGCCTGGTGGCTCCGTGCGCGGGCGATATCTGTCTCAGCGGCTCGATGCGAGACATAGGACCACGCACCGCTCTCCGAGCCTTGTTCCGCCAGACGAGAGAGAATCCACTCCCCAAACCAGGAGGTCTCCGTCGCGTCGATGAGCGCACTTCCCTCGGAGCCAGGCGCCACGGCGATGACAGCATCTTGCCTCGTTGGAGACCGGGTCAGAGTAAGGGGCAGCAGATATCGAGCCGTATTCCCGTCCTTGAATTCGACCTGGGCCACCGCTAATGCGAGCCAGTGAGAATCCGCCCGCTCGACTATCGCATCCTCGATCTCGATGATCCCGATGCCGCGACCCTTGTCCGCAAACCAGCGCCGGGATTCCATCCAGGCCGGTAGCGCTGTGTCGGACGCCTCTCGGAGCAAACGCTCGAAACTGGCGCGGTCGCCCTCCTCGAGCGGTGAAGCAGCGAAGGAGCTCATGCGATGGCGGGACTCGGGCGTTCCAGCCGGAACCAGTAGAAGCTATGGGGTCCCATAGTCAGAAAGTACGGCAACTCGCCGATGTGCGGGAATGGAATCTCGCCGATCAGCTCAACTGGTTGCCACCCGTCGTACGCGCTGAGATCGAGTTGCGAAGGTTGGACGAACCGGGAGAGATTCACCACACAAAGCAGCACTTCGTCACCATACGCGCGAACGTAGGCGAGTACTGTGCGGTTGTCGGCATTCAAAAACTCCAGCGACCCTCTACCGAACGCACGGTACCGTTTGCGAACTCGAATGATCCGCCGCATCCACTCAAGCAGCGAGGTCGGAAGCCGTTCCTGCGCCTCGACATTGACCGCCTGAAACCCATAAACCGGGTCGGCGATCACCGGCTCGTAGAGCCGCGCGGCATCGGCGCGAGAGAACCCGGCGTTGCGATCGCCCGACCATTGCATCGGGGTACGTACTCCGTTCCGGTCACCGAGAAAGACGTTGTCCCCCATCCCGATCTCGTCGCCGTAGTAGATTACCGGCGTTCCGGGTAGTGAGAAGAGGAGAGAGTTCATCAACTCGATCTTGCGCCGGCTGTTCTCAAGGAGGGGGGCAAGTCGGCGGCGAATGCCCACATTGCGCCGCATCATCGAGTCCTTTGCATATTCCGAGTACATATAGTCGCGCTCTTCGTCGGTCACCATTTCCAGCGTGAGCTCGTCATGATTGCGCAGAAAGATGGCCCATTGCGCATTGTCCGGGATGGCCGGCGTGCGGGACATGATCTCGACGATCGGAATCCGGTCCTCGCGGCGGATCGCCATGAACATGCGCGGCATGAGCGGGAAATGGAACGCCATGTGGAATTCGGGAAGGTCTTCGGTGCCGAAGTATTCCACCACGTCCTCGGGCCACTGATTTGCTTCAGCTAACAGGATTTTCCCCGGAAACTCATCGTCCACCATCCGCCGCAGCCGCTGCAGGAACTCATGAGTCTCGGGGAGGTTTTCGCAAATTGTTCCTTCCCGCTCGATAAGGTAGGGGACGGCATCACAACGAAACCCGTCCAGGCCCAATTCGAGCCAATAACGCACGATGTTGAGCATCTCCTCCTGCACCGCGGGATTATCATAATTGAGATCCGGTTGATTACTGAAGAAGCGATGCCAGAAGTACATTCCAGCTTCAGGGTCATAGGTCCAGTTAGAAACTTCGGTGTCAGTGAAGATGATGCGCGCGTCGGGATATCGGGTAGGATCGTCGCTCCAGACGTAGTAATCGCGGTATGGCGACTCGGGGTCCTTGCGCCCTTCTTGGAACCAGGCGTGCTGGTCCGAGGTGTGGTTGACGACCAGATCGGCAATGACTTTGAGCCCGCGTTCGTGGGCCGAGTCGAGCAACGCCTTGAAGTCCGCGACATTGCCATAGTCGCTGTGAATGCTCGTGAAGTCGGAGATATCGTATCCGTCATCTTTGAAGGGCGACGGGTACATCGGCAAGAGCCAGATGCAGTCGACGCCAAGCTGCCTGATGTAATCGAGTTTCTCGGCCATGCCCCGGAAGTCGCCGATCCCGTTGTTGTCTGAATCGAAGAACGACTTGACGGGCGCTTCGTAAAACACCGCGTCTTTGAACCAGAGCGGATCGCTGCTCATCTCACCTCCGATGGAGACCGCCACACGTTGGGCCTGATTGGCTTCTCAACATCACGCATTATCCTTACCAACCCTCACCTCTGACGACATTTCTGACGGAACCCGGCCAGAGCGATATCATGATGATGTGATCGACTCTGTTGTCTCCTCAAATGAGGCGCCTCAGTATGGGTGAGCTGGTCGCCGGGCAACCCGCACTCCGCATCGAAACCGTGGTTTCGTTGCCGCTCGATATGATCTCGGTGCTCTCTCTGCTCTATCGCGCGGTGCCGGGCAGCGATCTCGATCCCTGGCTGGTGGCGGCGAGGCAACGTCTACCAGAGCCGGTTCGCGCCGATCTCGATCTGCTGCACGGCTTCTCCGGCCGGCTTCTCTACTATCCCGAGGAACCGGTCATGCGCTTCGAGCCGTTGCGCCCGGACCGTCTCGACGCCAGCTTCGCGGATCTGATCACGTTCATGGAGAGCATCCCCGCGGTCGAGTACTGCGCCATGGCAGCTCACGCCCTGGAGCGAGTTCACGCCGACCTCGAGCTCCGTTGGCGACCTCCCAGCGACGACGAGTCGTGGGCCCGCTCCCTGGCTCCAGCGCTGACTACCACGCCGCTAGCAGAGGCAATGGCGCTCATTCGCGATCCTTTGGAGTTGAAGCAACGCACGATTTCCCTCTACGAGCGCGTCTGGAATGGCGTGTACAAGGAAATACGAAACGCCGAACTCCCGGCACTGCGGGAAGCAGCGCAGCGGGGGGCAGCATTCGGCGACCGCGCATTTCCAGAGGCCTACGCCTCCCTCACTGGTCAGCGGGTCCCTGATGTCCTCGACAGTCCACCACCAACCATCACCCGCGTAGCATTCTGCCCCTCAGCCCATCTTGGCGGCTTCGTCAGCTACATCGCCTATGCCCCGGATCTGATCGTCTTTTTTGCGGCGCCGCAGCTCATCGATCGCTGCCAGCAGCGTGATGCTTCGCCAGCTCGCGGCAGTGAGCCGGACCTGCCGCCGCCCAGCGGCCAGGCCGATCTTCTCGACGCGGCACGGGCGCTGGCAGACCCGACGCGACTCCGCATGCTCGATCTCTTGCTGGAGGGAGAGCTCTATGCCCAGGAGATCGTCGGGCGCCTCGGCGTCGCGCAGTCGGCGGTGTCACGCCACTTGTCACAGCTCGAGCGAGCTGGACTGGTCACGGTGCAGGCACGCCGGGGCTCAAAATTCTACGCCGTCAATCCCGAAACGTTCGAGGCCGTGGCGTCCGCTCTCATAGAACGCGGCGCGAAAGCACGAGGGCGCGAGCCGTAGTGCCCTAAACTCACTCCGGCCGCCACGTGCGCGGCAATGGATATGGGTGTCGCCGAGTCTCCGGGTCTCACCCGTTCTTCACGGACTGAGACCGATCTGTTGTCGGGGGCGAAGTGGCTTCGGACGGAACGTGCTCTGAACTCGCGCTCTTAAGACAGCAGCGTCTCGCTCGCGACCCGCCTGCACGTAGGCATTGACCGCCGCTTCATGGGCCGCTCGCTCGAGTTTCCAAAATGCGGGTGTGCGCGTGAGATCGAGCAGCGGATCAAGTCGAGCCGCTTCCGCGAACGCGGCCCCGGCAGCATCGAACCGTCGTCCCCGGCTCAGGGCCAAGGCGCGCAGCGCGGCAGCGCGCGCGCGACGCTCGTTGGCAGAGAGGGGTATGGCTGGAACCGGTTTCGCAACGGCGATCTGGTCCAGTTCCCGGGCCACCGGCACGACAAGTGCGTCCTCGGCCTCGGCAGAATCCATATGCGAGGTCTCCATCGACGAGGGGCTGAGAACGACTGGAGCCACGTCAACCGCTACAGCGAGATCCGGAGTAGCGGCAGTCCTCGTGTCACTCGGGATTCGCCCTGTTAGTCGGTGCCAAGTCGCGGTGAGACAGAGCAAGGCTGGCTGGGAGATCATCATGGCGCGGCCTCAGCAAACAGGTTATACGCACACTGCGGCGCGGTGGCTTTGCGCCAACACGGGGACGGGCGCTCACGTCTCTCAACTATGCGGGGATCCTGAATCGCTTCAGGCTTCGCATCGTACCATCGGTACTGTACGGACACAAGGGCAGTTTTGACACCGTGGCAGGATCCCCCAGAGTGCAAGGAGACCCGCACATTGACGAATCAGGCTAAATCGAGAGCCAGCGGTGACCAACATCCCGAAATGGCAGCACTAATCGCGCTGACGCGGCCCGCACGCGCAATGACCGCGTTTACTGGTGCCGGAATCAGCACCGAGTCGGGTATTCCCGATTACCGAGGGCCGGGCGGCGTCTGGGAACGCAATGCCCCACCCACGCTGAATGACTTCCGGGGAAACCCTGAGACGCGTCGGCAGTACTGGGAGGAGCGACGCGAGCGATATCCGGGTCTGCGTGATACAGAACCAAACGCGGGCCATGTGGCACTGGTGCGGCTGCAAACCGCCGGCCGGATGACTCACATCATTACCCAGAACATCGACGGTCTGCATCAGAAAGCCGGAAGCGACCCGGAACGAATTATCGAGCTGCATGGGACGGCTCACCGGGTGCGCTGCCTCGATTGCGGTGCATCCTGGCCCGCGGCGGAAATTCAAGCGAGGCTGGAGTTTGAGCCGCTACCGACGTGTGCCGTCTGTGGCGGGATGCTCCGCGCCGCAACGGTGCTCTTCGGTGAAGCCCTGCCGGAAGTGGCCTTGCGGCGCGCCTTCATCGCTGCCCAGAGCACCGACGTGATGCTGATCGTAGGCAGCTCACTGGTCGTTCAGCCCGCGGCTCGCATCCCCGAGATTGCGGTTGCCTCAGGAGCACGGCTCGCGATCATCAACAACGAACCGACTCCTCTGGACGGCCTGGCTGATGTGATCGTGCGCGCCCGCGCCGGCTCTGCACTCGGTACGCTTGCCGATGCGCTGCTTGCAGGGTCTCAGGAGGCCCCGGCCGGATCTGGCTGACAGACCGGACAGTAATAGGTTCCTCTGCCGCCGAGTGTGATCTTGACGATCCCCGTGCCGCAGGTGGTGCATGGTTCGTCCTTTCGGGCGTGCACCGTTGGGAACCCATCGCGTGGATAGGCCTTCCCGCGACGGATCGCGGCGCCTCCTTGCTCGATTCCGCGATCGAGCGCCCAACCGATGGCCGGATGCAGCCGGTCAATCTCGTCCGAACTAAGATCTTTCGCGGACCGGCGCGGATGGATCCTGGCGCGATGGAGCGCCTCGTCGACGTAGATGTTGCCGAGACCGGCCACCACTCGCTGATCAAGCAACGCCTGCTTGATCGCAATCCGGCGCCGCTGCAGGCGCCCAGCGAGGTCGTCGCGGTTGAATCCGGACGTGCCAGTACCCTCGGGCCCGAACCGAAAGGCCGCGAGCGCGGCATCGACCTCGCCACTCGGCATCAAACGCCACCAGCCGAATTGGCGAATATCGCTGTAGTAGGCGACGGTGTCGTCGAACCACATCGTCAGGTGGGTCGCCTTGTGCGGAAATGGTCCCTCGGGATCCGGAACCGGATGACCGGCAACTATTCTCGTGCCATCGGGACGTAGAACCGCCAGCTGGCCCGCAAGCTTGAAATGAGTTAGCACGCTCAACCCATCGGACCAGTGGGTCACCAGGATCTTGGCCCGCCGATCGGTGGTCAACAGGGTCCGGCCGACGAGAATGTCGAGATCGGGAAGTGGCGAATCGCGCACGAGCTTCGGCAGTGTGAGCTCGACACGCGACAATGTTCGCCCCGTCAGCTCGCGCTCGACGATCTTGCGGATGGTTTCGACTTCAGGAAGCTCGGGCATTGTCTCGCCGGGCGGCCCCTACCGGCCCGAGCCCTGGCTGTTCAACGACATTTCATTCCAGTGCGGCCGAGACTTGATCCATTGCACCGCGGAATGCCCGGCACGCACCATCTCAGCCTCGTTGTTCGAAGCGCTCTGGACACGCGCCATCACGTCCCACGTTGCGTGCTTGGCGTCGCGATGCCGGGCCTGATGAAGCACTTGTGGCGGTCCAAGCAACCGGCCGACAGTCGAATATTGAACGAACCATCCCTCGCCCGTGAGGGAGAGCGTGACCTCCGCACGGTCGCTCTTCCAGATAAACGCATCGCCGGCCGTGATGTCGTACTGTCCCCCACCCACTGCTGTCCCCGTCCCCTCACCAGCAGCGTGCCGCTGCGCCGAACGTTCGTCGGGCATCGCTTCGGATCTCGCTAAGCCTCAGCTGGTCGTTCCTGAAAGGAACATGGCAAAGGTCTGACGCGGCATCCCCCTGGTCCGCGGTGGCCCCAGCCGGCTCAATGCAGAAAAGCGATTCTAGCTTATCGCGTCGCCTTGCTGTCACCCCCAAGGTGCGATGCAGACCCGACGAGCTCTTCCTCTCGGAACCGGCGCGTCGCTTTCACGGGCGGCACGAATGCGTTCGACGATCGGCGGATGCGAATAGAGCATGAGGACCACTGGCCGCGGCGGGTCAGGATCGGCCAGACTCTCGACCGCCAATCGCTCCATTGCGTGGGCATAGGCCTCGCCGTTCTTGGTAAGCTCGACGGCAAATCGGTCAGTGCGCCGCTCAATGGCGCGACTGAACGCGGCCTGAATCGGCATCAGGACAAACCCGATCGCGGTCATGAGCAAACCCAGGATGGGAAGAGACGCTTCGTCTCCAACTCCGCTCACCCCAGTTTTCCCACTCGTGCGCCGCAGGACCGGCGGCGAGATTCGGGAGAGGAGCCAGGCAAGCCCAAATCCGGCCCCCGCGCCGAACCCGATCATTCGCCAGATATCGCCGTGGACCTGATGACCCAGCTCATGGGCCACAACCGCCTCGATCTCGTCCTCTGAGAACTTCGAGAGCAGCGTGTCGCCGAGAACGATGCGCTTGGTATTCCCAATCCCGGTGAACATGGCGTTCGGTTTTTCGCTCTGCCGGCTCATATCCATCTCGAAGACGTCGCTAATCCGCACTCCACTCCGCGCGGCCAAAGCACGGACACGGGCGGCGAGCGCTTCGTCGCGCAGGGGATCGAACCGATTGAAGAGGGGCATCAGGAGCACCGGGGCCAGATTGCTGAGCAGCACGGTGAGGGGCACAGACACCGCGGCGAGAATCAGCCACCAATCCCGCGTCCTGCGCTGAATGACCGCGAAGGCCGCGGTCAGCAGCGGCGTCTGCAAGAGGACGCCCAGCAGCAATCCCTTCAGCTGGTCAGTGAACCAGCTGCCGACCGATTGCTTGGTCAGTCCGAAGCGCCGCTCCACCGCATGCCCGCCCAAATACGAGACCGGTAGGGAAGACAGCCAGGAGAGTGCTGTGGTCAGCGCGATGAACACGGGCGCGGTAAGGCGCCGATCCGGCAGACCGCGATCGATCGCCTCCTTGAACCGGAGCGCCCGCCTATCCGACGCGAACCACGCCAGTCGCGCCACGGACCAAAGCGTCGACGCGATAAGCACAACCAGCCTTGTCCGGCTATAACGTTTCGCTTTGGCCACATCAAGGCCAGCAATCTCGATGGTGTCGTATCCGCCGTAGTCATTGCTAAGTGCTTTCCCGTTCGGTGCGCCGTTTTACGGCCATGGTGTGGCCGCCGGCACCGAGGTGGTCAGGTCCAGCGGCTCGTACGGCGCGTATCCCGTAAGCTCGACGTAGCCGTACCCACCCGCTGGCTGACCACGAAACGTCGCCTCAACGACCGCCTCACCCTCCCAGTAGATCACACCGGTCGTCGCCCGTGTGTCGAGCTCCTGGTCGGGTAGCGATGGGGTTACACGCATCGTCAGGTCGTGGTCCGGCACTTCAATTGTCCATCCCGAGGGATATGTCGCTCCCGTCGCCGGGCTGGTCCACTCACCGAGGGCATTGACCAGGAAATCACCGGCACTCAGGACGACGTGCTCTCCCGTGGGGCTTACGATCGACCCGTCGACACGAAGTGCCTCGCCCTCGGGGTCGCGGATCAGGTAGAGCATTACGTCCGTGCCATCATCGAGCTGGATCGCGAACCAGTCCCACCCGCCATCCTCGAACGTCGCGAAGTCGCCCCACTGGTGGTCCATCCATGCTTCGCCTGTCACCGGCAGCGGTCCCTGACCGAGGTCGAGCGTGCCGGAGACATTCAGTCGCGTCCATGAGTAGTAGTACGAGGCGGTGCCATTGCCATAGTCGATGTAGCCATCGCCATCGTGCAACGCGGCGGCCTTCGTTGTTGCCGCTTCGAGTCGCATGGCGTACCCGGGCATGCTGGCGGCCATGGCGAACTCGCCGCCGCCACCCCGCATCGTCCACCCATTCAGGTTGATATCGAGCGGCCCCGCGTCGCCGGCGACCCCCGTCGCGCCCTGGATCCGCTGGTCGAAATTGAACCGGCCGCGTGGATTGTCCGTGACCGCGAAGTGCGAGACGTATCCTTCGAGAGCGCCTTCCCGCGCGCGAAAGGTCACGTATTCGAATCCGTAGCGCCCGCCATCCTGGGTAAACAGATGCCCGGTGAAGTACCACCACTCGATCGTGCTGTCGTGCGGTCCATCGTCTCGCGGAAACTCTACCGGGACCGGCGCGTCGGAGGCACTCGGAGTCTCTTGAGATGCCACCGCCGCTGGCGCGGAAAGCGCGAGTAACACCAGGCAGGCTGACAGCCATCGTAACGCGAGCAAACGTGGCGCCAATTGACCCGGCTTCACACTGACTCCTCCACCAACGGCCGTGCCGGGAGCACCCGCCGCAATGGCGACGGCAACCACCAATTCCAATCTCCGAGCAAGCGCATAGTCGAGGGCACCAGCAGCGCCCGCACCACGGTCGCGTCGAGGAAAACGGCAAGCGCGATCCCGAAGCCAAGCGCCTTGATCAGCACCACGTCGGCGGTGACGAACGACGCGGTGACGACCACCACCAGAAGCGCGGCAGACGTGATGATCCGCCCCGATCGTTGCAAGCCGATGGCCACGGACCGCGTATTGTTCCCGGACCGCTCCCACTCCTCGCGAATCCGCGACAAAAGGAAGACCTCATAGTCCATGCTCAAGCCGAAGAGGACGCAGAACATGATCACCGGCAGCGACGCTTCGACGAACCCAAGTGCGGTGAAGCCCAGAAAGCGGCTCAGATGCCCCTCCTGGAATACCCAGACGAGCGCGCCGTACGACGCTAGGATCGACAGCCCGTTCATCAGAACAGCCTTCAGCGGCAAGAGCACAGAGCGGAACAGGACCAGCAGCACGAGATAGGTCGCTGCAACTACGAGCGCGATCGCTTTGGGGAAGTCCGCATACATCTCGGAGACCACGTCGACAATTTCCGCCGTCCCCCCATCGACCAGGACAGTCAGACCAGCGGGCTCCATCGCCCGCAATTCCGCCAGCAATTCCTTGTTCTCCTCGTCGTTCGGCAGGTAATCGGTGTACGCCAGGATGACGGTCGTGTTGTCGTTCGCGAGACGACCGGCACCGGTAGCGACTCCGAGCCGGTTCAGGCCGCGTTGCAGCATCGCAACCCCGACCGCCTGCTCCTTGGGGAGGGACGGGGGAACGACGCTTTGCACCCGCGTCACGCGCGGATCGGCGCTCAGCCGCGCCCCAATTTCGTAGATCTCTCCGAACTGATCTCTGGAGAAGATGTCCCCCGGAGATTCGGATTGGAGGACGACCAGGAACGGCGAGATTTCCCCAGCTCCGTACTCCTCCACCAGAACGTCGAACGCCTGACGCGATGGCAGGTCAGGCGGCAGGATCGTGGCGTCGGGCGAGGAGATATTTGCCCGCAGGAACGGAGCACCAAGTAGCAGGAGGAGAGCCAGGGTCGGGACGAGCACCGCGACCGGTCGCGCCATGACGGCCTGCGAGAGGCGGACCCAGAACCCGTTGCCGCCGGTATCGGCAACAGATCGCGACGGCAGCGAAAAACGGTCGATCCGAGTCCCGACCACGGAGAGCAGCGCCGGCAGCAGGGTGAGCGCGGCGACGGTCGACCAGGCAACGACGACGACGCCAGAGATGCCGACGGAGCGCAAGAACATGAACTCGAAGAAGGTAAGTCCCATCAGGCCGATGAGCACTGTCGCGCCGGAGAAGAAAACCGCTTTGCCCGCCGTGGCGACGGTGCGCTCGACGGCGTGGGGCACGTTCCCCGCACTGTGTGCCAACTCCTCCCGGAAGCGCGAGGTGACGAACAGCGAGTAGTCGACCGAGAGGCCGAGTCCGAGCATCGTTGCCAGATTGAGGACGAAGATCGAGAGATCCGTGACTCGTGTCGCGAAGTAGAGCGAGACGAGCACCAGCGCAACCCCGGCGGCCCCGACGGCTAGCGGCATCAGCGCGGCGATGACCGAGCCAAAGACGAGCAGGAGAGCCACCAGGGCGATCGGAAAGACAATGACCTCCGCCCGGCGCAGATCACGCTGGCTCACAGTCTCGATGTCGCGATAAAACGCTCCGGCGCCGGCTACCGACATCCGCACCTCGTCCTGTGGCACGAGCGCGGCCTCGAACTCCGGTACGAGCCGCTGCGCATCTTCTGGGCCCTCGGAGAGCCCAACGATGGCGTACGCGGTATCGCCATCGTTCGAGATCAGGTGCGGATCAGCGGAAGGGAGGATCACGTCGGCGACGCCCGGCAGATCACGAACGCCGGTCAAGGACTGGCTGACCGCCGCCTGAAATGCCGGATCATCCGCGTTGAGAGTGTCGGACTGATAGATGA
The DNA here is from genome assembly GCA_963751075.1 of uncultured Chloroflexia bacterium. GTDB lineage: Bacteria > Chloroflexota > Chloroflexia > Thermomicrobiales > UBA6265 > JACCXM01. The sequence goes on along the minus strand of CAVVTE010000013.1, from coordinate 284,263 downwards.
CGAGCAGCGTCGACGGCGCGAAACCAAGCTCGCGCTGCAACACCTCACGCGCTTGCGCCGCCTCCGTGTTTGGAGAGGAAAATCCGCCAACCTTCAGCGCCCCGCCGAGACGGGGCAGAACCGGGAGCGCCAGGAGCAGCGAGAGGCCCCAGACGATCAGGATCACCCACCGCCCGCGGTACGCCGTCCTGCCGAGAAACGCAAACACCGTTGAGTTACTAGACCTCTCCAGAGCACATTGGCGCGAACGTCTCATTCCAGAACGCTAGCGAATTCACGGGATCCCGCGTCACTCGGGACGCGCGACATTTGGTCGGGTCTGCATCACTCCACAAGGTATCAAGGCTCTTCATCGCCCGCATGATGCTCGGGCCCGATCCGCGATCCGGGGGCGTCGCCAGGTTCACATGATCATCTGAAGTGCAGTTTCCGTGCCGCGCACGCGCTACGGGAGGTGCTCTGGCGCCGCAGCACCGATCGCAACGAATGTTCCATCCGCCGCCCGCTCGACTCGGTGTACTCGCCGCACCGCGTCGCGTTCCAGTGGGCCGTAAATGTGTGGATAGTTCCGTTCCTCATCCTCATAAATCGTTGGCGCCGACACACCAGTGAGATCAACCTCGAGGAGGAGGAACGGGCGGGGGTCGTCTTTGTAGTAACGGTTCGCGACCTCGAGCACCAGCGCTTCACCGTCCGTACAATGGATGAACCCTTCGTCGCCAAACCCTTCCGGCCGATACTCGTTCAGCAAACGGTGTGCAACCCAAACGGGCTCCGGGGTGAGGTGAAATGTCAGGTGCATCGTTGGTCTAGCGTGCTCTCGTTCAATCTCTTCTCACCTCGCAATGCCTTCGCGGCTGTGCCAGAGCTGACCGCGCCACCGCACCGGCCGCTGATCGACGATCAATCCTCGTCCCCGTGGCTCGACCACGGTTGCGTTACGTCGCGGCTAACTCATCGACCCGTTTGTTAGCCGTCGCGCTCGATGGCCTCGGTCCAATCGAAAACTTCGGCCGGTGTCATCGACCCACCCTGCGAATGGAGTCGCGGGTCGGCGTATCCCCAGACCTGGATGTCGGTGAGGTACTGGGCACGAGAGATAAACGTCCCTCTGCAGATGCGATCGGCAACGGTCGCAGCGTGGAAAGCCGTTGGAGCTCGCTCGAGAAGCTCACAAATGACCCAATCAGGGACGTTCGACGCCTCGCCTGGGTACACGTAAGCGAACAGCATCAGGTGGCTGAGCAGAATCGGCCAGTGCTCACCGAAGCGCTCCAGCAATCGCGGCCAGTCGAGATCGGCGGCCATCGCGCGCAACAAGTGGTTGATATCCGCCCCGTCATAGCGCTCACGTTCCATGACGAACGCCTTCGACCAGAGCATCTCTTCAGGTGGAATCAGGCGCACGGGGAGCCCGAGGACCTCGTCCTCGACGGCATTGGCAAACCACGTCTCGTCTACCCTCACCAGGCCATTCCCGGAACTGAAGATGACGTCAATGAAGTCGTCGCCGCAGTACGCCTTGCCAAGCCAGTGGGGAAACGTCAGCTCCGTGGCACAGCCAGCGGCAGCGAGCGCCGCCATTGCCTGCTCGACATCCTTCTTCCGGACGAAGACATCGAAGTCCTTGGTATGGCGCTCGATACCGGTGTAGCGGGCAAAGGCGTAGGCACCACCGACCAGGAAGGGCAGTTCGGCGGCGCGCAACGCATTGACCATCGCCCTGTAGAACGCGGCCGTTTCGGGCGACAGAATATCTTCTGCCTGCGGGGTGTACACCTCGATCGGTTTTCCGTGTGTGTCAGAGAGGCTGCTCACCGCAGATCGCCTAGTGCGCAACGTAGCGCCAGCCGGCGAGCTCGGGCGGTGATGGCAGGTCGATAGGCGTGCGGTTTTCCGTACCATCGAAGCAAAAGAGGGCATAGGTACGGCGAAGGACTGGTTGCGCCACGTTCCGAACCGGCACCCCTCCTGCCGTAATCCCCTGCTCACTTCCGTGGTGGGCGTGGCCGTGCAGCGCCAGGTCGGCGCCAACTCGATCGATCGCCTCCGCGAGCAGGTAACTGCCGAGGAACGGATAGATTCCAATTGGCTCGCCCTGCAATGTGTCGGGAACTGGAGCGTAGTGAAGGAGTGCAATGCGGCGATCGCACTCGAGGCTGCGCAACGCCGACTCAAGCTGCGCTGCTCGTTCCTTTGAGTGGCCGACGAAGGCTCGCATCTCCGGCTCCCCGAAATCGCTGGCAGTGGCGCCCGGGAAGCCTCCGCCGAATCCTTTGACGCCGGCGATTCCCATGCGGCTGCCGTTGATATCGAAGGTAATGGTGTTCCCTTCCAAAACCGTAATGCCCGCACCGACCAGCACGTCGGTGACTGCCGCCGCGCGGTCGGTGTGATAGTCGTGATTGCCCAGCACCGCGACGACCGGCACGTGCACATCGCGCAGCTCGTCAACCAGAATCACTGCTTCCGCCGGATCCCCGACGCGCGTGAGATCGCCGGCGATGAGCAAGAGGTCGGCTTGCTCCGCGAGATGGATGAGATGTGGCCGGAGGGTGCCGACGGCATCGGCGCCAAAGTGGACGTCAGCCATTGCCGCGATGCGGATCACGGGAGATGCTCCACCTCGGTCGGCTCGGGGAAATCCACGACCTCAGTCTCATCCCGAACGTGATGATCCGGCAACAGGTCGCGGACGACGTTGGCCGCCGCTTCCTGGCGATCTGCCGTGGCAACCGTACCGCTCAGTACGACCGTTTCACCTTCGATCGCGACCGCGACGTCGAGCTCGCCGACGCGGGGATCATGGGCCAGAGCATCGCGAACGTGTTCAACCAGATACGGGTCGAGGTCTCTTGGCCGATCCCCCATGGGCGTCTCCCATCCGTTGCGCCGACACAACGCGCACAACTCGCCGAGAAGCAGGGGCCATGCCAGGCCAGGTATGCGTGGCGCCAGACCCATGGAATCCTCGATAACCAACTCCGCACCTGGAACTCAGACCGCGATCGCTCCGAGGATCGTCTCACAACCCGATCTCTCGAAGCATCGGCTACACCGCGATCTCTCCGAGTATCGCCTCAGCCCGCGATCTCTTCGAGCATCGCGGCAGAAACAGTGTGGCGCGGAACCAGCGGGCGGCGCCTTCCGGCCCCTAGGACCAGTTCTTGTCGGAGCGCATCCGCAATCGCTCGGCCGCGGCGACGATGTCCCCGAGGTCCACCGGGTCGCTGAACGGATCCTCGTCGAGCTCGGTGACGCGGTTGAGCTCCCGCTGCCAGCGGCGCAACTCGGCGATATAGGGCTCGAACGGAGCGCGGCGGAGGTCGCCCCCCTCCTCAACCAGGTCGCAGATCCCATTGTGCAGCCACTCCCCTGAATGCCAGTTCGGCATGTCGACGGCCGGGAAGAGGCAGACACCATGCAGGTCGATCCCCTGCCGGACCGCGGCTAGCGACTCCTCGATGATGTCCTTGAGCCAGGCCTCGCGGCCTTCGCCCAGGCCGCTGGTCTCACCAACGATCATCGGACGCTGGTATCTCTCCCAAGCTCGGGTCAGGAGTTCTCCCAGCGGTAGGATACGAGGATCATCTGGTGGGAGCGCGGCGTGGGGACCCTGCTCGCGGAACTCCATCTGACCGAACGAGTAGCAGTTGACGCCAACGATGTCGAGCACTTCCGGCGCACCACCAAGCTCCGGGTGGCGGCGGCCAGCGATCACATCCCAGGCATAGAACGTGTCCTCGAGCGTCTCATGTGCGGCCTCGTCGGCCAGATCCGGCCGGTCGCGAGGCGGCACGACGAGGATGAGCGGGTCGATATGGACCATGCGCGCCTCGGGATCGACCTCACGGATGGCCTTCACCGCCGCGATGTCGGCCGCGCACAAGGCAAGGCGCAGCTCATGGCGATCCTGTTTCGTGTTTCGAAACGGGGCCGCCCAGCCCCACTCCCCACCCATGAAGCCGAAAAAGGTGATCTCATTGATCGGGGTGAAGAAGTGAGGTCCCCGGATACGAGGCACGACGTACTCCGCCGCCGCCCGAGCGTAGGCGGCGAAGCGCTGGGCGAAATCCGGGCTAAAGGGGTCGACGTCATCAGGGTAGCCGTAATGGCAGAGATCCCAGATGGGGAGGATCTGGTGGCGGTTCATGGCGGCGATGAACGGTTCGATCGGAGAGAAGTCGAAGCACCCGCCGCGCTCGACGAGCGGCCAGGGAATCCCTTCCCGAGCGACGGCTATGCCCAGGCTGCGCAGCAGGGCGTAGTCCTCGTCGGCATGCTCGGCGTGGAGCGTCTCCTCGACCAGATTGCGTCGGCCCTGGTCCCGCCAGTCGAACGTCGAGCACTCGAAGCCTGATAGAAAAAATGTAGGGAAAATCCCCTCATGGGTGGCCACGTTCTGTCCTCCTCGATCACGGTCGCGACTATAGTCGACGGGGGGCTTGAGACGGTCTGAAACCGGCAGCGCCGGCGATGATCGTGCCATGGAGGCACTTCAAGGGAAACGGACCCCCGCACCGGATGGACGTCGATCCCTATCACCTGGTTGCCCAAACTACGCGTCTGGTTTCACCGCAGGGACAAACTCGGCACGTTCCCCTCTTGCCTGCCGTGGATAACGGGAGTAGAGTGGAGCCCTGCCGGGGGCATCATGGTATCGACTCCCGGCGATCCCCTTCCGTCGTCCGGTCGCCCCGCCACCACGGCGGCCTGCTCCCGGACATCCCCAACCCTCCCGAGTCTATCGGGCAAGGAAAGGAGACCGACATGGGACGCATCATCGTCGCCAACCGCCGCGGCCACCAGGTCGTCGAGTGGAGCACGACCGACACGGACGAGGCCCGTGACACGATCGTGGAGGCGGAGCGGATCCTGCGCGAGGCCCGCGCGGCCGGCTGCGCGATCTCGAAGAAGGTCGACGGCGTGCATGTCCTTGACCGCGGCACGTTCGACCCCGCGGCCGAGGAATACCAAATCGTCGCTCCGATCGCCGGCGGCTGATCCGAGGCGAACCCTTTGATGTGCAGGGCCCCGGCGCGCCGGGGCCCTGCCGACCCTTCCCTCGCTGGGGCGGGGTGAGTTGAGTCCCGCCACATGTCGCAGGCGGGTTCAGGTTCGCGCGCTTGCAACAAGAGCGGCAAAGAATGCGTAGGACGATGGGGATTGCAGAGGTCACCCGGCGTCTTTTCGACTGGTTGCGCGGCCCCGAGCCGGTAGATAGCACTGGGGTCTTCAGCGGTGGCGAACTGCCGGATGCCAACAGTGATGCCGTGGAATGGCCCTGGCGCTACCGCTGGGATCACCTGCCGAAGCGAAGCGCTGGCTTCGGCTTCTCCAGTCGCGATTACGAGGCGTCGCGGGAGCGAGCCGAGGAGATCGCCCGGTTGACCGTCGGTGAAGACGTCTGGGCCAAGGTCAGGCGTGTTGGCTATGTCGATCTGCCTTCGGGTCGCTTCCCCGGCGTGACGTATCGCCTACGGGTCGGACGCCGCATCGAGGTCCGCTGCGATCCGGGAGTGGAGACGCCGTGGCGGCATCCGTTTCTCTGCATCAACCCGACCTACCCCTTGCCAGAGGCCGAGTTCTTCGCCCACCTGTACCTGTACGCGCGCGACAACGAGGACGAACTGATCCGGGTGGCAGCGCCGCAACCGTGGGACCAGGCGCTGGGCCGCACGTTCTGAGCCGCGCGATCCCGGTACGCGCGCAGCGCCCTGCTTCGCCATGCGCCAATCAATCATTCCCGAAACGCCCGGTGAATCCGGGGCGCTGGCACCGCCAGCGGAGATCACGGCACTGGCTAAAGCGGGTGGCGGCCGACGCCGACCAACCCGGGAAGCACCGAGCGTCGACCGGCGCAGTCGATCGTCAGACGAGGCCGTGGCGCAGGGCGTACCCGACCGCGGCGGTCCGGCTCTCGACACCCAGTTTGTCGAGGATGCCTTCGACGTGCTTACCGACAGTCCGCGGACTGATCGAGAGGACGTCGGCTATGTCGCGGTTGGGGTGACCCTCGACCAGTAACCGCAACACGTCCCGCTCGCGCCGGGTCAGCCCGTGGTCGTCCCCGGTAGCAGGAGTCACGGGGGCGGCCGGAGCGGTTGGCGCCGGCGCGGCGACCGCAAGCGCGTCGGCGATGGCTTCTTCGACCGAGAAAGCACGGCCCGCTGCCCAAGCTGCCGCGAACGCTTCTTCCCCTAGCGCCGCCCGGGCGCGCTCCGGCCCGTTCCCCAGGTCGCCAGGCAGGGCTGCCGGCGGAACAGCGCCGATCTCTTCGTGGAGTGCCGCGGAGGCCCCGAGCAGCCGTGCGGCGCGCTCGGCCTGCCCGCTCTCAAGTGCCACGGTCGCCGGACCGAGCAGGGAGCCGGCGACATGCAGCTTTTCCCCGAGTAGCCGCCATCGCCCGAGGCTCTCACGGTAGAGGGGCAATGCAGCAGCCGCATCCCCGCGGCACAATGCCTCGTCGGCGAGATCTCGGAGGGCGGCAGGGACCCCCCAGGGGTGGTCCAACCGGCGCCAGACCGCCAGCGCTTCCTCGTGGAAGGCCGTCGCCCGGTCGTGCTCATCCTGAGCGCCGGCCACCACGCCGAGGTCGCGCAGTGCGACGCCCTCATAGATTGGCTCCTCCAGGCGCCGGAAGCGGGCGACGGCGTCCTCGTAGTGCGCGGCAGCTGCATTCAAGTCGCCTCGCCGGTGCGCCACCTGGCCGAACTGGTGCAGCGCCATCGCCACCCCCCGCTCGTAGCCGCCCTCGCGGGCGACATCCAGCGCTTCAGTGGCCAGGCGCTCGGCGTGCTCAGCGTCATCCCGGTGGCTGGCGAACTGCGCCGCCCAACAGAGCGCGTCGGCGCGGGTTTCCGGCCGCGACGGGCCGTCGAGCTCCACCACCTTGTCTAGCCAGACACGACCCTCGGCAACGTGGCCAAGGACGACCCAGAACCGGGCCAGGTACGTTGCCAGGCGTTGGGCGGTCTCGGCGTCCCCACGCTCCACCGTCCACGCCAGCGCGGCCCGCAGGTTGTCGTGCTCGCGAGCGACCCGCTCTCGGGCGATCGCCCGCTCGGGGCCCTCGAAGGCGGTGCACGCCTCCGAGGCCAGGGCGAGGAAGTACGAAGCGTGGCCTTCCCGCGTCGAAGTCTCCTCCCCGCTCGCATCCAGGCGCTCCATTGCGTAGGCACGGATCGTCTCCAGCAACTCGAACCGCGACTCGCCGTCGGACGCCTGGGATCGCCGCACCAGGCTGTGATCGACCAGGGCAGCGACCCCGTCCAGAGTGTCGAACCCAGGGCTCTCCCCCACGCCGGCAATCTCCTCGGCTGCCTCCAAGGTGAAGCCGCCGACGAAGACGGACAGCCGCCGAAACAGGGCCCGCTCCTCGGAACTCAGGAGGTCGTAACTCCAGGCAACCGCGTCGCGCATTGTCCGCTGCCGGGCGGGCAGGTCGCGAGGCCCGTGGCCGAGCACGTCGAGGCGTCGCTCCAAGCGCGCCAAGAGCGCCGGTGGGGAGAGCACTTTGGCGCGGGCGGCCGCTAACTCGATGGCTAGCGGCAGTCCGTCCAGCCGCCGGCAGATAGCGGCCACGATGGGGGCATTGTCGGTCGTGAGAGCAAACTCCGAGTCGACCGATCGGGCGCGCGTGGCGAACAGGCGGATGGCGTCGGCATCGACCGGGTCCCCTGCCGCTCCGCCGGGACCAGGCAGCGCGAGCGGTGGCACCGGGAATTCGCATTCGCCGGAGAGGTGCAACGCCGCGCGGCTCGTCGCCAGCACGACCAGGCGAGGGCAGGCGGAGAGTAACTCGGCGACCGCGGGCGCCGCCTCCAGCACTTGCTCCAAATTGTCGAGCACGAGGAGCAGGTTCCGCTCCCGGAGCAGTCCCGCCAGGTTTGCAAGCACCGGCCGGTCGCCCGCCTCGTGGACGCCGAGCTCGCGAGCGATGGCGGCGGGTACCAGATCTGGGTCGGTGACAGCGGCTAACGGGACGAAGACCGCGCCGTCGGCGAACTCGCCAGCGATCTCCGCCGCCACACGAAGTGAGAGCCGGGTCTTACCGACGCCGCCGGGACCGATCAACGTGACCAGACGCTCGCCGTCGCGAAGGATCAGGTCACGGACGGCGGCGGTCTCGCGCTGCCGTCCGACCAGCGAGCTCAATGGGCGCGGCAGCGCGGACGCGACAGGTCGCCGCGCGGCGAGCGGTAGGGGCACTGGCGCCGATGATTGGCGCGACGGTGCGGCCATCAGAACCTCGGGCAATCACCATAAGATGTGTCCATCGGTAATGATCGCGGACGAGCCTGATTCCAGCAAGCTTCCTCGCTCCCGGGCTCCATCGGGAGTGCGCTTCCCCGACCGCCAGTGTGGTGTGGATTCAAGAGGGGGGCTGTGCGGCCGCTCCCCTGCACACGAGCCGGAGCGGCCGATGTGGGGGCATGCCGATCATGCGCGGCGTCGTCAGGGAGCTACCGAGACGCACGTGTTGTAGTGAGGGACCCGGGCGGGTGCAAAGGCAGCGCGTTACTGGGGTCGTCTGGAGATCAAGAGGGCCATGAGGTGGGGAAACCCGCCACCCTCGGTCTGGTGGGAGCCGACGATGGCGGGCAGAGAATCAGGCGACGGCGGAGGCCGGCAACCAGCCGCCAGTGCCGGCGAACGAGGCCGCGAGGTAGCCGTCGACCGAGGCGCCGGTCAGGATCACCGTACTCCCCGCCTGCACCGCACCGAGGATTTCGCCGTCCTCGTTGGGCGCCGCGCGCAGGCTGGCGTCGAGGACCACCGGCGCCGTGTCAATTCGGCCGTCCAGACTGTGGACAGCGGCCCAGCCAAGTTGACCATCGGAGGAAACCTCGAGGAACTCTCCGTCGGCGGCGCCGGTCAACTCCACTTCTGCCCCCGCGGGCAGCGTCGCCAGGACTTCCGCGTCAGCGTTCGGGGCAGCGAGTAGGGCGACGTCCGTTGACGTGGTCGCCATCGCTGGAGCGTGGGCGAGTGCGGCGGGCGCGCCGAGCGCTATTCCGAGGATCAGGGCCAGGACGATGGCCAGCATCCGCACCGGCCGCCACCCGTCGACTCCTTGTGCCATCTTGGCGCGCGTGGATGTTGGGCGGCGCTCGGCGTGATCGGGGAGTTCGAGCGAAGAGACCGGAGCCGTCGCGTTAGGTGCTGTGTCCTTCCCGGGCCCTCCATCGGCGTCAAGCACCCAGGCGGCCGTCGGCGCGACCGGGGAGAGCCGCCCGCCGGCGACGTGGGCGTAGTAGCGGTTGTCGTCGCCGTGAAGCAGGAGGAGTCCCGGCAGGGTTCGGTGCTGACCGACGACGGTGTAGACGGTGGCCACGACGACTGTCCTCCCCAGCGTTTGAACGTCCCGGCTACGGGGCGCCCCTGACCTTCTAACTGAACGCAGGATAGGGATCGACGGTGGGGACCACATCGGCCAATCGACGTAATTGCAGGAGGTAAGGCTCGACGAGCGAACTACGTCATTCGACGCAGTCGGTCCGGAGGGGTTAACGCCCGGCGGAGAACTGGTCGGTCTAACGGCGGGTCTGATGGGCAACTCGCGCGGCATTGGAGGGCAAAGCGATCTGCGCGCGAACTTCTTTCAATCCATATTCCCCCCTCCCTGCGGCAGGGAGATATGGAGCGGTCCCGGCTGGTGGTGACGGAGGCTTTGCCCGCGGCATCACCCACCCCTGATGGCCTTCCCGTGGCGGGACCACCCGAGCGGGATTGAAGTTGATAAAGGTGGCAAAGGTGGCAAAGGTTCCAAACATAGCAGGAGCCAGGAGGGGCAGCATCTTCGCCCGGAGGTTACCTGAGTCTCGTCACCCGCGAGTACTCAGCGGCCCTCTGCGGCGGGGAGACCGGAGCCAGCCGGTCGGGAACCGGGAACGGGAGTCGGGAGAGTGATCGTGACCGCAATGCTTCCGCTGGAATCCCTACGAGCCCAGTCCGGGCGCGGCAATGGGCGGATCGGCTGGAAGCCAGAGACCTAGATAGCGACGTTTTTGAGCGTCAGCTCCGATTCGGCTCTGCGGCAATTGAATTGGATGAGACGACCCCGGATGGCGCCGAACTGACACCCAAAGGTCAGGGTACTGCTCGAGTCGTCTCGGTCCTCGAGAAACGATGCGCGGACGGCGCGCGTCATTATGTTTCGAGACGCTGAGCGAGAAGCTCCCCCCGCCAATGCGCCGAAGGAGCTGACCTCCCGGCTCTCGCCCGACCATTTGAGCGTGTCCTGTTCGAAGCGAGGGCACCCAGCGCTGGTTTTGCAGCCCGCCCATGAGACCCGGAGAGGGAATCGCTCATGGAGGACCACGACTCGACCAGCTGACGAAGAGCCGGTCGCGGCAGGAAACGAGTGAGTCGCGAGCGGGGGTAACCCGGCTCGTGAGATGAGGGAGAATGGGTGGTGCGTTACTCTCGACTAGTCCCGATGGCAGCAGCCGCCATCCTGGTGTTGAACCTCTTCACGCTCTCTACGCCCGGGGTCGATGCCGCCCAGCGCGGTGGTAGCGAGCAATGCGTGGCGGTCAGCGGCGGCACCATCTTGAACGAGACCGTGCTGGACGTCGTGGCCGACGGCGGCACCGCAATCTCCGATACGAGCGGTGGAGTTGGCAACGCGGCGGTCGTGGCCGACTCGGGCGACGGCAACAACGGCAATAACAACAACGGGAACAACAATAACAATAACCGCAATAACAACAACAATAATAACCGCAACGACAACAACAACCGAAACAACAATAACCGGAACAACTGGTCGTCCCAGACCGTCGAATCGCTGGAAGTCCTCTTCCAGCAGGACACCGCGAGCGTTGGTAATGGTGGCGTATCGACGGTCTCCGCCAACGGTGGCGTCGTGTCCATCGGGGACGTCAACAGCGGTGGGAACGCCGGCAACGCGATCTCAGTTGGCGACACGGTCTGCCCAGGGGCCGCACCCGTTGCGGCCGGCGGCGGTGACAAGGGTGGCGGAAATGCTGGCGGCGGTGGCACCGCTGGCGGTGGCGGCCGCGGCGGCCAGATTCGAGCCCTGCCGAGCACCGGCATCGGGATTGTCGAGACCGGCACAAGCGGAAGTCTCTTCCTCGCGCTCGGGGCGCTGGGCATGGCGGCCCTAGCGCTAGGATTCCGTGACGATCGACGGCTCTTCCGAGCTGGAGCTCGCTAGTCCGAATCGAACAACGGCTGCGGCTGGCGACCGTAGACAGCCACTGCGTCGAAGAGACCCCGGGCGGTGAGGCCCGGGGTCTCTTTTTCTCTGCCGGCGGCCGGCCCTCAACCCCTGGCCTCGCTCTCGCTGCCGCAGGGAGAAGGGGGTACGGCCGTGCCGGAAGTGGTGCCGGAACTGGGTAAGAGGATTCCCTATTACGCTGTCCTGGCGAATGCGTAGATCGCGTTACTCAGAGGCCGGGGCGCGATGTGCAGTCTGCCCGACGTGGGGGGACGCCAGATATTGGGAACCGCGACGTGGAGGCTCGAGACCCGGGGCGACACGCGTTCAGGCGTCGCCCTGGCGCGAGTGATGCCCGTCCCGTGCCATGCCACATGCCAGCGACTACCAAAAGTAGACGGCTGCCAGAGTTGACCACCGGACCAACAACGCAAGTGCTCCCCACCTCCTACCGATCGGTTGTGAAGAGGGTGGCAGGGCCGGGATGTGATTCGCCAGCCGGCGGCGGGATGAACCAGCGAGGCAGCGTCCTTCCTTATCGAGTCGATGCGGCCATGGGAGCCCGCCAGTCACCCATTCGTCGTTTTCGGGACCGATAGTCAGGAATTGCCTCTGGCGTACCGGCGCGGGAAGTGGACGATGGGGTCAGCCGGCACTATGATCGGCCGGTGAGGAGCGATGAGTTGCTCGCTGGGATCGCCGCCCCGTAGCGCGATCGGCGTAGGGAAGGAGCGGCACCGGTGCCGACGTTTGGCTGCGCCTACTGGGGACGCGACGCGCTCGTCGCAGACGGCGATTTCGCCTCACTGACCGGACTCGGGTTTTCCTGGGTCGTGATTCCCGTCTCAACTGAACGCATGCGATACGATCGCGCGGGCGCGGCCGCCGTAATCGCCGCGGCGAAGCGCCATGGGCTCGACACCCGCGTTGCCCCGTGGGGGGTCGGCGGCATCTTCGGCGGCGAGGGGATCGTCGAGGCCGGCCGGTCACCAAGCGCGACGCTGGCGTGGTGGCTGTCGTCCGCCCACGAGCTGCGAGCCGACGCCATGTTCTGGGACGAGCCACACGGCCCGATGGCGCTGCGGATCATGACAAAGGCAATGACGACACTGGCCATCCCCGGCGCCGCGCAGTACCTCTACATCAATCCGGATCGGAGTGAGTGGCCCACGATCCCGGCCACGACGGCGCTAGCCGGGATCGGCATCGATGCCTACCGCTCGCCGGCGGTCGCTGTCAAGCTGCTGCCAAAGGTGCGCGAGCGGTACGGCCTGCCGGTGCATGTCTGGGTGCGCAACTTCGGATTAACGAGAAAACAGACGACGAAGCCGGCAAACGACCTGGACGCCTTGCTCGACGCGGGCGTTGCCGACATCGGGGTGTGGGGCTTCCCCTCGGCCGGATGTTCGTGCCTGAGCAACGCCGAGCCGCAGCGGGCATGGGACGGGATCATGGAAGTGATCGCGCGCCTTGGCGAAGAACGGGCGGCGTGATGTCGTGACCAACGCCCGCAGTCTCGCCGGAGGACATATCTCGTCATTGTCCATCGTTACGAACGAGACCCCATCTCCTGGCCTGGATGGGCAAGGAATCGCTTCCGCTCGGCGGCGGGTTGGCTGCGCCCCATGAAGCGGGGTCAGAGCAGCCATGCCGATCTAGCCCGCACCCGGCGCCAGCTCCTTCGCCAGCGCCAGCGCCTCGGCCACGGCTTCCTCCCGCCCGAGCACCTGGCCGGCCGCCGAGGCGGCAGCAAAGGCATCCGCGCCCAGCGCCGCCCGGGCCGCGGCTTCTGTCGCCTCGAGCCGCCTCCGCCGAGACGGCGGCATCCCGCTCTCGGTCGCCTCCCGCATCGCCTCAGCCGCTCCCAGCATCCGTGCCGCTCTAGATGGATCGCCGGTCGCCATTAACACCCACGCCATCACCTCAACCGCTTCCACCTCAACCAGCCGGAACTCCCCGGATCGCGTCAGACTCAGGGCCTCAGCGATGAGGCCGGCCGCAGCGGGGGCGTCGCCCAGGTCAGCCAGCACTCCGGCAGCTTCCATCAGCGCAAGGGCGAGCAAGATCGGGGTGCCTGACGCTCGGTGCACCGAGACGGCGTCCTCAGCGAGCGCCCGGGCTCGCACTGCATCCTCGCGACTGGCGGCAACCGCGGCCAGTGTCAGCCGCGTCGCCGCGGCCAGGATGTCCTCGCCCAGCGTGGCGAATCCGTTGGCCGCCTCGTCGAGCACGCTGCCTGCCGCATCCAGGTCCCCCTGCTCCAGGGCAATCCGGCCGATCAGGGCGTTGGCGCCGAGCTCCAGCGGGAGGTCTGCCTCGGCCCGAGCGCGACCCTTCGCCTCCTCGCCAAGTTCCCGCGCACGCTGGAGGTTGCCCTGGTGCAGGGCAATCCAGCCGAGCTCCGTCAGCGTGTTGAGGGCCGCCCAGTGCTCGCCGAGGCGACGGAAGATGGCGAGCGCGCCCTCATAGGCAGCCGCCGCGGCCGACAGGTCTCCCGCCACGCTGGTGGCGAAGCCGATCCCGCGCAGGGCATACGCCTCACCGCGTTCGTTACCGATCCGTCGCGAAACGGCCAGACCCTCCTCCGCCGCCGCGCGCGCCGCCGCCAGCTCACCGAGTGAGGTCCGCCCAATGGCGAGGGAGGAGAGGGCGATATTGACTCCCTCGTCGTCCCCCTCTCCGCGGAAGATGGCGAGTGCCTCCTCATACAGCGCGACGGCGCGGGGCGCGTCGCCGTTGACGAAGAGAAGGTTGCCGAGCGAGCGCAGGGCCCATCCCCGCACGCGCGTCGGCGCCGGGCCGGCCGCCGCCAGCGCCCGCTCGAGCCAGCCGATCCCCTCGGCATAGTGGTACCGAAACTCCCAGAAGCGCCGGGCGCCAGTGGCCACGGCAAGCGCGGATTCCGCCTCCCCCCGTTCGAGCAACCATCCCAGCGCGGCCCGAATGTTGGCATGCTCGACGGCCAACCGCGCGTGCCAGGCCGGCTCGTCGGGTCCCTCCATCCCGGTCCGCGCCTGCTCGACCAACTCCGCGAAGGACGAGGCGTGGGCATCCCGCGTCGCCTCCTCTTCGCCGCTCTCAGCCAGTCGCTCGGCGGCGTACTCGCGTACCGTCTCCAGCATCCCGAACCGGGGCTCGCTACCGGCCCCGTCCTCCGTCCGGAGCAAGCTGTGCTCGCACAACCGCTCCACCAAACCCAGGACGTCCAGCCCGTCACCAAGGCTGACCACCGCTTCGGCCGCCTCAAGGGTGAACCCGCCCGCGAAGGCCGCCAGGCGCCGGAACACGGCCTTTTCCTCGCAGTCGAGCAGGTCGTGGCTCCAGGCAATGGCGTCCCGCAGGGTGCGCTGCCGCGCTGGGGCGTCGCGGGCGCCTCCGGTCAGGAGCGGCAGGCGCTTCTCCAGCCGGGTCAGGAGAGCTTCGGGAGGAAACAGGCGCACCCTGGCGGCCGCCAGTTCGATTGCCAGTGGCAGGCCGTCGAGACGCCAGCAAATTTCAGCTACGGCGGGGGCATTCTCATTGTCCACCGCGAAGCTTGGCCGGACTGCCTTGGCCCGTTCGACGAAGAGGCGGACGGCGGCGTAGGAGGAGATCTGTTCGGCGGTGGGCGGAGGCGGCGGCCGCCGGGGCAGCGCCAGGGGCGGGACCTCCCACTCCCGCTCAGCCCGCAGCCGGAGGGGCGCCCGGCTGGTGGCGAGCACGGTCAGGCCCGGACAGGCGGCGAGCAAATCCGCGACGAGGTCAGCCACGGCAGATAGCAAGTGCTCGCAGTTGTCGAGGACCAGGAGAAACCGCTTCCCCGCCAGGTGGTCGCGCAGGACCTCGACCACGGGTCGGCCTCCCTGCTCGGGAACCCCCAGCGCCTGGGCCACGGCGGACGGGACCACGGCGGGGTCGGCGAGGGCAGCCAGCGGCACGAAGCAGACTCCATCCGGGAAGGCATCGAGGGCATCGGCGGCGGACTGAAGGGCGAGGCGCGTCTTGCCGGTGCCACCGGGCCCCGTCAGGGTCAGCAGGTGCACGCCGTCGTGGAGCAGCTTGACCACCTCGTCCACCTCCCGCTCGCGTCCCAGGAACGGAGTGGGTTGACGGGGCAGGTTGTGCGGGCGGGCGTCCAGTGACCTGAGGGGCGGGAAGTCGTCGGGCAGGTCGGGGTGCAGGAGTTGGAAGACCCTCTCCGGCTCGAGCAGATCACGGAGGCGGTGCTGGCCCAGGTCCAGCAGGGAGCAGTCCTCGGGGAGCGTATTCCGGGCGAGCTGCTGGACCGCCAGGGAGAGGAGCACCTGACCGCCATGACCAGCCGACAGGAGCCGGGACAGCCGGTTGAGGGCGGGCGCGAGGTAATCACCCCGGTCATCCGGCTCGGCCGCTCCGGCATGCAACGCCATCCGCACGCGAAGCGGGCCCAACTCCCCCCAGTCCTCGGCGAGCAGGGCACGTTGGGCGGCGAGGGCGGCGGCTACAGCCTGAGGGGCCGACGGAAAGGCCGCCTGGACGGCATCGCCGACAACCTTGAAGGGAACGCCGCCGGACGCCGCAACGGCCTCACGGAGCAGGGCGAGGTGGCGGTCGATAGCGGCGGCCATCGCTGTCCGGTTCCGCTCCCATTGGGCAGTGCTGCCCTCGACGTCAGTGAACAGGAACGTCACCGTTCCCGAAGGCAATGAGCGGTCCATGCGGCCCTCGATGTCAGTGAATAGGAACGCCACCGTTCAAGGCAATGAGCGGTCCATCGGAGTCAATCCCCGGGCTCCGGCGCAGTCAAACGTCCAGTCGTCGCCGGAGTGTACGGCGGGAAATGATTGTGTTTCATGTTTCTCGTTTCACAGGATAGGAGATAAAGAGACGCGGGAGGTGATGGTGTTTCAGGTTTCCCGTTTCACAGGATAGGAGATAAAGAGACGCGCTGGTTCCACGCCCCTCGAGAATGTCATGCGTCCTCATGGCAGAGTCGGGGCCCGTGTTGCCTGATGCCGACGCTGCTCGTACGTGGAGTGACCAGAGCGGCGACATCTCTGAGGAGGTAAGGGGAACCCGAAAGATGACCGCGTCGCTACCGGACCGGACGTCCGGTCTCCCTAACGTGAGACAAGGAGACGCGAAAACTGCGTATCCGTGGAGCGTCCCGGCAGTCAGAAGGTCGCGTTTGGACGCCTGCTCGGTACCGGATCGGGCGGCGGTGAGAGGGTGGCATGCCATTGACAGGGGCGTGCCGGGAGCCGAGACTCTTGGGGGCGTCCGTACAGAGGTACGGCGGCTGCCCTATCATCGACCATGTGCCCGGGAGGGGGCTTTGTCCTGGTTGCTCCTGGCGCTGCAGGTGATCCTGAGCGCCGTGCTCCTCGCCGCCGCTACCGAGAAGACGCTGCGTTCGGAGGAATTCTTCGCCGCGCTTCGCCTCAGTCACCTGCCAGCAGGCGCGATCGCGCCGATCGGCGTCGCCGTCCCGGCGGCTGAGTTGACGCTGGCGTTGGCGCTGCTGCTCGCGCCCGCGGGGTGGCTGCCACTCGTTTTCATCGCGGCCGCCCTCATCCTTGGCGCGTTCACCGCCTGGATGGGCTGGGTGCGGGCGCGGCGGCTGCGCGTGCGTTGCGGCTGCTTCGGCCCCGGCGGCGGGCACGTCGGCCCGCGCACGATCGGGCGCAACCTCCTGCTGCTGGCGCTGGCGCTCGGGGGTCTGGTGCTGGCGGGGCAGACGGAAACCCCGCTGCCGGGTCCCTCGCTGGCGATGGCCGTCACCGTGACGTCCCTCGGCGTCTGCCTCGCCCTCCTGCTCGCGCTGCGCACCGCCTGGCCGCACCTGATCTTCAACTTCGAGGATTATCAGACGCGCCAGGCCGTCGCGACCGACGGGGAGTAAACGGATGTCGACACTCTTCTACGTCTCGTACGCCGCGCTCTGGTTGCTGCTGCTGACGATCGGCGTGCTCGTGCTGCTCCTCTACCGCCACTTCGGGATGATGTCGCTCGGCACGCTGGAGGGCGTGCAGCGGGACGGGCTGCCGATCGGCTCGGTCGCGCCGCCGATCAGCGGAGTCACGGCCGCCGGCCAGGACATCACCTGGGAGCCGAAGCGTGGCCAGCCTCAGCTCCTCCTCTTCGCCGCCCCCGACTGCGAGCCGTGCGCCACCGTCCTCCCCCACGTCGAGCGGTTGGCAGGAGCGGTGAACGGCGGTCTCGGGATCGCGGCGGTCGTGCCGGGGCCGAGAGATGAAGTGGCCCGGTTCGCCGAGCGCTACCGTCCGCCCTTTCCCTGCCTGGCCGAGGATGGCAGCGGCGCCTTTAATCGCTACCGGGTGCGCGTGACACCGTTCGGGTTCGTCGTCGGCAGCGATGGCCGCATCCTTGCGAAGGGGCTCTGCGGCGATCAGGTGCGGCTGCGCGGGCTGCTGGAGGCGGCGGATCTGGGCGACCTCGCGCAGGCGCTGCCGGCCGCAGCTCAGCCGGTCCGGATCACGCCTCGGAAGCGGGCATTGAACGGGCGCGATTCCACCGTCGGGGCAGTGAGGAACGGTGTCGAAGAGAACGAGCGGTGACGCTGGTCGAACGATTGGGGCCAGGTTCGGATGCCGCGGGCGCGTCGCCGGCTGGGAGGCGACACTCCTGGGCCGCTGACCGCGCACCTAACCGGCTCGTGTTGATCGGCAGTGGCGATAGGAGCTCCCGGACTGGTACCCGGGTAGTAGACGGGGCTGTGTTGATCGGCAGTGGCGATATGGGCTCCCGGGCTGGTAACCGGGTAGTAGACGGGGCTGTATTGGTCGGCATGGCTCAAGGGGCTCCTGGTCTAGTAGCCGGGTAGTAGACGGGGCTGTTTTGGTCGGGCATGGCGCGAGGGGCGCCCAGCCGGCTGATCGGCAGGCGAGCAGACAGCGGCACGAAGGGAAGCGCGCCACCCGGGCGGGGATGGGGAATCCATGACGATGGTCGAGCGCGTCGGCGAGGGGCTGGCGCGGCAACTCAATCGGCGACAGACGCTGAAACGGGCGGCGGTGGCCGTCTTCGGCGCGGTGGCCGCCTGGACGGTCGAGGGCTTTCGTGGCAACAGCGCTCTGGCCGACCACTGCGGCATCGTGACAGACAATTGCACCTGCACCCCGCCGCAGGGGCTGTACTGCAACGGGCTGGACCCGTCGTTCTGCGCCGGGGCGGCCTGCTCCGGCGGCTGCTACTACGACGAGTCGTATCGCTACGCCGGCGCCTGCTGGTGCAGCGCAATCTGTCAATACAGCGGCGGCGAGTCCGGTCACTACCAGTGCTGCGACTGCAACTGCTACGGGCAGCTGTGCGCCTGCCGGGAGTTCATCTCGACCGGCTATACCGAAGCACCCCCGCCGCAGCCGGAGGGGCCGAGCGCTGGAGGTCCGCCCACACCGCCGCCGGGGTTCGGCAGCGACGACTCGCCAGAGCTGCCGCCGGGCGTCCCGGCATGCTTCCCGTTCTGCGACTGACCAGGCGGATCTAACGATGTTCGCAACTGCGTTCGTGGTCCAGGCTAGCGCTGTGACTGAATCGAGGCAGGTGTGACGATGTTCGCAACCGCAGTCGTTTTCCTGGCAGCGTTGCCACTGAGCGGGCGGGTGTGACGTTGTTCGCAACCGCGGTCGTGGTCCTGGCGGTGTTGACCGGCCTCCTGAGTGCGCACGCGCCCTGAACGGTCAACATGGCCGTCGGCCTGGGCCTCCTCGGTCGAGGGGGGACGCGGCAGGCGATCGGGTTGTGGGCGCTCCACGTGGCAGGGGCGGCCCTGGCCGGCGCGCTGCTCGGTGGGCTGGTGGGAGGGGTCGGCGCACTGGCAGGGTTGGCGGCGTGGCGGCCATGGATCGTCGGCGGTAGCGCCCTCCTCGCCTTCGGGCTCGGGCTGCGGCGGCAACCGCCGAAGCTGGGGCGGCAGCGGCAGGTGCCGCGGCGGTGGGCGCCGGGGACGCCGCCCTCGCGCGTCTATCTGGTCTGGGGGGCGATGCTCGGCAGCGGCGTGGCGACGCCGATCTTCCACACCGCGTTTCTCGTCCTCCTCGCCGCCCAGTTGACGGGCGGGGTGGCACTCGGACTCGTCTCCGGCGCCCTGTTCGGCGCGGCGCGGCAGGCGACGGCGCTGCTGCCGCTGCTGGGTCGGTTCGACCCGGGGCGGACGATGGGTCTGCTGGAGACGCTCCGCCCCGTCGCCCGCCGCCTGAACGCGGCACTCATCGTCGCCGGCGGTCTCCTCCTCGTCCTCGTCAGCCGTTAACCGTACGCCGCACCTGCCAACCCGCATAGGCGCTGCTCAGAACCCTCACCCCAACCGCCACTCAGAGGGCCGGTACCCGGCCCTGCCGCAGGGAGAGGGGCTTTTTTCGCGTCCAGAATTGGCTCCCTTCTCCCCACGCATGGGGCCGGGTGCCCGCGAAGCGGGTGGCGCCGGGGATGAAGGGGGAGTCGCGGGCTGGCGATCGGCTCTTGGACGCAACCACGGAACAGTGCTCGTATGGACAAGGATCATGGCGGGTGAGACAGTAGGCGGACAGGTGTTGTGTATTGCAGGGCGGTCTGCCCGCCGGTTTCCGGCCGACGGCATCGGGGCACAGGAGGATGGCCATGGACGAGCAACGTTTTGACCGTCTGGCGCGCACGGTTGGCGGCAAGCGCACACGACGCGAGGCCATGCGCTGGTTGGGCGGGTCCCTGGCAGCCCTTGGCGCGCTCGCTCGCAGAGAGAGCGCTGCCGCACACGCCACGGTCGAGCTCGGAGGTGCCTGCTACGACAGCAGCCAATGTCTCACCGACGGTGGCGGTCCGGTTTCCTGCGATGACAACGGCTACGCCTACGATGGCCCACTGAACTGCTGCCGCTACGAAGGCGGATTCTGCGGAGAGCAGCACGAGAACTGCTGCGGTCAACTGGAATGTTGGAACGGCGGCTATTGCACCGACGTCTCGGCCTCCCCCCGCCCCGGTCCCGGCCCCGCTCCCGCCCAGTCTACGGGCTGCCGCTGGGCGCCAGCTGCACGGACACCAGCCAGTGCAACGGAGGGGGATACTCGGTCCTCTGCTTGGGAAGCTTCACCGTGCCGGGGATGACCTGCTGCCTGATGAACGGGCAAGGCTGCGGATCCGACGGCGACTGCTGCGGCTCCGATCTCTGCCTGTTCCAGGGTCGTCAGATGGGCAGCACCTGCGCCCAATCCTACGGCGGGCAATGTGTCTCCGACCTGGGATGCGACCCTCGGCTCTCCTGTATTAGCGGGTACTGCCAATAGGGCCAGCGTTTCGACGGGTCGCGTGGCGAGGTGCAGTCGATGGGGCTAGTGCCAGGCATTGTCCCGGCAGCAGCGCACTCCGACGATCTCTGCCCTCGTATTCAACCGCGGCATCGAGGAGCCCATTGGCAGTGCAATCCTTCCGTCTTCCATGAGACGCCGCTGGTGGTGACAGAAGGCAAGTATCTCCTGCTCGACCTATTCGGCTGGCAGGCCGTGCGGCCGCTGCTGGATGACGCCACTTGCCGCCACGCCAATCTTCTCGTTCACCTGGCGACCACTTTGGGAAGCCCCACGGGATCCGCGACCACAACCGCCTCATCTATGAGTGAAAGGCCAGAACATGGCAGTGTTGAATGAAGCCGCCCTCAGCGGGCTCGCCACCACAGTTGGGACGCCCGGGTACGACCGGGCTGCCGTTTCAGCCGGAATCGTGCATTTCGGCGTGGGTGCCTTCCATCGTGCCCACCAAGCGATGTACATCGACGACATCCTGGCGCGCGGCTTCACCGACTGGGCAATCTGCGGCGTCGGCGTCCTCGAGGGTGATCGGGCCGTGCGCGACGCCCTCCGGGCGCAGGATAACCTGTACACGCTCGTCACCAACTCCCCGGACGGCACGTCCGTCGCGCGGGTGATCGGCTCGATCCATGAGTACCTTTACGCGCCGGACGACCCCAACGCGGTCCTGGATCGCCTCGCCGACCCGGACACGCGCATCGTGTCGCTGACGATCACGGAGGGCGGCTACAGCGTCAACGACGCCACGGGCGAGTTCGACCCGCGCGACCCGCTCACGCTGCGTGATCTGGAACCTGGCATGCGCCTGCCGGCGAGCGTTCTGGGGTACATCACCGCCGGGCTGGCGCGGCGTCGGGAGGCAGGCACGCCACCGTTCACGGTGATGACCTGCGATAACATCCAGGGCAACGGGCATGTCGCGCGGACCGCGGTCCTGGGCTTCGCCGCCCGCAAAGACCCCGACCTCGCCGCATGGATCGCCGAGAACGTGGCGTTCCCCAACTCGATGGTTGACCGCATCACGCCGGTGACAACGGACGAGACGCGCGCGAGCGTGCTGGCCGAGTACGGCATCGAGGATCGGTGGCCAGTTCGCGCCGAATCGTTCGCGCAATGGGTCCTCGAGGACACATTCCCCAGCGGCCGGCCGCCCCTGGAGCTCGTTGGCGTCCAGATGGTCGACGACGTCGAGCCGTATGAGCTGATGAAGCTGAGGCTCTTGAACGCCTCGCATCAGGCGATGGCCTACCCCGGCATCCTGGCTGGCGAACAGTTGGTGCACGAGGTGTGCAGGGATCCCCTGTTCACCGATTTTCTCCTCGACTACATGCGCCTCGAGGCGATGCCGACGCTGCAACCGGTGCCGGGTATCGACCTGGACGCCTACTGCCGCGAGCTGATCGACCGATTCAGCAACGAGGCCGTTCGCGACACCCTCGCCCGCCTGGCCTTCGATGGGTCGGAGCGCATCCCCAAGTTCCTCCTGCCGGTGCTACGCCAGCAACTGGAGACCGGTGGTGAGATCCGACGCTGCGCGCTCGTGCTGGCCGCGTGGAGCCGCTTCCTGGAAGGACGCGATGAGAACGGCGACCCGACGCCCATCGATGACCGGCGGGCGACGGAACTGATCGCGGCCACGCAGGCAGAGCATGTCGAACCAGGTTCCTTCCTGGACTACCGGCCCGTCTTCGGTGATCTCGGGGCCAACACGCGCCTGCGCGATACGTTCGTTGCCTGCCGCGCGTCGCTTGTCGATCGCGGGGCACGGGCAACAATCTCGGCGATTGCCGACTTCTGAGAGGCGGGGTCCTCTGCTTGGGCCAATTTCACCGTACCGGGGATGACCTACTGCGTGATGAATGGGCAAGGCGATGGATTCGACAGCGACTTCTGCGGCTCCGATCTCTGCAGGTTCCAGAGTCGTCAGATCGGCAACACCTGCGCCCAGTACAATAATACTTGCCAGGTTCAGCAGCGCTCCCGCGATTCTCTGCGAATATTAGTCTTGAATCCCTGCTGCTAAGTCCTGTGCAACCCGCAAACCCGCTTTTGCCGCCTCCACCATACTGGGATGCCAAACCTCCTCTAATTCAATAATACCGTCCACTATTTTAGGTACGTGTAGGCACGCTATGCGCTGATCCTCTGGTTCAAACCGCGCACTCGCTTCAACGGACCGCTCAAACTGTTCGACTGCCTCTCGCACTTCACCCTTCATCAATTTCACTACACCGAGATTCATTGGGACTAGAGCTTCATCTGAATGATCACCGCGGAGCGTCGAACCCCGTACAAGCAAACGCTCCGCGACCTCTAGCTGACCATCAGCCATAAACGCATACGCTAGCCCATTCGCTACAGAAACATCCGTTGGGTCGGGATCGAATGCATACGACCAGTCTCGGTGCCTCATTGCGAGTTCTCTGTCCTCTCCATTTACATAGAGAAATTGCATTGCACTGGAGTGCGCTTCGGCCAACCGGCGTCGAAGTTGAGGGTTTCGGGCAGTCAACATCCGCTCTGCTAACTCTTCGACCTCCGGAACAACGTACTCATGAGTCTCTGAGGTCACGGAAACCCCGACTGCCACACCACGACTCGCGATGTCTTGCACAACCCTTTCCAATCTTGCGATCGCGGATTGGCACGTTTCATCATCCTCCCCACTCTCAGAGTAAACTGCCATCCTTCCAGCCATCCACGACGCTCTCACGTCAATCTCTGCCAAACAGAGAACATTGCCGCCCTTTGCGATTCGCTCCAAGAGAATTGCATAGAGAGCCCCTATTTGGCTCCTGTCCTCAGATCTAAACACACCCGAAGCTATTTCCTCCGACTCCTCGACCCCGACCAGAGCGCGAGCTAAACTATGAATCGACTCCTTATCATTCTCCTGATCATCGACATTCAAATTAATTACCCGGATATCCTCCCACCCTGCTTCCGAGGCAATTTCCACCTGTACCGAAATTGTCATCAAGAGGTCAGGTCGGATATCGCCGACGACCCTCCTTTCACCACGCTTCCTCGCATAATACTTAGCATACATCGCTTCCTGATCAGTTCCGGCAAACTTAATTAAATCGCCATCCATTACTATCAGGCCCATATCCATAAACGCCTGTAAATTCACCTCTAGCCTAACCCGGTCCTCGTCCTCCGCGTTGAACGCAACGTAATGGATCGCCCAAACCTGATCAAATGTTGCTTGGCCATTCATAGCGCACAGCTTCCCCAAAGCCGAAGATCACTGTCCGACAGCTCTTGGACTGTCCTCGTTATCTGGCTAACTCGAACATCCGGACCACGGCCAATTTCATTCAGCACCTCATCCAAGACATCAATAGACAAAACCATTTAATCTGCACCTCCCTGTTGCAAATCCCGGAAAAGGTAATGGCATATCAGCTGAATTTGATAAGGGCTTCCAGCCGCCAAACCTTGTTGGTCGACCAGATCGCTCAGCGTCTCGTCGTCAAACAACAACTCCGGATCGTTTACACCTATACTGAGTAGTGGCTTAAGCACGCACTCTTCGGCTTCTGCCTCACTACCAAATCGTCCAATAACAAAGCGCTTGAAGTCCCGTGACACTGGCGAAAAAACTGCATCCATAACTGGGAACATGTCTAGAGTACCGCTCATAACTATCATGTACCCTGGGGTATTCATAAAGATATTTCGCACTTGCTGAAGTAAAGGTCTGCTCTCCGCGAGCACATTACCTTCGTCCATGAGAATTACTATCGGAGTCTGAACTTCCTCGTGAATGAGAGTTAGATCACGTGTTAACTGAGGCTCGGAGACGCGAACATTGTAGTTTTGACCATTCATGGCCTTTGCATAGATCACCGGGAACGAAAAAGGGCGCCACTTCCGATTCTCTGGTATAAGATATGTTGTCGTCATATCGACATATGCTTCATACGTGGTTCCATCTCTTCCACCAAACGCGTACTGCGGATCTTCCGAGCCATCATCTAGTCGCACCTCGCATGCTGCATTGAAAACTGCATCGAAAATCTTGAAAAAGAAAACAATCCCTGAGTCGATATCTCCTTCATTCAGATTAACCCGCGAAACGCAGTACCCTCGTTCGCGGGCCTCCAGCTCTATCATGTTAAGCAGGCTCGTCTTTCCTGAGGCGCGGGGTCCCAATATTGCTAAGTTCATCGGGCGAGCGTCTAGGGAAGCGTGGTCCAAGTAGTATCGAATCTCTTCAATCAGGTCTCCTCGGCCGCTAAACACGCTTCGATCGCGGACCGGATGGGAAAAGTCGTACGGATTGGGCAGCACTCGTAGGTTACGTCGGCTATGCACTTGTCACCTCATCAAGCATTTGACGCAAGGCGGAGTCTGCCCTCTCGAAGAGATCACTGATTTGCCGGGAGCGTGCCCATCGTTCGAATTTGAAGCCGGGCCACCCGCGTGGAAGTTGTGTGTATTCCTCCATTGCCTGAAAGAACAGTTCGACATCCTCAAAATCAACGTCGGCGCTAAGCATGCCCAGCCACGGCGATCGGCGGGTTTTCTCCCATGCATCAAGCTTAGGCAGGAGCTCGGATTTCCTACAAGAGGTGTGGCACTCTTGTGCCTCTGTCCGCAGGCGCGTCAGTGTTTCGGTTGCGTCTGCCGAGTTGCTACACCGCGAAACCAACGTTGTCAGCTTTTCTCGGCCAACGCCTAGTTCTACTAGAGAGTAGACACTGTCTAGCAGGCGCAAATCACTCGAAGTGACCTTACGATTATGCGCGACTTTATTGCGTATTTCCTTAAAAGTGATTTCAACCCGCCAAGAAAGACATCTTTGGTTCCGAACATATCCTGGAACACATCCCGCCAGTTCGTGCCAGTATCCATCACCTTAATAAGATCAGGAAAGTCTATGTAGTACAAGGGATCGTGATGGACAAATTGGGTCCAAGGAGTAGCCTTTTCCTTCGTTCTTCCATCTCGGTACTTTTGCAAAATGTCAGGCGCTAGCCGACGTTTGTACCACGAATAACCTTCTAAAGTGCGGAAACTATCTACGATTAATTCGCGTAATCCAACTTCAATTGCATAAATATAGGCGTACGCTCGGATATTGCCGTCCGGAACCAGCTCCAGGTGTGCCTCGTCGTGAGTCATGCTGCTGAACTCATGCACCAGCCATCGATTCATAAGAAGACAAGGACCAATTGCCCTGCATATGCAATCCACTACCACATCGTGGAAAGGGACCATGCGTAAGCGAGGGAATTCTACAGGTTCTCCCAGAGTTCGTGACTTCAGCAACTGTTATTCATAGAATGGACACCGCAATCCAGTTGTTCTGAATGGAGTTCAACCTAGGCCTTCAGGCTTGTGGCACCATTTGGGTCCACGCTTAAGCGCGACCAACTAAGCGGCCGCACCGGCGACAAGAGGTGAGTGGACCCTCGGTTGCGTTTAACCTTCTAAGCGCTACGCTGTTGTCTTGAGAGAGCGAATTGTCAGGAGTTGTCTATCTGCGTCAACACAAGACTTCGGCCCTGTCGCGGTCGCTCGACTCTTACAAAAGAGGCAAACTTTCGCCTCCGCTTTGCCTCCTGTCCCTGACTTTCGTTTGACGCTCCAATGCCCGCTCCTATCATCGCCATCAGGCGCGGATCCGTTCCACGCCTCGCGTTTCCAGTATCGACAGGACGACCCCGTGCAGACCCGAGACGAGATACGACTGACGACGCTCGCCAGCTGCGCTGGCTGAGCGGCTAAATTGGGCCCGGCGGCCCTGGCGCAGGTTCTGCGCCCCTTGACCTTCGCCTCCCATCCGGACCTCGTCGTCGGTCTGCAGACCAGCGACGACGCCGCGGTCTATCGCATCGCGCCCGATCTGGCGATGGTGCAGACGGTCGATTTCTTCACCCCGATCGTCGACGACCCCTGGACCTACGGCGCCATCGCCGCCGCGAACAGCATGAGCGACGTCTACGCCATGGGCGGCACCGTCCTCTTCGCGCTGAACGTCGCCGGGTTCCCGGAAGACCTGCCGCCGCAGATGATCACCGCCATCTTCCAGGGTGCGGCGGACAAGGTCGCCGAGGCGGGCGCGATCATCGCCGGTGGGCACACGGTCACCGATGCCGAGCCGAAGTTCGGGCTGGTGGTCACCGGGACGATCCACCCGGATCAGGTCTGGACCAAAGCCGGCGCGCAGCCGGGCGACATCCTCTTCCTCTCCAAACCGATCGGCACCGGGATCGTCGCCACCGCGCTCAAACGGGAGAAAGCGCGCGTCGAGGACGTGGAGGCGGCGACGGCGTCGATGCTGACGCTCAACCGCGCGGCCGCCGAAACCGCCCGCGCGGTGGGTGGCGTCCATGCCGCGACCGACATCACGGGGTTCGGACTGCTCGGGCACGCCAGTGAGATGGCGGACAAGAGCGGTGTTGGCTTGCACATCTACGCGTGGTCGGTCCCGCTCCTTCCCGGCACGGAGGCGTACGCCGGGGCCGGTCTCATCGCCGGTGGTCTCGGGCGCAATCGGGACTACTTCGAGCAGAATGGCGGAGGGATTCGTTTCGATCCCAACGTGGAAGATGTGCAGCAGACCATCCTCTTCGATCCCCAAACCTCCGGCGGTCTCCTCTTCGCCGTCGATGCCGGCCAGGCCGATGCCTTCGAGACCGCGTTCACGGTCGCCGAGATCCCGCTGTGGCGGATTGGCGAGGTCGTGGCGGGCGCCGGTATCGACGTTTCACCGTGACAGAGTCCAGCGCCGCGCGGAGAACTCCTGGAAGCGGTCAATCCCGTGTCCCGCATCCCGGCCTCACGCCGGGACTGGATGCGTCTCATGACCGACCTCGGGATTCGCCCGAACAAGGGTCTCGGTCAGCACTTTCTCTTCGAGCGCGGGCTGGTCGAGCGGATGGTCCGCCAGGCGGGTGTGACCGAGCGCGACACGGTGCTCGAGGTCGGTCCCGGCCTGGGGATCCTCACCTCGGAGCTGCTGCGCAAGGCCCATCGCGTCGTCGCCGTCGAGCTCGATCGCTCGCTGGCGGCCCATCTGCGGGCGGCCTTCGGTGATATCCCCGGTTTCCAGCTCGTCCAGGAGAATGCCCTGGCGACATCGTCCGACGAGCTCTTCGCGCCGGGCGAGCCGTTCGACGTCGTCGCCAACCTCCCCTACTCGGTGGGGACCGCGATCCTGCGACATCTGCTGGAGCAACCGCGCAAGCCGCGGCGTCTGACGGTGATGCTGCAAAAAGAGGTCGCCGAACGCCTGACCGCCGCAACCTCCGGAGATGAGCGTGCTCAGCGTCGCGACGCAGTTCTTCGCCGAGCCGCGGCTGGCGTTCACCGTCTCCCCGGACGTCTTCATCCCGCCGCCCAAGGTCGAGTCGGCCGTGGTGATCCTCGAGGTGCGCGACGAGCCGCCCCTCCCGATCGAGCTGCAGCCGCTCTTCTTCAAGATCGTCAATTCGGGGTTCCGCCAGAAGCGCAAGCAGGTCGCCAACTCCATCGCCGACGTCTTGCAGCTGCCAAAAGCCGGCATCGCCGCCTGGCTCACAGCGGCCGACATCGACCCCATGCGGCGGGCGGAGACGCTCACGGTCGACGAATGGGTGACGCTGACGAGGTCCGCGCCGGCCGACGTCGTCGCGGCGTGAACGGAGCCGGCGAACCCCGGATCGAGACCCAGATTCAAATTGCCGCACCGGCCAAGCTCAATCTCGGGCTGGAGGTGATCGGCCGCCGCGACGACGGGTTCCACGAGATCGCGACCATCTTCGTGGCGATCGACCTCTATGACCGCCTCACGCTGACACTCTGCCGATGAACTGGAGTTGATCTGCGACGATGACGCTCTCGCCGGCAGCGACAATCTCGCGTTCCGCGCGCTGCGAGGTTCTGCGTGAGGAGACGGACTATCGCGGCGGGGCACGCGTTGAATTGTCAAAACGCATTCCCGCCGCGGCGGGTCTGGGCGGGGCATCGAGCGATGCCGCGGCCGCGCTCATCGGCGGGCGCGACCTCTGGCAGAGCGACCTGAGCGACGCACAGCTGCATGCAGATCGCATCCCGCCTGGGTAGCGACGTCCCCTTCTTCTTGCGCGGCGGTTGCGCCGCCGGCCGGGGACGTGGCGAGCTCCTCGACCCGCTGCCGTTGCCCGAGGAGCTCTGGTTTGTGGTGGTCGTGCCGGATGTGACGATCCCGCGCAAGACCGCGAGTCTCTACGCCCAGCTGAGCGCCGGGGACTTCAGCGACGGGTCGCGCATCACGGCCCAGGTCGAGCGCCTGGCGGCGGGTCTCCCGCTCGATGAGGCTCTGCTCGGGAATGCGTTCGCCCGCCCGCTGTACGCGGTCGCTCCGGAGCTCACTGCCTTGCCAGCAGTGATGAAGGACGCCGGGGCGGCAACCGTGGCCATCTCTGGCGCTGGTCCCGCGCATTACGCGGTCGTCAACGATCCGGTTCAGGCCGAGCGGATCTCAAGAGGCGTTCGAGAGCGTCTCGGCAACCGGGCCCAGGTCTTTGTGGCCCGCCCCGCTCCGGCCCGGCACTAGGTACGTGATGCAAAACGCCCGACCGGTGGTGTGCTCGTCGTCATTGCCGGCGAGGAGACCGATGGCGGCCCCCCGCACCCCGAAGTCCTACATTGCCACGACCAACGCCTCGGCGACGGTGCGGAACTCCGGGGAGGCATCGGCGGCCAGGGTGCGGGGCATCGGAAGCGGCGCCATGGTCGCAGCGTCGGCGACCGGGGAGGCGAAATGTCGCGCCTCGTCGCGATCTCTCATCGATGCGCGGTGTCTTCACCCTCCAACACGGCAACGCGAACATCGATTATGGTTCATCCTCGTGTGGCGGAGTCCCGACTCAGGACTCCGCCACACGGGGCGTCGATCATGGTGAGACGATCATCTCCGAGCCACGACGATCACGGCGCGATTGAGGGGCGCCTAGCAGCCGGTCGTGCACGTTCCGGTGACGCCGGAACCATCGTCGCAGCACACCAGCCCATTGACGCAGGCCGGGTTCGCCAGTTGGCACCCGCACCCCTCGTCTCCGCAGGCGCCGGCCGACGCACCTGGCTCATTACAGTTGCCGGCGCCATCGCAGAACCCGGAGCAGCAGGCACCGCAACTGTCACTCCAATTGCAGGTCCCGCCGCAATTCACCCCGTCCGAGATGCACGTGGTCTGTGGTGCATCGTCACAGACGCCACCAGCGTTGCAGTACCCGGAACAGCACATGAAGCAGTTCACGCCCTCGGTGCAGCTCGCAGAGCAGTCCGCCCCATTGCCGCTGCATGCTGGCGCGCCGCCGCAGGCATCCGCTGGTTGGCAGGTTCCTGGGCCGCCGGCGATCGACGGATCGTCCTGACAGCAGATGAATCCGTCGTCACAAGCGCCCTCGACCCCACCCGCGCAACCACACCCTTGCCCGGTGCACGATGTTTGCCCGGTGCACTCGTCTTCCCCGATGCAGGTGCCGGCAGAGCCCGGTCCACCTCCCGAACAGCAGACCAATGCGACATTACAGGCGCCATCCGTACCGGCGGTGCACGGACATCCATAACTGGTGCAGGGTCCACACTGGTCCGCGCCGATGCAGATGTAGTCACTCCCTACCGAGCAACAGGTGAGACCCTGGTCGCAGACGTTGCCATTGTTGGGATCGCACGCGCAGTTGGAGCCGGTGCACGGCGCACCGCATGCTGATTGCGCCACGCATGTGCCAGGACCGCCCGGCGTTCCACTCGTGCCGCAACAGACGAGCGCGAGGTCACAGGGATTCTGCGTGCCCGTGACGCAGGCGCACCCTTCGCTTGTGCAGGCGGAAGTGGGGCAATCGCCCGGCACCTGGCAGGTCCCCTGACCGCCAGGATCATTGCCTGCCACGCAACAAACGAGCCCGTTGTTACAGGCGCCTTGCACCCCACCCTGACAACCACAGAACTGGCCGGTGCAGAGAACCGACGCGCACTCGTCGAGGGTCGCACAGGTGGGTCCGGCGCTACTGGTCCCCTGACAGCAGACCAGGCCGTCGTCACAGGCGCCGTTGACTCCGGGCGTGCAGGAGCAGTTTTCGCCGGTGCAAGATGCCGGGGGATTGTCGCAGACCCCATCGCCGCTGCAGTAGTTGGAACAGCAGCTTGGGCAGGCTTCGGTTGTGCCGCAGGAGCGGGGGCAGGAGCGGCCATTGTCACGGCACTCATTCGGGTAGCAGACGGCTTCGGTCTGGCAGACGCCCGGACCGCCCAGCAGATCGGTCGTCGGGCAGCAGACCAACCCGTTGTCACAGGGTGCCTGCGTGCCGGTCGAGCAGGTGCAGCCCTGAGCGGTGCAGGCCGGGGTCGGCGTTGGGGTCGGACCGGATGGGACGGCGGTCGGCTGCGTGGGAGCACCAGTCGGCTGGGCAGCAGCGCTGGTTGACTGCGCGGGAGCGCCGGCTGGCGCGGGAGGTGGAGGAGTACCTGGAGCGGCTGTGCAGGTGTTCGGGAACCCCTGCGGCAATACGCCATGAACGTAGGTGTCCCCGGAGATCGCCTCGTCCGGCGCGGGCAGGAGATTGTCCAGGTTCTGGGCGATCCAGTTTGCCTCGGCGTTGGCGAAGTTCGCCAGATCGTTCTGCGAGCGGAAGACGGCGACGGTGACAAAATCGCCGTCCTCGTCCTCCACTGTGAGAAAGGCAACAAAACCGGGCGCCTTGCAGGCATCGTCGACGTAGCCTTGCTGCATCACCTGGCGCACCTGTCCGGTGGGGACGTTCAGGGTGTAGCGACGGATGAGGGTGAAGAGCGGCTGGCCGTCGTTCTGCGCCCGGGTCAGCGCCGCCGCTTCATCCGGCCGTATGCCTGTTGCGGCCAGCAGCGACGCCGAGGCGGCAACCCCGGCGCGGCGGAGCGCACTGCGCCGCGACAGGCGACTCGCGAACGTCCTGGCCAGGTTATCGAATCGTTGCGCGTCCATCGAGCTTCCTCCATCCGTTCGAGCACCGTGCCATGGTTTAACGCCAGTGGCGTCAACTGATCATTGGACATCGACTCTTAGCCGCCGCAGAGATCGGCGTCTTTTCGCGGACCATAGCCCCACCCTCCCCGGTGGCGTGCATGCGTCACGCTGCTGGCGACGCCAACTCAGGACAGTCCCATCCTCCCAGATGGCAGGCATGCTCACCGCTGCTGGCGACGGCAAGTCAGGACAGCCTCATCCCCAGCGCCACTGCTCCAACACCACCATGCGCGATGGGGAGGTGCCAGCCTATCCGTACATGTACTCATATCGGGTGGCGCTGAGTACTCATTCGCTTGCCTGACCCGCGCATCCCTTCATGGTCTGGCCGAGGCGGCGATACCCGCTCGACCACGCCAATTCATGGCACCGGTGTTGCGACGGGAGGCGGCAGGAGGGATGCGAACCCCCGGCCGGGAAAGAGCAGGTCGGCGATCTTGCCGAAGATGATGCCGCCGCCGACGCTGCGCCTGGTGTCGCCGAGATTTGCGAGGATCACCATGGTCGCGCCTGTCTCCGGATCGAGCATCATCACTGAGCCGTAGCCCAGGATGCCGCCAGTGTGCCCGAACAAGCCGCCCATCTCCTGGATGCCCAGCCCGTAGCCTGTGTGAATCGGCTCGGTCGTCGACGGTTCGATCATGAGCCGCTCGGTCTGAAGCTCAGGAGTGAGCAATGGACCTGCCAGCAGGGCTTCGGCCCAGATGCGCAGATCGCCGATGGTGGAGATCATGGCGCCCGCCGCCCAGGGGACATCAACGTTGGAGCGGGTGACGTCGCGCAAGGGCGCGCCGGGTTCATTGGCCGCGTAGCCATGGGTGTACGGGTCGGGCATCTCGGGCGTGGTGGCAAAGCTCGTCTGCGTCAGACCAAGCGGGACGAGAATCCGCTCCGTGATTTCCTCAGCAACCGAACGACCGGTGACCTGTTCGATGATCAAGCCGAGCAGAATGTAGTTGGTGTCGGAGTATTGCGAGCGCGTACCCGGCGCGAAATCCGCTGTCCCATGGTCACGCACGATCTCGACCGCCTGCTCCGGCGTGAACGGGAGAAGCGGATCGCGATCGTAGTCGACGGCGATCACCGGATCGTAGATGTAG
Source organism: uncultured Chloroflexia bacterium (assembly GCA_963751075.1). Lineage (GTDB taxonomy): Bacteria > Chloroflexota > Chloroflexia > Thermomicrobiales > UBA6265 > JACCXM01. The sequence continues at coordinate 251,740 of CAVVTE010000013.1, read as the reverse complement.
TTGTAGATGCCGGCGGTCATATTCAGGAGCTGGCGGAGAGTGATTTCATCCCCGTTCGGGATCCCGGTGATGAATGGCTCAAGCCGGTCATCGAGCGAGAGCGTTCCCTCCTCGACGAGCTGAAGCACGACTGTGGCGACAAAGGTCTTGGTGATGCTGGCGATGCGAAAATGATCGTCCAGCCGCATCGGAGCGGCGGTCTCGACGTCGCCGATCCCGGCGGCGATCGTCCAACTCCCCTGGCCGGGATACCAGACGCCAACCAAGGCCCCGGGGGTGGAGGTCGCGGCCAGCGCCGAGAGCACGATCTCCGTTAACTCCAGTTGCCGCTGCGGGGAGAATAGCTCATCGGTCACGCGTTCGGGCGTGGCGTTCTGAGCCCGCCCTCCGGCCGCCAGCGCGACCCCAGCCAGCGCCGCGGCGAGCCCAGTCCCGCCGACCCACAGTGCCCCGCGGCGCGACAGCCGGCGCACCCGACCCGCGTCCTTAACAACCGGTCGTCCGCCTCGTGACGGCGTCATTGCCCTGTTCCTTCCCGGCCCAGTCCCTTTCGGCGGCGGGGCCCGTCTGCCGTTACCAGCACCAGTCCCGCCCGGTTCCTTCCAGCGGGTCGCGGCGCGGCGGCCGCGATCCAGCGCGCGTCGGTCAGCCCTACCAAATCTGGGCGAGTACGTATTCGCTTTCCTGATCCGTGCATCCCGCGGTGGCCTGGCCGCGTTGGTCTTCCGTTGCAGGTCACGTTTGCCTGCGGGAAACCTACGCGGGCGGCGGCGCCGCGCCCGTCTTCCAGGTGCTCGGATCGCGCACGGCATCCACGACCTGCTGGATCGCCTCGATCACCAGCTCCGGCTGGTCCAGGTGGATGAAGTGGCCGCTCTGTTCGGCGACGACGAGACGGCTATTCGGGGTCAACGCGGCAAGTTTCTCCTGCAGCGGCGGCCACTCCGCATCGAGGGCGGCGGCGGGGTAGTCCGGCGGCCAGTCCCAGGGGCGACCGTGGGTGAGGACGACAAGGGGCAGCGGGCGCAAAGGAGAGGTAGCCGTCGCCGCCCGCACTTGGTCGGCGCTGGCGTCCGGGTCGAGGCGCTCGCGGTCCGGGTAATCTGCGAGTTCTGCCGGCCCCTGCTCGATGGCAGAGTTGTACTCTGCTAATTGCTCCGGTGTGAGCGTCTTCCGTACCGCCGCGTAGTAGTCCTCGTGTGCGGCATCGACGAGGATCAGCCCGACCACGTCATCCGGGTAGGTGGCGGCATACAGCCGGACGACCAGACCGCCGAAGGAATGACCGGCCAACACATACGGACTAGGAACCGCGGCCGCGGTCAGCAGCGCATGCAGGTCGGCGACGACGTCTTCTGCAGTGCGCGGCATGGGCGCGGGATCGCTGCGGCTGTGGTGCTCGAGGTCGAGCACCGTCCCCGGGCGGTCGTAGGCACAGACCCGAGTGAAGGCGGCCACGCCCGGCAGCACCGCGGTCTGCGTCGAGTTTAGTCCGAGGGCCACGGCATCCCAGATGTCGGCGTCGTTGCCGGCGCCAGCCTCCAGGATCACGGTCGGGCTGCCTTCGCCACGGCACATCAGATACATTTCGCGGCCGCCGCCGATGTCGACGAGACCGGCGAAGTCCCCACTTGCTACGGTGGGCGATGCGGCCGCCGGCGTGGCGGACTGAGCCCCGGTTGGAGTTGGCACGCTGAGCAGCAGGGCAATCAGGCCGATGACGGAGATGAGGTACATGACACTCCTCCCTTCGGGCGTTAAGGCGTTGGCGTACCCGTGACCGGAGTCGCCCAGGTGCTGGGGTCACGTACCGCCTCAACCACCTGCCAAACCGCGTCGATCACCAACTCGGGTTCGTCGAACTGGACGTAGTGCCCGCTCTCGGCGGCGACCACCAGCCGCGCCCCTGGCGTCGCCGCCACCAGCTCACGGTGCAGTTCGGAGAGCGCCTGTTCGAGTGCGTCCCAGGGGAACCCTGGCGGCAGGAGGCCCGGGGGGATGTCGCTCCCCATCGACACGCCGTGGGTGATCAGGACCATCGGCTTCCCGGCGAACGGCGAGGCCGCGACGGCCCCCCGCACCTCCTCGCCCGCCTCCGCAACGCCAACGCCGGCGGGGCCGTAGCGCTCGAAGGCAGGGTCCCCCGCGGCCGCGGCGTTCTGGAGGGCGGCGAGCGCGTCCGCCTGCTCCGGGGTCAGCGCGGCCCGGAACCGCGCCTCCTGCCCCTCGACCGAGGGGTCGACGAGGACGAGCCCCGCCACCTCGTCCGGGTAGGCGGCGGCGTAGAGGCGGACCATCAGGCCGCCGAGGGAGTGGCCGACGAGGACGTACGGCCCCGGCTCGCCCGCCGCAACGAGCAGGGCATGGAGGTCGGCGACGACGGCGGCGATGGTCCGCGGCTGGGGAACGGGGTCGCTACGACTGGGGGGGACCTGCGCTCCTGGGCGGTCGTAGGCGCAGACGCGGGTGAACGCTTCGACCCCCGGCAGCACCGCCGTCTTGTCCGAGTCGGCGCCGAGGGCGGCCTGGTCCCAGATCGCGCCGGCGTTGCCGTAGCCGGCCTCGAGGACGACCGTCGGGCCGCCGGAGCCGCGGCACTCCAGGTACATCCGGCGGCCGCCACCGATGTCGACGAGACCGGCGAAGTCACCGCTCGCCGGGACAGGCGACGCGGCGGCTGGAGTGGCGGATTGGGCTACGGCCGGGATCGCCGAGACGGGCAGAGACGATGGCGCGGCCAGCGCCCCGGGCGTCTCTGCTTGTGGCGCCGCACCCGCTTCGTCCGGTGCCGGCTCGCTGAAGGGCGGTACGTCCTCGGGGCAGATGGTGTCGACTGGAGGAAGTTCCAGGTCGATGAGGTAGGCGGCCATGGAGTCGTCGGCGCAGGTGCTGCGGCCGGCGTCGAAGAACCCATGCCCCCAGCCATCGATGGTGAGCAGCCGGGCGTTCGCCAGTGTCTCGCTGGCCGCAACCGCGCCGCCATGGGGCGTGGCCGGATCGTAGAGCCGGCTGATGAGGAGGATCGTCGCGCTGGTCTCGGCGTCCCACGGTCCGGTGTAGCGATCGGCGTCCTCTGCCGGCCAGAACGCGCACGGCAGCGCCAGATAGGTCCAGAGCGTGCCGAAGTAGCGGAGTGCGCTCCTCGGCGCGGCGCGCCATCTCCGGGTAGAGCGCCGGGTCGTGCCGGATTGTCGGTGTCGAGGCAATTGTTCGCGAATTGGCCCTCGAGGATGTTGACGTACGCGGTCGATGGCGGCCCACCGAGCGACCAGCTGTCGGTGGCCACCAGGAAGCCGGCGGCGTCGCCCTCCTCGAGGTCGCTGCAGCCCCTGTGCCATGACCCGACCGCGTCGGCGTCGAATAGAGCGCGCCCCACACGGTGGCGTCGACGAGGGAGTAGGTGACGGTCAGGGTGCCAGCGAGTCCCTGCACGACCATCGGCTCCGCGCGCAGGCGATCCATGAGGGCGTCGAACTTCTCGCGCGTCTCGGCGGCGCTCGGAGCGGCGAAGGCGCACCGGTCCGGACCGGCCGCGGCGCATTCCGTCGAAGAATGCCTGCAATGCGTCCGCCGAGCCCTGATTGCTGAGGATGCGCAGGAACGACGTGGTGTCGGGGCCGACGACGTCGCCGTCACCGTGGTCGAAGCTGGTGTAGGACGGTGGGTTGATCACCCCGTCGAGCACCATCGCCCGGATGCGGTCGGGGAAGAGATTGGCGTAGGTCGCCCCGAGATAGGTGCCGTACGACGTGCCAAGGTAGGTCAGCTTCTCGTCGCCGACCGCCTGGCGCAACTGATCCATGTCGCGCGCCACGTTCGCCGTCGAGAGATGGGCGAGGGTCTCGGGGTTGCGCTCCTCGCACCGTCGGGCAAGCTCCTCAGCAGCGCGTTCCCACGCCGCTTCTTCCTCGGGACCAACGGGCACGGTCGGCATCTCGCCAAAGTACAGGAACGCCATCTGCTCGGCGATGCTGTCGAAGCAGCGTACGGGCGCGCTCTCGCCGATACCGCGCGGGTCGAACCCGACGATATCAAACCGCTCCTGGAGCGCCTCGGGCAACGCGGCGTACTGCAGTGGCAGCGCCATGAGCCCGGAGCCACCTGGGCCGCCGGGGTTGAGGATGAGAGACCCGATCCGATTCGCCTGATCAGTGGCGGGAACCCGCGCCACGGCCAGAGTAATCGTCGCGCCAACGGGCTCGTCGTAGTCCAGGGGAACCTCGAACTCCGCGCACTCCCGGGTGGGCAGCGGGTCGGTCGCGCAGGGCGGCCAGGCGATCGCGGATTCGGCGACAGCGGCCACCGGCGAGGGCGCCACCGCGGTGGCCGTGACCGTGGTGGGGACCACGGAGCAGCAGGACCAGGGCGATGCCGAAGGTCACCTGGAGGATCCGATGCATGGATGTTCTCCTTGCGCGAGCGGAATGGGGCCGCGTCGTCTCCCGCGTGACGGACCACTAGCCCATTGGTGTTGCTTGTGCTGTCGTCCCGATCCTTGGGTCACGCACCGCCCAGGTGCAGCGGCGAACCGGCGTGTCATTCATGAATGCGCGCTGAGTGTGCCCATCATGTCCCGGTCACCCGCGTGAACGTCGCCGTCGAGTCGGGCCCGACACCCCCCAGGCTCACCAGCGCCGCGTCCGCCTGGCCCTCCGGACCGATGGTGAAGAGCACGCCGAGCTGCGCAAGCTGGGCCCCTTCACTTCCCGAGAGCGGCATGCTGAACGCATCGCGGTCCCAGGGGAACAGTTGGTACCGGACCCCGTTCGGCCCGAACTCCAGCACCAGACCTCCAGCCTCGTCCCGCACGGTCACCTCGCCGTAGCTGGTGTTGGTATAAGTGCCGGTGTAGGCGTCGAGTGGCAAGGGCGGCGCCGCATCGGCTGGTGGCTCGCCCTGGGGGAAGGGGGTCGAGGTCGCCAGGATGCTGGCCAGCCCCGCGGCAAATGAGGTCTCGATCGCGCTCACCCAGTCCTGACTCGGTTCGCCCTTCGTGACCATCTCCAGAAACGCCTTCGCCGATGGCTCCGCGCACTGCGCTGGCCCCACCGTTGCAGAGCACCATGATGCCCAGCCCCGACCCGGGGAGCAGAGTGGCCTGCGTGCTGTAGCTGTTGAAATCGCCGCCGTGCGTGACCTCCAGCCGGCCCCGGTCGTCGTAGGAGACAAACCAGCCCAACCCGTAGAACGACGTCGGCCCAGACGACGGATCCGGAGGAGAGAACGCGACGATCTGCGGCCGGTAGGTCTCGCGCAGGGGCTCGCTTGCCACCACCTGCTGCCCGTCGAACATGCCTCCCGCCAGGTGCAGCCGCAGCCAGTGAGTGAGATCCCGCAGATTGGAGCTGACGCCCCCCGCCGGCGCCGCCGCATCGTCATCGGTCAGGTCGCCGAGTTCCCAGACGCCTTCCCGCGTGCGGTAGTGCGGCGCGGCCCGATTCTCCCGGCTTCCGAAATCCGCAAAGCGGTAACTCGTGCTGGTCATGCCCAGCGGCGCGAACAGCCGCGTCTCGGCCAGATCCTCCCAGGACTCCCCCGCCGCCCGCGCCGCCGCGTAGGCGCCGGCGCTGAACCCCAGGTTGGAGTAGGCCCAGGTGCTGCGGAAGGGGGTCGCCAGGGCGTAGGACCGCAGCCGCCGGATGCACTCGTCGCGATCGTAGCCAAAGGTGAAGACCAGGGGGTCGCCGCCGTAAGCCGGCAAGCCGGAGCGATGGCAGAGCATGTCACGGATGGTGACTTGATCGCTGACCCAGGGGTCGGCGAGGGCGAAGCCGGGCTCGAGGCTGCCGATCGTGGCGTCCCAGGTCGTCGTGCCGTCGCCGACGACGGCGGCGACCAGCGTGGAGGAGATGGACTTCGACAACGAGGCGATCTGGAAGACCGTCTCCGGCGTGATCGGCTCGGGCTTGCCCAGTTCGCGCACGCCGAAGCCCCGTTCGTAGACCACCTCGTCGTTGTAGACCACCGCCACGGCCGTGCCGGGGACGCCGGTCCTGGCCATGCCATCTTCGATCAGCGCGTCGAGGCGATCCACGGCAGACTGGACCTGAGCGGCCGTGATCGCGGCCTCACCGCCCGCGGTGGGCGTTGCCTGTTGGGCGGCGGTGCGGGAACGAGGCAGCGTGACCGTTGCCGCGGTGGCGAGTGCCACCTGCATGGCGCGGCGCCGAGACGAGCGGAGTTTCATCGGATCCCCTTTCCTGTGGACGATCGGCAAGGACGGTTCTGGTCCGCGGCACAGCCTGATTCCTCGTTTAACGCTCTGCCTCAGTCATTATCCTTGCGAGCCACAGACCGGATAACACCGCAACCCGTCCTGGTTCGGGTCCCCGCCCGGGCGTAGGGCACAGACCCGGCCCCTTGGGCACCGCGCAGTGTCCGTGCACCTCGGGTAATCGATTTCGGTACTCGGGAGGGCCCGCCCGACGCACACGGTTCCGCCTTCCACAGTGGATCGGCACCATGAATCCTGCTGGGCAGGGAATTCGTTCACCTCCCCGCATCCGCTGGGACCGCACCCGAGGTGTTGCATATCGGTGCCCGATTCACAGACCGTGTTGCCAATGCACTCCCCGTAGAAGCAGACCTGCCCGGGCCCACACTCGGTCCCATGGTTCCCGGGAATCGAAACACAGCGACCAGTAAGGCACGAGACCACCATGCACGGATTAGGACGGCAGCGCCGGTTTCGGCACACCATCGTCCCGCAGCAGGCGCAGTCGTTATCGCCGCAGGTGTCGCCCTGTCCCAAGCAACAGACTTGTTTCGCATCCTGTTGCTGGTCACAGTCCTCCCGTTCTTCCTGCGGGCGTGGCTCACCACAGCGGTAGTCGCCTCGACACTGACATTTGTCCGTGCACGTCTCCCCCCGGCGGCGCTCAGCGTTGCAGCCGTCCTGCTCCGCCGCAGCGCGGTGGGGTGCCGCGGCGACTAGACCAAGCAGGGCGGCAAGGGTTACGCGGCGGGAATGGTGTCTGCCGAGTGCACGGGCGAGTGCATCCAGACGGCGGCGATCGACCTGGAGCGTACGGGCAAGCGTATCGAAGCGGTCGGCTTCCATGTCCCACTCCTTCTGATGAAGCATGCTGGCGACGTAGCGGTGGCAGCTCGGCACGACGGCTCAGTCCCCCGCGTCGCTGCTCAGACCTCAGCATGCGCCACCGGGTCAGGCCCGACCATCCGTACATGTACTCATATGCCGACGTGGCCAGTACTTATTCGCAGCACCACCCGCTGATCTTTCGGCGAGTAGCTCTGCTGGTTTTCCCCCTGGAGGTTGGGTCCTGCTTTGGCTGGTGCTGGGCTTATAGCGGGCGCCAACCTACGTGCTCGTCACGAACAGGTCATGATCGGGCCATGCGGTCGCCTCCGCGGCAGCACGGTGAATGGCCGGGACGGCGGCGCGGAAGAAGCCACCGGCATCCGCCGGCTGCGAGTTGAAGGTGAAAGCGATGGCCAGCCCGTCGTGGGTGCGCTCCAGCCAGGCGATGTTGGAGCCGATGAGAGCTCCGGCGTGGGACCAGTCGAACCCATCCCCCGCCGGGAGGACGTCCCACCCCAGCCCCATACCCGGTTCCGCGTTGCCCGTCCCCGCCGCGCCCTCGGGGGCAGCCGGCCGCGGCGTGCGCAGCATCGCCGCGACCGTCTCCGGCTGGAGGAGGGCAGGACCACGTTGGCCGTCGATCGCTGTGGCGAAGCGGACCAGGTCCGCCGCGCTGGCTATCCAGCCACCGTGGGCGTCGTACGACTCCAGATAGAAGGCGGCGTAGGGTGCCGGGCCGTAGCCCTCGCCGGGGAAGATTGACGGGAAAGGGGCCTGGCCGGGCGGGGCGTAGTAGTGGACTTCGCCCGGCGCCTGCTGCTCGAGCCGAGTGCGGCCGATCCGCATTCGGGTGACCCCGGCTGGATCGAGCACGCGCTCCCGCACGAACGCCTCGTAGGACTGTCCTGAGACCTGCTCGATGACGCGGCCGAGGACGTTGAAGCCAAAGTTGGAGTAGACCGACTTCGTGCCGGGGTCGAAGTCGAGTTGCTCGCCTTTCATCGCGCGGACGATCTCCTCGGCGGACGGCGGCGCCGCGACGCCGAGCACGCCTGCCTCCCGCCATGTCCACGGTTGCTCCTGGGGATCCACCCCGGTCGCGCTGTCCCAGCCGCCCGCGTGGACCAGCAGATGCTCGATGGTGATCTCGTCCAGCCGCGGGTCGGTCGGAGCGTCCGCGGGCGGTGCTAGCGCGGTCGAGGAGGCGGAAGGCCCGGTCGTCGAGCGCGAGCTGACCATCGTCGACCAGGGAGAGGACAGCCACGGTCGTGATCGCTTTGGAGACGCTGGCGATGCGGCAGAGCGACCCGGGTTGGAACGGCTCGCCGGTCTCCACGTCGGCGAGGCCGTAGGCCCGGTCGAAGACCAGGCGGCCGTCCTTCGCGACGGAGAGCTGACCACCCGGTACGCCCCAGTCCGCCACCAGCCCGGTCATGACGTCGTCGAAGGCGGCTAGCTCCGGCACGGCCTGCCCGGTGGTCGCGACCGCGGCCCCGCTTGCGGGGGTTCCGGCGAGCGTGGGAGTGGCATCGGATTCCTGGCCCATCACCGTGAGCGGTCGCAACGGCAAGACGGTCGCGGCGGCGATGAAAACGCCGCCAGCACTCACCAGCCACCGGCGTGTGAGGGAGCGGTCAGCATAGGACTCAGCGATGCGCGAGCTGCCGGCAAGGAACTCAGCGATGGGTGAGCGGTCGGCAAAGAACTGAGCGATGCGTGAGCTGCCGGATGGCGTCATGCGATTGTCTCCATCTCATGCCTTGCGTAACGCTAGCGCCGTTTCACGGTCCACGATGACTGTCACATGCCGCAGGGGGATCGGGCCCTGCTCTGGAGGACCACCTCATCGCAGACCAACTGCCGGAGGCGTCTTCCTCGCACCCGCCAGCACCGCTTGTCGTCCATCGGTGCTGCCGGCTCCCGGCGTGAGCACGTTCGCGGAGACCATCAGGCGTCGGCGTCAACGCGCGGCACGAGGCGTAGGCCGGACGAGACCCACCCGACGCGACCCTCCGCATCGCGCACAAACGGCAGCCGCCCGCCATGGGCCACGCCCATATCCTTGGCCAGGAAGGCGACCGGCATCGGTGATGCTGCGGGAGGTCGCAGCACCGGCTGCCACGACCCCGGTTGGTCAATCATCTCCGTGACCCCTTCCAGGCCCCCGCTCTTCGCGGTGAAGGTGATCACCATGCCGGGATCGGCGTAGCGGCCGGCGTACTCTGCCAGTTCCTCCGGCGAGAGGTCCACCGTCGGCGCCTCGGACGGTGCGATCAGCGCCGAAAGGAGGCCAATCTTGCCGGCCAGGGGCGCTAACGAGGGAACCTGGGACAGAGCGGCGTTGAGCGCGGCCGCGGCAGCGGGACCACCGCCACCCTGGCCATTGGTCAGCACCACCAGGGCAAAGTGCTGCCCGGGGATGGCAACGAAGTCGGTATGGTGGCCGAGGGTATCGCCGCCATGGTAGAAAACCCGCGTCCCGTCGACGTCTTGCACGAACCAATCCCGGCCCATCTGAATTGGGGTTCCCGGTATAGGCATCGCCGGCTCCCGCATCTGGAGCAGGCTCTCCGGGCTGACCACGTTCGCCGGTCCGGGGACCGTCCCGGCATCGATGTGAAAACGGCCGTAGCGGATGACATCGCGGGTGGTCGACCAGATACCACCGGCGGGATCGACGGAGCGCGGAACCCAGAGCGGCGTGATCACACTGAGTGCCGGCGTGCCATTGATCGGCATGTATATGTGCCCATCGGCATAGGGGCGCTGGAGCACCGCGTCATGGTCCAGCAGGCTGTCCTGGAGTCCCAGCGGTCCCAGCAGGAGCTGCTCCATAGCGGCGTTGTAGGTCGTGCCGGTAGTCACCTCGATCAGCCGTCCGAGGAGCTGGAAGGCCGCGTTGTTGTAGGAGAAGAACGCGCCGAGCGGGAAGAGCTGGGGCAATTGCGGCAGCCGCTCGGCGACGTAGCGGGCGATGGCGTCATCATCTTCGCCCGTGTCGAAGCCCTCATCGCCGTAAAACCCGGCCGAGTGGTCGAGGAGATTGGCGATCGTGACCTCGGCCGCGACCTCCTCATCGATCAGTGTCAACTCGGGGAGGTAGGTGCGCACCGGGGCGTCGAGGTCTAACGCACCTTCATCGATCAGATGCCAGATGGCGGTGCTGGTGTAGGTCTTGGTGAGGGAGCCGATCTGAAAGAGCGTCTCCGCCGTCACCGGTCGTAGCGAGGAGAGGCTGGCCAGACCGACGGTGGCGTGCTCTTCGCGATCGCCGGCGAGGAGACCAATAGCGGCGCCGGGGACCTGATGCTCCTGCATAGCTGCGACCAGCGCTTCGACCACGACGCGGAACTCGGGTGAGGCGTCGGCAGTCAGGGTGCTTGCTAGCGACAGTGGCGGTGGTGCTGCGGTGGTGGCACCAGCGACCGGCGTCCCAGCGGCTACTGGTGAGGCAACCGGGGAGGCGATGGGGGTGACCTGGGCGGCCGAGCGCCGGATCGGTGCCGCGGTAACGGCCAGGGCTGTGGCACCCGCGGCCAGCGCCAGGGCACGACGCCGGGAGTACGTCGACGACGAGAACGGAGAGGTGCCCATATGAACTCCTTCTTTCCGTGGCTTTGGCGCGCCTCGCCCAGAGCGTCGGAGTCGGCGACGAGGCGCGCCCGCTCGAGATCGTCCCACTCCATGAGGATCACGACGCCTTTCAGGCAGCTCAAGAGTAAGGAGCGGGGAGGCACAAGCCTATCAGTACATGTACTCCATTGGGGAAGTGGCGAGTACTCAATTGCGTGGCCGCCCGACGGCAACGCCACCATCGAATCCATGCCAGGGGCAATCGTCTCGAAAACGGCCCAGCCTGCTGAAAAATGGCTTGGCGCCCGGCCCGTCGGCAGTCTGGCGATGTTCGACGCTGCGGCAGAGATGCCGCGTCGGGCGCCATCTGCAGAGTACCCAACTCAGACCGGTATGCGGTCTCCGTCCTCAAGAAACCAGATGTCCGGCGGGTCCATTGCGCCGGCCCCGTTCATTACCTCGCGCAGATCATCCGAGTCGGCGAAGAGGCGCGCCCGCTCGAGGTCGTCCCACTCCAGCAGGATTACGACCTCATTGGGGTCGTCAGCGCTGCGACAAATCCGCCCTCCCTGAGAGCCGTTAGCGCGCCGCGTCAACTCGTGCTCATCGAAGTTCGGCCTCCAGGCGTCGTAGTCCGCGACGTGGTGGCGGATGAGCAGGGAAGGCATCGACAACTCCTTTCATTCAGCCCAACGATAGGCAGTGGGGAGTCGCCGGCCCATCCGTACATGTACTCCATTGGAGAAGCGGCACGTACTCAATCGGGAGAGCGGAGGGCTAGCCGAATCGTGTCCGAGGGACGAGCCGCGTAGGCACCTCGGGTAGGGTCGCTCATCTTTGGGTTGACGTGGGATGGTCCGGTTCGATGAGGCCGCGGGCGATGGCGGCAGTGGCGGCCGCCGTGCGCGTGCGGACGCCGAGCTTGGCGAAGATACGGGCAACGTGGTTCTCGACCGTGCGCACGCTGATGAAGAGCGTCTCAGCGATGGCTGGGTCGGTCAGCCCTGCGGCGAGCAGGCGAAGAATTTCCGTCTCGCGCGCGGTCAGCGCGATGTCAGAGTTGCTTGTGGGGGGCAGGAACTCGGTGGCGCCCTCGGCTGCGGCGATCGCCTGGTCGGGGGTCAAGTTCCGACCGGTGGACCAGGCCGTGCGGAATGTCTGTTCGCCGAGGGCGGAGCGGATGGTTGCCATTGCCTGGTCGAGGGCGACCTGGTTTTCTATCAGCCGAAAGCGCAGGCCGATCCGTTCGCGCATCGCCTCAGTCGCTCCCAGCAGTGTGGCGCCCTGTTCCGCCTGCCCCGTGGCGGACGCGACGATCCCGACGGCCTCGATCACGTCGCTCACCACGCGCGTGCGGGGATTGTTTCGGCCCAATGCCAGCGCCTCCTGGTAGTATCCCAGTGCCCGCGCGTGATCACCCTGGTCACGCGCCAGGTCACCAAGATCCCCCAGCGCCAGGATCATCCCCGCGGCTTCCCCCGCCTCGCGCAGCAGGCGAAGCGCGGCCTCGAGCTGCTCGACGGCCAGCATGTGGTTGCCTTGCGCGCGCGCGATGGCGGCGAGGTTTATCAGACCCCGGCCGGCCGTGTTTCCCGCCAACCGTTGGTCGGGTATGGCGTGGGCTGCCGCCAGGGACTCCTCCAGGAGCTCGCTGCCCAGGACGTGATTGCCCCGCAAAATGGCCAACGCGCCAAGCCCAATCAGCGCCCAGGCCTCGTTGAAGGCATCGCCCTGGTCCCGACTCCCGGCCAGTCCTTCTTCGAGATGTGAGACCGCTTCAATTAATGACCCCTGATAGGTCTCGATTATGCCGAGCGCGACAAGAGCCGTGACTCGACTGGCTGCCGTGTCACCACGGTGAGCCAGGGCGCGTTCCAGCCATCCCCTGCCCTCGAAATAGCGGCTTTGCATAAACCAGAAGTAGCCTAACGAGGCGGCGAGGTGGAGAAACTGCCCCGACTCGTCGTGCTCCTCGAGCCACGTCAGAACCATCCGCAGATTGGCCTGCTCCGCGTCCAGCAGAGCAAGGGCCCGGTTGCCGTCCGGCAGCAACTCCGCCAGTTCGTACCGCTCGGCGAAGGCCATGTAGTAGTCCGCATGCCGCTTGCGGATGGCCTTCGCTTCGCCGCTCGCCATCAGCCGCTCCTCCGCGAATTCGCGGATCGTCTCCAGCATCCGATAGCGGATCGTCCCGTGCAGGCCGACCTCGGACCGCAGCAGACTGGCCTCGACGAGCGCGGCGATGAGGTCGAGGACGGAGGGGAGCGCTGCGCCCCCCGCTTCCCCGCCAACGGCCTCCGCTGCTTCCAGCGTGCAGCCTCCGGCGAACACTGCCAACCGCCGGAAGAGCGCCTGCTCCTCGGGCCGCAGGAGGTCGTAGCTCCAGGCGATCGCGTCGCGCATCGTCTGCAGCCGGAGTGGCCGGTCGCGCCCGCCGCCGGTGAGCAACGGCAACCGTCGCTGCAATCGCTCCCGCAACTCTGGTAGCGATAGATGGGTCATCCGCGCTGCGGCGAGCTCGATGGCCAGCGGCACGCCGTCCAGCCGCCGGCAGATGTCGACGAGTTGTTGCGCGTTCTCTTCCGTCACCGCGAAGGAGGGGTTCACGGCCTGGCCACGCTGCACGAAGAGTTGCGCCGCCGCGGAGCGCATCAGGTCCTGGCGTGAGACGAGCACGTCGGCGTCGGGCAGGGCCAGCGGTGGCACCGGGAGGGCATACTCACCGGTCACCCGCAACAGCACCCGGCTCGTCACCAGGACCGTGAGCCGCGGGCACGCCGCCAGCAGCTCACTCACGAGCGGGGCGGCCGCTACCACGTGCTCGAAGTTGTCCAGCACCAGCAGCGTCTCGGTCTCACGCAAGGCCGCGACCAGGGTGTCCCGTATTGGGGTATCGCCGGTCTCCGCGAGCCCGGCGGCACGGGCCACGGTGCTCGCGACCAGATCCGGATCCGTGACCGCGGCCAGCGAAGCGAAGCAGACGCCGCCGGCACCGTCCGCGCCGATCTCAGCGGCGAGGGCGAGGGCGAGGGTGGTCTTGCCGATGCCACCGGGACCGGTCAGGGCAAGAAGACGAACGTCGGGACGGCGCACCAGCGCCAGGGCCAGCGCCAGCTCACGCTCGCGGCCAATCAGCGGCGTGAGCAGTAGCGGCGCCGAGGCAATCTGAAGATGATCCGGCGAACCGTTCACCATGATGCCCGCAATTATGCAGCGCCGAGGCAAGTCCTCAGGCTCTATCACGGTGTCTGCGTCGGGTCGCTAGGTCGGTGGGAACCTGTTCCGAGCGAGCTGCTGGCCCCGTGTCATGTTTCGTGACCCGCTGCCCGGGAACATGCCGAGGACGTCGGCGGTTCCAATTTTCGAAGCACGGCCCGATTCGCCGCGCCGAGATGCCAGGGCATTGGCCTGACAGAACCAGCGGCGGACCGACAGACCCTGGATCGGAGCCGGGGCACCCGCTACTGTGCGCTCGAGGAACCCATCTCTTCCGAGGATATGGTGCCCTCCCTGTACCGAGCTCCGCCGCCGTCCAGCGCCATGCTCCTTCGCCGAGGGAGCGAAGCGTGTCGTGCCCTGGATTACCCCTCAGTACCCGCCGCGACGGTACGCTCAGGAGTCCCGGTCCCGCAGGTGCCGGGCGTTCAGGTGGCAGGAAGGTCCGGGCTGACCCGTCAGGTGGACCAAGTCGGAGAGCGCCATAGTCCAGATTCTGCGTTCCTGAGAATGACACCTGATCTCTGAATGACCCGCGATCCGCAACGCGCTACAACCGCCAGGCCCGCTATGATTTGGTCGATGCTCTCTCGGAGGGGAAAACCCGCATCGACCGAGCGGCAATTGCGGGCGTGATGATTCAGCCGCAGGCCCTGATCAAAGGTCGCTACCGCGTCGGCCGCCGACTTGGCGACGGCGGTATGGCCATCGTCTACCTCGGGCACGACCTCCTCCTGGGAAGAGACGTGGCGATCAAGACGCCGCGCCCGCAGTTCGCCGCTGATCCCGCATTTCGCGCCCGCTTCGAGCGCGAGGCACGGGCGGCGGCCTCCCTTTCGCATCCCAACATCATCGACGTCCACGACGTCGGCGAAGATGACGGCACGCCGTTCATCGTCATGGAGTTGGTGCGAGGGCAGTCGCTGAAAGAGATCATCGCCGCCGACGCCCCATTTCACCCGGACGACGTCGCCGAGCTGCTGGGGCAGATTGGCGGCGCGCTCGACTACGCGCACGCCAGGGGCTACGTCCATCGCGATATCAAACCGGGCAATATCCTGATCGACGAGCACGGCCGGGCGAAGCTAGTCGATTTCGGCATCGCCAAAGGATTGGCCGACACCGATCTGACCGAAGCCGGCGGCGGCTTCGGCACCGCCGCTTATCTCTCGCCCGAACAGGCTGAGGGCCTGATGGCGACCCCCGCCTCCGACGTCTATTCGGCGGGGGTGGTCGCCTTTGAGATGCTTACAGGCGAACCGCCCTTCACTGCGGAGACCCCCGTTGGTCTCGCGATGCGTCATGTCCATGATCCAGCGCCTCGCCCCTCGCGCGTCGTGCCTGGTCTTCCTCCCCAGGTGGACCCGATTGTCCTCCGCGCTCTGGCCAAGGATCCGACACGCCGCTGGGGTTCCGCCGGGGCATTTGCGCGCGCGCTGAAAGACTGGCGCAATGCCGGGCCGCCCGTACCGGCGCCCGCGGTCGCCGAAGTCGCCGTGCCTTCCACGCGTGGCAGCCTGGCGCCGACGATCGTGGTTGTCATCCTGGTCCTCGGCGCGCTCGCGGCCTTGCTCTGGACCGGTTTCCGCAACCTTCCAGACAGCGTCGAACCGACACCAACGTCGGTTGCCGTTCCATCCGCGCCAATCATCACCGGCGGCCTCGATCCTGACGCTCCCGCGGATGAGGAGCTCGTGCCGGAGATCGTGCCGGTCGATACCACGGTGCA
The DNA here is from genome assembly GCA_963751075.1 of uncultured Chloroflexia bacterium. Classification (GTDB taxonomy): domain Bacteria; phylum Chloroflexota; class Chloroflexia; order Thermomicrobiales; family UBA6265; genus JACCXM01. Next base: position 236,180 of record CAVVTE010000013.1, on the reverse strand, counting down.
AGAGTCAGTGGAAGCGAGTGACCAGGCAGTAGCGCCTACGATAGCCCCGGCCAGTGAAGCGCTAGTCGTCGTTCCCAACCTTCAGGGACTCACCATCGGCGGGTCCATGCAGGCGGTGCTGCCACTCGATCTGTGGCTCATCCAGGACCAGCCCGTCTACTCGGACACCGTCCCGCTCAATGTGGTGGTGCAACAAGATCCGCCACCCGGAACCAGCGTCTCGCCGGGCGCCATGATCCGGGTCTCGCTTAGCCGCGGCCCGTCTCCGTTTGCGGCAGCGGACCAGCCGTGACCGAGAGGCCGGATGCCACCTCCTGGCGGGAACTGACGACCACGGCCCTGCTGGTTTTTCTCATCACGTTGGTGGGATGCGTCGCGGCGTTCGCGTTCTGGGTCCAGGATCTCTCGGCTCCTCAGGTTGCGTTTCTTGGCTCGGGGAACCGACTTTCGCTGCTGATCACCGACGGTCCCGCGCGGTTGCTGCTGGCGACGGGTGACAGCCCTATCGATTACGAAAACGCGCTGACGCGAGTGCGGCCGATCTTCGCCCCTCGCGTCGACGTCTTGCTGGTGGCCGGTAGCGGACGCACGCTGCTCGTTCCCCTGGCAGCACACGGCGACGCTCGCGCCCGCCGCGCTACTGCACTTGCGCCGCTGCCGGAGTCGCCGGAGGCCGACGCGTTTGGCACCATGTCGGCGTTCTCGTCGCCACAACACATCCGACTGGGGTCGTCGGTCCAGGTGACAGTAGAGACCGCGCTGCCGGTCGGAGCCGATGAGGAGGTGGAATTTCCGGCCTGGCGAGCAATCATCGAGCGCGGTGATACCCGGATCGTGGCGCTCTCCGATGGCGCCGCGGCGGCGCTCTTCCCGCCCGTCTCCGGGGCATCGGTGCTCGCCGTCTCCGGCGACGATCCCGCGGCCGCCTGGGACCTATCGCCCGCGGTCGCGTTTGTCGCCAATGCCGAGGCGATCGGTGGACCCGAGATGCGCTCCGCGTTTCGCTCAGAGGCGGCGGACGCCGGAATGGGGCTTCCGCGTTTTTCCCGGCGAGGCGCTGCGACTCACGTTCGTCGAGGGCGGCGTCGAGCTGCCATCAGAGCCGGCGCAGCATCTGGCGGATCTGTCGCCAGTAACGGGAATGAAGCCCAACCAGCCGGCGACCAGCCGGCGGGTCAGGCGTCCCGCGCCGCTTTCGCGCGCGCGAACTCGTCCTTGACCGATGCCAGCAAGTCGGAATCCACGATCAGGTCGATGCCGGTTAGCGCCATGGCGCGGGCCACGGCCAGGGTGTTCTGGTACCCCAACTCCGAGTCGGCGGCCTCGACGACCTCCTGTGAGTGCCATGTGCAAACACGGTCGACGATTGGGAAGCTCGTTTCGACCGACGGCACTTCGTAGCTCACGTTAGCCCAATCGGTCGAGCCCATACCCGGTTCCGGCTTTGCTTCCGGTAGCTCGAGGCCGACAGCCGCCAAATGCTGCCCCAGCCGGGACGCCATGGTGAAGTTCGTGATCATGTCCGCATAGGCTTCTTCCGGCATCTCGAACTCGAGCGACGCGCCGGTGATCAACGCGGCGCCCTCGGCAATTCGCCGCACTTTTTCGACCAGCTCATTCATCGCCGCCAGCGTCGCCGCGCGGACGAAGAACTCGGCCTGGGCGAAATCCGGCACCACGTTTGGCACGTGTCCACCCTGGGTGATGATTCCATGGATACGCGCGTCGGCGGTGATGTGCTGACGGAGCGCATTGATTCCATTGAAGACCTCGATGACCGCGTTCAGCGCGTTGATCCCGTTGAAAGGATCGGCGGCGGCGTGAGCAGCTCGCCCGTGGAAGCTGATTCGCACCAGCACGCAGGCCAACGACTGACCACTCCCCTCGACCGTCGGGCAGACCGCCTCGGAGGTTCCGGGGTGTGCGCCCAGGGCGGCGTCCACGCCCGCGAATACTCCCGCGTTGGCCATGATCACTTTGCCGCCAACTGCTTCTTCCGCCGGCGTGCCGAAGACATCGACCCGCCCCTTGCCGCCGAGGTGGGGCAGCGCCGCGGCGAGTCCCAACCCGGCGCCGATGCCGGCCATGGCGATGAGGTTGTGACCGCAGCCGTGGCCGAGCCCCGGCAGGGCGTCATATTCCGAGAGGTACGCGATGCGCGGTTCGGCATTAGCCATGGAGGCGACAAAGGCCGTCGGCAGACCGGCGATTCCACGCTCGACGGCGAATCCCCGCTCCTGGAGAAAGCCGGCGCAGGCCGCGCTCGCCCGCTCCTCCTCCAGGGCAATCTCCGGATTGGCATGGATGAACTTCGCCAGGGCTACCAGCTCGTCGGCGGCCGCGTCGATCGCCTCTACGGCCGCGGCGCGAGCGGCGGCCAGATCGACGTTTTGGATGGTCGCCGTCAACGGGTCCTCCTTTGCTCATTCGGCGTCACGGATAGCGCCGGGAGCACAAGGACGCCACGAACTCCCGACCAGGCCATAGGCCAGGGTTCCGTCGTCCCACCTCGTGCCGACTGAATTCTAGAGCGTTGCTCCGCACTCAGGGCAGAACACATCACGAGGACTGACCCGAGCCCGGCAGACAGCGCAGCGCTCGTCATCCGTTACCCCAACCGACGACGTAACCGGCCACCGACTGACCGGTTCGTTTCTGACGATTGTCTCGTCGCCTGGGGCACTCCAGGCGGACCAGACCGTCTCGTCGGATTGTGTACGGGCCGGGTCGGTGGTTCGTTGCTGCGTGCTGTCGAATTGGTTGTCCCGACCATGGCCATTGGTCGTCAGGCGGGTGCCCGCTTCTCCCGACCACGGTCCATGCTCGGCGTATGCAGCTCCGGTTGGCAGAGGCGAGGTGGCCTCGAGACCTTGGCCGAATCGACCAGAGCGAGAAGCAGGCTCCGGCCCTGGCTCATATTTCCCCGCCTCCCCCGCCGCCATCCTCACCGGGCGTTGCCGAGCCGGTATGGCAGCCACGTTTGCGTTGTGCGTCTCGCGCGGCTGTCGCCGAGCGCGTGACGCGTTCACGATCCAGCCGAGGACAGTCAGGACAAGCAACACTCCGGCCGCGCCGAGCAGGAGAAGGTCGGCTCGTCTTAGCAGGGCTTCACCGACGATGCCGTCGTCAAGAACCGTCCCCTGCTGCAGGATCTCGTCGATCCAGCGAAAGAGATACGACAGCAAGAGCGCCGCATTGAACGCCGCCAACAATCCGCCTGCCAGTCGAGAGACTGTGCTGGGGCGCGATCGTCCGAGCGCCGCACCTCCGCCATAACCCAGGAGGATCGTGGAGGCCACGAGAAGTCCCGTTGATGTGGCAAATGTGGCGACATTCTGATCCAGATTGAATCGCGTCGCCAGCTCGGCTCCCCAGCTCTGACCGAACCGCTCCGCGAGGTTCGCGCCCAGCAGGATACCGGCCGAGACTATCGCCTCTTTTGCCACTCCCCGTCGAATGCCGAATGGCACAAAGAGGAGGATAACGAGTCCGAGCAAGATGTCGAGGAGTAATGGTGTGTCGATCTGCGGCACGATGCCAGCCCCGGATTCCTATTGGCGAGCTATACGGGGAGTTGCCATCGCCGCAACGCCCAGGGTCCGCGCCGACCCCTGCCGGATGTACGGTCGAACGGCAGTGTCCGGTTCTTGCCGGACTCGGAGACTGGGCACAGCGGGGCGGACTCCACGTCCCAGCTTTGCGCCGAGAAGGCACGCCGAACGTGCATCGGGAGTCTAACACGTCCTTTTGCCGCACTTAGTTGTGCCTACTTGTCAATAACACTTGAAGGTATGCTATAATTGATGACACGGGTAGTGATGGGCTGCCCTGATCATGACGGTGCTCCGCCGTCTCTGCTCCAGAAGGAGACTCTCGATTCCTGCCACACGCAGGCGCCGCGACAGCGCCGCCACGGCGTCGAAGCCTGATTCCACGGCCACCACGTCGTCCGCCACGCAGACGACCATCGCGTCAGCAACCCGCGATGCTGTCAGCGTCGCCGCAACTCTTCCTCAGGATCTCGCCTGGCGCCGCATCGATCTTCACGTTCACACACCGGCGTCGGTTGATTACCAGCAACCAGGAGTCGGCATTCTCGACATCCTGCACCGTGCCGAAGAGCGCGGTCTCGACGCCATAGCGCTCACCGATCACAACTCCGTGCGCGGCTACGCCGACCTCTGGCGGGAAATCGAGGATCTGGAGCTTCTCGAGTACCTCGATAGGCAGAAGCCGAATGAAGCGGAACGGCTTACCGAATTCCGGCGCTTGCTCGCCAAAATCCTGGTTCTGCCAGGGTTCGAGTTCACTGCCCAGTTTGGCTTTCACATTCTGGCGATCTTTCCGGAAGGGACCACCGTGCGTCTGATGGAGCACCTCCTCCTCCTCCTGGGAGTACCAGAAGACCGTTTCGGGAGCGGTGAGGTTGGGGCGACCACCGACGTCCTTCGCGCCTATGAAATTCTGGCCCAGCATGGTGCGCTCGTGATCGGCGCCCACGTCAACTCCACCCATGGCATAGCGATGCAGGGGCTGCGCTTCGGCGGTCAGACCAAGATCGCGTACACCCAGGATCCCAACCTCCATGCGCTCGAGGTGACCGACCTCCTGCCAGTCACCAACCGTCGCTCGACAGCCCGCTTTTTCAGCGGCGTAAAGAGTGAGTACCCCCGGCGCATGCACTGCATCCAGGGATCGGACGCGCACCGCCTCGAGCAGGATCCCACACGGGAAAGCAACCTGGGTGTCGGCGACCGGCCGACCGAGGTGCTGTTGCCCGAGATGTCGTTCGCCGCGCTCAAGGCGCTCCTGGCGAGCAACGAGTTCGACCGCACCCGCGCCTTCACCGCGCCACCGAGCGACCCGATCAAAGCCGCCCGCCTCGAAGGTAATACCCCGCACCAGGCTTTCCATGAGAGCGCCGCGTCAAAGCGAGGACAGAGCGCGATCCTGCGCGACGTCGTCGCGTTTGCCAACTCCAGTGGCGGCCAGATCTACATTGGTGCGTCGGCGTCTGAGAAACGTCCGATTGCCGGGTTGCAAGACGCGAAATCGCTCGTTACCGAGCTGACGCGCGGCATCGCCGCTCAGATCACCCCAGCGGTCGAAGCGACATTCGAGGAACTGGTGTCTGACGGTAAGCCGGTCGTCGTCCTCACCGTCGCCGAAGGAGCGCGGAAGCCCCACGCGATCGAACCGGGTGGGATTTTCGTGCGCCGGGATGTTGAGTCGGCCCAAGCCACGCGCGATGAGATCGTGCGTATGGTGACGGGGGCCGCCTCGGTAACGAGCACGACTCCAGTTGTGCCTGTTCCTGGACCGACCAACGGGCGCGCCCGGGTCGAAGCGACAGCACAGACCGGCGTGGCGTCGGAGCCGAAAGCGCGAACCAACGGCCGGGGTCGCGCTCAAATGGCTGTCCCCAAAGACAGCGATCGTCCCGAACCGATACGGAAGGCAGGTGACGTCGCACCCGAATCAGGGTCGACACCCGCGGGATCCGCCGATGGGCTCCTCGAGGTCTACGAGGAAGCCGTCGGGGCTGACCCGGTCGCGCCGACGACAGGGATCGAGGTCCTCCACGCATTCGAGCAGGAAGGCACTCGGTACTACACGCTGCGCGATCTGCGGTACCACAAGCTGATCCACAACGTCACCAAGTCTACCGACCGCCGCCTCTGGCGCGCCGCCATAGGGCAGCGGGAAAAAGGCGATCTTGACGAGGATGCCGTCCGTTGGAATGGTGATTTTGGCCTCTGGCGGTCGTACCGTCAGCGGTCAGGAGATCGCCGGTACGACCTGGTTTATCGTGGTGACGGCGACCTCCGTGTTTTCTACGGGGTGAGTGAATCAGGCATGGACGGTCGCTGGAAGGCGTTGTTGCCGGTCAAGGCGACCGCATGACACGAGCGCGCCCGGCGCTCCCACAGTGACCGACCGCGCCGCCGCCATCCACATCGGTATCAGCTCCTGGGGCGGTCTGCCGGGGTTCTACCCCTCCGGTATCAAGTCGGGCGACAAGCTCACCTGGTTCGCCCGGTTCTTTTCGGTAGTAGAGGTCAACGTCTCTTTCTACCGGCTGGTTCACCCCGAGACCTATGGCAATTGGGCCGAGATCACCCCGCCTGACTTCCTGTTCGACGTCAAGGCATTTGGCGAGCTGACCCACTTCCGCGACCCGCCACCTGACGAGACGTTCGTGGCCTTTCGCGCCTCATATGCTCCCCTGCGCGAGATGAAGCGCCTGGGTGGAGTCCTCTTTCAATTCCCGCCGCGATTCGCCAACACTCCTCAGTCCCGCGCTCACCTCCGCCGGGTTGGGCGTGAAATGGCCGGCGACATCACGGTGATCGAGTTTCGCAATCACAGCTGGCTCACGCCGGAGAGCGCAGAGGCGACTTTCACCCTGCTCGAGGAGGTGGGTCTGGCCTATGCCATCGCCGATGAGCCGCAGATCCCAAACGACACCGTGCCGCCGATCCCGGCCGTCACGAACCCGGCTCTCGCCTACGTGCGGCTCCATGGCCGGAATGCCGCTGCCTGGTATCGGGGTGGCAGTGGTGGCACCCGCTACGACTACGACTATTCCGCGGCTGAACTGACAGAATGGGCGAGGATCGTTGAAGACCTCGCACGGCAAGCGCGCGAGGTTCACGTTCTGTTCAACAACAACGCGAAAGGCGCAGGAACACGCAACGCCCTGGCGCTCAGCCAATTACTGGGACTCTCACCGCAAGACCCACCGTCGCTGCCGCCGGAACAACCGCGCCTCTTCGACGAAGTGGGGTAAACGCTGAAACCGGGCTCGCGCCGGCCGCTTACTCCTCTACGACGACGACATTCTGGTCGAACAGGATCGGCAGCCGACCCGTCCAAGGACCCTGACGCGTCCCTTGCAACCAGGGTTTCTGAACGAACATTGGCACCCAGTTCCCGATCGGGACATAGACAGCGTTTTCGAGGACGAGCGCTTCCGCTTGCCGGTAGAGATCGTTGCGTACCGCCGCGTCGAGCTCGACATCAGCCTGGGCGACCAGGTCGGCAAATGATGCCGCCGCCGCGCCGGGATCGCCCCCTATCGGCTCCAGATCCGGCGACCAGTTGAACACGCCGCTCATGTACGGTGAGTCGGGCCGGAATACGTCGCTGAGCAGGAACGGAGTATCGGTTACCGTCTGCCACCACATGATTGCGAACTGCAGCCCGCCAGTTTCCGCGATGAGTTCGTTGATCTCGGTTTGAGACCGGGCATTGTCAAGGGTGATCGTGACACCGAGGTTCTCCTGGAGCATATCCAGGACCGCCTGCACCCGCTCCAACTCGGCATCGCTATCCCCGGCCGGTTGGTAAAAGACGATCTCTGGCAACCCCTGCCCATCGGCATACCCGGCCTCCGCCAGGAGTGCCCGTGCCTGCTCGGGGTCGAATGGGAACCCCTCCGGCGGCTCGTAGCCGCTGAGCTCTTGGACTAGGGGCGGCGTAAAGACCGTCGCCGGGGTCCAGGTTCCCCCGTAGATCTCAGCGTACCGCTCACGGTCGAACGCCAGCCCGAAGGCCCGGCGTACCCGGACGTCGTCAAATGGCGGCTGCCGGAAGTCCATGGCGAGTGAGCGGATCGTGGCCTGCGATTCTTCGAGACGGACCATTTCGGCGCTCAGAGCCGGGTCTGCCTCGACGTCAGGCAGGAGGGACAGCGGCACGTCCGCAGATGCCGCGTTTTCGTTGAGGTAGAGGTCGAGCGCGGTACGGGCGGCATCCGGCCCATTGAAGACCGGCCAGACGATACGCGTCAGGGATGGAGACAGAGGGGCGTAGAAGTTCGGGTTTGGCTCCATGACGAACCGAGTATCGCGCTCGTACTCGGTGAACTGCCACGGGCCAGTGCCGGCCCCGTTGAGGACGAAGTCTTGTTCTCCTGACCCCTCCAGCACCGCCGGATCGACGACCGACCAGACGAACGAGGCCATGAACGACGGAAAATACGTTGCCGGCTCGGCGAGCTCAACGACGACCGTGCGGTCATCCTCGGCCCGGAATCCGAGCTCGGCCTCAGCCTCGCCCGCGATCCAGGCATCGAAGCCGCGAAGGGGCTCCATGAAGGCGACCATCGGCGACAGATTCGCCGGATCCAGAGCGCGCGTCCAGGAGGCGATGAAATGGTCGGCGACCACCGGATTGCCGCTCGCGTAGGTAGCCCCTTCACGGATGGTGAAGGTGTAGCGCAACCCATCCTGGGAGCGGACGACCTGCTCGGCAAGGTCGAGCGCGATTCGACCGAGCTCGTCGTACCGGAGAAACCCGCCCCAGACGTTCGGATACATGACCCAGAACCCACCATAGTCGGCCGACCGGTGCGGGTCGAGTGTTATCGCTTGCCCGTACGCGTCAAAGGGCACCGAGATCTCCGCCCCCTGAACGATTGGAGCGTCCTGCCGCAGCATATGTGGCGCTTGCCGCGGCGCGGCGGAGAGAATGCCCTGGTTGGCGGTTGCCACCGCTCCCGCCACGATCGCCGACCAACGAAGTAGATCGCGCCGGGTCGGTCGCGAGTTGCCAGCGCTCAGTGCGCGCCGGAGCCGGTCCAGGTCACGTCGCTCGCGGGAGGTCAGGCCACGCTCCACTGCTTGATTCGCCATGTAGTCGGTACTCCTCGTCGTCCTGGGCCGCGCGGAAACGCAGCCGCGCTGGGGTCAGCGCGGAGAACGTGGCCCATTCGCGCTCAATAACGACCGGGGAGCCGTCACGGTTACCCAGCCGCAGAGATGCGCGGAAGCAGTCTCGCCCACTTCCGCGCATCCCTTATTTTATCTACGTCGGGACTAAGGCTCTGCGATGTACAGGATCGCGCTCGCTCCGGACATGCCGTCTTCCTGGTACGCCACGCCCCCTAGAGCACGGATGTTTTCCAGTCCATCAGCGGTCACCATTGGCGTTGCCGCGGGTACCGCCATGTCCATCCCACCCATCATACCCATCATGCCCATCAGCATATCGATCGAATCGATCGCCTGACCGATATCGAGATACCCGATCTGGTAGTACTCGCCGGGCAAGAGTCCCATCACGGTCTGGAACTGCGGATCCTCCGCCAACGACTCGGCCGGTTCCGTGGTCAGGTCCTCGATGCCTCCGCCAACTCCGATGACCGCATGGTCCTCGACCACGCCGAACTCGATGGCCGGGACTTCTTCGGTTTCCGGGCCAGATACGACGTAGACGGTGTCGCCATCGATGGTTCGCGTCGCGACCTCCGCTCCCGCTCCGGCGCGATCGATCGATGCCGCGATCTTTTCGGCGGTCTCCGCAAGAGCCTCGGAGTCGGTAGTGGACACGGCGGCGACGGCGTCAAAATCAACGCCTTTGAAGCTGATGTTCGGGAACGACGAGAACGCGATAAACTCATAGCCGAGGAGATCGAAGAGATCTGTTGCCGGGTCGAAGCCGAGGGCCACCTGCGCGGTCGAGATTGCCTCCTCAATCTCTTCGGCAGTCGGAACGTCCATCATCGCGTGGCCGCCGGTCTGCTCGCCGCCGGTCATCATGTCGTTGACCGCTTGTGCCACCAGGTAGGGGGCGCCGACGTAGGCATTCTCCGGGAGCCTGCCGGCCTGGAACGCGAAGGTGCCGGCCGGCGCCCGCGTCGCCGCAGCCGCCACCGAGGGATCGTTCTCGACCAGCATCGACTCGAGGTCGGACCCGGCGCTCGGAACCGAGATCGTGTCGAAGCGGAATCCCGCGTCGTCGGCGCTGATGGCAAGTCCGAGCTGGCCGCCCCACGCCTCGTGGGGCATCTCGGAGGCATTGCCCTGGTGCATTCCGGCAAGTTCCGGTCCCAGCGCGTCAATGACCCGCTGCGCGTCGATATACGTGAATGACAGAGCGTCGGCCGGGAGCTCCGCCGCGACTGCCCGCGCCTCTGCCGAATCGGCGAGAGATGCGGCACTTCCGTCGATCACGTCGACAATTCCCCTGACATCAGCTTGATTCGATCCGACGATGATGTAGTCATCGGCACGGCCTGTCACGAGACTCCCGTGGCCATAGAGGTCGAGTTCAGCCATCAACTTGGCCATAGGACCGGCATCGTCTGTGCTGGAGGTCGTGGCGCGGTCACCCCGCGCGATTTCCAGCAACTCTGCCTCGCCATATGTGCTCTCCTCGAGGTCGACGTGAAGCTTCGCGGCGAGATCCGCGAGTTGCCTTTCAACGTAGCCCCAGGCCGCTTCAGGATCGCCGGGAACGAGGATCGCGACCAATCCCTGACCCGAGGCGTCAGCCTCCGCCATCGGCGTGGCATCTCCTGCGTTCGGTGCCGCAGTGACTTCACCGTAAGACGTATGTCTCGCCACCGCTCGTTCGAGCGCCTGCGAGGTGACCACAATGGCCATCTCCCCACCCAACAGCGCATCGAGATCGGCCTCGGTGACATCGCCTGATGCCGCGCCTTCCGTGAGAATCGCCTCTTCCCAGAGGTCGAGAGCATCGGGCAGCCCGACCCGACCGAGCAGCTCTTCAGTCAGTTGCCATTGCGTTCCCTCCCGGTCGAGGTCGAGGGAGTGAAACAGCACAGTCGACTCGGGCGCCGCGGCCGCCGCCGACGGCAGGTCTTCCTGAGCCGAGACATCGGTCCCGAGCCAAATAGGTGCGGCAAGCCCCGCCAAGAGCGTCAGGGCTGTCGCCTGCCTCCAAACTCCTCGCGTCCAACTGCGGGTCATGGTCATGGTGGTTCCTCCAGTGCGTCGTGTGCAACGTGCGTTGGATCAATTGTGCACGGAACCGAGTCAGCGCGTGAGGCGATATCGTCATTGAGGCCACCAACCTCGTTCATGCTTCGCCGAAACAGACCAGTGCTCATGCCTCGCGGCGCGCCACGGCGGCAAAAAACACAGCGTTTTTCATAGCAATGGTCATGCCTCGGGGCGGCGCCACCACAGCATGAACGACAGAGTTTTTGACAGCAGGGGCGCCCGGATGACCGAACGCCCCTGGAGTACCACCGGCGGTGATGACCGTGACGGCCGCCTATTCTGGAATGTAGAGGATGGCCGACGACCGGCTCAAGCCGTCATCCTGGTATGAGGTGGCGGCAAAGGCCTTGATCGCCGAGTAATCGACGTCGGCGAGAGCATCCGCGGCGTCAGCGGAGTCTCCCGCCTCCGTGGCTTCCTCGTCCGCCTCTGTTTGCTCGCCGGCAGTTGTGAAGTAGTCCTCGCAGACCTGGCCGTCGAAGTCCTGGTCGAGATCGAAGGTATCGGCCTCGGCCGCGTCATACGCCTCTTGCGCTTCCTCCTGAGTCGCGTAGTTGGCGCAGTTTTCGCTGGCGTCCGGAATCTCGTCCATGCCGCCAAGTCCGAGGTCCTCTGACTCCTCCGCGGCTGATTCGAAGAGGGGAATCGCCTGCGCCAGATCGATATAGGTCAGCCCGTTGTACTCGGCGGGCAACGTATCCATTACCGCTTGAAACTGCGTATTCTCGGCAAGCGAGTCGGCAGGCTCTTCAACGAAGCGATCGACAGCATCGCTCTTCCCGATCAGCAGAGTTTCATCGACTACTCCGAACTCGAGTGTCGAACCAGCCTCGTCGCCGAGCTCGATCACATAGACCTGTCCGCCACCGACTTCGCGCGTTGTGAGGGGTGACTCCGCCCCCGAAGCGCCCTGAATCAGGAAGGAAAGTTGCATCAAGGCGTTGGAGACCGTCTCTGCATCGGAAACGCCGGAGGCAAAGAGTCCTGAGACCTCCTCGTTCTCGAGGTTGGCCGAGAACCACCCACCATACTCTCCAACGAGTTGCTGGAACAGATCAGTCTGCAAGTTGATACCGATCAGCGCTTTGGCCGCCGCATACTGCTCGGCAATGTAGTCCTCGACCGACACGTCCGGGTCTGGTGCCTCGGTCGGATCGCCCATGCCCATCACCAGGCCGAATACCGTCGCGCCAATGATGTCGAGCACGCCGGTAGCGCCGAGATCCGTGGCACTCATGAAGAAGACCGTCTCGTCTGGAGCCCTGGTCAGCAATTCCGACTCGTAGGTTGCGGCGCCGGCCGGCAACGACTCGCCCTCGGCCGGGAGCGTGACCGATTCCATGCGGAAGCCCGGCTCATCGGCGGTGATCGTCAGGCCGGAGAACGCCTCCGTGCTGAGCTGACTCGCCGCCATCGCGAACATGCCGAAATCAGCGTCCGTCGCGTCGAAGCTGTTCCCGAACGCGAACAGGACGAACTCGCTGGGGAGCGCGTCACGAGTCGTGGTGAACTCCGGGAGGGTCGTGATCGACGGCGTACGACCGTCGGCGGTATCGATAAGCGGATGCAAATCTTCCGGCACCGTGGCGATGAGTATCAGGTCGCCGACTTGCGCCGCGGCCATTCCTTCATCGTCGTCTCCCACCGGCGGACCATAGAGGATCGTGGTCCCCTCATAGTTGGTCTCTTCGTTCTCTCCTTCGAGAATCGACTCCCTGATACCCGCCCAAGCGGTATCTGGCGCACGCGCGTCGAGGGCCAGGGCAAACCCCTGCGCATCGGTCTCAGCCGGCTCGGCCTCCGGCGAGGCCATAGCGCTGCCACCAATCATTTCGTCAAGATTGGCTGAGGCCATCGACTCAGCGGCAATGGTGTCCAACACTGCCGGGCTGACAACGACGCCGACTTCGCCGCCGAGGAACGCATCGAGCGGGAGATCTTCCCCTGCTTCGTCGCGGAGTTCTTCCTCGAGAGCCTCGCCAAGCCCTGCCCGATCGAGAAGCGCGTCGGCCAGCCGCCACTGCTCGGATTCGTCGTCCAGCGTCATGACGAGATAGGCGATTGAATCGGCGGGCGCGACCTCCGCGGTGCTGAACGACACGGTGCTCGCTTGCGCGGCGACCGGGACGACGCTGCCCAAGGATGGAACGATGATGCCGAGTCCGAAGATCACGGCCAGCGTCACGCGGCCGGCACCCGCCAACCAGGTCGATCGGGTCAGGGCTGCGGGATGCCGGAGAGTACGGCGCATTGAGACACCTCTTTCCTTGTCGCGTCCTATTGGTACGCGCGGTTTGGCGGCTTCGCTTGGTTCGTCTTCAGGACTGTAGAGGGTACGGCAGGCGCGCGTCAACGTCTTTCGGTTCGACTACCTGAGCTATCGCCTAGCTATAAGGTTTAGCACGATAGTCAGCAGGACACTGATCACGATCGACGAGACAAGGGGAACAAAAATCGTTACCGGCCCGCGTTCGACGATGATGTCCCCGGGCAGCCGGCCAAGTCGGCTCATCCCGGGAATCCGCGGCGCCAGAAGGAGTAGCGCGCCGATTGCGGACAGAACCAGACCCATGATAAGCAGAATCCGGCCCGCGCCGGAAAGGTCTCCCACCGCGCCGTTTCCCTATTCTTGAATGCGATCGTCGATCCCCGTCGCAATGCCGAAGATGATCATGAACAGGGCGGCGAGGAGCATGACGATGACGATCAGGGCAATGACGGTGAGACCAGCTTGCACGAGTCCTTGAAGCCACTCCGGCATCGTCTTCATCTCCCGCCTGGCGCCTATCCCAAACCGCCGCCAAGTATAGTCGGGTGGGAATCGCGCGGACTTCTTGATAGCCCCCACCCAAAGTCCCTCTCCCGTCAGAGACAGGAGAGGGGCTTATTCTCCTGCGTGAAGGCCGGTGCACCCTTCTCCCCTATCCGAAGGGAGAAGGGTTTGGGATGAGGGAGCTGGACTCAGGCGACTGCTGGCTCCGGGGTCCGCTCCGTGCGAAACCGCAGGTCGGCACCGTCGCTGTCGATGACGACCGTTTCGCCGTCCCTCAGCTCACCGCCGAGCACGAGCCGGGCAAGCCGGTCCAGCACTTCGCGCTGGATGAGCCGCTTCAGCGGACGCGCTCCAAAGGCCGGCTCGTAGCCGCGCTCAGCAAGCCATTCCCTGGCGGCCGGCGTGACCTCGAGGCGCATCTGGCGATCTGCGAGTCGATCGTTCACCTGACTGAGCTGGATTTCCACGATCTCGCCGATCTGGTCCTGAGACAGTGGCTTGAAGATGATGATCTCGTCGATCCGGTTCAGGAACTCCGGACGGAAGTTGCTCCGCAGCGCGTCCATGACCCGCTCGCGCATCTCCTCCTCGTCACCTTCTCCCAGCGACATGATGTAGGTCGATCCGAGGTTCGAGGTCATGATGATCACGGTGTTCTTGAAATCGACCGTGCGGCCCTGACCATCTGTGGCGCGGCCGTCGTCCAGAATCTGCAGGAGGACGTTGAACACGTCCGGATGCGCCTTCTCGATCTCGTCGAGCAGGATGACACTGTACGGTCGGCGGCGGACAGCCTCTGTGAGCTGGCCACCCTCCTCGTATCCAACGTACCCAGGTGGCGCTCCAATGAGGCGACTCACGGAATGCGGCTCCATGTACTCCGACATGTCGATCCGCACCATCGCCTGATCGTCATCGAACAGGAACTGGGCCAGAGCCCGCGCCAACTCGGTCTTGCCGACACCCGTCGGCCCGAGGAAGATGAAACTTCCCATCGGCCGGTTCGGATCGGAGAGCCCGGCACGAGAGCGGCGGATGGCATTCGCAATGGCGGTGATGGCCTCGTCTTGCCCAATCACCCGCTCGTGCAGCCGATCCTCCATCTTCATCAGTTTCTCGATCTCGCCCTCGACCAGGCGGCTGACCGGGACACCGGTCCAGCGGGAAACGATGCCGGCAATGTCCTCGGCGTCGACCTCCTCTTTCAGCAACCGACCATCTTGCGCCGCGGATTCCTGCTGCTCGGCCTGGCGCAGCTGCTGTTCGAGCTGCACCAGCGTGCCGTACTGAAGCTCGGCGGCGCGGTTCAGATCGTAGGCGCGGCTTGCCTGTTCGATCTCGACCTTCGTCTGATCGATCTTCTCGCGCAGGGACGAGATGTCCTGCAGCGTCTCACGCTCACTCTCCCATCGGGAGCGCAACGCATCCCGCTTCTCCTTGAGGTCGGCCAGTTCCTTTTCGAGGTTTTCCAGCCGCTCGCGCGAGGCGGCGTCCTTCTCCTTACGGAGCGCCTCGCGCTCGATCTCGAGCTGCATGATGCGACGCTCTGTCTCGTCCAGCTCGACCGGGAGCGAGGTCATCTCCATCCGCAGTTTAGATGCCGCCTCGTCGACGAGGTCGATAGCCTTGTCGGGAAGGAAGCGGTCGGTGATGTAGCGGTTGGCGAGTATGGCGGCGGCGACCAATGCCGAATCGAGGATCCTCACCTTGTGGTGGGTCTCGTACCGATCGCGAAGACCGCGCAAGATCGAGATGGTGTCCTCGACGGTCGGCTCGTCGACGAACACGGGCTGGAAGCGTCGCTCCAGGGCAGGATCCTTCTCGATGTGCTTCCGGTACTCGTCAAGCGTCGTGGCCCCGATGGTCCGCAGCTCACCTCGGGCGAGCATCGGCTTGAGCATGTTCGAGGCGTCCATCGACCCTTCCGCGGCTCCGGCGCCGACGACCGTGTGCAGCTCGTCGATGAAGAGGATGATCTTCCCGGCAGCGTCAGTGATTTCCTTCAGGACTGCTTTCAGCCGCTCTTCAAACTCGCCGCGGAACTTCGCCCCGGCGATCAACGCCCCCAGGTCGAGGGCAACCACTCGCTTGTCCTTGAGATCCTCCGGCACATCACCGCGCACGATGCGCTGAGCCAGGCCCTCGGCGATCGCCGTCTTCCCGACACCAGGCTCACCGATCAAGACCGGGTTGTTCTTTGTGCGGCGGGAAAGCACCTGCATTACCCGCCGAATCTCCTCGTCGCGACCGATGACAGGATCGAGCTTGCCCTGTTCCGCGAGCTCGGTGAGGTCGCGGCCGTACTTCTCGAGCGCCTGGTACTTGTCCTCCGGATTGGGATCGGTCACGCGCTGTCCTCCACGAATCTGAGTGAGCGCCTCGTACACGCGGTCTTTGGTGACGCCGAAGCGCGCCAGCAGTCTCGCTGCCCCGCTGTCGGGAGCGTCGAGGATCCCGAGCAGAAGATGCTCGGCGCTGACGTACTCGTCGCCCATCCGCTTCGCCTCGTCCTCCGCCCTCTGCAGCACCTTGCGCAGGCTGTTGCTAGGCGGCGGTTGCGCGGCGTAAGAAAGCTTAGGCAGACCTTCGAACTCTCGCGCGGCCTCTGTCCGGACTGTCGACGGTTCGACACCAAGCTTCCTGAGGATCTCGGGCGCCAGTCCATCTGATTGATCCAGCAGGGCAAGAAGCAGCGCAATCGGTTCGAATTGAGAGATGTTGCGCGACTCAGTCTCGCGTTGCGCGCCGACGATTGCTTCTTGCGCTTTCTCCGTGAATCTTGTCGTACTTGCCATTCCTGTACCCTTCTTTGCTGAGGCCCTTCCTCGCCTCACTCCACTGTACATATACGTTCACATGAAGATTTGACATTCCGTACGCCGCTGCAACGCGCCCATCATCAATGCCCGCCGGTAGTCGGTCCCGCACCGCTTTCCCGCGCCCGTAGATATCCATGCATCACTCGCGCCAGGTGGGTTCGCTTCCCTCAACTCCCAGGTGGAGCATCAATGCCGCCAGGTCTTCCCGGAGACGGTCTAGTGCAGGGTCGTCTCGAGAGCCGGCGTCTTCCTCGAGCCGTTTCTGGATCGTGCGCAGATGGCGGGTGACTTCCAGCACAAGCTGCACTCCGGCTACGTTCAGGCCTCGCTCACCCACCAGGTATTTCACCTGACGCAGTCGTTCCAGATCTTCGTCCGAGTAGAGTCGAAGATTGCCGGTCGTGCGCGACGGCGCAATCAGCCCTTCGCGCTCATACTTGCGAAGGGTTTGCGGGTGCATCTCCAACAGGCGAGCCGCCACACTGATGATGAAGACCGGCTCACAGCCGGGACCGTTCATACCTCTCCTCCTGGCACATCTATTCTAGTGAAACTATATATCTTGATATGAACCATGTCAAGTTTCAGATTCCATCGTTCACTTGAGATCACGCGCCAGTTCGATGATGCAGGCGCGAGACGTTTTGCAGGTCGTTGCCACCTTGCGGGCCGCCGGTGTCGGCCTCTGGCTGGACGGAGGTTGGGGCGTCGATGCGCTGATGCGGGAACAGACCCGGGAACATGACGACCTGGATTGCGTTATCGCACTCTCGGAAGCGCCGTTGACATGGGATGCCCTTGCAAACCTCGGCTTTACCGTAGCCCACGATGAGCTCCCAACGCGGTTCGTCGTTCGCGACTCCGTCGACCGCCGCGTCGACTTCCACACTGTGACGTTTGACGCTACCGGCGGCGCAACCCAGCAACTCCAGGATGGCAGCCTCGCCCCCTACCCCCGTGACGGTTTCTCAGGCACTGGTCACATTGATGGTGTCGAAGTCGCGTGTCTGACGGCAGCGGTACAAGTCCTCCATCACCTTGGCTATGATCCCGACGAGAAAGTTCATCACGACATGCGGTTGCTTGCTGATCGACTCAACATCGATCTGCCATTCCCGTACGGGGCGGCAGCAGAAGTGCCGGACAACTCGCCGTGATCGACCGAAATCAACGCTCTTCAGGATGTATAGAAATTGCTACTGATATACGCCCATCGTGGCTCGTCCGCGCTTCACCCGGAGAACACGCTTCGCGCCTTCCGCCACGCGCTCGCCGCTGGAGTCGATGGCATCGAGTTCGATGTCCACGTCACGGTGGATGGTGTGCCGGTAGTGATCCATGACCGGAATGTCGAGCGCACCACTGACGGCTCCGGTTATGTCGACGAGCTCCCATTGACGAGATTAAAAGCCTTTGATGCTGGAGATGGGGAGCGAGTGCCGACACTCGCTGAGGTCCTCGACCTCGTTGGGGGTGCCGCTCATCTCGACGTCGAGATCAAGGGAAGCCGCGCCGAGCGGGCAGTGCTCGATGTTCTTGCCCGTTACCCGGAAACCAGGTGGGCGATCTCGTCATTTGACTGGGATACCCTCTGCACCGTGCGTCGAATGGATCCCGGGGCAGAGCTGTGGCCTCTCGCCGAGCTATTCGACGATGAGCTCCCCGCCATCGCCGCCAAACTCGGGTCTCCCGCGGTTGCGCTGTTCTCCGGAGCCTACACGCCGGAAAGCGCGTATGGGCTGCGCGACGCGGGTCTGCGCGTTATGGTCTGGACGGTGAATGATGCGAGCGAAGCGCGACGCGTCCGCGACCTCGGCGCATTCGCGCTCTGCAGCGACGACCCGGAACGTCTGATGGCACTAAACGGACCGAGCTAAGTCGTGTCGGCTGGGCTCGTTGCGGTAGCACTGCTGGCCGGAGGCATCATCCTGGTAGTCCTCGGCGCCGAGGCATTCTTTGATGGTCTTCTCGGCACCGCCGAGCGGGTGCGGGTTTCCACCTTTTTCATGACGGTACTCGTCTCCGGGCTCGAGGTCGAAAACATCGCGGCGGGTCTGGCGGCAAATCTCGCAGGGTTTCCGGGGGCTGCCGCCGGAACATTTCTTGGCGGCACGACCTTCATTGCCTTGGCTGTGGCCGGTATCGGCGCGATCCTCGTGCCCTATCGGGTCCGTCTCTCGCCCTCGTTCTTGTGGTGGACCTCCCTGGCCGGGGCGCCACTCCTGCTCTTGGCCCAGGACCACACCCTCTCCCGCTCCGACGGGGTGATCCTCATCGTCTACTTCAGCGTCGCGATGTTCTCGCTCCACCGGACCACCGCGGCGTTGGACGGCAGCGACCCCTACAGAGACGCGGATGCCGAGCGGAAGCGGCATCCCTGGGTCTGGCTCCTGGGTGGGCTAGCCGCACTGACCATCGGCGGGGAATTACTGGGTAACGGCCTGCACGCGGTTGTCTCCAAATTCGGCGTCTCGGCGACCCTCCTCGGAAACACGGCGCTAGCCGCGATTACCGAGGCAGAGGAGATCGGTCGGATCGCGGTTCCGGCACGTCGTGGCCGGCCGGACATGGCGGCGGCAAACATCGGCGGCACGGCGATCCATTTTCTGACGCTCAACGCTGGAATCCTGGCAGTCGTGGTTCCTCTGCACCTGGACGATGCCACCATGCGCCTGCATCTTCCCGTTGCGGTCGCGGCGCCAGCAGTCTTTTGCCTGATACTGCTTTTGCGCGGCGGCCTCGGTCGCCTCGAAGGTGTACTCCTTTCGGCGATTTACGCGGCATATATCGCGGCTGCTGTCGTAGGCAGCTAGGGCCAGGCAAGATGGAGAGGCGGATCGGTGTTGGATTGGATCGGGGAATGGGTAACCGGCGTCATCGAAACCCTTGGTTACCCGGGATTGACGGTGCTGGTGGCGCTCGAAAACGTCTTCCCGCCAATTCCCTCAGAGATCATCCTGCCTCTGGCTGGATTCCTAGTCGGGCAAAATCGTTTCTCGTTCTTGCTTGTTCTCATTGCCACGACTCTGGGCTCGCTTATCGGCGCGCTCATCCTCTACGCCGTTGGTTTGGCGATCGGCCAGCGACGAGTCAATAGCTTGGTCCAGCGCTTTGGCCACTGGGCCCTGCTCACACCGGACGACCTCACTCGAGCGGAGAATTGGTTCGACCGCTATGGGCCGATCGCGGTGTTCACTGGTCGTCTCCTTCCCGTCGTGCGATCGCTAGTGTCGATCCCTGCCGGCTATCGCCGGATGCCACTCGGCCAGTTCTTGCTTCTTACAGGCTGTGGGAGTGCGCTCTGGAACGGAGCCCTTGTTGGGTTGGGCTGGGCCCTCGGCGAAAACTGGCACGTCATCGAGGAGTACGTTGGCTGGCTGCAGTACATCGTCATCGCCGTCGTGGCAGTGCTGGTCTTGCGCTTCGTTTGGCAACGACTACGGGAACGAGAGGTGCTGAGAGAAAGGTGATGAACTTACGGATCGATGTCCCCAATGGTGACCGCACCACCGTTGGCGATGGCCTCGCAGCGACCACCTCGCCCGCCCCGCTTCCCTTCGCCGTCGCCCGCCTCAGCCCGGTCACCGCCCGAGGCGTCGCAGATAGCGGTTCCGCCGTCCGCTCGAATATCGATCGTGCACGACCCTTCCCGCTCACACTCGTCCTCGACGGAGACCACTCCCTGTCGCGCCTCGCACCGCTCACGATTGCCGCTACACCGGGTTTCACCCTGCTCCGCTGAGATGCGAACCCGGCCTTTGGCGCCGCCGTTGTCCCCGCCCCCATTGCCAGCCGCGCGTGGACTCGCCCGCCTCCTGTTCGACCGCGGATTCCGTGTTTCTTCGCTGCCGCGGGTCTCGCTTACGATCGCGGCTGCTGTCGGCCCGCTGCTCTGAAGAGACACTCTCTCCCCGATCCGACCCGTAGACAGTTGCCTCCGCAATACCCGGGATCACGCCGTCGTCATCCGCGAGCAACGTTAGGCGTACGTAGCGCGCGTCATCTCGCACGTCGATACCCTGCCAACCCCCGCGGACATCGACGCGCTCGACGTCGCGCCATCGCTCACGGTCACTTGACAGAGACACCTCGATCGAACCGGACCCTCGACCGAGCCACCGCACGCTTCTCAGCCGCCTTTCCGCGCCCACGTCCAGCCAGAGCCAGGTCTCTTCCGCATCCGCCGCCGGAACCCAGGTCGTCGTCGGATCACCGTCATATACGGCGACAGTCGCCGGTTCATCGTTCGGTCGCCCGCTACGGACGATCTCCAGTTGTGTCTGATCGACCGGCGCGTCCGGGTCTTTGTCACTGGGCTTGCCGTCCAACGGATCCCCGTCCAGGGGATCCGCGTCCTGGGGATCAACATCGGGCTGGACAATGGCGGTCGCCTCGATTTCGCGTAGGTTTTCACGCTCAACCGGGGTTGCCACCGGGGTGCCGCTGGAGGCAGCGTCCAATTCTCGCGATTGCACCTTGCCGGCCACAGGAGGCGCGGAAACTCGGAACGGTCCGCCACCAAGGAACAGAACGAGGATCACTCCGAGGACGGCAATCAGCGCGGTTGATCGCCAGATTCGGCTTTCGCCGGAGCGCGGGCTCATGCGGTCAGCAGATAAGCGAGCAGAAGTCGCGCGGTTTCTTTGAGAGAGGTGCGATGCAACCGTTCAAAGGAATGGGACGCGTCGACGCCGGGTCCAACAAGCCCGCCCCGTACGTCCCAACCAGCGCGCAGGGCCTGACTCACGTCAGAGGCGTACTCGGGGTAAATATCGACGCGGCAGTCGATGTGATGAGCTCGTGCAAGCTCGATGAGACGACGACTGAGCTCGAAATCGTACGGTCCTGAAGAATCCTTGACGCAGACAGTGGCGGCAAACTCATCCGAGGTCTGCCCTTTGCCCACCGCTGCCATGTCGACGGCAATCAATTCGACTGTTCCATCAGGAAGTCCCGCTGACGAGCCGTGCCCAACTTCCTCGAAGTTCGAGATGAACAGCGCCGAAGGCGCAATGGGATGTTCCCCACTCTCCATCAACGCGTGAGCAACCCCGAGCAGTATCGCCACACACGCCTTGTCGTCGAGATGGCGAGATTTGATAAACCCATTTGCCGTGATGGTGGTCCGCGGATCAAGGCTAACGAAATCTCCGACCTGGATGCCCAGCGCGGATGCCTCAGAGGCGCTACGCACCGGTTCATCCAGGCGAATCTCCAACGAGGTCTCATCCCTCTTCAGCCGGCTAAGCTGAACGCCATGGACGTGGGCCGAGGCTTTTGTGGTCACGATGGTGCCGGTGATCTCGCGGCTCCCTCCGGCGGCGTGAACCGTGCAGTACTCTCCCTCGATCGTGGCCCAGTCGTAGCCGCCGATCTGTGTCAGCTTCAACCGGCCGTTGTCCTTGATCTCCTTGACCATAGCGCCGAGGGTATCGACGTGAGCCGAAAGCGTCCGTCCACTCCGTTGGGTATCGCCACCGACCAAGGAAGCGACGAGCGCGCCCTTCACCGTGAGTCTGGTCGGGATTCCGAGCCGCCCTAACTCCTCCGCGACGTAGTTGATAGCGGAGCGAGTGAATCCGCTGGGTGAGGGAATGCGACAGAGGGCCGCGGTCTGCTCGAGCATGTAGTCGCCGTTGACAGCCGGGAGCCCACCCCCGCCGTCGGCGAATTGGTCGCGTTGGTCCACGTTCGTCGCGGTTTCTCCTGCCAGGCTCAATTGCCGCCGAACAGCCGGCGCAGCCAGTTCAGCCATGAGGCCTGTGCCGGGGGCACGCCAGGCGCCATCGGCTGTTCCCGCATCTCGGAAAACGGGAAGAGTTCACGCCGCTGTTCGCGCTGCCATTCCCATTGCAGGATGCGATCCGCGAGCTGACCAGGATCGGTCTCCGCCCAATTCAGGTCGTACGGACTCCACTGCTTCTCCAGACGGAGAACGCTGGCAAGCGCGTCATCTTCGCGAGCTTCCGCGGCCTCCATCGCCAGCGCGTATGCGCGCTGATCCGCGGAGATGTCGCGAACAAGCTCCTCCCGCACGTCGAGCAGCAATCGGCCCGCGTACTCGGGATGCCACGTAAATCGGGCCGCGATGCCCTGTCCCTCAGCCATGGTCAGACCGCTTCGCGGTGCACGACACCGGTCATGCAGTGCACTGATCCGGCGCCCATCATCAGCTCATCCACCTCGACCTCGAGCCACGTCACACTGTTCATCCTCCAACGTGGTCCGGGTCACGGGGTTTCCGGCCGGCATGACCACCCCCCGGCGCGAACGGCACCATGATGATCGCCATGCCGCGCCGCGCTTCACCCGCGGCGGGTGTCGTTTCATCACGGCTCAGCCAGCTGACTCCGGTGTAAGCGGCGTCCCGGGCCTGTTTCAGCGCGTAATGAGGAATGGTCGCCACCATCGAGTTTCCCTCGAGTTCCGAATCGCGGCTGCCGCGAGTATAGACCCGCACCTCCGGCGGTTCCTCAGGCGGGGGCCGTCTCCAGCAGCTCGGGGCGCACGACATGGCTGACGCCGCCTCGCTCCTCGATCGTCCAGGCCTCGTTCATGACCGGGGAGAGCTGAACGTCGTCGACGTGGCTGATGATGAACATCTGCTGGAAATGCCCGCCGTAGGCAAGCGAGCCGAGAGTTTCCAGGAGCTGAGCACGCCGATCGCTATCGAGCGAGCCGAAGACTTCGTCGAGCACCAGGAACCGCGGCGGCCGCACGGCGGAGGATCCCACCAACTCCGACATCGCAAGCCGGGCACAGAGCGCCACCACATCCCGCTCCCCGCCGGAGAACCCTTCAAGTTTGAAACATTCGTCGCCATCGAACACCTCGATGCCGTAGTTCTCGTCGAAGCGAACGCGGTCGTATTTACCGTGCGTCACGAGACTGAGGAGTCGCTCGGTCGTTTCGGAGAGCAGTGGCCCCACGTGATCCGCGACGAATTTGTCGAACTCGGCGAACTCCCGGTACATACGCTCTAGCTCGTCCGCCTCGCGGCCACACCGTTCCGCCTCTTCGGCGAGTTTCAGCAGCCGGTCCCGCTCCTCAACCACGCGGTTCCGGGCTGCGCGGGCATCGCGAAGGGCCTCGCGTGCCTCAGCGGCAGCGTCGCGCGCGATGCGCGCCGCCGCCCGTGCGGCAGCCTCTTCCTCCTGCGTCAGGCGCAGCCGGGCCGGATCGAACCCAAGCGCCACTCGTTCCGCCTCGAGCTCGGACTGGCGCTCGCCAAGAGACAGAAGCTCACGCTCCGAGGAGTCCCGCTGTTCCTTGTAGCGGGCGCGGCCGGCCAACTCCTTGTCGATTTCCTCGATTCGAGCGACCGCGGCGCGAGCGCGTTCCAATGCCATATTCGCCGTTCGATGTGCGGCTGCTTCGTAGGTAACCGGGCCCAATTCCGCAATACCTGCCTCGGTCTCCGCGATCTCCCGCGCCGCGGCGGCCGTCTGCTCGGCGAACTGTTCCAGTAAGGGGTGCAACCCGGCAACACGTTCGACTCTGTCAGCAAAGACTCGCGCGTTCTCGATCTCCGCATCTGTTGGAGCCTCCGAGCAACCCGCGTCGCGGAGCGCATGCTGGAACATATCCACGGCACGGTCGTGCGCCTTGTCCGCCTCGGCAATCTTCTCCTGTCCATCGACGAGCCGGATATCAATCGAGGTCAAGTCCTCCTGCCGCTGCCGCGCTTCGGCTTCGGCACGTTCAGCCTCCACGATCTGCATGGAAGCGGCTTTTTCCTCGTGTTTGAGTGCGTTCTCCGCTTCGCGAATGTCCTGCACCTCTTTGTCGAGCAGACCGGCAAGACGATCGGCCTCCGCGGCGCCGAGCGGCCGCGCGCAGGTCGGACAGAGCGGTTCCTGAGCGTGCTGGCGCAGCTCTCGACCAATGCGGACCGCGTCCTCCCGCGATTTGCCAAACCGAGCTAATTGCTCTCTGGCGGCCACGCTGCTCTCTCGCGCCCGTCGCGCGGCCGCCTGCGCGGCCACAATCGCGTCGCCAGGATCGCCGGCTACAAGTAGCGTTGCACGGCGCTCTGCCAGGGTTTCGTGCAGGTGCCTGTACCGGTCACACACTTCGCGCTTTTCCGCGGCAACAGCGGCGGCCGCATGAGCGACTCGCATCGCCTCAACCCGGTCGCGTGCGGCTCGCGTGTCGACGCTTGCCGCCGCGCGTAGCAGTCGGTCGATTCCTTGTTCGGGTGACGGCCAATCGGCTTCGCTCCAGAACCATCCATCGCATCCCAGGCCGTCCGCCGGGCACTCGGTCACCAGACAACTGACGCGGTGGCAGATCGCGGCGATCCGTTCGCTCGCGGCTTCCCGAATGCCCTGCAGCGAACGTAATCGCTCCGCCCGCTCACGTTGCTCGTCGAGGAGCGATACCTCAAATGCCAGGGCAGCGGCGTCCTCTGCCTCCGGTACCAGGGCTGCCCGCTCGGTGGCCCGCTGGTCGAGCCGGCTGAGCTCCGTGATGGCCGCATCCCGGCGCGATGCGGCCGTCGCCATCTCTCCCGTGATGCCGGCAAGCGTCGTTCCGAGCGCGTGGTCTTGCTCTTGTAGCCCTCGCCATGTGTCCAGCGCCGCCCGCGAATGCTCCAGTTCAGCCTCCGCGGCCGACGAAGCCTCGGCCGAGGCCGCCTCCCGCGTCCGCGCCTCCTCTAGCGCTGCCTCCACGGTGGCGATTTCCGCTGGAAAGTCCCGGCCCTGTGAACCTTCCGCGTACTGCGCGTTCAGTGACAGCGCCGCCTGCCGAGCCTGGGAACGTTGATTTCCAATCTCTTCTTGCGCGTCGCGGACTATCTGAAACCCGAGCAGGCGCGCCACCTCGACCCGGCGCTCGGTAGGAGTCCGGTCACCGAAGAACGAGAGTTCCTTCTGCCTGGTGAAAAAGGTCGAGACGAAGGCAGCGTGGGGAAGCCCGACAAGCTGCCTGGCAACATAGTCGGTGACATCGCGCGGTCCCTGAACCACTGGCTGTCCCGGATCGTCTTCCGCATATGCCTCTGCGGAAGAAAGCCCATTGCGGAGGGTGCGCTGCACCACAAAGCGGCGGCCGTCATGCGGATCCTGCAATGTGACGCGAACCCTCGTCAGTCCGATGCCACCGTGGGGCGGAATGGTGGCGAGGGCAATCGTGCGCGGTCCGTACAAGCACCATTCGATTGCTTCGAACAATGTAGTTTTGCCGGCTCCGTTTGGGCCCGTGATGGCGACCATTCCCTGCTCTGGGAAGTCGATCCGATGGGACCCCGCGTACTGCTTGTAGTTCTCGATGTCGATCGCCGCCAGGATCATGATGTGCCGTCGCTGGTAGCCGACTCTTGGGTCTTGCGGATGGCTGCTTCCAGGGCCGCCCGACCCCGCACCTGAAACCGCTCCGCAAAATCAGCCTCATAGACACCGGCGTCGGACTGCTTGCGAACAAAATCATCGAACAGGGACAGGGGATGCAGATCGGCCAGACCACTGACCGCATCCCGCCCTAACGGGTCGAGCAGGTCGCCAGGCGCGGTGAGACGGATGTGCCAGGCGTTGTCGCCGATCTCGCGCCGCACGATGGCTTCGGTTTCCCGGAACAATGGACGCGGCGTATTCTGCAGCTCGACGCGGACCATCGCCTGCGGCATCCCTAGTGCCCCGGACCTAGAGAGAATCATGTCCGCCAGATCCCGCGCGCTCCGGTCAGCCCCGTCGATCGGCGAAAGGGTCTCCATCGGCCGCGCAGCCACGTCGATGTACTCGACCAGGGGGGCACCGTTTCGCTCTCCGAGTGTCACCAGCGCGTAGCCCGGCTGCGCCGGCTGATCGCCCCACGAGGTCCGTTCGGTCGATCCGCTGTACCAGGCATTGATGCCGACCTTTTCCCGCAGATGAATATGGCCCAACGCGACGTAGTCGTACTCCGTGTCCAACACGTTGCCACGGAGATCCGCCTCGCCTGCCTCGCGTCCTGCCCACGACTTGAAGCCGGGCGCGATTCCGTGGGTAATGACGATGTTTCTCATCGTCGGATCAGGCGGGACCGCTGGTGGATCGGGGTTGATCAACGCGCCGTGGGGTACGCCGTGGATCAGCACACCCAGATTCTTGATTGGATGCTCTTCAGTGTCATACCCGGCGATAAATCGTGTGCCGGGCAGCGCCAGGGAGAGCAGTCCGAAGACCGAGCCGGTTGTCCGCAAACGCGGTGTGTCATGGTTGCCAGCAATGACGACCGACGGAATTCCGGCCTGCTCCAGACGGCGCATTTGGCGAACGAAATGGGTCAGCGTCGACCAGGAAGGCCGCGTGTGATGAAACACGTCGCCGGCATGGAGCACGAGATCGACATCGCGAGTGAGGATGTCCGAAATCGCCGCCGCAAAACTGTTTTCGATGTCCACCGCGCGCTGATTCCGCCCCGACTCGGGATCAGCTTTACCGTAGGCGGAGTAGCCAAGATGCGTGTCCGCGAGATGAGCAATGCGAATGGAACGAGTCGGGATGTCGGGAGCTGGAAGTCGGGAGCTGTGACTGACCGACTGACCGCCTGGCCGACTGGCCGACTGACGGACTTCCGTCGTCACAATCGAGACCGCATCTTCACGATCATCTTCTGTGCGCTGCGCCAGGGGTCGGATCGCGGGTCGCGTGGCCCGTTGCCGTAAACGGCGTTGAGCTGGCGCACGAGCTCTGTCACCTGGTCTCGGCTCAAGCCATCGACGGTGGTCCGCACCTCATGCTTGCGTGGAGCACGCTCACCCATGAGGTCCTGCAACGTCTTGAAGAGCCCATCGCCTTCATGGCCGACCGGAACCACATCTCCCGAGCCGTTGAAGATGCGCTGCCCGACCATGCCGTCAACCGTCGGCTTGAGCGGGAATGTCCCGAACAACGGCGCCCGGAAATGCGCGTGTCGAGCCAGGATCGTGCCCTTCTTCAGACCGAGCAGCTCGTGCTTGGTCGTCTCCGAGAGTGAGCGATAGGCAGCGTTGGTCAGCTCTTCGTCGCCGACCCGGCCGTAGAACGAGGTGCCGCAGTTGCCGAGGATCTCGCTGTCCACCTTCGACCGGAACTGCTCCGCGCCGAATAGGACGACATTGAGGTGCCGGCCCCGCGCCGCGATATCGACGAGCGTATCGCGCAAACCGCCCTGCCCACCGGCCGGCGCGTACTTGTTCAACTCGTCGACGAAGATGACCACCGTCTCCACGCCGAGCTTCTGCTGCTCGGCCATTTTCCAGACCTTCTCGATCACTTTCGTCACGAGGATCTCTTGCACGTCGGAGTTGCAATCGGCAATGTCGACGACCCGCAGCTCCTGGTCGGCGAACGGTCCATCCACGGTTGGAAGGCTGCCGTATCCAACCATGCCACGCGAGAGCAAGCCGCCAAACTTGTCGGGAAGACTCTGAAACCGGTTCCGCGCTTTTTGAATGGTGAACTTGTGGTGTCCATTCCATTCAGAAGCTCCCGGGTTGTCGACGAAATGCTCTTCGATCTCCGCAAACTGCTTTTCGAGCTGATTCATCGATGCGACGCCGCGAGCGCGTAGCTCGTAGATGAAGCCGCTCAACTTGTCATCGAGATCACCGAAGTCGAAGACCTTGTGCGGCATCCAGAGCAGTGGCTCGAGCTGCCAAAGCACCGGGAAGACGATGCCTTCACACTCGGCGGGGTTGTCGCGGTCGGTATTGAGTGCTCCTGAAAACGTCCCGGTGAGACGGTCGAGCTGAACATCGAGATCACCTCTACCGCCCGGCGCCTGTCCCGGTTTGAACGGCGCAAAGATGCGGAAGTTCTGAAACGGCTTCGGCTCGAGGCTGAGGGCTGCATATGCCTCGAGATCCCCGGAGCTCAATGGCTTCGCATCGGCGGCCGCGTACGCGTCCACCCAGTCCGGCTCCGGCTGGGCCGGTTTGTCGAGCCAGAGTAGGTCCGGGCCCTTGACATTGAACATGAGCGCCGCGACGCTCTTGCCCCCGGCTTGAAGCTTCTGAAACACCGCACTCAGCAGGAAAACCGCGTGACTCGTCTTCGTGGCCAAGCCCGACTGTCCAGTCCAGTTGGCATGACCGGCCTCGGGGCCAAGCAGATAATCGCAATCGAGCCAGATCGGCGAGCGCTGGAAGACGACGTCGCCGTTGTCGTTCCGCATCTCCTCACCGAGCTCGTCCCGCTCCGCATTTCCGTTAGTGTGCATTAGTGCGGGAACTGGTGTTCCCGTGAAATCCTCTCGGCCCAGTGCGTAGTCAATGGCGGCGCGGGTCGCAAACCAGACTGGACCGCTGACAGGCGGCCGGTGCGATTCAATGTCATCGCGAAGATGCCGGGTGGCCAGCACGCGCACCGAAAAGACCAGCATTTCCGGCCGCCGCGTCGCTAAATCGGCGTCGATCGCGTCTTCCATCCGCCGATCGAAGTAGTCGTCGAGGAAGCTGCGCAGGTCGGAGAATCGCCGCGCTTCGTCGATGACACCGATGACGGCGGCTTCTTCAGAGAACGCCACCACGATGTGCCCGACGTCGAGCGTGATCGCCTCTTCGGAGACCCAGATAGCAAAGACGTGAGAACCGGCCGGTTCGCGTTCGCTCCCGACGACCCGGCCAATCGGCCCGGTACGCTCGTCGATGAAACTCGCGAATCGCTCTCTCGGGGCGGGAACGATTCGGTCGAGAGCGTGGTCCGTTCCGTTTGGCGAGAGGCCCGCAAACGTCTCGATGGGTACAGTCATCACGGCTACTCGCTCCCCGCACTCCGAGCGCAATCACAACCCACGTGTCAGGCTCCCGGCCAGCCGCGGGTATCCGCGTCAAGTCGCCGTTTGAGAATCCGTTCCAGAAGATGCACGGGATAGAGCAGCGTGGCCCATCGGCTATCACCAGTGGCACGGGGAGTGCGCTCGGCGAGCACCCAGCCGGAGATGCGGTTGATCTCCTCGGTGGTGCAGACTGCCCGCGGGGCCTCGACGCGCACCAGGGCATGCCGCGCGTCCAGTCCAGCCGCGTCCCAAAGCCGGATGTACCAGAGGGTGCGGGCTTCCGGGTCATCCCCTCCGCGAAATCGATCAGTCGGCAGGAACGCGGTCGTGCGATACCCTGGTGGCAGACCCAGCAACGTTTCCGCGTCTGATCCTGACAAGTAGGCGTCGCTGAACTGCTTCACGAGTCCGATAGTCCGCGGCGCAGGTGAACGCAACCGCCCGTCGACCACGATCCAATCATCGGCGGCCGCCCATTCCGGCCGCCGTACCCACTCGCTCAGAACGTCTGCCTCGACCTCTTCGCGCACGTTGCGCGCGGCGACGTAGGCCAACTCATGAAGACGGCCGTAATCGATTTCCGAGTCGGACGTCGGGAGCCTGGACTCGGGAGTTGAGCTCGACCCCGAATCCCGGGGATCCTCGATCCGCATCCCTTCCCGCTCGATTCGCGCCAGCAGCTCTTCGACCCGAGGGTCTCCGGTGCCGCGGGGGATGAGCCAGCAATGCTCCATCCGCAACGTTCCCGGGACGACCGATCCGTCTTCGCCAGGATCCCGCTCCAGAATGCCCGCCACGACAACCGTGGCCGCCGTCGGCACTAGTCCGCAACGCCAGACGGCAAACGTCCGCTGCGCCCCGTCCAGGAAATAGCGCAATCGCGACTCTCGCGGCGGGATGACCGGCACTCGCACCGCGGCGATCGGCCCTTCGATCGGCTCGATCCCGGGCCGGTGGCCCGTGCCATGGGACCGTCCAAGTTCGCCGGCCCCGGCGAACTGCAGTTCCAGCGCTGGCGCGCGGCGCATGTCCGAGACAGAAATCCCGTCCCGGAGGAGTCCGGCGTTCAGGCGATTGACGCGGTCGGTGAATGAATTCGACGTCAGGCCGTGCGGCGGCGTCACCGAGCTCTGTTCCCTCTCCAGCCGGGGATTTACGCATTGCGGGAACGGCACGGGAATTCGAACAGGTGTTCATAATACCATACGAATTACGCCCAGCGACAATCATTGTTGCCCGGGCACTGCCTCTCCGGGTCACCCTGCCGGCGCGGGAGTGGCAGCCGTCGGCGTTCCCGCGATAGGCGTCGCGGGCACCGGTGTTGCCGGGGGCGGGCAGGGCTGAGCCATATCCTGGATTGTCACGAACTGATAGCCCTGCTTTCGCAGAGCTTCGACGATCCAGGGTAGGGCGACGGCCGTCGACTGCGCTGATGACGGCCCATCGAGGTGGAACTCCACGATCGAACCGTCCTCGACATTCGGCATCACCCGGTCGAACACATAGTCGGCCGAGATACCCTCACGCCAGTCGTCGGCCGGTACGTCCCAGGCGACGGGGAGATACCCTTCCGCCGCAACCAGGCTGCGGACACGCTCATCCATGTCAGCCGCGTACGGTGTGAAATAAGGCACCGGGTCCTTGCCTATCACCTGCCGGATGTGAATCGCCGAGTCCCTGATGTCGGTGATGACCTCGTCGTCGGAAAAGCCGGTCAGGTTAAGCCGCACGTCGCCGTGAGAACCGATGGGGAAACCCAGCATCGCCAGTGTCCGCATATCGTCCGGAAACGCCAATGCCCACCACCCCATGGGGAAGATCGTGGCCGGGACATTCTCCTCCTTCAGCCAGAGCAGGGGGTGGATCTGCAATGGTTCGCCAATCCCGATATTGACGATGATCGCCACCCGCTTGCAGCCCGAGGTCCCCTTCTCCAGGAAGGGCGTCCCTCGGGACGGCGTGGCAACGTAGAGATGCCAGGCCCAGCCTGCCTTGCCAGCCCATTGCACGGGAAGATAGCCATTCTCAGGAGGACCGGTAACGATGATCGGATCCTGGAGCTGGGCCAGGCCCTGTGAGCCGCAGGTGACATCCGGGCACTCCCGGATATTGAGCCCGGTCGTGCCGACGACCACTCCCGCCTCCGGCTCCGCCCCCTCTTGCGCGACCATCGCCGGCGCGGCATGGAGGAACTGCGCCAGCAACGTCAGCAGCATGAGGAGCCGTACGCGGTGAACGGCGCGTTTGGGCACCAGAACCTCCCAACTAACCATCAGAACCTGGTAAACGGCTTGGTACGAACGTATCACCGAAAACCGGATGGGGTCAATCCGGGAATCGCGAGCCGGGTTACTGGGGTCCGTTCGCCGCGATCCAGCAGCGATACTCGCGCATGCCATCGCTAAATGACGTGCGCGGCGACCAACTCAGGAGTTCGTGAGCTCGTCGGTTCAGCGGCAGTGGTCCTGGTCCATCCAGATCAACGGGAAAGTTGGCCTCCTCTGGCGGGACCACCTGGTACTCCAGCCCCGGCAGGTTCCGACGAAAAGCCTCGAGCACTTTGCCGACCGACTGCTGCTCACCACTCGACACGATGAAGACCTTTTTTTCGGCAATGGTCCGTCCACCGCCCACGCCCGCTCGATCCCCTCCGCGACGTCCTCCGCGAATGTCCAGTCGCGATACGAGGCATCGAGCGCCGCGACCTTGATTGGCTTACCTTCGAAATGAATCCGCAACATCTCTCGCAGTTCGGTTGCCCCGGCGTAGCCGGGGGTAAATTGCTCCATTGGCCCGTAGACATTGCTCGGCCGCACCGCGAGGACGTCGAGTTCAAAGAGATCGCCGTAGCGCAGTGCCACTCGCTCCCCGGCCAGCTTTGTGATCCCGTACAGATTCGTGGAATTGGTCGGCGAGTCCTCGTCCAGCTCCCTGACACCGGGAACGTCGCCGAAGACCGCGCAGGACGATACCTGAACGAAGCGACGGAATCGGGGCGACCTCGAGTGCATTGACGACTCCACTCAGGTTCACCGCGATGATGCGCTCCGGTTCGCGTCGTTCGCGATCGACCCGGGGCGTAATTGCGGCCGCATTGATGATGTTGGTGCCAGCGTGTCGCACCGCGGTGTCCCGCAACCGTTCCCGATCGGTGACATCGCCCACCGCAAAGACGACCTTCGAAATATCCTCACCGAGAAATTGGTGAAGAACGTCATCCGGCTCCATCAGGTCATAGCTGACGACCGTCTCCCCAAGGCGGGCCAGCCGTCGCACGATGTGGCTGGGCAGCCAGCCGTTCCCGCCGGTCACGAGGGTCGTCACCGGAATGTCTCCTCACTTTGCTCAGCGCATTGCACGTCTCGGATAGTACCCTGCGTTGACTCCGGCGGGTGCTATCCTCGCCCGGAAAAACCTCCCCCTGCCGCTCATTCTGTGCACCGGGAGAGCGGCTCCCGGATGTCGCAGGAGTCTCTCGTAGCCCCACTTCGCGGGGTGGGGCGCCGGAGAAAACGACACTCCGGGGCACGTGGGGTTCGCGAGACGAGCAAGCTATGAGCGACCGAGGAGTGGATGTGACGGAGCAGGCGGGAACGGCGAAAGCGTGGGGCGGGCGATTCGCGGAGGCGCCCGACCGACGACTCGAGGCGTTCAACTCCTCAGTCGCGTTCGATGTCCGGATGGTACGCGAGGATATCCGGGGGTCAATTGCCCACGCGCGCATGCTGGGCAGGCAGGGGATCATCGACGGCGAGGAGGCGGCTCAGCTCGAGCGCGGCCTCTGGCAGATCCAGGCAGAAGTCGATGGCGGAGATTTCTCGCTTCACATCTCCGACGAAGACGTCCACACCGGTGTCGAACGACGACTGCGAGAGGTTGCCGGCCCTGTCGCCGGGAAGTTGCACACTGGTCGCTCCCGCAATGATCAGGTCGCGACAGATCTCCGAATCTGGACGAAAGGGGCGCTCATCGCGCTCATGAACGGTGTGCTCGACCTCGCCGAGGCGCTGGTCGAGACCGCTACGGAAAACGCCGACGTCGCCATGCCGGGCTACACCCATTTGCAACGGGCACAGCCGGTTCTCCTGGCACACCATCTGCTTGCCTACGTCGCCATGTTGGACCGCGACCTCGACCGCCTGGATGACGCATTTCGCCGCACCGATGTCATGCCGCTCGGGGCGGGAGCCCTTGCCGGGGTGACCTACCCGATCGATCGCGAGGCGACGCGATCCGACCTCGGTTTCAGCGCCATCTCCACCAATAGTCTTGACGCCGTGTCCGATCGAGATTTCGTTCTCGACGCGCTCTACGCCTGTGCAATGGTCGCTATGCATCTGTCCCGGTTATCAGAGGAGATCATCCTCTGGGCGTCCGCGGAGTTTCGGTTTCTGGAGCTCTCTGACGCGTTCGCCACGGGCAGCTCGATCATGCCCCAGAAAAAGAATCCGGACGTCGCAGAACTGGCTCGCGGTAAATCCGGCCGTGTCTACGGCAACCTGGTCGCCATGCTCACCGTCGCCAAAGGATTGCCGCTCACCTACAACAAGGACTTCCAGGAGGATAAGGAGGCGCTGTTCGACTCGGTCGATACCGTGCTCGCCACCCTCGACGTCCTACCTCCCATGATCCGGACCGCGCGCTGGCGGGCCGAGAGAATGGCCGACGCTGCCATCGCCGACTTTTCTCTCGCCACCGACGCCGCCGATCTTCTGGCGCGACTTGGCGTGCCGTTCCGGGAAGCCCACGAGGCGACCGGCAAGCTGGTCGCGTACTGCATTGCCGGGGGAAAAACGTTTGCCGATCTTACCGAGGCGGAATGGGCTGAGGCGCACCCGATCTTTGCCGCGGAGCGCCCGCCCCTGACCGCGGCAGAGAGTCTCGCCTCGCGCGACGTCCCCGGAGGAACAGCCCCGAACCGGGTCGCCGAGCAACTCGCGGCATCACGCTCGGCTCTCGCTCAGTCGCGAACGCGCCTCGCCGGGCGCAACGCGGCGCATTGGGACATGATGGCTCCCCCAGCGGATACTCCCGAATGAGCACCAGGACACACGACACCAACCTCGCGACGCGGCTTCGAGGCTCGCCTCGGATCGAGGTCGTGTGCGTGGCCAATCGTGAAGAGCGGCTCGCCGCGCTCGAGATTCGGCGACGGGTCTTTGCGGAGGAGCAAGGGGTGGCGGATCTCCGTGTGGCTGATCCGGATGATGATCGCAGCATCATCGCGCTTGCCTCCTTCAAAGAGGACTGGTCTGATGGTCACGAGAGGTTGGCTGTATCGACGGGGCGCCTGACCCTCTCGCCCCACCAGGGGGGGCAGGCGCTGATTGCCTGGGTTGCTACGCTACCGGAGGCGAGGGGCCGAGGGATTGGGGGCCAGGTTATGCGATTCCTTCTGGACGCCGCTGATCGCGGTGGTGCACAAGAGGTTTCCCTGGCGGCGCAGCTCCCCGCGGAGGACTTCTATCGCCGGCTCGGATTTTCCCCTGCCGGGCCACTGTACGACGTCCGCGGGATCCCCCACCGCCGCATGATTCGCCGGCGCCCCAACTAATTTCCCGACTCCCCATCACCCCTTCGACGCGTCCCACACCGATGGTTCGGTCCCGAACATGCGGTCCCCGGCGTCCCCAAGTCCCGGCCGGATATACGCATTGTCGTCGAGTTGGCGATCGAGCAGCGCGACGTGGACGCGCGCGTCGGGATGATCCTGCCAGAGGCGCTCCACACCTTCCGGAGCGGCGATCAACCCGACAAAGGTGATCTTGGGCGCACCCCATCTCTTCAAGGTCGAAATTGCCGCTGAGGCCGAGCCGCCGGTCGCCAGCATCGGATCGAGCACGATCACCAGGTCATTCGGGCAAACTTCAGGCAGCCGGTTGTAATAGCTCTCCGGCAGGTGCGTCTCTTCATCCCGGCGAAAGCCAAGGTGCCAGACCTCTGCCTGGGGCAGAATCGCCAGCGCGGCATCGGTCATCCCGAGCCCCGCCCGTAGAATCGGGACGAGACCGACCCGTGCTGACACCTCGACACCGTCCGTGCTTTCCAATGGCGTCTGAAACTGGATCGGCCGCACCGGGAGATCGGTTGTAGCCTCATACACCATCAGGGCCGTCAACTCGGTGACCAGCTCCCGAAAGAGCTTTGAGTCGGTATGGCGGTCCGCCAGCATCCGGATCTTGTGCCGCACGAGTGGGTGACCGCTGACATGAAGGTTTGGGAACCGTTCGAGTGCGCTTGCGTCGGATGACCCCACCAGACTCTACCCCCAACCCCTGCTCCTCCGAATCACACACTCCATCTTCCGTCGCTCGCAACGAGCGGGCAAGTGTGGATGCGTAAGCGCGAACGTTGCAGACCGCATGGAGCCAGCCGCGAAGAGACCCAGTAGCCATCGCCATGACAGTGAGAGGCGCTACTTACTGCCAATCGACAATCAACTCGTCGAGCGGGAGGCGCGGTCGGCGCACCGGGTCACTCGCCGCGTAACCCAGGGCAATCAACGCGTGCGGGTCGAATGCGGTGTCCAGGCCCAACACCGCCTGGACGACATCTGGACAGAAGAGCGGGGCGCACATCCAGCCGCCATCGACCCCGGCGGCGTAAAGCGACAGCAGCAGGTTCTGCACGGCCGCGCCCAGACTCTGGATGGCCATCGTCTCCTCCGCTCGCTGCCGGTCTGAATCCGGGTAAACGTCGAGCCCCGCCAGATAGAGACAGGGAACGATGAGGACGGGAGCCCGTTGCAGCCGCTCGCGGCTCTTCTCCAAACGGGCCTCGACGATCTCCCTATCCTGGCCGTCGAGCTGGAGCTGCGCTCGCCAGGTCTCGGCCATGGCGTCGGCGAGCGCGTTTCGGCGCTCCTGAGATTCGACGACCACAAACCGCCATGGCTGACGCCCATGCGGTGACGGCGCCCAACCGGCGGCCGCGATCGCTTCTTCGACGATCGCACGCGGCACGGGCCGAGTGTCGAAAGCCCGCACCGACCGCCGTCCCCGGACGAGCGCTGCCAGCTCTTCGCGGCCGAACCGCCCAGTCGGCTGCTCGCCACCCGCATCGCTCCCTTTCCAGGAACTCGTCGAGAGATTCCGGATGAGGATGATCGGCAACACTTCGAGACGCATCGCGGCGTATTGGGGATATTTCAGCCGAAGCGCGGCGAGGGCCTCGGCGTGGCCAGCGCTTCCCGGCTCGATGAGGCTTGCCGCGCCACGCACGAGAACCCAGGCTAGACTCTGCCAATCCTCGTGGTAGTCATCGACCAGCAGCGCGACCTCAGGTCGCTCCAGGATATTGCGCACCCGTCGCAGGGTCCGCGCGTCGCCCTTCGGCTTCTCATCGATGGCACTAGCGACGGCCGGTTCGCCACCGAACTCGAACGTTGCGTAGACGACCGGCACGACTGACGGCTTCCCGCTGCCGTCCGCCGTAGCAAGATGGCCAACCCGCCGATCCCGGACGAATGCCAGATCGGCGGGATCCGCGCTCCGCGCTCGGGGGCGGCGAGAAGCTGCGCTTCGCCGCTACTCACAACTCACGAAACTCCTTCGGCCACGAGTGGCAGAATCCAGTCGTCCGGGCGCGGGGTCCATGGCGGCACGTCCCGGTCTACTCCATAAAACGACGTCAAACTCCAGAGATAGATGCCCGCCGGTGAATCATGGAGCACGTTGCCTAGCGCTCGGTAGATGCGATCCCGCTCCTCCGGATCGGACTCGACCGCGCCGGACTCGATCAATGCCTGCGCCTCGGGATTGTCGTACCGCGACAGGAACCCTGTGTTGGAGATGACCAGACTCAGCAACGTGTACGGATCGTACAGTGGGCGCCAGGTCAGGAGTCGCAACGGTGCGGCCTCCGGGTCCTGCCAGGTTGCGTTGAATGTCGCCGTCTCAACCGGCTCCAGTTCGACATCGATGCCCGCCGCCGCGAGCTGGCCCGCGATCGCGGCCGCCAGATCGGCGCGATCTCCGGTGGTGTACGCCAGGCGCGTGCTGAATCCATCCGGGTAGCCCGCGTCTGCCAGCAACTGCTTCGCCAACTCCGGATCGTACGCGTGGGGCGCAAGTCCCTCGTCGTATCCCAGTCCATCCGGGACGAAAAGGTTCGGAAGCCGGACGCCGTTGCCGCCGAGCAAACTCGCGATGATCGCCTCGACGTCGACAGCGTGATTCAGCGCCACTCTGACCATCGCGTTGTCGAACGGGGCCACGTCGGTCGGGACACGCACGAACGAGCACCCCACGATAGGCTGCGCAACGACTTCGGCAGAGGCTTCGACAGTCTCCAGCTCGTCAAAGGGCACCGATCGAACCAGTTGACTGGTGCCCGAAACGATGTCGGTCACGCGGGTGGTAGCGTCCGGCACAAACCGGAACACAACGCGCTCCGCAACTGGCTCGCCTTTCGCCGATCCGCTGAAGTAGTCATCATTTCGCTCCAGCATGATGCGCGATCCACGATCCCACCGTACGAATCGATACGGGCCAGTTCCAACGGGATTCGTCGCGAACTCGTTGGCCGGATCGCCCGCGTAGACAGGCGGCAGCAACGCTAGCCACGGGGCCATCAACGACGGCAGCCAGGGGGCCGGCCCAGAGAGGTGCAGCCGCGCGGTGAGCCGGTCTACCTCTTCGACCTCCTCAATAACCTGGAAATTGCCGGCAACCTGTGATGCCGTCTCCGGATCGAGGATATGGGAGATCGAGAACGCCACCGCCGACGCATCTAGAGGCTCGCCGTTATGAAACGTGATGTCCGGTCGCAGCGAGATCTCCCACGTTAGTGGATCGACCTGGGTGATCGAGTCGGCCAGCACCATCTCGAGCGAACCATCGGGACCAAGCTGGACCGGCGCGTCGTAGATCGAGTGGATTACCGACCAGCCGTCCGACTCGTAGACCAACGCCGGATCGAGCGTAGGTGGCTCGACGGCGAGGTCGATAACCAAATCTTGATCGTAGATCTGTTTAGCGGGCGCGGATCGTCCGACGTAGCCCATGCCGGGCACGAGCAAGGTCGACCCTGCGAGCAGACCCGCCGCGCCAAGCACGCGTCGGCGCGATATCCGGCTGGAATGCATTGGAACCATCCGGTCCTCCTTGGAGCGGCGCGCCGCCCTCTCTCTAGAGCCAACCTTGACGCGGACCGCGCGTCGCCAACCAATCGCCTGTCATGTTGAACCCCAGAATTGCCAGGGCGATGGCCACGCCGGGGACGGCCGCTACCCACGGCGCCTTGAAAACCGCCTCGCGACCGAGCGCCGCCATGCCGCCCCAGGTCACCGTGTTTCCGCCGATGCCCAAACCAAGAAAACTGAGCGACGATTCGTAGAGAATCATCGCCCCGGCCTGCTGGGTCGCCAGAACCACCGCCGGAGCGGCCAGATTCGGCAGAAGATGCCTGAGTAACGCTCTCGCAGGAGTAGCGCCGATCGCTTCCGCCGCCTGCATCCATTCCGCCGAGCGCAGCGATCGCGCCTGCAGCCGCATCACCCCCGCGTACGCCACCCAACTGGTGACGACCAGGGTGACCAACACGTTGCCAATCGAGTTGCCGAACGTCGCGGTCATGGCGATGGCGAAGACGACGAACGGTATCGCCAGTTGCACATCTGAAAGCCATGAGACCACCCGATCGATGCTACCGCCGCGATAGCCCGCGAGAATGCCAACGCTGACGCCAATGGCGCTCGCCGCGGCAGTCGCAACCACGGCGAGTGGGAGCGAGACTCTCGCCCCCGCGATCAGCCGCGCCAGGGTATCCCGGCCGAGGCCGTCGGTTCCGAGCGGGTGAGCAGCGGTTCCGCCGAAGCCCCACGGTGCGACCAGCCGGTTGACGAGATCCTGCGCTTCCGGGTCCACCCGCCAGAGAGTTGGACCTAAGACAGCCAGCACCGCCATCAGCCCCAGTATCGACAACCCGATCACCGCGCTCGGCGGTCCGAAGCGAACTCGCCATTTCGCTGCAGCAGTGGGCCGGGCCACCGCCGGCCTCGACTCTCTGCGCCTCGCGGCCGCGATGGAGCGGACGTGTGCGGTGCTCATGACGAGGCACTCACGGGTGCCAGGCCATCCGCACGCAGCCGCGGGTCGAGCAACGCGGCCATCAGGCCGCTCAGAGCGTTGACGACGAGGATCATCACCGCCACAACCCAGACGAATGCTTCGACCAGGGGAATATCACGCGCTGCAACGGCCTCGAGCGCGAGCCCGCCAATGCCGGGGTACGCGAAGACCCCCTCCACGATCACCGCGCCACCGAGGAGAAATCCCACCTGGACTCCAGTAAATGCCAGCGCTGGCAGTGCCGCGTTACGGAGGCCATGTCCAATCAGAATTCTGGACCGCGAGAGCCCCTTCGCTCGCGCCGTGCGGATGTAGTCCGCGCCGAGCGCCTCGATCATCGATGCGCGCAGCAACCGGGTAAGGGTTGCGGCAGGGTACGCGGCGAGCGAGAGCGCGGGGAGGATGACTCCGCCCGGTCCTTGGAGCCCGGAGGCCGGTAGCCAGTGCAGGTCGACGGCAAAAAGGAGAATCAACATCGTCCCCAGCCAGAACACGGGTACGGCCTGCCCGAGCAGCGCCGCCAGGCGAGCACCGATATCCCAGAGCGACCCCGGTCGCGCCGCCGCCGTCACCCCGAGGGAACAACCAATGCCTACGGCCAGAGCGGTTGCCACGGCTGTCAACCCCAGCGTGGCAGGGAGTCGCTCCAGCACCGCGTCAAGCGCGGGCCGGCCTTGCCGCCAGGAGTCTCCGAAGTCGCCGCGCATGGCAGAACCGACGAAGTCGAGGTATTGCATTGGCAGTGGCCGATCCAGCCCATATGCGGTCCGGATCTGATTCTCGACTTCAGGGCCGGCGCCGGGTGGAATCAAACCGGCCAGAGGATCGCCGGCCAGATGCAGCAAGATGAACGTCACAGTCACCACGCCGAAGAGCACGGCCACAATATGCAACAGGCGATTGATGAAGTAACCAACCATGAACGATGTCCGGTAGCGGGGCGACCCGCATGGAGCTCCAAACCACCGGGCACAAAAAACGCCCGGAGGGTAACCCCCGGGCGAAGTTGACATTTTTGGTAGCGCGTAACGAACGGCCGGGGCCACAGAGGGCCACCACCGCTCGCACGCCTTCTCCCATCCGGACTTTACCGTCGGCCCCGGAATCTCACCGGGTCATGCTCACGCGACGTCGCGCGCTCGCTCGCGGGCTTTACCGCCGGTCGGGACTTGGCCGGCATAACTCGCCGACCTCACCTCAACCCCGAAGGCTAATGCGCCACTCAGAATAGACGCCCAGACGGTCAGTCAGCAAGGACGAGCGTTTTCGGAGGTCAAGAGTGGAGTAGAAACGTCACCCTTCCCCCGTGAGCTAAGTGACCCACCTCAGCGAGCGCCCCCCTCAGCCGAAGGCGCCCGCCTCTCACACCGGCCAGCGCAGCTTTGAGATCACTCTCTCCCCGTAAACCTTGATGAAGGGTTCTTGATCGCGTCCGACGTTGTGGACGTAGATCTCGCCGAACCCGAGGTCGATGAAATGCTGCAGGTAGGCGACGTGCTCGTCGGAGTCCGGGGTGATTAGCACCCGATTCTTGTAGTTATCCGGCCGGACGAGCTTCGCCATTGCCTCGAAGTCTTCCGGCTCGCGGATATCCCCCTTGGGAAAGGCCATTCCTCCATTCGGCCAGTCTCGCACCGCCGCCTCGGTCGCCTCTTCGATGGTCGCCGCGTAGGACACCTTGACCTGTAGGATTTTGGGCATCGTGGCCGGGTCTTTCCCAGCCTCACGGGCGCCGGTCTCAAAGCGTTCGACCAGCATCTTCAGCTTTTCGTCCGCCGCCCCAACCGTGATCAAACCGTCGGTGAATTTACCGGTGCGGTAGGCCATGATCGGGCCAGAAGTCGCCACGTAGATCGGCGGAGGGGTTGCCGGCAGGGTCCACAGCCGGGCGCTCTCGAGCGTGAAGTGCGTCCCTCGGTGCTTGATCTTCTTGCCACTGAAGAGCTTGCCGATGATCTCGATCGACTCCATTAGCCGCTCCAGCCGGACCGGCGCTTCCGGCCAGTATTCGGCCACGATGTGCTCGTTCAGCGCCTCGCCGGCGCCGAGTCCCAGGTAAAAGCGTCCGGGAAACATCTCCTCCAGCGTCGCCGCCGCCTGGGCGATGATCGCCGGGTGATAGCGATAGCCCGGGGGCGTCACTCCGGGGCCGAACCGCACATTTGTGGTAGCGCCGAGCGCCGCCATGAACGACCAGACAAATCCGGACTCCCCCTGAGACGGGACCCA
Organism: uncultured Chloroflexia bacterium; assembly: GCA_963751075.1. GTDB lineage: Bacteria > Chloroflexota > Chloroflexia > Thermomicrobiales > UBA6265 > JACCXM01. Next base: position 194,803 of record CAVVTE010000013.1, on the reverse strand, counting down.
GGGGTTGAAATGGTCTGACGCCATCACCGCCGTGAACCCCTGGTCCTCCGCCTGCTGGCAGTACCTGAGGAGCGCGCTCGGCGCGAACTGCTCCATCGACGCCGCGTAGCCAACCGTTCCCATGATCCCGACCTCTCTTCCGTGTCGATCGCGACGAATTACCGGAACAAGTCCCGTGCGGAGTCCATGATCAATTCACGTCCGGTCCCCGGTGCGGCGGCGAGTGGCGACTGATAGCCGCGAACGACCGCGACCGGCCGCCCGGCCAACTTGTGCATCACCAGCTCTGCCGCCGCGGCAACCTCGTCGGCAACCGCCAGAATCGAGGCTGACAGCTCATAGCCGGCCGCGTCCGTCTGCCCACGATAGTCGACCAGCGGCGCCATCCCGCTGACGCCAATCGCGACATTGACGATGCCATGCCGCCAGGGCCTGCCGAACGAGTCGCTAATGATCACCGCGGGTGCGAGCGCATCGCTCAATCCAAACTGCATTTTGAGCGACGCGCGCAAGCTCATCGCCGATGCGTCGGGATCCTTCGGCAGCAGAACCACGGTATCCGGGGAGGCGTTCGAAGCATCGACGCCCGCATTGGCACAGACAAACCCATGCGCGGTCTCGGCGATGATCAGCCCGTTGGTCATGCGCACGATGCGCCTGGATTCGCGCAGGACGACCTCGATCTTGCGCGGATCCTTGTCCCAACGTTCCCCAAACTCTGTCGCCAACGTCGATGGCTCGATCGTGCTCAGGTCGACGACCTGACCTTCGGCCTTCGACACGATCTTGTGGGTGACAACGACGATATCGCCCCGCTCGTGGCCCACGCCGGAAGTAACGATAGCGTTGCCGATCAGCGAGCCGAGATCATCTCCGGGCGCCACCTCAGGCATGCCATCGAGGCCGATGATTCGGACCTCATTGCCTTCGCTCACCCGACACCGGCCCCGCACTCCACAGACTCGTGTGCGGCCGGTATTTCGCGGTCCGCCGTGGCATCGAGAAAATCGGCCCAATCGTCGGGGGTATCCAGGTCGAAGCCTATCCCGGGGGCGTTGTGGACCGCAACGTCCAGACCGAGGCGGCGCGCCTCTTCCTGGTGCCTGGCCAAGCTTCGTTCGCCAAACGCGAACCGATACTCCGGTCCGCGGCCGGCCAGTCTCAGCAGGAGCGCGTTCGTGCCTTCACCGCGGCGATCCGAACCAAGCACGACCGCCTCCTGCCGCGCGGTCAAACCTCGAATGTCACCGGGTTCGATCAATGGCAGGTCGGCGAACAGTGAGACGATTGCCGTTGCGCCAAGCGCACCAGCCCATTCCCGGCCGGCATCAATGGCCCCATTGAGGCCAGGCTGATGCTGCGGCTGGAGCATCGTGCTGAGTGTAGGGTCGAGATCCGCGGCCCATGCCAGCACCTCCGGATCGGGGCTGACAATCAGGACCGTTTGAACCGTTCCGGACTCGACCGTAGAACGGATTACCCGTTCGGCGGCATGCCGCAGCAACCTCTCCCTCGCTGCTGGCGCGAGCACGGGAGCGAGACGCGACTTTCCGTTCCTCAGGGATCGTACGGGTACGACGGCGACGATGTGTTCGCTCACCGCGAGGCCATCCGCTCCAAGCTTAGTGAACCAGAAAAATCGAGGATTTCGGTCGCCAGCCGCCGCCGGTCGTCTTCGCCGCCCATTACGGTAACCGTCACCAGGACGCGCAACCCCATCAGCTCCAGTGCTGGCGCGAATTCGCGGTCAAGCTCATCGATGACGAACCCGTCGATGAGACCGTCATACAGGCGCGCCACACCGAGCACCGAGACCTCATGACCAAGCGTTGTCAGCATTTCTGCAGCCGGGCCTTTCAGCGCACGACCACCGACGATCGGACTGACCGCGACGATGGGACCCGGAGCATCGTCGAGCGACTCGCGCATTCCGGGAGTTGCCAGGACCGGGGCCACGCTGACGATTGGGTTGGAAGGCGCGATCACGACCGCGTCGGCCTCGCGGATAGCGCCCACGGCATCCGGGTGCGCTTTGGCTCGCTCGATCCCCGCGAAGACCACCCCCAGGACGTCATCGCTTTGACGGCGGCCGACAAAATAGTCCTGAAACTCGAGCCGGCCGGCTGGCGTGTCGATCAACGTCGCCACCCGATCATCCGTCATCGGTATGATCCGGGTTGGGATGCCGAGCGCGCTGGACAGCTCACGGGTAATCGCGGAGAGCGGTATCCCAGCGCGCAGCCGCTCCGTGCGGAGGACGTGGGTGGCAAAATCCTGATCGCCGAGCGAGAACCACGGCTCCTGACCATAGCGAGCGATGGCAGCCAGCGTGTTGCGCGTGTCTCCGGCAACACCCCAGCCGTTGACGGGATCGCCAATCCCGGCCAGCGTGTACATCACCGTATCGAGGTCGGGCGAGATGCGAAGTCCGTAGAGGTCGAAGTCATCGGCGGTGTTGACAACCACAGTGAGATCGCCAGGGGGCAGCGCGGCTTGAAACCCCTGGGCCATCTTGGCCCCCCCGACGCCACCGGCGAGCGCGACGATCACGATTACTCCTCGCCGTCGAACCCATGAACATCGACGCGATCGACGTGCAGCAGAAGGGTGATCCGCTCCTGGGGAGCGAACACCTCTCGCGCCATCTCCTCGGCCTTGCCAGCGTCGTGGTACCGGCGCGCGAGTGCGGCGATATCCGCTTGGGCGGTAACCTGATCCTCAATGGTTTCGATTGTGCCGTCTAATGTCACGTAGCGGAATCCATCCTCGATACAGAGTGACGCTCGCGGGTCGCGCACCAGGTTCCTGTCTTTCTTGCGGCCGCGTTTCGTGTTCATGACGATCGTGTCGCCACGCAGTTCGTACCACATCACGGTTTGCTGCGGGCTTCCGTCCGCATTGACCGTGCCAAGCACTCCGAAGCGCTCCTCCTCGAGGAACGCCCGGACATCGTCCCTGAGCTGCACACAGGCTCCTTCCCCGTCCCAGCGGCCGAATGCCGGAGTCTACTCAGCCAGGGCAGAGCCGGGCCACCGGCCCGGTGGCGGATATACTTCGCCGACGCCATTCTCTGTCCAGTAGTCCTCAGGAGCCTCGATGCCATCCGTTTCCCTGGCAGACGCCCGCGCGCCGTTGATCGTCGCGCTCGACGCGGGAACGTCGTCGGTACGCGCGCTTGCCTTCGATAGCTTGGGTCGCGCAATCGTCGAGTGTGAAGACCAGCTTCCCTACGCGCTCGAGACGACCGCGGATGGAGGCGCAACGTTCCCCGCCGAATCACTGTTCGAGCTGACAGTTGGCGCGATCGACGGTGTGGTGGCCCGGCTCCAAGATCGTGTCCAGGACGTTGCGGCGGTCGGGAGCACCTCGTTCTGGCACAGTCTGATGGGTGTCGACGCGACCGGCACACCGACCACCCCAATCTATTATTGGGCGGATACGCGCTCCGCGGCTGACGCAAGCATCCTCCGTCGGCAGCTCGATGCGAACGCCGTCTGGCAGCGAACCGGCTGTCGCCTCCATTCATCCTACTGGCCAGCCAAGCTGTGCTGGTTACGACGAACCGATCCTGACACATTTGACGGGACTCAGCGTTGGCTCTCATTTGCCGAGTACGCCCTGGGGCGCCTCTGCCACGATGAGGCGGCCGCTGTCACGGTTTGCATGGCCTCTGGAACCGGTCTTCTCGATGTCCACTCATTGAATTGGGACCCCGTGATGCTGGACGTGACCGGCGTTGCCGCCGAACGTCTCTCACCCCTCGTTGACCTTGGACCGGCCGCATGCCTGCGTCGGGAGTTCAGCCAGCGCTGGCCGGCGCTGGCCTCCGCGCGGTGGTTCCCCGCACTCGGCGACGGCGCCTGCGCCAATGTTGGCAGTGGCGCCATTGGACCTTCGTCCATAGCGCTGACGGTCGGGACTTCCGCCGCCATGCGGATGATCCTGCCCCAACCGCCCGATCAGTCGTGGGTCGTTCCTCACGGGTTGTGGGCCTATCGGCTCGACAGGAGCCGCGCCGTGCTCGGCGGCGCCCTCTCAAACGGTGGAAACCTCCTCCGCTGGATTTGGGACACCACCGGTACCGGCCGCGATGCGGAAGCAACCAGATTCGCCTGCGAACTTCCTCCGGACTCCGCTGGCCTGACCTTTCTGCCTTTCCTTGCTGGAGAACGCTCACCTGGTTGGCACGACGACGCCACGGGCGTCCTCGCCGGACTCACGGTCGCCACGCGCCCCGAGCATTTGATTCGAGCTGGGATGGAGGCGGTCGCCTACCGGCTCGCGGACGTCTATGAGGCGTTGCGACCCCAGGCATCCCCGGACCATCAGATCGTCGTCTCCGGAGGCGCTATCCTCGTCATGCCCTGCTGGATGGAGATCACCGCCGATGCTCTTGGCCACAGTCTTATCGCGATGACGCCCGGCGACGAAACCACGGCGCGTGGCGCTGCGCTCATGGCAGGAGTCGAAGCGGGCATCTTGACGCGCCTCGATAACGCGTCCGACGAGCTCAGTGGTGCAACTGAATACGCTCCTGATATGGTCAACCATGAGCGGTATCGCGCCGCCAGGGACCGGCAGGCGCGTCTCGAGCAGACGCTGGTCCAGTCCGGAGAGTTTTTCTGATGGGACCGATGCTGGCGATCTTCCCGCATCCTGATGACGAGACTTTTAGCGCCGCCGGGGTCATGGCGGCGGCCGTTGTGCGCGGCGTGCCAGTAACCGTCATCAGCGCGACCCGCGGCGAAGCAGGGGAGTGCTCGATCCCTGGACTCGACGATCCGGAGCGACTCGGCGTCGTTCGCGAGCGGGAGCTGCGTGACGCGATGCAGCAACTCGGCGTTACAGACGTCCGCTTCCTCACCTACCGTGACTCTGGAATGGAGGGCTCCCCGGAAGCCCAGCATCCGCAGGCACTCGTCCGAGCCCCCGTCGACGCGGTTGCGGCGATGCTCGTGCCTCACATTCGTACTGTTCGGCCGCAGGTGATCATTACGTACGGCCAGGATGGCCTCTATGGTCACCCTGACCATCTACATCTTCACTATGCCGCACTTCAGGCCGTCGAATTTGCGGCCGACCCGGCGCACACGGGCAGAGCCACATCCGAGCCGTGGCAGACGTCGCGGCTCTACTTCGCTACCGCTCCCCGTGAGGATATGCTCGAAATGCTGGAGCGGCCTGACTCTCCGCTCCAGTCCCTTTCGCCGGCTGCGCTCGCCAATCTCGGCACGCCTCGCGCCGACATCACGCACGTCATCGATATTGGTCCCTGGGCGGAGAAGAAGCGCGCCGCCATTGCCGCCCATCTCACCCAGACCGGTGAAGGCGGTCCCCTGGCCGGCATCCCGCTAGAGGCTCTCGAGCGGCGGCTCGCCCACGAGTATTTCGTACGCGCGCCACTTCCCTGGTCATCCCCCGAGACCCAGGAAGACGAAGAGCTGGACATCATCGCATCGCTTGCCGGTGAGCACCATCCACACTGACCTGCCCAAGTTCACACCGACCTTCTTGGTGCCGCGCGCCTAACGACCCCGACAGCCCGCAGACGTAGCATCGTCACTACATTGACGCCTTGGCGCCGATGCGCTTTTCGAACTATCCCCAGATGCCGAGAAACGGACCCGCATGCACGAGTTTGCCGTCAATCCCAATCCTCGATCCTTGGCTGCCGGCTCGGCCACCGGTCTCTTTACATGGCGGGGTGGCGGTATTGTCCTGATCGGCACGCACGAAGACGGACGCTGGGTGCTTGCCCGGGGATGGCTACGTGATGACTGTTTGGAGTATGTCCGCCGCTGGAGCTTCGCGCAGCCGATCCGCTTCTCGGGTCAGGTCCGCCGCCTGGTGACGGAAGCCGATGGCGGGACCGCCCACGCCCGTGACGAGGGACTGCGTGCCCTCGCTTGGGCAGAATCCGCCTCTGCCTGAACCCGCAAAGGCCAACTCCCGGCTCGTCGCGGCATGCAACACGGAAGCGTTTCGGAGCTCCACAGTACCCTCGCACCGTGTGTCATTCCTGGTGGCGGTGCGGAATCTCATCTCACGGTGTCGGAAACTTCTGGACGAGATCCCTCGCGCCTTGGGATGTCACCTGTTGCCCACTCCGCACTAGCGACGAATCACATCTCTCCAAGACCGCACACGAGTAACAACATGCCGCAGGCGCGCTCCACCGCAAGCCCCGATCTCATGTTGTCGATTAGCCGAGGTGTAAGAGGAGTCGGGCGCCCAGCGCCCCCGTCGGTGGCAATGGCTCTATCACTCTGAAGAATCGATCCGCCCGTCCTGAGTCCGCAAGAAAACGCTGTGCCAGCAACTCCGCGCGCAGCCAGGGAGCGGTCTTCCGTCGCATCGCCTCGCTGTACGGGCGCAACCGATCGATTGAGAGATCACTCAACGCCAGGGCGGCAGCAATCGCCGTCCCGGCGGCGGCTCCAGATTCCAGGGCGAAGGCAATGCCGGCGCCAGTCAACGGACCGACCAGCCCCGCCGCTTCGCCCACGACGACGAGACCGTCCGCGACCAGCCTTCGCCGCCTCGGACCGAGATCGAGGGGCCACGACCGTGGCGGTCCCAGTGGAACAGCGTGGCGAAGCGAGCCTGCCGCCGGGGACGCGTCATCGTCTGTGAAGCGGCGCCACAAGTCCTGCAAGGGCTCTTTGCCTCCCGCGGTTCTGACGTTCTCAGTCGGGACCAGGGTCCCCACCCCCACATTCGCGCCCCCGTCCGGAAGCGGAAAGATCCACCCGTAGCCAGGGAGTAGCCACCGATCCAATGAGAAGACGATGCGACCTGATGGAGACGCTACGTTGCCGAAGTAACCGCGCATGGCGATGCCCCGCGCCGGGCCGTCCTCTGCAGACCGCGGAGCGACATCTGGCGCGACCCGGCATCCATACCCCCCGGCGATGACAACCGCTCTCGCCTCGATCTGCCAGGGACCGGTGGGAGTCTCTGCCTCCACCCGCCGCACCCCAGCCCGCCAGTCGCCGACATTCCGAACGGTGCCGACGTGTAGCTCGGCGCCCGCGCGCAACGCGCATTGCACGAGCAGATTGTCGAAGATGAGCCGTGGGACGACTCGCGCATCCGAGCTGGCAAGCAGACGTCGCCCCAGACCTGACCTTGGCGTCAGATCCAGAGCGCCTCGCTCCGAAGTGATCAGCGCCCCCTCGATGCGCGGGTACTCGTGCACTTCAGACGGACGAACGCCAAGTTTGAATGCCGCCGACAATGCCCTGGCCCCGATCAGGTCCCCGCATGGCTTGTCGCGCGGAAAAACCCGTCGATCGAGGAGGAGCACCCGCCATCCCGAGTTCCCGAGGACGATAGCCGCGGCGCTTCCAGCCGGGCCTGCGCCGACCACAATCGCATCATAAATGTCACTCATGATTTGCGTGCTTTCGCCAACGGCGTCATCGCATAAGTTCCCGAGTGCTGACCTGTTAGGATGAAACTCGTCAATCGAACCGTTCCTCCGGAGGCAGCATGCGCCAACCGACAATTACCGTTCGTCGCGTCCCGGTCATCGTCCTGGCCATGCTCTTCTCGGCCGGGTTGGCGACGTTCGCCGGCGCCCAGTCGCAGGAGCCAAAGCCCGTTCTCCCCGCGACTCCGGTTGCCGAATCCGATCTACCCGCACGTGACTCTGCAACATCCGGGGTCTCCGGTTCTTCCTGGGAGGGTCCCAATTCTGGCGTGCGGGTCAGCTGGGATCCAGCCGTCTGGTCTGTCGAAGCTGAGCATATCGAGGATGGCTACGATGGGCTGCAGATCGGCACCCCAATCTCAACCGTCTACCTCGAGGCGTATGTCGGCTTCGCGGGCGACGCGGAAGCCTGCTTTGCCGACGCCGAGCGAGAGCTTGCTGAACACGAGGACATCTCCGAAGTGATTCCGCTTTCGGGGAGGCCGTTGCCGGTCGCCGAAGATGAGAGAGGCGAAGCGGGTCTCTTCGGTATTACCGCCACCTTAGCGGATGGGAGCGACTACCGGGGTGTCGAATACGTCGAATGTCGAACCGTCGTTCCCGGGGAGTCAGTCCTCGAGATCACGTGGCGGGCAGTAACCCAAGCCGTCAACCAGGATTTCGCAAACGTCGAAACACTCCTCGCCGCGATCGAAATGCCGGACGAATCGCCTCAAGCCGCCACCCCGGTTGCGCCTGTCGCCACGCCGGTTTCCTGACATCCCAACTTCTCGACTGCACGGCTACTCGCCTCCGGAACGTGCCAGGGCGAAGTAGCGGGCGTCCGGATGGAGAACGACCAGTGCCGCGGTGGTCTGCTCAGGGTCGAACTGAAAGCCCTCCGTGATTCGGATTCCGGCGGCTCCCGCGTCAATCAGCCGGTCGACGATCGCATGCTGGGTCAGATCGGGACAGGAAGGGTATCCCCAGGAGTAGCGCTTGCCCTGGTCGGAGGCGACCCCAAGCTCGGCGCGGATACGAGCGTGCGCGTAGTCCGCCAGCCCTTCCGCCGATTGCACGCTCAGCCCGTGGCTGAAGAAGCTCTCGCTGTACTCTCCCGCCGCTTGCAGCCGCTCGGTCAGCGCGGTCGCCTGAGCGCCAACGGTCACGATCTGGAACACCGCCACATCGCGCCGCCCTGCTGCGAGCGGCAGGTAGTAGTCCGCGAGACAGAGCCGGTCCCGCCGCGGCTGCCGCGGGAAGGTGAACCGCGCGATCTCCCGCTCCTCCTCGTCGGGGCTGAACACCACCAGATCATTGCCGTCCCGGTTCGCCGGGAAATAGCCATAGCGCACCCTCGGTTGCAGCCAACCCTGGTCGATCGCTTCCCGCTTCATGCGCTCCAGCCGCGGCATGAAATCGTCCCGCTGCAACTCGTCCCAGGCCTCGTCTTTGACCCCCTTGCCCCCCCAATGCAGGCGAAAGAGCGTTTTCAGGTCGAGGTGCGGCCAGACGTCTTCCAGCTCGATGCGATCCATCTCCCGCGCTCCCCAGAACGGCGGGTTGATCGGCTCGACTTCTCGGACCGTCGACCCGTCAGTCGCACTCGCCTCATCGGGAACGCTAAATGCGGCTTTGCTCGGCCGGTCCAGGGCTCGCCTCGCCTCCTCCGTTGTCTCGCGCAGCAGAAGGCCGTGGCTGTCCGGGTCGATCAGGCGGTCCATCAGGGACAGTCCCTCGAAGGCGTCCTTGGCGTAGAACACTCCCGGCTCATAGGGTGTCGCTTCGTCGACGAAGAGGGTCCGCTGTGCGTAGCCGCGGTTGATCGCCGCGCCTCCGATGATCACCGGATAGCGGTAGCCGGCCCGGTGCAATTCCTGGACGCAGAGGGGCATCTGTTTGCTAGTGGAAACCAGCAACGCGGAAAGCCCTATCGCGGTGGCGTCCACCTCGACAGCCTTGTCGATGATCCGGTTCACCGGCACCTGCTTGCCGAGATCGTGCACCGTGTAGCCGTTGTTGGTGAGGATGGTGTTGACCAGGTTCTTGCCGATGTCATGAACGTCACCGTAGACCGTCGCCAGGACCACCGTTCCCTTGGTGACGCCCTCCTGCCGCTCCAGATACGTCTCGAGGCGGGCGACAGCCCTCTTCATCGCCTCGGCGGACTGCAGCACGAAGGGCAAGATCAGCTCACCGGCACCGAACTTGTCGCCGACCTCTTTCATCGCTGGCAACAGCACCGTGTTGAGAACCTCAACCGGGTCGCGCTTACTAACTGCCAGATCGATCTGGTCTTCGATTCCCTCTTTCTTCCGGTAGACGATCTGGTAGTGGAGCTTCTCTTCCGGGGTCATATCCGCCATCGGGTCGGGACCGCCGGCGTTCGTCTCCTCCTCGCGACCCTCGAAGTGCTCGATCAGCCGCGCCAGAGCATCATCCCGGCGGGCCAGCACCAGATCCTCGGCCAGCTCACGCTCGATCTCTGGGATCTCGGCGAAGGGCATTACGTGCGACGGATGAACGATAGCCAGGTCGAGTCCGGCCTCGACCGCGTGGTAGAGGAAAACAGCATTCACGATCTTGCGCGCGACCGGATTGAGCCCGAACGAGACATTCGAGATGCCGAGGATCGTCATGACCCCGGGCATCTCCGCTTCGATGGCTCGGATCCCGTCAAGAGTTTCAATCGCCGACCGCGTGAACTCCTCATCGCCGGTCGAAAGGGGGAACGTCAACGGGTCGAAGATCAGCGCCTCCGGCGCCAGGCCGTACTCGTCGACCACGATGTCGTGGATCTTGCGTGCGGCCTCCAGCTTGCGCGCCGCGGTCTTGGCCATCCCCTCTTCGTCGATCGTCATCGCCACCACGGCAGCCCCGTGCGCCATTGCCAGCGGCATGACCGAGTCGATCTTGGCCCGGCCATTTTCCATGTTGATCGAATTGACGATCGCCCGTCCCGGGTACTGCTCGAGCGAGTCCTTGAGCACGTCGGCTTCGGTAGAGTCGAGCACGAGCGGCGCCTCGACATTGAGCGCCAACTTCTTCACGAGCGTGCGCAGCATCTCCCGCTCGTCCGTCCGCTCGGTCATTGCCACACAGACGTCGAGCGCATGGGCCCCGACATCAATTTGGTCACGGGCCACCACGACCATGCCGTCGTAGTCGTCAGCGAGAGCCAGGCGCTTGACCTTGCGCGAGCCGAGGGTGTTGACCCGTTCGCCGACGATCAGCGGCGCCGGGTCTTGATGCAGATCCACTGCACGGACCATTGACGCCGTCAGCGGCAGGGGTCGCGCCGGCCGCACACTGGTCGGCCGGCGGCCGATCACCTGGACGAGTTCCGTGAGGTGCTCGGGCGTCGTGCCACAGCACCCTCCGACGATGCCAACTCCGAACTGCTCAACCATCTCGCGCAGATCGCGCGCCATTTCGTCCGGTCCCAGCGGATAGACCGCGAGCCCGTTGACGTTGAGCGGCAGCCCGGCGTTGGGAATGATCGCCACCGGCCGCGTCGCGTGCTCCCCGAGGTATCGCGCGGGCTCACGCATATGCTCTGGTCCGGTCGAGCAGTTCAAACCGACGACGTCGACCGGAAGGGCCTCCAGGATCGCCAGCGCCGCGGCGATGTCGGTGCCGAGGAGCATGCGGCCGCTCGTATCGAGGGTCACTTGCGCCTGGATCGGGATATGAACTCCTGTCTCATCGCGTACGCGCAGGATGGCGTGCACGGCGGCCTTCAGCTCGAGGATATCTTGCGTCGTCTCCACGATGAAGAGATCGCTGCCGCCGTCGGTCAGACCGCGCACTTGATCGATGAAGAGATCGACGACCTGGCCGAAGCGGTGGTTTCCCAGCATTGGGTCTTCGGACGCGGGGAGCAGCCCTGTCGGGCCAATCGAGCCGGCAACGTATCGCGGGTGATTGGAGCCGGAATAGCGATCCGCCACCCGCCGCGCCAGCGCGGCCGCCTCACGGTTGACTTCATACGTCCGATCGCCGAGTCCATATTCCTCGAGTTTGAGCTGGCTGCCGCCGAAGGTGTCCGTTTCAATGACGTCGACGCCGGCCTCGAGAAACGAGGCGTGAACCTCCTCGATGAGCCCCGGATTGTGCAGCACGAGATACTCATTACAGCCCTCAATGCCGCCGTACCCGGCCTCGTCAAGGTTGTAATTCTGGATAGACGTCCCCATGGCGCCGTCGAAAATGACGACGCGCTCGCGAACGAGATCGAGATACGATGGGCGGTCCGATGTGCCTGAACTCATCAAGGGAAATCACTCCTGGCGCTCAATCGGCCAGTATAGAGCCGGCACTATGCAGGCGCCGTCTCAATTGGTGGCGCACAACGCAGCGCGCACCGATAAGGGACGTACGGGTTGCCAGAACTGTTCGCTTGACATTCCAATTGTCCTATCATCAACGTAGCCTGCCCGAACCCTTCGCGCTCCACGGCGCCCGGTTGGAGGAAAACCCGGAATGCATCACCGTTTGCTCGTCATCGCGCTCGCGCTCGCCGCGCTCGTCGCGCCGCTGACCGCATCCGCGCAGTCGACCATCGAGCTCGTCGTCAGCGACCTCGACGTCTACTGGGCGCAACAGTTTGCGAACATGGGAATCGCCTACTCCTCCCCCGCGTTGCGCTCGATCGACGGACCGATGACGACCGGATGTGGAGACATCGACCCTTACTTCAGCCCCGGCGCCTACTGCGCGGCGGACCAGGTGGTCTACTACTCGACAGCCTGGGCGCCAAACGATCCCGCGGCCGAGGTTCTCTGGTGGACAGTCCTCAGTCATGAGTGGGGCCACCACGTGCAGTGGCAGACCGATACCGGGGTCACCGACATACGCGAGGCGGAGCTGCAAGCGGACTGCTTCGCCGGCGCCTACATGAGCCACGCCCAGGACGCCGGCCTCGTGAGCCCCGAGACCGTCACCATGGCGTTGAGCCTGACACAGAGCGCCGGTGATGTCTGGTTCTTCCTTCCCCACGACGCCCCGGAGCACGGCAACAAGGCAGAGCGAGCACTGGCCTTCATGACCGGGATGAACGGCGACCTTGCCGACTGCGGCTTCGTCGGGTAGGGTTCGCGTCCCTCACCTCAACTCCGAGCGCCCTTGACCCTAAATCCCTCTCCCGCTACAGCAGGAGAGGGATTTTTTCTCGCGTCCGGGATCGTGCTCCCTTCTCCTCGCTCCGAGGGACCTTGGGGAAGCGAAGGGCTGGGGATGAGAGGGTCTCCGTGAGCTGGACCGAGATGGGCGGTTCCGACTCTTTTCGTTTGCGAAGCTTGCCCGTAGACTGCCATTGGCTCCTGGGAAGGGCCGCAGTCCAGGCTCTGGGAAAGGGATGGGTAATGACACGCCGACTCGTACTCGTGCTGGTAATCGCTCTGACGCTACTGACCCCGAACGTAGCTCGGGCCCAAACCACCGCGGAGTTGATTGCCGCCGATATCGATGCCTGGTGGAGCGCGGAGTTCGCTGCCCGCGGGCTCGCCTACAGCTCGCCGCAGATCGAACTGGTGTCCGAACCAGGTACGGAATTCTGCCAGTTCATCGACGTCTTCTACGCGCCCGCCGGCTACTGTTCGACGAATCAAGAGATCACCATCTCTACGGGGCTCGTCTCGCCGGATGCCGTCAGCGTCCTGCTACCTCTGCTCAGTCATGAGTGGGGACACCACATCCAGTACCTAACCGATACCGGAGCGTACACTCCGCTCGAACAAGAGTTGCAGAGCGATTGCTTCGCCGGTGCATTCATCGCGTTTGCGGCGGAATCGGAATGGATCAGCCCGGTTGTTGCGGCCATGGCTCTGCAATTGACCCAATCGGCCGGGGATGTCTGGTGGGAAGCGCCGTTCGATGAGTCCATCCACGGCACCAAGGCCGACCGCGCCATCGCCTTCATGGCCGGGCAGAGCGGCGGCCTGGAAGCCTGCGGCCTCTAACACATCGAACACATAGTGGCTGGAATGGCGCAACGCTCCGAAGGCCCGTGGGGGCCACGCTTGCGTCGCCCAAGTCGCTCGCCCCGCGGCTACTTCCAGCCCATCACGACCCGCACCTGGGGTCTGGACGCATCTATCGGCGGTAGTGTCAGATGGATCCGAGCAAACAATTCGCCCCGCCGATCCTGATCGGCGGGGCGTTGATTTTCTTGACGTTCCTTACGTGCGGCTCTGCACCGCCCGCAGGATGAAGAGCAGGACCAGCGCACCGATGACCGCAGCGACGAAGCTGCCGATGCTCCAGGCAAGGGTGAACGTCCCACCGCCGATCAGCGAAAAGATCAGTCCGCCGATGAAGGCGCCGATGATCCCGACGATGATGTTGCCGAGCCAACCCTGCCGGGCGTTGTCGCCTGAAATCATGCTCGCCACCCATCCGGCGAGAGCTCCGAAAATGATCCAGGAGATGATGCCGAAACTACTGTCGACGTCCATATCTGTCCTCCCGACTCCCGGCCGGACATCCCGGCTCGCCCCTATTGTAACAGCGAGAACCGCCCAGCGGATCATTCGTCTTTCAAGTCGCACGAATCCGGGGCGAGCGTCAGCCACTGCTCTGCCCAGTTCGAGACGGACATGATCACCTCGTTGAGCGCCTGCCCCTTTTCCGTCAGTGAGTAATCCACTCGCACTGGGGTCGAGGGCACGACGGTGCGGGTGACGATTCCCTCCGCTTCTAGCTCTTTGAGCCGCTCCGAAAGGAGCCGGTCACTCAGCCCCGGCACCACTGAGGCGATGTCATTGAATCGCGCCTCACCAGACAGCATCGCGCGCAGGATCGCCCCCGTCCAGCGCCGCCCGATCAACTCGATCGCGCGGTGAAACGTGGGACAGAACGCACTGAACTGGGCCTCGCAGTCGCCGACTCGCTGATCGTCCGTCAATTCCTTGGTGTTCACACCCTCACCTCTCTCGCAAGTATAACATTACGATTGGTAAGGTACTTGACAAACGTAAGCAGGTAACGATACGATGCCATCCATCACCAGAGTTTGGGGAACGGCACGTGCGGCGAAGTGCCGCGGGGGCCGGCAAAGATTGGGCGTAAGGAGAAAGAGCTGAGGGATGAGCACGGCGAATACGACAATGAATGTGGACACCGGGACGAAGACAGTGTGGATGATCGACCCCAGCCACTCTGGCGCCTCGTTCACGGTCCGGCACATGTTCACCAAGGTCCGCGGCCGGTTCACAGACCTTTCGGGCACTATCGAGACCGAGGGCGACAACCTGACCAACGGCCAGGTCATGGTCGAGATCAAAGCGGACAGCATCGATACCAACGACGCGCAACGCGACGGTCACCTGCGCACCAACGATTTCTTCGGTACCGGTGACAATCCGACCATCACCTTTACGTCGACTTCTGTTACCCAAAAGCAGGGCAACGAGTTTCTCGTCCATGGCGATCTGACAATCCGCGGCGTCACCCGCCCGGTCACCTTGGAAGCTGAGTACGAGGGCGGCGGCAAAACTCCGTTCGGCACCGAAGTCGGTTCCTGGACCGCTCGTACGGAGATCGATCGCAAGGATTTCGACCTGACCTGGAATGCGCCCCTGGAAGCTGGCGGCTTTCTAGTGGGCGATGACGTCAAGATCGAGCTCGACATCGAAGCGGTCAAGCAGGCCTAAGGCGAGAGTAACAGGGCCTTGAGGTGATGGGTGATAGGGGATCGTTTCCACTTTTGTAACCGGACCCACCTGCGTACGGAGCACGAATCTCCCCCGCTATCGACGCTCCATCACCCATCACTCATCGCCGGTCGCCCTTGGGTGCTGCTCGGCACAAATGCCTCATTCAGGATCGCCCGCCCCGCGTCCAGCTCGTCGCGATTGACGGTGTGACCCATTCCCGGATAGAGGCGAGCATCGACCGCCGCCCCGAGACGGTCCAGCGCCAGAGCGGACTCCTCGACACGTTCCTTTGGGATGTGGGGATCGACGTCGCTGCTGCCGATGAAGATCGGCGTCCCCTCGAGCGTCCCCTCGAAGTCGAACGAGGTTCCCGGTGGCCCGATCAGACCACCGCTGAACGCGATGACCCCGGCGTATCGCCGCGGGTTCCGTGCCGCGGCCTCGAGAGCCAGACAGGCTCCCTGGGAAAACCCGAGGAGAGCGACGCGCTCGGATGGGACACCCTGGTCCGTGAGTCGCGTCACGAGGTCGGTAACAATTCGCAACGCCGAGGACAGATAGGGTTCATTCCTTTCCCTCGGCTCGATGAATCGGTGGGGATACCAGGTATTCCCAGCCGCTTGCGGCGCCAGAATGGTCACGCCTGGCGGCGCGACCTCTTGGGCGAGTGCGATGATGTCCTCGGCGCCCGCGCCCCGGCCGTGGAGCGCGATAATCGCGCCAGTAGCCTGCTCGAGCGCTACTCCGGACATCAGGACTTGCTCACCGCCGTGAGGGTGTGGGGTATCGCCAGTTCTCACCATGGCTCTGCTCCTTCAGCGTAGGTTACCGACGTGGTGCGCTCGCATCTCACATCCGCTTCGTGTCGAAGGGATTGCTCCTTGAATCCACCCGCTACCGTCATCAAGGGCATCCATCACCTGACCGCCATCTCGTCCGATGCCCAGCGCACGGTGGACTTCTACACCAGATCGCTTGGTCTGCGCCTGATCAAGCAGACAGTCAACTTCGACGACCCCTCGTCGTATCACCTCTATTTTGCGGACGAAGAGAACGGCCCGGGTGTTCTGACGTTTTTCGAGTGGAGGGGCGCCCCTCGCGGGAGGTATGGAATCGGCGGCACGCATCATCTCGCCTTCGAGACGCGAAATCGCGACACGCTACTGCAATGGAAGCGCTGGCTGACCGATAGCGGCATCCCGGTCACCGGACCCTATAACCGGGTCTACTTCGAGAGTATCTACTTTACCGATCCGGACGGCCTGATTCTCGAGATCGCGACGCGCGGACCCGGCTGGACCCTGGACGAAGCCCCGGACGCGCTTGGCGCCGAAGTCAAGATGCCGCCGCTCGAGACGATGGTCAACCATCGCGATGAGGCCGCCATCGCCGCTGAAACATGGCCAGAACCCATTCCGGTTCCCACGCCCGACATGCGATTGCGGCGGATGCATCACATCACCGCCATCGGCTCGGACGCGGCAGAGACGGAGCGGTTCTTCACCGGCGTGCTCGGCATGCGGATCGTGAAGCGCACCGTCAACTTCGACAATCCGGAGTCACCGCATCTCTACTTCGGCGTCGGCGACGGCGCGCCCGGCACGATCATCACCTACTTCGCCTATCCGCACGGCACGATGCGTCCGGTTCGCATCGGAACGGGCATGACGCATCACTTCGCGCTGAGCGTTTCGGACGAAAATGCACTCGTCGCATGGCGCGACTTTCTCAACGCTAGCGATGTGCCCACCACGGACATCAAAGACCGTGCGTATTTCCGTAGCATCTATTTTTCAGATCCGGACGGCCACATCATCGAGATCGCGACGGAGACGCCCGGATTCATGACCGACGAAACTCAGCAGAAGCTGGGGCGCTCGCTGCAGCTCCCATCCTGGCTCGAAGCCCAGCGGCGGGACATCGAGCAGAACCTGAAACCCCTGGTCGTTCCTGAACCCATCGGTCGGTAATGCGGGAGATCGAGCAGAACCTGAAACCTCTGGTCGTTCCTGAGCCCATCGGTCGTTAATCAAGAGTCAAGGAGCATGAGCATGTCCACGGCAACGACTCCATCCGGCACCACACCCGCGCAGCCGTCGATCCATCCTGAGACGCGCATTGGCCATGTCCACCTCAAGGTCGCGGACCTGCCGCGGGCCATTGCCTTTTACCGCGACGCGCTTGGCTTCGACCTCATCGAGCAGATGGGCAATAGCGCCGCCTTCCTCTCGGCTGGCGGCTACCATCACCACATTGGTCTCAACACGTGGGAGAGCCGTGGCGGCTCACCGCCAGCCCCGGGGACCACCGGGCTCTATCACTTCGCCATCCTCTACCCAAGCCGGCAGGAGCTGGCACGCGCGCTGAAGCGGCTCGTCGACTTCGGCGTCTCCATTGACGGTGCGTCGGACCACGGCGTGAGCGAGGCGATCTACCTGCATGACCCCGACGGCAACGGGATCGAGCTTTATCGGGACCGGCCGCGTGCGGAATGGCCACGCGACGTCGACGGCAGCATCACCATGATGACTGCGCCCCTCGACCTGCGAGCGCTCTTGGGAGAGCTCGAAAGGTAGGACTCCCCACTGGGAAACGATCCAGGAAGAGAGCGATCTTGGCCGGCGATCACCTCATCGTCAGCGGCAGGTTCTGGAGCGGGGATGAGGCAAACCCGCATCCACTGGTCGTTACCGTCCAGGACGATCGCACTGCCGCCGTTGGCGACTGGTCGGCGGACGCGGCGGTCGAGCGCTGCCCCGCCTGGATCAGCGGCGGCGCACGAACCCCAATCGTGCTAGCAGCTCCGCGAGATTGAGGTCGTAGCCCCAACCGAACACCTTTGGCGTCAGCAGTCGGCGATCGTGTGGATTCCACGCGCGCGCTCTGACTCGTGCCCAGGTCGGGCGACGCCAGTCATACGGCACGCCCAGGAACGTCCCGGTCCCGGGGATTCCCGGCTTTCGATCAGGACTCATCGTCATTCCTCCGAGGGACTCGAAGTCTGAAATGTTCCGGGACGGCAGTCAATGAGGGTTGTGCACCGGCCTGGGACTCGTGTCATTCTCAACACAGTGCAGAATCTCGTCTCCTCACGAATCAAAGATTCCGGCTGAACCAGATGTGTCGGTCCGCGCGACAGCATGTCAATCACATCAAACGGTGTGAGCTTGTCCAGACGATGCGGACGGACAGGGCGCCTGTTCCCGTGACATGCGAAGACAGGAGATCCTACCGGCGAGCGCCAGATACCTCCTGCCGGCGTCTGCGCCCGGCTCATCCCGGCAAATGAACCAATCGCCAGGCCAATCACCGCGCCGATGAAGGCCATGCCGATTGCTGTTGCCGGCCTACCCACGAGGTCATCGAATGCTGGGGCAATGAGCCATCCCACGATGAAACCAGGAATCAGTCCCGCCGCGAGCCCGATGGCCGCGCCGCGCTCAGCCGATGCCGCATTTCCCCGGTCGACGTCAGTATCGTCGAGCCAGTCCTCGGCGGCTTCCGCGTAGCTGCTCCCCAGGACCGCGCCGTAGACCAGGTGCAAGATCAGGTTTCCGAGGATTGGCAGTGGACCGGCGCCGATATCCATCCCCAGGAGACCTCCGCCCATCAGTGGCAGGAAGATGACCAACGAGAGCAGCCAGGGGACGAGCGAGAAGATCATGCCCCGCCACCAGCTTGGGCCGGTCAGCCGCGGTTCCGCGTAGCGCGCGTAGACCAGCGCCAGCACGAGCCCCATCGCCAGGTTGGCCCCGATCGCCAGACCACGCCATCGGCGGTGCGCTCCGCGACGGGGTTATGGACGAGCGCCCAGCACCAGCGCTGCACGACATTGCCGTCCGCGCTCCCGATGCTGCTCGCCAGCGCATAGGCGGCGAGAAGTACGATCGACATGGCAAACGTACCCAGAAAGCCTGCCAGCACTCCGGCGCGGAGCCAGTCCTCCCGCGGCGCGTCGGACGGTGGAGCAGCGATGAGGGATCGAGTATTCATGTCCTTCCCCCGTGATGAATTGTCTGGAGAGCAACGCTAAGGTCGTGGGTCCCGAAGGCGATGGGGCTCATGACAATCTACGGCAGCGAAACGATCCCGGATGTGATCCCTCCCTCAGCCGACCATAAATCCGCTGGATCTTGATCGGCTTGACACTCACTATTGCGCGGAAGCGAGAGATCATCGAGTCGAAGCAAAGAAGAAATGAAGCCAGTTGGGATCGTCATGGGGTTATCTCGTGAACTGACGCTCAAATTCGTGTCCTTGCGAGTGTCGATCGCGACGAGTCTTGTACCGAATGCCGGTTACCCATTCACAGTTGCTAGCGCGCATGTCAATCCGTCGTTCTTATTGATTTGCTTGCTCTCTGGTCATCATGTAATGAGCGAATCTTCGAGTAACAGGCGCGGCATTCCGGAATCGGCACAGTCGCGGCACCGCAGGCGATGCCGGGATCGCCACCCGAGAGGCGCGACGACGGACGGTCAGCCGGACGCCTTAAGGGACAGGCCAATCTCGTGTGATAGGATCATGAAGACAGCAACGGATTTGGCGGCCCCTGGCGGGTCAAAAAGGACGAGGCATCCCGCCGCGTCCTCGTTCGCGACCGCTGCAAATGTCCCGATCCGAGCGAAGGAGTTCTTCGATGCCCATCCGCTCGTTCGACGAAGACGACGCTCAGGCTGTCGCCACTGCCCTACCGGTACCGAGAGGGATCGCGTTTCGCTACGAGGCGGCCGACGGTCGACCCAGAACCGCCGCTCAGGTCAAGCGCGCGGTGAGGAACGAGCTCCGCGGCTGGGACGTCCGCCCTGTCGCGGGGATGGCCGATTGGTTCGAGGCTATGCCCCCGGAAATCGAGGCGCCTGGGGTAGCGCCCAGCGCGATCCCGCTGGCGCAGTTCTGGACGACGTTCCGCAGGCTGGATGACCTCGACGAGGTAAAGGACGCCGAGCCGCTAATGCTGATCGTCGTGCCGCAGCCGGAGGACGCGACCGCGGCGGAAGCCTTTGCCGCCAGCTTGCGCCGCGAGGAGCTCGGCTTGTGGGGGTTGCCCCAGCCGTACACGGTCCAGCGTCGGATCAACGAGGCGATCAGCGCCTGCCAGAAGCGCCAGGAGTCGTGCGACTGGCACCTTCGCCAGATGAACGTCGGCCAGGCCTGGGAGCTCTGGCATGCCCGGCATGGTGACGGAGAGCCGGGCGCCGGGGTCGTTATCGGGCACCCCGATACCGGGTACACGGAGCACCACGAGGTACGCTCCCGCCTCAACGTCCCGGGGAAATCGTTCTTGCGCGACCCTCAGGGGAACGAGCCCGGCACCGCGGTCGACGATCTGCGGGTGGTCCACGACGAATTCCTGGAGACGCCGGGGCACGGGACTGGTACCGCCTGCGTGATCGTCAGCGGGGGAAGCGACCGCTCGAGCGCGTCGCCGGCCGTCGATCCACCCGAGGCCTACGGGGTCGCGCCCGGGGCTCGCGTCTTGCCGCTGCGGGTCTCCCGCTCCGTGCTCCACCTCGATTTCGGCAATCTGGCGCGTGCCATCGCCTACGCCGCCGACGCGGGGGTCGGTGTCATCTCCATGTCGCTCGGGGGGCCGTGGTACTCCGATTTCGTCCGCGAGAGCATCGCCGGGGCGCACGAGAAGGGAGTGATCGTCGTCGCAGCGGCGGGCAACTTCCTGCCGTCGACCGCCTTTCCGGCTGCGCTTCCGGAGGTGATCGGCGTCGCGGCGACGAACGTCGCCGAGACCCCCTGGCGGTTCTCGGGGATCGGCAGGCTGGTCGATATCGCCGCCCCGGGCGAATCGGTCTGGCGGGCCCGCGCCGAGCTCGACAAGGACGGCAACCTGCTGCGGACAGTCACGGCAGCCTCCGGGACCTCGTTCGCAACCGCGTGCGTTGCCGGGCTGGCCGCGCTGTGGTTGTCCTACCACGGCCGCGACGTGATCGCCGCAAAGTACGGCGGCGAGCAGCGCCTGATTCCCTTCGCCTTCCAGTACCTCCTTGCGAAGTCCGCGCGAACACCTGTCGACGACAAGAACAAGAACCGGGCGTGGGTGGCAGAGGGAAAACACGGCGCGGGGATCGCGGATGCCGCGAAGCTCCTTGCGACTCCCCTGCCCCCGCGAGCCGATGTCGAGGCGTTTGCCGCGAAAATCCGCGGGCAACGGGTCAACAAGCTGACCTTCTTCGCCGGGCTCCTGAGCGGCGGCATGGGAATCACCGCCGCGGAGTCGGAGACGCCGCCCGCGGCGGAACTCGATCGCTTCGCCCTGGCGGCGCAAGAGAGCGCCGCGCAAGAAGCCAAGCTGTGCGCCGTTCTTGACCGCGACGACCGAGGAGCTCTTGCAGAAGACGGGCGACTCGCCGCCGCAGCAGACAAGCGAAGAGCCGCTGGAGGAGAAGCCCGAAGACTTGATGCTGGAGCTGATGCCATTGATCGCGACCGACCGTGTGCTGATGGTCGGATTCGGCCGCTGGCGGAAGGACGAATCGCGGCTCCCCCTCCTCGACCGCTTGCTCGAGTTGCCCTCGCTCTCCTCCGCACTGGAGAAGCAGCTCAAGAAAGTGCGAAACATGGAGATCAGTGCCCTGCCCGAGATTCACAAGGGGGCGCTGGCCCCAGGGGTCTCGCTCAAGCTGCCCGATCCCAGGACGCCCGGGGGCGCTTCACCGTCACAGCCACCGCCGCCGGCGTACCGCGAGCTGCGCGCCTATTCCTTCGACCCGAGTCTGAGTACGGTGCTCGAAACGTCGCCGATCTACCAGGTGACGATTCCGACGCGGTGGGAAGACGTGGCGCCCGGTCCAATCGGGGAGTACCTCGAGGTCATCGACGTCGATCCCGCCAGCGGCTGCGTTTACTCCCCGGTCGACCTCAATCACCCGTACCTGATGGCGCGGGACGGGTTGCCGCCCTCGGAAGGCAATCCGCAGTTTCACCAGCAGATGGTCTACGCCGTGGCGATGAACACCATCAACCGCTTCGAGCTGGCCCTGGGGCGGCCCGTTTTCTGGTCACCGTTGCTCCCGTGGTCGAAGGATCACCCTGAGGAAAAGGACCTCTTCACGCGGGAAGCGATCGAGATTCACCAAACCGCGCCCGCGTCCAATGGACGTTCCGACCGCGACGGCAAGTCGCCATGGTACGATCCGTTGCAGACGCGTTATGTACAGCGGCTGCGGGTCTATCCGCACGCCCTGCGAGAACCGAACGCGTTTTACAGCCCGACCAAACGGGCTCTCCTCTTCGGCTATTTCCCCAGCGAGGACGAGACCGGCCGCGAGTATCCGGGGGGGACGGTCTTCAGCTGTCTCTCGCACGACATCATCGCCCACGAGACCACCCATGCCCTCGTCGACGGCATGCACCCCTTTTTCAACGAGCCGAGCAACGACGACGTTTGGGCCTTTCACGAGGCTTTCGCGGACATCATGGCGTTGTTCCAGCACTTCACCTACCCGGAGGTGCTACGCCACCAGATCGCGCAGAGCCGGGGCGATCTGGAGACTGACAACCTGCTGGGGCAGTTAGCCCAGCAGTTCGGCCAGGCGATCGGCCAGCGCGGAGCGCTGCGCGACTACCTGGGCGAGAAGGACGAAGCCGGTGTCTGGCGACGGACGAAACCGGATCCGCGTGCCCTGGAGAGCACTATCGAACCGCACGAGCGCGGCAGCATTCTGGTCGCCGCCGTGTTCGACGCCTTCCTCAAGCTGTACAACGACCGCGTCCACGACCTGCTGCGCATCTCCACGGGCGGCACCGGCGTTCTTCAACCCGGCCAGATCCACCCCGACCTGGCCAACCGGCTGGCGAACGAGGCCGCACAAACGGCGGACGAGGTCTTGCGCGTCTGCATCCGGGCCATGGACTACCTGCCCCCGATCGACGTCACCTTCGGCGAGTTCCTGCGAGCGATGATCACGGCCGACCACGACCTCGCCCCTGTGCTCCGGCGGCGGAATCGGGTGGCCTTTATCGAGGCGTTCCGCGCCTGGGGCATCTACCCGCGGGATGTCACCACCCTCTCTGAAGACAGCCTGCGTTGGCGGGGCGTGGAGCCGGAGTCGTTGCTGGCCGCCAAGCTGCGAGACATCCGCGACGAAAAGGAACCAGGTAGGCGTGAGGTCGCCAATCTCGTCGCCGCCCTCGAGCGGTGGGAACCAGGGTGCGCCCGGGACGACGTCTTCCGCAATGGTCTCGCGGCCCAGCGTCAACTTCATTCCGCGTTGGTGGGGATGCAACCCGACGACGTGCTGAGCCCCCGTGTCATTCCCGGACTCGATCTGCGGAAGGGGGCAAGCATATCCGTCGGCAATCTGCGGACGGCGCGGCGCATCGGGCCCCAGGGCGAATTCCGCACCGAGATGATCGTCGAAGTTGTCCAGACCGACCGCCGTACCCGTGAAGGCGTCGCGCCCGCGTGGCCAATCCGCGGCGGGGCGACCTTGATCTTCGATCTCTCGACCTGGGAAATCCGCTACATCATCTCAAAGGGGTTGTACCGGAAGCTGCCCAAGTCCACCGATCCGGAGCAAGGAGACGATGCAGGGGAGCTGACCAACCGACTGAAACGACAATCAGGGTTCGCGAGGCGGAGTGCTCTGTGGCAGGGGGAGGCGACGGCCAATTCCGCGGGGCGGCTCGCCGGCACCTACGGCGTTAGCGCGCGGCAGCGGCGGATGGCCGTGGGGGAGCCCTTCGCCCTCCTCCACCGCGGGTTCTAGATGAGCGGCCGACCGAATAGGGAACCGTGGCGGTGGCCACCCGCGCAAGCCGATGAAGGAGCGCATCATGAGCGGACGACGCGACAATCAGACCCAGACCCTCGACCCTGCCGAAAAGGTTGAGCCGCTCTGCCCTAAGGACAACGAAGTGCTCATCCGCATGTACGGGCAGGGGGTGGGCGACTGCTTCCTGCTCGCCTTTCCGCGAACGCGCCCGACCGCGAAGGTCCGCGAGGTCGATCCGAATCGCCCGGTCTATGTGCTGATCGACTGCGGGGTGCTCGCGCGCACGCCCGACCCCACCGTGCGCATGCGGGATGTAGTCGCGGACATCCGGCGCACCACGCACGACCCCTCTCTGGACCCAACCGCCGACGGGAAGGCGATGGGGCACCTCGACCTGCTGATCATCACCCACGAGCACTGGGATCACCTATCCGGCTTCATCTACGCCGACGCCAGGAAGGAGTGGGACGGGATCCAGATCGACGCGCTGTGGACCTCGTGGACCGCCAGGGACGATCCGGAGGGGCTTGCCGGGGTGCTCGGCAAACTGCGGGAGCAGCAGGAGGTCGCCCTGAAGCGGATCACGGAGCGGGTGGAAGGCATGCGGGGGGCACAGGCGGAGAGCCTGTTGCAGACCGTGGACGACGTGATCTCCTTTCTCGCCGAATCGCGGGACTTCGCCGCGTCGACCCGCAGTGGCCTGGACGAGGCCAAAGACCGCGTCAAGCGCGTCAAGGGGGAGCACATTTGTTGCGATCCCGGCGACGTGCGCCCGATCCCCGGTACGGACAGCGTCGCCTACGTCCTGGGCCCGCCTCAGGACTGGAAGCGGCTGAGCAAGATGGACCCATCCCGCAAGGAGCCAGAGACCTATGGCGGTGAGGACCGGCGCGCTACCGGGCGCGGCTCCGCCGACGACGACCTGGCACTGGCACGGCGGGCGCTGACCGAACCCTCGGCTTTTAGCGCTTTCGTCACGCCGCTGTTCGATCCTCCCGGCGACGTGCCCGCGGGGACCCCGTTCGCTGCGGCGCCGCGCCCGGCGCGGGACGTGTACGAACGCACCTTTCCGTTCGATCAATCGGTGAGCGTTCCGATCCCGGTCGCGGAATCGGGGGCCGCCGCGCTCCCGGAGACCTACCCGGCGCTCAACGCCTATTTCGACGAGATCAACGAGTGGCGGCGGATCGATCTCGACTGGCTGATGGCGGCGGAAGGGTTTGCACTATGGGTCGACAGCTTCATCAACAACACCAGTCTGGTGTTGGCATTCGAGCTGCCGGACCTGGACGAGAAAGACGAGAACAATGGGAAGGATAAGAAGAAAGCGAAGGACAATGAGGACGAGAAGCCGGAGCGCAAGGTGTTGCTCTTCGTCGCCGACGCCCAGGTCGGCAATTGGCTCTCGTGGGACGAACTGGGACCATGGAAACCGCGCGACGGCGCCCGCGGCACGCAAACGGCGAAATCGGACATGGAAGACTTGCTGCAGCGGACCGTGTTCTACAAGGTCGGGCACCACGGCTCGCACAACGCCACTCTGAAAGCGAAGGGGGTGGAGCGGATGCGTACCGATGGGGAGCTCATTGCGTTCGTGCCGGTCAGCCCGGCGGTCGCACACGAGGTCGGCTGGGAGGAGATGCCGCTGACGGAGGTCCTGGACGCGCTCTCGACGCGGACCAACGGCCGCGTCGTATTTCCGGATGGCAACGTCTGGCCGCCGTTGGAGGAGGAGGCGCTGGAGGAGACCTGGAAGCGGATCGGTCTGGAGGTGTCGTCGCTGCGCCTGCCGGCGAAGGTCGTCAACCGCAAAGACGACGATCCGCGCGATCCCCGGATCGAGGGCGAAGTTCCGCTCTGGGTGCAGATGGCGGTCGAGTATTGACGCGGGTTGCCGCGGCGGCTCCAGTGCTCGCGGTGATCATTGCCCGCTCGGTGGCGCGTCCTCGCTCCTACGGCACTGGACGCCACCTCAGCTGGTGAGCGCCCCGAGCCATGCGTGAAGGCGATCCATCTCGGCCGCGAAGGCCGGATCACCCGCCAGGTTCTGGGGTTGAAGAGGGTCGGTTCGGAGATCGTACAGCTCCCGCTCGCTCGTCTCCGGGTATTCGATGTAGACCTGGTCCTGCAACTTCAGCCGCAACGCCCTGAACGAAGGTCGGCTGGGCTCGTCCCCGATCACAAGTACCCCAAATCGCTCGCCGCGGCCAATCGCCTCATCGAGGACGGCCTGACGCCTTATGCGGTCTTCTAGATTAACCCGAAGGAACTGCACCTCTGGTGCCGGGAGCGGGATTCGAACCACACGCATTGAAAATGGCTTCGCGACGTGGGTTTCCGTCACCTAACAAGCACCATGGTCACAAATTGGTCACGGGCGTGCGCTGTTCCTCAGGTGGAGGCATTACCGAATCTCCATGCCGTGCCGGCCGCCGTCTGAGAGAAGGTACGTCGTAGCCACGGAGCAGTCCGTTCTAACGCCCTCAGCGGAAAACGACAGGATCAGCGGATCAATTTTGGTAGCGTCGTCAGTGCGAGATGGAGTCCTTCGCGCCAAACTGGCGTTGTCGCGCTAGGCGACTTTGAAGCGAGATGCTGAGAAGAACTCTACTCCAGGTTGCGGCGTTATCACCGGTCACTAGGTCAGCCAGCCCTTCACCGATCACCGGCGCGAACTTGAAACCATGACCTGAGAACCCGCAGCCGATGGCGACGGTTGGGTGCTCGGGATGCCGGTCGACGATGAAGTTTTCGTCCGGAGTAAGGGTATAGGTGCAAGTAAGAGCCCAGAGCGTAGGACCGGCCGCCCCCGGCAGGTATTTCTGAACGACAGTCCGGTGCGCCTCGATCTCCGTCTCGGACACTTCGCGCCGCATTGTCTCAGGCGTGCAAACCTCGTAGACGTCATGCCGGCCGAATTTCATCCCCTGTCCAGGTAACACAGGAAATCCGTAGTACTGGCCTTCGGGAACCGACCAGAGATGAACCGGGCAGCGGTCCGATTGGTACAGTTCTGCGTTCGTCGCCTGGAAATGGACGTTGACGACCCGAAACACCACGAGCGGCAGTGCGAGTTCCGGCAGCAATTGCCCGGTCCACGCGCCGGCGGCGATGACGACATGTTGCGCGCGATACGTCTCGCGCGACGTGCAGACTTGGACCCCCTCGCCGTCCCGGGCCCAGGAGATAACCGGTTCCTCGCGATTGAGCTCTGCTCCTGCTCGCGCTGCGCCGGCTAAGAATGCCGTGACGCACGCCTCCGGGTCGAGAATCCCCGCGTTAGGCTCGACGACGCCGACCAGGTCATCGGTCGGCATAAGCCAGGGTACCGCGCGCGAACAGCCGCCGCGGTGAGCAGTTCGTATGGAAGACCATGGAGACGAGAACTCTCGAGTGCGCCGACAACGTGGCCACTCTCTGGTGCGCCGATGGTGATGCCCCCGGTGATCGAGAGGAGCGGCTTCCCTGCCTCCGATTCCAGAGTTTCGCCACAATTGATATGCCCGATGCACCAGCGGCACGTATTCCGGGGCCTCGAAGTAGGCCTCCCGGATGATGCGGGACCGTCCATGGGACGCGCCAAACGTATGTCGCTCAGGGTAGGCATCGAGCCCGAGAACATGGTGACCGCGCCGCGCCAGACAGTAGGCAGCAGCACTCCCCATCGCCCCCAGGCCGACGACGATTGCGTCGTAGGTCCCCATCGCCTCCCTCACCGCGGCCAGTAGTAGGGTGCCGGGGTGAGGACCTCGCAACCATCGTCAGTCACGGCCACCGTGTCTCCGAAGCGGACCCCACCCACACCGGGGATGTAGATGCCCGGCTCAATCGAGAAGGTCATCCCGGGAGCAAGGACGGTTTCATCCAAGTCTGAAATGTCAGGTGGCTCCGAAAACCCGATCCCAACGCCGCGCCCATGCCGATGCAAGCGGTGGTCGAGCAAGCCCTCGCGCTCCAGCATGTCATCGATCGCGCCCGCCACCTCACCGGCCGTCACCCCAGGCCGCACTGCCTCGATCCCGACGCGGTTAGCTTCCCTGCCCCAGTCGAGAAGACGCTTTTGCTCGGCAGGTGGATCGCCGATAGGCACTGTCCGGTCGAACCCGAGGTGGTAGCCGCCGAAGTGGGCCAGCGTGCAGAAGCACATCTCAGCCAGATCACCAGTGCGCATAATCCGGGTAGAAGCCCAGCCGTGGGGCCAGATCCCCCGCTCGGGTCCGGAGGAGAAGATCTGTGCGCTCTCGATCACCGGACTGATGAGTTGATTGTCCGGTCCGAGAAACTCGGCCGCCTTGCGGGTCCCCGCGGCCCGTGCGGCGATCGTCACCTCGTATTCGGGTCGCCCATCGGCCAGGGCGTCGACAGCGGCCGCGACCTCGGCGACGCCGACCTGACCGGCCTTGCGCATGATCTCCAGCTCCGACGGCTCCTTGACCGTGCGCAACTGCAGTGCGAGCCCCTCCGCTTCCGCGAACTCGACATGCGGGAGCGCCGTGCGAAGCCGCTCCATCGCCGACGCAGGCAGGAGTCCGAACTCGACCCCTAAGCGGCCACGGGACCAGCCGCGCTCCTCGACCAGGCCGACGAGCGTGCTCGGTCCATCGGCCGGGAGCGACTCGTGACGATACTCGACCCAGGGCCGGACGTCATCGATCCAGGTCATCGTCCGCGCCATGTCGAACTCGAGCGCTGGCATGAGGAGGGTCGCCCCGCCGTCGGCATCGATCACGATCATCGGGCGGCGCCAGGAGCCGAACCCGGTCGCGCCGCTGAAGTAGTAGATGGACGCCGGATCGGTAAAGATCGCACCATTGAGCTGGGCCTCGCGGAGGAGCGGGACAAGCCGGTCGACGCGGGCCTGATGGTTCACCTGCATCGTTTCCCTTCCCTTACTACCACTGATTCCCGCCCTCAAGTCGCCGTCCAGCGGGTACCCAGCTGACCGCAGCGAGCAAGGGACTTCCATGACGTAGAAACGATTTCCAACCACCGAAACATTGGTTGGTTCAATTCTCCTGGACTTGACTTCGACATGAGCAGGGCAAGGAGGGGGCGAGGGCTCACCCGCCGTCGGCGTAGGCCATTGAGTCTGTAAGCACACTTCCAGACGCCGCGAATCCTTCGCGATTCAGCGGCA
Organism: uncultured Chloroflexia bacterium; assembly: GCA_963751075.1. Lineage (GTDB taxonomy): Bacteria > Chloroflexota > Chloroflexia > Thermomicrobiales > UBA6265 > JACCXM01. Next base: position 165,868 of record CAVVTE010000013.1, on the reverse strand, counting down.
CGCTCCAGCTCCGGTTGTAAATCTCCTGTCCCGCGAGCGTGATCCGCGCGCTCATGGCAAGGAGAAAGGTTGTCTGTGTGGTCTGCGCCTCGACCGTGACCGGTAGGTGGTCATCTTCAAGCTGGACGACTGCACGGCTCGTCATGCGGCTCTCGCTCGGTAGCGCCGGATCCACGGTCGAGGCATGCTCCCGATCCACAGTCAAGACCGCGCCACTCTCAAGAGGCAGCTTGGTCGCCGCCCGCGACCGCACAGTCACGGTCCCATCGACGATGTCGCGGGTCACGTCCCAGATCGTCGACCGCGTGCCCTCAGTTGGGGCGACGTCCTCAGGCGGTGACCAGATCGGAGTCGGTTCACTGTCCTCACAGGAGCGGATCGAGAGGCGCAAGGACGAGGGCAGCGCTGCCGACGAGTGCACAGTGAAGGTCCCCAGTGCGGGCCCCGGCCAGAGGAGCGGGAAGTCCGCGCCCTCGATCGTCAGTCGGACCCGCGACCCACGTGGGACAACAAATGACGTCGCATCGAGTTGGATGGTGTGCTCCCGTGGCTCAGTTGTGGATGCCCCCTTAGCCGTGGTCCCACTGATAGCGTTCCACCCCCGGCAAATAAGCGTCGAGTGTCCATCCGGGCCGACAGAGCAGAGCTTGGCCGCGAGCGGGCCGGTTGGCACCGCCGAAAGCCAGATTGTTACTACCGGTTCCCCGCAAATCTCGACATCGTCAGCGAGCGGAGCAGAGGTAAATGCGAGGGAGCGGACATCGTCCGGGCTGTGGTCGGCTCGGTATGGGATGTGTGGGGTTAAGGGATCCCAGAGCATAGCGAGCGTTCCCACGCTAGGGTCTACCTGGTGGATTTCACTTACCTCTTCCGCCGGAGATCTGGCGGCCAGCGCGCGCTCAGGACCAAGGAACCAGTCGACAGGTTCGCAGGCCTGCGGTGGCCAGGTCTGCTCGTACCGCCAGCGGTCGGCTCCCTGCACGTAGATGGCAATGGGTGGCTCCTGATCGACCCCGTTCTCGACCCCGCGCAGCCACCGGTCCCACCAGCGCAGCATCTCCCGCAGCCCGCCCATCGGGGCAATCGGCGAGAGATCGGGCATGGTGTGCTTCCATGGGCCAATGAGCACTCGCTTTGGGCCGGAAACCCGGTTGAAATAGCGCAGCGTTACCCCCGGGTAGTAGTCCTGCCAGCCGCAGATTGCGAACATCGGAGCGCGGATCCGTTCCACCTCGACCCGCCGCCGCGACCAGTCGACATCACCACCATGCCACGACAGTGGCCATGGAGGGGTGCCAGTCAGGTGCTCGTGCCAGATTTGCGTCCAGCGCCCCTCCGCATCGCGATAGAGCGGCGGCATGAGGTTCATCGCCACCATCATCGGACCCCAGTCCGCTTCGGTCCAAAACCCGGGACGGCAACCATGCGGTCGGAAAAATCCGTCGTATTCATCCGCCGAGCCATGAATTGGGATGATGGCCCTCAAGTGCGGCGGGTTGGTGGCCGCCACCTCAAGGGTGCTCGCGCCACCATAGGAGACGCCCCACAACCCAACCGCTCCGGTGCACCACGGTTGCGCCGCAATCCACTCGGTTACGTGATACCCGTCCTCCGGCTCCAAGTCGTGATTGGGCGAGTTCGCTGTCCCTCCTGAGTTTCCGGTTCCTCGCACGTCAACCGTCAGGCAGGCGTAGCCATGCCGGGCAAAATATCGGTGCTCGCCGTCGACGTGTCCCATCCCCCCGACCCCATCCTTGTGGTAGGGGAAATAGGTGAACAGGGCCGGCCAGGGTCCCTCGCCACCAGGGAGATAGAGATTGGCGGCGAGCTGGACTCCATCCGGCAGCGGAATCAGGACATTGCGGACTAGAGTAACTTCGTCTATTGAGTTCTCCATCAGCGTTCGTCCGACGAACGCACGGTTAATAGGCTCAAAAGGTCGAAGCGCATGATATCGAGTGGATGGAACGTCAGACCCTTGAGCTGTGGACTGCCGACATAGACGCGAGAGGGCTGGATCAACGGCATATAGACCGCGTCGTCGATGAACGTCTGTGCAACCTGCCGGTACAGTTCGTCCCGCTTCTGCTGGTCGATGGTCGAGCCGGCCTCGGTGATCAGGTTCCGCAGTTCCGGATTGTCGTAGTTGACGTGGTTGGCGATGAATCCACCCTCCGGTCCGTCAGCCCGAACATCTCGGCCCAGCCACTGGCGTCCGGCCAGTCTGGCCCGCGCAGCGAGACAAATGCCGGCAGCTTGCCGGATAGGGTTTCGCTACTGAAGACGCTACTTTCGACCGGCCGCAACTCGACGGTGATCCCGACTTCCGCCAGATCGGCCTGGATCTTGGCGGCGAGGACGGCCGGATCGACACTCCCGAAGGGTTGGTCGGGTAGGACAGCGGGAAGCCGACACTGTCCATGCCCGAGTCGGCCAGGAACTGCTTGGCGCGCTCGACATCCCGCTGAACCGCCATTGCGGGGTCGGCCCCGAGCATGCCGAGGACGATTGGCGAGGGCGGCCGCACCCCATGACCACGCATCAGGCCGCTCACGATCCCGTCGTAGTCGATCCCGTACTGGATGGCCTGGCGGACCTGCTTGTTGGCCAGGGCCGGGGAGATATCAGGGCTTGTATTGAGCGCCATGTAGATCAGGTCAACGCTCGGCTTCTCGACGATCTGGATGTCCGGGCTGTCACGGAACTCGTCGGCGGTGTCATAGTCGATATCCATAGCAAGCTGAGCATCACCGCTCAGCACGAGCTGGATCTGGGCAGTCGGATCGCTCACGCTTCTGCCGATGATGCGGTCGAAGTACGGCGGCGTGCGCCAGAAGTTCGGGTTTCGCTCCAGGATGAACCCGGACTTGGGCGTCCACTCAGACAGGACGTACGGACCGGAACCGGCCGAATGCTGGTCGAGCCACTCCTTGGCCGTATCGGTCTGATCGGCATCAGGGTTGCTGTTGCCACCCATCTCCATGATCAACTTGGAGTCAGCGATGGAGAGCGGCACGACCGTCAGCACGGGCAAGAGGTAGGCCATCGGCTTGTTGAGCTCGAGCTCGACCGTGTGCTCATCGATGACGGTGATGTTCTCGACCCACGGGTCGGCGTAGTACCCAGGAACGTCTTTGAGATTCTTCAACCGCTGATGGGAGAACTTGACGTCTTCTGCGGTCACCGGGTTGCCTGATGCGAACTTCGCGGTCGGGTCGAGATGGAAGGTGTAGGTCTGACCATCAGGCGCGATATCCCATTCCTTGGCCAGGAGTGGTTGGGTGTCAATCAGGTTTTCCGGCGTATCGGTTACGAGCGTGTCGTACGTATTGGCGACGATCACCCAACTGTAGAACTCAAACGCCCGCTGAGGATCGTTAGTAAGAATGTCCTCTGCGTAGGCGACGATGATCTGCTTCTCGTCCTGAGCACGCACGTGCCCAGAGCCGAAGCGTGATATGGCAAGTCCACCGCCGATGCGCCAGCCAGAACTTGCCGCCGATTGAATCCGGAGCAGGTGGCTGTGCGGGAATTCCTACCGAAGCGACGCAAGACGTGCGGGACGTGTTCACGACCGAATTCCTTTCGACTCAGCGGCGGTCCGCCGCTCCAAATACCGAATGGCTGGCTACCGACGCCGCAGACGTGGATCCAGCGCATCACGCATGCCGTCCCCAATGTAGTTGAACGCGAGTACGACACTGACAATGGCTAACCCGGGGAAAGTGGCCAGCCACCAGTCGAAGAACTTTACACGTCCGGCGGCGATCATCGCGCCCCATTCCGGAGCGGGCGGCACCACGCCCAAACCGATGAAGCTGAGGGAGGCAATGAAGACGACCGCGCTGCCGATATCGAGACTGGCCTTGACAAGAATGGGGGGCATGGCGCCGGGAAGAATATGGTGGAAGAGGATGCGGCGCTCCGGGACGCCCAGTGCCCTGGCGGCGAAGATGTACTCGTTTTCCTTCGCCGCCAGCACCTGACCCCGCATCATCCTGGCGTACTCTGGCCACCAGACGACGATGATGGCGATGACCGCATTGACCAGACTTGGACCGAGCACCGCGGAGATAGCCATCGCTAGCACGATCGACGGGAACGCGAGAACGACGTCGACCACACGCATGATCACTTCGTCGACTCTTTGACCCGTGAAGCCAGCAAAGGCGCCCAGTAGTGAGCCTAACAACGCCGAAAAGACGATGACCACAACTCCTACGGGTAAGGAAATGCGGGCACCATGCAGGACTCGGCTATAGACATCGCGTCCCAGTTCATCAGTGCCAAATGGGTTCTGCGACGAGGGCGGTTCGAGCCGCGTGAGAGGATCCTGTCCATAAGGATCCCCAGCAATCAAGCCCGCGAAGATGGCAATGAGAATCCAGCCGATGATAACGACGAGACCGACGACCGCCGATGTACTCTGGAAGAATCGGCGCGTTGTCTCGTGCTTCTGCGAGACCTGGCGGATCGAAGGCGCCAGTTGCGGAATGGCCGGAACCTGAACAGCCACGAATCCTCCTACCCAATCCTGATCCGCGGATCGAGCAAGGCATACGTGAGGTCGACCAGCAGGTTGACGACGATGAACACGATGGCGACGACAAGCGTGAAGCCAAGGATGGCCGGGTAGTCGAGGGTCGTCGCTGCTGTTACCGCGTACCGACCAATCCCCGGCCAGGAGAAGACGATCTCGACAGTGACCGCCCCGGCCAGGAGATAGCCAAAGGCGAGACCGGCGGCCGTAACGGTTGGGATGAGCGCATTGCGTAGCGCGTGACCGCGCAGCACCCGCTGCTCATGCAAACCCTTGGCGCGCGCCGTCCGCACGTAGTCCATGTTCAGGACATCAAGGAGTGATGAGCGGGCAAGCCGCGCGATGATCGCCAGGGGATAGGCTGCGAGGACGCAGGCTGGGAGAACGAGGTGACGGAGGGCACTGGCGAAGACCGGCCAGTCGCGAGCAAGGACGCTGTCGACGACAATCATCCCGGTCACACGTGCCGGCTCGAACAGGTCCGTGTCAATCCGTCCGGGACCAGGGAGCCACTGCAGCTTGTAGTAGAAGATGAAGAGGACGACCAGGCCCAGCCAGAATGCCGGGATTGATGCCCCGGCCATGGTGATGAACCGGGAGAGGTGGTCGGCAACGCGGCCACGGTGGATCGCAGCAATGGCCCCCAGCGGCAGCCCTACCGCGGAGGCTATCAGCATCGCGACGACGGCGAGTTCGATCGTGGCGGGCAGATATTGGGCCAGATCGTCGAGGACGGGTCGCCGCGTAACGAATGAGTCCCCGAGATCCCCTTGTAGCAAGCCTTTGACGTAGACGAGGTACTGCTCAGGGAGGGAGCGGTCCAGCCCATACCGCTCGCGGTAGGCAGCAATGATCTCCGGATTGGCTTGCGCCCGGTTCTTGAGGATGACCGTCAATGGATCGCCGGGAACGATGTGGGAAACGATGAACGTCACTAGCGTGACGCCCAGGAGTGTCGGAATCGCCACCAGGAATCGTCGGAACACGAACGCCCAAAGCCCCACGAGCACTCTCCACTAAACCTGGAGCGAGCCCATGCCACCCCCCGCCGCATCGTCGCCGCATTGGTTCGCTGCCGAAGCATACTATCGAGGCTGGGATCTCAATCTTGTGCTGAATCCTTCGAAAAACGATCACGGATTACATGCGAATCTCGCATCCTAGATCCGTTTCAGTCAGAGAACCGCCGGTGGCGGGGTGAAGCCGCCCAAGGTCTTACCAGCAAGCTCGGTGAATCGGATCGGCGTACGGTCCTCGAGATACGGGCCGAGGGCCTGGAGACCAACCGGCCGCCCGTCGCCTGAGAACCCGACCGGGAACCCCGTAGCTGGCTGGCCGCTTAGATTCGAAAGTCCGGCATAGACATCCTGAAGCGCGTAGTTCACGAGCTCGCCATCGATCTCAAGCTGTCGCCGGTCGAGCGGCGGGATCCAGCGGGACGATGGCTCCTGATGCGGAAAGGCGTTGGTGATGTTGGCCGGCGTGACCAGGACATCCCAGTCGCGGAAGAAGGAGCGGAAGCCCTCCCGGTAGGTCTCGCGCTCGTCCAATAATTGCAAGAAGCAGGCCCCATCCGCTTCCATCCCGGCTAACCACGCATCGGCGAAGAAATCACCCTCCTGCTTGACCCGGTCTTGGTCCGCGCGGCGTTCGGCGAGGTTGTCGCTCGCGGTCACGATCGCCATTAAGGTCAGGAAGAGCCGGTGATGATCGCGCAGATCGCCGAGGAACTCCGGCTGCACCTCTTCGACCCGTGCCCCCAGACGCCCGAGCTCGGCGGCAAACCGCTCCTGGGCGTCGAGGATGCTTCGCTCGACTGGGACCCAATCGGCAGGCCGGAGCACGGCGACGCGGAAATCGACCAGGCGATCGTGACGGCTAGGAGGGAGCCTGACACTCCACGCTGCATCCTCACCGACATCCGGACCGCCGATGACGTCGAGCGCGAGCTCCAGATCCTCGGCGGCGCGCGCGAGAGGTCCCTGCACCGCCATGATGGCCGCGGGGTTTGGGAGTGTGCGTCCCGGGAAATCTCCAGTGCGAGGGAGGAGCGTTTCGCTCGGACGATGGCCATAGATGCCGCAAAAGACGGCAGGTACGCGAATCGAGCCGGCGAGATCACTGCCGAAGTCCAGCGCGGAGAGGCCTGCTGCCACCGCGGCCGCCGCGCCGCCGCTGCTACCACCAGCGGTGAGGGCGAGATCCCATGGATTGTTGGTTCGGCCAAAGACCGGGTTGTCGGATTGGCAGTCACTGCCAGCCGGTGGCGTGTTTGTCTTGCCAATGATTACCGCGCCCGCCGCACGAGCGCGGGCGACGATCCGCGCGTCAGTCGTGGCACGCCGCTCCGCAAAAGGCAGCAGACCACCAGTACATCTCATGCCGGCCACGTCGATCAGATCTTTGATCGTCATCGGCAGCCCTAATAGCGCGCCGTTATCCCCTCGCTCGCGTCGCTGATCCGCATCGCGGGCAGCCTCTCTTGCCCCCTCCTCATCGAGAGTGACGATCGCGTTGAGCGGCTCGTTGAGTCGTGCTATCCGCTCCAGATGGAAATCAACCAACTCGACTGCCGACGAGGCCCGCGTCCGCAATCCCTCCAATAAGGCCGTTGCCGAGCCGAACGGATCGAGATGCTGGCTGTCTTGCATCGCTCTTTCCTCCGAGATCGGATTCGATACCTGAGACCCTAAGCCGCCGTTTACAGACCCGACAACCTCAAGACGACCAGCGACCGCAGTGCAGTATTAGTAGGTCGGTTCACGGATGCGGAGCAGACGGTAAGTTCTAGAGAGTAATTCAATACCCCCGAGTTGACGGTGTCGCTTTTGTGACTGTTTGCCCGATTTGGCAAGTAGTCCGGATCGATCCAGAGGTACTTGTCAACTCGGGCCGGAAAGGCGGGATTCGAACTACACACAAAAAAGTCGGCACAGTGACGCGGCATATGCTCCTCGTATCTGCGTTGCGGTCACAAATTGATCACGGACTTGTCGAGGTAATTTTGCTGCGGGAACGAACTGCGACTGATTAGTGGTTAGCGGCTTCGTGCATCAAGTCGCGGTTCGGTGCATCATTCTATGACTTATCCGGGACATTCAAAGCCGCATGTCGTCCGCCGAGGGGTCGATGCCCGCAGACACCGAGGCTCTCCGTTTTTAGCTGGACCTCTTCACGGAGGAGACCTGGCTTGAAGCTGCTCGCCGCGGGTTCACCGTAACCGGTTTCACTCATAAGCGCTGGTCCGCTGTGCAGCGGACCCGCCCCAACGATATTCTCGTCTGCTACTTGACGGGCCGATCCACCTACATCGGATTGCTCCGGGTAACGGGCCCAGCGTAGCAAGACGAGACTCCGATCTGGACGAGTCAGGTCTTCCCCAGTCGTCTTCCAGCCGCGCCAGAACTGGTGCTCCGGCCGGGTGCCGGTGTCTCCGTGCATAGCCTACGGGATCTGCTCTCATACTTTCGAAACCTGGCCAACCCGAATGCGTGGACTGGGTACTTCCGGGGCAGTCCAGCGGCAGAGAAAGACATCATGGTTGAAGGCAACATTGCGGACGATCCGTCGAAGTCCGAGAGGCGGGAGAGTCGAGCGCGGCGCAGTGACAACTACGCGAAATGGGTAGATGGGTCGCTTCAAAATTTGGTCCGATCCGAAGTGGGGCGGCGAAACTGGAATGTCAGTGATCTCGCTCGGGCAATGGGCATTCGTCCATCTCTTGTCTCCAAGTGGATGCTGGGCCAGACGGTGCCGTCACTGAAGAACTTACAGAAGCTCAGTACGGCGTTGAGCCTGAACGAGGATGCGGTATTCACGCTTGTCGGCTTACGACAGGGTCAGTCAGACGACGATCCTCGCGTCCTGCATCTGATCACGCAGATTCGGGCCATCGACTGGACCGACGATCGCTACGCCATCATCAGGGCGGCCTTTGAGGAGATGCGGCGCAGGCCACGACCTGAGCCGGAGCCCGCGTCGATATGGCCAAGACCGAAGAGGCTATCCGACGCACCCAAGACACAGAATGAATTCGAGATCACTGGCGAGGGATAACGCGTCGGGATTGGTCAAAATATGGTCACAACACAGGGCAAAACAGGCCGGATCTCGCGGGATGCCCCGGAACGAGAAACACAAAAACCTACGTCTCCACGCAGTTTTCTAGACCCAAGATGACTCGTAGAACAGTTGGTGCCGGGAGCGGGATTCGAACCCGCACGGCCTTGCGGCCACCAGCTCCTAAGGCTGGCGTGTCTGCCATTTCACCACCCCGGCAAAGCTGCTCGTCGAAGTGTAGCGGCCCGCACCCCGCGTTGCCGTGCCCTGTGAACTCGGATAGCATCCCGCGGTTGCCAACTGCTGTATCTGAAGGAGTGACGCATGTCCACGACCGCCGCCGATCCCCTCGCCCGCAAGCCGTTCGGCCAGACCGGGCTCTCCGTCCCGCCGATCGCCGTTGGTTGCGCCCCCATCGGGAATGTGCCCGAGGCATTCGGCTACGGAGTGACGGAAGAGGATGCACTCGCCACGATCCGTGCCGCGCTCGATAGCCCGATCCCCTACATCGACACCGCCGCCCTCTATGGCGACGGCGAGAGCGAGCGGCGGGTCGGGCTCGCGCTGCGCGAGCGCGGCGGTCTACCGGCGAATGCGTTCCTGCAGACCAAGCAGGGACGCAATCCGAAGAACGACGACTACTCTGGCGAAACTGTGAAGCGGCGCATGGAGCGATCGCTGGAGCTACTCGGCGTCGACCGCATCGAGGTCGTCTATCTCCACGATCAGGAGTGGACGACGTTTGCGGACGCATTCGCCCCGGGCGGCCCGGTCGAGGTCCTCCAGCAGTTCCGCGACCAGGGCGTCATCGGTTACCTCGGTGTCGCTGGCGGCCCGATTCCTGTGCAGATTCAGTACGTAGAAACAGGGGTCTTCGACGCGGTGATCCATCACAACCGCTACACCCTGCTCAACCGCTCGGCCGAACCGCTCATTGAGGCCGCCGTGGCCCGCGGCATGGCGGTGCTCAACGCGGCTCCGTACGGCAGCGGCATGCTCGTCAAAGGTCCGGACGCCTACCCGCGCTACGCCTACCAACAAGCGCCGGCTGAGATGATCGAGCGCGTGCGTCGCTTCGCCGCCATCGCCAACCAGCACGGGGTCCCGCTGCCGGCGGTCGCGCTTCAGTTCTCGACCCGCGACCCGCGCATGACGGCGACGATCGTCGGCATGAGCCGTCCAGAGCGCATCGCTGAGACAATCCGTTACCTCACGACGCCGGTCCCGGACGAGCTCTGGGAAGAGATCATGGCGATGCCGTTTGACACCAACGATCCCGAGGAGCACCGCTTCCTGTGGGATACGGCATCTACGATGCGACGTGCAATTGGCTATCCGACGAGTGGTGGAGGGTGACCGCCCGGATTCGGCGAGCAGCCGTCTCTGTAATGGCGAATATCGCCGAAGGGCGAGGACGCAGTTGTCGCCGCGATTTTCTTAGCCACCACTCAAGTGCCGATGGTTCACTCTCGGAGGTCGAGATGCTTCTCCTCTTCGCGCATCGGCTCTGTTTGATTGATGAATCGAGGTTTGGTCGCCTTATGCATCATTTAGACGAGATCAGAAGTCCGCACTTCGAACGTATCCGGCAGCTTGGCTAACCTTCCTCCGACTTCTGACTTGCGACCTCCCCTTGCGGACAATCGCATCGTGCCGTATGATGCGCGTCATGAGCGACAACGTGCGCCCCACCATGACTAGCAGTGCGATCTTCGTGATCTCGATTACCGGGACCACCAAGATTACCGTGCCTGCCGGTCCGGAGGGACGCGACTAACGGTCGCACACTCCAACAGGACGGATCGGCAGGCGGGAGCGGAAACGCTCCCGCCGCTTTGTGTCTCTCGGTAAGAGAAAGAGGACGGGCCAGATGATTGTCATGAAGTTCGGCGGCACTTCGGTGGGAGACGCCGCGCGTGTCCACCAGGTTGCCGCCATCATCGAGGCCCAACCGAGTCCACGGGCCGCGGTCGTCTCGGCGGCCTCCGGTGTCACCAACATGTTGCTCGACGCCGCGCGCGCTGCCGCTGTCGACGGCGCCAAGCTCGCAGCCAATCTCGCCGCCGAGATTCGATCCCGGCACCTCGAAATTGCAGCCGCGATTGGCGACGATCAGGAGCGTGCGGCTGCCGTCGCCGCGCTCGACCAGCTTCATGCCGCCTTCGACGAAGCCCTCGCCGACGTCTCCCGCGCGGGTGATCTCAGCTCGCGAAACGCGGACCGAATCGTGGCCACCGGCGAAAAGGCGATGAGCATCCTCCTTGCCGCGACGCTCCGCTCACTCGGCACGCCCGCCGTTCATGTCTGGGCCGATCGCGTCATCGCTACCGATAGCAGGTTTGGCAATGCGCGACCCGACCGCGCCCAGACCCGTGAGCTGGCATTGCAAGAAGTGCAACCACATCTCGATGCCGGTTACACCGTGGTCTTCACTGGCTTCATCGGTCGCGCTCCCGATGGCTCGACGACCACCCTGGGGCGTGGTGGCTCCGATTACAGTGCAACCCTCCTCGGAGCCGCACTCGACGCCGACGAGGTCCAGATCTGGACGGATGTCCCCGGCGTCCTCTCCGCGGACCCCCGCCAGGTGCCGGACGCTCGCGTCGTACCCGGCATCTCCTACGACGAGGCGCAGGAGCTGGCCCATTTCGGCGCCAAGGTCCTCCACCCACGCACGATCCGGCCCGCGGTCTCGCTAGGCATCCCGGTCCGCATCCTCTCTACCTTCCTGCCCGATGAACCGGGGACGCTCGTCACGCGCGATGCTCCCGAGGACAGCGTCAAAGCCGTCACCGCGCTCAACAATCTGCTGCTGCTGACGATCGACGTTCCCGAGCTGGAGGATCTCGCGGCGGCGTCGGCCGCCGTCTTCGGCGCGCTGCACGGCGACCGTATCGAGGTCGTGGCCGCGTCGCAGGCGTCGTCGCGTCGCCGCATGACCTACGTGGTCGATGCCACCGGGCACGGCGGCTGCTCACGGGTCAAGCAACGCATGGCGGCGGCCCTCGAAGATGCCGACGTCGATGCCGAGGTTGGTTGCGAAGAGGATGTGGCGCTGGTGGCCGCGGTCGGGGCTGGTGTCGCCGCGGCGCCGCAGACGCTCTCGCAGTTCCTGTCGGTCCTGGGGCGGGTCGGGGTACCGGTCCTCTCCACCAATCAGCAGCACTCGAATGTGGCGCTAACTGTGGCCGTGCCGGGAAGGGACGCCGCGCGCGCCGTGCTTGCATTACACGATGCCTTTATCCGGCCGCAGCCGGCCAGCTCCCGCTCGCGGCGTCCCCGCCGCTCGGACATGCTCGCCGAGAGCCTGCGCGTCGGTTAGCCCACTCCCGGTCTCATCAGCAGTCATTGCCGGTGAACGATTTTCACGCCCTCGAGAAGGGGCTGCGGCGTGAAGGAGAAAACATGACCATGAACGATTCCAGATCCAGCGCGAACGGAAAGATTCCCGTCGCCGTGCTCGGCGCCACCGGCAGCGTCGGGCAGCGCTTCGTCCAGCTCCTCGCCGGACACCCCTGGTTTCAACTCGCCGAAGTCGTCGCCTCCGATCGCTCGACCGGCCGTCCCTATTGCGCGGCGACCGATTGGCGTCTGAGCGCGGAGATGCCCGAGGGCGCTCGTGAGCTCGTCGTCAAGGACTACGATGCCGCCCTGGACAGCCCGGTCGTCTTCTCGGCGCTCCCCGGCGAGGTCGCGGGCGAGATCGAGCAGCGTATGGCCCAGGAGGGTCGCGCGCTCTTTTCAAACACGTCAACCCACCGCATGACTCCGGACGTTCCCTTGCTCATCCCGGAGGTAAACCCGGAGCATGTCGCCGCACTCGACGTTCAACGCCGGAATCGCGGTTGGAGCGGGTTCATCGTCACCAACCCGAACTGCTCCGCCATCCACCTCGTCCTCGCTCTGAAGCCGCTGCACGACGCCTTCGGCATCGATGCACTGGCGGTGACGACCATGCAGGCGGTCTCCGGGGCGGGTTACCCGGGCGTACCGTCGCTCGATATGATCGACAACGTCGTTCCATTCATCAACACCGAAGAGGAAAAGATGACCGAGGAGACCAAGAAGCTCCTCGGCGGGTATGACGGCGAGTTTCAACCGGCGTGCCTGACGATGTCCGCCCAATGCAATCGGGTTCCCGTTCGCGACGGTCATACGGAATGCGTCTCGATCCGCTTCCGCACCCCGGCTTCAGCCGGGGATGCCGCGCGGGTAATGGCTGAATTCCGCGCCCGTCCGCAAGAGCTCGATCTGCCGAGCGCGCCCCGCCACCCCGTGATCGTTCGCACGGAGCCGAACCGCCCCCAGCCGAACCTCGATCGTGACGCCGAGAACGGCATGGCGACGACCGTCGGCCGCGTCCGCGAGTGCGCGCTCCTCGGCACCAAGTTCGTCCTGCTCGGGCACAACACCATCCGGGGCGCGGCTGGCGCTTCCATCCTCAACGCTGAGTTGTTCAAGGTTGAGGGACTCTTGCCTGTTTAATCCGGAACGCGCATGATCTGATTCGGCATAGCTTTCTCACCCACCCCTGTCCCTGCGCACCGTGACAGGGACAGGGTGAGGGTCGACCGTCGCGTGATCGGTGGTAAAGAATTTCTTCTCCCCGGTTCCCCAGGAGTTCAAACTCTTTAAACCCTTCAAACTCTTTAAACCCTTTAAACCCTTTGAACCCTTTAAACCCTTTGAACTCTTCGATTCCTGACTGGCGTCAGTCCGGCACCCGGATCCGGGTGCCGGGCCGGTGTCCGCCCATCCCTGCGTCGGCTGTTCCCCTTCTCGTCGGTGCATTACGCTGGTTGGTGGCGAACCAGATAGCGGCCGGGTGCCCCTGAGGTGCCTTCGAGACGGCGCCGCGGCGACCACTGCCACCGGTGAAGATGGTGCCCCGCCCGTCGTTCCAGAAGTTCAACATCTTCAACACCTTTAGCACCTTCGGCCACCACAATTCATCGCCCGGGCGCCGTGCCAACTCCGTGCGTCTCCGAAGCATGCCCTCACTCCGGAGGCGAGAAGAGACTTGACGTCCGCGCTCCAAGTAAATATAGTTCTCCCTCATGAACTATTCGGATGCAGAATTATCAACAAGCCGAAGAGATGACGATGCGCTCGTTCAGGCCGGAGTGCAGTTGCTTCCGGTCATCGCGAGAGCACTCTTTTCTGCTATTTCCAACCTCGGCAACACGTACGGGCTGACCCCCGCTCAGGTGAAGGTGTTGCTTCACCTGGGTTCACACCGCCAGATGACTGTCGGCGAGATCGCCGCCGCCCTTTCCTGCTCGATGCCCGCGGCGTCCGAGCTGGTCGACCGGCTCGTCGATGCCGGCCATCTCGTTCGCGCCTCTGACCCAACCGACCGCAGACGGGTTCTCGTCACCGCCACTCCTGACTCCGAGAGAATCAGTTTCCGCCTCCGCGAGATACGCGAAGCCCAGGTGCGATATGCCCTGGACCAGCTTTCACCTGAGGATCGGCCGGCGTTCATCCGATGCCTGGAAGCGCTGATTGCCGGCCTCACGCACGCGAAAGGCGCCCCGGATTCGGATTGTCACAACACATCCATCGTGGACGGCGAGCCCGCCCCGCTGGCTCGATCTTTGCAAGGTACCTCTCCATGACAGAAGGTAAATCAGGAGCCGTTCGCTCCAGTGCAACCCGGGGAGAGTGGGCAAGCACTCAAGGCGACTCCTCCGGGGAGCGCAATCCCTGGCTGGTCCTCATCGTCCTTTGCGGTGCGATCTTCATGCTGCTTCTCGACACCACGATCGTCAACGTGGCGCAGCAGAAGATCAAAGAGGGTCTCCACGCCGACCTGTCACAGATCCAGTGGATCCTCGACTCCTATATCCTGGCGTTCGCCGTGCTGATCCTCTCGTTCGGCCGCCTCGGGGACATTTTTGGCCGCAAGAAGATGTTCGTCGTCGGCATGGCGGTCTTCACCGCGGCCTCCGGATTGTGCGGCATCTCTGGCTGGATCGCCGATCTCATCGGTATTCCAGGAGCCACCGCCTTGATTGGTGCGCGCGTGCTGCAAGGGGTCGGCGGCGCGCTGATGATGCCGCAGACACTTTCCCTCATCACCGTCGCCTTCCCGCCTCAGAAGCGTGGCGCCGCGATGGGCATCTGGGGATCGGTCGTGGCCTTGGGCGCGGTCCTCGGTCCACTGGTCGGTGGCTACATCGTGACCAAATACCCGTGGGAATGGGTCTTCTTGATCAATATTCCCGTCGGTGTCGTGGCTATCCTCGCCACGCTCTCGATCGTGCCCGAATCTCGCGACCCGCTCGCATCCGGCAAACTCGACTGGGGCGGTCTCATCTTCTCCGCCACGGCGATCTTCGCCCTCGTCTACGCGTTGATCGAGGGACCGAAATTCGGCTGGCTCAGCCAGGAGACCCTCGGTCTGCTTGCATTCAGCGCCGCGGTATTCGTCGTCTTTGTCTGGTGGGAGCGTCGGGTCCCTGATCCGATGGTGAAGCTCGAGCTCTTCGCCATCCGGAACTTCTGGGTCGCCAACGTCATCGGATTGGCTGTGCCATTCGGCTTGTTCGGCATCTTCTTTCCCATGACCGTGTTCCTCCAGGGCGCCCTCGGCATGACGCCGCTGGAAGCTGGGCTCACCATGATGCCCATGTCGTTGATGCTCATGGTTGTCGCCCCGATCTCCGGCCGGCTTTCGGACCGCATTGGGGCGCGCTGGATCCTCACCGTCGGCCTTACCCTGGTGACCCTGGGTATCGTCCTGATCATGAGTCAGATATCGTCGACCACATTCTGGCGCCCGCTGTTGCCGGGGCTCCTGGTGACCGGAACGGGAATGGGGATGACCTTTGCCCCCATGACCGCGGCAGCGATGTCTCAGGTCCCGCCGCGCATCTCTGGCAGTGCCTCGGGCATTCTCAACACCTCACGCAACATTGGCCAACTACTGGGCATCGCTGTGCTGGGCTCGGTGTTGCAGTCGCGCCTGGGTCTGCACGCTAGCGCGGAGTTCCAGTCATTTCCTGGCGGGGATCGCGCGTCGCTGAATGAGATTGCCGGGCTGGTGCGCGAGGGACGGATGGAAGCGATTCCGTCAGTCATCCCGCCGGGCATGCGAGACCAGCTTCCCGCTATCTATGAGACAGTGAAAGACGTCTTCGTGCTGAGCATGCATGAGACGTTCTACGTCAGCGCTTCACTTTGCCTCGTCGCTCTCGGATTCTCCTTCTTGATGCAAAATCCGGCTCGGCAGTCCGTGCGTTCCGCGGCCCGCGTGCCAGAAGCCCCCGCGCGGTCAGTAGCGGCCGACTGACCAGCCACAGCGCGCAGAGAGAAGGACCCCCGTGGAGATCAGGCTCGATGGCAAGAACGCGCTGGTCACCGGCGCCAGCAGCGGCATTGGCCGCGGCATAGCCCGGGCTCTCGCGGCTGTGGGCGCCGATGTTGCCGTCAACTACCGCTCGAATGCACCCGGCGCTGAGGAGACCGCACGGTATGTGCGTGAGGCGGGGCGGCGGGCGCTCTGTATCCAGGCTGACGTCGGCGATCCAGCGCAGGTCGCGGCAATGTTCGACCGCTTCGACGCCGAGCTCGGCCCGATCGACATCCTCATCGCGAATGCCGGCCAAGGGTCGACGCCCAAGCCATTGCACGAGACGTCTTGGGACGAATGGGAGCGGGTCCTTCGCTCGAACCTGCATGGGGTCTTTCTCTGCGGGGCGGAGGCTGCGAAACGCATGGTCACCATGGGCAACGGCGGGCGCATCGTCAACATCTCCTCGGTCCACGAGGAGGCGTGCAACGTGCCGAACGGCGGCCCTTACTGCGTGACCAAGGGGGGAGTCCGCAACCTTACCCGGGCCATGGCTTTGGAGCTCGGGCCGTACGGCATTACAGTCAACGACGTCGCACCGGGGATGATTCTCACCCCAATGAACCAGCGTGCGCTCGAAGACGCCGAGTACCGGGTCGATGCCGAAGCCCAGATTCCGGTTCGGCGCGCCGGCACGCCTGAGGATGTCGCGGCGATGGTCGTGTTTCTCTGCTCCGGTTATGCGTCCTACTGCAGCGGCGGGACGTATCTCGTTGACGGGGGCTGGATGCTGACCTGGCCTCCAGTTTAGCGAAGGATCAACTCATGAATGCCGCGCCCCGTCCAACGCGCCGTGTCCTGATGGCGACGAGCGCATCGGCGCTCGCCGCCGGTGTCCTGGCCCAGGCTATCCCCGTCGGAGCGTCACAGGTTGACCGCGACCTCCTTGACCTGCTCGTCACCCAGGAGCAGCTGCAGATCGCCCATTACACCGCCATGCTCGCCGCCTTTGACGATGCGGCGTTCAGCGCGGCTGGACTACCCGAGAGCACGAGGAGTGTCATCGAGAGCATCTTGACGGCGGAGGAAGCGCATCTCGCCGCGCTGTCGCGGCCGGACGGTGAGCTCCGCGCCGCCGCCAACGCCGCCGGTTCCAACGGATCTTGTCGAGGCGATGCATGAGGCCATCGATCTGGAGAACCTCGGAGTAGGGTCCTATGCGTTCGTCATTCCGGAGCTCGACAGGCAGCGCATCATGCCCGAGCTTATTGGCATCCACAGCGTCGAGGCCCGGCACTCGGCATGGTTGGCAACGCTTCTTGGCGCTAACCCCTTTCCGAACGCCATCGACGAGCCGCTGAAGCTCGACGAGCCAGCCAGCGAACCTGTCGTGCCCGGATCAGCGTCGCCGGTCGCCGGTTCAACACCTATCGCGCAAGAGATCGCGCCGGTGATCTCGGCCATCGCCGCGGATCTCGACGTGCCGCCAACCTCGTTGCAAGTGGTAACGGTCGAACCTCACGACTGGCCAGACAGCTCGCTCGGCTGCCCGCAGCCCGACATGCTCTATGCCCAGGTGATTACGCCCGGATATGTAATTGTGGTGGAAGTTTCCGGCGAACGGTTCGAGTACCACACCGACGAACGGGGCAACATCGTTCGCTGCCCCTCACCGTGAATCGCGACACCGCGCACTACAGGCGCTGATACTCCTCGAGATCCAGGACGAATACGGTGGCTGCCGCCGGTGGAATTCCCTCCACGGTTTCAGGTGGCGCCATCCCCGAGCGGGCGGTCTGCCGGATCAGGTCGAGCACATAATCGACCTGACTCTCATCCGCTCCGATCATGAGCGTCGTATTGCCGCGCCGCAGGAATCCGCCGGTGCTGGCGAGCCGGGTCGTCCGGAAATCCGCTTCCAACAATGCATCGACAACAGAGTCCGCGACTTCGTTCTGGATGACCGCGATGACCAGTTTCTTCATTCGCTCCGCGCCTCACGAAACTGACGGCAACCGACCTTCGACGTCCAATCGGCCGCTTCCAGCATCATCCCCCGATTTCACGCGCCGAGAGTCATTGCGCTCGCATCGCCGTCGATGCTCCTCGCTGAGACGCACATACTACCGTGCATCGGCATCATCTTGTTTCAACGATCGCAACCCGCGTGCCCGGCGCGCGTCGAGATAGCCCTGCAGAATCACCGCCGCGGCCACGGCGTCAACCTCTCCCTTGCGGCGCCGTCGCCGGTTTCCGCTCTCTCGCAGCGTCCGTTCCGCCACGGCCGTCGTCAGCCGCTCATCCCAGAACTCGACCGTTGGACCGGGCCAGAGTGCGGCCACGAGTGCCTCCGCAAACGCGCGCACGAGCGCCGCCTGCGGTCCCTCGCGACCTGACAACCCGGTTGGTAGCCCCACGACGATTCGATCGATCCCTTTCGCCAACGCCAGATCGCGAAGCTCGGCGAGGTCACCGTCGCGCCGCTGCACGACGGTTAACGGCGAAGAAATCATGTCCAGCTCATCGCCGATCGCCACCCCAATCCGGCGCTCCCCGACGTCGAGACCCATCGCCCGCCCGGTTCCTCGGTTCATAACCGCAACCCAAATTACTCCGCTAGTTCAATCTGAATCCGCGCGGCGTTGTCCGGCATCTCTTCTGGTAGCCAGGCTGGCTGGTAGTCGACCGTGTAATCGGCAATCTCCGGCGAGCGCTCGAGTACCGCCTCTACCTGCTCGGGCCCCGCCCCTGCGAGTTCGGCCACCAGCGCGTTCCGCTCACTTTCATCCAGGACCGCCATCGCATTGGCCTGGGCGGAGACTTCGAGACGGACACCACGATCGATGTCCTGAATCTCCTTGGGATTCTCGAAATCGATCTCTTCCGCGTCGACCGCGAACCCCTGCGGAGCCCCTTCGCTCAAACGCGCGGCGAGAATCTCCCCGTACTCAGCACTGGCGGCGTTCGCGTCATACGTCATGACTTCGACCGTCAGAGTCGATTGCAACGAAACCTCGGCGGCCTCGTCACCTGCCTGGTGATCGAACTGGTCGCTTTGCCCGGTAATCGTCACCTTGGAGACCAGGATGTTCTCTCCAGCTTGCTCGGCCGCGACCGCCTCCGCCGCGAGTTTTGGCACGTCGCCCTTCGCCGCCTCGCTGAGCTTGTCGAGGTCCTCCTGGGCGACCACCGGGAATTCCTTGTCCGTGCCACCGGCGGCAGCCTGCATCCGGTTGCTGTAGTAGACCCCGTTGGGGAGACGGCCGCCGAGCTCACCGGTACCGATGTTGCCTCCAGACCCCGGCTGCACCGCCTGCACGCGCCCGCTCGCCGCTCCTGGCTGGCCTGTACCCGGGTCCGCGGCTGGGACCGTGACCGCTTCGGTAAAAGCGAACTCAACCCCTGTTTCAGTGGCGACGGTCGTTCCGGCGTCGACGACGATCGGCTCCCCGGACGCGTTGCGCAGCTCAATCGGACTGCTGGCCGTACCATCCGGCTCGACGCGCACCCCGGTAACCGGCGCCGCTCCTTCCCAGACGACCTCGATCTCGCGTTCGTCCGCGGTAAGGGCAAACGCGGCCTCGGCGTCAATCGGCTGCCCGTCGGTCGTGACGTCGAACATGACGGACGCCGCGACTGCGGCCGATCGCGGGACGATCCTCACCACCGCTTGTGGCACGACAAAGCGGATGACGAGCACCGCCACGGCGACGAGCGCGACAAGCGCCGCCGCTACCGGCAACCAGCGTCGTGGCGGGTTCCTCGGAGCGGGGACTGGATCGATCTCTCCTTGCGGTGCGGGGCCCGGATCTTCTCCTGCGGTGCGGAGCCTGGATCCTCCTCATCGCTTGCACTGACCGAACCATCTTGACTCGGCCAGTGCGATTCTGCCGGGGGGCGCAGAACCGGCGCCGCGACCATCGTGGCACCAGGCCAGTTCCCGTCGCCGGCGACGGGCGATGCTGGTGCTGGAACGATCGGAGCCGGAGCCGGAACAATTGGCGCCGGTTCGACCGCGACTCGCGGCCGCGGCAGCGCCCGCGCGGGAATGCCTAGTCGTTCCGCGAGCTGAAGACGGAGTGGGTCGGAAGTCCGTAGTACCAACGGGATGCGATTGTCGACGATCGCGTCCTTGAGGATGCGAAACTCACGCGCGGTCAGCAGAAGCGCGCTATCGATCGGCACGACGAGATCGACCGTGCGTCCACCGTTGGCTGCCTCGAGCAGCCGCTCGACGATTCCAGGGAGCGTCTCGTCGGAGGTGACGACGACTGTTGGGTTGCGCTCAGTCATCGTCTCATTTGTTCAGCCCGCGGCGTCGTTCAACGAGACGCACCACGCTCGACGATACCGGCCACCGCCTCAAGCGCGGCATCGAGCTTTTCTGCATCCTTCCCGCCCGCCTCCGCCAGCTCCGGACGACCCCCACCCTTGCCGTCAACGATCGCGGCCGTCTCCCGCACGATGTCACCCGCCTTAACCCCTTGCGCCACGAGATCCGGCGTGACCATGGCCAGCAGACTCGGCCGGCCATCGATAACGGCCCCCAGCACGACGACTCCGGAGCCCATGCGGTCTCGCAGCCGATCGCCCATCTGGCGCAGCGCATCCTTGCCATCGACATCGGCTCGCACCGCCAGTACTCGCCGGCCGTTGACCTCTACCGCTCGGTCGAGGAGATCCCCGACTCGTGCCGCCGCTAGCTGCCCCCGCAGCCGCTCAGTTTCTCGTTCCAGCCCGCGAATACGCTCCTGCAAGGCATCGATCTGCTCGGGGACATCCGACCATGTCGCTCGCAGCGACCGACCGCTCTGCTCCAGGAGCCGCTGCTGGGTCAACATCCGTTCGATGGCGGCGTCACCGGTCACCGCCTCGATGCGGCGCACACCCGCGGCCACGCTCCCTTCGGAGACGATCAGAAACGGTCCAATGTCGCCGGTAGCGCCGACGTGGGTGCCTCCGCACAACTCCTGGGAGAACTCCGGAATCTCGACCACGCGCACCACGTCGCCGTACTTTTCGCCGAAGAGCGCCGTGGCGCCGTCTTCGACCGCATCCTGATACGGCTTGACCTCGGTCGTCACCGGGACGTTCCGCGCAATCTCGTGGTTCACGATCGCGGCAACGTTGAGGAGTTCGTCTTCGGTTACCCCTTCCAGTGCCGTGAAATCGAAGCGCAACCGGTCGGGCGCCACCAGCGACCCGGCCTGCCGTGACTCCTCCCCAACGACCAACCGCAGGGCGCGGTGCAAGAGATGGGTTGCCGTGTGGTTGCGGCGAATTGCTCCCCGCCGCTCCGCGTCGATCTCAGCCCTGGCCGTCTCGCCTGCTCGCACGAAGCCTTCAGCCACCGTACCCCGGTGAACGTGGATGTCCGGAGTTGGCTTGAAGGTATCGTCGATGTTGATCAGCCCGGTCTCCGTGCGAATCGAGCCGGTATCGCCAATCTGCCCGCCCGACTCCCCATAGAACGGGGTGCGGTCGAGGATCACCTCAATCGCATCGCCTGCCTCGGCCTCGTCAACAGGACCATCCGCGCTGACCATCCCGAGCACTCGTGCGTCGGCCGCGGTCTCTTGGTATCCCAAAAATTCAGTTGGCCCTTGGGCAAGATCGACGTAGAGCTCGGCGCGTGACCGCGCTCGATCGCGGAAGGCATCGGCCGAACGGCCTCGGCTGATATCGCGCTGCTCGGCGAAAGCCTCCTCGAATCCGATCTGGTCGACTTCCAGACCTTGTTCGCGGGCCAGCTCGAGCGTGAGATCGAACGGGAACCCGTAGGTGTCGTAGAGCCGGAAGACTTCGCGTCCCGGCAGAGTACGGGCAACGGTCTCTCCCTGCCCCGCTGCCTTCCGCGCCAACTCTTCGACCAGCGTCTGAAAGCGCGCCATGCCCGCACTCAGCGTGCGGCCAAAGCTCTCCTCCTCATGGGTCAGAACCTTCTCGATCTGACCGCGGCGATCTGTCAGCTCGCGATGGTGATGGGCGAATTGATCGATCACGACCCCGGCGACCCCTGCCAGAAACGGCTCCTCGAGACCGAGTTTGCGGCCGGCCCGGATGGCGCGGCGCAGGATGCGACGCAAAACGTACGATCGGCCCTCGTTTCCGGGGAGTACGCCATCGGCGATCAAGAAAGTTCCCCCACGCGCGTGGTCGGCAATGATCCGCAGCGCCCGGTCGGTCTCCGGATCACTTCCGTAGCTGACCCCCGCCAGCCTGGCCACATACTGGATGATCGCCTGATAGAGATCGATGTCGTAGACCGACTCCGCCCTCTGCATCACCATGGCAAGCCGTTCCAGTCCCATGCCGGTATCCACATGCTGGCGAGGGAGAGCGGTGCGCGTGCCATCAGGGTGCTGCACGAACTCCATGAAAACGTTGTTCCAGACCTCCAGATATCGCTCGCAGTCGCAACCCGGGGCGCAATCCGCCGAGCCGCACCCGTGCTCAGGTCCGCGGTCGAAGTAGATCTCCGAGTCCGGTCCATTGGGTCCGGTGGCGCCAACCGGTCCCCACCAGTTGTCGTCGAGTTTGCCGATGCGCTCCTCCGGCACCCCGATCACATCCCGCCAGATCCGTAGTGCGTCCTCGTCGTCGGGATGGACGGTCGGATAGAGCCGATCTTCCGGGATTCCCAGTACGCGGGTCAGAAATTCCCACGACCATTCAAGCGATTCTCGCTTGAAATAATCGCCGACCGAGAAGTTCCCGAGCATGAAGAAGAAGGTGCAGTGGCTTTCGTCGCCCACCTCATCGATATCGACAGTGCGGAAGCACTTCTGGACCGAGACCAAGCGCTGTGCCGGCGGCTGTTCGAGACCCATGAAATACGGAGTCATCTGCTGCATGCCAGCGGTCGTCAGCAGAACGGTGGGGTCGTTGTGCGGGACGAGCGACGACGACGGCACCTCACGGTGACCGCGCTCTGCGAAAAACTCGACAAAGCGGCGTCGCACCTCCTCGCCGGAAATCGGCGCGGGCATCTGACTCGTCATGGATCGGGAAACCTCATCCCTTCTGGAACGCGTAACGTGAGGAAGAATCTAGAGTATCCGGCGAGACCGGGCCAATCGCGGATTGTGACAGACGGCGTCGGGTGAGGCAATGCCGCCGCGCGAATAGCGCCGCCGCGCGTTGCTAACCCTTGACCACCGCTTGCCACGCCTTGGCGTACTCCTCACGGATGGGAACGAAGGTCTCGACCAGGAGGACGCCATTCGCTCCAGCCACCCCTCGGTGCGCCAGATCCTTCGGCACGACGTAGGCGTCTCCCACCACCATCTCCCGCGTCTCCCCTTCTGCAGTGATTGAGACAGAACCCTCGACTACCACCCCCAGTTGCTCGTTGGGATGACTATGCTCGGCCACAACGGCGCCGGGCTCCATGGCAATCCAGCACGTCATCAACGATTCGCCGATGACCGGCTGTACCTGAATCCCGGGTGCCGGCGAGAACGCGGGCACTTCCGATCGTCGCGCCCAGGTGACCCCGTTCGCCGCTCCTGAACCGTTTGCTCCTGTGCTCGCCCCAGTTTCCGACATCGATCTCTCCCCATCACAGCACGCGATCCCGGTCAATCGACCGGACCAACCCGCTCTTTCTCTATACGCTGCCATTGTCGCGCAAAGCGAGACGTTACCGAAACCTCATGAATGAGGACGAACGGACTAACGACGTACGAACGGACGTTCTTGACAGTCCGCGACTCCCCTCCTAGGCTCTAATTGTCGATTTTCGCGCCGGAGACGCAGCGTATGACCCGGACACCGCGCACGCCGACTCCGCAGCCAGCGCCAAGAGCTCGTGCCCGCGGCGGCGCCGACGGGCTCACTACGGCCGAGCGCGAAAAACCATACAGCGAAGACCCCGCGCTGCTGGCACGCGAGGAGCGATTCGCGGACGAATCTCCCGATCAACTGCCGCTATTCGCCCCCGGACCCGCGGGCTCTTTCAGCCCGGTCCTTGGCGGTCTGCCGCCGTTGTCGGCTGGAAGCAGCCTCGATCTGGCCCGATCCTGGTATCGGCGCGAGCTCGAACAGGCAGGACGACCGACCAACACAGTGGAGTCCTATTGCTACGATCTCGTCGTGCTCGAGAAGCTGATCGGACCCAAACCGATCAACGCCGTCAACCAGACGGACATCGCACGATTGCTGGGCGACGCCAATGGCAGGGCAACCCGCAAACGACGGCTAACGTCGGTCAGGCGCTTTTTCCGTTTTCTGATCGACGATGCCCGGGTGCTGCGCTCAGACCCCACCGAGGGGCACTATCCGCATACCATTCCTCTTCGCTCACCAGTACCACTGTTCCCCACCGAACAGGAGGCGTTGCTCTCCGCCGCGGCCGAGGACGAAGCCTGGAGCCTACCGGCGGTCTGGCTGATGTTGCGTCTGGGACTGACACGCGCGGAGCTGCTGGCGCTGCGCCGCGAGCACATCGATCTCGCGGATCCCACCGGACCCGTCGTTTACATCTTTTATGACGATGTGACCAAGCGCGGCAAGGAGCGCAAGCTGGCGGCAGGTGAAGCGTTTGCGGCAATCTATACGGCATACCTCGAAGCCCGCTCGCCGGTCGATCTGCTTTTCCCAGTTGGGCCGCAGGCGGTGAATGGCATGGTCGACCGGGTCCGGGAGGCTGCCGGGATCCAGAAAGAGGTCACTCCTCAGACACTACGCCACAGCTTCGCCGTCGATCGCGCTCAGGCGGGGGCAACAGAAGAGGACCTCCTCGCCATCCTCGGCCTGGCTGACGACGCTCGCAACCGTGCCAGCGTCCAGCGCTACCTCAAGCTCGCATCCCCACCCCTTTGATCGCCGGTCAATTCATCGCCGTTCGAAAGCGCGAGCAATCGCGCGGCTTCCGATTCGAGCCGTTCCCGGAACTGCACGTTTTCGACCCAGGAGGTGGGAAGAGTCGAGGCGCCAAAGGCGGCCCCGGCTAACGCGCCGGTGACCGCCCCTGTCGAATCGGCGTCGTCGCCAAGCATGACGGCCAGCTCAATGCACTCACGGGCGTTCCCACCGTGGAACAGCGACCAGAACGACGCTCCGATTGTTTCCAGGACAAATCCGCCGGCTTTGACCTCGTTGCGCTGACGGCTTGCCGCGCCGAGCACGGCCGCGCGTAGATCGTCATTGCGGATCCCGAAGACGGCCGCGGCTGGCGCCTCCGCGATGGCGCCGCCGTTCAGCAAGTGAACGATCGCCTGATTAATTACCACTGTTCCCCATGCGGCCCGCGCTTCCGCGTGTGTCACTCGCGCGCTGTCGAGTGAGGCGCGAACGAGCCGATCTGGATCTTGACGAAATCGCAGCGCGACCGGGGCACAGCGCATGACTGCGCCATTCGCCGCCGCGCCGCGCTCCCCTCGCGCCGCCAGCGCTTCCTCACCCGACTCGAGCGGCGGCGTGTTCCGTGTCCAGCGCCTCCAGGGCGATTCGCGTTGTGTTTCCAATGTCCTTGGGGTTGCTCCTCAGCCACGCGATCAACCCGGCTGCCAGTCGACTGAGATCGAGTCCGTCTCCCGTCAACGATGCAGCCAGGATCAGCGCCTGTTGGGTATCGTCCGTAACTTCCCCTGGAGCCAGGTGCAGCCAGCCGCCGCCGATGAACTCTGTCACCCCCGCCGGGAACTCCGCCGCGATCTCATCTCGCCTGCGAAACTCGAACGGTCCCCCCAGCGCGTCCCCGCACGCCAGTCCCAACAACGTCCCGGCGTATCGGTCTTCGAGCGAAACTAGCGACGCGTCCCGCATTATTCCCCTTCCGGATGGTGACCCTAAATCCCGCACTGGCATCAGAATGGTGACCAACGGCCACTGCTCACGGAGTGCGCCCCTGGTTTACCATGATGGTGATCATAGCGATGCTGATTCGAGGAGGCCCCCCGCAGGTTTCCGCCCCGATCGCGAGGAGGCTGCAGGGCATGCGAGTGAGCCGCCGGACCCGTCCATCGCAGGTTGGTTGCGGAGCGTCAGCCGCGCGCAGACGTCTCCTTCACACCCAGTCGAGTGACCCACCGCCCGCTCTCGAATCTCGCGGTCCGGTTTCAATGGCCGACCTATCCATGACGGTCCAACTCGATCTCATCGATGCCAGGGAAACCCTGGCTAAACCAGCGCAACAAACCAGGGGCGATGGCCACGAGAATCAGGAGTTGGTCGTATCCGGTTCAAGCGCGGGAAGTTGGTAACAGCTCAACCAACACCACTAGGCGCCAACGCGTTGAATACGCTGGTAAGTGGGTCGAGAACCGCCGGTTCCCGGATGTTCATACCACCTCCTCCTCGTCTGGCGCCGATCACTTCGATCGGGTCGCCAGCAAGAACCACTGCCGGCCCGGCGGCGGCTTCCGTTACGAGTGTGGACCGGGAACCGGTTCCGCCGCGTGCAATCTACTCCTCGCCCGACTCCTCGACCCCATCGACGTCGTACGGCGGGAAACGAAAAGCCATTCCCCGGTCCAGCAGCCCACCGAATCCGAGACCAGCGAGCGTATCGGGCTCGACCCGCTCGCCCGTCATGATCCACGGCAGCACGACGTCGGCAATGGTCGATTTCGAGAACATCGAGCAGGAGGCGAGATTGAAGATCGGCAGACCGCCGCGATAAGCCAGCCAGAACATGCTACCCGGGTGCGCCGGAGCACCGAAGCGGACGATATCCGCCCCGGCGAGTTCGAGCGATTGCAAGGTAGGATCCAGGGGGTCGATCGTATTCCCCCCGGCGGCAAGAACCAGTTCAGCGCCCTCGCTTTCCAGGCGCTCGATCTCACCGGCGATGGCTCCGGCGTCCCGCGGCAGGTCACGAAACCCGATCACGGAGCCACCGTACCAGCCAATTTTCTGGGCCACCGACGACTGGAACCGATCCCGAACCCGCCAGTCCGGACCCTCCGTGCTGATCACCCCGACCCGTAACGGCTGGAACGGGACGATCTGGATGACCGGCCTCTCGCCAGCAATCGCCTCAGCTTCCCGCAGAGTGGCTTCCGCGACCGCCACCGGAGTCACTTTTACCCCGGTGACGATCTTGCCAGGGACCACCGGGATCCGGTCCTCGAGTGTGAAGATGGCTACTCCCGGGAGTCGATTAAGCCGTAGCAGTGCGCCCGGATCGACTCGCAGGAGCCCCTTCGTTGTCGCCACGAGGTTGTAGCGACTGAAGGAGGGACCGCGAATCGCGAGACCCGGACCGGCCACGGCCGTTGCCAGACGCGCAGCCGCGTCGTCTTCGTGAACATCGGTGGGTTCCAGGACCACCGCGTGGATCGACCGATCAAGCGACGCCAGGAGGGGAGCATCCTCTGTCGTGAGACGATGCCCTTTGCGGATACGCTGGTCGCCGAGCTTGACGTCCTCCGTGATGACAACCGTGGCCGTCGTGAGGTCGAGGTCGAGAGCCGCGTCACCCGGGTGAATCGTGATGGCACGCACGCGATTTGCGCCCTTTCAAGTTCACCTCAGCCGATCAGGCGGCGTACTTCGCCAGCCAGGGCCTCGGCGAGTTTACGGTGCTCGTCCGCTTCGAAATGGATGCCATCGTTCTCGCTGGACACGATCACCGATCCGGCATCGAAGAAGGGCAATTTGCGGCGGCCCGCGGTCAACCGGTAGTAGTGTGAAAACTGTCGGGATTTCTCGAACGCCCCGGCAAACATCTGGTCGAACTCCGTCAGAGTTGTGGTCGCGGGTGGAGCAACAAGCAGAACCTCGGCACGTTCCCCATCGGCTGTGCAAGCAATGCGACTCGCCTCCTGAGCCAGCCCCGCTGCGCTTTCTGCGATATCAGATGAGCTGAGATTGAAGCGGCGTTTGAGGTCGTTCGTTCCCAGCATGACGACGACGAGGTCCAGCGGCTGATGCGATTCGATGCACGGGCGCAGGTGCGTCAGGCCGTTGCGCCCGGGTTCCATCGGATCATCCCATCGCGTCGTTCGGCCGTTCAATCCCTCTTCTACGACGCGATAAGCCTGTCCCAGCCGCTCAGTTAGAACGCCGGTCCACCGCACATCGGATGGATACCGCGACCTCGTCGCCGGGTCATAGCCCCATGTGTTCGAGTCGCCGTAGCACAACACGGTTTTCAAGCGCTTCGGCTCCTGGAGGTGCTTTCCACACTCCGTGAACGCTCTACACGTCCGTGGGGCGTTCCGCCAGTGGAACGTCGACGCGCATTGTTACCAGTCCCCGCTGGACCGTGAGTTGAACGGTTTCGCCTGGTTTGTACTGGAACAGCGCGCCGACCATTGACTGGCGCTCGCCAACCCGCTCCAGGTCGATCGCGGTCACGATGTCACCGACCTGCAGGCCCGCCGCTTCAGACGGACTACCTGCGACGACACCCTGCACATAGAACCCCTCATCCACCGGAAGGGCCCACTGCACGATGATCTCTTCGTCGAGGGGCGCTAGCTGCAGACCCAGGTATGGATAGTCGACTGCTCCTTCGGCGATGAGCTCCTCGGCAACACGTGCGACCGTTTGTGCTGGTACCGCAAAGAAAAGTCCCTGGGCGTCAACGATGCCGAGCGTATTGATGCCCACGACCTCGCCCGACAAGGTGACCAGGGGGCCGCCTGAGTTCCCCGGGTTGATGGCGGCATCATGCTGGATCAGATTCACCAGTTCCGGGCCGCCATTGTCATCCGGCACAGTTCTCCCGAGCGCGGAGACGATACCTTCGGTGACGGTGTTCGTGAATGTGCCCAGCGGGGAGCCAATGGCGAGCACTCCCTGTCCAGGTTGAAGGCTGTCTGAATCTCCGAGGCGAGCAATCGCCGGCACGGGCGCATCGACTTTCAGCACCGCGACATCGCTGTTCGGGTCGGCGCCGACCAGGGTTGCGGGCAATTCGCGACCGTCCTCCAGTACGACGACAAACTCGACCCCGCCCTCGACGACGTGCTGATTGGTAACGACGTGCCCGTCAGTGTCCAAGAAAAACCCACTTCCCGATCCCGTGGGCACGGTGTCGGTCTCACCTTCCTCGATCTGCTCGTTGATGACCGTCACGACCGCCTGGCCAATCTGCTCGACGACCTCGACGGGAGTCAGCACCGTCGCGCCCATCGCGGCTGTCTTTGGACTTGGCAATGGCCTCGGCGGCGGCGGCATCGACTCCGCTGGCGGCGCTGGCAAGGGTTCGCCCGCGCAGACGGCGTAGGCGACTAACGGGCCGGCGGCCCCGATGATGGTATTCGGCACGGCAGTCCAACCGAACTGAGCCACGTTGCCGCTGCCATCCAACCTGAGCGTGGGATGCGAAGCGCTGACAAATACGACCGGTTCAGCCGGCGGGACTCCCTCTTCTGGGGCAGTTTCTGGCGCAGGTTCCGGAGCAACTGGTTCCGCTCCCTTGAGCTCATAGCCCCCGCTGAGCAGCGCTTGACCCGGCTCGCACCAGGCGGTCATCGGACCTTCCGCCAGCGATTGCCCGAAGGTCGCACTCTCTTGCGCCAGCGCCGGGCTGATCGTCAGCGCCGGCACGATGAAGGCGGCAAGGAATCGATTCTTGAAACGCATCCATGTTCCTCCGCAGCGGTCTTAATCGCGGGCCATCCTAAAGCATGCACCCTGGAGGCCAGTTTGTGCCGCCCTCCGCAAACATTGTTATTGGAATCGCAGATTTGGACTAGCGTGGCCCGGACGAGCAATAAGGCGGGGAGGCCGGGTTCTTCGCCCGGCCTCCATGCCACGAGTGCTCAATCGAATCTTGGATCACGCCGTCTCGGCGTACGGGATCTCCTGCTCGTTCACACTCATCAGGAGTGGCCGTGTCCGGTTATTGATCACATTGGCGTCAACGACGCATTTGCGAACGTTGTCCAACGAAGGTATCTCGTACATCACGTCGAGCAGCACTTCCTCGATCGAGGTGCGTAGACCACGGGCGCCGGTCTTGCGGGCTTCAGCCTGCTTGGCGGTTGCCTCGAGTGCATCGTCAGTGAAGATCAGCTCCACGTTGTCCAGGGAGAAGAACTTCTCGTACTGCTTGACGACGGCGTTGCGCGGCTCGGTGAGAATCCGAATCAGGTCGGAGCGCGTCAACGTGTCGAGCGAGACGGAGACCGGCAACCGGCCCACGAACTCGGGAATGAGCCCGTACTTCAGCAGGTCATCGTGGGTCAGGAATTGCAACGGGTTTTCGATGGCCACTTTGGCCTCCTCCGCGGAGGACCCAAAACCGATCGGCGTCTGCTTGCCGATGCGCTTGGCCACGATCTCGTCCAGCCCCTCGAAGGCGCCGCCGCAGATGAACAGGATGTTCCGGGTGTCAATCTGGATGTATTCCTGGTGGGGATGCTTCCGCCCGCTCTGTGGCGGGACATTTGCGACCGTTCCCTCGATGATCTTCAGAAGCGCCTGCTGCACGCCCTCGCCCGAGACGTCACGGGTGATACTCGGGTTATCCGCCTTGCGCGCGATCTTGTCGATCTCGTCAATGTAGATAATGCCGGTCTGCGCCCGGGCGACGTCGCCGGCGGACTGGATCAGTCGCAGCAGAATATTCTCGACATCCTCGCCAACGTACCCCGCCTCCGTCAGCGCGGTGGCGTCGGCGATCGAGAACGGCACGTCGAGCAGCTTGGCCAGGGTCTGCGCCAACAAGGTCTTGCCGCAGCCAGTTGGCCCCACGAGAAGGATGTTGCTCTTTTGCAGCTCGACGTCATCGTCGCCGTCAAGCCCGGCGTTGATGCGCTTGTAGTGGTTGTAGACCGCGACGGACAGGATGCGCTTGGCACGATCCTGTCCGATGACATAGCTATTGAGACGCTCGTACAGCTCACGGGGTGTGGGAATGCCAACGAATGATGGCTCCACCCGCGGCGTCGTCGGCTCCTCCTCTTCGATGATCTCGCGGCAAAGCTGCACGCATTCATCGCAGATATAGACCTGATTTGGCCCGGCGATGAGCCGGCGTACCTCTTCCTGGCCTTTGTTACAGAAGGAGCACCGGTAATGCACCCGACCACCTCGCGTCGTATTCATGCCGCCGCTCTCACTCATAGTCATTGCCGATTCGATGCTCGCGAGGACGACGTCTTCGGATCATGCGCCAGCGGCTCGCCGCTGGCAAGAGGGAGTTTCCTCCCTTAACCCTTCCCGCGTCCGTTGTCTGAGGTCTCCACGAGGTTCGTCACCCCCGCCAGAACCTTTGACGGCTCCAGCACCTCGTCAACAAGGCCATACTCCTTCGCCTCCTGGGCCGTCATGTAGTAATCACGCTCGGTATCATGCTTGACCTTTTCGAACGGCTGCCCCGCGTGGTGCGCCAGGATTTCGGTGAGCTTGGTCGTCAGCGACAGCGTCTCACGGGCGACGACCTCGATGTCGGGCACGGCGCCTCGAAATCCGGCCGAACCCTGGTGGATCATCACGCGCGCGTTCGGCAACGCAAACCGCTTCCCTTGCGTGCCGCCGGCGAGGAGCACCGCCGCCATGCTGGCGCTCATGCCCATCGTAAACGTTGCGACGTCCGGCTTGATCATCTGCATCGTGTCGTAGATGGCCAGACCGGAGTAGACCACCCCGCCGGGGGAGTTGATATAGAGCTTGATGTCCTGATCCGGGTCCTCGTGGGCCAGGAAGAGCATCTGGGCGATGATCAGGTTGGCGATCTGATCGTCGACCGGGGTGCCCAGGAAGATGATGCGGTCCTTCAGGAGCCGCGAGTAGATATCGAACGCACGCTCGCCCCGGTTCGTGCTCTCCACGACCATCGGGATGAGATTTTCAACTGCTGGGATGTGCATCTGGTCGGGTTCCTCTTCTCGTCTCGCCCGCCGCATCACCCAACCGAACCAACACGGCGGCGGAGTGCGGGGTGGGCACGTTGCTGTGCGGGCATTCTACTGTTAGCGGCCAGCGTGGCGGTAGGCGCGGGACCGGGAAGTTCGTCCTGATTGGACAGTCTGGCGGAAACACCGCTATTCGCCCCTCGCCAACCTAGTTATGTCATGAGGATCGCGTTTTGTCCAGTCCGCAAACGCGGCCAGACGAGTGCGCTCCTACGCCTCGCCTGCCTCGTCGCGCCCCGCAGCCCCTTCATGATCTTGCGTCTCGCTTACAGCCACCATGTCGGCCATGTCGTCTTCGCCAGCTGCCGAAGTCTCGCTGATCGCGTCTGAAGATCCTGATTCGCTGGCCGGAGCCTCCCACGCGTTGACTACTGCTCCCCGTCCTTCGGTAGCGATCTCGACCAGACGGTCGGTCAACTGCCGCTCGAACAATTCGGATTGGAGCATGCCGCGGACGTAATCGCTACGAGCAAAGGCTTCCGCCTGGGTGGGTTGCTCAGAAGTCCGAGCCGCGAGAGTCATTCGCTCGACCGCCGCATCGACGTCGTCATCGCCAACCGCGATCCCCTCCCGCTCGGCAATCGCACGCAGCAAGAGCGAGTTGCGCAGCCGCTCACGGGCCGCCGGGCGCAACTCGTCGCGAAGAGCATCTTCGTCCTGCTCGGTTGCCCTCAGATATGCTTCGAGTGGAACCCCCTGTTGCGCCAATCGGCCGCGGAGCCGGCGCAGGTCATCCTCGACGGCACGGTCGATCATTGGATCGGGCAGATCGATAGTCGCGCCCTCAGCAATTTTCGCGATGATCTGCGCTAGCGCCTCGCGTCGCGCCTCGGTGGTCCGCGCCTGGTGCAGCTCATTACGAAGGTCGCGCCGCAACTCGTCGAGCGTATCGACGTCGCCGACGGTCTTCGCGAAATCGTCGTCCAGCGGCAGCAGGTCTCGTTCCTTGAGACCCTTGAGCGTCACCGAGTAGCTTAGAATCTTCCCGCGCAGAGACTCGTCGAGGCTTTCGTCGCCCTCGGCAAATGGCACCGAGAACCCAGTCGTCTCCCCGACGCGCAGCCCCTTGATCGCGTCTTCGATCGGCTCCAGGAGTCCACTCTCTCCCAGGACGAACACCGCATCCACAACCGGTTCTTCGACGTTTGCCCCTTCTTCCTGAACCGTGTAGTCGATCGTCACCTGATCGCCCTCGCGCGGATATCGGCTCTTGGGGGTGAGCTCGAGTCCCGCTCCCACCTGCAATCCCGCGCCTTGCGGATCGACCCAGGGGCTATGCGACTTCCGCAACGATTCAATCAACTCGTCGACGGCGCTTTCGTCGACGGCGGCGTCGATCTGCTCGATCCGTACCTCGTTATAGGCGCCTGGATCGATCTCGGGATAGACAGGAACGACCACCTTGAAGGTGAGCGGTTCGTTCGAGTCAATGTCGACGGTCGGATCGCCAACCGGCACGAGATCTTCCCGCTCGAGCGCCTGCCGGTAAAGATCGGTCATCAGAAACCGATTGGCTTCCTCCAAGAAGACCTCTGGCCCGTACATTTGCTCGATCATCGCCTTCGGCGCTTTTCCCTTGCGAAAACCCGGCAGCGTGATCTGGTTGCCAACTTTGCGTACGGCACGCCGCATCGCCTCGGCCGACTCTTCTTCCTCGGCGGTGATCTCGAGCTGTACGCGGCTTTCAGGCAGCCGCTCCATCGTCAACTTCACGCGTCAGCGTCCCTCACTCGGCAATTCATCAGGTTGGAGAGTCGTCTCCAACAGATCCACCAGAACGGCAGCGGGCCGCCGGTTTCGGCGGCCACGATTTCTCCGGAGATCGTCGGCGGTTTGCCAACAGGCGAGTATAGCAGACGGTACCGCGGTCCCAATTTCTGGTGACTCGTTCGCGGTCTTCCTCGCCCCGCACGTGACCCGAATTCCGGTGAGTGGCGACGGCTAGTCACGGTGACTGCCGCGATCCGAGACGAGCCGTTTTGGCAGATGCCTCAGTGTGCACGGACGGCGCTATTTCCTGGTCACGCTCCCCACGACGCCGCGCCCGATCAAGAGCAGAGTTCTGCCCGACAGGCATAACTACTTCATATTGTGACAAATAGTCACAGTTCTGCCGAATATTGCGAAGCGGTTCCCCGCGGTGTAAGGTGCGAACCAAGCAACGTGTGGACTCGGCGCAGGTAGTGCTGGGACCCGCTTCCCCGCAGTGCTCCCCGCTCTCGAAACTCGCGTGACCTGGCACGGCTGAAATGCCGGTTAGGTCGGACACGGTCTAGGCGGTGCTGCTGTCGCTGAGGAGCGCTCGTTTGCCAGAGGCGTGGCGAGCGGCATCTCGCGGAAGCAGTGGGTCGCGTCGGGCAGCCGGCTACTGGTCTGTTCCGGAAGGCGAGCGGGCATCGCAAGGGGGAAGGGACATGAAACGCGGTCGAGTTGCCGCGCGCGCCAGGGGAAGGGCGCTAGCGGTTGCCCTCGCACTCGCTGTCGTGAGTGCGGCGATTGCACCCGTTGCGCCTGGCCCGCCCAGTGTTGCCCGGGCGCAGGGAAGCTCCGGGAAGATCGTTCACAGCTCCGATGGGGTGTTGCTGCGGGCGGGACCGGACTTTGGCTCTGAGGTGCTGACGATCATGGCCGAGGGAACGGCCGTTGATTTACGCACGAACGTCGCCGACACCGTCTACGACCCTGATGGCGTCACCCAGTGGTGGCCAATCAAGTCAGGGGACTCCGAAGGTTGGGTAGCGGGGTTCTACCTCGATATCGAGGGGTTCAGTACTGCGCCAGCTTCTGAGTCTGCTTCAACAGAGACTTCTTCGTCTTCCCCGCCGCCGGTCGCGGAAACGTCTCTTGGCGGGGAAGGGCCGACTGCCGAAGAACAGTTCCTGGCCACGTGGGATCTGGCGAATGCGGCCGCGTTGGTGGCAGAACCCGACGGCGTTAATCTCCGCCAGGATCCAGGCTCCAGCAGTCCGGCCGTCAAGACGCTCTCCTACCAGACGATCGTCGATCTTCGCGTCGACGAGGTGGACACGGTCTACTCCGAAGGGAGCCGTTGGTGGCCGGTCGAGATCGATGGCCTCGTCGGTTGGATTTCCGGGCAGTACCTGGCGCCGACCGAATCGAACTGGGTGGAACCGGAGGCGGTTGCTAACTTAGCTGTCGCCGAGGCTCCATCGAAGGTTGCCGACTGGTTCGAGGCAGGCTCGTATGTGCTCGCGGATACCGACGATGGCTCCGGACTCAACATCCGCGCCGACGGCGCACCTGATGCGGAGCGCATCGGGATCGTGCCGGAGAACGACGTCGTCCAGGTCATGGACGGGCCGTACGATGACCCGATCGGCAATCCCTGGTACCTAATTACCGACGGCGAGGTTACCGGGTTCGTCAGTGGCTGGTACCTCAATCGGGCGGATCAGCCTGGTGAGGCTCTCGCCATGACTGACATCCCGTCCAAAGTCACGGTCCCGGGGATGGCCTCCGGCACATTCGACTACCCGCTTCAGTCCTACGTCTTCACGCAGTCTTTCGGGTGCAGCCCGTACTGGTTCGAGCCTTGGGATTCCGCGGTCGGCTGCAACTACCACAATGGGGTCGACCTTGCGGCGGATGCCTATACACCACTCCTTGCCGCCGACGGGGGGACCGTCGAGTATGCCGGATGGTGTGACTGCGGTCTCGGTTACTACGTCAAGATCGATCACGGCAACGGGTTCAAAACCCTCTACGGGCACATGGCCGAAACGCCGTGGGTCTCGTCGGGGGAGGCGATTGCCAAGGGGGACGTCATCGGCCCCGTCGGAAGTACGGGCATTTCAACGGGACCCCACGTGCACTTCATCATGGAGGTAAACGGGGTCGCTCAGGATCCACTGGCGTACCTTTCATAGCGAATGCGGTAAGGAGTCGTGAACGGGTGGGGTCGAGTACCCCACCCGTCTTGATGTTTCTTTCTCTGCCATAAGGCGCGCGGGCAATGCGTTATGATGGCCGTGCTTTCCAACTCGCTGTCGCCGATCGTCGCCCGCTAGTTGGCGAGTGCGGCGGCGGTTGCCTGGCCGGCCTCACTCATTCGCGCCGTGTCTGGCGCACGGCAACCGGCTCTGTTTTCACGTCCCCGGAGACTGTCATGGAAGCGGGATTACAGATTCACGGACCAGTTGACTCAGAGGTGGAGACCATTCTGAGCCCGGAGGCTCTGGCGTTTGTCGCTGACCTCCAGCGCCGCTTCAACCCGCGCCGGCAGGAATTGCTTCAAGCGAGAGAAGAACGTCAGGCCAGTATCGACGCGGGCGCTGAGCTCGGGTTTCTTTCTGAGACGCGTTCCGTGCGGGACGCCCAGTGGCAGGTCGCCCCGGCCCCCGCCGATCTCCTCGATCGCCGGGTGGAGATCACTGGACCCTGCGATCGCAAAATGGTCATCAACGCGCTCAACTCCGGAGCCAAGGTATTCATGGCGGATCTGGAGGACGCGTCGTCGCCGACCTGGCACAATGTGGTTGACGGTCAGAAGAACCTCTTCGACGCTGTGCGGCGCACGATCTCGTTCCAGAACCCGGATGGGCGCGAGTACGCGCTGAATGCCGAGACAGCCACGCTCCTCGTCCGGCCACGCGGTTGGCATCTCGACGAACAGCACGTCACAGTTGATGGCGATCCCGTCTCCGGCAGCCTGTTCGATTTTGGGCTCTATTTTTTCCATAACGCTCAAGAACTGATCGACCGCGGCTCGGGGCCGTACTTCTATCTGCCGAAGTTGCAAGGCCACCTCGAGGCTCGTCTCTGGAACGACGTCTTTACCTTTGCTCAGGAGTCTCTCGGGATTCCATACGGCACCGTTCGCGCTACGGTGCTGGTTGAGACGCTGCCCGCCGCGTTCGAGATGGATGAGATCCTCTACGAGCTGCGCGATCACGCTGCCGGTCTCAATGCGGGACGCTGGGACTACATTTTCAGCGCAATCAAGACATTCCGCGGCCGGGAGGGCGACGCGTTGCCCGATCGGGCACAGGTCACCATGACCGTCCCGTTCATGCGCAACTACTCCCAGCTCCTGGTAAAGACTTGCCACCACCGGGGAGCGCACGCCATCGGAGGGATGGCGGCGTTCATCCCGTCGCGTCGCGACGCTGCTGTTAACGAAACCGCGTTCGCCAAAGTGCGAGAAGACAAGGAGCGAGAGGCGGGCGACGGGTTCGACGGCACCTGGGTCGCACACCCCGGTCTCGTTCCCGTTGCTATGGAAATTTTCGACCGCGTGCTCGGCGACCGTCCCCATCAGAAAGAGCGGCAACGCGACGACGTCCACGTGGAAGCAGCCGAGCTCACCGACTTCACGGTTCCGGGTGGCGAGATCACCGAGGCCGGGGTTCGCGCCAATGTGAGCGTCGCACTGCAATACCTCAACGCCTGGCTCCTCGGAACTGGCGCGGCGGCGATCAACAACCTGATGGAGGACGCCGCCACCGCCGAGATCTCTCGCGCCCAGCTCTGGCAGTGGATCCGCAGTGGCGCCACCACCGACGATGGCGAGCCGATTACCCGGGAGCGCTATGCGCTGATCCGTGACGAGGAGCTCGCCAAGCTCGGCGGCGCCGAAAGTGGTCGCTACCGCGACGCGGTCGAGATTCTCGATGGCTTGGTGCTGGCCCAGGAGTTTGCTCCGTTCCTCACGATCCCCGCGTATGCCTACCTCGACTGACGACGTGACTTCGACCAGCTCTCGCTGGCGCATGAGTGAGATCAATACCCTCGATCGCAAGTCGTTCGTGGAACGGCTTGGATTCCTGTTCGAGGGATCACCCTGGGTTGCGGCCGAGACCTGGGACTCACGTCCATGGCGCACTCGGGAAGCGCTGCACGCCGCGCTGGTGGAAGTTGTCGCGCGCGCCAGCCAGGAGCAGCAACTGGCGTTGATCCGGGCGCATCCCGACCTTGTGGGCCGCGCTGCCCTCGCGGGAACGCTCACCCGTGAATCAACCGCCGAGCAACGCGCCGCTGGCCTCGACCCGGGAGCCTTGACCGACGATGAAATTGCTCGCTTTCAGGAAGCAAACGCGCAGTACCAGAGCCAATTCGACTTCCCGTTCGTCATCTGCGCCCGGGACAACCAGAAGGCCGCCATCCTGAACGCTCTCTCCGAGCGTTTGCGCAACCATCGCCGTACGGAGATCGAGACGGCGCTGCGGGAAATCGGAATGATTGCCTGGCACCGCCTCGCTGACATCGTCGACGATGACCCCACAACATCTCCCAGCGGGCTCGGCGACGAATTCACCTTCGAGGTCTCTTACGGAAAGCAGGGAGTTCCTGTCTACCGCGTGTTTGCGACCCCGCTGCGCGACGTCTCATCAATCCCGGAGTCACCGTTTACCGGTCGTGACAATAATCTGCTGGCATGCGAAGTCGACGTCGAGGTCTTTGGAGACGAGTTTCTTCCCGCCTACACGCACGGTGACAACACGATGCTCGTGGCGACCGATAGCATGAAGAACTTCATCATCCGGGAGTCCCTCGCCTACACCGGCGCAACCATGGAAGGGCTCCTCCATTTTCTGGGTGTTGGCTTCGCCACCACCTATCACCAGATGCACACCCTCACAATGACCGGCAGAGAAATTCCCTTCGCCCCGGTGGTGGTTCCGGGTGCGGATGGCCATCACCGGCCCGGTGGCAACGTCTTCAGTCACCATCGGGGCGAACGCGCACGCGCGTCGGTTTCGGTCGACAAGCGTGGAGACGCAGTCGCGGTTACTGGTCACGAGTGCGGTATCACCGGCATCGAGCTGATGAAGCTAACCGGGAGTGCGTTCACCAGCTTTGTCCGCGACGATTACACCACCCTCCCGGAGCGCGGCGACCGGCCACTCTATATCTCCATGGATATCGCTTGGCGGTACACCGACCATCAGGACTTCCTCGATCTTAACAAGCGGCGCTATGTCCCGGCCGAGCAGATGCGTGACCTGATCGCGGCGACGTTCGACGATTTTGTTTCGGAATCGATCCAGCACCTGTTGCATGAAATGGGACGTCGCGCATTGCAACGCTTTCCGCAGTTGGCGGAGATGCGCTTCGCTGCCCTGAACCGAACCCGCGATCCCTACGGTCAGCGCGAGGACGATCCCCGCGTGAAGGTGTACAGCGATCCCTTCAACGCCTACGGCCGGCTTACCCTCGCCATGCATCGGAGCGCGTAGCCGGCAATCGCGAGCCCGAGCAGGAGACCTAGCCGATGCCAGGACGCCTCACCACCCACGTGCTGGACATGGTCCATGGCCGGCCGGCCACGGGCGTGGCGATCGAACTCTATCGTATCGAACCCGAGAATGATCTCCGCGAGCGATTGATCGTCGTCCGCACGAATGCGGAGGGACGCACCGATGGTCCCCTCCTTGCCGGTGATGGTCTGCGGGCGGGGCTTTACGAGCTCATCTTCAGTCTCGGCGACTATTTCGCGGCGGTCGGCCGTGCCAACGCGGCGATCCCGTTTCTGGACAAGGTGCCGGTCCGCTTCGGAGTCTCGGACCCCGATGCCAACTACCACATCCCGCTCCTGGCAACTCCCTGGGCGTACTCGACCTACCGTGGCAGCTAGCACGACCGAGCAATCATCGGTCCCCAGTCCCATTGCCCAGGCAGCCCGCGTCATGGACCGCTGCGAGGCGCTAGCCGACTTCACCGAAGAGCCGGGCCGCATCACGCGACCGTACGGCACTCCATCACTGGCGGCAGCGCGTAACACCGTTGCCGATTGGATGCGTGACGCGGGAATTGACGTCCGCGTCGACGCCGTCGGCAATCTCCGTGGCCGGATCGAAGGCTCAGACCCGCTCGCTTCGGCACTTCTCCTCGGCAGCCATCTTGACAGTGTGCGGGACGCTGGCCGCTTCGACGGTCCGCTCGGGATCCTGGTCGCCATCGAAGCCGTGGAGCGACTCCACGCCAGGCGGCAACGCCTGCCATTCCCGATCGAGGTCGTCGCCTTCGCGGACGAAGAGGGTTTGCGCTTTCAGACGACGTATCTCGGGAGTTGCGCATTGGCAGGCACCTTCGACCCGGCATTCCTCGAGCTCACCGACGCCGAAGGCGTGACCCTGCGCGAAGCGATCGCCGCCTTCGGCGACCCCCTTGGGCTGGCCGGCGCGGCGCTGCGACCTAACGAGGCATTTGCCTACGTCGAGGCCCATATCGAGCAGGGACCGTTTCTGGAGTCGGTGGACATTCCAGTTGGAGTCGTCACGGCAATTTCCGGTCAGAGCCGGATTCTAGCCTCTTTCCAGGGCGTCGCCGGGCACGCGGGTACCGTGGGGATGGACCTTCGCCGTGATCCCCTTCCTGCCGCCGCCGAGATCGTCTTGAGCGCCGAGAACCTGGCCCGGCAGACGCCGGGGCTGCTGGCGACGGTTGGATCCATCGAGGCTACACCCGGTGCAAGCAACGTCATTCCCGGTCAGGTTCGCTTTTCCCTCGATGTCCGTCACTCCGACGACGCTGTCCGCAACGAAGCCGTGCGTGGTCTGGAGCGGCGGGCGCGCGAGATCGGCGCCACACGGGCCCTGGGCGTGGAATGGCGCATTGCGCGGGAGCACCCCGCCGTCCACTGCGACGGTCCCCTGACCTCACGCTTGGCGAGTGCCGTCGCGGCTACCGGTCAACGGGTCGAGCTCCTCCCCTCCGGCGCGGGACACGATGCGGTGGTGATGTCTGAGGCATTACCGGTTGCCATGCTCTTCGTCCGCTGCGCCGGGGGAGTCAGTCATCACCCTGCCGAGTCGGTGGCAACGAGTGATGTCGCCGTGGCGATCGACGTTCTCGAGCGGTTCATCAGCGCGCTGCCCGGCGAGCGCCACCAATGACCACGTTCGACCTCCTGGTGCGCGGTGGCGAAGTCGTCACCTCCAGCGGTGTCGTCTGCGGCGACATCGCGGTACGTGATGGCAGGATCGCCGAGGTTGCGGCGGATATCGTGGGTGCCGGGCGCGAGGAGATCGATGCGCGCGGACTGCATGTCTTCCCCGGAGTCATCGACGTTCATGTCCACTTCAACGAGCCGGGACGAACCGACTGGGAAGGGTGGGCGACAGGATCTGCGGCAAGCGCAGTTGGCGGCGCCACCACCGTGGCGGAGATGCCCCTCAACGCTCATCCACCAACACTAGATGGTCCATCCTTCGACGCCAAGCGGGCCGCGGCCGAAGGTAAGTCCTTCGTCGACTTTGCGCTTTGGGGCGGATTAACGCCGGCCAACCTGGATCGCCTCGAGGAGCTCGCGGCGCGCGGTGTGATCGGCTTCAAAGCCTTCATGTCCAACTCGGGTATCGACGATTTCCCCGCGGCCGACGACGCCACCCTGCTGGAGGGAATGCGGCGCGCGGCAACGCTAGGGTTACCTGTCGCCGTTCATGCGGAGAACGACAGACTCACCGCGGCTCTGTCGGCCAGGGCCATCGCGGCGGGGCATACCACAGCTCGCGACTACCTGGCCTCGCGGCCGACGATTGCCGAGGTCGAGGCGATTGCTCGCGCTCTCCTCTTTGCTGAAGAGACAGGGTGCGCCGTCCACGTTGTCCATGTGAGCACCGGCCGCGGCATCACTCAGATCGCCGCGGCTCGAGCGCGTGGCGTCGACGCGACCGCTGAGACCTGTCCGCACTATCTGCTGTTTGATGAGGAAGATTTCGAACGGCTCGGCGCGATCGCGAAGTGTGCTCCACCGTTGCGCGCCCGACGAGAAGGTCATGTCCTCTGGCAATCACTGGCCCAGGGAGACATCCAGGTCGTTGCCTCAGATCACTCCCCGGCCCCCGCGAGCATGAAAAGCGATGACGACAACTTCCGAGTCTGGGGCGGCATCTCGGGCTGTCAGTCACTCCTCACCTCTCTCGTCTCCGCGGGTCATCTCGAGCGTGGCATCCCTTTACCGTTGCTAGCGTCCGTGCTGGCCGCTTGTCCAGCAAACCGCTATCGCCTAGCTGGCAAAGGACGCATCGCTGCGACGTACGATGCCGATCTCGCCCTGGTCGAGCTTGGCGATGAATTCGTCCTGAAGCGCGAGAACCTACGCTACCGGCACCAGCACAGCCCGTTTGTAGGCATGACCTTTGCGGCGCGACCGCGACGAACAATCCTCCGCGGGCAAACCGTGGCGCTCGACGGCCAGGTGGTTGGCGAGCCGCGCGGTCGCTTGCTGTCGCCTGCTTTACCCGAGTCCACCCTGGCACCCGCCTGAAAGGTGCGCCAGTAGCGGCAATACGGAGACACTTTCTCGATGTGGCAGCAGTATCTTCAACCGCAATCGCTCGACGAGGCGCTCGAGCTATTGGCAACGCACAGCGAGCAGGCGCGAATCGTCGCCGGCGGCACAGACGTCATTGTCGAGCTCTCGCGTGGCGTCCGACCGACCTCGATCCTGATCGACGTGACTGCCATCGCGGGCCTGCGCCGCATCGGCTTGACCGACGGGGTGGTCTCGCTGGGAGCGCTGACTACCCACAATGATGTGGTCGCCTCGAGGCTCTGCCGAGAGCATGCACTGCCACTGGCGCAAGCATGTTGGGAGGTCGGCGCGCCTCAGATCCGCACTCGGGGGACCATCGCCGGCAACCTGGTAACCGCTTCACCGGCCAACGACACGATTACGCCGCTCATCGCTCTCGACGCCGAGGTCGTTTTGCAAAGCGTGCGCGGCGAGCGCGTTTTGCAAATGGAAGATTTCTATCTCGGAGTGCGCCGCACGGCGCTAGCCCCGGACGAGCTCCTGCATGAGATTCGCTTCCCGGCTCTGCGCGAGAACCAGCGTGGCCGATTCGTCAAACTCGGGCTACGACGAGCACAGGCCATCTCCGTCATCGATGCCGCGGTCGTGCTCACGTTCGCCGGCGCGACCGTATCCGAAGCTCGGATCGCGCTCGGATCGCTTGCGCCCACTATCGTCCGTGCCGGGAACGCAGAAGCCTTTCTCGCAGGCAAGACACTTTCTCCCGAGGTCTGCGATGCGGCCGCGTTACTGGCCTGCGCCGCGGTGTCCCCAATTGACGACGTGCG
Source organism: uncultured Chloroflexia bacterium (assembly GCA_963751075.1). Lineage (GTDB taxonomy): Bacteria > Chloroflexota > Chloroflexia > Thermomicrobiales > UBA6265 > JACCXM01. The sequence goes on along the minus strand of CAVVTE010000013.1, from coordinate 123,120 downwards.
CGGCAGCGCGGCCTATCGCCTGCAATCGCTGCACAATCTCCTCACCCACACGTTGCTGGATTTCGGTCAGGGCGACCTACCCTCCGGTATCCCGGAGGATCCCATCCTCCTCGACACGAGTCCGATTGACGCGGACCGGCTCTCGCCCGGTGGCAAGCGATTTGCCGGAGTGATCGAGACCCGGATCAACGGTCGCAACGTTGAACTTGTGGCTTCTAGTGGATGCACCCTCCTCGACGCCCTGCGCGAGGAAGCGGGACTCACCGGCACGAAGGAAGGGTGCGCGGAAGGCGAGTGCGGCGCCTGCACCGTTTGGCTTGATGGCCAGGCGGTCATGGCTTGCCTCGTCCCGGCGCCGCAGGCCCACAATGCCGTAGTGGTCACCATCGAAGGATTAGCCAGCGTGCGCCCAAACGGCGGGAGCGAGAACGGAATCGGCCTCCATCCGTTGCAACAAAGCTTCATCGATCGTGGCGCCGTGCAGTGCGGCTACTGTATCCCCGGCATGCTGATGGCAGGCGCCAAACTCCTGGACGAACGCCTAAACCCCGACCTGCCGGCTATCCAGACGGCGCTCAGCGGCAATATCTGTCGCTGCACCGGTTATCGCAAGATTTTCGACGCGGTCCAGGCGGCAGCAGCGCACGTCAACGACGATTCTCACGTCAACCGCGACTCAGCGGGTAACGCTGGGTATAAGGCGGACTCGGAACGAATGACTCGAATACTTAGCGGCTCACGCGGAGCCGTCTCGTGACGCGAGTAAGTGTTATCGGGCAGCCGTTGCCCCGGCACGACGCCCTCGGCAAAGTGACCGGGGACGCCCGCTACCCCGGCGACCTTCTCGACCCCGATACGCTCCATCTCAAGGTCGTGTACGCCGGGCGACCGCACGCCCGCATCCTGCGCATCGATTCCACGGCCGCGCTCGCAATCCCGGGAGTCGTTGCAGTCCTCACCGCTGCCGACGTTCCCTACAACGCCTTCGGGCTCATTGACCACGATCAACCGGTTCTCTGTGCCGATCGCGTCCGCTTCGCCGGGGACAAGGTGGCCGTCGTTGTCGCCGACAGCAACGACGCGGCAAAGGCCGGGGCCCGTCAGTTGACGGTCACGTACGAGGATCTCCTGGCGCTGACGGATTTCCGCGATGCCCTGGCTCCCGGCGCGCCACTCGTCCACGAAACCCGAGGCACGAATCTCCTGACCCGCATCCCTATCCGCAAGGGTGACGTCGAGGCAGGTTTTCGAGCCGCCGACGTCGTGCTCGATGGCGAGTTCGCGACGACCTGGCAGGAGCACGCCTTCCTGCAGCCGGAAGCCGGTGTCGCGTACGTCGACGACGCTGGGCGAGTCGTGATCGAGACTGCCGGACAGTGGTTGCATGAAGACCGCAAGCAGATCGCTCAGATGCTGGGGCTACCGGAAGATCAGGTCGTCATTCGCTACGCGGCCATCGGTGGCGCCTTCGGCGGTCGTGAAGATCTTTCGGTCCAGCACCTCCTCGCGCTTGCCGCCTGGAAGCTGCGCCGGCGCGTCGGCATTGTCTGGAGCCGCGAGGAGTCAATTCTCGCTCACCACAAGCGACACCCGTTTCGCATCCGCTGTCGCTGGGGCGCGACCCGCAACGGCGAGATCACGGCCGTCCAGGCCGAGCTTCTGGCCGATGGCGGCGCGTACGCCTCGACCAGCGCTGAGGTGACAAAGGTCGCCACCCTCTTCGCCTCCGGCGTCTATGAAGTCCCCAACATCGCGGTCGAGGGCAGAGTGGTCTACACGAACAACATTCCTTCTGGTGCGTTTCGGGGTTTCGGCGCGCCACAGGCTCAGTTCGCCGCCGAGAGCATGGTCACCCGGCTCGCCCACGCCATTGGCATGGACCCGATCGAGTTCCGTCGCCGAAACATCTACCGCGAGGGCGGCATCGAACCGACGCGGCAGCCGTTGCCGCGCGGCGTGAGCGCGCTTCCGGTGCTCGAGCGCTGCGTCGACGAGACACTTGCTCGCTTCGGCGGCACGAGTCTCTCCGGCGCCCCCGGCGCCGCACGCCCCTGGATCCGCCGAGGCATCGGTATCGCTGCCGGAATGAAAAACCTAGGCTACTCGTTCGGGTATCCGGAGCAATCCACGGCCACAGTCGAGGTTCGCGGCCGGGGCGAACCCGAGAGTGCGGTCGTCCGCGTCGGCGCCGCCGACGTAGGTCAGGGCTCGCACCTAGCGCTACGGCAGATCGCCTCGGAAGTACTCGGTCTCCCGCTCGACCGCATCGAAATGATCACCGACGACTCCTCGGAGGCGCCGAACGCTGGCAGCGCCTCCGCGTCTCGGTTGACCCTGATGGCAGGGCGAGCCGTGCATGACGCCGCGACCCTGGCACTTCAGGACTACCGCACCACCGACGATGAACGGGTCGCGGCAACCGTCCAGTTCCGTCCTGCCGCGACGACGATGCTCTCGGAGGACGACGGCTCGGGCATCCCGAACTACTGCTACGGCTACGCGGCTCAGGCAGTGGAGGTCGAGGTCAACACGCTAACCGGCCAGGTGCGAGTAACGCGTGTGATCAGCGTCCACGATGTGGGACGGGCCATCAACATGCAGCAGGTCGAGGGTCAGATCGAGGGCTGCCTGGCCCAGGCTATCGGCTACGCGCTGCTCGAAGACCTGAAGACCAGCGATGGAATCATTCTGACCCCCCACCTCAGCACCTATCTCCTGCCCACGGCGCTCGACATGCCGGAAGAGATCGTACCGATCGTCATGGAGCTTGCGGACCCGCATGGGCCATTCGGGGCACGCGGCGTCGCCGAGATGCCGCTCGTCCCGTTCCTGCCGGCCGTCGCCGTGGCAATTCACGACGCGGTAGGCGTCTGGCTCTCGGAGCAACCATTCACGCCGGAACGGATGCTCGCCTCGCTTTCCGGTCAAGCAGCGACCGTGGTGACAGTCATGTAGTCGACACGTTTTCGACGTCGCCTCACACCTCGCGCTCGATGACCGATTCCTTGACTGTCAAGCGTCCGACGTTCAACTCTTCGACATCGAGCCGGCCGAACTCCCCGCTCTTCACCATCACCCGGCCAATACGGAGCCGGCCGATTACCAGGAAACCGATTGCCAGCGCGCCGATGGCGGCCGCGCCGACCGCCAGTGCACCCAGCGCCACCGCTTTCCAGGCCGTCGGTGGCAACGCCTGTCCTACCTCTGCTGGTTTCATGTCCTTCTCGCTCTCCTTCTACACTCTCGCCGAGCAAACGCCGTGTCCAACCGAGAAGGGATCGACTGCTTGAGCCCATTGCTGAAAATCACCGCTGGCCCGTACACGTTCCGGGCTCGCCTGGAGGAGGACGCCGCGCCGAAAACCTGCGCCGCGTTTCTCCAGCGTTTGCCATTCCGGGACAAGATAATCCACGTGCGTTGGAGCGGTGAATCGGCGTGGGTTCCGCTTGGCGACTTCCACTTTGGCATCGGCTTCGAGAACGCGACAAGCTATCCCGCACCTGGTCAGGTCCTGCTCTATCCCGGCGGCTTCAGCGAAACAGAAATCCTGTTCCCTTACGGCTCCTGCTGTTTCGCCTCGAAAATGGGCCAACTCGCGGGAAACCATTTCCTCACTGTTGTCGAAGGTAACGAGAATCTGGCAGCCATCGGCGAGCTGTGTCTCTGGGAAGGCGCTCAGGATATCGTCTTCGAACACGCCTAGCAGGGGAGAAGATGCAATTGGAAAGGTGCCCAGGATATCGTCTTCGAACACGCCTAACCGGAGGAGAAGATGCAATAATGAACGCGATTTCCAATCACCGCACTGTCGCGGTCTGAACCTCATCGCTTACAAAGGAGAAGCCGTATGCTCCAGCGGAGACTTGTCGTTGCGCTTTCCGTGCTGTTTCTCCTCGGTGGGTGGGTGACCTCCCTCGTTAATGTTGCCGCTCAGGAAGCGACCCCAGCCGGCGAGCCCTTCAAGGTCGGGTTTGTCTACGTGAGCTCCATTAGTGACCTCGGCTGGACGTACGCCCATGACCAGGCGCGGATCGCGCTCGAAGAAGCGTTCCCGAACATCGAGACCGGGTATCAGGAGAACGTCCCCGAGAATCCCGCCGATGCCGAACGAGTGATCCGGCAGTTTGCTCAGGACGGGTATGACCTCATCTTCACGACGTCGTTTGGGTACATGGACCCGACGATCAACGTCGCGGCGGATTTCCCTGACACCACGTTCATCCACATCTCTGGCTTCAAGACGGCGGAAAACGTCGGTACCGGTTTCGGCAAGATCGAAGAGCCGCGCTTCGTCTCCGGCCAGGTCGCCGGTTCGATGACCGAGACGAACCAGATAGGCTACGTCGCAGCCTTCCCAATCCCGGAGGTTATCCGCGGCATCAACGCCTTCACCCTCGGCGTGCGCGAGGTAAACCCGGAAGCGTCCGTGCGCGTGGTCTGGACCAACACCTGGTTCAATCCCCAGCAGGAACGTGCCGCGGCTGAGGCGCTATTGGACAGCGGCGCGGACGTCATCGCCCAGCATCAGAACACCCCGGGCCCACAGCAGGCGGCCGAGGACCGCGGTGCTTATGGCATTGGCTACAACGCGGACTTGTCGCCGCAGGCGCCCAACGCCGTGCTCACCTCAGCGATCTGGAACTGGGGGCCGTACTACATCGACATCGTCGAACGCGTCATGAACGGCACCTGGGAATCCGAGCAGTTCTGGGGTGGCTGGCAGGACGGAGTCGTCGACATGGCCCCGATCGCCGAGTTTGTGCCGGAAGAGGTTCGCACCGCGATCGAGGAAGAGGTTGCGCGCTTCAAGAGCGGCGAAGAGAACATCTACACAATCTTCACCGGCCCAATCATGGACCAGACCGGAGAGGTGCGCGTGCCTGAGGGCCAGGCCATGACCGACGAGGAGCTCATGAGCATGGACTGGTTCGTTGAGGGCGTGGATGGCGAGATCCCCAGCTAGTCGTGGGTGATGGGTGATAGGAGACTTTAAATCGGATGGAGCACACCCACGTCCCCATCTCCCCGGAACGCGGGCCTGGGATGAAGGAACGCCATCCCATCACCCATCACCCATCACCCATCACCCACCATCCACCCGCCGTCGCGATGCGCGGCATCAGCAAGCGCTTCGGACCAGTTGTCGCCAATGATCGGGTCGATTTCGAGGCCTCCTGGGGAGAGGTCCACGCCCTGGTCGGGGAGAACGGCGCCGGCAAATCGACGCTGATGAGCATCCTGGCTGGTCTCTACCGGCCGGATAGTGGCGAAGTCGAGATCGACGGCGCGCCCGCTCGCCTCCGGTCGCCCCGTGACGCGATCGCGCACGGCATCGGCATGGTCTACCAGCACTTCATGCTCGTCGAGCCGTTCACGGTGGCAGAAAACGTCGTTCTCGGCGAACGACGATCGGGCGTTGATCTCGAGCTCGCGCGTGTTGAGCGCGAGCTAATCGCGCGGAGCGAGAAATACGGCCTCGGGGTCGATCCTCGCGCCAGGATTTGGCAGCTCTCCGTCGGAGAGCAGCAGCGAGCGGAGATCCTGCGCCTGCTGTATCTCGGCGCACGCATTCTCGTGTTCGACGAGCCGACCGCCGTGCTCACGCCGCAGGAAGCACGGAGCCTGCTCCAGGCACTGCGCGCCATGGCCGCGGAAAGTTTCAGCGTCGTGTTCATCTCGCACAAGCTCGATGAGGTGCTGGCGGTGGCGGACCGCATCAGCGTCCTGCGCAAAGGCCGGATCGTCGCCGCGACTACGCCCGCGGAGACCGATCGCCGCATGTTGGCCCGACTCATGGTTGGCCGCGAGCTGGCCGAGCTCGTCGAACATCCCGCTCACGAACCTCACGATTCGGTTAACCAGGGCGACTCGGTGCTAGAGCTCCGCGGCATCTGTGCACTCGGCGAGAAGGGACTGCCGGCACTTCGCGAAATCGATCTCGACGTCCGAGCTGGCGAGACGCTCGGCATCGCGGGCGTTGCTGGCAATGGACAGCGCGAACTTGCCGAAACCATAACTGGGCTGCGACCTGTGACTGCCGGGTCGCTCCGTATCGCCGGCAAGATGCTAACCAACCGGCCAGCGGCGGAGATCGCCCGTGCTGGAGTCGCGCACATTCCGGAGGACCGTCTGGCGACCGGGCTGATAGGCGGTATGGATCTCTCCGAAAACGCCATCTTGCGCGGTTATACGCGACCGCCACTTTGCAGCGGCCCGTTCCTGGCGAGCAAAGCAGTCGCCAGGTTTACCGATCGTCTCCTGGATGACCATGATGTCAAGGCTCCCGGCCGCTGGGCGAAGCTGCGCACCCTTTCCGGTGGAAACCAGCAGAAGCTGCTGCTCGGCCGCGAGCTCGCCGGTGAGCCCCGCCTCATCGTGGCCGTTCACCCCACCCGTGGCGTCGACGTCGGCGCCACGGAGGCAATTCATCAGGCGCTGCGCGACCAGCGGGCTCGCGGCGCCGCTATCCTCCTCATTTCCGAGGATCTCGACGAGCTCCTCGCGCTTTCGGACCGGATAGCTGTTCTCTTCGACGGGCGGGTGATCGGCGCCATGCCGGCTCGTGGCGCCGATCCAGAGGAGATCGGGCTGCTGATGGCCGGCATTGGGAGTCAGGAGTCGGAAGTCGCAACCCGTGTCTAGCCGTCTCGCCGTCTCACCAACTCGCCGTCTCGGTATCGAGCGCGTATCTTCACCGTCACCTCTAGCCACCGCGGTCGTCTCTGTATTGTCGATTGCGCTCGCCCTTCTCTTCGGCGGCATCATTCTCTTCCTGGCTGGCGAAAACCCGATCCAGATTTACGCATCGATGTTCTCGGGCGCCTTCGGTGACTGGAACGGGGTCGCGGAAACCCTCGTCAAGACGATCCCGCTTCTGCTAGCAGGGCTTGGCGTGGCCGTCGCATTTCGCATGCAACTCTGGAACATCGGCGCCGAGGGGCAGTTGTATTGGGGCGCCATCTTCGCCACCGGCGTCGCTCTTTTCTTGATCCCTGGCGCCCCCGGCCCGGTGATGGTGCCGGCGATGGTCATGGCTGGTTTTCTCGGCGGAGGGTTGTGGGGATTGATCCCCGGCGCCCTCCGCGCCTGGTTCGGAGCTAGTGAGATCATCACCTCGCTGTTGCTCAACTACGTCGCCATCCTCTTCTCCGAATATCTGGTGCACGGTCCATGGCGGGACCCCCAGGCGTTCGGGTTTCCCGGCACTCCGTCCTTACCTGCCTCAGCCTGGCTTCCGAATTGGGGCACAACCCGGGTCCATCTCGGTCTCGTCTTCGGGCTCATCGCCGCCCTCGTCCTCTGGGTCATGCTGCGACGCACCCGTTGGGGCTACGAGATCGGAGTGATGGGTGAGAATCCCCGCGCCGCCCTTTATGCCGGCATGCCGACCAAGCGCACCATCCTGCTGGTCATGGCTCTCTCCGGCGCCCTGGCCGGTTTGGCCGGGATGAGCGAGGTTGCCGGCATCGGGCATCAGCTGCAGCGCAACCTCTCCCCGGGTTACGGCTACGCGGCGATCATCGTCGCCTGGCTGGCACGACTACATCCCTTTGGAGCCGTTCTGGTCGCCTTTCTATTGGCGGCGATTACCGTTGGCGGAGACCAGATCCAGATGTCACTTGGCTTGCCGGCGGCGATTGCCCCCATGCTCCAGGGTACGATCCTCTTCTTCCTCCTCGGTGGAGACGTGCTCACCCGCTACCGGATCACGAGGGTGACGGGGTGAGGAAGGTTGCAGGGTGGCGGGGTTGCGGGGTTGCAGGGAGAGACGGCAAATCGACAAGCCTGCACGATTGTCCGATTCTGCGATGCATAACCCCCAACACCCCGCCAGCCTGTGACCCCGCCACCCTGTCACCCCGCCACCCTGCGACCCCGCCACCCTCACCATGACCGACATCCTCACCCCGGCGTTCCTCATCTCCGTTCTGGCGGCCGCGGTTGCCGCCGGCACGGCCATCCTTTTCGCCTGCCTCGGTGAGCTGATTACCGAGCGCGCTGGAGTGCTCAACCTCGGTATCGAGGGGATCATGCTCATGGGAGCCCTCTCCGGCGCCGGAGCCTGTATCTGGTCTGGAAGCGCCTGGATTGGCGCGGTTGTCGCGCTGGCGGCGGGTGCGACAATGGCGGCGATTCATGCGCTCCTCTGCGTTGGTCTCCGCGCTAATCAGGTCGTCTCGGGTCTGGCCCTGACGATCTTTGGGGCAGGGCTCTCAGCGTTCCTCGGGCGCAACATCGTTGGTGTGCCGCCACCGAGCGCGTTTCGCCGCATCGATATACCAGTCCTGGCCGAGATTCCCGTGCTTGGCCGCATCCTATTTCAGCAATCTGCGCTGGTCTACATCTCAGTCGCGCTTGCGATCTTTCTCTGGTGGTACATCTACCGCACCCGCGCCGGACTGCGTCTGCGCGCGATCGGCGAGCGACCGGAAGCCGCCGACGCCATGGGCATCGATGTCGCACGACTGCGCGCACTCTATGTCATCGCGGGCGGCGCGCTGGCCGGGCTTGGCGGGGCAGCTATCTCGCTCGGCACGAACCCAGGCTGGACGGAAGGGATGACCGCCGGCCGGGGGTGGATCGCCGTAGCCCTCGTCATCTTCGCCGCCTGGAATCCGGCCCGGGCCGCCGTTGGAGCCTATCTATTCGGCGGCGTAGAAGCCGGCCAATTTCGCTTGCAGACTGCCGGCGTCGATATCTCCCCCTTTTTCCTGAACATGTTGCCCTACCTCTTCACCATCGTGGTGTTGGTACTCTCGACCCGGGAAGCGACTCGCCACCTGCTCGGTGCGCCAGCGGCACTCGGCCGGGCTTACGAGCGAGAGGATCGCGGATGATGATTGGGAACCTTTATTTCTGGGCGACGAAGACGAGCATCGTGTCGTCCGGGGTAGCCTCCTCCGCGCTGTAGCCGGCCCGCACCGAGATCGTCGCGAATCCGGCATTCGTGAGCAATAGCAGCAGTTCGTTGCGAAAGTACAGGTTCTCCTGGAGGACCCGGTCCTCTTGCTCCTCCAGTCGCCCATCGCGCCATAGCTGGGCGCGCATTTCAAGCGTCTGCCGCTGTTCGATAGGGTCGAGGTCAATCACCCTGGCACGGAGCCCGATCTCATCGCCGTTCGCGGCTTGCTTCCGCCCTCCCTCCTCCGCCCACTGCTCGGGCAATCGTTTGCGCTCCTCCGGCAGCCAGAGGAGCCAGTGCTTTAGGTCGTCATACGGGAGATAATGACTGAAGACGAGCTTTCCTCCCGGAGTTAGCTGGGCGTTGCATCGCCGTAGCGCCTCCGCGTCCTGTTCCCGACGACCACCGAGACCGAATGAATCACAGATATAAATAGTTCTGTAAGTACGTGGTAGCTCCAACTCGTGCATCGCCAGTTGAAACAGAGTCGGCGTAAGCCCTTGCACCGCGGCGGCGTCACGGCAATGAGCGAGCATGTCGGGCGAGATGTCACAGCCATCGACATCGAGACCGGATTCGAGCAATGGAATCAGAAGGCGACCCGTACCACAACCGAGATCGAGGCCCGGCTCTCCGTTCTGTTCGATGATGTCCCGGTAGAACGCGAGCTCTCTGGGATCGGGCTCATTGAACTCGGCCCACCACCGCGCGATGAGTCCGTAATGCCAAGTCTGCGGACTGTCTTGCATGAGGTTCCCTCTGACCACCAAATCGCCGGTGAAACGATGCACCGCTCCATGCCTGGTCTATCATGAACGGGTCGACTGGCGGCCAGCCAGGGTACGCTGATTGGCGCCCAAATCCGGGAGGGACATGCGTTCTTGACGGAGACTCCACAAACCGCATCGAGCTCGATCCTGCCACGATACACCCGGCCGCGCGAGGAACCCGCCGCGGCTCCACCGGAATCTGTCATCCCGTTCGCGCAAAGCGACGCCGCGATAGAGAACTCGCCCCTCAGTCCTGGCTCCCGCGCCCTGCTGCGCGGTCTTCTGCGTGTCGGAACAGCCCGGGAATTTCCGGGAGGCGGCGCCGGCATCGAATATGGGGGCTTGCTCAAGACAGCCGCCCGCCCGGACTATATCGCCGCTCATGTCCAGGAGGCGGCAGCCCATCTGCAAGAGCAGCAAGCAGATCTGCTCCTGGTGCCCGGAATGTCGGGCTACCCCGTGGGGGCAATGTACGCGCTGGCGGCACAGACGCCTGCACTGCTGCTCAAGAAATCGCGCCTCGGCGACGCCAACCCCAACGCCTACCCAGCCGGCGCTTTCGTCATTCCCTCCTACACCGGGGAGGGTGATGTGGTCATGCATGCCGATCCCGCTGCCGTCGAGGATATCGTCGCGAGCATTGTGGCGCGCAAGCTCGCGGAACAGGCTGAGAGCTCCGTCGTCGACCTCGAGCTTCGCGTCGCCGGCGCCGACGACATCATCGACAAGGCCACGATGAGCCAGGCCGTCAGCGAGAGCGCGGTCGCCATCGGCGAGGCGGCGGTGAGCCGGTGCCTCGCCCGTCTCCGGATGGAGAGCGGTGACCGGCGTCCGGCGAACATCCGCGTATCCGTTGTCGCGTGGGTCACGCCGCTGATCAAGAGCTACAACCGCCCGCGAGAGCATCTGTGGCAGGCGTTCAGGTTGCAGCCGTTCGCCGGGCTCGATTTTTTTGCCGTCCACCTCGATCCGCCGGCAATTGGCGTCACCGGGGTCGGCACCATCGGTTTCGCGAGTCATCTCGGCGGCGAATCGTAGGGAGCCTCCCGCAACGTTCACGGGGAATTACAGGGCGAGTCTGTACGGCAGTGCGGGAAGGAACGATGCTCTCGCCACAGCCGATCACGCCCGTTGGCTCGCCGCGCTGGGCCTCTAGCTTTCTGGTACCTTGACGGCATCTGCCGGATATGCCGGCCACCCACGGGGCGGTACACGAACCGCTTGAAACGAGGAGGTTAGTCCGCGATGCCTTTTGAACTTCCCCCCCTGCCATACGCCTATGATGCCCTGACGCCGCACATCGACGACGAGACGATGCATCTGCATCACGACAAGCATCATGCGGCGTACGTCAACAACCTCAACGCGGCCACCGAAGGCACGCCGTTTGCCAACATGAGCATCGACGAGCTGGTGCGGAACCTCAGCATGGTGCCCGACGACAAACGGACCGCGGTCCGCAACAACGGCGGCGGACACTACAACCACTCCATGTTCTGGGAGATTATGCGACCGGGTGGCGGCGGCGAGCCGCAGGGCCAGATCGCCCAGGCGATCAACGACTCATTCGGCGGATTCGATGCGCTCAAGACCGAGTTCAACAAGGCGGGCGTCGGCCGGTTCGGCTCAGGCTGGGCCTGGGTCATCATCGGTTCGGACGGCAGGCTTGCGGTGGTCTCCACACCAAACCAGGACAACCCGTTGATGTCCGGGGTCGTCGAGACGACCGGTTACCCGGTGTTTGGCAACGACGTCTGGGAGCACGCCTACTACTTGAAGTACCAGAACCGCCGTCCTGAATATCTCGAGGCCTGGTGGAACACGGTCAACTGGGATGCGATCAACGAGCGTTACAACATCGGTCGTACGAGTATGGGTGGCTAGGCTCCACTCCTCCGTCAAGAACAACGTGGTGATTCATCGGGGGCGGCCACCTGGCCGCCCTCTAACCATTGCAGCGGAGTGTGAAGTTCATGGCTGCAGAATACTTTGACCTCGTCGTCAGTGGTGGAACCGTGGTCACCACCGAGCAGGAGGTCAAAAGCCGACATCGGCATCACTGATGGCCGGATCGTGGCAGTTGCTTCCGGCTTGCGGGGCCACGACGAGATTGACGCCACCGGGTTGCTGATCCTCCCCGGCGGGATCGATCCCCACGTTCATTTTTCGACAATTGACCCGCCCGGCGTGCCGGGCTGGGTCGATGATTTCTGGAGCGGCACCCGCGCCGCCGCGGCTGGCGGCATCACGACCGTCGGCAACATGATCTATCCCTGGCCCGGCCAATCGCTGCTCCAGGCGCTCGAGCGGGACCGCGCCGCTGCGGAGCAGGACGCGGTCATCGACGTGGCGTTTCATCCCGTACTGACGGATCCAGCAACACAGCCACTCTCCGAGATTCCGACCTTCGCTGAGCTCGGGCACACCAGTCTCAAGTTCTTCATGTCGTTCGGCGGGTTCACCTCCACACCGGAGCCGTATCTGCAGGCGATGCGCGCGGCCAAGGATGCGGGGATGCTGACTCTCATTCATTGCGAAGATGCCGCCCTCCTTGCCGATGCCATGTCCATTCTGGTCACCAGCGGCAGGACGGCGCCCCGGTACTATCCAGAGTCACGGCCGGTCAGCGTGGAAGTCGCGGCCACGGCACGCGCCGCCGCGTTTGCCGAGCAGACGCAAGCGCCGACCTACATCGTCCATCTCTCGAGCGAGGGCGCGCTCGAAGAGGTGCGCCGGGGCCGGGCGCGCGGGGCGCCGATGTGGATCGAGACCCGTCCTATGTACCTCTTCCTCACGGAAGAGCGCTTCGCGGAACCGGATGCGGGCAAGTACTTCGGCCAGCCCCCACTGCGCACGCTGCGCGACCGCGAAGCGCTGTGGCAGGCTCTTGCCGGCGGCGAGATCGAAACAGTCGCCACGGACCACGCCCCATGGCGCTATGCGGACAAGACCGCGCCCGGACTCGATATCACCACGATTCCCCCCGGCGTCGCGGACCTCGACGTGATGCTGCCGCTTCTCTGGTCCGAGGGGATTACCAGCGGACGCATCTCCCGCCAACGGTTCGTCGCGGTGACGTCGACGAACGCGGCCCGATTGCTCGGACTCTATCCCCGCAAAGGGACAATTGCGCTTGGCTCGGACGCCGATCTCGTGCTCTGGGACCCAGCCGAGTCACGTCCCGTGCGGGCTGCGACATTCGCTTCGAATAGTGACTACTCACCCTATGAGGGGTGGCCAGTCACCGGATGGCCCCGGATGACCATCAGCCGGGGGGAGATCATCGTGCGGAATGGCCAAATTGACGCGCGTCGCGGCCGGGGTCAGGTTCCACGACGAGAACGAATCAAGTCAAACGAGATCCCCCGTGCAAGTTCCTTCGGATGACACTGCATTGCGCATGGGTTCCGCGAGCCTGGCACGTTGAGAGTCTCGCGCGTCGCTGTTAGCGCCTCGCGCGCTGCCGCCAGCGGCCGCGTGGCTGAGGCGTCTGATCACGCGGCTCGTGCGGAACCGCCGCCTCCTCGACCATGGGTTGCAGAACAGCGATCTGGGCCGCGAGACGGCGGGCCACCATCCCGGCGAAGCGACGATCAAGTCGTTCCAGCCGTTCGCTCTCGAAGAGGTGTCCCCAGGATGTTGTCCATCGCTCGAGCTCGATCTGCGGTCCCAGAAGATGCTTGATCTCGACGATTCGGGCATCGAAATAGGCCAGGTACGCGGCAGTGCTGGCCTGCCCGTCCTCGAAGTGAAGACCGATCTCGAGTCGCCCTCGCATGGAATCAGCCCAGACCTCGTAGTGGATGCGGTCGTGCCCGTAATCGAGCTTCAACAACATGGAGTTGGCGCGGTGCCGAAACCCCAGCAAGCTCAGCGGGAACATTCTCCCGCGCATCGGCCACGATCGCCGCAAAAAAATCTCGCCGATTGAGTCCGGGGCTGCCGCGCAAGTCCGGCTTCCGTTGCCCGCTCACGTTCAATAAACCCAGTCAACAGATCGAAGGCCAGTGTTGGCACGCACGTTGCGAAATGCCAGGTCGTGAGTGTAGCGGCTCGTTCGGTCCCAGCCTAGAGTTGACCTCACCCGCGCTGGAGCGTCGGAGTACAATGCAGGAAGTGCATACTCGGTCCGCGTCGTTCGCTGGGACGCAACGCGGCTTTTTCCGTCCCGTTGGAGCGAACGATGCCCTTGAATTCGCCGTCCAAGTCCCTAGGCGATAAGCTGGCCGACCTTCTCGATCGGCTCGTCGGTGGTTTAGCGCAGCCTCTCCGTCCAGCCCCGGTTCCGGTCCCGGTTCCGGTGCGTCGCCCTGACGCGGCTCGCCGTACGAGGGCCCACCGCTAGCTGCCCCACGGTCGCAAAGCGCGGCAACCGCGCCATCTCCCCAATTTCCGTGTAAAATCTTCACTGCCACGTACGCCGGTAGCGCGTGCCGTGGCATTGCGTGTGTCCGATTGGATACGACCGCGACCGCGACGACGAAGACATTCGACACCTTAACTAGTCGGAGTCGTCCGGTCAAAAAAACGCTCCGGACTGCGCCAGTGGTCCGGGTAACCGCAAGTGCGAGGTAGATGGGGATTATGGAAGGTCAGACCGCAAGCACGCTGACCGTGGGCGTGCCGCGCGAGACCGCTCCCGGCGAGCGGCGCGTTGCAATGACTCCCGACACGGTCAAGCGGCTCACGGCCAGCGGTGTCGTCGTCAAGGTCGAGAGCGGCGCTGGCCTGGCCTCGGGTCATAGCGATGACGCATACGTCGCCGCCGGCGCCACTGTCGTACCCGACGTCGCTCAGGTGTACGACGCTCAAGTCGTCATCAAGGTCCAGAAACCGAACCAGGACGAAGCTGCCCGACTTCGCCGCGGCTCGACGCTCATCGCTCTGCTCCAACCGATGTCCAACATCGACTTGATGCGAGATTTCGCCGAGCGCGATATCACCACGTTTAGCATGGACGCCATTCCGCGCACCACCCGCGCCCAGTCGATGGATGTCCTTTCGTCGCAAGCCACCGTTGCCGGATACAAGGCCGTCCTCATGGCCGCCGACACCCTACCGAAGTTCTTTCCGATGCTGACGACCGCGGCCGGTTCAATCGTCCCGGCAAAGGTGCTCGTCGTCGGCGCAGGCGTGGCGGGTCTCCAGGCCATCGCGACCGCCCGCCGTCTGGGCGCGGTCGTCGAGGCATACGACACGCGGCCGGTGGTCAAAGAGCAGGTGGAAAGCCTCGGCGCCAAATTCGTCGATATCCCGGTCGATACCAGCGATGCGCAGACTGCTGGTGGCTACGCCAAGGAAGTTTCGGCGGAGACTCTGCGCAAACAGCAGGAGGTCCTGGCCAACCACGCCGCCAAGTCCGATGTCGTCATCACCACCGCCGCCGTTCCTGGTCGCCCGGCACCGCGCCTCATTTCACGGGAAACCGTCGAGCGCATGCGGCCGGGATCGGTCATCGTCGATCTCGCGGCGGAGACCGGAGGCAATGTCGAACTGACCAGGGCAGGCGAAAACGTAGACCACAATGGCGTCACGATCATGGGCCAACTCAACCTCCCGAGCACTATGCCGGTCCATGCCAGCCAGATGTACGCCAAGAACATTCAGAATCTGCTTGACCTGCTGATCAAGGGCGGCGCCTTCGCTCCCGACTACGAGGACGAGATCGTCAAAGGCACCGTGATCACCCGCAATGGTGAGATCGTTCACGAGATGACCAAACAGCGTTTGGCCGAGTCGAGCACACCAACCCAGACGTCAGATGGTGGTCCGAGCCCTGTTTCGGATCCAGATCGAGAGTCATCCGGAACCTCGACGCCGGTCCTGACCCAGGACGGCGCAACCCAATCCGCTGAGACGGCGGGTGTCCGAGATTCCCAATCGTAGGCAGCCATAGTGAGCGATTCCTGAGATTCAGCTCCTAATCGGGTGACGGATCCGTTCCGTGCGTGGATGAAAAAGGGGAAGATATGGAAACCCTGAGACCCGGGTTCCTGCTCTTGCAAGTGACGGGTGACGCCGTCGAATCGACACTCAGCGACAACGCGTCAGTGCTCTTGCTCACGGTATATGTGCTGTTGCTGGCCATCTTTCTTGGCTTCGAGCTGATAGGCCGGGTTCCCGCCACACTGCATACGCCGCTAATGTCGGGGACGAACGCGATTCACGGCATCGTCGTGCTCGGCGCGATGATCATCCTCGGCAGCATCGAGGGCTCCTCCCTCCTGGACAACGTGTTGAAAGTGCTGGCGTTCATCGCCGTGGTGCTTGGCTCGGCGAACGTCTTTGGTGGGTTCGTGGTCACAGACCGCATGCTCGAGATGTTCAAGCGGAAACCCGCCGCGGGCAAGAGCGGCGGGGCCGGAGGCAAGTAATGGACTGGATTCTCGACAACCGTGTCCTCCTGATCAATATTGCCTATCTCGTCGCCGCGGTCTGCTTCATCGTCGGTCTCAAACTACTCAGTTCACCGGGGACCGCGCGCCGCGGGAACCAGATTGCCGCGCTCGGCATGACCATTGCGGTCGTCGCAACGTTGTTCATGCCAGGCATGCACAACATCTGGCTCATCCTGGTCGGCCTAGCGATTGGCGCCGCGGCCGCGACGTTCCCAGCGCGATCGGTCAAGATGACCGCCATGCCCCAGATGGTCGCCATCTTCAACGGCATGGGCGGCGCGACGGCCGCCCTCGTATCCCTGGTCGAGTTCCAGCACAAAGCCGACATCGGCCGGGGCGAGATCATCTCGATTGTTCTTGGCGTGATCATCGGGTCCATTTCGTTCTCCGGCAGCATGATCGCCTTCGGTAAGTTACAGGAATTGATATCGGGCCGTGCCATCTCGTACCCGAATCAACAACTCGTCAATATTGTCCTCGGCATAGCGGTGGTTGCACTGGCGGTCATCGTCGTCGCGCTCGGCCAGGTGAGCGCTAGTTACGCGCTCATCGTTGCGCTCTTCCTGGCCGCACTGGTGCTCGGCGTATTGATCGTGCTCCCGATTGGCGGCGCCGATATGCCGGTCGTTATTGCCGTTCTCAACTCGATGACCGGCGTTGCGGCGGCGCTGACTGGCTTCGTGCTCAACAACCAGGCACTCATCATCGCCGGTATCCTGGTCGGTGCCTCCGGAGCATTCCTCACGTTGCTCATGGCGCGGGCGATGAACCGCTCCGTCAGTAACGTCCTCTTCGGCGCCTGGGGCGCAGCCGCCGCGGGAGCGGGTGGTGGCGCCGGAGGTGGACCCGAGTTGCCGATGCGTGAGGCGACTCCCGAGGACGCGGCCGTCCCTCTCGCCTATGCGGACAAGGTGATCATCGTTCCTGGGTACGGACTGGCGGTTGCACAGGCGCAGCACGCCGTACGTGAGCTCGCCGAGACGTTGCAAGAGCGGGGCGTGCAGGTTCGTTACGCCATCCACCCGGTCGCTGGCCGCATGCCCGGACATATGAATGTCCTTCTCGCCGAGGCCAACGTTCCCTATGACGATCTTTATGAGATGGAACAGATCAACGAGGATTTCGCCAACACCGATGTGGCGATCGTCGTCGGAGCTAACGACGTCACGAACCCGGCCGCGCGCGATGATCCGGGCAGCCCAATCTTTGGCATGCCGATCCTGAACGTTGATCAGGCGAGGAATGTTTACGTGCTGAAGCGCGGACGCGGGGCGGGATTTGCCGGGATCGAGAATATGCTCTTCCACGATCCAAAGACCGCGATGCTCTTCGGTGATGCCAAGGATTCACTGAGCAAGTTAAACGCGGCGGTGCGGGAAGCCTAACTCGAAGTCCAATCAGAGCAGAGAATGTCCGGGAGGCGGTCCATGCCGCCTCCCGGTCTCCACATCCAGGACTTTTCAAAGGTGGTCAAGCAAGGCCAGGTGCAGCAAACGAGTGACGGCGAGGACCGCAGGTCCGCTGGCCGCCTATTCTCCCCTATGTCTCAAGAGCGTGAAAGGGTGAGCCCGCTCGTGGCGTCAGAGACGGTCATTGTCAATACGCGCGAATATCGCGTACCGACGAGGCCAACGATGGTCATCACCGTCGATGGCTGTGACCCACGATATCTCGACGACGCGCTGGATCGCCGGCTGATGCCGCACCTGGCCGGGATGCTCGATGCGGGTGGTGCCTACGCGCTTGGTCGCGCCCAGATGCCCACGTTCACCAATACGAACAACATCTCGATTGTCACCGGCGCCACCCCGGCCGTGCACGGGCTGCCCGGCAACCATTACCTCGATCCCTCAGGCGAGGAGGTGCAGCTCAGCGACCCCGGGTTCCTGCGCGCGCCCTCGATCTACAAAGAGCTCATGGACCATGGCTCGCGGGTCCTCACCGTCCCGGCCAAGGACAAGCTGCGGCGACTCCTGGCGCATGGCGGCGTACCGGCCACTTCAGCCGAGAAGGCCCACGAATGCCCGATTCCTGCCTTTGGCATCGGCGACCTGGTCTCGCTGGTCGGCCGCCGCAATCCCGGACCCTATGAGTGGGACATGAGCCACTACGCGCTGGAAATTGGACTCGCTGTCTCCCGCGCCGTGGGTCTACTCGATCTGCTCTACGTCTCGACTACCGACTTCGTCCAGCACGCGGAGGGACCGGGCGGAGAGCTGGCGGATCAGTTCTTCCGGCGCTTCGACGAGCTGCTCGGCGAGTATCTGGAACTTGGTTACGTCGTCGGTATGGTGGCCGACCACGGAATGAACGACAAACACGATGTCGATGGCTCACCCCGCGTGCATTACCTCGAGGACGTGCTGGAGCAGGCGGGACTACGCGGCTACCACATCATCCTCCCGATTACCGATCCGTACGTCGTTCACCACGGCGCACTCGGCTCCTTTGCCTGGGTGCACGTCCCGCCAGAAGACATCGAGCGCGCCCGTGCGGCGATCGTTCGCCTGGACGGTGTGGAGGAGGTCTTCACCCGAGAGGATGCCGCCGTCATCTATAGCCTTCCCAAGGATCGCATCGGCGACCTCTCTGTGGCGTCGGATGCCCGCACCGCGCTCGGCAAGTCGGCCGCAAAGCACGATCTATCCGTGCTAGCCGGGCCGCTCCGTTCGCACGGCGGGCGGCACGAGCAGATCGTGCCGATCGTCGTAAGCCATCCACTCTCCCCCCTCCACGCCGAGCGCCACCGCAATGGCGTCGAAAACCGCGACATTCACGACCTCCTGTTGAACGGAGTGATGTAGGTCGCCAAGCTGTCTACACTGCCGAGCAACAATGGGGTCGAGGAGTCGAGTTGTCGAGGGGAAGCGATTCCTCATTCTAAGGTCGGCGAGCGACACGGTTTCCCGCTCTTGGTCTGTTTGTCCACACCTCGACTCCTCGACTCATCAACTGGAGGAACCGTGTCTACCAAAGACAACAAGGCGCTCATCCGCGAGTTCTTCGAGCAGGTCTGGAATCAGGGAAGTGAGGAGGCGATCGATCGCTTCATCGCCGAGAACGCCGGTGGCAATGACCCGGACTTCGGCATGGGGCGCGAGGGGTTCAAGCGACAGTGGCGCAAGTGGCGGGAAGCCTTCCCCGACATCCACTTCGAGATCGACGAAATCATTACCGAGGGCGATACTGTCGTCGCCCGGTGGACATTGTCCGGGACCCACTCCGGACCATTTCTCGGCATCCCACCGACCGGCCGCACAATTCGCGTTAGCGGCATGAGCATGGATCATCTGGAGAACGGCGTTCTCGTCTCCGGTTTCGACGGGTGGGACAACCTCGGCCTGCGGCAGCAATTGGGAGTGGTCCCGGAAGACCCGAAAGACTGAATCGATCCCGTAGCCACCATCACGAGCGCATTGGCGTTGCACCCAACTGCTTCACCGACGTTCAGCATGACCCGTGTGCCGTGTCAGAGTTCTCAACTCCCCGTCGCTGCCCGTCCCAGCGCCTCGATCCCCTCGATATCATCCAGATCGTCGACCCATTGCAGCATCACACCCTGCACGCCGGCGGCTTCGAGCGCGCGGAGCTGCGCCGGGATTTGCTCCGCGGTGCCTACGATCTGTCCTTTGCCGCGGAGATCGTCGGCGCTCTCGCCCTCGAGACGCTCGGACACCTGATCCTGGTCCTTACCGAAGATGACGCGCGTCATGAGCGTGCGGCGGACGTCCCCTGGCTGCCTCCCCTCCTCGCGCAACAGGTCATCGAGCAATTGATTTCTCTCCCGGAACCCATCTTCCGAAAGGTAGACGCCGTTCCATTCGTCCGCGAAGCGCGCGGCCAGCGGCAGCGTACGCCGGGGCCCGTTGCCACCGATGACGATCGGGAGGGATCCCTGGCTCACCGGGTTGGGCACGATCTCGGCGCCGTTCAACTCGTAGAACTCACCGGAGAAGGACACTGGTCCCTCGTTGCGAAGAAGGCGAGTGACGATCTCCAGGGCTTCAGTGAAGCGCTGAAAGCGAGCGTCCAGGCCGAGGAGATCGAATCCCCACTCCTCGTGCTCGCGCTCCATCCACCCGGCGCCCAGTCCGAATCGGAGCCGGCCGGGTGCAAGACCATGGATCGCGGCAGCCTGCCACGCGGCAATGCGGGGATCCCGGAACGACACCGGAGCCACCACTGGGCCGAAGGAGATCCGCGAGGTATTTGTCGCCAGCCAGGTCAGCGACGTCCAGAGCTCGAGCGCATCAAGATGCGGACCTTCCGGCTCCGTGAAGTGATCCGACCGGTAGAGCCCGACGAAACCACTCGCCTCGGTGGCTCGCGCCAGCCGCTGCCATCGTGCCCAGTTGACTCCGAGTTGGCCTTCGATCATCAATCCGACGTCGATCATTCGTGTTTTGCGTCCTTCCCTCTGAAGCGCGCGGCGCCAGCCACGCTGGCCATTGTCGCCGATGGAGTCGGTCAGGCCGTTTGAAAAATATGGAGCCTCGCGGCGGTCAGTACTGGAGCAGGCTGGTCACCGGATAGTTCGACAGCCGCTCGCGGCCCCCAAGTCCCCGCAACTCGATCAGCACCGCAATCCCCGCCACAGTCGCTCCCAGACGCTCGACCAACTGCACCGTCGCCGCGGCCGTGCCGCCGGTGGCCAGGACGTCGTCAACGATGAGCACCCGCTCTCCGGGCTGCAGGGCGTCGGCATGGATCTCGACGGTGTTCGTGCCGTACTCGAGAGCGTAGTCGGCCCGCTCCGTCGCCCGTGGTAGCCGACCCAGCTTGCGCACAGGCACCATGCCGACCTCCAGGGCGTAGGCCACTGGTGCCCCGAGGATGAACCCCCGGCTCTCGATACCAATAACGGAGTCGATACCGTCGTACACACCAGCCACGGCATCAACCGCATCGCGCAGGGCTTCTCCGTTGCCAAGCAGCGGCGTGATGTCCCTGAACATGATGCCCGGCTGAGGAAAGTCAGGGACATCGCGCACCAGCGCCTTCAACGAGACAACGTCGACCACTTTTTGACCCGAACCTGCCTTGACCATCGCCGCCCTCCGCCGTTTCTTCCGGTCAGTTTGTCTGGCATTCGACTGTAGCAGGGATAGCGGTCCAGGAGGGCATCACTTGGGCGAGCAGCGGCCAGCGAGTGTTGCTCGTGCACTCTGTTGGGCTGCAACAGGCGCGGAACTTGATGGCCAACCACACGTTGTGCCTCGGCCTCAACCTGACCCTATCGGTATTCGAAATCGAGTGATAGACTGCCAGTACGTGGCATTCGCTACGGTCGGCGGGAGCAAAGTCCGGGGTGTTCACGTAGTAAGTCGCGGTGCCGTGCAGGGGGCAAAGATGAGTCAACGAAGCTCGGTGCAGTCCGGTGAATCTGTGCTCGGAGACCGGGCGCTCGCGGCAGGTGGAATGGCATTCGAGCTCGCCAAGAAGTGGTGGGTGTTATTGCTCAGAGGCATCTTGCTCATCGTCATTGGCTTGCTGGCATTCGTTAGCCCGTTGACCTGGGTGATTTTCGTCGGCATCTACATGCTGATCGACGGCATCACCATGCTGATGTCCGGGTTTAGTGATCAGCCAGCGGGTCAGAGCCGCTGGCCGCTCGTGATCCTCGGCGTCTTGGGTCTTCTCGCCGGGCTGATCGTCCTGTGGGACCCGGAATTGGGGGCAATCACGTTCACCATCATCGTCGCCGCCTGGGCCGTCGTCGGCGGCATCCTGACCATCATCTCCGCCATTCGGGTGCGCGAGGAGATTGACAACGAGTGGTGGCTGGTTCTCTCCGGCATCCTGGCGGTCCTTTTCGGCATTCTGGTCTTCACGAACGTGTTGGCCGGCGTCCTGACCATCGCCTGGATATTCGGCATCTTCGCCGTCGTCGTCGGAATTCTGTCCATTGTCCTCGCCTTCCGGGTTCGTGAATTCGGCACGCAGATCGGCGCCGTCAGCTAAGCAACAAACGGGGTTCCGCCTCGGAGGACGGACCGGGGCACGGCAGTGGTGCCGTGCCCCGGTTGTGTGTCTGCCGACGAGCTTAGGTCTTCGCGGCGACCCGCAAGGACAATAGCCAACGGATCAAGGCCGTGCTCGTGCGAGCGTGGGTGCGCCCCACGTTTCCATGTGAATGAGGAGGATCAGCATGATGACTGACAAGCCGTTGACCGCCTTCATCGCCACGTACGACGACGCCGCGGACGCCAGGCAGGATTATCAGGAAGTCAAGCAGGCTCACGATCAAGGATTCATCGGCGACTACGACGCCGCCATCGTCTGGAAGAACGAGCGCGGCAAGGTCGAAATCGATTCTGTCAGCGAAGAAGCGAGCCGTAAGTGGCTGTGGGCAGGACTCGGGGTTGGTGCGCTGATCGGACTCATTTTTCCGCCGTCGATCCTTGCCACGTCAGCGATTGGCGCGCTCGGCGGCGCGATCGTCGGAAAGTTCCGGGATGGAATCGCCCAAGACGATCTCGAGCAGATGAGTGACGCCCTTAGCGGTGACAACGCTGCCCTCGTCGTGGTTGGCAAAGGCCGGGTTGCGGAGGCACTTGAGCAGATCGGCGCCCGGCTCGACGCGTCGAACAAGCAGATCGAGGTCACATTGAGCTCCGATGCTGCCGTCGCGGCCCAGCAGCTTCGGGAAGCGCTCGCCCAGGCATCAGAACAATTGGATGAACTGGGTAAGCGCGACGCAGAGCAAAGTTCCAGCTAGCTCGGATCCCGCCTTGAACATCCTGGTCATCTTCTCCGCTCGTTTCAGTCGCGGCGAACGAAGATAGAAGGCGGTCCCAGGTATCATCGTGAACGTCGTCAGTCTCCTCTTTGGTCGGACGCCACTGGCTGGTCAAGTGTTGGACCGGTGATCGAGCCGGAGCACGTGTAAGTATTGGGATGCCTTTGATGGTGTTTGAATGACTGACTCACGAGGCTCAGAAACGAAGCCACCCCAGGGGGCGCCCCCAGCAACGGACATGGCTTCGGCGGCGCTAATCTTGAACGCCGAGGCGGCTGAGATCTCGGCCGAGGCCGAGGAACGGGACCAATCTCTTGCCGTTGCAGGGCCGCCCCAGAATCCACCAAGCTCGGGAGCGCCTCCGAAGCCGCGGACCGCGGTCCCCGCTCGACGGCGCGTTCCTGTTCGCCGGCCCCGTTCGATCGCCGGGTCCGAGCCCGCGCCAATCCCCGCGCAACCAACTCCGCTCGCGGCTGCGAGCGATGAGGATTCAGCGTCGTCACAGGTCGATACGAGAGCCGAACTGCGGGATTGGATCAAGGACAACGCAACGCTACTATCGAACGCCAGCCTACTGATCAGTCTGGCTGCCATCACGTTGACCCTGTTACCAGACGTTGGGATATTCGCCCCCTACATCAAAGCCCTGATTTTCGCCGGTGCGCTGCTCTTACTCATCGAACTGCACCATCAGTGGCCCGAGGACCTTCAGCTTCATGTGCTACGGAAGAATCCGAGACCGGAGAACCACTCCTGGCGAATGATCGGTTTCGCGTTCGTCATGCAGGTCGCCACGCTGGTCTTCGCCGCCTGGGCGATACTGACGAACCCGATCATCCTGCTTCCGCTCACCGCCCTGGCTGTCGTCCTGGCATTTCGCCAGTGGTATCTTCCAGAGACACGGGGGTCTCGTCGCCAGGAGTTTTGGAATCATTGCCCTTGTCGCCGTACTCCTAATATCAGAGCTGCTCATGGTAGTTGTCTGGGCAGCGATAACCGGCCAACAGGTCACCCTGGAGCTTTGGGCTGAGGACCGTCCGGGTTTGCAGATGCAGATCGACCCCTGAAACTCCGCCTCGGTTCGGTAATTCTCGGGGCGCAACTGGAAGACACGTCCTATGCTTAGAGGACATCGATCGTTGGTCTTGTTGGGAGACGCCGAATGAACGCCCCGGGTGACGTGACGATCGGATCGCCCGTGCTTGTCCCCTTCGATGGGTCGACGCACGCAGAGGCCGTCTTCGCGTACCTGACGCTCCTCGCCGACCGCGGCCGGGAAGTGATCCTGCTCCAGGTGGTCCCAGAGGCACAGTCGGTGACCAGTCCGCTGGGCGACGTCATGCTCTCCGCGGACGAAGTGCGGCAGGTCGCGGAAGAGGCCGCTCGCGCCGACCTTCACCGCGCCGCGGCGTGCCTGTCCTCGCTTGACCCGTCCCTTCAGGTGAGTCAGCGTGTCGAGACCGGTGATCCGTCAGAACGGATCGCTGAGGTGGCAGTCCGGACCAGCGCGCGCGCGATCCTCCTTTCGAGCCAGGGAGTAAGCGCTACCGGGCCAGGCGGTTTCGGCAGCGTCGTCGGCCGGGTAGCGCGGACGTCACCGGTTCCCGTGATGGTGATCCAGCCCAATGGAGGGGCGGATAGCCCGGATTTGATCGCCCGTCTCGTGGTTGCGCATGACGGATCCGAGCGATGCGCCCGGGTATTGCCGCTGGCGCGGGATCTCGCCCGGCGTCTCTCGGCGCACGTCCACGTCGTCGCCGTCGTCGAAGATGAGGAGAGTGCGCTCCCGGCCAGCGTCGCGGCCGCGATCGATCCGCACCTGCGCGACGAGGCCCGTGGCGATGCGCTCAACCTCGCCCGTGCCCGGGTCGAGGGCGCCGGCGCCCAATTTCTGCGTGCCGGTCTTCCCGCCTCATGGCAGGTGCTTACCGGACCGGCGGCCCCGGCCATCATCGCCGCCTGCGCACCGCGGGATGTGCTGGTAATCACCTCACATGGACAGAGTGCCTCACGTTGGATGCTCGGAAGCGTCGCCGAGAAGCTGGTGCGGGAGGCGCACGTCCCTGTAGTCCTGCTACGCACGGCGCCGGGCGAGCAAAGCGGAACAGCGTGACTCGGCTCACCTGCATCCTGGTTCCGCTCGACGGCTCTGCACGTGGCGAAATCGCGCTCAGTTGGGCGCAAACCCTTCCCTCTGAGCGCATCCGGTTGCTCCAGATTTGCTCGCGGGAAAACCCTGACGCTGAAGAGGCGGAGCGATACCTCGATGACGTCGCTGCGCGGTTGCGGCTGCCCGGGTGCGTGATCGAAACCCGAGTCGCCATGGGCGACCCCGCCGAAGGGATTGTCGCCGACGCGGCCGACGCTGATCTGATTGTGATGTGCACCAAGGGAACCGGAGGCGGCGGCCGGTTGCTGTTTGGCAGCGTCGCAGACCGCGTTGCCAGGCATGCCCCGGCGCCGACGTTGCTCCTGCGCGGGGGGATTCACCCGGTCACAACGCAGTCAGTGCGGCGTCTCGTGGTCCCGCTCGACGGCTCTCCCGCCGCCGAGCGCGCGCTGGCTCTGACTACCCATCTGGCAGCGATCCTGAACGTGGCGGTCCATCTGGTCACCGTTGACGAGTCCACCGCTTCGGATACGGAGCCGGACGCAAAGACCCGGCCACATAGTGCGTTCCAGGTGGAACCCGCGCAACCTGCCCAGGCGGCCGGCGCCTACCTCGAGCAGCTGGCTGAATCATTGAGGGCAGTCAATATCGCGACATCGTCAGAGGTCCGCTCCGGGCTGGCTGCGCTGGAGGTGATGGCTACTCTGGGGCAGGGTGATCTCCTGGTCCTGACGACACACGGCCAGGGCGCGGCACGTCGCTGGCAGATAGGAAATGTCGCTGAGAAGCTCTTGCGGCAGGCAGCCACACCAATTGCTCTGGTGCGGGTCGATACGCCCTGAACGCTTCCGGAAGTGACGACTTTGATCGAGAATTGGCGTTCACCCGGCGCGCCGATCGTAAAGGTTGTCCTGGGCGATCGTGGTCGTTTGGCTCGGTGGAGTGCGGATAGTTCATGCGAACGCGGCTCTTGGTTTCTGTCGCACCGATTCTTGCGTTGGTGCTCCTCAGTGTGCCATTGGCCGTGGGTGCGCGGCAGGCGACTCCCCCGGCTTCTGACGTCTCAACCCAGCGGCCAGACTGTCCCGCGTCTCCGGTAAGCCCCACCGCTCTCATCGTCATGCTGCGGGAACCGGCGCCGGAAGACCCGGACGCCGTCGAACCGAGAGGCGACGCGGTGCCTCCGGCCGAACGCGCTGCCATCGGCGAGCTCCTCACCGCGTGGACCATCTGCGTCGAGTCCGCTGACATTCCGGGGCTGCTGGGTCTCTTTACTCCGGATGGCGTTCGCCGCCTCCTTGGGGAGCGATCACCCTTTCTTGGTGGGCCGGCGGGAATACGCCTATCCATCCTGGAGGTGTCGCAGGTCGAGCGCCTGTCGGACGGACGCATTGCCGCAAGAGTCGTGGTCGATCCTTCGGGCACTGGGAGCGCACCCCCCGAATCGCTCATCGTCGTCGTTGAGCAAGGTGAGGACCGCGTCTGGCGGTTCGACAACCTTCGAGCCCCACAGGAGCCGGTTGGCACGGCCAGCGTTGCCAACCCGGACTTGGACGCGCCCCGCGCCCTGCTTCGCCATCCAATCGCTCCAGGCCCGGGGGTTCCAGTTCGTGCGCCCGGACCAACCGTCTCGATGCGGGGAGCCGATCCTGCTCGTACGGGCATCCAGGTCGGGCCAGCTCCGGATGCCGAGCCACCTGAACGCTGGCGGACCCCCACCGGATGGCACTCTGAAGCTCAACCTGTTGTGGCACGAGGGCTGGTCTACTTCGGCGGATTCTCACTCGGCGCGCGTACACCATTGCTGGAGGCAGTCGATGCGGCGAGCGGTGGCATTCGCTGGCAGACGACGGCTCCCGTCGCCTGGGCCGAGTTTCCCGACTCTCCAGCACTGACTGGCGACGTTCTCTTTGCGCCTGTTCAGGCTCCAGTCGCAGGAGTGCTCGCCGTCGTCGCTGCAACAGGGGAACCGCTCTGGTTCTCGCCGTTCGGGTTCACCTCGGTCACCGCACCGGCCGCCGACGCCGATGCGGTCTACATTGCCGGGTGGGGCGTGCGTAACGCGCGTGACCGGATGCAGAACGACGCATCAGGGAGCGTATTCGCGCTCGACCAGCGCACGGGCCGCGAGCGCTGGCGATTTCTTGCCCCGGCGCGGTTCGGGACGGTGTCGGTCGGAACGGACACCGTTTATGTCCCGAGTGACCGCGGGCTTTTGGCGATCGATCGGTCCTCGGGCCGCAAGCGCTGGCAGGCCCGCTTTTCACCGGGTGCCGGTGAGTCGGCAACAGTCGCCGGAGACACCATCGTCTTTGCCGGCTCCGAGATCACCTCAGGGAGAACCGGCGTCTATGCACTGGATGCCGCGACCGGCGCATTGCGCTGGCGCGTCGATCTTCCGCGCGCCCCTGGCACTCGAGCCGGGACGAGCGTGGCCAATAGTCTCGTCTTTGTCACCTTCTGGGATATGCTGGACGATGATCCAGGACGCGGAAGTCCGACGTTGCGCGCCTATGAACTTACCAGCGGTGCAGAGCGATGGGCATTCGAAGCAATCGATTCCGCGGACGGCGGTTCGGAACAACCGGTCGGGATGGGATCGATAACGCCCCCGGTTGTCGTCGGCGACAACGTCCTTTTCGGGATCGCGGTCGACGCCACCGCTCCTGGCTCAAGTAGGAACGTCGATGGACTCTACGCCGTTGCCATCGGGTCAGGCGAGGTACGCTGGCGAGCATCGATTGGCACGCCGATCCGTTCCGCGCCCGCCGTCCTCGACGGCACAGTCTATGCCATGGGCGGGCCGCGGGCGCGCGGAGGCATGTCCGGGGGTACCCTGTTCGCGTTCGGCTCCGGATAGGCGCCGGAATCGACGACGATCGGCGACATATGGGAGCTGACCGATGCCGGCTCAGAAGACGACCTCGCTGCTCCGCAACGTCATCACCCAGCTCCGCAAGCGAGCGGGCGTCACCACGCTCTCTGACTCCACCGGCGCATCGTTGACCGGACGGGAGACGCTCTTGCGGGCACTCGTGCTGCGCAGGCTGCTGCACCGATTGGCCGCTCCTACCGAACGAAACATCGGCGTGCTCCTCCCCCCGACCGTTGCCGCGGCGGTGACCAACCTGGCGCTGGTGCTCGACCGGCGAGTCGCCGTCAACCTCAACTACAGCCTGTCTGAGGATCTGGTTCGCTTCTCCATCAAGGAAGCCGGCCTGCATCGCGTGATCACCTCGCGCGCATTTCTCGAGCGCATGCCGATCGATCTCAGCGGGGTTGAAGTCGTCATCCTGGAAGACCTGGCAAAGGAAGCCTCGGCGCTGGACAAAGTTGCCGCCGCGGTACTCGCCGTTCTTCCCCTCCCCGCGCTGGAACGTGTCCTCGGGATCGATGCCATCCCGGAAGACGAGCTGATGACGATCATCTTCACCTCCGGGTCGACCGGACGACCGAAAGGGGTCATGCTCCCCTGGCGGAGTATCGAGGCCAATACGAGCATGGTGAACGCCTTGCTCCGGCTTCGCGGCGACGACGTCATGCTCGGGGTGCTCCCGTTCTTCCATACCTTCGGCTTCACCATCACCCTCTGGGGGATGCTGGCCATGGGTGTCGGCGCCGTCTACCACACGAACCCGCTGGAAGGGCGCGTCATCGGCCGCCTCATTCGTGAGCGCGGTATCACGATCGTCCTCGGTACGCCGACGCTGCTACGCGCATATCTTCGGCGGCTGCCGCCCGAAGATTTCGCCTCGGTCGAACTCGTTGCGACCGGATCGGAACCTCTGCCGCAGTCTGTCGCCGATGATTTCGAGGCCAAGTT
Source organism: uncultured Chloroflexia bacterium (assembly GCA_963751075.1). Taxonomy (GTDB): domain Bacteria; phylum Chloroflexota; class Chloroflexia; order Thermomicrobiales; family UBA6265; genus JACCXM01. Next base: position 94,378 of record CAVVTE010000013.1, on the reverse strand, counting down.
CGGAATACGCCCGTTTCAGGGGTATGGTGCAACGGAGCTGGGTCCCATCGTCTCGGCCAATATTCCCGCTACGCGCGCGCTGGGTAATCCTGACGAGGCATTACGTGAGGGTACCGTGGGACGGCCGGCTCCGGGTGTCCGGATCGAAGTGCGCGACCCTGAGACCGGCGAAGTGGTAAGTTCCGGCGAACGCGGCGTGTTGTGGGTCACCGGGCCCCATGTAATGCTCGGCTACCTGAACCAACCAGAGCTGACCGAAGACGTGCTCAAGGAGGGCTGGTACAACACCGGCGACGTAGTGACCATCGATGACGATGGGTTCATCACCATCGTCGGCCGTCAAAGCCGTTTCGCCAAGGTGGGCGGCGAACAAGTTCCTTTCGCGGCGATCGAAGAGGCGCTGGCAACGTTCACCGGAGGGAGCGAGGACGGCGCACCACGAGCCGTCGTTACCGCCGTGCCGGACGAGGCCACCGGTGAGCGCCTGGTCGTCATTCACACTGATGCTCGACGAATCGCCTGACGAACTGGTGAAGAGACTGGCCGACGCCGGGCTGCCACGCTTGTTCATCCCGGCGCCGGTCGATTTCCACGAGATCGACGTGATGCCGCTGATCGGGATTGGCAAGGTCGATCTGGAAGCGATCAACCGCATCGCGCGGGAAGCGGCTGCCAGTCGACAGAGCAGACGAACGGCTCCGCGATAGCGGCCCATCCGCGGTCGGGTCATGCTCGCTGCCGCTCCCCGCACAGCGGTCAATCGCAGGAGCGGGCCGGGGCTATGGTGGGGGTTGAACCTCGCGCCTGGGTAGGCAACGAACGCCGCGAAGGGTTCGAAGAGTTTAAAGGGTTTAAAGAGTTTGAACGCTTGGGGAACCAAATTCTTTACCGCTGGACGTCTACGGGTCGACGGCGCTTCCGGTTTGATCCTGCACCCTCTCACCCACGACCCGCTGATGGAAGTCCAAGACCGCCGAGCCGAGAGCCTGAGAGCCACTAATCGGGGATCAGGTGGCATGGTCAATCCGGATCACTCGAATTTCGATTGAGGTGTAAGATGCCAAGAAGGACCGTCCAAATCATCAGGTCCTGATCAAAACGAATCGGCACAGTCATTTGGAGGAAGCGATGCTCTTCTATTGCCGGTTTACGTGGTATCCGGGCGTGAGTCGAGCGATGGTCGCCCGCCGAGTGATTCAGCAGCACGAGCTCGGCACGAACCATCCCGAGAAGATCAAAGGGTGGTACACCTTAGCTGGAGGCGGCGCGGGGTTCATGATCGTCGAAGCGGATCAAGCGCACGAGGTTTCGAGGATTCTCGAGCCGTATATGGACATTATGTCCTGGGATGTCCACGCCATTGCCGAGACGTCGTACGACGCGACTATCGAGCAGATGAAGAAGGAGCTCACGGTCGGCTGACGGCGACCATGAGGAAGGATGGTGCCCGGCGAGCCTGACGGAGCTGGCAGTGCTTTCTCCGAAGGCCACTCCTCGCCAGTCCACTGCGGCGCCGATGCTGCTCTGCGATACTCCCCGCTATGTCATCACGAGCCGTGGTTTTTCCGGAAGATTGGGTTTGGGGCGCCGCCACCGCGGCGTACCAGATCGAGGGCGCCGTTCGCGAGGGCGGACGCGGACCCTCGATCTGGGACACCTTCAGCCATTCGGCGGGAAAGACCGTGAATGGAGACACGGGCGACGTCGCCTGCGACCATTTCCATCGATATCCTGAAGACGTCGCGCTCATGCGGGAGCTCGGCCTCGGCGGCTACCGTTTCTCCATCGCCTGGCCTCGAATCTTCCCCACCGGCGCTGGTCGCCCGAACCTGGAGGGTCTGGACTTTTACCGTCGGCTCATCGATGAGCTGCACACGGCCGGAATCACCCCGTACGTCACGCTCTACCACTGGGACCTGCCCCAGGCGCTGCAAGACCGCGGCGGCTGGGCCAACCGCGACACAGCTTACCGGTTTGGCGAGTACGCGCACACGGTTGCGGCGGCGCTCGGCGTCGGAGTCCAGCACTGGTTCACGATCAACGAGCCATGGGTAGCCGCGTTCCTGGGGTACTGGACAGGGATGCACGCACCGGGAGAGCGCAACTTTCGCCTGGCGCTTCGGGCCGCGCATACCATGCTGCTGGCCCATGGCGAAGCGATGACAGCACTGCGGTCGGAAATGGGGCCGGACGGCCAGGCGGGAATCGTGCTCAACCTGGCGCCGTGCCAGCCCGCGGGAGACACGAACGCCGACCTGGAAGCCGCCGATCGATTCGATGGGTACATGAACCGGTGGTTCCTGGACGCACTCTATCGCGGCCACTATCCAGAGGACATGACGCGTCTCTATGGGGATGACACACCAGAGACCACCGCTGAGGACATGGCGCTCATCTCCCAGCCGACCGACATGCTTGGCGTCAACTACTACACGCGGTCACTCGTCGCGTATGACCCCGGTGCATTGCCACTCCAGGGTCGTCAAGTGGTTCCACCCGACGCCGAGCTCACCGCGACCGGTTGGGAGGTCTACCCACCTGGGCTGTACGAAATTCTGAAACGGGTTCACGACGACTACGGACCAGGCAAACTCTTAGTCACCGAAAATGGAGCCGCTTATGACGACGTCGTTGAAGAGGGGCACGTCGAGGACCCACAGCGGGAGAGCTTCATTCATGAACATCTACTCCAGGCGTACCGCGCAATCGAGGACGGCGTGCCGCTGAGCGGTTATTTCGTCTGGTCTCTCCTCGACAACTTCGAATGGGCGGCGGGGTATCGCAAACGCTTCGGGGTCATCTACGTCGACTATGCAACCCAGGAGCGGATCGTCAAACGCAGCGGACGCTGGTATGCCGGGGTCACGCGCGACAATGGCGTCCACGGCTAGGGCTAGCCGCGTCAGTCCTCGCTGATTTCGACCCCGTGCTTCTTGGCGGCTTGTTTGATGCGGTCCTTGATAGTCTTCACCTCGCCTGCATCGTACTTGGCCGCGTTGTCCTTCTGGTTGATGTAGCTCCAGGCCGCGCGCACATGCTCCGGTGAGTCAATGGGGTACTTGTGGTTCGTGGAGTCCGCAAACTCTACGTCCCCATATTCGTGCAGTCCTTCATCGGGGTTCACGTCATCGCGGCGATCGATCTTCGTAGACACGAGCACCTCCTCGCATAGAGAATCGCCAGTCTCCTCAGGGACCGCATCTGTCGTGCCACGGCTCGAAGAGTTCCCCCAAAATTGATAGGCGAGCACAATGGCCCTATTCGGCCGCAATACTCGAGAACATGCATCGTTGCACAGAAGCGCCCCGGCGGCGTGAGTGCACTCACGCCGCCGGGGCGGGCTTCCACTATTGAAATTCGGCAAACCCGCAGGTCCGCCGTCGACTATTCCCCTGCCCAGGTAATGAAGGTCACCACCTTGCGCCCTTCCTCGTCGGTTTCCACAGTCACCGACTCCGACTGAGGAGCCTGCCTCCTACCGTCCCTACGGTTTTTCTTACCGGATTTCTTCTTCTTTTTCTTGTTGTTGTTTTCTCTCTTCTGGCCCCCGGCAACAGTCGACGAAGAGTCGTTGTGGCCATAGATGCGCTCGAGCTGGTTGAAGTCCTTGTTGATCGGCTCCAGATTGTTGAAGACGGCGAACTGGCTGTCATTCATGCACGAGTCAGTGCTGACGTGGTCGAGTCCGGGCGTGTGGCCCAATTCGTGGCACATCGTATGCCGACGCGCCGCATCATTGTTGTATTCACTCGCCGTATCGAAGAAGGAGTCGTTCATCTGGACCGTGGCCGACTCGATGTGGTCGCCGGCGGCATTGAAGTAGAGCCGCGTCAGTCCCAGCCATCCCTCCTGAGTGCCGTACCGCCAGTTACAAACCTCCACTCGTCCCGTGTTTGGCCGGCACTCCTGCGGGTTTGTCCCTCCGCCGACAACGCTAAACGTCACCGTATCATTCTTGTTCCAGTCAGAGACGACTTTATTGAGGATGCCGGGCCAGGGCCCGCTGAGGTTGCTGCCGACCTGGAGGGTGAACTGGCTGGATTGGCGGGCCCAGTGGAAGTTGCCTGAGTTTGGGGTTGCCGTCGTCGGCGCGAGTGACGCCAGGGGCGCCAGCAAGAGGGCCACGACGAACGTGGCAATCACGATCTGTTGAGCGAGTCTCCTCGTCACGTTGCGAACTCCCACGTACGTTGCTCACGGGTGCTGAACAGGACGATCGCGAGCCCTCTGGCTCGCGATCATTATGTCGTTATGTTACCGTCCACGGCCGGTGTTGCCCAGGCCCGGTAGTCCCCTTCATGGAAACGTCCCTTTCAGAGACGCGAGACGACTGCTCGTGGTTTCTCACCAGGCGAGGAATAACCCGCGCTCCAAACCTCAGCCCTCGGCCAGCGCCGCGTCGATCGCCTGCTTGACCGCGTTGAAATCATGCCATTCGGCAATCTCGGTACCGTTGATCAAGAGGGTCGGCGTGCTGTCGATTCCTTGCTCCTGCGCCTCCGCGACCGACTGCTCGACGGCCTCACGCTTTTCGCCGCTGTCCAGGCAGCTGTTGAATGCCCCGGTATCGAGACCCAACGTCTCGGCCATCTGCTTGAGCCGGTCATCGCTAAAACTATTCGGGCCGCTCTGATTCAGGAACAGCGTGTCGTGATACCGCCAATAGGCGCCTTGATCGGCAGCGCAGGACGCTGCTTCTGCAGCCCGTACCGCCTCAGGACCACGGAACGCGTAATCACGAAACTCGAACCGGACTGCACCGGGCTCGACGTACTCGGAGACGAGCTGGGGTTTCACCGCACGGGTGAACTCTCGGCAGCCTGGTCAGGTGTAGTCTCCCCACTCCACAACGGTGACCGGAGCGTCCTCCGGACCCATTGCCATGGCGCTGACGGGAATCGCGTCGGACATCGGCTCGGCGGCAAGGACCGGAGGTCCGGCCTCGCGTGGCCGTGTCGCCAGGAAGACGACGAGCGCGACGATGAGCGCCGCGGCGATCGCTCCACCGACGATTGTGAGTCGCTTACGCCGCGCCGCCTGCTCCGCGGCAACCTTTCGTTGAGCACGGCCGGAAACCCGTCGCTCCTCACGTCGTGTGCGTACCTCTAGTTGCTCAGGGTTCGCTTGGCCCTGGGACTGGGGTGGCATTCGTCTGTGTATCCTCTCTTCGGGTCTCGTCGACCCGCCAGCGTCCAGCTTCCTGGACAAAGATAAGCCGTGCCACCTCCTGTTGGGAGGCGGCCGCGGCCGCTTGAGGGTCGTGCGAGTGACTTGCCGGGTTGTCGACTGTCACCCGTGCTCCAACCCGGCCGTCGTCCAATTGCCGCACATCATCAACGCTGACCAGCGCCACGCGCTCCGCTAACGATAGCGGCAGGGGCGACTCGGCCATCATCTCGAGTGCCCGCGTCGGCCCGTCCGGATAAGCGAATCGGAGCCGATCGTCACTATAGAGTGCCAGTCGCCGTAGGATGTCGCCGGCGTTCGAGCAGGCCACGAGCTCCCGCGCGGTGGCTGCCACCGCGTCCCGCGTTGCCTCGTCCACCGGCTTGCCTCCAGTTTCGGAGGCGTTCGGCGGCTCCTCGGGGGCCGGATCCTGGGCCAGCGTTTCGAACTCGTCGAGCGTTCTTGGGGCAACCGTGCATTCTTCCGGCCCGGGGGCGTCACGTGCCACCAGCGTCGATTGCTGCAAGCTGCGGATGTAGGAGATAACATCGCGGATCTCACCGTCGTTCAGCTCCTCACCAAACGCCGGCATATCGGTGCCTTCGATGCCGTTCTCGATCCAATAGGCGTAATCCTCGTCAGAGTGCGGCAGCGCATGTCCGAATGTGAGGTCGGCCGGAGGTCTACGCAGTGAGGCGGCGCCGGGACCATCACCCTGGCCAGATGCGCCGTGGCAAAGCGTGCAGTTCTGAGCAAAAAGGGCCTGGCCGCGCACCACAGCCGCCGGATCGGGCGCAGCCAGTCCTGGAGGCGCGGCGATCGAAGCCTGCGCTTCCTCCGACAGGCGGGCCTGGAAGAGCAGGACCGCGCCGGCGACGAGCGCCGCTGCGCCGAGGCCAGCAGCCTCTTTGCGAAAGACAGGCGTGCCACCGAACAGGGCGAAGGCGATGCCGGAGATTCCGAGGACGAACAGCGCCAGCGCAGCGATACCCCCCAACCCGAAGAGCGGCGGCGGTTGCGGAATCTGGTTCGGAGCGGCGCTTGCCGAGATGGGCAGGCTTTTCGAGACCACCCAATCGGGCTGCCCGGGCATCAGCACCGTAAGTTGCATTTGCCAATCGCCGGGAAACGCCAACTCCGAGCCCTGAGCCTCAAAGCCACCTCCTGGGGCGCTGACCAGAGGTACGTCGATTTGCCCGGTCCGCCGCTCCGGCAAATTGAAGCGGAGGGTGGCGTCGGTCACTGCCGGATTTCGCAGGTGCGCTTCGTGCCCGCTACCTAGCTCGAGCCGGTAGTGATTTGGACCGGCGGTACCGGGCGTGATGATCAAGGTCCCCGTCTGGCCCTCGGCTTCGAGGGCGATCCGTACGCTCCCCGCTTGCTGCTCCAGCACCTGCCGCGCCGGTGGCGTCCCGATCAGCATGCCGACGACACCGAGGAGCAGGATGACGATGACCGCTTCCGCGATCAATGCCGTCACGAAGTGGGTGCTCCAGCCCTCGACATGCTCCTCCGTTGCCGCACCGCGCAGCCTGCGGGCGACGATGGCTGAAATTGAACGCACCAAGCAGAAGCAACGGCACGATCAGGAGTAGCTTCAGGATGAGTGTCTGTCCGTATGGGGTTTGGGTCAGCGCCGGAATGTTGCCAACTTGAAGCCATGCGGAGTAGAGACCGGTCAACCCCATCACGCCCCAGGAGATCAAGGCCAGAAGCGAGAATCGTGGAATCGCGCGGCCCAGCACAACACGACGTCCGGCGGCGGTCAAGTCGCGCACGGTTGGCCCCAGGGCGACGACGAGGAAGAGCAGCCCCCCGGCCCAGAGCGATGCTCCGAGAAGATGCACGTAGTCGAAAGCGACCGCCGCCGCCTGCCCGGCCGGCTCCGCACCGGCGTGGGAGATCATTGAGAACGGGAGCGGCAGCGCGGCGGTCGCGATGAGCGCCAGCACGGTAGCCGGCCGCCTCTGCCAGGGCCACCACCACGCGGTTCCCAGCAAGACCGCGGCAAAAACGAGCAGGACGCCCACCCGAACGAGCCACCAGGTCCCATAGCGAGTATCCGAGAGGGTTGTCGTGAGGCCGTTCAGCAGATCTGGGAGACCGGAGATGGCCGCGGCCTGCACCACCAGCGCGACGACGTTGGCTGCCAGGGCGAAGGCAAACGCATAGATCGCGTACTTTCGGACACGGCGTGTTAGTGCTGGGCCAAGTTGCCAGGCGGGAGAGATGGCTGGACGCACGACGAAGAGCCAACTCGGCCAGATAGCAACCACCGCCGCCAGCCCGAGCAATGCCAGCCAGCGGGCAACGGAGAGCGCCCCCTCCGGCAGGCCGGCAGCGGTCTCGGCGGCTGCCGGTTGCGTGGCGATACGCACATCGGTCTCGGTGCCGATCGTAAAAGGAAGGTAGCCCTGAGCCGTATGCCCATCAACTGTCGAGAGCGTGCGCCAGAGCAGGGAATACGTACCGTTTGCCAGGCCAGCGGGAATCGTGACCGACATCGACCGTGGGTCAGGTCCAACGCTGCTGGTCGCGCCTGGAACCGCTGCTCCTGTCTGATCGAACAGCTCCGCCCGCGAATACGATGTCTCCAGCGGTTCAGTAAAGGTCAACCTGACGGTTTGTGGCGCTGTGGGCAGGATAGCGTTGGAGGCAGGGTCACTATTTTCGAGGAACGCGTGCCCGGATACCGAGTGGACGGGCAGCAGGAGCTGGGCCACGATCCAGACGATCAGTAGCGCCCCTCGACGCAAACCGCTGACACCGTTACCCCGGCTCATGGAAACCCAACCATCACCGGCATCGGAACGAGTTGATCATCGGATCAGCTTTCCTGATGGTTCGATGGGTCGTGGAGCCGGTTCCGTCTTCGCTCGTCCCGAACGGACCAGGGCGATGGCGCCGAGAATCAGTCCAAGGACACCGGCGGCGATTCCGGCGATGCCGAGAGTACGCGCAGTCCCGGCTGCGTCAGCCACATCTGCAATTTCTGCCTGCAATTGGACGGCATCCGGCCGCGCGACTGGAAACTCGATCGCGGACATTGGCTCGACGCTATTGAACGTCGACGGACCTGACGTCACGCTTTCGTCGACTGCCGCGTCCTCAATGGTCCCAAAGACGCGAAAGGTGTAATCGCCGGCCGCCGTTGGAACAAATGATCCCTCGTAGACACCCTCACCCCTTGGTTCAAGGGGAACGATCAGTGTCTGCCCGTCCCTCGAAACTTCGGCCTCGAGCGTCGCCGCCAGACCCTCCACCGGTTCGGTGCCGCCCGTGGCGTACTCCGCGACGCTCACGTATATCGCATTAGGTTGGCCCAGGTATGCCGGCTCGTCGCGGAAGCCGACTTCCATCACATATCGTCCATCACCCACATCGATATCGACATGGGCCAGCGCCGTACCAGGCAAGCTGAGAAGCAAGAATGCCAGCGCGATGGCGCTACTGGTTAAGTGGAGTCTGAGCAACGTCATGGCAGTCACTAGGGGCTCAGGCTTCAGGCGTTGCCATGGCATGACCACTCTCCTCTTCGTGCATGCCATCGTGGCCAGCAGTCTCGCTTCCGTCAGGATGCTCGTGCTCCGCTTCGCCCTCATCCTCGTGTTCATGACCGTCACTCCCACCCGAGGCCGTGACTGGTGCAAGGCCGTGCCCAAGAATCACAGTGACGACGGTCTGTTCGCCTTCGGGACGAAACAGCGCGAAACCGCTGTGACCCGGAACGCCCGCTTCGGCAAGGGCAGTCATGAGCGTATCGCCATGCATCGCACCGCCGACGTTGCCACAAGCGATAGCGTCCATCACCTCGTCGCTCTCGTAGATCATCACCGCGTGCTCAGCGGCGAGGATCTCATCGATCGTGGCATCGATCGTCGTGTCGCTGACCATTACTTGATATGCGGAATCCGGGTTGACCGGAGTTGGGGTGGCCATCGGTGCATTGTCAAGGTCGACGCTGCCGCCCACCCCGTTGAGGCGAAAATCCACCGCGCCGAGCTCCTGGCAAGACCCTTGATGAACGCGCACCGGGTGCCCATGAGCCTCATGCGGGAGCGTCGTGCCCGCCAGAGCAACGAGAGTTGTCGCCGCGATTGAGACTGCTACCGCCAGGTGGCGTCCACCAGGCGTTCTGTTGGGTGTCGTTGTGGGTAATTGATGCACTGAGTCTGCCCTCTCTTCCATCACGTCTGCACGTGCAAGGCGATACCGCCACCATGCCGGTCCATCGGCTCCCGGGAGCCACCCGGACAGGACCGCAACGCATAAAGGCGCGGGCAATCCGCGGCCTAAACCGCGTTGGGCGTCCACCGGGGTGGAGGGAGAATGATTGGCGAAGGCAGGCCGGTGATCGGACGCTCCCAACGAATCGGGATGGTCAGACGCGCGCCCGAGGCGAGAAATCCGTCAGCTATCGTGAGCAGTAGATGGACTCCACTCGTGGTTGGCGCCGACTCTTGTTGCTGGGCGACGTCAGGCCGCTCATCGTCCACACCGATCGGCCCGGCACTACCCGCGTCGCCGACCAGCGGATCAAGCCATGATGTGGGAAGGGCTATGACCGATTCAGGCGCAAGTTGACGGTCGTGCGTGTGGCGGATAGTGCCATCGAGGGCATCGACCCAGACCTGGACGAGCGAGTGGCTATGGACGCTCTCGGCTCCTGCACGGTATCCAGTGGGCAGGAGCAGGAGCCCGAGAAGGGCCATGCCCCAGAGGAGATTGTGCCGGGACTTCAAACTCGAGTTGCCGCCTTGTCGATGCACGGAACGTGTCGCTGCTTCTTAGTGGGAGACGAGCGAGTCACTGGTCGATCGACCTTCGAACCTGCATTTCGACCATCTCGGCAAGGGTACCACGGGGTCTCGCGGCGTTTCGGATCCCCTCATGGAACCTGAACCGCAAACGAAAATACTTGAGTCGATTCTCCCCTGGGCGAAACACGCACTGCCAGCCTCCATTCTCCTGTCATCCCCAGCGGGACGGACTCGGCCACGTAGCGGCCCGATTCCGTCTCCATCGCCGGCGTCTCCATCCGTCCCATGGCCATATCCGGCATGTCGCTCACGACAACAACACGAGCATCAGGGAGCGGGGTCCCGGAGGCATCAGCAATGTCGATGGTGATCGGACAGGTCCCGCCGACTCGGGAGCCGTTGCGATCGCGACCCGAATCCCCTCCCCGCCCACCGGCGTGCCTGGTCCGGGTAACGATTCGGGCGTCGCGCTCGACATCACGGGAGTCGTGTGAGCACGGTGGTCCATCATGTCGTTGTGGTGGGCAACAATATCAGGAGATGCGATCGCCACCGTTGGCGCGCGTGCTGCAATCCCGGGCGCAGGTTCAGGCAGCGCAACCCGGGAGTCGGCAAGGACAATTGCCCCTGCCACCAGGGACACACCACCCACCACCGCGACGTAGCGAGGTCGCGTAATGGCAGCACTGGGGGACGCCATCGCCACAGCCAGCCCCACCACTCCAATGGCGACGGCGATCATGCCCGCAATTCCGGCGGAGCCGAAGTGCGGCGCTGGATTCTCTTGGGGACCCGGCGGCGGAGTCGCGTCGATCGGCACGATCGTCTCGGTTGCCCACGAGAACGCACCAATGGCGCGCACGACCGCCTCGATCCGCCAGTTTCCTGAGAGTGTCAACTCAGAACCGGTGGCCTGGAAGCGGTTTTGACCGGCTGCCGGCAGGAGAAGCTCCTGAGCACCCATTGCCCGATCGAGAGGCTCGAATCGGAGCACACCTTCAGACCCGGCGGGTAATGGCTCACCGTCGACCTCGATCGTGAACGAATTGATTCCCGCGGCACCAGGCGAGATCGCCAGCCGAGCTTCCCGTTCACCCTCATTCGCGGCGAACGCAAGCGGTACAACGATCTCCGGGGGCGTTCGATTCGCTACCGCTTCCCGGGCCGGCTCCAGACCAATGAGGCGGCCAACGACCAGCAATACCGCCACCACAAGCAATGTTTCGCCGATGATTGTGCTGGCGAAGCGATGGCTGCCTGTCCGGTCCGAGCCGGTCCTGCCGAGGTTGAAGTGATACGCCGCCAGCCCAAGTACGGGCAGCAAAAAGGCGCCCTTGACCAGCAGCGACTGGCCATAGGGGGTCTCCCGCAGGGCCGCAATCGTGCCGACCTGCAACCAGGTGGAGTAGAGTCCCGTCAGAGTCAGCACGCCCCACGCGGCCAGCGCAATCACCGAGAACCGAGGAAGCGCAGCCCGTAGCACCGACCACCGCTCGCTCGGGCCGAGCACTCTCACCGCGGGCAGGAGCACGAGAACGAGCATGAAGAGACCTCCTGCCCAGACGGAGGCCGACAAGAGGTGGAGCGCATCTGCCGTGATCGCGGTCGAGCGACCCTCCTGTTGCGCGGCCGCGTGCGAGAGCAGGCTGAACGGCACGGGCAAGGCGATGGCCACGATCACCCCGGCGATGAGGGCCGCTCGGGCCCATCGCTCATTGCTCCACAGAGTGAGCGCAACGGTACCGGCGCAGACCAGAATCAGCGCCAACCGAAGGAGCCAGAGCTGACCATAGCGGGTATCGGCGAGCGTTTGCGCCATCGCTCCTGGAAGGAATACGCCTGGGTACGTCGCCGCCGCTTGGGCTCCCAGAGCGGCGCCGCTTCCTAGCAAGGCCATCACGGCGGCGGCCACGCCATAGCGGCGAAGGGGCAATCGCATCGCGCCGGCAAACCCTGGAATTGTTTGTGCGACCGGGTAGAAGACGCCAAGCATCACGGGCGCCACAGCGAGGAGGGCGGCGAGTCCGAGGAGCGCCAGCGCCCGGGTGAGCGCTCGGAGAGATTCCAGGTCCGCAGGCGCTGCAGAGACCGGAACAACTGCATCGACCGCGGCGCTACCGACGCTGAATCCGAAATAGCCCTGGAGTGTGTGGCCATCGGCCGCGGAGAGCGTGCGCCAGGCCACCGTGTACCCGCCGTCGGGTAGAGTCGGCGGTAGGACGACGAGCTGATGGGGATCATTCGTCGCAACCGAGAACGAGACGCCCGAAACAACCTGCCCCGCGTCATCCAGCAGTTCAGCCCCGGTAAACGACTCCTCTAGTGGTTCGGTGAACCAGAGCCGAATCTCGGCGGGACTCTCGCTCAGGATCGACCCGGCCGCGGGTTCGCTCCGAGCGAGGGCGGCATGGGAGTCAACGCCACTCACCGACAGGATGAGCAGGAGCAACGCCGTCACCAACGCGGGACAGGCACGAGTGCAACACCTGATCAAACAGCACACCCAGGTCGTGGATCTTACCGGTATGGTCATGAAGAGCCGTGACCAGAGAGGCGGCATTCGCCACCTCGCTGGTAGATAGGCCACCTAATGCGGCGAAGCCCGAACGCGGTACGTTCTCGCGGCAGTCACCCAGCAGTGGCATCGCGGTTTGGTCTAGGGATTGGGAAACTGCAATGGCGCCGGGTCTGCGACCATGCTGAACGTTTCCGGCCCCGAGGTGAATGACTCATCGATCTCGGCGTCGCCGACGGTGCCAAAGATACGGAAGGTGTAGTCGCCGGGCTCCATTGGAAAGAAGACGCTTCCGTATCCGCCCGGCTCGTCCCAGGTCGCCTCGAGAGGCAGGTCCATCGTCTGATCGCCGAAGATGACTTCCGCCTGCAGGGTCTCTTCCAGCCCTTCGACAGGGGTTCCTTCACTCTCGCCGCCGGCTGGGGTCGCCGTCGAGACCTCGGAGACCCAGAATTCGAGGCCGCTCTTGTCGCCCGCGAACACGGGCTCGTTCATGAAACCAACCACGATCTGATATCTGCCGTCCGCGATCGTCCGGGTCTCATGTGCCTCAACCATCGCCGGAGCGACGAGTAGACCTAGACTCAGAGCAATGCTGCCCGCGGCGGCAAACGACGTAAACCATCGCATGGGGTGAATCCTCCTCATTGTCCCGGGACGCGTGCCGCGGGATCGCGTCGTAGTGAGTGCGATTCAGGCGCACCCGACGCGTGGTGGAGGAGGATCCAGAGCGGGTGTCCGCCCACACCAGGGCCATGACCATGGCCAGGAAATTCTGACGTCGCCCGCGGGAAAAAGGAACACCGCGATCAGCGCAACCAGTATCGCGATCCCGCCGCCCGTGACATGCGACTCCCCGATCGTAGGGATGTCATGTTCGTGCGAGCCACGGGCGTCCACGGTACCGAAGTTGCCATGTTCATGTCCGACGCCGGCATGATGATCGACCGTGCCATCACGGGCATCGATGATGAGCTGCACGAGCGCATGAGGGTGAGGGTCGACCGCGCCAGCGCGCATCTGCACGGGGAGCAGGACGAGGAGCACGAGACTGAGTACACGGATGAGGGTGAGCCGCCGGTGAGCGTCTCGTCCTTGCGATCCTGGCGCGACCGAATTGAGGACGTACCGCGCAGTCAACATGGCGCTAACCGGGAGGATCTTTGCCGTCAGATTTCTGATGTTACCACCGTTGGGCGCAATCCGAGTCGCCACCGGCCAGTCCGCTTATCATGAGCGTGATGAACGACTCGATACCGGCAGTTGGCCGCTCCAACTCCCCACAATCCAACCTCCGCAACAAACCCGGTGATTGTCACGAACAGGATGCTATGGCGCACTTCGGCGACGGCGACGGCGCCTTGATGGCGAGCAATACCCCCGCTCGCGTCGACCGCCGTCCCCTGATCATCGCCCTGGGGATTACCACGACCTTTTTCGTCGTCGAGCTTGTCGGCGCCTACATTTCAAACTCCCTTGCTCTGCTCGCCGATGCCGCGCATATGCTCACCGACGTTGCCGCCATCGGCCTGGCCCTGTTTGCCATGTGGCTGGCCGGCCGCCCGACGAGTCCCGAGCGGACATTCGGCTTTCTGCGCGCGGAGATCCTTGCCGCGTTGGTCAATGCCGTCAGCCTGATCGTCCTGGCGATCTACATTTTCTGGGAGGCGTGGCAGCGTCTCCAAGAGCCGCCGGAGGTCGAGAGTGGTCCGTTGTTGGCCGTGGCTGTCGCGGGCATGCTCGCCAATATCGCGGCCGCCTGGGTGCTCTCTCGCGGTGGCGGGCACCGCGACAACCTCAATACCAGAGGCGCGTTTCTGCACGTCCTCGGGGACCTGTTCGGCTCGGTGGCGACGATCGTTGCGGCGCTGGTCATCGCGTTCACCGGCTGGTACATCGCCGATCCCATCCTTTCGGTGCTCATCGGGGGGCTGGTGGTCTTCGGGGCGTGGTCACTCCTGCGGGAGTCGGTGGACGTGCTGTTGGAGGCCGCACCTCGAGGTGTTGTGGTTGCCGACGTGCGCCAAGCCATGGATGCGGTTCCGGGTGTCGACGGCGTCCATGACCTTCATGTCTGGACCGTCACGTCCGGGTTGACGGCTCTCTCGGCCCACGTCGAGACCGCCAATTTCGCCGGCTGGGAGCAGTGCATGAAGTCGCTGGCGGCGATGTTGCGGGAGAAGTTCGGCATCGCGCACGTCACCCTGCAACCGGAGCCGCCGCGCTCCGCGCGCGACGATTGGGATCGCTGCTCCATCGACGCGCCGGAGGGGCACGCGGCATGCCTGACCGCCACCAATTCGGCGCCACGACCGGTCCACGCCGGACACCAACACTAGCGCGATGAGCGAGAACCTCCTCGTCCGTCAGGACGACGCTCCTGCCCGCCGCACCCCGCCACGAGCGTGGCTCCCAATCGCCGCCGTCGCGATCGCCCTGGCGCTTCTCGCCGCTGGTGCGGGCTGGTGGTACCTCGCCAGGTCGCAGGCGATCCCCGACTGGGATCGCGTATCGCAGCTCGATTTCGCCGCGCCCGCCGGGGACGCCTTTCTCGACAATACGCCCTGGGTCAGCCTGCAACTGGCTCCAGCGCGGCCCGGCGAGGAGAACGTTCTGGCGGTGCGGATGACACCCGGAACTCAGAGCGGCACGCCAGCCCCTGTGACGGACCCGGCTTCACCCATCATCGGGCTGACCGCCCAGCCGCTGTCAGAGGCAGGCAAACCGCCGGAAACGCTCGCGCTACAACCGGACCCAGGTGCCGATGGCGCGCTGGTTGCCGCCGCTCAGCTTGACGGCTCCGGCTGGTGGCGGTTCCGCGCCGAGGTGGCCGGCGCCGGGGAGGCGGCTGAGTTTTATCTCCTCATCCCCGACCCGAACATCAATGGTCCGGCCGCGGTTCCGGTTGAGGCATCGTCGCCGGAGGGAGAGGCGCTATTCCAGCGGGGACTGGAGGGCATCACGACGCTTCGTGATGTCCGCTTTACGCAATGGATCGCCGACGGCAAGGGGAACTCGGCACTCTCCGCCCATGCCGTGACCGCCGGCGACGAGGACACACCGCCGGGGTTCTCCTATCGCGCCGTCGGGGGCATGGAAGCGGTGATCATCGGATCGACGCGCTGGATCAACCTCCCCGGTGAACTCGGTTGGCAGAAGCAGGAGGGCGCGACCGTGGTCCTCCCTTCGGAGTGGGATGAGGAGTACCTCGGCGCCACAGGGTTCACCGTTCTTGGGGAGGAGACGATCGACGGCGAGCGGTGCCGGCTTCTCGCCTTCGTCGTGCCGGAGCTGACCGAACCGCGGCGGCAGACGGTGGCCTGGTACCTCTGGTGGGTTGGTGAAGAGACGGGATACGTGCGGCAAGAGGCGATGGTCTCCCGCCTCCACTTCATGCTGAATCGGTTCAGTGACTTTGACGTGCCAATCGACCTCGCCCCACCGGAGGAGACCGCGACCCCCGTCTCCAGCGGCACGCCTGTCTCTTGAGCGCACCAGCGCGCACGTCCACGACGGCGCCGGCACAGGGGATTCCGGAGGCTTCGCCTCTTCTCTTGAAGGCGGCCCCGGCGATCTTCCTCCTCTTCTGGTCCGGCGGATTCGCGGCCGGCAAGGTAGGGCTTGAATACACCGGGCCCCTCACCTTTCTCGCCGTCCGCTATGCCCTGGTCCTGCTCATCCTTCTACCGCTGGTCGTCGTCATGCGGCCGCCTCTCCCGCACACGGCGGCGGAATGGGGGCATCTGGCCGTCGTCGGATTCCTTATCCAGGGAGTCTATTTCGCGCTCGGCTATGTCGCGCTGGCGACGAACATCTCGTCCGGGGCGGTGGCCTTGATCGTCTCCTTGCAGCCGATCCTGGTGGCGCTGGCTGCCCCATACACGTCGCGGGAACGCGTCGGTGGCTGGGCCTGGATCGGGCTCGGCCTTGGGCTGGCCGGAGCGGCGCTGGTTATCCTGGCGCGGTCGGCGGTCGAATCGCTTCCGGTCATTGGTGTCGTGGCGGCGGTTGGCGCACTGGGCGGGATGACGATTGGCTCCCTCTATGAAAAGCGCTTCGGCATCACCCAGCACCCGGTCACCGCGAACACCGTTCAGTACGCCGCCGGGCTGGTAGCGACGCTGCCGCTGGCATTCGTGTTGGAAGACCGCTCGGTCGAGTGGTCACTTCCGCTGGGTCTGTCGCTCCTCTACCTGATCGTCTGCAACTCGCTGATCGCGCTGACGCTGCTGTTGCTGATGATCCGGCGCGGCGAGGTAAGCCGCGTCTCGGCGCTCTTTTTCCTTGTGCCACCCATGGCCGCGCTCATCGGCTGGCTGCTCCTCGACGAGCAAATGCCCCCGCTGGCCTGGGTCGGGTTGGGTCTCGCTGCAGCCGGTGTTGCGCTCGCCACCAGATCCGCACAACTGGCAGTACGGTTGCGACGCGACCTCTAAGCGTCCGCGAACTCGCGCATGGTCTTGGCTTCCAGAAAGGGCCGTTCCACCTGGTCCGCGCCGACATCGTCCCCCAACCGCCGTAGCGCAAAGCGGAGGGCATCATAAGGTCCCTCCCAGAGCGCCAGCGGGTGGTGGAAACCGATGCGGGGGACAGTCACTCCAGACCCTGAAAATTGCCCATGGCGATCGCCTACCTGGTCCAGTACGCCGCCTCACCGTGGTCCCTATGGTGCCCGCAACCCCTTGCAAACGCTGGGTGCCTTTCGACATTGTCGGTCCCGTGGGTTCGGTCTCTCCCGGATCGCCCACAGAACCAGCAATTCCTCGGCTCTCCTGTAGTCCTTGATCGCCCTGCTGCATTTCTCTTCAGAGAACGTATGCTCGTGTGGAACCACGCCGTAGCGATCGCCCTGAAACTCACTACCGTGGAGGTTGGTCGCGGTCGCCGCACGCGCAGAGGCCCGAGTCGAAGCCCGGGCCCCAGATCGCTTGATTGACGCGGCGTTGTTCGCCGCGATGCTGCGGGTGCGAGGCTAGATCGCGTCGCGCGAACTTGCTGCGGTGCGAACCTCTTCGACCCGCACCGTCTCCCCGGTCTCGTCGACCGTCTCCTCAGCCGTCACCACCCGGACGCCGTCGGCATCCGAGCGCAACGTCTCCTCCGTCGCGGTCCCGGTGGTCTTGGTCGTGGCCGGCACCACCGGCGCCTGCGCTTCCTCGCGGAACTCCTTCACCCCTTGACCAAGTGATTTGGCGATTTCCGGCAACTTGCCGGCGCCGAAGATGATCATGATGATGACCAGGACGATAACGAGCTCTTGCCAACCGAGACCAGCCATGAATATCCTCCCCCGTCGGGGTTTCGCCGTGCATCAGTGCCCGCGGGATCGGGCGATCGAAGCGTGCAGCGGTCTTTCTACCACGAACCGGTCTCACCGCGCCGCTACGGAGTGATTTCGACCCGCATCCCGACGGTGGACCACTGGTACATCCAGTCCGCCACGTCCATCGGCAAGTTGACGCACCCGTGGCTCATGGGGGTGCCAAAATTGTTATGCCAGTACGTGCCGTGGATGGCATGCCCGCGATCGGTGAAATACAACACGTCAGGCACATCAGGGACGTTGTAGTACTCCCCGCCCAGCACCCCCTCCATGGTCTGCGATTCCAGCTTGGAGAGGACCCGGTAGCTACCCGGCGGAGTAGCGAACTTGGCCGTGCCCGTGCTGATATGCCCCTGCCAGAGCACCTGGTCGCCCTGGTAGGCCCAGAGATACTGCAGCGTAATGTTGATGGCCACCCATTTCTCCCCGTTGGGATCGGCCGGCACGCCGCTGACGGTCGCTGCCGGCGGCGGGGTGAAGAGCTCTTCGCTGTAGACCGGGAGCTCCCCCTGCGCGCTGGGGGTGGTATCGAGACGCAAGCGCTCGACCATCATCTTCCCGATTGGAACGATCGCCGGACCCTCACCGGCGCGCTGGGCGAGCTTGCCCCGCTCGAAGACCTGGTAGGTGACACCATCGACCTTGTAGGGCTCGGTGAGCGGGTTGCCGAGGTACGTCGCCCCACCGGTCGCCTCCCAATACGACTTGAACTCACCCGCGACCGCGTGACTCGTCTCGGGCACGAATTGCCACGTCGCGGAGTCGGGACGCTCCGCTGGTTGCAGCGGCGCCCAGGCGCGCGCCATGAGCGCGGCCTCATTCGCCGCGGCACTGCCGCTGCCCGACGCCCGGCGCAGCACGAACGGCTGTAGCTGCCGCCCAAGATCGCCGAAATGCACGACCAGGCCGTTCGGGTCGTCAGGGTGGTATTCGAACCGCCCGTAGTCGTAGTACTGGACGATCCGGCCATTCTCTTGAATCTCCGCTGTCAGCGGATTACCCCACGATGCGGCTCCGCCCCAGGCACGCCAGCTATCGAGGAACACGCCATCGACGGCCTGGCCGGTCTCAGGAATATAGACCGTCCGCGGTGGAGCCCAGTCCACGTAACCGGGCGGAGGTCCGGAAGGAGGCGGCGCCAGCCAGGGTGTCGTAACCAATTCGGCAACGTCGTCGTCAGGCGCCGCTGCCGTCGTCCCATCGGCGGTGGCTTGGGGCGCCACTGCTTGCTCTGACGCGATCAGTTGGCCATTGGCGTCGTACGTGACAGCTAGGCCCGTAGCAGGATCGATGAGGTTGCCGGCGGCATCGAAGTAGAGTCCAGCGGCGGCATCGATCGGCGCTCCGTCAGGTCCGATCGCCAGCGCTGCGCCCGTGGCCGGGTCGATCATGTTGCCGTTGGCATCGTACGATGGCGAGGCGGCAACCGGCGCGGCCTCGGCCACAACCGGAACGTTCTCGACCCAATCGCTACCAGTGTCGCCTTCCCAAACGTCAGCAATCGCTTGATCGACGACATCGCCGATGTCGGTCATCTGACTGTTGGCCGCGGGATCGACCCACTCCCCCTCGCTCTGCGCGCTCGCGGTTCTCGGCAGGACCACACTGCCGGCGGCGCTGAGGAGCGTTGAGCACGCGAGCAGGATGGCGAGCGCGATCCGCCCCTTCCGCGGCCGAACACTCCGCGCTCCCATTCGACACTCACGGGTCATCAGCGCGCCCCCTTCATCGCAATCGCAGTGAACCCAACCGCCGGCTCGATCCCAACGTTCGAGCGCGGTCGTTGCTGTTCTCGGTACGTCGCTCGCGGGGAAGAAACGCACGGCACGGGAACGCTATCAGAATCGCAGTCTAGCGAAATCGCGGGTTCACCGCAATCCTCTGTGACAGTACGTACAGCCGCATATCATCGAAGCGTCGGTTTTGGGACTGAAGTACCGAAGTTCCGTGCCCGCAGGACACGAATCGTCATTTTCTCGGAGGATTTCCTGCAGGATCCACTCGATCTTGCATGAGATCGAGATCGAGGCTGATGTCGAGCGCGGGCGCGGAATGAGTCAACGCGCCAACGGAGATAAGGTCGACTCCTGTCGCCGCAATTGCGGCGACAGTCTCGAGTGTCACCCCGCCTGAGGCTTCCAATAGTGCGCGGCCATCGGCGAGTGCGACGGCCTTCTTCAATGTCGACACATCCATGTTGTCCAGCAGCACAACGTCCGCGTCAGCCTCGAGCGCTTGCGACAACTCTTCGAGGGTCGTCACTTCGATCTCGATGCGAAGGGTGTGGGGGGCCCCTTGACGGGCTAGCGAGACGGCACACGCGACCCGGTTCTCGCCGCCGATTGCGGCGAGGTGGTTATCCTTGATCAACACGCCGTCGGTCAACCCGAAGCGGTGGTTGTGCCCTCCACCATCGCCGAACCGCGGCCTTTTCCAGCGATCTCAGGCCGGGTGTCGTCTTGCGTGTATCGACGATGCGCGCCTTCGTGCCCTGAACGGCGGCGACATAACTCGCGGTGACGGTTGCCACGCCCGAGAGTCGCTGCAAGAGGTTGAGCGCAACTCGCTCCGCGGCGAGCACGCTCCTGGCCGAACCTTCGATGGTGGCAATCGGCGTCATCGCTGTCACCATGTCGCCGTCCCTGACGAGCGGCGTGAAGGACGTTGCGGAATCGACGCGGCGAAACACTTCGGCCGC
The DNA here is from genome assembly GCA_963751075.1 of uncultured Chloroflexia bacterium. Taxonomy (GTDB): domain Bacteria; phylum Chloroflexota; class Chloroflexia; order Thermomicrobiales; family UBA6265; genus JACCXM01. The sequence goes on along the minus strand of CAVVTE010000013.1, from coordinate 73,916 downwards.
GACGTCAAGTCCCGAGATGACCCCGGGCGCTTTGGCCTGAATCGTGCCTCGTGCGTACCGCTCCACGGGAACCGTGAGTGTCGAGGTGACGTCACCGCCGCCGATGTCCTCGGCCAGCGCGAGGTCGAGGAGGCGAGTAGTCGAGGAGTCGAGGCGGGCGGGGGGGACGGGGAAGGGAACCCCTCGGGAGGGGACCGGGGGTGACGGGGTCATACCTGGCCGTGCTGCACTCTCACCGTCACTCCGATTCACTTCCGGACTCCTCGACTCAATGTGCTCCGTACCCGGCCTCCTGAGGGAGTCGGGGTGCATACCAGCCCATTCGATAGCGAAAGCCACCACCTTGCGCGGGTCGGCGACCGACCGTACGAAAGCCAATGCTCTCGTACCAGCCCTTTCCAGTCTCATCGGCCTCGAGCGTCATGGGCTTGCGGCCGCAGCGACGCAGAGCGTCGACCAACGCGGACCGACCATAGCGCTTCCCTCGCCACGAAGGCGCAACCGCCACCCAGGGCAGCTCGAAGCTCAGCCCAGCTTTGCGCAACCCGTAGACGGCGATCAAGGCATCGGCATCGACCCAGCCATAGATTTCGCCATCCGCATCGGCGCGCAAAGCGGCGATTGCGCCCGCCGCGGCCTCGGTCGAACCAAGAGTCGGACAATCGGCCAGGAGACCCGCCGCCACCGCGTCAAGTCCCGGCGGCAGCGGATGCCAACCCGCCTCCCGCCTCTCGACTTCGCCAGCGGCAGCGATCTCCTGACTCACGTCAGAGCGACTCGAGGAGATTGGAAAATGGCTTCGGATCGGTGTACGGGCCAAGGAGCGCCAGGTTCAGAAGGTCGGGCCGGAACAGCTCTTGCGCCAGCTCCTGCACCTCTTCAGCGGTGACGGCGTCGATCTTCTCCATCACCTCTTCAGGAGTCTTGATCTCGCCGTAGGTGGACTCCTGCGAACCGATCCAGGCCGCAACCGAGCGGCTGTCCTCGAATCCCATCAGCAGGCGGCCCTTGCGCAGCTCTTTGGTGCGGTGCAGCTCGTCCTCAGGTACCCGCTCGTCGCGCAGCTTGCGCAGCTCGCCGACCAGCGCTTCGACCGTCTCCTCGACGCGCTCCAGATCGGTTCCGGCGGCGAGGACCCCTTGCCCGACGTCGGCGTAGGGGCGGAAGTAGCCGAAGACGGAATAAACGAGACCGCGCTTTTCGCGGATCTCCTGGAAGAGACGAGAGCTCATCCCCGAAGAGAGGATGGCCTCGATGGTCGATTGCACATAGCGTCGCTCAGTCGAGTACGGAAGTGCCGGCATGCCGAGACAGAGGTGGGCCTGCTCGGTGTCCCGCTCGATCAGCCGCACCCGGGCTGCGGTCTGGTTGCCGACCGTGTCAGTCGTCTCGTCAGGGGCCGGATGCTCCATGAGATCACCAAAGTACCGCTCCGTCAGTGCGACAACCTCGTCGTGCTGCACGTCGCCGCCGGCGGCGATGACCAGCCGGCTCGGCTCGTAGTTGCGCCGCCAGTAATCGACCATCGTCTCCCGATCGATCCCGCCGACAGTCTCTTCAGTTCCGGCGATGGAGCGGCCGAGCGGCTGGTCGCCCCAGACCACCTCGTCGATCACGTCGTGGACGAGCTCTTCCGGCGAGTCCTGGATCGAGCGTATCTCCTCGAGGATGACCGAGCGCTCCTTGTCGAGTTCGCCTGAATCGATGACTGAATTGCGCACGATATCGGCCAGGACGTCATACCCGGAGGTGAAATGCGACGACGGGGCCTTGAACCAGTAGCTGGTCCCTTCACGCGACGTCGCCGCGTTGAGCACGCCGCCGACGCCCTCGATCTCCTCCGAGATCTGCTTGGGGTCGGGCCGGCGCTCCGTGCCCTTGAAGAGCATGTGCTCGAGGAAGTGCGACACCCCGGAGATGGGCGCCGGCTCATAGCGAGAGCCCACGGAGTAGGACAGAATGAGTGTCCCGCTCTTGACCCCGGTCATGGGTCCGGTAACGATGCGGACACCATTGGCGAGCGTGGTCTTGTGATACGGGTAAGGGGCGTCGGTTTTTGGCGCCTCGGATTTCACCGTTGCGGACAACCAGAACTCCTGCATCTAGATGCGGCCGTGCTGGCCGCGTATCAACAACGAATACCCCGCCGGTGGGCGCAGGTAAATCCGGACCCCAATGACCGGCGGGTACCGTAGAGTGTACGCGTAACACGGGTGCGATGAGGCTGCGGCAAGATATCAGGAGGTTATAGAGATGGATCCGGTGGTGGAAAAGATCGCGGAACAATTTCAGGTAGTCCACGGGCACCTCCGGGACCATGTGCGTGATCTTTCAGTCGAGGAACTCAACTGGAAACCGGCGCCAGAGGCGAACTCGATCGCGGTGCTGGTCGTGCACACGCTCGGTTCTGAGGCTGAGGTGCTCCGCGTTGTGGCGGATGTTCCCAATGTGCGCGACCGCGATGCCGAATTCCTCGTCACCGTCAACGACGCGGGCGATCTCTTGCGGGAGATCGACCAGGCCGACTCCTATCTGGAGGCGATGGCGCCCCGGATCACCGCCGAGCATCTCGCCGCCGAGCGGCCACGAGGCGAACGTGGTCCCGAGAGCGGGCTGCACTGGCTCGTCACCAACTACGGTCACGCACGCGAGCACCTGGCTCACATCGAACTGACGAAGCAGCTCTACGCGCAGGCGAACGGGCGGAGCTGACCTGCTGCTCTCTACCGAGTGCGATGCCCCGCCTCTCTTTGGCGAGGCTGTCGTCCTGTCATCGCAGGAGACCGTTGCTCTTCATCCCATGAGCGATTGCTCGCCCACTCGGCTGTGTGTAGACTCCAAACTTGCTTGCCAAGAAGGGATTCGGTTCGGCCCGGCCGGACGATTCGTATGCAAAGGAGAATTCGATGAGCTCGAAGCGGTGCACACGGCGCTCGTTTGTTTCGCGGTCGGCCGCTCTTGCCGCCGCGGTCACGGCTGCCAGTCAAGTTCGCTCCGTAACGCTCGGTCAAGAGGCAACTCCCGCCGTTCCTGACGTCGGGCCCCTGAAAGTCGGTTGGTCCACGATTTACACCACGCCTTCCTGGATGACCGAGACCCAGAACGAGATCGAGGCGGAGATCGAGCGCCTGCGCGGTTTGGGCATGGAGATCGACTTCCAGGTCTTTGACGCCAACGGCGACACCGCGACCCAGATCGCCCAGATCCAGACGATGATCGACCAGCAGTACGACATCGTGCTCCTCATTGCCGGGTCGGCAACCGCCCTCGACCAGGTTGTCGAGCAGGCGCATCAGGCGGGCGTGATCGTCGTCAACTGGGACAGCCTGGTCTCGACGGACCAACTCACGGCGATCGTCAACACCGATCAGGATCAGTGGGGCCAGATGACCGCCCAGTGGCTGGTCGACCAACTGGGTGGTTCCGGCAGAATCCTGGCCATCAACGGCCCGGCCGGTATCTCCGTCAGCGAGGCGCGCTGGGGCGGAGCCAAGAAGGTCTTCGATCAGAATCCGGGCATCGAGATCGTCGGCACGGCAAACATCGAGTACAACGAGGCACCGGCGCTGACCGAGATGGCCAGCCTCCTCGCTGCCCACCCGGACGTCAATGGCATCTGGCACCAGGCCGGCGCCCACGCCTCGGCCTCCCTCAAGACGCTGCAGCAAATGGGTCTGCCACTGATCCCGATGACGGGCGAGAACTTCAACGCCTACCTGAAGCAATGGTGCGACCTGCTCGACGAAGGGTTCACCTCCTTCGCGACCGCTCAAGTCAACTACATGGCCGTCATCTCGCTCGACCTGGCGATCCAGGCCAAGGCCGGGCAGGAGACCCCCTGTACGTGGACGTCCCGCTGCCGGGAATCACGGACGAGAACGTCTGCGAGTGGGCAAGCGATGAGCTACCCGGATGACTGGTATGCGATCCCGGCGGTTCCCGGCCCGGACGAGGTCGACCAGATCATCGCCGACGCTCTGGCCGCCGAGCAGAGCGGCGCGGCGACGCCGGTGGCGACACCCGCGGCCTAACGAATCCTGACCCGGATTCGGGCCAGGAACGATCGACTATCTCACGTCAGTCGGGGCAACGTGCGCGTTGCCCCGACCGGCTTGCCTTGAACTCGTAGGACGAACGTCGCGACGACCCTGATGAAGACGACCAACCCGCCAGTGCGCGAACAATTACACGGCGCTCCCCGTGCCCAGAGCCAGGGCCGGCCAATGCTCGAGACCGACGGGCTCACCAAGGCGTTCGCCGGCAACGTCGTTTTGCACGGCGTCTCCTTTGAGGTCCTGGCAGGAGAGATTCACGGCCTGGTCGGCGAGAACGGCGCGGGCAAGAGCACGTGGATCAACCTTGTCACCGGCGTCCTCCAACCCGATGCCGGCACGATCGCGTTCGATGGCGTCGTTGTCGACCACCTCACGCCGCGGGAAGCAGAGGATCGCGGCGTCGCCACGGTCCACCAGGAGCTCAGCCTCTGCCCGCATCTCACCGTGGCCGAGAACGTCTACCTCGGACAGATGCCGACCTCGTACGGCCGGATCGACTACCGGCAAGATCGAGGCGGGATCGGCCCAGGCTTTTGCCAACCTCGGTGTTGCGATCGATCCGAAGGCACTCGCCGGGGAGCTATCACTAGCGGATCAGCAACTCGTCGAGATCGCCAAGGCGCTGGTTTCCCAACCACGATTGCTCATCCTTGACGAGGCCACCTCGGCGCTCGATAGCGGTCAGGTTAAGCTCCTCTTCGCGGCCCTCCGCCGCTTGCGCGATGACGGTACGGCGATCATCTTCGTCTCCCACCGTCTGGAGGAGGTGTTCGCGATCACCGACCGGATCACGGTCCTCAAAAACGGTGAGTACGTCGCCACCGTGCCCGCGGCCGGCACCACCACCGCCGATCTGGTGCAGCTGATGGTGGGACGGGAGATGCAGGATATCTTCCCGCCCAAACCGCCAATTGCTGAGGTACTCGCGGCGCCGGTCGTCCTCTCGGTCCGTAACCTGAGCTCCGGCAAGCGATTCCACGACGTCAGCTTCGATCTTCATAGGGGCGAGATTCTCGGTCTGGGCGGTCTTCAAGGCCAGGGGCAACGGGACCTTCTCGCCGCGCTCTTCGGTCTCCACCCGGTTCAGGGCGACGTTCTCCTCGGCGATCAATCGGTCACGATGCGCGGTCCTCGTGACGCGATGCGGCGTCGGGTCGCCCACGTGCCCGAGGATCGGAAGACGGATGGCTTGATCGTCCAGCTCTCGGCGGCGGAGAACCTTTCTCTCCCCAGCCTTGACCGGCTCGACCGCTTCGGTCTGCTGGTTCGAGACAAGGAGCGGCGACTCATTGATGGCTTGATCGCCAAGCTGAGCATCCGTCTGCGCTCGCCCCGTCAGACGCTCCTCCGACTGAGCGGCGGAAATCAGCAGAAGGTCGCCATCGCCAAGTGGCTCCCACTCACGCCGGAGATCTACCTGCTAGCGGAGCCAACGCGCGGCATCGATGTCGGCACCAAGCAGGAGATCTACCGGCTCATGCGGGAGCTGACTGCGGCCGGCGCCTCGATACTCTTGATCTCGTCTGACACGATCGAACTGCTCGGTCTATGCGACCGCGTTCTCGTCATGTACGAGCGGCAACCGGTGGCCATGCTCACCGGTGCCGAGGTGACAGAGAAAAACGTCGTCCACGCATCTGTGGCGGGTCTCGGAAACGGCCGTGTCGTCGTCGATGCGGATGCATTGAGCCAACCTTATCGCTCGACTACCAGTCGGACGGCACGCGGCGCCGGCACCCAGCACCGCTAGCATCGGGCATGCTGATCCCGCACACCGCCCACTCTTCGGGACCAAGCACCACCAGCAGCGAGCATCAGCCCGCACCTACTGCCCGATCCTCTTCCCGACTTCTCCGTGGTCTGCCACGTTCCTGGCAAGACGTCGCGCCGATCTATGGGGTGACGCTCGTCTTCGCCCTCCTCTACCTCTATTTGACCCGAGAGAGCTTCTCGCTGAGCACGGTCACCAATCTCTCCGCCTACCTCTTTCCGCTCTTCCTCGTCGCTATGGCGCAGTCGGTCGTCATGCTCACGGGTGGCATCGACCTCGCCGTCGGGCAGATGATGAGCCTGGCCACAGTTGTGCTGGCGACCCAGATGTTCGACTCCCCGGGGTCGAAAGCCACGGCCGTCGTCATCGTTCTTCTCGGCGGTGGGTTACTCGGGCTCTTCACGGGAAGCATCGTCACGTTCGTCCGGCTGCCGGCGATTATCGTCACCCTCGCCACGTCGTTCATCTGGGCCGGTTGGGCGTTGTTCGTCCTGAGCGTTCCGGGTGGTCACCTGCCAGTCTCATTCGCACGGGACTTCACGGGCCGTATCGCCGGAGTGGTCCCGATGACCCTCGCCGTGCTGGCGCTCGTACTGCTCGTCTGGAAGCTAATCAAGACCACCCCGCTGGGTCTCAATATCTATGCCGTCGGCGACAACGCGCGAGGAGCTTTCGTCAGCGGCGTGCCGGTCCGCCTGTCCCGAATCGCCGCCTATATCATCGCCGGTGTCATGACAGCGATAGCCGGGATCGGTCTCTCGGCCTACGCCGCGACCGGGGATCCGCTCATTGGGGTGCCGTTTTCGCTCGCCTCGATCTCGGCCGCGGTGCTCGGCGGCATCAGTTTTTTCGGTGGCCAGGGTCAGTTGAAGGGAGCCGTCGCGGGAGCGCTGACTCTCGGGCTAATGACGCAGATCCTCTTCATCTCCGGACTTTCACCCGCCTACCAACGGGTCATCTATGGCGCCGTTCTCGTCGTGGCGCTTGGGATCAAGGCGTTCGCCACCTATCGCATCGACGAGGGCCGCTGATGCATCTACCACGACTACGCCAGCTCCGGCTCGACCCGGTCTGGATCACGTTCGTCGTCCTCCTGCTGGTCTGGGGTTACAGCCTGATTCGGGTCGAGGGATACCGTTCACTGGATTTCAATCTTTTTACTTTGCGGGTTGCCGCCTTTCTCGGCATCGTCGCCGCGGGACAGACGCTCGTCGTCTTGATGGGCGGGATCGACCTCTCGGTCGCGGCGGTAGTCACGATGGCCGGCGTCATTGGTGGCCACCTCATCACCCAGATCGGCGAAGCCGGGGGGATCCTGCTGACCCTGCTCATTGCCGCGTTAGTGGGAGTGGTCAACGGGCTCGGGGTGGTCGCCCTGCGCCTGCCGCCTCTGGTGATGACCCTGGCCAGCTTTAGCGTCATCCAGGGCGTACTGCTCGTCTACAACGCCGGCAAGCCGGTCAGCGGTCAGTCGGACTTCCTCAATTACTGGGCGCTCGGTACGCTCCTGGGACTGCCGACGCCGGTCTGGGTGCTCGCCGCCATCTCAGCGCTCTGCCTTGTGCTGCTGCACCTGACGGCCTATGGGCGAGCGATCTATGCCATCGGCAACAATGCCCGGGCGGCGCTCCTCTCGGGCGTGCCGATCGGACTTACCCAGATCGCCACCTACGCGCTTTGCAGCGTCTTCGCCGCGGTCACTGGACTATTGATCCTCGGCCGCACCGGCTACAGCTCCAAGACCGCGGGCGACCCCTACCTGCTGATGTCGATCGCCGCGGTAGTCATCGGCGGCACCTCGATCCTTGGTGGGCGCGGCAAGTACATCGGCACCATCGGCGGAGCGCTGGTGTTGACGGTTCTGATCAACGTGCTGACCGTCGAGAACATCCCGGAAGCGGGCCGAATGATGATCCAGGGTGGGCTCATTCTGATCCTGCTGATCGCCTACGCCTCGACCGAGCCGTAACCGGGGAGACGCATCTCGCAAACGCCACTTCAGGTCGCGGGCATCATTTTGGGCAATAGGTGCTCAAGCGCCGCCATCAGTGCCTCGAGATCATCGTGAGTGTTGTAGCCCTGGAATGAGACCCGGATGAGCGGTTTGTCAATCGAGCCGGTAACCGGAATCTCGACCCGGTATTCATCGTAAAGGCGGCGCTTCAGTGCCTTGCCGTCGATCTCCGCGGGCAGCGGCGCCACCGTCATCTGCCGGAACCAGCTATACCCCTCGGGACTCTCGACTGGAGCAATTTGCGGTAGGTCCGAGAGGGCGGCGATCCTCGTTCGGGCCTCCACCGCTAGCTCGTGGCAGCGCTCGCGCACGCTCTCCCAGTCTCGGTCGGCTTGATATCTCACCGCCGCGGGAGCACTGAGGAACGCCGCGATGTCGCGGGTGGCCTGCATCTGGTTGCGGGAGACGAACTGGCTTTCCGGTCGGTGATGATCGTTCCCTTCCACCCATCCCCAGGAGACGATCGGCGACTCCAGCCACGCCTGGTGGTCCGGGTGGGCATACAGAAAACCGGACCCCTTCGGGGCACAGAGCCATTTGTGGAAGTTGCTGGCGTAGAGATCGACTCCACTTGCCGCCAGATCGACCGGCCACTGCCCGACCGCGTGGGCGCCGTCGACGACCGTGAGGATTCCCGCTTCGCGCGCTCGGCGAGCCACCATCTCGATCGGGAGGCGTAGCGCCGTGCCCGAGGTGACATGGGACAGAAAAATCGCCCGCGTGCGAGGCGTGACCGCGGCGAAGATGGCTTCGACCACCTCGGACGGCGAGGTCAGCGGTAACGGTACATGGGCCTTGACGTAGTGGGCGCCGCGCTGCTGGCACGCCCACTCCCAACTCCGCTGGCACGCTCCGTATTCGAGGTCTGTACCGACGACTTCATCGCCGGGCGCGAGCGGGAGCGATCTGGCGACGACGTTGATCCCGGTCGTGGCGTTGGGGACAAAGACGAAATCGTCGCGTCCGCACCCGAGATAGGCCGACATTGCCGCGCGGGCATCATCCAGCAGACCTTCCGCGCGACGGCCCAGGAACTCTACCGGCTGCCGCTCCAGCTCGCGCTGCCAGCGACCGTACTCGGCAAATACCGGTTCCGGCGTGGCCCCGAACGACCCGTGATTGAGAAAGACGACGTCCGGATCGAGGAGAAACTCCTGGCGCAACGCCTCGGCCGTCGGCGCGATCACGGGCACGGACAGGGTCACGAAATCCTCCCGAAATGGTCCTCCCCTCTCCCGTTGCGATGGGAGAGGGGGGAGCGTCATGGGGTTCAGAATGAAGCTAGATGTCGCCGCGGCCCGGAGGGGCGTCGGCGCCGATGTAGAGCTCGGCCGGCACCGTGCTCATCGCGGTGTACCCCGGCCAGTGGATGTTGGTGAGTCCACTTGCGTCCGGCTCCAGAGCCGGTCCCTTGACCCACGGTTTCACGAATTGGACGGGAGTCCCGTGAAAAATGAAGACGGCCGGGCACGTCCTCGACCAGGATCCGCTCCGCATCCTGGAACATCTTTGTCCGCTCCGCGGGATCACCCGTGAACGACGCGGCCTCCTTCACCAATCGGTCGAATTCCTCATTCGCCCAGGAGTGGCGTCCGCCTGAAAGCCAGACCGAGAGCATGTTGTACGGATCGAGGAAGTCCATCCCGTAGTCGAACCCACCCGAACAGAATCTCCGTCGGCTTCGCGGTCAGGGCATCCATGAAGGAGTCCTGGTCGACGTCCTGCACCTCGACCGCAATGCCAAGGTTGTCTCGCAGCATTCCCGCAACCGCCTGCGACACCTGACCCGTCAGCGGGTTCGGGTTTCGCACTTGCAATACTTGCGCCGGAAATCTCGACGGATCGGCAAAGCCAGCGCTCGCGAGCAATTCTTTGGCCCTTGCCGGATCGAAGTTCTGAATTTCTGATAGTTCCTCGCCGTTCGCGGCGGGGAAACCCGGGGCGAGCCAGGAATAGGCCGGCACACCAGCCGGCCCGAGGATCTGCTGCTTGATTGCATCCCGGTCGATGGCATGACTGAATGCCTGCCGGACCTCGAGGGAGTCGAACGGCGCCTTCGTGACATCGAAAAAGAGATAGAACGTCCGGAAGTCGCCGACCGAGGAGTAGATCTCGTCCGGAAACTCGGCTTGAGCCACGAGAAGTCGGCCGGAGCCGGATCCTGCATGTAATCGATCTCATTGTTCTGGTACATGATGAACCAGGCGCCGCGGTCGGCAAGTTTGACGACGACTCGGTTGACAGGCACGATGAGCTTGCCGGTGTAGTCAGGGTTCTTCTCGTAGACGACGCGCTGATCGATGAGCCATTCGGTCAGCTTCATCGGTCCCGAGGTAACTGATGTCTCGACCTGGGAGTTGTAGAGAGGACCGTGTTCCTCCAGAGCCGCGGCCGAAAGCGTATTGGAATAGAGGAGCATCGCCGGCAAGAATGGCGCGGCGGCTTGCGTCTCAATGATCAGCTCGTGCTCGTCGGCCCCTGGCGCGTACCCCAAGCTCCTCGAGCGGAATCTCACCGGCAATGGCCTCGTCCCAGCCCTTCATCACCCCCTGGAAATACCAGGTGAAATCCCAGGCGTGAGCGGGGTCGGCGCCGTAGCGGAAAGTTGTCACCCAGTCGTTTGCGGTAACCGGGTTGCCGTCGCTCCACGTCAGTGCCGGATCGAGCTTGAAGGTCCAGACGGTGCCTTCCTCGTTGCCGCTCCACTCCAATGCGGCGCCGGGAATGATCTCGAAATTTCGACTGAGCCTAACCAGAGGTTCGGAAAGGATGTCGAATGCGGCCTGTCCGAAGTCGCTCGTAAACCGACTCGTAAAAGTCAGGCGTCTTGTCGAGCTCCAGCTGACTCGGCATGACGAAGACTTGCTGGTCGGGCGGCGCCGCGTCGTCAGGCAGTGCAACGTCCTGTGCCGCCACCGCCGTCGCACCGAGCCGGAGGTCGCGTCCGCCAAGCGCCATCAGACCAGCGAAGCCGATTGTGCCTCCCAAAAGCGAGCGCCGGCGCAGCCGCTGATCGAAGAGTGCGATTCGGCGTGCGATGGTCGACGGATGCCGCGGATCGTCATCCGGGAACAACGGCCGGGTTACTTGCTTCTCGCTCACGTAGAGCCTCCTCATGTACCGATACGCCATCGGCGCCACCCGCGCCGTCGCGGGCGCACTCCGCATGGCAGCTAATTCTGGCGCGGATCCATCGCGTCCCGCAGTCCGTCCCCGACGAACGTAAAACCGAGCATCGCCAGGGCGACGGCCAGCGTCGGGAAGAATCCGAGGTACCAGTAAACGCCGATGTACTGCGCGCTGTCGGCGACCATTCTACCGAGACTCGGCGTTGGCTCGTTGATGCCGATGCCGAGAAAGCTCAACCCCGCCTCGGCGAAGATCGCGGTTGGGATAGCCAGGGTGATGGCGACGATCAGCGGCGCCATCGCATTGGGCAGCATGTGACGGACGGCGATGCGCGTTTCGGATACCCCGAGCGCGCGTGCCGCCTGCACGAATTCCTGCTCTCGCAGCGACAGAAGCTGCGACCTGGTCAACCGACAGAGTGTTACCCAGGTCGTCACCCCAATGGCGATGATGATGTTGCGCACGCCGCCGCCAGTGACAGAAACGAGGAACATGGCGAAGAGGATGCCGGGGAAGGCGACCATGACCTCGACCATGCGCATGACGACAAAATCAACCCAGCCGCCACGCAGACCCGCTGCCAGCCCCAAGGGAATGCCGATCAGACAGGCGATCCCAACGGCGGCGAATCCGACGATCAATGAGGTTCGCGTGCCGTAGATGATCCGCGTCAGCACGTTGCGCCCGACGGCATCGGTGCCGAAGGGATACGCCGCGCTCGGGAACTGGTTTGCCGACATTAAGTCGGCCGACTCGACCGGCGTCGGCGCTATGAGCGGCGCAAAGACCGCGACCGCAATGAGGAACCCGGTGATGATCAGCCCCAGTACCGCCAGCCGTTGTTGAAAGAAGCGGCGCAGGGCGCGGCGGGTGTTGGAGACCGGCCGCCCCGCGAGCCCCTCCAGATTCTGGATCGGGCTCGCCTGCGAAGCCGTTTCGAGCCCAACGTGGCCGGATGCTGTCGCGCTCATCGCTCAGGTCAACCGAATGCGAGGGTCGAGCAAGGTGTAGAGGATATCCGTGAAGAGATAGGTCACCCCCCAAACGACCGCCACCAGCAGCACGAGCGCCAGAATCATCGGGTAGTCACGAGTCAGCGTGCGAGGTCACGAAGAAGCGCCCGAGCCCGGGCACGCGGAAAATCTGCTCGATGAAGATCGACCCGGTCAGGATATTGGGAATCTCCGGGATCATGATCGTCACGAATGGGATCAGCGCGTTTCGGGCGACGTGCCAGACGAGCACCCGTCGCTCGGCAAGCCCTTTCGCGCGGGCGGTACGGACATGATCTGCGCCCAGGCTCTCCAGGAGACTCACCCGGGTGTAGCGCGCGACGAGCGCCGTCGGCAGCAGCGAATAGGCGATCACCGGCAGGACAAGATGGGCCGGGGTGCCCCACCCGCCCGTAGGCAGCCAGCCGAGCCCGACGCTGAAGAGGAGGATCAACCAGATGGCGACGACGAAGTTCGGCAACACCATGCCGAGTGTCGAACCGAAGGTGACGCCATAGTCGATCCAGCTGTTGCGATGGAGCGCCGCCGCGATGCCGAGGAGGATGCCAAGCGGGTAGGAGACGAGAATCGTCAGCGCTCCGATTCGCAACGTCACGGGCCACGTCTGTTGGATCAGCTCGACGACGGTCTGGCTGGGGCTCTGGAAGGGAATACCGAAATCCCCGTGCAACACGTTCCAGACATAGCGACCGTACTGGACCAGGATCGGCTGGTCGAACCCGTATTTTGCGGCTCGCGCGATCTGGGTCGCTTCCGGCAACTCGCGCTCTCCCGACGCGAACGGGTCACCCGGAACCGCCCGCGTCATCAGAAAGGTGATGAGCGAGACCGCGAAGAGGACGAAGATCAGCCCGAGCAACCGCCCCAGGATGTACCGCGCCATCGCGCCTCCCGCGCCGGCGGCGCAGAATCGTAAGTATTGAGCGGGTAGACTACCAGAGCGAGTCGGGAGTCGGAAGTCGGGAGTCGGCAGTGAGACGGCAAGACGGCGAGACGGCAAGGACGAAGGCGGGAGGCGGGAGGCGGGAGGCGGGAGGCGTGGTCGATTCGAGCCCCCCGAACCCGGCACTCCCTATCACCCGAACACCCTATCACCCATCACCCAATCCCCTGTCCCCCATCACCCCATCACCCCATCACCCGACACCTCCGTCATCCGTGGTGCCTGCCCGCACGACTGTCCAGATACCTGCGCCACTCTGGTCGAAGTGCGCGACGGCCGCGCAGTGGGCTTCCACGGCGATCCCGATCATCCCTTTACCCAAGGCTGGCTCTGTGCCAAGGTCCGCCCGTATCTGGACCGCGTCTACTCCCCGGACCGCCTGCAGTACCCACTCCGTCGCGTGGGGACGAAGGGGAGCGGCGAGTGGGCCCGCATCTCCTGGGAGGACGCCGTCAGTGAGATCGCCGAGCGGTGGCAGGCGATCATCGCGAAGCACGGCGCCGCGGCCATCCTCCCTTATTCATTCAGCGGCACGCTCGGCTTACTCCAGGGAGGAGTCGCCAGCATCCGCCTCTGGAACCGGATGGGAGTCAGCGGTCTGGAACGCTCGATTTGCGGCGCCGCGGCAGAGACCGCGGTCAAGATGACGCTCGGGGGGCGGCTCGCCCCCGATGCGCGTGATGTCCGCCACAGTCGCCTCGTGATCATCTGGGGACACAACCCCGCCAGCACGTCGCCACATTTCATGCCCTTCCTGCGTGAAGCGCAGCGCGACGGCGCTTACGTCGTCGTCATCGATCCTCGCCGCACGACGACCGCGCGTTCGGCCGACGAGCATCTCCGGCCGCGCCCGGCGACCGATGGAGCGCTGGCGCTCGGACTCATGCATGTCCTTTTCAAGGAAGGGCTTCATGACGAAGCGTGGCTGCGTGAGCACAGCGTCGGCTGGGAGGATCTTCGCCGGCGGGTGATGGAGTTCCCTCCGGAGCGGGTGGCCGCCATCACGGGCATTCCGGCCGAGGAGATCGTGGCGCTGGCGCGCCGGTATGGCACGACAAAACCGGCCCTGTTGAAGTTTGCGGACGGCATCCAGCGGCATGGCAACGGAGGCCAGACGTGTCGCGCGCTCGCCTCCCTTCCTGCCGTCGTCGGTCAGATCGGGGTGCGAGGCGGCGGACTCTACTACTCCACCTCGGACTATGTTTCGTGGCAGGGAGAGGCACTCAGCCATCGCTCGGAATGCCCTCCCGAGCCGCGACGGGTAAACATGAACCGCCTCGGCGCGGCGCTCACCGGCGAGGTCAGCGATCCACCGCTGATGAGTCTGTACGTCTTTGCCGCCAACCCGGTAGGTGCTTCGCCAAATGCCGGTCTCATCGACCGAGGAATGCGCAGGGACGACCTCTTCACCGTCGTCCACGAGCAGTTCATGACCGATACCGCGCAACTCGCGGACATCGTGCTCCCGGCAACCACCCAGTTGGAGCAGGTCGATCTCCATAAGCCCTACGGGCAACGGCATCTCCAGTACAACCACGCCGCGATCGACCCGTTGGGGGAAGCCAAAAGCAACTGGGACGTCAGCCGTCTCCTGGCGAGGGCAATGGGCTACGACGAACCGTGGCTCCACGACGAACCGGAAGACGTGCTGCGCGAGATCCTGGACGCCTCGCGCGCGAAGAACTCAACACTGGAAGGAATTACCCTCGAACGGCTGCAGGCCGAAGGGACGGTGGCCTACACCTTCCCGGAAGAGAATTCCGTGCCGTTCGCCGATGGCCGCTTCCGCACGCCCTCGGGCAAAGTCGAGCTTCGCTGCGATGCCATGGCCGCGCTCGGGCTCGACCCGGTACCTGACTACGAGTCCCCTGCCGAGTTCGTGGCTGGACTCGCGCCCGACGAGGCCGGGCACCCGCCACTGGTGCTGATCACCGGTGCGGCGCACCACTTCGTCACCACCTCGATGGCAAATCAGCCAGGGCTCGTCACCAAGGAAGGCACGCCGTTCATCGAGATCAATCCAGAAGATGCGGCCGCGCGCCAGGTACGGCATGGCGAGGACGTCATCGTCTCGAACGAGCGTGGCTGGTGCACGTTGCGCGCGGTCATCACCGACGACGTGCCCCGCGGTGTGACGGTCTCTCCCAAGGGTCGCTGGGCGTCGCTCTCTTCAGACCACCGCAATGTCAATTGGGTCACCCCGGACGCCATCGCCGATCTCGCCGGCCAGAGTACGTATCACTCCAACCTGGTTCACGTCCGTCCGGTTGACCCCGTTGAGTCCAGGGCCGGCTCGGATCGACAACTGAGCGCGGTCGCCGATTGAGCGAACGGGTCACATTCACGGAGCCGATCATGATCACCACCCTCCGGCCTCTCACCTACGACGACCTCGTGCAGATGCCGGATGATGGCATGCGCCGTGAGGTGCTCGAGGGAGAGCTGATCATGAACCCGGCGCCACGCCGCGACCATCAGGAGATTGTCGCGAACCTCGATTGGCTCTTGCAGCAGTTTCTACGAGCGGGTCGCCTGGGTCGGGTATACACGCATCCGGTCGATGTCTATCTCGGTCGACATGACATCGTTCAGCCTGATCTCGTGGTTATTCGAGACTCCCGGCTAAGCATCTATCGACCGGAAGGGATTGTCGCAGGGTCACCTGATATCGTGGTGGAGGTTTTATCCCCCAGCACACGTGGAATCGATCTCGTGCGCAAGATGGCGCTGTACGCCCGGTCTGGGGTTCCGGAGTATTGGATCGCCGATCCCGACCAGCGGACAATGGTCATGAACGTGCTGCATGGTGAGGAGTATGTCCCGGTCGAGCCAGATGCCGAGGGCTGGCTCGCCTCGTCGACGCTTTCGGGATTGCGCGTCGACCCCGTGGAGGTTTTCTCCGGGCTCGATTGAGCGAGCCGAAATGTCATGGGAACACTCCTCAGATATAACCACAGGTCTGCATCAGGTCTGCATGCGGAGAACGCGACATCAACATGAATAAGGTCTGCATGTGACCCCCCTCCTTGCGGTCGACGATCTTCATCTCTGGTATTACGCGGGCGGCGGCAAGAACGTGCGAGCCGTCGATGGCGTCTCTTTCAGGCTTGAGCAACGCGGCGAAGCTCTCGGGATTGTCGGCGAGTCGGGCAGCGGCAAGAGCAGCTTGGCGCTGGCGCTTATGCGCATGCTGCCAAAGAACGTCGCTCGCTTCGATGGCTCGGTCCAGCTCGAAAGTCGCGAACTAACTCCCCTTTCTGACGAACAGTTCCGCCGCGAGGTCCGCTGGTCGCGCATCGCGATGGTCTTCCAAGGGGCGATGAGCGTGCTCAATCCCGTGCTTCGCGTTGGCGAGCAGATCGCGGAACCCCTGCTGCTCGAGAAGCGATTCGACAAGGCGAGCGCACGTGCCCGGGTGCGCGACTTGTTGGAGCGGGTTGGGCTCCCAGCCGATTTTGCCAGCCGCTATCCGCACGAGCTGAGCGGCGGCCAACGCCAGCGCGTCGGCATCGCCACGGCGCTGGCGCTCGATCCAGACGTGCTCATCCTTGACGAGCCGACCTCCGCTCTGGACGTCAGTGTGCAAGCGCAGATCATGAACCTGCTCAAAGACCTCAAGGAGGATCCCGGCATCTCGATGCTCTTCATCACGCACGACATCGGGCTGGCCAGCGACCTCTGCGACCGGATCGCGGTGACCTACGCCGGTGAGCAGATGGAAGTCGGCCCGGCGGAGCGCGTGCTGGTGACGCCGCGCCACCCTTACTCCCAACTCCTCCTCACGTCGTTGCCGCGTCTCCATTCCGATGTTCCGCCCCGGACGATGCCGGGCGATCCCCCCGATCTCACCGCTATTCCCGCCGGGTGTCGCTTCCACCCCCGCTGTCCGTATGCCTGGGAAGCCTGTCTGAACCACCCATCCGGGATTCCATTGCCAGACGGCGGACACGCGCGCTGCTGGCTGAATGATCCGGTCGTCGCCGGAGAGCGCTACGAGATTCACCTCCGACCCACGGAGGCCGCGCGTGACTGAGACGCTTCTCGAACCTTCCACCACGACCCCGGAATCGCAGCCGTTGGTGGCGCTCGATGACGTATCGATGGTTTTTCGTACCCGCAAAGGCGTATTTCGTAGTGGCGAGGTCACTGCCGTCGCGGGCGTGAGTCTGGATGTCTCTAACGGGGAAACCGTCGCGTTGGTCGGGGAGTCGGGATCGGGGAAGACGACGGTCGGTCGTCTTTCGCTCAGACTCCTCCAGCCAACGGGTGGCCAGGTGGTCTTTGACGGGCGGGACATCACCGACGTTCCCGAGGAACGCCTCGATTGGCTCCGCAAACGAGCGGCAATCGTTTTCCAGGACCCCTTCTCCAGTCTCAATCCGTACATGACTGTTGCCGATCTCATTGCCGAGCCGCTGGTGATCGACGGTGTGAAGGACGCCACTGTGCGACGAGCCCAGGCCCGGACCGCACTGGCGGCGGTTGACCTGACGCCCACGGATCGCTTCGTGAATAGATATCCCTCCTCGATGTCGGGCGGGCAGCGGCAGCGGGTCGGCATCGCCCGCGCGCTGATCCGGAACCCGGACTACATGGTGGCCGACGAACCGGTCTCGATGGTCGACGCCTCGTCGCGGGTGGAGATCCTCAACCTGCTCCAGGGACTGCAACGGGAGCGAGGCGTCGCTTTCCTCTATATCACGCACGACATCGCGTCGGCCCGGCACTTCGCCGGCCGCATCGCGGTCATGCACTTGGGCTCGATTGTCGAAATCGGCTCCGCAAGCCAGGTGATCGACCATCCAGTCCATCCCTATACCCGTGCCCTCATTGCCGCGGTGCCGGAACCTGACCCCGCCAACCGCTTTCTCCGGCGATCCACCGAGCGGTGGCAGGATAGTCCCGGCGTGGCGCTCCATCCGGATTGTCCGCACGACGGATCCCTCACCCTGCCTGCTGTCCTGCTCGACGTTTCCGGAGACCCGGGCCACATCGTTGCCTGTCACCTGGAACCGCCTCGCGGTCGTTAGCTGGCACTCCTTTCTCGCCGCGAGTGCGCTACGATGCGCGCCAGATCCGTGAAACCCAACCGGAGGACTCACCGGCGAATGACTGACCCGAGCAGAAGCTCCAACGGCGTCGACCCGTCCGGACCGCTCGCCGGTGTACGCGTGCTGGCCCTCGAGCAGGCGGTCGCGGGACCGCTCTGCACGCGTCATCTCGTCGACCTCGGCGCCGACGTGATCAAGATCGAGCGGCCGGGCGCAGGCGACTTCGCCCGCCGTTACGACACCGCGGTGAAGGGACTCTCCTCGTACTTTTTCTGGCTGAACCGGGGGAAGCGATCCCTCACGCTCGACATGAAGCGCCCGGTAGCGACGGACATCCTGGAGCGTCTGGTGGCGTCCTCGGACGTGCTGGTGCAGAACCTCGGGCCGGGGGCAATCGACCGCCTGGGATTCTCCCCGGAGAGGCTTCGGCACGACTATCCCTCCCTGGTGATCACCTCGATCTCCGGCTATGGCGCCGGCGGGCCGTTCGAGACCCGCAAGGCGTTCGATCTGCTGCTCCAGGGCGAAACGGGAGTCATTGCCACGACCGGCAATGGCGAAGATCTAGCCAAGCTGGGAATCAGTGTGGGAGACATTGGCGCCGCCGTTTACGGGACGATAGGCACTCTAGCCGCACTCTACGAACGGCGGGCCACCGGCCAGGGCCGCATCGTCGAGACGTCGCTGTTCGACGCGCTCTCGGAGTGGATGGGCTACCCGGCCTACTACACCCTCTATGGTGGCGAGCCACCGGCGCGCGCCGGAGTGCGCCACGCAACGGTCGTTCCCTACGGGTCGTATCGCTGCGCCGATGGCGCCGTGCTGCTTGCCGTGCAGACCGAGGTGCAGTGGAAAGCGTTCTGCCAGACCGTCTGTCTCCATCCCGAGTGGGAAGCCGA
The DNA here is from genome assembly GCA_963751075.1 of uncultured Chloroflexia bacterium. Taxonomy (GTDB): domain Bacteria; phylum Chloroflexota; class Chloroflexia; order Thermomicrobiales; family UBA6265; genus JACCXM01. The sequence continues at coordinate 55,041 of CAVVTE010000013.1, read as the reverse complement.
CGACCGGTTCACCTCTCCGGCGCTGCGGAGGGCGAACCGCGACGTGCTCGAGAGGATGATCGAAGAGAGCCTGGCAGCGGTTCCCCGCGAGGAGGTGGTCCGGCGACTGGAGGCCGCCGACATCCCATTTGGCTCGGTCAACGAGGTCGCGGAGTTCGTAGAACATCCGCAGCTCACCGCGCGCAACCGGTGGCGCGACGTCGACTCACCGGCCGGCCCGCTGGCCGCTATCGTTCCCCCATTCGATCTCGAGGGGATGTCACCGCGGATGGGAGCGGTCCCGGACGTTGGCGACCATACCGAAGAGATTCTCAGTGACCTGGGATATGACAAAGAGGAGATCGCAAGCCTGTACGAACAGGGGGCCGTCTGATAGATCCGCATTTGAAGTCGGGTGTCGGAAGGAAAGAAAAGAAACAGTCCCGACCGACTCCGCTTCCGCCCCGCTCCCTGACCAGCCGCTTCCGAGCGCATGCCCCGCAACAATGCGCTCTTTCCCGGCGGTCCCGGGTCGCCCAGGTGGCGTCAGAGTACCCCGCGATGCTCTGTCGTTCCAATCTGGCGTCCGGTGGGAGCGTCGCTTCTGCTCGGCCCCTCGGGACTGTACGTACACTATATCCGGACGCCTAGAGCCTGTCAAGGGGGTAGTCAAAAATTGGTTGCTCCCCGTTCCGAATCCCCTCCCTTGACCTCTGGGCCGCTCGAGATACTGGCCACGAGCGATGCGCCAGGCGAGACGAGATCGTCTGATGCGGCGGGCGTACTCCCGTCGGAACCACCCGCGGATGAATCACCTCCATGGACTCCGTCATCACGCAGCACCGCGAGCTGGATCGTTTACGACCTCGGTGACACCGTCTTTCAGCAGACCATGATTACCAACTACTTTCCGGTCTGGGTCGTGGTTGTCATGGGCGGCGCCGATGGCCATATCTCACTCGTCAACACCATCACCATGGTGCTCATGCTCGGTGTCGGCCCCTGGATCGGAGCCGTTTCGGATCATCTGCCTCGTCGCGTACCGCTGTTGATCGTCACGGTGACCGTCTGCTGCCTATTGACCTTCTTCGTCGGCGGCAACCTATGGACATCGCTCGCCCTCTTCCTCGCAGCGAACCTCTTCTTTCAAGCGGGCGTGGTCGTCTACGACGCACTCCTTCCCGTGGTGAGCACGCCCGCGAACCGGGGACGGGTTGGGGGAATCGCCAGTGGATTGAGCAACTTCGGTGCGTTACTCGGTCTCGGTCTCGGTTTCCTCGTCTTACGCGCTGGCGGAGAATACGAGACCATCTTCCGGTTCACGGCGGTCGCGTTCTTGCTTCTAGCCATCCCGTGCTTCCTGTGGGTGAAAGAGCCGCCCCGCACGGGCGATCAGGTGGCGCCTCTTAGCGCCGCCCGTGGGGCAATGGGTGACTTGCTGACGACGGCTCGTCGCGCCCGCGCCTACCCGGATTTGATCCGGTTTCTGGTCGGTCGCGCCTTCTACGCCGAAGCCGCGAACACGATTGGCCTTTTCCTGGGGGTCTACCTCGTTGTGACACTTGGATTCACCTCGGAACAAAAAGACCTGCTGCTGTTGACGGGTCTCAGCGCCGCCGTGGTTGGCGGCATCTTCTGGGGCTTTGTCGTCGACCGCATTGGCGCACGCGACAGTCTGATGCGCGTGTTGACGGTCTGGTCGGTAGCGCTCGCACTCATCGCTGCCACCGGGTTTTCCCTTCTGCCGGAAGAGGCACTGTGGCTGATTGCGCCGATCGCCGGGTTCGCGCTGGGTGGAATATGGGCCTCTGACCGGCCATTGATGGTCGGTATCGCCCCGCCGCAGTACCTGGGTCAGTTCTACGGGCTCTATGCGCTCGCCGGCCGCTTCGCGGCGCTGGTCGGACCGCTCCTCTGGGCACTGATCGTCGACGTGCTCGGCCTGGGTCGCCCGACAGCGCTCCTGGTCCTCCTTGGCCTGGTTCTCGTGGCAATGATCATCCTTAAGCCGCTGTCGTCATCGATCGGCAGGCCGGGGCTGGCGGCGTAATCTTGCTTTTCAAACACGCCAAGGATATGGCTCGCCAATGGGTCCTCGAGGAGCAGAAATGTGGCCGTACGGGAGCTTCTGGTGGTCTACGCCGCCGCGATTTCTATGAGAGCCTGTTGGAGTTGCTGGGTTGTGCCCAGATGAGCCAGTCGCCGGCCCAGCATCATCCCGCCGCGCTCACCAAGGCATTTGACCCGCCAAAGCCGTGGTCGAGACACCATTCTTTTTCACCTCCGACATCAGTGACATGGCCCGCCCGATCTCCCTCGGGAGCAGCCAGGAGCTAATCGCGCGCAGCGAGCACCGCTAGACAAAAAATGCCGTCAAATCGAGAACCAGGTCGGCCCGACTCACTCTCAGTCTGGCGGATAGCCGCCACGGGCGCATCGGGGCAGATACCTGACTTGGCGGGAGCGACTACTCAGTCTGGGGAGGAACTCCCGGGACCTAAAGACTTGTGATCGCACAGCAATCGAGAGCGATGGTTGGCGGGCAAGGCGCGAAACCAACCGGACACTCCTGACACGTCCCGTTGTTGCAGTTGTCGATCGGGCAGCACGTATCGCCGCAGCGGGGGACGTTTGGCAGGCAAAGCACACAGGTGCCGGAGGTGCAGACCTCGGGATCGCCGCAAGCGGTGCCGCAGCTGCCGCAATTGGCGCGGTCGTCCTGCACATCGATGCATGTGGCGTCGCAGCAGGCCTCACCGACCGCGCAGGCGTTACCACAGACGCCACAGTTGGCATTATCCTCGTCGAGAGACTCGCACTTCCCATCGCCGTCGCAATCGTCGCGACCAGACTTGCATCGACATTTGCCCTTCTTGCCGCCTTTGCATTTGGCGCCGTCGCAGCAGTCCTTGTTCTTATCGCATTTCTTGCCGACCTTTTTGCAGCCGGCCGCCGCCTCCTCACCTCCGCGGAAGGTGATAAGCGCGCCCATGGCGGCGCCGAGGAAGGTCCGTATGGTGCTCCGGCGTGAGGTGGCAAACGCTCTCGTCACGCTGTCAAAACGTAATCCGTCCATTGGGTCTCCGTTCAGGTCGTCTCCACGCTGGACACTGGATCGGCGGAACTCATCGCTCTTTCCGGCTGCACCAACTCGAACAGTCCGGTCCCGCACACTGCAGTTTAGGGGTCCGAAACCGTGCGCGCATCAGGGCGAATACTCGTATTGGGATCGAGAACTACTCAGATTGGGCCGCCTCGCCAATGACCAGGTCCTCTGCAGCTCACCCACTTTTGAAACCGGTGCCGGGAGCTGCTCAGCGATATCGGCATCGCGTCGTTTCTCGACGTGCGGCGGCGCTTCGGAGAGGTGGAGACGTTCCGGCCGCACGCTTGGGAGGTGGCGGAAGCGATCATGGCGGCCAACCCAGAGATCGCAGAGGGTCGTGCAACTGCTGATTGCGGCCCAAAGTGATTGGTTCGCGCGGATCGCCCCATCAGGACATGGGATACTTGCGTAGCCCAGGGATTCCCCTGGTCCTGGTAGCTGATCATCCCACCGGACGCGTGACCTTCTGCGATGCCCGCGCCGGTGTTCGAGGAGGTTCTCTTGACCGCCGTCGCTCCCCCCGCGCTCGATCGCGAGCTCGAGACCGAAGCCATCAATGCCTTGCGCGTCCTCTCGATAGACGCGGTCCAGGCCGCCAATTCAGGCCACCCGGGTCTACCGCTCGGCGCCGCTCCAATGGCCTACGTCCTCTTCTCCGAGTTTCTGAAATTCAACCCCCAGGATCCGGAGTGGCCGAATCGCGATCGCTTCATCCTCTCCGCTGGCCATGGCTCGGCCCTGCTCTACAGCTTGCTACACATCACCGGATACGATCTGTCGCTCGACGAGCTGAAGAACTTCCGCCAGCTTGGGTCGAAGACGCCGGGCCACCCTGAGCGATTGCACGCCCCCGGTGTCGACGTCACCACCGGTCCCCTCGGGCAGGGCTTCGCCAACGGCGTCGGGATGGCCATCGCCGAGCGCTTCCTGGCCTCGACCTTCAACCGTCCGGGGCACGACATCATCGATCACTTCACCTACGGCATCGTCTCCGACGGCGATCTGATGGAGGGGGTGGCTGCCGAAGCCGCCTCGCTCGCTGGCCACCTGGGCCTCGGCAAGCTGATCTACCTCTACGACCAGAACGAGATCACCCTGGCCGGCACCATCGGCGTTTCCTTCTCAGAGGATATCCCCGCCCGCTTCCGCGCGGTCGGCTGGCATGTGCAAGAGATCGACGGCATGGATACCGATCAGGTGCGCACGGCGCTGGCGGCGGCACAAGCCGAGACGGAGCGGCCCTCCCTGATCTGCGCCCGCACCGTCATCGGCTTCGGCTCACCGAAGGCGGATACCTTTGGGGTCCACGGCTCCCCACTCGGTCCCGAGGGTGTGACGAAGACGAAGGAGGCGCTCGGCTATCCGCTCGAACCCGCCTTCTACGTCGCAGACAACGTCGTCGCCCACTTTCGCGACGCCGGTGAGCGAGGCGCGGAGAAGGACACGGCGTGGAGACAGGCGTACCAAGCCTATGCGGAGCAGGAGCCGGAGGCGGCAGCCGCCCTTACGCTGGCTCTCGAAGGAAAGCTGCCGGAAGGTTGGGATGACGATCTCCCAACCTGGGAGCCCGATGCGAAACCGATCTCGACACGCAAAGCTTCTGGTGAGGTGATCAACGCATTCGCGCCAAAGGTTCCAAACTTCATCGGTGGCTCAGCCGATCTCAACCCTTCGACGAACACCGCGATGAAGGGCGAAGGCGATTTTGGCTCGCCGGCGGCCCTGCTCGATCCCAACGCCGAACAGGGACTCTCTGGCGGTGGGTGGGACTACTCCGGACGCAATATCCATTTCGGCATTCGCGAACACGCCATGGGCAGCGCCGCCAACGGTATGGGCGCGCACGGTGGAGTAATCCCCTTCACGGCGACCTTCCTCGTCTTCGCCGATTACATGCGCCCACCCATGCGTCTCGCCGCAATGTCGGATGTCAAGGTCATCTTCGTCTTCACCCATGACAGCATCGCCGTCGGCGAAGATGGCCCGACGCATGAGCCGATCGAGCAACTCGTCAGCCTGCGCGCCATTCCAAAACTGGTCACCATTCGACCGGCTGACGCCAACGAAACCGCCGACGCCTGGCGAGTCGCGATGAACCTCGATGGCCCGTGCGTTCTCGTCTTTTCGCGGCAGGATTTGCCGGTGCTCGACCGCTCCCGCGCCCAGGGTACGGTCGCCGATGGCGCCTACATTCTTTTGGACACGGACGGGGATCCCGACCTCGTTCTCATTGGCACGGGATCTGAGGTCGATCTTGCCGTACGCGCCGCGACGCTGCTTCTCGAGCAGGGGTTGCGCGCCCGCGTCGTCAGCATGCCGTCGTGGGAGCTGTTCGCCCAGCAGGATGATGCCTATCGCGAGCGCGTGCTCGGCCCGACCGGAACGCCACGCGTTGCGGTCGAGGCAGGCGCCACTCTCGGTTGGGAGCGCTTTGTCGGCGAGCGTGGGGCTGTCGTCGGCATCGACCGCTACGGCGCGTCGGGTCCGGGCGCCGAGGTGCTGAAGCACTTCGGGTTCACGCCGGAGCACGTCGCGGCGACCGCTCTGCGCCTCCTCGGCCAGGACGACGTAGCCGCTGAAATCGAATCAGCGTAGACCACTCGGATCAGAATGCAATTATCGTTGGAGGAACTGACATGACCGGCAACCGCATCAAGCAACTGTATGAAAGAGAAGGGCAAAGCGCCTGGCAGGATGACATCTCCCGCGACATGCTCAATCAGGGCGCAATCCGCACCGCGATCGAGGAGACCGGCATCCGTGGTCTGACCTCGAACCCGACCATTTTTGAGAAGGCCATCGCCGCCGGCACCGCGTACGACGAGGAGATCGCGAGTCTGCTGCAGCGCGACCTCGACGCCCATGAGATCTTCGAGACTGTTGCGGTCCGCGACATCCAGGCGGCCACGGACTTGTTCCGGCCGCTCTACGACGCCTCGGAAGGTGATGACGGTTTCGTTTCGATCGAAGTCTCTCCGCTCGGCGCCCGGGACGCCGCCGTTACCGCGGCCGATGCCCGCCGGCTCTGGTCCGCGGTCGAGCGGCCGAATCTGATGGTGAAGATCCCGGGAACCGCCGAAGGCGTGCCGGTCATCCAGCGGATGCTGGAAGCGGGGATCAATATCAACATCACCCTCCTCTTCTCCGTGCCCGCCTATGAGCGCGTGGCTCGTGCCTACATCGCTGCGCTCAGGACGCGGCAGGAGGCCGGCCTGCCCATCGACCGCATCGCCTCAGTCGCCTCATTCTTCGTCTCCCGGGTCGACACCCTTGTCGACAAACTCCTCGACGAACGGATCGCGGCGACGAGCGATGCGACGCAGAAGGGATGGCTGGAATCGCTCAAGGGCAAGGCCGCTATCGCCAACGCCAAGATCGCCTATCAATCGTTCCAGAAGCTCTTCTCGGGGGCCGATTGGGAGTCGTTGGCGGCAGCCGGTGCGTCGGTGCAGAGACCCCTTTGGGCCTCGACCTCTGTGAAAAACCCGGCCCTCCCCGACACCATGTACGTCGATGAGCTCATCGGTCCGCACACGGTCAACACCATGCCGCGCCCGACGATTGCCGCCTTCCTCGACCACGGGACAGTCGCCCGCACCGTCGACAGGGACGTTTCCGCCGCCTACAAGACGATGGAGGATCTGGCGGCGGCCGGGATCGATATCGACGCGGTGACCGCGCAGCTCGAGGACGAAGGCATTGCCTCGTTTGCCAAGAGCTACGACTCGCTCCTGCAAGGTGTCGCGGCGAAGCGCTCGCAGCTCGCCGGCGCCGCCGCAGACTAGGTCGCACCGTCACACGTTGGACCACCTCGTTGCGGGGAATGAAGAAGGGGGATCGCGAAGGTGCCGGATGTCATCATGCGCCATGTGCCGCTGCCGGAAGAGACAGCCGCGGCCGATCCTCCGGCCATCGACGCGAGGGAATACGAACGGCGCTGCGATGAAATGCTGGCACGGGCGGGCACTGAATGGGTTGCCGTCTATGGCGATCGCGAGCACAGCGCCAATCTCCTCTTTCTGACCGGATTCGATCCCCGCTTTGAAGAGGCGCTCCTCCTCTTGGGACCTGGCAATCGGCGACTGCTCCTGGTCGGGAACGAGGGTATCGTCCACGCCGTCGTCGCCGGACTGCCTCTCGAGGTCGAGCTCTTCCAGGGATTCAGCCTCATGGGTCAGCCGAGAGAATCAACGCCGAATCTCGACCGGGTTCTCCAGAGCGTGGGGCTCGGGTCCGGGGCGCAGGTGGGGATCATCGGCTGGAAATACCTGACCACGGAGGAGAATGAAGATCCCACCCGCCCTGCCTGGGTGCCCACTGTCATTGTCGAGGCTCTACGGCGCGTCACCGGCAGTGAGTCTGTCGACGTCACCGCTGTCCTGATGCACCCGCGCGACGGTCTGCGTGCCCGTAACAACGCCGATCAGGTCGCCGCCTTCGCCTGGGCCGCGCTGCGAGCCAGTCAGTCGGTCTTCAGGGTAGTTCACGGCACACGCCCGGGTATGACCGAGCGCGATGTCGCGGCCCGGATGGGTTACGCCGGCGAGCCACTCTCGATGCACCCGATCGTCGCCAGCGGCGCTCCCGGAGAAGCGATCAATGGGTTGCGCTCCCCCAGCGGCCGGCCGGTGGCGATCGGCGACGGCATCACCTGCGGCATCGGCTACTGGGGATCCCTCTGTTGCCGCGCCGGTCTGGTCGAGGATGCCGCCGGCCACGACTTCTTTGCGAACTACGTCCGGCCGTACTTTCTGGCTCAGGCTGCCTGGTACTCCACGGTCGGTATTGGTGTTACCGGCGGTACGGTCTTCGCCGAAGTCGAGGCGGCCCTCGCCAATGCCGGCGCGACCTTTCGTCCCATGCTCAATCCGGGGCACCTCATCTCCTACGACGAGTGGGTCCACTCCCCGATCGAGCAGGACAGCGATGTTCCACTCACCTCAGGTATGGCGTTGCAGTGCGATATCATCCCCACTCCACTTCCGCCGGGTAAAGCTCTCAACTGCGAGGATTCCGTCGTCCTGGCCGACGATGCCCTGAGATCCGAGATCGCCTCACGGCATCCCGAGCTATGGGCACGCATTGGTCGCACGCGGGAGTTGATGGAACACCAGCTCGGTCTCTCGCTGCGCCCGGAGACGCTTCCGCTCTCGCTGGCGAACGCGTATCTCCCCCCCGCCTGGCTCTCCCCGGAGATGGTCTGCGCGCTGGCGCCGTAGTCCAGGCCGCGCTGGATCTTCATTCGCTGCATTCCCCCCAGGTTGATACGAGATCGGGGTGCTGCCCGCCGCGCCGTTGCGACGGTCGGTCCCCTTCTTGCCTCTCGTAGCCTTCGTAGCCTTCGGAACCTTCGCTCATCCGGTTTCGGGATGCCCCGCACCCGCCACCCAGCGAATGAATCACCCGGAAGCCGCATGACAACGTTTGGATCCACCACTGATGGAGAATCGCGTCTCATCAGACGCTACACTTGACATTTGGCTCGGGACCATCGCTCGCGCCAGCGTCGGACAAGGAGAGAGTGATCCGGTGAGCGAGCAGAGACCACACATCGGGTTGATCGGGCTGGCGGTGATGGGAGAGAACCTCGCCCTCAACATCGCCCGCAATGGGTTCCCGCTCGTCGTCTACAACCGCACGACCTTACGCACTGAGGAATACCTCAGTGGTGCAGCCGCCGGCACCGGGATCACCGGCGTGGCGACCATCCCCGAACTCGTTGCGGCGCTGAAGCGCCCTCGGCAGATCGTCCTGATGGTGAAGGCGGGCGTCCCGGTCGACGCCGTGCTGAATGAGCTGGCGCCGCTTCTCGAACCAGGCGACATCGTCGTCGATGGCGGAAACTCCTATTACCGGGACACAGAGCGGCGTGAGATCGAGCTGGCCAAGCAGAACCTTCACTTCGTCGGCATGGGTGTCTCCGGCGGAGAGCTTGGTGCGCTCTGGGGGCCGAGCCTGATGCCCGGTGGCCCGCGTGAGGCCTATGACGTCCTTGAACCGATGCTCGTCGCCGTTGCCGCCAAGAGCGACTATGGCCCCTGCGTCAGCTACATTGGCCCCGGTGGCAGTGGCCATTACGTCAAGATGATCCATAACGGCATCGAGTACGGCGACATGCAGCTCATCGCCGAGAGCTACGATGTGATGCGCAACGCGCTCGCCATGCCCGCCGGCGAGATCGCGTCGGTTTTCGCCGATTGGAACACACGCCAGCTCGCCTCCTATCTTATCGAGGTCACCGCCGACGTTTTGCGCTTCACCGATACGGAAACGGAGCAGCCGCTCGTCGACCTGATTCTGGATGCGGCCGAGCAGAAAGGCACCGGGCGCTGGACTATCGAGAGCGCGCTCGAGCTGGCCAGCCCCGTTCCGACTATCGATGCCGCGGTGACGGCCCGCAATCTGTCGGCGCTGCGAGGACTGCGAGTTCAGGCGAGCGAGGTGCTGCTCGGTCCGAAATCCCTGGGAGGCCCGGAACAGGCCTCGTCCCTCCTCGCCAACGGCTCCGGGCCGGACGGTGCTCTCTCGGCTCTCGAGGACGGCCTCTATTTCTCGAAAGTCTCGTCCTACGCACAGGGGATGGCACTGCTGAGCGCCGCAAGCGCCACCTACAGCTGGAACCTGAATCTTTCTGAGATCGCTCGCATCTGGACCGGCGGCTGCATCATTCGCGCCGCATTCCTGGCCGACATCATGCGGGCCTACCGCGAGAATCCTGACCTGGCGAACCTGTTGCTCGATCCCCAGATCGCCCGCCAGTCGGACGAGACTGTCGACGGCGCACGTCGCGCTAACATCACCGCCCGGACGTGGGGTATCCCGGTGCCAGGAACGTCCTCGGCACTCGATTACTTCGATACGTTGCGCCAGCAGGCTCTACCCGCCAATCTCATCCAGGCGCAGCGCGACTATTTCGGTGCACACACCTATCAACGACGCGACCGCGAGGGCGTTTTCCATACGCTCTGGTATGGGGATGAGCAACCCGCGGAACCGGTACCCTTGCAAGCCGTCACAGACCCGTCGGCAGAGCCAGTGCCAGCGGCGGGCGTCCCCGACGCGTCTACCAGCCCGAGGCCCTAGACCACCAATGACCGACATCCCTCCCACAACGACGCTGACGTCCACCACTGACGGCCCTGCGGGCGCCGTTCTGGAGTCACCCGACTTGACTCTTCCCAGCCCGTCCGAGGTCTGGTCGCATCCGGTCGACGCCTGGACTCAGGCACAAGAGACGTTGAATCCGCTCCGCTCGTCTCAGGCCGACCGCGTGATCGCCCCGGCGGCGATGGTCATCTTCGGGGTCACTGGCGATCTCACCTCGCGCAAGCTGATGCCGGCGCTGTATGACCTGGCCGTTGGTCAACCGCTGCCCGAGGGATTCTCGATAGTCGGTGTCTCTCACCGCAACTGGAGTGACGACGACTTCCGCGAAAAGATGCGCGAAGCGGTCACCGAGAATGCTCGCACTCCAGTCACCGAGGACGCCTGGCAGGGGTTTGCCAAGGGGCTCAGTTACGTCCAGGGAGACTTTGGCAGTCCCGAGACCTACAGGCGGTTAGGCGAGCGGCTGCGCACCATAGACGCCGAACGTGGCACCAAAGGCAACCGTATCTTCTACCTGGCGACCTCGCCGGATTACTTCCTGCCGATCATCCACGGTCTTGACAAGGCGGCAGTTTCCGAGCGCCAGGCAAATTACCTCGAGCCGAGTCAGGGCTGGCAGCGCATCGTCGTCGAAAAACCGTTTGGCCACGATCTCCAGTCCGCGCGGGAACTGATCCAGGAGATGGCCGACGTCTTTTCGGAGCGGCAGATCTACCGCATCGACCACTATCTGGGGAAAGAGACGGTTCAGAACATCCTCGCCTTCCGCTTCGCCAATATTCTGTTCGAGCCGATCTGGAACCGGAACTACGTCGATAACGTGCAGATCACCGCCGCCGAAGCGATTGGTGTCGAAGGCAGGGCTGGTTACTACGACCGCGCCGGTGCCCTGCGCGACATGGTGCAGAGTCATCTGCTGCAACTTCTCACGGTCGTCGCCATGGAGCCACCGGCTCGCTATAGCGGCAACGCCGTCCGCGATGAGAAGGTCAAAGTGTTGCGCTCCGTGGTGCCTCCCGCGGGCGAACAGGAGGTTCTGCGGTGGCTCGTGCCGGGTCAGTACGGCCCGGGCTATGTCGGCGGCAAGGGGGTTCCCGGCTACCGCGAGGAGGAAGGAGTTCCTCCCGACAGCAAGATTGAATCGTTCGTCGCATTGCGATTGAAGGTCGAAAACTGGCGCTGGAACGGGGTGCCGTTCTTCTTGCGCACTGGCAAACGCCTCCCCCGGCGGGTCACCGAGGTCGCCGTCAGTCTCAAGAAGGTGCCGCACATGATCTTCGGCGGCTCCGAGGTCGAACCTTCCCCGGACGTCATCTCCATGCGCATTCAACCGGACGAAGGGATCGCTATCCGCTTCAACGCCAAGGTTCCCGGCGCCGGAACGCAGATTCGGCCCGTGCGGATGGAGTTCTCGTACGGATCGGCCTTCGGCGAAGCGGGTCCAGACGCGTATGAGCGATTGCTCCTCGACGTCATCCGTGGCGATCCGACGCTGTTCACCCGGCGCGATGAAGTCGAAGCCGCATGGTCGATCGTGCAGCCGATCCTCGATGTCTGGGCCGCACCTGAGGCGCCGGCACCGTACCCCTACCCGGCCGGGTCCTGGGGCCCCGAGGAAGCCGACACCATGATCTCGTTGACCGACCGTACCTGGCGGCGTCCCTAGCGCGCGGAGAGGTTCCTTGGCGACATCCAAACGGGAATCTCCACGCTCGCTTGCCCGGCCCATCCCGGGCGCGTCATGGCAGGCCCGTGTCCGTGATGCGGGAGAAATCACCGAGCGACTGAATGCGCTGTGGCGGCGATACGGTGAAGCTCGAGACACTGCATCGATGTCACCTAATGGTCAAGGGAGCGACGCGCCCTGGCCGATGGTCACGGCGCGTGCGGCAACCCTTAACCTCATCGCCGCCACGCGAACGAGGGCCGATGCCGATCGGGTGCGGCGGACGATCGCCTCGCTCTCCGATATCTATCCGTCACGAGCAACGGTGCTCATCGCCGATCCAGCGCAGGACACCGGGACCGCGCCCGGGATGGATGTAAGTGTCGACCTGCTTGAGCAGTCAGCGTCGCGAGGTCGCCCCGCCATCGTCTTCGAATGTGTCACCGTGGATGTCAGCACCGAGAACGAGCGGCAACTGGCGTCCATCGCCTCGCCGCTGCTGGTGCCTGACCTCCCGGATTTTCTCTGGTGGTCGGCGGACACGGCTGATGGCGGTTCGCTCTTCTCCGAGTTGGTCGGCATCTCTGATCGCCTGATCGTCGACAGCGCGGCGTCTCAGCATGCCGCCAGCGCTTTACAAACGTTACTCGGGTTCGTCTGCGCACCTGGCGATCACGCCGCTCTCAGTGATTTCGCCTGGGGCCGGCTGACCCCGTGGCGACGGCTGACGACGCAGTTTTTCGATGTTCCGGCCATGCTCCCGATCCTGGACCTCATTGACGAGGCAACCGTGACCTATGCCAACTCGCCCACTCAGTCGTCCGGGTTTACCAGCGCGCTTCTCTACGCGGGGTGGCTTGGCTCTCGCCTGAACTGGCGTACTCCCGGGGAGCTGCTCCCCGTCCGAGGCGACCCCAACGTGTGGCGAGCGACGTTACGCGCGGGTGCTGCCGGCAGGCAGCGCGAGGTGACCCTGACGCTGCGCCCGACGGCCCAACTGCTGGCCGCCTCAACCCTGCTCGACGTCCGCCTTGCCGCCGACGGCGGCAAGGCCGGGTTCTTCACCATTGAGCGACTCGACGCAGATGAGATCTCGACCACCAGCGATAGTCCTGAGATACCGAACATGGTGCGCACCGTCTTCGCGCCACTACCGGACGAGGCGGATCTGCTGGGAGAGGAACTGCGCGACTTTGGGCGAGATCCGGTTTTCGAATCGGCGCTGGCTTTCGCTACGGACATGGCGCCGGAAGGATTCCGAGGAGTAAGGCGACGGTGACGAACGATCGCGAGAGCGACAGTAAGAACCCCTCATCCCCAAGCCTTCTTCCCTCAGAGCGGGGAGAAGGCAGCCGTTCCGTCTCCCCTGGCGGCTCCGACGGTCAGAGTCGCCTCTCAATGCCGACGCAGGAGGACACGAGCCAATCTTGGTCGACCATGGACCTCGGCCCGCGTGGGCGAGTCATCGTCGTCCCGGATGGGTCCGCATTGGCTCGGGCCGCCGCAGAACGTTTCGCGTGTGTTGTCGAGCAAGCGGTCGAGGAGCGCGGTCGGGCATTCGTCGCGCTCTCCGGGGGAAGTACGCCGAAGCAGATGGGCACAATCCTGGCACGGGAGCCGTATCGCTCCCGGATTCCATGGGAGCGTGTCCACATTTTCTGGGGCGATGAGCGGTGGGTTCCCCTTGGCTCCCCGGAAAGCAATGCCGGCGAAGCCAAGCGCGGTTTCCTCGATCTGGTGCCGATCCCGGTCGCCAATGTCCATCCCTGGGAGACGGACGTGGAATCACCGCGGGAAGCGGCGGCGGCGTACGAAGCCCTTCTGCGCGAAACATTCGACGAAACAGGCGGCGCCCCTCGTTTCGACCTCGTGCTGCTCGGGATGGGGGATGATGGACACACTGCCTCCCTCTTTCCCAATACCGACGCCCTTGCGGAGAACGAGAATCTCGCCGTCGCCAACTTCGTGCCGAAGATGGACGCGACCCGGCTCACCCTCACGGCGCCGGTTATCAACGCCGGTCGCGAGATCCTTTTCCTCGTCGGTGGCCCCGGCAAAGCCGATACGCTGGAGGCAGTACTGGAGGGCCCTGAGCTGCCCGCGACCTTCCCGGCGCAATTGATCCGGTCCTCCTTGCCGGACGGCCAGCTCTTGTGGCTCATCGACGAGGATGCCGGCGCAAGACTTCATCGCCAAGTTGCCTGAAGTGGACCTGGCCGAACGCCTGCAGCGTTTGGCTGTCGTTGCCGCGGACCTGGTCACACCCGGTATGGTTGTCGGGCTCGGCACCGGGTCAACCGCCGACGCGGTCATTCATGAGCTAGGCCGTCGCGTCGCCGATGGACTGTTTTTCACCGGCGTGCCAACCTCGATCCGCACCGCGGCACTAGCCGGCGGTGTCGGTATTTCCTTGACGACGCTTGACGAGGTCGACCGCCTTGATCTCGGTATCGACGGCGCCGACGAGATCGATCCCCAACTCGACGCGATCAAGGGCCGCGGTGGCGCCTTGTTGTGCGAAAAACTCGTCGCCCTCGCCTGCGACGACTACGTCCTGGTGGCGACCACGGACAAGAGCGTCGACCGGCTCGGTACACGCACGCCACTGCCGGTCGAAATCGTCTCTTTCGGGTGGGCACACACGGCCCGCCGGCTACAGGAACTGAGAATTGCTCCGGAACAAAGGATGACCGCCGAAGATTCGAACCAGCCTTGGGTTACCGATAGCGGGGGGATGATCCTCGACTGCACAACCGGTCCAATCGACGATCCCTTCCGGCTCGCCGCCGCGGTCAAAGCCATCTCCGGCGTTGTCGAGCACGGGCTGTTTCTCGGAATCGCCCGCGCCGCCTTGCAGGTCGATCTGGTAGGGCAGGTAGTGCGCCGCGATCGTCCTTCAGCATAGCCGCTGGGAACCGATCGCTGGATTAGCACATCCTCTCATCCTCAACCTCCGTCAGCATAGTCGCTACGAATCTATCGCTGGACTAGCACAACTTCTCATCCTCAAACCCCGTTCAAACGCCCTTGTCGAGCGCGCATATGCAGCACGGCCGGCGTAGCGGGTGGAATAACATTCCCGTTTATGTCTGGAACCACGGGGCACATACCGTCGTTGCATAGATAGACGCTTTCGTGGCTGCAATGCGATCCTGCAAAAGCAAGGGATTGCAGCCGCGACATGCTGCTCGCTCACATTGCTGTCGGATAACTCGCCGATGGCTGGATGTGAGGAATGCGTTGCGGGAGCATTCCCGGAGAAGCGGCATAATCGGCGGAATCGCCGTAGACTCAACCGGCCGGGATGTGGCTGGAAACCGGCGGAGGGGATCTTCGCCAGCGGCGGTCACGCCGCGCATGAGAGAAAGAGGTCACAGTCGATGATCTTTGATCCATTGTACTTTGTGTTCATGATCCCGGGGCTGTTGCTCATGCTCTGGGCGCAGAGCCGGGTGCGAGGGAGCTACGCCAAGTTCAGCAAGGTGCGGAACGCGGTCAACATGACCGGCGCCCAGGTCGCCCGTCGCGTCCTCGACGCCAACGGGCTCTACGATGTGCCGGTGGAGGCGACCAAGGGTGAACTGACGGATCATTACGATCCGCGCAACCGCACACTGTTCCTCTCGCAAGGGGTCTATGGCACGCCGAGCATCGCGGCCATGGGGATTGCCGCCCACGAGGCGGGCCATGCCATTCAACATGCGCGCGCCTTCGCCCCGTTGCAGTTCCGCACGGCGATCGTGCCGGCTGTCAACATCGGCTCCTCGCTCGGCGTCTTCGTCCTCATCGCGGGAATCTTTCTGCAAATCGCGCAACTGGCTTGGGTTGGGGTGGTGCTCTTCGCCCTTTCGACGATCTTCGCCCTGATCACCCTTCCCGTTGAGTTCGATGCCTCGAAGCGGGCCAAGGAGGCCCTGGCAAACCTCGGTCTGACCGACGGCGGACTGCAGCGTGGCGAGGAAGGGTCGGGCGTGGCTACGGTGCTGAACGCCGCGGCGTGGACGTACGTTGCCGGCTTTGCGGCATCGCTCCTCTCGCTGCTCTACTACGTCAGCCTCGTCAGCGGTATGAACCGCGAGTAGTCCTGCCAGATCGCGGCTACATCGATTCGCAAGCCGGTGTCTCTCCGAGCGTCAGCAAGGCATCTCGGTGCTCGGCGCAGGCGAGCTGTCAACGAGATGCCTCGTTCCTCGGGATGTGACACCAATAGGAAGTTGGAGGAAGTGTTCCAGTGACCACCGTTGTGACGCCGTTGCCACGGCCACGGACGATGGGCGCGCGGCTCATGGCTAGCGCTTGGGCCGCGTACTATGCGGCACTCTGGCGCGGTGAACCAGCGGCGTCCGGTTTTGCGGAGTGGCTGGCCGAGTTCTGGGAACCAACGCTCGACCGCCCGGACGGGGCGCCCGACGCTCGTAGCGCGTTGGCCGCGGATGGGCGTGACATCGAGTGGTTCGAGCGTGATGAGTGGGTCTTCGGGGTTATTCCCGGTTCCCAGGGCGGATATCTCGTGCCGCGAGCTGTGATCCTGGAGCAGCCCTGGATGACGGTCATCGCTCCGGCCGCCTGAACTCAAAATGCTCCTTCATGCGCCGGATCGAGTCCTGCGCTACGATGGGCCCGGGACAACTGTTCCGGGCCTGTTTCTTGTCAAGCAGGTGCCATCTCCGGCGATGCCGCCGGCTCGCGAGGCAGACCACATTCAATGACAGGCAGCGGCAACGGCAATTTCACCATCGGCCACGTCTGGGGCATCCCCATCCAGATCAACCCCAGCCTGTTGCTGATCTTCGCGTATCTGACATGGACGCTTGCCGGCGGTCTGCTTCCGGCCGCGTATCCCGAGATGAGCGAAGTAAGCCGCTGGCTGACTGCGCTGCTCGCGGCACTCCTTTTCTTCATGTCGATCCTCATCCACGAGCTGGCGCATGCCTGGGTAGCGAGACGGAATGGCATCCCCGTAGTTAGCGTCACCCTCTATTTCTTCGGCGGCATTGCCCAACTTGGCGGGAAATCGAAGTCACCCGGCGTCGAGTTCCGCGTCGCGGCCATTGGCCCTGCCTCCAGCCTTGTCCTCGCCGCCATCTTTTTCGGAATCAACCAAGGTTTGGGGGATCGCGGGTATTTCGGGGCATCGTCGGAGTGGCTGGCCTACATCAACCTGATCCTGGCGTTGTTCAATCTCCTACCGGGTTATCCACTCGACGGTGGGCGCATCCTGGAGTCGCTCGTCTGGGGGTTCACACGGAAGCAGGAGACTGGGGTCAAGGTTGCTGGAACGGCCGGCCAGATCATCGCCTATGGATTAATGGCGCTCGGCGCCTACCGCGCCTTTCAGGGCGATGTTATCGGCGGCATCTGGTCGATCCTGATCGGTTTCATCTTGCATAACGCGGCGACGACGGAAAAGCGAGCGTTCTTGCAACAAGGCCAGTTGGCGGGCACGCCGGTATCGCAGGCGATGGGGATCGTCCGGGAGCCCGAAGTCCCGGCCGATCTGACGCTTCAGCATTTGGTCGAGCAGCACATCCTTGGCCAGGGGCAGGGATCATTCATCGTCACTGCTGCTGGAAACCCGGCCGGCGTACTCAACCTGCGCGATGTCTCTCAAGTGCCGCGCGCGGATTGGGACCAGACGACAGCCGGCGATGTCATGACACCCCTCGCCGAATTGCCCAGGGTCGGGCCGAACGACGAACTGCTGACGGCCATTCAGCTCATGGACGCCAACCAGTTGCTCCAACTGCCAGTGTTCGATGGCGGCCAGCTGACCGGGTTACTTACCCGCGACGAGGTCATCCGCCATCTCCGACTGCGCTCGGAAGTCGGCAACTGAGACACCGGCTCATGAACGTGACGGTGAAATATCACGGCATCATCGGGGACATGCTGAGACGCAAGACTCAGCAACTCGAGGTCACTAATGGCGCGACCATCGCCGATCTCTTGGCCGCGATCACTGCCAGTGACGAGCATTCACAGACCATCTTGAAGCAGACCAGGGCCTTCATCGACGGCAAGCAGGCAGACCGCGCGGCACCCCTCAGCGACGGCGCGGAAGTCACCTTCATGCGGCCGATCGCCGGTGGATCAGCGGGGTTCAGCCGCTGTTAGGGTGATCGGGTAGCGGGCAGCGTCTGGGGAAGACGGGGAAGAAGTCGCCCCTCCGGCTCCTGCGATGTTTGCCACCTTTGCCATCTTTGCCAACCTCGCCATTGTCTCCAAACCGTCAGGCCCACTCCCCCGTCCACCTCGCCCGGCACATTCGGCCAAAGCCCCTCTCGCTGCGGCAGGGAGAGGGGTTGGAGTGAGCGTTCTCTCAGAGTCCCCCGCCGGTAAAGATGTTGCTCCTCCCGTCTCCTGAGAAGTTCAACACCTTCAACACCTTCAACCGCCCAACGCACCCTCCTCTCCCAGCGCGACAGGAGAGCAGCAGGGGATAAGGGCACCAGCCGTGGTCACCCCGATTCCATATTATCTATTCAGGTGTTCCTGAGCAGCCTCCGTGGTTTGGAGGCACGGGCAGCGGGAACCAACGTGAGGGAACCTCAACCCATAATCGTCGCGTTGCTGGCCGTGTTGGCAATCGCGATGATCCCGGTCATGGTCCGCTACTACCAGTGGCTGGCCCGTCGTGTCCTGCCCCGCCTGGTCTCCTTGCCCATCCGGCTCGCCATCCTCATCCTCGGTCTCTGGGTTGCACTGCCGTGGCTTGCTCTGACGGCGGTCGTGTGGCTCGCACGCCGGTGATGTCGCTGCGGTGCCTGATCGTTGCTGCGGAACCCCGTCTATGAAGATCGAGCAAGCGAGCTCTGCGCGCCGTTGACTGGTGTCGAAGACCCGATGTCACCGTGCACTTTTGACGCCGTACCGCAGAAGCGTACCGCTGCGATGGCAAGGGCCTGGGCGGCGGCGACCAGGTCGTCGACCGGGATGTACTCGTCAACCACGTGGGCGACCGAGCTGCCATTCCCCGGCCCAAATCCGATCGTCGGCGTCCCACCGAGAGTGAACGTGGCGCCATCGAACCAGCCATCCATTCCCCACACGCGCCCGGGCCGGCCGGCGGCAGCGCTCGCCGTCATGGTGATCGAGACGATGGGCTCGTCGGCCGCCACCCTCGCGGCGGGCACCTCAGGTGCCCATTCGATCGTGGGCGGATTCTCCGCGAGCCATGGGTCAGCCCGGGCCGCACGCATGACCCACTCAACGACTTCATCCTGGACCTTCCCGCCCCAGCCATCCGCGGCAGCTTGCGAGGGGAGATACGCGATGTGGTACTCCAGCCGGCAAGATGCCGGATAGCTCACCATCCACTCCCCGCCGACGATCTGGGTTGGCACGATGTCGCCGGGGGAAAGGTAGGGCGCATGCTCGTTACGTCGCTCCCGCCAGTCCATCTGCAGCCGCCGCATCGCGTCGGAAATCACGCTCGCCTTTTCGATTGCGTTGACGGCCCCTCCCTCCCGCCAGTGCGGTTGGGGACAGCCGGCGTGACCGGCTCGCCCCTGGACCTTGATCGTTGGGATGAGTGAGCCGCGACAGGCGATCTTGACTTCGAAGTCGGTCGACTCCGGCACAATGCCGGCGTCGGCGCGCACACCGTGGGCGACCGCCGCGAGCGCCCCGCAGCCAGTCGACTCTTCGTCGGTCACCGTGCAGATGATCAGATCGCCCGCCAGGCGCATGTCGAGCGAAGCCAGCACTTCCGCTGCGAAGACCATCGACGCGATGCCGCCCTTCATGTCGCAGGAGCCCCGGCCATAGAGCTTGCCGTCACGTACCTCGGGCCGGAAGGGGTCGCTGGTCCATTGTTCGATCGGATCGGGTTTGACGACATCGATGTGACCGTTGAACAGCAGGCTGCGCCCATCCCCAGCGCCGTAAAAGCGGGCGGCCAATTGGGGGCGGCCCTCGAAGCGCAACCCCGCCGGCGTCATTGGGCTTCCGGCCACATCCTCTGGCGCCGGCTCCCAGACATCGGTCTCCGCCCCGGCGGCACGCAAACGCGCGGCGAGGTACTTCTGAAGCGCTGCCTCCTCGCGGGCTGGATCGTCGTTGTGCTCGCGGGCCGTCGTGTCGAACGCGATCAGATCGGACGCCAGCGCCACAAGCTCGTCACGGCGCCGCGCGATCTCATCCATGACGTGTCGCTCGCTGTCGCTGAGGTTGGTGCGGGTTGTCGCCGGCACCGGCTCGCGGTTGAGCCCCATACGCCTTCCCTTGTCTCCTTCGCTTTACACACGCAGCCGTCGCGATGAGCGGTGCCGCTCACCGCGACGGCTGGATCATGTCGTCACACGTATCACCCCGGCGAACGTGCCACCCTTGACGCCAGTGGCGCTTCGACCGCAGCGGTCGGTGTGACCGCTACGAGCTCGGGCTGAAATACGTGAACCTCAGATCCCGGAAGCCGATCCGGTCCGGGACGTATCCCTCCACATTGGAGCGGACGAACGTCACGCCATTGATGAAGAAGGGGATGATCGCCGGCACCTCCTCGGTCATGATTGCCGCAATCTCGCCGGCAAGCTCTTTGCGCCGGTCAGCGTCGAGCTCGGCGTCGAATTGCGCCACCAACTCATCGAACTCGGGGTTGGACCAGTGGGAGGCGTTCCAGACTGAGCCGGTCGTGTAGGCGGAGGTCAGATATTGACTCGGCGTCGCGCGGCCGCCCCAGTTCGTGATGTTCAGCGGCGTCTCCAGCCAATCCGTATTGAAGTAGGTGGCTGCCGGCACCGCGTTGATCTCGATCTCGATACCGGCCGGCCGTAGCATCTCCTGCACCACCGCGGCCATCGCCGGCAGTGGCGTCGTGTCCGAGCTCGTCGTCAGCGTGGCGCTGAATCCATCCGGATAGCCGGCCTCCGCCAGTAGCGCCTTGGCCCGATCGTAGTCCTGCACCCGCTGCTCATCCGGTTGAGGGGAGACGGGAAAGACGGGGGCAAATACGTTGTCGTTGGCCACCTCGCCAAGACCCTGCCAGACGCTGGCGATGAGATCCGGTCGGTTCATGCAGAGGGCCATCGCCTGGCGCACCCGCTTGTCGGTGAATGGCTCCTGATCGACCCGCATAAAGATGCCGTCGTGACCGCTGGTGCCGATGGTCAAGGGCGTGATATCGGGATTGCCTTCAAACAGCGGCAAAGCCGCGGGGTTGCTGGTCATCTCGATGTCGCCGCCGAGCATGGCGGTGACCGCATTCTCCGACGAGAGCGTGATGGCTTCCACGCGGTCCAGGTAGGGCACGTCGGGAATCCAGTAGTCGGCGAACCGCTCATAGATGACCCGCTGCTGTGGCACGAACTCGACGAGTCGAAACGGGCCGGTCCCAATCGGGTTCTCGGCGAAACTCCCCGGCCAGTCTGCCGGGAGGATCACCGCTTGGTAGCTGTTCAGGTAGGCGGGAAAATCGACCACCGGCCGGGATAGCGCGAACTCGACCGTAAGCTCGTCAACGGCGCGCACGCTATCCGGGGTGAGAAAATCGAAGGTCGCTTGCGCTGAAGACCCCGAGTCAGGATCGACCAGCCGCTGGAACGTCGCCACCACGTCGTCGGCCGTCATTGGTTGACCGTTGTGAAACATCACACCTTCGCGGAGCGCAATAGTCCAGACCTGGCCAACCTCATCCGGCGTCCAGCTGGTCGCCAACCGCGGCTGGAGATTGCCCTCGTAGTCGGTGTCAACCAGCATCTCGCACACCTGATGGACCGTCCCGATGCCGGGATCGTCATTCAACTGGTGTGGCTCGATGGTTGCCGCCGGCTCGACCGAGAACCGCAACGTGCCCCCGGGGACCGGGGTCGCGTCTTGAGCCCGTGCTCGGTCGAGCTGGGGAAATGCCAGGCCAAGGATTGCCGACCATTTAACGAAGTCACGTCGATCGATCCGGCCGGCTAGAAACGCGCTCTTGAGCCGATGTGCATGGTTCTGCGTCTCGACAGTCATCGTCGTCCGTCCTTTCGCTTCACGGATCGCCAACTCGATAATTGGATGCGGAGAGCCGAGACGTCGCCTCGCCGTCTCCTCACCCCTTGCTCGATTCAATCATGCAAACGCGCCTCCGGTCGCGCGACTCCGGTATTCGAGGGGGCGCTTCCACCATCTGCCGGGTCAGCGCTCCAGATCGATCTCTCTTGGGCCCCCACCGGCGACCCATCCCATTCGTGCGTTGTCGTCTGCCACACCTCCTTTTGCAAGGCCGTCAAATCGTCCGGCGGAATCCAGCAGCGGTAAGCGTGCCCAGCCGCGGTCTGCCTCCAGGGCGGTTCTTGAGTTTCGCACTGTTCTCCCAGCATACGCGGGCAGCGCGTGTGAAACGGGCAACCAGGTGGAATCTCCGCCGCGCTGGGCATGCTGCCTTCCGCGCGGATCGGGGTCCGTGCTCCATTGAGCGTCGGCATCGCAGCCAGGAGCGTTTCCGTATACGGGTGAAATGGTGGCGCGAAAACCTGCTCGACCGGGCCAACCTCGACGAGATTACCCAAATACATCACCCCCACCCGGTCCGCGAGATAACGCACCACGCCGAGGTCATGGGAGATGAAGACGTACGAAACCGCCTGACGCTCCTGAAGGTCGGCCAGAAGGGTAAGGATGGTCGCCTGAACCGAGACGTCGAGGTTGGACACCGGCTCATCACAGAGCACGATGTCGGGATCACCAGCGAACGCCCGGGCAATGGCTACCCGTTGTCGCTGTCCGCCACTGAGGCCTCCGGGGTAACTATCCAGCAGCGAGGCGTCCAGATTAACCATCCGCGCGAGCTCGTCGACCCGCTGACGCTGAGCCGCACCCCGCCGGTTGGTCAACGCCTTCACTGTGCGTCCGAGCATCTGGCGGACGGTCTGACGCGGGTTCAGCGTCGCCTCCGGGCTCTGGAACACCATCTGGATGCGTTTGATCAGGGCGCGCTCGCGCTCCTCCACGGGCCGCGAGATATCGCGGCCATCCAACACCACCGTGCCATTGTCCAGCGCCAGGAGACCCGCGATGGTCCGGGCAAGGGTAGACTTGCCGCTGCCGGACTCACCGACAAGCCCGAAGATTTCGCCCTGTTGTACGGCCAACGACACGTCGTTCACCGCATGTACCTTGCGGGCTCCGGTGCCGAATTGCACCTGCGCGTGAGACACCTCGAGCAGTGGCGCAGCCTCGCTGGGGCGAACGCTCGTCGGCATGCCGACGCCGGAATCGCGATGCGTCCTGTCGGCAAGTGGGCTCTTGACCTCGGGCCAGTAGAAACATCGCGCGTGCCGCCCGGGCGTCGTGGCAAACAGCGCGGGCTTCTGCTGCCGGCAACGCTCCCGGGCAAGCGGGCATCGTGGCGCGAAGGTACATCCCGGCAGTTCCTCACCAAGTCGAGGCATCCGGCCGGCGATCGGCACCAGCGGATCAGTGTCCTTACGCATGCCGAAGCGCGGGACACAGGCGAGTAGTCCAGCCGTGTACGGATGGTGTGGTGAGGTGAACAGCTCCCGTGTCGGTCCCTCCTCGACGAGCTCCCCGGCGTATAGCACCCCAACCCGATCGCAAAGTTGCGAGACGACGGCCAGGTTGTGGCTGATGAGCAGGATTGCCGCGTCAAACTCGCTACGGATAGCCGCAATCAGGTCGAGCACAGCCGCTTCCACGGTCGCATCGAGACCAGTGGTCGGCTCGTCGAGGATCAGCAGCGAAGGGTTGACAGCGAGGGCCATTGCGATCACGACGCGCTGCTGCATTCCCCCGCTCAATTGATGGGGATAACGCTGGGCGACGTCAGCTGCGCCCGGCATCCGTACGCGCTCGAACATCTCCACAGTGGCTGCAAATGCCTGGGAACGACGGAGATCCTGATGGGCGGCAAAGACCTCGGCGACTTGGTCACCCACCGTCATGCTCGGATTGAGCGCCGCACCCGGATCCTGATAGACCATGGCTATCCGGTCGCCACGCAACCGCTGCAAATCGCGGGCGGAAAGACCCAAGATATCCTGACCTTCGAACGTGATCCGGCCCGCGGCCACCCGCCCATTCGCCGGCAGGTAGCGCATGATGGCGAGCGCGATCGTGCTCTTGCCGGAACCGGATTCCCCAACCAGGCCGTACGCCTCGCGGGGTTTGAGCGCGAAGGAGACATCGCGCACGGCGATCTCGCGCGTCTCGCCGCGGTAGGTCACGGTAAGGTCTTCGACGGTGAACAGCGGCGCGGTGCTAGTGGCCGGGCGCGTCGGCGCGATCTGACCACTCATGCCCGCATCCCCCGGCGCAACCCGTCCGCTACCAGGTTGATGGCTACCACCAGCGAACCAATAGCCACGGTCGGCGCCAGGACGATCGCCGGGTTGATGGTGAGGTAGAGCCGGGTCTCGTTGATCATGGCTCCCCAGTTGGAGGACGGAGGAGGGACGCCCAACCCGAGAAAGCTGAGCGACGCTACCGCGAAAATGGCGTAGCCGACGCGGACGGTCGCTTCGACAACGATGGGCCCGCCGACGTTCGGCAGCATTTCCGTGAGCATGATCTCGGGACCGCGGGCGCCACGCAGGCGGGCCGCCGCGATGTAGTCGAGGTTACGCACGGTGAGGGCGGCGGCGCGCACGACCCGACCCGTCAGCGGGATGAAGCCGAGGCCAATAACCAGGACCACGTTGCGAGCGGACGAGCCCATCACGGCGAGAATCAACAGCACCAGGATGATGAACGGAAAGGCCATGATCGCGTCCATCACACGCATCAGGATTTCGTCGAACCAGCCGCCGTGGTAGGCCGCAGACAGGCCAACCCCGATACCCCCAATCACGCCAATCAGGGTTGCCGCCGGCGCGAGCAGCAAGACCTCTCGACTGCCCGCGAGGACGCGGCTGAGCACATCGCGCCCCAGATGATCGGCCCCGAGGCGGTGCTCCTCGGAAGGCGTCGCCAGCAAAGCGCCGTAGTCTTGCGCCGCCGGATCATAGGGGACGATCAATGGCCAGAAGATTGCGCAGAGAATCCAGAAGATCACCACGACCAATCCAACCAGCGCACTCGGTGTCTGGAGCACGGTGCGAAGGATCGAGCTGAGGTGCGAACGCCGCGCGCCGGGAGTGGTGACCGCCGATGGATCGCCAAGCGGCGCAAGAGGCATGGACGCGGTCTCACCTCCCTCGGCGCCAATCGTGGCAGGTTGCATGCTCACGGCCGTGGCACCTTCATGAGGCGTACCGGATCTGGGGGTTCAGATAAGCATACAGGAGATCAGCGATCAGATTGCCGCCCATGTAAGCGACGGCGACGATCATGACGCAGGCTTCCAGCAACGGCACGTCGTGGTGCAGTCCAGCGTAGAGAAGGAGCCCACCGAGTCCGGGGTAGCCGAAGAGACTTTCAACAATCACCAATCCGCCGACGAGGTAGCCGATCGAGGACATCAGCACCGTGATGGTCGGCACCAACGCGTTGCGCAGGACGTGACGAACGAGCACCTGCTGCCGTGGCAGCCCTTTGAGGGTAGCGGTACGGATATACGCGCTGCTCAGCACCGCGATCGTGCTCGCCCGCGTCATGCGGGAGACGTAACCGAAAAAGACGATGCTCAAGGTGAGGACCGGGAGTACGACGAACTGGGGTGTGGTCAGCGGATTGCCACCGGCCGCGACGCTCGTCGTCGGCAGCCACTTCAGCCAGACGCCGAAGACGGTCAGCAGAAGGATACCGCTGACAAATTCGGGAACCGCCATCAGCGAGAGACCGAGCACCGAGATCACCCGATCCGTGGGACGATCCTGTCGCAACGCGGCGAGCGTGCCGAAGGTGATCGATAACGGGACGATCACGATCAGGGCGGCAACGGTGAGGACGAGCGAGTTGAACAGCCGGTTGGGAAGCACGCTGGAGATTGGCACCTGGAGGCTGTGCGAATCGCCCCAGTTCCCGGTCACGAAGCCGGTGATCCAGCGCAGATAGAGCACGTGCGGAGGATGATCGAGATCCAGCTGGCGCTGCAGGGCGGCGACCTGACTAGGCGTGGCTGACTTGCCCAGGATCGTCTGGGCGACGTCGCCGGGCAACACCGAGGTGACGACGAACACCAGGATCGACATCAGCCACAGGGTGAGCAGCATCAGCCCGAGACGGCGCCCCAGGAAGCGTGCCAAGCTCTGCGTTCCCTTCGCGAAGCGTCACCGCCGCCTGGACTTCCGAACGCCGCCCAGCAGACGATCGCTGCCTCGGACGCCCATGGCGCAGGGTGGTATCGATTGGTCAATGCCAAGCAAGTCTATGGCCACTCCGAGGAGGAGACAAGGATCAGCATGACCGGATGCTCTTTAGAGCAACCCGGTGACCACGTTTGCAACTTACTGTCTCCAAGCTCAGCCTGGATGGTGTCCTCGAACGTGCCGGTGCCCATGCCCCTGTATTGGGAGGCATCGCGCAACTCGTACTGCCCGTCCTTGATCCAGAGGTAGACGGGAAACGGGACTTTCGCTTGAGCACTACCGCGTCGATTCCGGCCATCATCAACTCGGCCGGTAAGAATCCGCCGACCTGGGCATCGCCGATCAGTCCGGAAAGCGGGCTCTTGCAGTTGACGCTCATCCGGCTCTGCCCGGAGATCGCCGTCCCCGTAAGGGGGCCGCCGGCGAAGACGAGGACATTCTCCGGTCCAAGGGGGTCTGCCTTCGGTGGAACGCCGCCCAGGATGTAATCCTTGGCCATCGCGGCGCCACCCATGTACTTGCGATACCAGGCGTCGTCGTGCTCGTCGACGGTGACGGTGCCGCTGGTGAGGTCTGCGACGAGGATCTTGCCGATGTAGCCGTAGGCCATGGCGCATCTCCTTATCCAACCCTCCTGGACGCCGTGCCGACCTCCCCGGCCGCTCTCCAAGAACACCTGAGTTGTCGTGCGGCGGCATCGTGGAGCGATCACACGCCGGTCACAAGACTTTCGGTATCAATTACGCTCTTGTGCCACGAAAATCGCTGTGATACCGTCCTTTTCCGAAGAATGAGTAAATGGCGGCAAGGATGACCGTTATGCCCGACGGATCCGAACAAATAGGCGCGCCGCTGGAGATCCGCTCCAAGATCTGGATCGAGCGCCGCGGCGAGGTGGTTCTCTCGGAGTGGCGCGTCGAGTTGCTCGAAGCTATCGAAGCCAATGGCTCGCTCAGTCGCGCCGCCGAGGCATTGGACATCCCATATCGCACCGCCTGGGAACGAGTGAAGGCCACCGAGGGCGAGGTTGGCTTTCGGCTCCTCGATAGTGAGAGCGGGGGCGTGGACGGTGGTGGGAGTCAACTCACGGCTGAGGCTCACGATCTGTGTCGACGTTTTCGACGCGTCTCGAGCGGGATCCAGGAAGTGGTCAGCCGCCGATTCACGGCTGAGTTCGGGGACGCTACGGAAACACAGTAGCATTATGTCCTGGCAGCGTTATGCGCGATGATGCCGGCCTCTCGGCTCTGCAGCGAACGGTGACGTGAGAGCAACCCAGCTCGGCACGACGCAGTGCCTCAGGCCCGGGATCGACTCACTGCGACTCGTCGGCCGTCTGCTCTTCTCGTCTGGTATGGCACCGGGGCCGGGCGTGCCTCAGAGAGAAGCGGGTGGCGACGTTGTCACGTTCAGGCCGACCTGCAGGATCCGCTACACGGTGCAAGGAACCAATGCACGGCTTGACATATGACACTGAACTCTTGGGCCGCCACCTCCTCGAGCTCGTGTTGGCACGCCAGAAGCAGGATCCATGGGCCCTAGGAGGGATGGCAACCGCCGAAGAACTCGGGGGGCGGGTGGGCCCGACGATCACCCCCTCAGGTCTGGGTGGACCGGAGGCACTCCGTCGTTGGGTCGAGGAACTGGCGCCGGCGACGGTCGCGGCCGATCATCCATGCTACCTCGCATTCATCCCTCACGCACCGACAGAGACCGCGGTCCTCTTCGATTTACTGGTGGGCGCCTCCGGGATCTACGCCGGCAGCTGGCTGGAAGCGGCCGGGGCTGTATACGCCGAGAACGAAGCACTGCGTTGGCTGGCGAATCTTGCCGGCTTTCCTCCAGAGGCCGGAGGGACCTTTCTACCGGGCGGGACTCTAGGTAATCTCTCGGCCCTGCACGCTGCTCGTCAAACAGCACTGACCCAACGCGGGGGAGTGCGACCGGCACGCTGGCAGATGGCCTGCTCGGCCGAGGCCCATTCGTCGGTTGCGCAGGCAGCCCTGGTGCTGGACGTAGATCTGATCGACGTGCCGGTCGATGCCGGTCATCGTTTGTCAGGACCGCATCTCCGAGCGGCCCTCGACGCCAATACGCATGACGGGCTCTTCGCCGTGGTCGCCTCCGCTGGCGCGACGAACCTGGGGGTGATAGACGACCTCCCGGCTGTGGCGGCAGAGTGCCGCAAGCGCGGGGTATGGCTACACGTCGATGGCGCCTTCGGACTTGCGGCTCTGGCCGCGCCGAGTATGCGGCCGGCCTTTGCCGGCATCGAACTGGTGAATAGCTTCATCGTCGATCCGCACAAGTGGCTCTTCGCTCCATATGACTGCTGCGCGTTGCTCTACCGCGATCCAGAGCAGGCGCGAGCGGCGCACAGCCAATCTGCGGCCTACCTGGATGCCATCGCCGTGAGAAACGAGTGGAACCCGTCCGACTATGGGGTGCATTTGAGCCGCCGCGCTCGCGGTCTCCCTTTCTGGTTCTCGCTCGCCGTCCATGGAACCGATGCGTATGCCGAAGCGATCGAGACGACCCTGGCCGTCACCCGACAGACCGCGGAGGAGATCCGCTCCCGGCCATACCTGGATCTGCTCATCGTGCCGGCGCTGTCTGTCCTGGTGTTCCGCCGTCTAGGGTGGTCCGGGGCAGACTACGACGCCTGGGCAGCGCGGTTATTCGCCACTGGAGTCGCGTTCGTCATGCCGACGCGCGTCGACGGCGAACCCGCGGCTCGGATTGTGATCGTCAACCCCCGCACAACCGTCGCGGATATCGAGTCCGTTCTCGATCCAATGAGATAGCCATAGAATCAGCACTCAACAGTTGTGAATACAGAGTGCCATGAGATAGCCACAAAATCAGTGCTCAACCACACCAGCATCTCCTCAGTCGAGGACATCACGTGTCGGGCCGGACGGGACAAGAGCCATTCTTCACGGTCTCCTATCCTATTGGTCCTCGTCATCGATCTACGGCGATAGGAGTGCGTACTGTGACCGAACCCCATTCAACCGACGTGGAAACGCACGACGTTCCTTCCAGGACGGAGACTCGTATTCACGGTTTGCTCGCCCGACCCGATGGAGGTGAATCTCTCGTCACCGTCGCCGCGGCGGAGTCATTAACCGGTGGCAACGTTGCCGCCCGCATTACCTCCACCTCCGGCTCGTCGCGCTACTTCCTCGGAAGCATCGTCGCCTACGGCAACGAGGCGAAAGCTTCGCTCCTCAGCGTCTCCCGAGAAACCCTGGAGACCCGCGGCGCCGTCAGCGCCGAGTGCGCCCGCGAGATGGCCGAGGGCGCCCGGCGGGCGTTCAATGCAGACCTCGCAGTGGCAACGACCGGTATCGCCGGGCCGGGCGGCGCAACCGAGCGGAAGGTGGTAGGTCTGGTTTACGTTGGGCTCGCCGGTCCGCAGAACGTCACCTGCGAGGAGTTTCACTTCCCGGGCGGCCGCGCCGTCGTTACGGACGCGGCAACCGAGGCGGCTCTGTTGATGCTGTTACGCGGCCTGGAGCGCCACCTCGGTGCGGAATATCGGTGATTGGTTACCGCGAGGTCGCTTGGCTCGCCCGGCGGCGTATTAGATCTCGATCAGCTTGCGTGGCGCCTTGGGCGAGATGCGGTTGAGACGTCCGTTGTCGACGACGTGCTCCTCCTCGACGACGTAGTTCCCGGTGGCGCCGAGATACGCCGGCTCGACGCACAGCACCACGCCATCATCGAGAGGCGTGGGGTCATCCGGGTGTAGCGAGGGCGGCTCCGGCATGTACAGTCCGATGCCGTGCCCAAATCGGCCGAAGCCCACTTGGCCGGGAGGCAAGTCCAGCGCCGAACCGATCGCGCGGCCAAGACTGCTCGCGGTGAGAGCAGAATCGAGTGCCAGTGCGGCATCGAGAGCAACGACGGCGCGACCGTAGTCAACTTGCTGGGACGGCGTGGGGGCACCGGCGGTGTACATGCGACAGAAGTCAGCCCAGTACCCGTCGACCACGACCCCGCCGTCGACGAAGAGCACCTCGCCTTTCTGCCAGCGTCGCTCGGTCGGGTCGCCGAACAGTCCGCGCTCAACACCCGCGACGACCATCACGTAACCGAGACGGTGCGCGCCGTGGCTGAAGCTCGCGGTGGCGAGGATGTTGTGGATGTCGCGCTCGCTCAGCCCTGGTCTGAGCGCGGCGTGCAGGTCCGCGAAGGCGCGATCGAGGATGTCGCAGGCGCTACGCATTCGCTCGATTTCCCAGGCGCTCTTGCGGAGGCGCGCCGCCCAGACTTGCCTGGACACGTCGAACCGGCTGATGCTAGACGGCAAAAGGTCCACGATACGAGACGTCGGCGGGTGGACCGCCCCGAGCGCGTCGACGCCAATCGTCTCCGCATCTCGCTCCCTCAGCAGGGTGGCGAGTACCTCGCACGCGTGGGGGGTGAACTGGATCTCCCCATCGGGAAGACCGCTGAGACCATCTGGTGATCGCAGCTCGACGTACGGGTGCACAATGACGCCCGGCACTCGCGAGCGAACGGCGTCGGCCTCCGTCTCCGCACAGACCACGTCGAGTGTGCTGGCAGTGAGGACGGCGACGATCGGTCGCGAGTGGTTCGACCAGGTAGCGGTTGTGTAGCCCGTGAGGTAAGTGACGACACCCTCGCGGGTCGCGACGAGCGCATCACCGCCGGCGTCCGCTAGACCGGCTCGCAGTATGGCGTGCCTGCGCGTCAACTCCGCTGCGAGACCAACTGCGCTGGACAACTCGCTACTCCTCGCGCGCACTTGATCGTTACCCCCCGCCGCCCTGGAACTCGCTGCCCTCCCCACTGTCATGCCTGCTAACCACCCGCTGGCGCTGGACATCCCTCCCCTTCACAGACGATTCGCCCCTGGATCACAGGATCGAGCGGCTCGCCCGG
This sequence comes from uncultured Chloroflexia bacterium, assembly GCA_963751075.1. GTDB lineage: Bacteria > Chloroflexota > Chloroflexia > Thermomicrobiales > UBA6265 > JACCXM01. The sequence continues at coordinate 24,086 of CAVVTE010000013.1, read as the reverse complement.
CAAGGACAACGGCGACTCCCCGGCGATATACGAGGAAACGACCGAGGCCAGGATGTCGCGTGAATCGGTGCGAGCCAGGATATCCGGGTAGTCGTCACCGCCTGACGCGGTGAAATCATTCGTCGCAATGGTGTAGGTCGCTGCCTCCGTCAGATCGACCTCCTCATCGGAACAGGTCCCGTCCGCCGCCTGCCGCACGGTGCTCGTCACGCGGTTGCCCGCCGGAGCGCCGATGTCGTAGGTAAAGCAGAGCCCGGAGACCTGTGGGAACGCCCCCGACGCTTCCGGCATTGCCGCCACGCCAGCCTCGAGCATTGCCTTCACCTCTGCCCCGCTCAACTGCGCCGTCACCGCCACATTGCCGAAGGGCAACACCGTGAGGACCTGGCCCTCGGTTATTGGCAGCTCGCCGTCGGCTGTGGGACAGAACTCGCCACCCTCAGGCGGACAGGTCAAGTCGGCACGGATTCCGCCCGAGTTGGTGATGGCGAATTCAGTTCCGTACGTGGCACGCAGGGCGTCGGCGACGATATCGCCGATCAGTGATTCGCAGGTGCGCCCGGTCTCCATGCCACAGGCGTCGGCGCGTAGGATCGGTTGCACCGCCGACCCGATCACCCGGCTCAGCGTTGGCGCCAGGTCAACAGACAACTGCTCCAGCATTGCAGAGAGCTCTGGATCCGGGGTAACGCCAATATTCCACGGGCGATGGTGGTCGGCGGTGCGGTAAACCAACTCCCCGCTCTCGTTATCAACGACGAGGCGCACCCGGGTGAACATCACCCCCTTGGAGCGATTCTCGACCAGCAGCGCGCCATTCGGACGGATCGCCGAGACTTGGGCGTCTGTGTGGTCGCCGACGACCAGGTCCACACTCTGAAGCTGGTCGGTCACCTCCACGACCGGTCCGGTCGGATTGGTGATGGTCCCGCCGGTGGCACCCATGTGTCCCATGGCGATGACAACGTCAGCGCCTTGTTCGCGCAGACGCGCCGCTTCGGCATTGATTGGCTCGACCGGATCGATGACCCGGTATGGGTCAAGCGCACCGGGCCGTGTCAGCTGCGGAATGTCCGGGTTGGAGAAGCCGATCAGCCCGACACTGATACCGTTGAGATCGAGCAGCAGCGACGGCAAGAACTGCGGGTCGCCGGCAACAGGCGTCGCGTCGGCCCGCGCCGGCACCAGATTGACCGAGAGATAAGGAAAATCCGCCACCGGAGCCAAATTCTCGAACATGTTGGCCGCACCGGCGTCGAAGTTGTGGTTGCCGAGTGCATCGGCACTAAAGCCCAGCATGTTCATCGCCTCGATGGTTGGCAAGTCGCCGAAGACACTCGAGATCGGCGGCGTTGCTCCGACCGCATCACCCGCCGTCACCAGCAACGCGTCGCCCCCGGCCTCGGCGCGAAAACGGTCGAACCAGGGAGCGAGAAACGCAACACCGCCAACGTCGAACGAGGGGTTCTCCGCACCCTCGGCATCGATGGCATCGGCGGCAGCGCTCAAGGGCGGAAGCTGACCGTGGAAATCACTGATGTCGAGCAGGGTCAACTCGCCAAGCGTCTCACCGTTCGTCAAAAGATCGAAGAGAATGCGGCCACTCGCGTTGTACGGCCCAGGCACTCCAAGCAGAAAGGCGGCCGTCGGGGCGACATCGACGCTTCGGGCATCTATCGTCGCACCTGAGGCGATTTCGGGCCCGGCAGCCAGGATGAGTCCGGCATTTTCCGACCCGTCGCCGGGGAGATAGCCTCCGGAGACGACCGGCATCGCCTTCGCGACGACGGTTCCCTCGATCGCATCGTCGAACCGATACGGTGGCGCCAGGGTCACCACGACGTCGCCCGTGCGACTGGGATGCAGGGCATCCGCCCCGGCGAGGTCGCGGAGATCTTCTTTGCGGTAGACCCCGGCAACGACCGGCGCACCTGAGTTGGCCTCGTCACGGAGCTGCTCAAAGGCCGCGATGATCGCGTCCCGGGTGGGCTCGTAGGCGTCCTCCGCCACCGATCCCACCGGTTCCCGGCCCTCGAGATTGATGTAAAGGTGGGCCGTTCCACCCGCCCAACAGGCTTTGACGGTAGGGCCAGCCGGCAAGGCCTCCGGATCCGGGGTGCCAGGCGGCGTACTCACCGGACCGGGTACACAGTTTTCGGGTTGATCGGCCTCGACGATGCCAGCCTCGACCAACACCGTTCCGGCGTTGACGCCGAGCCAGGAGGGCTCGAGACCCGATGGTGAGACCATCAGCGTGGTTCCCTTGGAACCGAGCAGATCTCGACCGACGGCGAGGATCTCATCGGCCATCGTGTAGCTGTCGCGGACGAACCCCTCGATTGCATCAGCATTGAAAGCGACGACTCCCTCACCGTCTGTGCTGCCTACTGTCGGGGTCGCACCGGCGCCGTTGACATCGCGTCCGGGGAGGAAACCGAGAAACTGGCGCGAGACAGCCTCAGGGAATGACGTGCCCAGCAGCAGCAGATCGGGCTGGACCCCGAGCTCTTCGACGATTAATCGGAGCGCGTCGACGGTCTGCCAGGAGGCGGTGATCCCCTGAGCGACAAAGGTCGCTTCATCGATGATCCCGGCCTGAAGTGGCGCGGCGTCGGCGGCGACAGGCGCGCCAACGGCGATGTTCACCGACTCCTCGAAGCCGCCCGGCCCTGCGCATTCGGGCCGCTCCCCACAATCAGCCCATGAGGCAGGGATGCGGCTCACCGCGGTGTAGTAGAGGCGAAAGGTGCTGAGATCCGGTGCGAGATCGATCGCCTTCAGCCAGAACCCCGCCGTCTGACCATCCTGCTCACCCGCCAATTCGACCGGGATACCAGCCCATGCACCAACGTCCAGATTCGCTACTGACGCGGCGGCGTCCTTCTCAGGGGACACCAGCACCCGGTCGTAATTCGTGACCGCGTCGTCAGTCGAGTCGTAGATGTAGACCTCGAAGGCGCGATCCGGATTAGGTCCCTCGGGTTCGAGAGAGCGGATCGTGAGATCGGTCTCCTGAGCGGGGCTGAACGACTCCGGGGCTGCTGACCAGCCCTCGGCTGGGCGCAGGTCGACGTGGTCGTAACCGACGCCGTATCGTTCCGCGTTGCCGGGTTGATCCGAAAGGTCTCTGCTGGTGACCACACCGGCCTGCGAATACGGTACCGGCTCGCCCACGACCGGTCCGGCGAGCGCCGGATCGAGCGCGAAGACACCGTTCCAACCCACGGCAACGACCTGCTTTCCAGCGCGTTCGGCGGCTTGTGGCAACGTGTCAACCTGAATCAGACCGGCATCGGCCCAGCTCGACACAGCCGAGAAATTGAGGGAACCGGTGCGGAAAAAGGTGTCGCCGACGATGCCATGCTCGGCCGGCCAGGTCCCGGTGAGCAGGGTCGGCAGGCTCGATCCGGTGGTGGCTGGGAAGGGAGCGAGCAAATCGGCGCCGGTGCCGGAGTTCAGCATCTCGGACATGGCCGGCAACGCGCCCTCGGCGGCAAACGACTCGACCAGGTCGGTGCGCATGCCGGGAGCGGCAAAGAGCAGAACCGATCCTTCACCCGTAACGCCCGCAACCGGTGTCGCCTCCTGGGCAATCACCGCGCCCTGGACCAGTGGCATAGGCACGGCCAGCAATGCCGTGAGCACGAGGGAGGCAGCGAAGGCGCAAATACGGATCCTGGCCACGAGGCACTCTCCCTTGTAAGAGTTCTGCGAAATCGTCCTCGTTAGTATCGCGGGTTTCGCTGGAGACGCCTCGCCCTCGTGTGAAAAGGGTCGTTCGCTCGTTCAGTCGGTCCCGCAGCACGAAACGGCAGGTGAGAAGTGCCGGGACGTCAGGTGGGCCGGCATTCTCCAGCCGTCGCCGCGCCGTCGATGACAGCTGACGAGCGGTTCCAGAGCCGGAAGTTAGGCGAGCTCGTAAAGCCCGATCTCGTCGAACGAAACGGAAAACGGAACGATGCCTTCGGAGGCCATCAACGCGCCGAAGCTGATGCTGCCTTCGTTCCCAATTTCCGGCAGTGACCCGCTGGCGACGGCCGCGACGTCAATCCCATTGACGAGCAAGAGCGGAATTCCGTCGGTGACGCGGAGCTCGACAGTCTCGAGCGGGCGCGAGCTCCCTTCCGACCCGTATCGATACGGCCCAATCGATGTGACGAACCTTGCGCTTTCCCGGTCGAACTGAAGCACTTCCCACGTGCCCCGCGTTGGATCGACAGCGAACACCCACTGTCCACCGGCGGGATCGGTCCGCGTCTCGATCGTCACCATCCCATCTCCGCGGGCCTCATCGATACGCAGGACAGCAGCAAAGTCCTGACCGTCTAGCGGATCATCGGCCGGAGAGAGCGGAAAACCGGAGACGAGTCCTGGTTGCGATATATCCAACCTGAAGACCCCATCGTCGTAGGTGCTGGTCGAATCGCCTTCACTAGTAGCCACGAAACGCTCGGGTCCATCAAAACCATCGACGACTATCGCCCGGCTATAGGGCGCGATTCGCGCCAGCGCCGAGGTCGCGTCGGGACGGGAAGGATCGGCCGCGACCGCCCCGGCGAACGCCGAACGTGCAGACTCTAGCCTGCCCGCTGCCGCCTCCTGTCTGCCAAGGGCGAGATAGGCGTCATAGAGGGACGTGACGATCGCCAGATCCTCGGGGGCGTTGCTCAGGGCGTCCAGGTAAAAGTTCGCCGCACAACGCCAGTCGCCTCGTGCGGCGCAGCCCTCCGCCGCGGCAAGGCTGGCCGCGAGGTCATCCGGGGCTGGCGTCAGACTGACCGTCGCCCCCGCGCCGATGCCCGCCGCCACCTCGGCGTCGACCGAAGCCAAGAGTGGCCGGGCAAGATCGATCGGTCGCAGTTGCGTTAGTGAACCGCCGGTTGGTAGGCAGCCGACGTCCTCCGGACCGACAACGCCGTCGCGGTTCGTGTCCCCTACCCGGCAGTCGAGGGCCGAACCCGAGGTCGGTACGCCGATCAGCTCGCCCGCGTCGTTGACCGCCGCACCGCCGGAGTTTCCGCCCGACGTCACGGCATCAGTATTGATCCAGGCGGTGCCATCGATACCTTCCTCGAACAGGAATCCGCTGACGATGCCGACCGTGTACGTCAGCGAGCCACTGCCGATGGCGGGAAACCCGAAGACGTGGACTGGCTCGCCGAGATTCATGGCATCGGAACTACCAAGTGGCAGAGCAGGAAGGTTCATTGATTCCCTATCAAGCGTGGTCCCTTGCACATCTGCCTCGACCCGCAAGACGGCCAAATCGAGGTCGGCATCCTCTGCCACGACACGCGCGACGTAGCGCGGGTCCGGCAACTGCCGCCCGTCCGAGATGGCCACCATGAACCGATCGGCGTCGACCTGAAGGTCGGCGCTCTTGCCCTCGGCCGCGAGCTGCGATTCGAGCTCGGTCAATTTTTCGTCAACGCCGGTCGGCGTGATGAGATGCTGGTTGGTGAGAATCAGCCCGTCCGGAGAGACAACCGTCCCGGTGCCTACTGCATACCAGATCACCTGCTCCTCGCCGTCGACGACACCGCGCACGACGATCGAAAGTTGGACGACCGCATCGATGGCGCGCCCGATGATCGTCGGATCGGCCTGGGCCCAGACTGATGCGCTCGGAATCCCTGCAAAAAGCAAAACCCAGGCGAGAATCGCGAGAACGCCGCGACCTCCGGTCTTTCCGCTTGTCCCCATTCCTGTCATCCGTGTTGCATCCGCAATCCTGTGGGCATGCCACGCTTTCCGCTGGTCCCCATCCCTGTCATCCGTGTTGCATCCGCAATCTTGTGTGCGTACCACAGCACATGAAAGGGAACGCCTGAGTCGAGCAACGCGTATCGCAATGCATGAGAGACTGGTCCTGAGAGCCCAAATTGGATCGCGAATGCTGGGCCAGTGAGAATCGGCGCTAGGCTCGCCTGGACTCGATTGTCGCCTACGTTACATGACTGCATGACGTTGGAGCTCCCCATGAACATCGACGTCTATCACGACATCCCCTGCCCCTGGTGCCGTATCGGCAAGGCGAACCTGGAGACCGCTCTGCGGCAGTGGGACGGTGAGCCAGTATCGGTGACCTGGCGGCCGTTCCTGCTCGACCCGGACGTCCCCTCCGCAGGTACTCCACTGCGCGATTTCTACCGCATCAAGTTCGGCGCGGAGAATGTCGAGCCGATGTTCGAACGGGTGCGGGCCGCCGGCCACCGCGCGGGGGTGGAGTTCGACTTTGAGGACGCAATTCGCGCCCCCTCCCTAGATGCGCACCGGCTGATCTTGCTGGCGCCGCAGGAGGCCAGGACGGCGATCGTCGATGGCTTGCAGCGCGCGTATTTCAACGAGGGAAGAAACGTCAGCGATCTGGAAGCCCTCGCCGACGTTGCCGCGGCAGCCGGACTGGACCGGGAGGAGACGCTGGCGCGTTTGCAAAGCGGTGAACGATCGACCGAAACAGCCGAAGCGATCGAGAACGCGTATCGTGTCGGGGTTACCGGGGTGCCATTCTTCGTCTTCGACGATCGCTATGCGCTCTCTGGGGCGCAACCTCCGGACACCATACTGGCGGCAATGCGACAGACCGTGCGAGATCGCTCGACCTCCGAACATGAACGAGACGAGCGTTAAGGAAAGGATCAGTTTGTGCCGGATGTGAAGGTCGGAGTTCAGATTCCTCCTCAGCACGCGACGATGTCGCATCTGCGGGATGCCTGGCGCCGCGCCGAAGATCTCGGCGTCGATTCGCTCTGGACCTGGGATCATTTCTTTCCACTCTACGGCGATGCGAACGGCTCGCACTTCGAAGGATGGACACTGCTCGCCGCCATGGCGGAATCGACTGAACGGGCCACGATTGGGCCGATGGTCGCCTGCAACTCCTATCGCAATCCGAACCTGACCGCGGACATGGCACGCACGATCGATCACATCTCTGGTGGGCGCTTCATCCTGGGGATCGGCAGCGGCTGGAATCAGCGTGATTATGACGAGTACGGGTACGACTTCAAAGACGCCCCCGCCCGCCTCCGTGACCTGGCCGCCGCATTACCGATTATTGAAGACCGGTTGGGCCGGCTCAACCCCGGTCCCGTCGGCGGTCATCTCCCACTCCTGATCGGGGGTAGCGGCGAGAAAGTCACCCTCCGGCTGGTGGCACAGCACGCGGACATCTGGAATGGCTTCGGACTGCCTGAAGAAGCCGGCCGCCTGAGCCGCGTGCTCGACGATTGGTGCGCCAGGGTCGGGCGCGACCCAGCGTCCATCGAGCGCTCGATCCTGTTCCGTGAGACCAGCCGCGCCGCCCTCGGCGACGAGTACCTTCGGAACGGCATCACCCACTTGATCGCGGAAGTCAGCGCTCCCGACTTCGACTTTGCTCCCGTGCGGCAGCTGCTTTCCTGGAGAGACAGTGTGCGCGCCGCGCGGTGATTCACCGCCGAGGACGAGATCGACTGACAGCGCCCAGGCAGGAGCGTCAGCCTAGGACAATGAGGGCATGACGTGCGCATCGTCAACATCATGTCGACCGGCCGCTGCTTAGTGAAGGGGCTCCGAGATGGCCAACGCTGAGACGAGTGACATCCAGCCGCAGCAGGCGATTCGTCGCTTTGACGTGTTTGCCGAATACACCCGCCAGGAACGCAAGGAAAAGGGCTATCCGGAAGACCAAGCCAAGGGCTACGGGATCTGGCTGGCCAAGGTCGTGGCGGCCCGCAGATTCGGCCAGAAATCCTCCGCAGACGCCAAGAAACCGAGCAAGAAGGACGAGCGCGAAGAAGAGCCCAAGTTCCGCTCAGTAGGCGACGAGCTGCAAACCGATGAGACGTTCGATCACGACATCATTGATCGGATGGGGGCGCCGTTCTACGACGCCGTGTTTGTCCCGGCGATCACCGCAGCCCGGGAAGAGGGCAAGAAATACGAGACCATCCGAGACACGATTCGCAAGGGGTGGAAACCGGCCCGCAGATGAACGCGGGCGCTGAAGCTCCCTCCAGATAGTCCAAGCATCGAAGAACGAACCCCGCTCCCGCTCCTCGCCTGCGGCCAGGAGCGTCCGCTCGCTGTCCTCAACACTCATCGAATCGCGAACCACCATCCCGCTTCCGGCGGAGCCTCCGGCCGGAGTGCCTCGGCCTCCGGCTCGCCTCCAGCGAGATCGTGGAAGGACAGGGGCGCTGCCCCTGGTGGGTGTCAAGGGCTTCGCCCTCCTCCGCTTCGCTGCGGCCTGCGGTGACACCCACGACCCCGGTTGGTTCTTTCTTGGGCAGTTCGGTTGAACTGCCATCAGGTAGTGTCCGAGCTGGGCCTACGGCGAGCGAACTTACGACAGTAATTGACACAAAGAAAATGGGTGGGCTAGAATGCCCCCATTCCATGAGTGAGCACTTGACTCCCGCAGCCATTCTCCGAGGACGAGCCGAAGCCGTCTCCGGGTATGCCGAAGACCGCGGACTATCTGTATGCCTTTCGCGGGATGTTCGATCGGGAACCGAAGGCGTCTGCTGGGTGCGGGTGTTCGAAGAGGACGGGCCAGACCCCAGTCATCGTGATGGGGGAGCTGCCCCAGAACACCTCGACGTCGGTCACCAACATGGCCGAGTAGCTGGCGCCAGAGCTGATCCAACGCCACTTCCCGCAGCGCTTTGAGGAGTTACCGCCGGCGATCTTCCTGGACACTACGTCGAGGAGCGCACGCCGAGGGACGGCTCGGCCGCAAGGCAACCTGGGACCGGCTCTCGTTTCACTCCTGGGCGCCGCGGCGCGTCTGGCTCTCGGGACAGGAACGGATCTCGACCGGTGATCCGCACTGAGAGCATCTTCCGGGGCACGAAGTCGACGCGGTGCTCGGCCCAGACGAGACCCAGGCGCGTCCACCGCAGGTTCCGGCCACCAACGAGAAAGGTGTGAGGCGCCCATCGAAAATCGAAAAATCGAATCCCTAACCAGCGTTTCCATAACTGGCACTCAATAACGGCCGAGGTTCGTCGTGGGAAGGGGCGGGTGGAGCGGAGCGGAGAACTTCCAGGCGAGGGAGTGGACAGAGCTCCCAGTCAGGTGTCGTCTTTTCCCCGATGTACGACATCAGGGTCATGTGTAACATTCCTGTGGCTCGCCGATGGCTGGGGAGTTGAGGCGGTAGGTATTGATCGAGAACGGCATCTCCCCAGGTAGATCCGCCTCGTTCGCTTGCGGGTAGCTCGTATCCAAGACGACGGCCTCATCGAACGGGGGCAAAACCTCATGAAGGATGCTTAGGACTTGCCTGCCAATGCTAAGCAGTTGGTCGAACGCCCTCTATCAAACGCAAAGATTCGAGAGGAAATCAGCCTTGGATTGAATGCAACGAGCGCAGGGCTGGAAGAGCGGTGAAGCATGGCAAAGAAATACGCTCCCCTCGCCGACCATCTGCGCCGACAGAGCGGCCCTCGCCACACCATGAGCTTCGCTAGAGAATCGAAGACCTGGTCGGGATCCTCCCGCCGTCGGCGCACACCTGGTGGGCCTGGTGGGCCAACGATCGGTCCCATGTCGAGGCGAAGGACGGTTGGCTCGCCGCCGGCTGGGAGGTCGAGTCAGTCGACCAACCCCTGGAAACCGTCACCTTCCGCAGGTAGACCGTTTCGCACATCAACCACAAGGCGACATAGGCAACACTGGCGGCTGGGTACCTCCCTCGCCTACCTGCTCTGCCAGGAAACCCCGCAGTCCTTCCCTTTGCGAGTCGGCTCTGGCATGATTCCACCTCACGACAAGCGCGGCTCCTAACTGCGGTCAGGAAAGGCACCCCTAAATGCCGACACTGCGGTCGGGTTGCGCTGACGTCTCGCCACGCAGGGGCCGCCACCCCGATCGAAGGAGTGAGACACGCATGACCAGTTCGCCAACCCTCCGGCTCTGGTGCGTACTGGCGATCATCGCGACGGCTTTTATTGGCGCTCCCCTTATTGGCGCCCACGCCGCTGTCCAAGGAACCACATCGTTCCGCTTCGCCTTCTGGGGGGACCCGGCCGAGCAAGCGGCCTACGAGCAAGTCGTCGCGGGATTCGAGGCCACCCACCCCGGCATTGACATCGCGATCGACTACACCCCGGGGCAGACCGACTACTACCGCAAGATCGCCACCGACTTCGCCGGCAACGACCCGCCCGACGTCTTCCTCATCAACTACCGGCAGTTCGGCCAGTACGCCGCCCGCGGCGCCCTGAAGCCGGTCGCGTCTTACCTGGATGCGAGTGCGGATATTTCGGCCGTCGATTACGCCCCGATCGCCATGGATGCCTTCAAGTATCGCGGCGACCAGGCATGTATGCCGCAGAACGTCTCCAGCCTGATCGTCTATTACAACGTTGACCTATTCACCACCAATGGCGTGCCGTTGCCGGCACTCGGCTGGACCTGGGACGAGTTCGTGGCGGCCGCCGAGGCGCTGACCCAGGACACCGACGGTGACGGCGCAGATCGACCAGTACGGGGTCGTCGTCGAACCGATCATGTACCGCATGGTCCCGTTTGTCTGGAGCTCGGGCGGCGAAGTCGTTGACGATCTCGATGCCCCGACGACGTTGACACTCGACACACCTGAGGCGATTCAACGGCATTGAAAAGTTTGTCAGCCTGGGCGCGAGCGGCCACAACGTCGTACCCTCCGAGGAGGAGGTCGCCGCCGAGGAGGACGCCGACCGCTTCATACGCGGCGGGGCGGCGATGTTCCTGCAGAGCCGACGGGAGGTGCCGACCCTACGCCAGATTGAAGGCTTCAACTGGGACGTCGCGCCGCTCCCGGTCATCGACCAGGCGGCGACGGTCCTCCACAGTGACGCGTTCTGCATGTCGGCCGCGTCAGAGCACAAGGACGCGGTCTGGGACTTCATCGAGTTCGCCGTCGGGGACACGGGACAATTGATCCTCGCCGAAACCGGGCGCATCGTCCCCTCCCGCACAAGCGTCGCCCACTCCCCGGTCTTCCTGGACGGGGTGCCAGTCGACACGGGGACCGCGCTCTCCGGAGTTGGTAGCCCGGCCCCGGAGGCGGCCTTGCCGCCGGCGAGCAGCGAGGTCTTCCTCGACAACATTCCTGCCATCCACCGTTTGCCGTTGTTGTCGACCTGGCCGGAGGTAGAAGACACCTTCAACGCGGAGTTCGACCGCGCCTCTACGTCCCGGTCGACGTGCCGGCAGCCATCGCCGCGCGTCATCGAGCAGAGCCGCGACTCCTTCGCGCGGGCGGAGGAGGGAGCCGCGCAGTAACCTCGATCAGCTGCGAATCTGTCGTCGGCCCGCGGGCATCCTGCAGAAACGCGCGCTGAGCTACGACGAAGACGAGGAGCACCGGCGCCAGCACGACCATGGCCCCGGTCATGATCAACGGCCAGTTCGCACGGTCAAGCGCATACAGCACGCGCAGCCCCAACGCGGCCGTGTTCTTCTCGTCGGTACGGATCAGGAGCAGCGGCTCGATGATGCTGTTCCAATAGTGGACTGCCGACAAGACCGCCACGGCTACGATGGCTGGTCGCCCCAGCGGCAGCGCGATCTCCTTCCAGATGCGCCACGGTGTGGCTCCGTCGAGGCGTGCCGCCTCGTAGATCTCCCTCGGCACGCGCAAGAACGTCCAGGCAAAGAGCAGGACGTAGAACGGCGAGGTTCCCATCAGCGCCGGGACGACGAGCGCGGTGCGACGATCAATGAGGCCCGCCTCCTTGAAGAGGATGAAGCGGGGCAGCCAGATCGCGGTCAGCGGCACCATCAGGCACAGCACCGACAGCGCGAGCAATCGCCAGCGCCACCGTTGGGCAACTGCGAGATCGCAAATCCCGCCAACGAGGCAACGACGATCGTGATCGGCACCGCCAGGGCAATGACGAAGAACGAGTTCGTTGCGTAGCGGAGCAGGTCGACCACGCCGGAAGACCTCACGGTAGTTGCCCCACGCGGCGCGGCGACGGAATCCAACCAAACTCGCGGCGCACGCCGGCCTCCGAATCGTGCAGTGAGCCGGACAGCGCCCAGAGCAGCGGCAGGAGAAAGAGGAGCACGACAATCGTCGCCAGCACGTTGTGCGCAAGCCTCGCCACTCGGCGCCGCCAGCTGCCGGGAAGGTTACGCAGCATCGTCGAGCCCGAGGCGCCAACTGAGCGCGGTTCGGTACTGCAACCAGAGGACGATTCCGGTGATGAGGTACATCGCGCAGGTCATGGCCGCGGCGTAGCCGAACCGCAGGTACCCGAAAGCGGTCGTGTAGATGTACATCGGAAGGAAGGTGGTCGCGTAGTCAGGACCGCCCCCTCTTCCCACGATGAGGGCCGGGACGAAGTTGGCCTGGAAGCTGAGGATGGTGTCCCGAAAGAGGAGCAGAAGCAGCGCCGGCGCAATAGTGGCAAGGAGATGCCCCAGAACGCGCGCCAGGGGCCGCTCCCGTCGACGGCGGCCTGATCGAGCAAGTCGCGGGAGACGCCCTGTAGGCTGGCCAGGCAGACGATGAACCCCTCGCCGATCTGCCAGATCATCATGAGCACGATGCCGAGGCGCGCCCATGTGGGATCGACCAGCCAGGCCGGGCCGTCGATGCCGATCAGGGCGAGGCTCTGGTTGAGCGGACCGTAGATCGGGTTGAGGATCCACAACCAGATGAGTGCCCAGGCCATGTCCGGGATCACGGTCGGGAGATAGACAAGGGCCCGATAGAGGCGCGCGCCCCGGGTCGGCCGGAACAACAGCCGCGCGGTGAGGAGCGCCCCTACGAGGCGTAGCGGCACGGCAAGGGCGATGTAGAACAGCGAGTTGGCGACGGCGATATGGAATACGTCGTCGCTGACCAGGGCGCGAAAATTGCTGAGGCCGGCGAATCGTGGGGGCTGGAGGGCGTTGTAGTCGGCGAAGGCCAGGCCGAATCCAGCGATGGCGGGAACGATGACCAGCGCGACGAGCCCCGTGAGGTAGGGCGCCAGCATCAGCCCGAATTGGACTCGATCGCGCATGCACCCTCCTACTGACCGCGATATAGCAGTACTTGAGCAGTCGCATCGCGACCGTACTACACCTAACCAGGAGGATGGTTCCCAGAACCCGCCAGGCCGTTGGAAAAAGCCTCCGTTCGCCGGCGACATCGTCACGGACTACTCCAGATCCAGCTCCCAGGTACCACGGTCTCCAGCAGGAAGGAGTCATTACCCGGAGAGGGCTGAGAGCCTTTGTGGCTCCATTGGCAGCGCTACGAGGCTGCCACACGGGGCATTTCGTCGCCCCCAGCCGCTCGCGGCCAAGAAGCGCTTCAGGTTCTGGCCGGTCGCGATCAACAGGCCCTCGATGTTGACGTTCGCCAGCCCCCGGAGCCGGAAGCGGCGCAAACTGTGCCAGTCATTGGCTTCGGCGAAGAGCGGTTCGACCCAGACCTGCCGCTTGCGCATGGCCTTTTGGTAGGCCTCAGTGGCGTGGTAGCCCCGCACCTGCTCCAAGTAGGACTCGTCGAAGCTGCGCTTGACCTGCCGCCCCTTGACGCTGTCAGTGCAGCACGTCTTGAGCGGGCAGGCATTGCAGGTCGCGGCAGGCGCTTGGTAGACGCGCACCCGTTCGGTGTACTTGTGCTTGCGCAAAGGCAACAACTTGCCGCCCGGGCAGCGGTACGCATCGACGCTGCCGTCGTAGACAAACTTGCCCTTGCCGAAGAAAGGCGTGCGCTCATCGAAATCGGGCAGGGGGAAGAACGCCCGGATGCCCGCATCCTCGAGCGCGACGATGTTCTCGGTCGTGCCGTAGGTGGTGTCGCCCGTGACCTGGCGAGGCCACAGCTTGCGCCGAAAGCAGACCCGCCAGAGCAGATCCAGCATCGGCTGGTTTTCCATGACGTCGGCCGGCGTCACCAACGCAGCCAGGATGATGCGGCGCTTGCCGCCATCGACGACGTAATGGTCGTGGTAGCCGAGGGTGGTGCGGGCACCGGTGCGCATCGGCGTGGCATCCGGATCGGTGGTGCTCACCCGCCAGGCGCTCGTCCGCTCGTAGCCCCAGGCGGCCGCGCGGTGTGGGTCGAGCCGTCGCTTCTCGAGGAGCCGCCAGGGTGGATCGTCGATGGCAAGCGGTTCTGCTGCAGAAGGCTCGCGCGGCAACCGGATCACCCCGGCAGGGAGGTCATCCCCAATCACCTCCTTCATCTCGGCAGCGCCTGTGGGAGCGTCGTCGGCAAAGAGCTCGGCGATGTGAGTCCTGGCCTCGTAGAAGAAGCGCGGGACGAGGGAATCGAGGTCAGCATTCGCCTGGATCTTGGTCGCGTCGCAGAAGAGTTCCTGACCCTGGACCAGCCGCGCCTCCTGGCAAAGATCCACGACCTGCTCGAAGAACCGCTGAAAAACGTCGACCCCGAGGCGCTGCCGGATGCGGGTCAGACTCGAGTGGTTGGGGAGGTCCTCGTCGAGGGCATAGCCGAGGTACCAGCGATGGGCCAGATTGAGGCTGGCCATCTCGATCAATTGCCGCTCCGAGCGGTTGCCCTCGAAGAACATCACCAACTGCAACTTGAAGAAGACGACCGGATCGATGCTCGGCCGGCCCCGCTCGGCGTACAACTCCCGTGCCCACTCGCGCACGAAGTTCAGATCGAGCCTCGCCTCTAGGTGGCGGTAGAAATGGTCCTGAGGAACGAGGGCTTCCAGCGAGACGGCAATGGGCTCGTCAAGGCGACGGGATTTGGCGGGGCCGAGCATGGGACGCTCCGGATGAGGGTGGACGCGGAAGGCGCGCAGTCTACCGCTCGCAGCACCGCCTTTTTCAACAGGCTGGCCCAAATCCGGAACCACTCTTCCCCATTTTCCGCTTGACAGCGTCTGACCCCGGTTCCATATAAGGATCACTGGCCGCGGTTATCGGCCCCAGTTTCTGCCAACGCCTGTTTTGGACGACGGATGAATTGCCTGAGTAGGAGTTCCAGAGCTGATGGCGACCTGGATCGAAGGACTTACGGGGCGAGACGTCGATCTTCAAGCCCTCGCTGCACATTTGGGATTGCCCGAATGCAGCGTACGGGAGGAAAAGATCAACAAGTACTACCTGGCATCCAGCAGTTTCGATGCCCTTGGTGACACCGCCTGAGTGGTCGAGCGCGGCCTAGAACTTATCCAGCGCCTGAATGGGGTTGGGCGACTGCTGAACCTCATCGCAGAACCCGTCTCGTTTGGAGACGAGGTGATGCGGACCAATGGTGATGGGAAGCGGGCTGTGTACTTCTTGCCCCCTGCTGCCGCAGCCCGCGGCGACGGGACGATCCCTCGCGTTAGCGGGATCGCTCCACCAGAGCGCAGTACGGCCGAGACCTTCATGCTGGAAGCTGAGGGCGACCCAGCCGTGGCGCGGGCGATCAGGCTGTTCGCTCAAAGCCACACCTGGGACACCTTGTACAAGATTCTTGACGCAGTTAAGGAGGCGGTCGGCGACGAGAACAAACTCAAGACCCGGCGGTGGGTGGCGCGGCCGGTGATGGCCTGGGTGGCGACGCTGCGCACCACACTGCAGCTCCCGCTGGCGCAGGTGCAATGGCTGCTGGACCGGGTCTGGGGACTGCGGCTGTCGCTGGGCGAACTGAACGCGCTCCTGGTCGAAACCGCCCGGGCCGGGCACCCGGTCTACGAGGCGCTGCTGGGGGAGGCGCGAGCCAGCCCGGTCGTCCACGTCGATGAGACGAGTTGGCGCGAGGATGGACGCACCGGCTGGGTCTGGACGCTGACCACCCCACGGTGCGCTCTTCCAGTACTCAAGCAGGCGGGGGCCGTGGCGCGGCGTCTGCTCGGTGAGAACGGCGACGCGGCGGTCGTCAGCGACTTCTTCGGGACCTACAACGACCTGGAGCGACCCCCGGCGCGTCGGGCTGCGCCGCGACCAGCTCGTGGATGTCGCGCAGCAGATGCGCCCAGCAGCGTTGCTGGGGTCGCTCCCTGGGCCGCGGGCGTGCGCGATGTCTACGATCGCGCCGTGGCCAGACGGGCGCCGCTGCCGGGGACGGTTTACGCCGGTGGCCAGGCGCAGCCGCCGGACCGTGTGCCGCGAGAGGACGATCCCTTCCGCCTCGGCGAGCGCCTCGCCCAGGTGCGTGTCGTTCAGGCCAGCGTACATGGTCCGCGCCAGGTCGATCACGCGCTGCTCCAACGCCGGGTCGGGGGCATAGGCGGGGGCGCGTCCCTGGTTGCCGTGAGCCAGAGCGGCGGCACCCTCCTTCCGATACGCCACCAACATCCGATGCACCTGCCGCACCAACCGCCCCAACGCGGCCGCGGCCTCCGTGGCGGTCAGGTCGCCCATCAGCACCCGGTTCAACACCACCAATCGCTGCTGTTCCGTGCCGCTCAAGCTGACTGTCTTCCACAGAGGGGTGACAGAATCTCAGATCAGTTCCCGGTGACACTGTCTCAGATCAATGACACGACGACTTGACACCAACGTCTCTAGGAGTACTATGCAATTCGAGTGGTCACGTTCAACTTCAATTTTTTAACACCGGCATCTCAGCTTCAGCGGAGAATACCCCGGTTCTTATCCCAGACGTGAGGATTCGCGCTGCGCGACGGAGTTCGGGACTTTCGTAGGAGAGCAGGGTGGACACCATGACGTGGTCTCGTGCATTGTCGCTCCTTTTTCGTGCGTCAGTGCTCGTGATGGTCCTGTGCATCGGCACGGTGTTTCGTACTGCTGCCAGCGGTGTGCCGCATGGATCGATCGCCGTGACTCTCTATCGGTGTCCCGATGCCAACGTCCTCAGCCCGATGCAGTGCACCTTGCTCGTCGCCCCACCAACCGATGAGGCTGCCATCATCAAAGACCTGTTCCCTGAAGCAATTCCCGGCTTCTATACGAATGGTCGCGTGGAGTGGGAAGCCGTCCAATTTGGCACGTGGACTGTCATCCACGCTGGCGTCCTCGGACCGGGCGAAGGCGCCGCCGTCCGGAGTTCGAGTGTATCTCGCCGGTGGCGTGTCTGGTCACCATCAGCCCTGCCACCACGCCCGCGGAACTTGAGCTCTATATCTTTCCCATCGACCCCGCGGGGACGGACAGCGACAGTGACGGGTTCACCGACCCGCATGAATTCGCCGGGGCGACGAACCCCAACGACGCCCTCTCGCCCGGCCCGGAGCGGAGTCATTCCAACCTCGATACCGATGGCGACATGTTGTCCGATCAGGATGAGGCGCTCTACGGGACAGATCCGAATGACTCGGATACGGACGGCGATTTCATCGCCGATGGTGATGAGATTGCGCTCGGCACCAACTCCTTCATGCCGCCGGGCTCTGGTAGCGGCGCGGGCGATCACGATGGCGATGGGCTGAGCAACAACGATGAGGTCCTCCACGGGACCGACCCGGGCAACCCCGATACCGATGGGGACGGCGCCTTTGATGGCGATGAGGTAGCCGCAGGAACGGATCCGCTCGACCCGACGAGCTAGCGCGCCATGCCCGGAGCCCTCATGCGCTGCACGCGGGCCCAATAATCGGCTCTTACGGCTGGCGCCGTCCCCCTAACCTCAAAGGGGAATGCTCTGCGGTCCCTGGAAGATATAGTCTGGGTCATAGGCCGCCTTGACCAGCTTGAGCCGAGGCAGGTTCGCTCCGTAGTATGCCGTCGCCCAATCAGGAATGTCGGCATCGATGTAGTTGACATAGGCACCGCTCGTATAGGGCAGCATGGCCGCGCGGAAAGCCCCGATCCAGGCCACGTCATCTGACTCATCGGCGGGATCGCCCCAATACGCCTGGTATTGCAGGTCGAAGAGCGCGTGCCGGTGCACAAACGCGGTCGCCGCCGGGTCGATCGCCGTGACGGCGGCCCCGAAGGGGAACAACTGCACCAGGTTCCGGCGGGTGGGGGAGCTTTCCATGAAATCGACGAACGTGGCGATTGCCGCTGAGCCCAACGGCGCGTAGGCGAGGGTGGACGAGTTCTTGAAACTGAGATGATCGACTGGAGTTCCGGCAAAGTATTTGGCGGCATCGAGAAACGACCTCGACGTCACGTTCGGTGTCCCGGGCATACCAGCACTAAGGAGCGGCACTAGCAGCGTGTGCAATTCGGCCTCGGAGCCAGTGAACAGCCCGCTAGAAGCGACGCGCGGCGGCATCGAGATCGAGATCGGAACCGGAATCGTGAGGCCAGCGACCAGCCGCTCGTCCACGAAAGGCGCCCAGCCCTGCCAGGCGTCGATGACCGCCGCGACGTCGCCCCACGGCCATGTGACCTCGTAGGTCACGACGGTTCGATGGGTGGACGCGGAAGGTGAACGCCGTGGCGATCCCGAAGTTGCCGCCACCACCGCCACGTAACGCCCAGAAGAGATCGGCGTTCTCGACCTCGCTCGCGGTGAGCACATCGCCATCGGCGTCGACGAATTCGACGGCAAGTAGGTTGTCGCACGTCAGGCCATATTGGCGTGTCGACATGCCAAGGCCGCCGCCCAGCGTGAGCCCGGCGATACCTACGGTCGGGCACGTCCCTGCCGGGATTGTCACACCGTGGCTCGACAGGGCTTTGTAGAGATCGAGCAACTTGACCCCGGCGCCGACGATGGCCTCGCCTCGCGCGGTATCGACCGTGACGCTGTCCAGGCCACCGACGTCGATCACCAGGCCGCCATCGACCACGGAGAACGCTTCGTAGCTGTGTCCGCCCGAGCGGGCCCGTAGCGGCACATCGTGATAGCGCGCCCAACGCACCGCGTTCTGCACATCTGGCGTACTGCCGCAGATAACGATCACCAGCGGGAAACGAGAGTAGCGAGAGTTGAAGGTCAAACGGGCTGCGTCGTACCGTGGGTCGGAGGGCAGAATGACATCCCCGGTGAGGAATGGGGGCGCCGGACCCGGTACAGCGCAACAGGATCGCACCCTCAACGTAGTTTGCGTTATCGGCCACGCGAGTGCCGCGCCGCCGAATCCAAGAACTGTACGGCGAGTCAACTGGCGCATGGCAACGCGCGACGCGGCTGTTTTTCATTGGCGACGGCTCCGTGCTCGCGAGTCGATCCGCGCTATTGGGGAATGCGCAAGACCTGCCCCGGAAAGATCCAATCAGGGTCAGCAATTTGGTTCCGGTTTGCTTCATAGATCCGCCACCACACGTTCTCATCCCCATACTACTGCTGAGCGATCGTCCGAAGCGTGTCAGAGGATGGAGCCGGACGGGAGTCCCCCTTTCCCCCGTCGCCTCAGGTGATGACCTCAGCTAAGGCGAAGCCGGGGCCGTCCAGCGCGTTGCCCATGGCCGCGATGAGCCGGCTGACCTGCAGCACCGATTGGGGCCGCTTATAGCCCCGCATCGACCGGTACCGCTCCTTGACCCACCAGCCGATGGCCCGTTCGCAGGCGTTATTGGTCCCGTCCAAGCATTCCCCGCGGGCCCTGTCCAGGTGCGATAGCGGGTCAGGCGCGGCCACAGATTCCAGCGGTCCAGGCTGAACAGGCGCAGCCGGTAGGCCAGCGACATCGTGCCCCCTTCGGCGGCTTGGGGGCACCCAGGTAGCGGTGATGGATGGCCGCCAGGGTGGCGCTGGCTGCCGGGCTCGGCTGCCGCTCCCGCATCAGCCGCAGTAGCTCCTGGCCATCGTCGAGGGCCTGCGCCGGCCCTACCCGATGACCGGCCAGCGAGCCATCGCCATCGGCGGCCAGCAGGGGGGTGATCGCTTCCACCCATGCCTCGGTGTTGCGCTGCACATGCGCTTTGCAGACCTGGTGGGTCACCCCGCTGGCGTCAGCCGCGATCTTGAAGCCATCCGCATCGTCACTGACCAGCACCCGGCCCCTAGCGCTTCCGCCAGGTCTTGTCCCCCGGCCGTTCAGCGTGGCCGCCTCCCCGTTCGGCAGCAGATCGAGGCTGAGCACCGTGCCCTGCACCGCATCGACGCTGACCCCCACCGTCAGCCACTGCCCGCCGCAGCGCACACTCGTGAGGTCCGCGCCCAGCCCCACAATGCGCCCGCCTCCACGTCGCACGGCCTCTCGCCGGAGCCCCACCACGGCGGCTCCGGCTTCTTGCACCGCGTTATAGACGGCCACCGTGCTCAAGGGACAGCCCAGCGCCTCCAGCGCGATGGCCACGGCCCCGTAGCTCATCCCCAGCACATAAAACATGACGGCCACGCCCTTGAGCCGGGCGCTAGTCTGGTTATGGCTCACCCCCAGCGGGTAGAGGCGGAAGGTCCGCTCACACCGGGGACACTGGTAGCGGTGAGCGACGACCTCGTTCAGCTGCGTGTCACGCAACCGGTTTGCGCACCGCCTGCCGGAACTGGACATGGTGGCGACCACACTCCACAGAGGGGCAGCCGCGCGGTTCCGGATAGACGTCCGGCGGGACGGGCGGCGGAATCACTCGCAGCCGCATGGCGGGCCTCCTCGGAGCCGAAGACGAGCACGCAACCCCTCAGCCTAGCCCAATCCGACCAGCGCGTGAACAATCACCGTCGCACGCGGGTATTGACAATTGCGATAAATAAGGTATCGTAAGTCTGGACAGTATCCTCACTCAGGAAATCTCTCAAGTCATGGCAAAAGGAGCGTGGGCATGAAACTCCAGCCAGTGTTGTCGACGTCCGAAATCAGCCGGCGCACCGCGATTATCAGACTCGGTGCCGCTGCCTCTGCTCTGAGCATCGCCGGCCGTGTCGACCGCGCCTCCGCGCAGGAAGCTACGCCCGAGTCTGTAGATGTGTCTGCCCTGAAAGAGTCGGTGCTTCAGTTGTTAACTCGACTTCAAGACGCACCGGAGGAGCAAGCAACTCCTACATCAGAGCCAACTGCTACTGACCAAGATTACGTCATGGAGCCAACTGAAGAACGCGGCGCCGGTATTGAACACCTCAGAGCAGTAGATGCCGCCACGCAAGAGTTTACTGCGGAGGCAGCTGCCGACCTATTCTATGTGCAGATCTATAACTTTACAGGGATTGTCCTTCCATTAGTTATTGTGGCTGGCGCACACACAACTGGCGGTGCTGTAACCGACGAGGTGTACTATGTGGAGGATGGCGACGGTCCGTGGTTCGAAATCGGACCTTGCGCCACATTAAACCGCTACGTCGTTGGCCTCTATGGCGACGATGGTAGCGTGTGGTTTGAATCGGACATCATCTACCCTGATGCCGGCGATGGCGCCCCGTGCGAGGACTATCACGCCATTTCGCCAGCATAGCGGCGGAGCGAGCCGGATGCCTGTACTTGCCGGCGCCCCCACGACGGGGCGCAGAAGGGGAGTCGGACGAGCACTCGAGCCCAAAGTGTTCCGGCGACCTAAAGGCCTAAGCTGGCGAGGACCAGGGCGCTGCCGGATGGCAATGAGCTGCTTGTCTCCAACTAAGCGCTCACGGCACTGGCAAATTCGACAGGCGGGCCGCGCAAAGCTTTCTGGCATCGCTCGGGTCGGTGACACCATTTCCTTAGACTGCAAGGCAGGTTCTTATGTCTTGGCCTAGTGCTGAAGACCAGATCGCCCAAGCCGGAGTCGATCCCGACAGCGAACTTGCGAAGCTAATCCGGAATAACCAGGATTTTCACTTGCTCCGACCTGAGGAAGCACGACACAGATTCCCTTACCTCCGTGGATTCGGGTCTATTGGCGTAAACAGCGCCCCGAAGGGCCGTACTGCTGATGATCCGACAGGCGGCTACCCGAGGGCGCTGTACGAAGTCTACGACTGGCTGTTATCGCATCCGAATCTCCAACCGGAGCCGCCCCCCCTCGAGTCGCCCCCCCTTCCAGTGGCGCCCGAGGGTAAAGGTCCGAAGGCGCTGGCAGCAATGGGCTGGAATCTTCGAATCTCAGGCGCGCAGACCTCCCTCGGAGCGAGTCGGCAATCGCCATTAACCCGTTGGATCCAACAAAGATCATCGCAGCGTCGAACATTGCCGGCGGATCATATCAGGCGCAGTTCTATTCATCGAATAGTGGCAGCACTTGGGGCCGAACGAATTCCCCACTTGTTTCTCCCGACAGTCTGCATGCCGACCCCACCGTCAATTGGACGTCTGACGGGAATGCGTGGGCGACCGCAGTCGGTATTTCGGTGTCATCCTCATCCACCATACTCAAGCTGCGTACATACCGCTCGACTAATGGTGGCATGACCTGGACCTACAGTGCCGCGTCCTCGGGGTCGCACACAATGACCGACAAGGAAATGATGTGGATCGACAATAGCCCGACTTCACCGTACAAAGACAATATCTATGTGATCTGGCACAACGGCAGTCCCGCCTTTGTCAATCGCAGGCTCGCCACGACGGGAGCGTGGCAAACACCGGTCCAAGTGAGCGGAGCCGAGACGACTGGCACGGCAATAGGCGGCGATATCAGAGCGAATAGCTATGGTGACGTGTTTGCGTTCTGGCCTGATACAACAAGTCGGAAGTTACGTGTTGCGAAGTCGACAAATGGTGGTGCGAGCTTTTCGTCGCCAGTCACTATCGCCACCACGTACGACTCTTATGACATTGGGGTGCCATCCTTTGCACTCCGCCGCGCATGGTCTATATCTTAGGTGGTGCCTATCGCACGGCGTCGAAGAACCTCGTCTATGCCGTCTGGACGGATTTGACCGGGGATGCTACGTGTAATTCGCCGACCGAGGAGCCGGGCGGAAGCACGTCCTCCACTTGCAAAACGCGGATTTGGTTCGCTCGGTCTACTAATGGTGGCACAAGTTGGTCGACTCCCAAAATGATCAACAATCTGTCGTCTGCAAATGACCAGTTCAACCCATGGATAGCGGTCGACTCGACCAACGGAACGTTAGTGGCGATCTACTACGGAACGGGAACGGGAGATGGTCGAAAGAAAACTGATGTATTGGTATCAGTCCTCCATTGACGATGGAGTAAAGTGGAGTACTGCTGTCCAAGTCACCACGGCACAGTCCGACGAAACTGTGAGCGGCGCAAGTAGCGACCAATATGGTGACTATAACGGCCTGTCAGGCCATGCTGGTGAGTTTTCTCCATCTGGAACGAGTGGTGGAAGCAGCGCACGCGAGGAGATCTGGACTGCGCGGATTATTCCCTAAGTATCGACAAGACGGACCGCTGCTGACGTGAAAACGGTGTCCGTATTTACCGCAGATAATGGTATTGCTTTTCCCAATCCGGGTAATCACCAGTCCCCTTTACACTCCAAGACCCGGGAAATTCGCGATGGATGCACACGTGCCCTTGTCCGTCAGAGGCGCGCTCCTGGTAGACAAACCAGAAGTAGTGGGTAAGAGCGGAGTGGCGGGCACTAAAGGCCATCGCGACGAGCTAAACCGATCTCGCATCTCTTTCGCACGGAGCATTCTGCCCCTGGCACACTTGTATGATGACGACGGGAACGGTGCGGGCCAATTCCACCCGGTGTTCTGCTCTGCCAAGAGCATCGCATTTGAGAGATAATGTGCACAATTGTTGGCGTAGGGGGTGCCGCACGCGCAGCCTGAATGATCGGCGCTCCAGGACGCGTCCATAAGAGAAGTTGCCACAAGCAGGGCTTCGTCAGCCAATTTTCGACGCTGACCCTCGACCAAGGGCGGCAGGATGAGCCCTGGGCTTCTCAATCAGCCGGCCATATCGTCCAACAGCGAGGGTGGAGCCGCGCCTAGGGATGGGTCCACTGGCGCGAATTTGTCTTCCGGGCGGATCGTCTGCTGTCCGGGAAGCTGCTGCGGGTTATCCATAGAAGCCGCTCCTCTCCCTCGTAAGCGCCTCCCAGCGATCTGAAATCGCCATAAAGGAGCAAACTTCGGCGCGCACTAGCTTCTAGTCGAAGTTGTTCCTAGGTATAATAGTGTTCTCTATGTCAATAGTCAAATGGTCCATAGTTGCCTTGAGTAGCGCCGCGCTGGGCAATACGTGGCACCGCCGAGGATTCGAGAATTGGCCGCTACAGCCGCGACGAGGCCGCCACACAGGGCGAGGCCACGCCCCATCCAGTCGGCAAGGGAGCAATTCAGGTTGCCTCGCCGTAATCTGGAACCCCTCAATGTTCACGTTGATCCGTCCGCGGAGCCCGAAGCGGCGTAATTGGAGACGAGCGGGCAGACAGTTAGCGAAACTTTGAAGCGTTGGATCCTA
>CAVVTE010000012.1:0-146685 GCA_963751075.1 uncultured Chloroflexia bacterium | reverse complement strand
CGAGACCAGGCGACCGGATGGGTTCCGGCCCCACGTGTGAGCCGCGGCCCCACTTGACATAGTAATGGCCGGGTGGTAGGATTATGGTCTTGTCGCCCGACCCCGGAGGGGCGACCAGGACCGGCGGTGTCACGCCCGCGGTCGCTCCGAGCTTGACATAGCCGTCACGAGCGGCTACACTTCGGGGGTTCCTTGACAGCCGATGCCGTGGTCGCCGCGCCTTGGATTCCTGAGGCGGGACGGACGGCAGCGAGACGCCGAGTCGGACCCGGGGTTCCGGTGCCCCCTTGACAGGGGCGGGAGCCCTGCGGTAGGCTTTGCGGGCTCTGAGAGGAGCGACCCCCGAGAGGTGGAACGGGCGGCCGGGCAAGTGGATGAGGCGGGGAACCGCATCAGCCGGGGCCAAGGCGTCCGGGAGACGGTGGGGGCAGAAGCGTCCGAACCGGACGCGTACCTTGACAAGCTGGCGCAGCGGACGGATGAGCGGGGAGCGGTGACGCTTCTGGACATCGCGTCATGTGCCGAAGACGGAGCGAGCGGATCGGCCGCATCCTTGACTCAGCATCCCTCTTTGGGGTGATCTGGTGGGGATGGGGCGGGATTCGGCTCGATCAACAGTACAGTCAGCCAGAACGCAACGCGTGGCCATCATCACGCAGCTTATGGACGCCTTCGGGGGTCCGGGCTCTTCGGAGCCATTGGTGGAGAGTTTGATCCTGGCTCAGGATCAACGCTGGCGGCGTGCCTAATGCATGCAAGTCGAGCGCGGGCCCCTTCGGGGGTGCTGCGCGGCGGACGGGTGCGTAACACGTGGGCAACCTGCCCTGGGGTGGGGGATAGCCGTGGGAAACCGCGGGTAATTCCGCATACGTGCATCTCGCGGACGGCGGGGTGCAGAAAGGGAGCAATCCCGCCCTGGGAGGGGCCTGCGGCCGATTAGCTGGACGGTGGGGTAACGGCCTACCGTGGCGATGATCGGTAGCTGGTCTGAGAGGACGGCCAGCCACACGGGGACTGAGACACGGCCCCGACTCCTACGGGAGGCAGCAGCAAGGAATCTTCCGCAATGGGGGCAACCCTGACGGAGCAACGCCGCGTGGGGGATGACGCCCTTCGGGGTGTAAACCCCTTTTCTTCGGGAAGAAGTTCTGACGGTACCGGAGGAAGAAGGACCGGCTAACTACGTGCCAGCAGCCGCGGTAATACGTAGGGTCCGAGCGTTGTCCGGAGTTACTGGGCGTAAAGCGCGCGCAGGCGGCGGTGCTGGCCCG
The DNA here is from genome assembly GCA_963751075.1 of uncultured Chloroflexia bacterium. Classification (GTDB taxonomy): domain Bacteria; phylum Chloroflexota; class Chloroflexia; order Thermomicrobiales; family UBA6265; genus JACCXM01. The sequence continues at coordinate 145,414 of CAVVTE010000012.1, read as the reverse complement.
GCGTGAAAGCCCCCGGCTCAACCGGGGAGGGTCGTCGGGGACCGCACCGCTTGAGGGCGGTAGGGGCTGGTGGAATGCCTGGTGTAGTGGTGAAATGCGTAGAGATCAGGCGGAACACCCGTGGCGAAGGCGGCCAGCTGGGCCGTCCCTGACGCTGAGGCGCGAAGGCGTGGGGAGCGAACGGGATTAGATACCCCGGTAGTCCACGCAGTAAACGATGCAGACTAGGCGTGGGGGGAGTTGACCCCCTCCGTGCCGGAGCCAACGCGGGAAGTCTGCCGCCTGGGGAGTACGGCCGCAAGGCTAAAACTCAAAGGAATTGACGGGGGCCCGCACAAGCGGCGGAGCGTGCGGTTTAATTCGACGCGACGCGTAGAACCTTACCAAGGCTTGACATGCGCCTGCATCCTCCTGAAAGGGAGTGGCCTTCGAGGGTGGCGCACAGGTGCTGCATGGCTGTCGTCAGCTCGTGCCGTGAGGTGTTGGGTTAAGTCCCGCAACGAGCGCAACCCCTGTGGGTAGTTAGCTGATCTACCCAGACTGCCGGTCGCAAACCGGAGGAAGGTGGGGATGACGTCAAGTCAGCATGGCCCTTACGTCTTGGGCGACACGCACGCTACAATGGCCGGGACAGCGGGTAGCCAAGCCGCGAGGCGGAGCGAATCCCCCAAACCCGGTCTCAGTTCGGATCGTGGGCTGCAACCCGCCCACGTGAAGCTGGAGTCGCTAGTAACCGCGGGTCAGCACTACCGCGGTGAATATGTTCCCGGGCCTTGTACACACCGCCCGTCACGTCACGAAAGCCGGCAACGCCTGAAGCCGGTGGGCCAACCCTTCGGGGAGGCAGCCGTCGAGGGCGGGGCTGGTGATTGGGACGAAGTCGTAACAAGGTAGCCGTAGCGGAAGCTGCGGCTGGATCACCTCCTTTCTAGGGAGTAGGGGCGTTTCGACGCCTCTGACCTTGTCAAGTTTCCGGGTGATGATCCGGCATCGGTGGGCACCGAGCCCCGAGGTCGTCCCGTCGCGAGACGGTTTGAGGACCTGGCAGGGGCGCCACGGATGGCGGGGAGGTCGGAGACGCCACGCGGGTGACTGGCGAAACGATACTGTGTTGATTCGAGCGGAGCCGCCCTGGTGTCGAGGGATCGATGCGAGGGAGGATCCGCGCGCTCCGTCTTGGGCATAGGGCGGGTGTCGACCCAGGGGAATCCTGGGGTGGACCGGCCGCTGTGGACGAATGGGAGACCGCTGCTCCTGCGGGCGCGTAGCTCAGGCGGTTAGAGCGCGGCCCTGATAAGGCCGAGGTCCCTGGTTCGAGTCCAGGCGCGCCCACCCGGGCCGGTATCGCGGTGTCGATGCGGGCCGGGGGAGCGGCGGGAGTTGGTACCGGGGGCCGTAGCTTAGCCGGGAGAGCGCCGCCCTTGCACGGCGGAGGTCCGGGGTTCGAATCCCCGCGGCTCCACCGCGGCGGCTGGGAGACCAGCGTCCGCCGCGGATCCCCCTCCCATTCGTCACCACCAGCTGCGGTGGGATGACCGCACGCGGCGGGAAAGTTCTGCCGAGACCCTGGGACGTCAAGGTTCCGGGGGTTCGGCAGAGGTTTCACGACCTCGTTCGTGACGATCTTCGGGTCGTTGCCTGCACGTTGACAATGCGCCACGCGGAACCCGTGAGGTTCTGCGGCCGCGGGAACCGCCACCTCCTTCGGGGGGTGGGTGACCGAGCCTTGCTGTGGTCCCGGTAACGGGAGCGCCAGCGGGGTGCTCGTGTCTGGTCGCCCGCGCGCACTGCGAATCAATACATCAATGACTACTGCTGGTTCTGCCCGCTGCCTCCTGGCCGTCACCGCTGGTGGCGACGGGAATGGCGGGGTGGGACTGGGTCCATCCGAGCGAGGCTCGGGCGGAGGCCGCGGGCAGGCGCGAGGCCGGGCGGGATACGTCCCGCTGGCGCGTGCCGGTCTGCTGCCGAGGCCACGACGGTTGCCGGATTGGGAACATGAGCGGAAGACTCCGCATGATGGGCGCATGGTGGATGCCTTGGCGTTGGCGGCCGAGGAAGGACGCGGCCACGCGGCGAAATGCCCCGGGGAGGCGCTGGCAGCCTGAGATCCGGGGGTGTCCGAATGGGGCAACCCGCCCGGCGCACGGCCGGGCACCTGAGGAAACTCAGGAGGGCACCGGGGGAACTGAAACATCTCAGTACCCCGAGGAAAAGAGAGGATTCCCCGAGTAGCGGCGAGCGAACGGGGAGGAGCCCAAACCCCGCGGGCGGCACAGCCTGCCGGCGATGCCTGTGGGGGGTTGGACGAGTGGGCTGGAGGGGGCGGCAGCCGCCTCGCGGCCGACGCATCGTTGAGCCGAAGACCGCTGGAACGGGTCACCGCAGAGGGTGAGAGTCCTGTAGGCGACCGGCGATGCGCGGCCGTGGGCCCAGATCGTGAGTACCGCCGGACACGAGACATCCGGCGGGAAGCGGGGACGACCACGTCCCAAGGCTAAATACCGCCAACGACCGATAGTGCACCAGTACCGTGAGGGAACGGTGAAAAGCACCCCGGTGAGGGGAGTGAAATAGATCCTGAAACCATGCGCTTCCGGCCGGTCGGAGCAGGAGCAATCCTGTGACGGCGTGCCTTTTGTAGAATGAGCCGACGAGTGAGCCCGGGCGGCGAGGCTAAGCCAGGGACAGGCGGAGCCGGAGCGAACGCGAGTCCGAAAGGGCGATAAGTCGTCCGGGAACGACCCGAAACCGGGTGATCTACCCATGACCAGGCTGAAGCGGGCGGAACACGCCTGTGGAGGGCCGAACCGAGATCTGTTGCAAAAGGTCCGGATGAGTTGTGGGTAGCGGTGAAATGCCAAGCGAACCCGGAGATAGCTGGTTCTCCCCGAAATGCATTTAGGTGCAGCCCCGGCGTGGGGCGCCACGGAGGTATCGCGCTGGATCGGCGAGGGGGCTTCCCGCTTACCGACCCGAACCAAACGACGAATGCCGTGGCGCGGGCGCCGGGCGTGAGACAGCGGGTGCGAAGATTCGTTGTCGAGAGGGAAACAGCCCAGACCGCCGGCTAAGGTCCCTAACTACGGGCTAAGTGGGCAAGGTGGTCGCGGCGCGCAGACAACCAGGAGGTTGGCTTAGAAGCAGCCATCCTTGAAAGAGTGCGTAATAGCTCACTGGTCGACTGTGCCGCGGCGCCGACAATCCACCGGGGCTCAAGCCCGTGACCGAAGCCGCGGATATGAGACAAGCTGTCTGATATGGTAGGGGAGCGTCCCCGTCAGCGGAGAAGCCGAGGCGGGAGCCGAGGTGGAGCGGCGGGGAGTGCGAATGTCGGCATGAGTAGCGAGAGGGGGGTGCGAATCCCCCCCACCGAATGCCCGAGGGTTCCGCAGCCATGCTGATCAGCTGCGGGTGAGGCGGGCCTAAGCCGAGGGCGAGCGCCGTAGGCGATGGACAACGGGTCAAGATTCCCGTTCCGCGCGCGATCCGTTTCCGGAGCAATCCGGATGGAGCGATGGGGGGACGCGGGGGGCTAGGTCCTGGGGGCGCAAGCCCCTCCAACCCGGTAGGGAGTCGTGATAGGCAAATCCGTCACGGCGATGACCTGAGAGGGGAGTGTAAGGGGAGCCCGCAAGGGCGAACCGTAGGGATTGACGCCGGACCGCCAAGAAAAGCCTCTAGCCAGGGCGCGCGCGCCCGTACCGCAAACCGACACAGGTGGGCTGGTCGAGAAGACCTAGGTGGACGAGAGAACCTCTGTCAAGGAACTCGGCAAATTGGCCCCGTAACTTCGGGAGAAGGGGCGCCCCGGTAGCGTGAAGCCCGTTGCGGGTGGAGCGTGAGGGGGCCGCAGTGACCAGGCCCAGGCGTCTGTTTACCAAAAACACCGGTCCCTGCCAACGCGGAGAGCGTGGACGTATAGGGGCTGAGACCTGCCCAGTGCCGGAAGGTTAAGGGGAGCTGTTCACGCGGCGAACCGAAGCCCCGGTAAACGGCGGCCGTAACTATAACGGTCCTAAGGTAGCGAAATTCCTTGTCGGGTAAGTTCCGACCCGCACGAAAGGTAGAACGATCTGGGCGCTGTCTCGACAGGGGACTCGGCGAAATTGTAGTGACGGTGAAGATACCGTTGACCCGTGGCAGGACAAAAAGACCCCGTGGAGCTTTACTCCAACTTGTCGTTGGGCGAGGGCGCGGCTTGTGTAGGATAGGTGGGAGCCGGAGAACCCGGGGCGCCAGCCCTGGGGGAGGCGACGTTGAAATACCACCCTGGCGGCGCCGTCGTTCTCACTGCGAACGTGATCCGTTTGCAGGACCGCGGCTGGTGGGGAGTTTGACTGGGGCGGTCGCCTCCCAAAGCGTAACGGAGGCGCCCAATGGTTCCCTCAGGCCGGATGGCAATCGGCCGGAGCGCGCAAGGGCAGCAAGGGAGCTTGACTGCGAGGCGGACAGGCCGAGCAGGGACGAAAGTCGGGCCTAGTGATCCCACGGTGCCGAGTGGAAGGGCCGTGGCTTAACGGATAAAAGCTACCCCGGGGATAACAGGCTGATCCTGCCCAAGAGTCCACATCGACGGCAGGGTTTGGCACCTCGATGTCGGCTCGTCGCATCCTGGGGCCGGAGAAGGTCCCAAGGGTTGGGCTGTTCGCCCATGAAAGCGGTACGCGAGCTGGGTTCAGAACGTCGTGAGACAGTTCGGTCTCTATCCGCCACGGGCGTATGGGATGTTGCGGGGGGCTGCCCCTAGTACGAGAGGACCGGGGTGGACGAACCGCTGGTGTGCCAGTTGTCGCGAGAGCGGCATCGCTGGGTAGCCACGTTCGGACGGGCGAACCGCTGAAAGCATCTAAGCGGGAATCCCTCCCCAAGACCAGCATCCCCACTCGAGAGAGGTAAGACCCCCGGGAGATGACCGGGTTGATAGGCGGCAGGTGGACCGCGGGCAACCGACTGGAGCCGAGCCGTCCTAATGGTCGAGGGCGGACATCCTCCGCCGTTCCCATCCGGTGTCGTGGCGCGGCAGCGGGGCGGCCCGTGCCAGCGGGAGGTGAGCACCACCTCTCCTGGCCAGGCGCCGAGACGCACGCGCCGGACCCAGGCAGGCAAGCATTGATGTGTTGAGGCAGGGCGCGTGGGCGACCAGGCAGGAGTGCGGGTGGGGGCGAGTCCCCCTCCGTGGCGACTGGCGCCGAGGACGCATGGGGTTGCTCCCACTCCGCGGGGGGTGGGGGGCGCCCGTGGCCGAGAGCGTGCTGGCCCCACCCGGTCCCATCCCGAACCCGGTCGTGACCCAGCGCAGCGCCGGAGAGTACTGGGGGGGCGACCCCCTGGGAGGCGAGGCCGCCGCGGGCGCCCCCCACCCCCTGCTCGCGAGGGGTCCTGTGCGTCCCAACCCGGCGCGGGGTGGAGCAGCGGCAGCTCGTTGGGCTCATAACCCAAAGGTCGGGGGTTCGAATCCCCCCCCCGCTACCAAGATAATGACGAAACGGCCGAGCACAGTCTGTGCTCGGCCGTTTCGTCATTGCCCGCGTGATGACCCGGACTTGGAAAGAACTAACCAAACAATCCCAACTGCTGGACGGCCTCCTGGTGCCGTGCGGCCGTCATGTCGGTGCGAACGGAGATCGCCGGGAAGAACGCATCGAACTCCGCCGGGGTATCGAAGAGATCTCGGAACCGCTCGGCGACATCGCGTAGTCGTCGCAGCAGGTAGGTCGTGTTCTCGTCGTGGTCCCACTGCTCGATCAACCCCAGTTCGCCGTCCTGGCGTTCGTAGAACTCGAGCCGCCCTCCGGGTCGCCCGAGCGCCGAGTTTGGGAGGCGGGCGATCAACCGTTGCAGCTTCGGGAACTTGGCCAAAGTCTGGTCGTTGATCATTCCCCACTGGGCGATCTCTTCTGGCCGCACGTGGTGCTGGCGGATACGCTCCGCCAGGGCAAAATAGTTGTCCCGCACCGCGTCTCGATCATCCTGCAGAAACCGGCGGGCGGCATCGACGAGGAACTGTCGTAGAAACGGCTCCATACGACGGCTACGCAGAGCACTCCCTTTGAGCGTGAGTGAACCATCGTGCGCAAGCAGCGCGTACGTCTTGAGGCGTAGCGAAAGCATTCCCGCGTAGCGGCCGTCGTGACTCAGACGAATGCCCGCGGGAAGATCGGCGGCAACGGCATCGATAAATGCCTGCTCTAATGCCGGCTCGTCGACGTCAAGCGGCGGCACGAAGTAGACACCATCCGTGTCGACTTCGATCGGCGTCGCCCCATGCAGCCTCAGATTGGCCACTACTTGCTTGACGATGCGTTGACCGGCGAGGGTGACACGCTCGGCCGCGTCGTAGTCGTTGAACAGCCCGCCGCTATAGCCGAGATAGCCATAGAACGAGTTGATCAGCACCTTGAACGAGCCTTGCATGCCCTCCCACATCGCTCGCTCCGCCTCCTGCCCGGTCTGCACCGCACGACGGCTTTCCACTTTCGCCTCGAGGCGGCGGCGGGTCAGATCCGCGAGCATCGGCAGGTACGCGCCGATAGTGTCCCGTCGCGACGTAATCCCCTCAGACAGCATGATCGATGGGTAGAGGCTCTCCACGTCGCACTTCACGACCGGGCGAAACACCCCCGTCGCCAACAGCTCGGCGTGACCGCCGGCGTACCCGCGCGATTCCTCTGCGGTGGGAACGCTGTGCCCGGCCATCAGGTAGGCGCGCAGCATCAAATCATTCAGCTTTTCACCGGGACCACCGGTGGCCACGGCCTGGAACGACCTCGGCAGGAGCTGAGTTTGATAGAACTCGGTCGGCGTGGCGAGGCTGGAAAGTACTTCGACGTCCCGAACGTCATCGAGCGCGTAGCGCAGCAAACGGTCACGATCGTGCCGCCAGACCTCGGAAACCTGCGGACCCGGCACAAACTCGCGATTTGGTCGCGTCAGACCCAGTTCTTCGACTGCCGGCTTCAATCCGTACGACGACAGGTAGCCACCAATGTCGTAGCGCTGAATCTGCTGGTACGTGTCGATGACATGGCGGCCATGGATGTAGGCGGGGGTGTACGGCAAGGTCAGGCCACCGACTTTGAACCGGGAAGTCCCGGCACCGATCCGGATCGGTGAGCCATCACGACCCCACCTCAGCGCAAGCCCGAAGCGTTCGGCGCGAGAGACCATGAATGGGAGGTCGAAATTGAAGAGGTTATGCCCTTCAATAGCGTCGGGATCCAGCTCGCGCAGCCGTTCAGTCACCTGCTCCAGTAACTCTGCCTCGTTTGTCCGGAGCGTAAAGATCTCTTCCGCGGCAGCGCCGCATCGGATGGCGACGACAATGATCTGGCTTTCCGGGTCGTGGGGATCGAGCCCAGTTGTCTCGATATCGATCTGCAAACGCGTAAGATCGGAAAAGACCATCCCCTTGAACAACGTGCGGCGACTGCGCACGAGGTACTGCTCGATCGGCGAGCGCAGCCGGAAGAATCGCTCACCCGTTTCCTGCGCCGAACGGACCGCATCGAGGTGGCTCGGCCAATCTGGGAACTCGATCAAGAAACGTAGCGGGTGGTCTCCCGATAGTGACTCAACAGTCGGCCCGCCGCGGGCTGTCAGCCAGGGCTCGGATCGCTCCGCGAGCAACCAGGGACGAAACGGCGCGTCTTCCACGCTCACCCCTCCCTCTGTGCGCTGATAGAGTCGAACCCGGTTCCCACCGAGCTGCTCGACCGCGACGATACCGGGCATGGGATCATCACCGTAGAGGAGATCTTCGGTGTCGCGAGCGGGCCCGGCTAAGAGGGGATAAGGACGCTGGTCCATAGTGATCAAGTCTACTCGGTAGCGGTTCGATAACTTTCGCCCAAGACATGCCCGAAGCACGAGTCGTGACGTACGAGGTGTGTAATAGACCGGGAAAGATTCGATCCCACCGCCATCCTGGAAGCTCTTGGCCTGTCCGTCCCTACTTGTTCGACGCCGGTGCAGGGCGGGGCGGATACCCTCATCTGGCGAATCGAATATGGCAGCCGACCTTACGCGCTTCGCGTCTTCCGAGCTGATCAGGCGGCGCTGACGCGGCGCGAGGTCATCGCCATGAGTGCGGCGAGGAGCGCCGGTCTCCCGGTACCTGAGGTTCATGCCGAAGGGGCTTGGGGTGACCGACCAGCGTTGCTCCTGAACTGGATGCCAGGTCGCCCCCTCACGCAGGAGCTGGCCGCGAGTCCCTGGCGAGCCCGGGCGCACGGTCATGCGCTGGGGCGAATGCAGGCTGCCATTCACCGTGTGCCAGCTCCGGCGAATCTGATCCACCCCGTGTCATGGGTGGAGTGGAGCGATCCGGACACGATTTTGCGTGACCACTTGCTCGCGGTCGCCGCAGGGTCGAAAGCCCTACTGCACCTTGATTTGCACCCAATGAATGTCCTGGCCGAGCGCGGGCACATTACGGGGGTCCTGGACTGGGCTAATGCTCGGTCTGGTGACCCACGTGCAGACCTGGCGCGCACCGCAACCATCCTCCGATTTGGACCACTGGAGGGGGTTCCCTCGCCGGTCTCCGGGCTTGTACGACGGACCCTTATCGCCGGTTGGCGTCGCGGCTACGGAGAGGTCGCCGGGCCTGTGAGTGGGATGGCGCCGTTCTACGCCTGGGCTGGCATGGTTATGGTCCGCGATCTCGCGCCGCGACTGGGACGAGCGGACTTGCCTTGGCTCACGCCTAAGTACCTCGAGGGAGTGCAAGACTGGACAGCTGGTTGGCGGACTCGCGCCGACCTTCCTCCCCAGTCAAATCAGTGATCCCATCGAAACTGGTGGGCAGAGTTCGTCCGTGAACTGGATTGGCAGTATGAGGCCAGCGCGCGTCGATGCATCCCAATCCAATGCGTGCAAGTTGATGTCTATCGCTCAATGCTCTTGACACCATTTACAGAGACATGCTATGTTTTTCGTAGACGGATCGGCCAGGAATTCGGCCACTGTCGTCCGGTTCAGGTTCGCTGCGAAGCGCACGTGGATTGCGCGATGGAGGTGAAGACGATGGTCAGCCAGTTCCCTCTCAGTTCGGACTTTGTGCATCTGCGCGACGCGATGCAGCAGTTGCTTCAGGACAGCTTCGTGCCCTCCGGCGGAGCGCGGTACGGCTGGAGCACCGGGTCCCGGGCGATGGCTCGACCGCTGGCACTCGACGTCTATGCCACGCCGGAGGAGGCGGTCGTCATCGCTGCGGTCCCGGGCATGAGTCCGGAGAATCTGGAGATCACCTACACCCAGAACACGCTGACCCTCTCCGGCTCGGTGCCGAGTGCGGCCGAGAGCGAGCAGGGGCAGAACGCCACGTGGTTCCTGCGGGAGTTGTGGGCGGGACAGTTCCAGCGGACGGTGACGTTGCCCTTCGAGGTCGATGCGAGCAAGGCTGAGGCCACCTTTGAGCACGGGATCGTGCGCATTACTCTCCCCAAAGCGGAGTGGGCCAAGCCCCACAAGATTGCCATTAGAGCCGGGGCTGGCCAACAGGAGGCGATCGGCGCGGGCGCGACGAGCGAGCAGCGGTAGCGCCTATCAGGTCATCTTAAGGACCGGGTCGCAATCCATTTCCATACACCTCGCGAGGCGGCCGAGCGACTCAGCTCGGCCGCCGTCTGTCACTGTGCTAATTCAAGGAAAAGGGTCGGTAGCCCCTAACGTGTCGCCGTCACGACAATCGCCTCACTGGGAACTCGCACCACGTCTCCATCCCGAAACCTCTCGAGCGCGGCGATCACCTCATCATGCAGGCGCTTTTGCTCGCTCTCCGGAAGACTTGCCAGACCGCCTCCGTCCGGCGTTGTGAAGTCGTCACGCCACGCCAGCCATTCGGTCTCCGGATCGGCGATCTCGTGGAACAGGGTCACACGATCCGTGACTATTTCGCGGAACCCGGCCTCGATGACGAGGCTCTCTATCAGTCCTGGCGCTCCCATGCTCATGGGCGATGGCGGTGCCTCCCCCGCAGAGGGTGGCAAAGCCGGACCGACGATACGGCTCACCAGAAAAATGCCCACCTTCTCCGGCACGCTCCACACAGTCACCCCAATTCTCCCGCTTGGCCGTAACACGCGGCGCATCTCGCCCAGTGCACGCACTGGCTCTGGCATGAACATCAACCCGAATTGGCAATAGACCACGTCGAACGATGCGTCCGGGAGATCGAGTGCTTCCGCCGGCATCGCCGCGAAGGTGACGTTTTTCACTCCCGCCTCGGACGCCGTCGTGTGGACATACGGCTCCCAGGCTGGAAGAAAATCGGTGGCCAGCACCGTGCCGTCTGACCCAACGCGCTTCGCCGCCTCGACCGCCACCAGCCCGGTGCCGGTCGCCACATCGAGGACGCGGCCCCCGACCGGCGGCGGAAGGAGAGCCACTGTTGCCGCGGCGAACGATCTCAACTTTGGCGCCGACCGCTGAGCGTAGCGCTCCATACGCTGAGACCACTCCGCACGCCGCCGCTCGCTTGCCGGCGATTGATCTACGTGATCAGGCATGGCGAAGAATTCGCTCACTCGCGTCCATCGTTGTCCGTGGCTCCCATCGGTACCGGTCACCAGGTGACCGAAAGTGTACGCCCGAGCTAAAGATGATCAGCATGGCAGGGAATTGTCGCGTAGGCACACTTACTGTGGCCCGAGGTACCGCTTACCGAGTACACTTACCTGCTATTCGCCGCCCTGCATCCCGCTCATTCGCGTTTTCAGTCAGGCGCGGCGACGCGCTCCGATGACCGGCCCGACAACCTCATTCCAGCCGGCGCGATGAGCCGTGCGCGGCTGGAAGCTGGAAAGATTGCTGCATGCCACCTCGTTCCGAAAACACGTCTCAATCCGCGTCTGAGGAGGAGATCACAGGGACTCCTGCCGCGCGCGACTCACAATCGGCGCTGCCGACCATCAAGCCTCGGGCGACTCGTGGCGGACGCACCAAGAAGGGCGCTTCACGGAAGCCGCCGTACGTGCTACTACCGGTCCTGGTCGTCGATGAGACGCTCCTGCTACCGCACATGTCCATCCCGTTCCCCATCGAGGACGAAGAAGCAGCCAGAGTTGTCGAGCGCGCCTCTCGCGGCGAGCATCGACACGTTCTCGTTCTGACCGAACGTCCGGTGCCTCCGGAATCCGATCCCAACTCGCCCAATGGCGCCGTGGACGATGATGCGGAGCTGCGGGCACTCCTGGCGGACGCCATCAGCGAAGCGGCCGCGCACTCCGGGATCGATGGCGAGCCGGAGTGGATCCCAGATCCTGAACCTGGGCCACAGGAATATGAGTTGTGCGGAGTCGGCGTCATCGCCGAGATTGCCCAGTTCCGCCCTAGCGGCGGCCGCCATGTCGTTCTGCAAGGACTCGCCCGCGGCATCGTCACCGAACTCGTGCAGCAGGATCCATACCTCGTCGCGCGCGTCGTCCGGCAGGACGACCCGGTCGACTCGACCGCTGAAGCGGAAGCGGCGATGACCGCGGTCATGGAGCAGGTCGAGAATTACATCAGCATGCTTCCCAACGTGCCAGAAGAAGTGCTGACGATGGTGCGTGGGGTCGAGGAGCCAGGCTGGCTCGCCGACCTGATCGCCTTTTCGCCAGAATTCACGTCGGACCAACGCCAGGACCTACTGGAGATCCTCGATCCGATCGAGCGACTCCGCCGCTTGAGCGTTCTGATCCAGAAGCGCCTCGACGTGCTCAATTTGCGCCAGCAGATCCAGACTGAAGCTCAAGCGGGGATGGACAAGCAGCAGCGCGAGTACTACCTGCGCGAGCAGCTCCGTGCCATCCAGAAAGAGCTGGGCGAGGCCGGGACCGAGGCCGCGGTGGCGACCGAGTTGCGCGAGAAGATCGACGCCGCCGGTATGCCGGAGGAGATCAAGGCCAAGGCTCTGGTTCAGCTCGAGCGGCTGGAGCAGCAGCATCCGTTCTCGCCCGAGATCGGGGTCATCCGGGGCTATCTGGATTGGTTGATCGAATTGCCCTGGTCCGTCGAGACGGAAGACCGGCTCGATCTGGCCGAAGCGGCCCGCGTCCTGAGCGAGGACCACTACGGACTCGAAAAGGTGAAGGAACGCATCCTGGAGTTCATCGCCGTGCGCAAGCTCGCCGGCGATCGCTTGCGCGCGCCAATCCTCTGCTTCGTCGGTCCGCCAGGCGTTGGCAAGACGAGTCTCGGGCGGTCGATTGCCCGGGCAATCGACCGCAATTACGTCCGTATGTCGCTCGGCGGCGTGCGCGACGAAGCGGAAATCCGCGGGCACCGCCGAACCTACGTCGGCGCTATGCCGGGCCGGGTGATCAAGGCTCTGAAAGACGCGAAGAGCCGCAACCCTGTGATGGTGCTGGACGAGATCGATAAGGTTGGTTCGGACGCGTTCCGTGGCGACCCCTCGTCGGCGTTGCTCGAGGTGCTCGATCCAGAACAGAACACCACCTTCTCCGATCACTACCTCGAGGTGCCGTTCGATCTCTCGAAGGTGATCTTCATCACCACCGCCAACCTGCTGGAGCCGATTCCACCGGCGCTGCGTGACCGCATGGAGATCATCGAGGTCTCGGGGTACACGGAAGTCGAGAAGATGGCGATCGGGCGGCAGTTCCTGTTGCCCAAGACGCTCGAGAATCACGGCCTCAGCACGGAGCAGTTGAACGTAAGCGATGATGCACTGCGCCGGCTCATCCGTGAGTACACGGAGGAGTCCGGGGTTCGCAATCTGGAACGCGAGATTGGCTCGCTTTGCCGCAAGGTGGCCCGCATCCTCGCCGGTGATGACCCGCCACCCTCGATCACCGTCGATGCGCCGCAGGTCAGCGACTACCTCGGGGTGCCGAAGTACGACTACGGGCTTGCCGAAGAGCAGGACGAAGTCGGGGTGGCAACCGGCGCGGCGGTGACCAGCGTCGGCGGTGATCTGCTCGGCATCGAAGTGCTCATCATGCCCGGCAAGGGGGATCTGATTCTCACCGGGCAGCTTGGCGACGTGATGCAGGAGTCGGCGCGTGCCGCACTGTCGTATGCCCGCGCTCGCACCAGTGACTACGGCCTAATTCCGGACTTCTTCGACCGGCACAACATCCATGTTCACGTCCCCGCCGGCGCCATTCCAAAGGATGGTCCTTCGGCCGGGATCACGATGGCGACGGCACTCATTTCAGCGCTCACGGGGCGACAGGTGCGCAAAGACGTGGCTATGACCGGCGAGATCACACTACGAGGGAAGGTCCTCCCGATCGGGGGCTTACGCGAGAAGACGGTGGCCGCCCACCGTGGTGGGATCAAGACCTTCATTTTGCCGCGCCGCAACGCGAAGGATCTGGCCGAGCTTCCTCGCGTCGTGCAAGATGGGATGGAGTTGATCCAGGTCGATTCACTCGAGCAGGTGCTCGCCGCCGCGCTCCTGCCAAAGATGCAGAGCGGCCCGGTGCCCGTGCAGGTTGCGTGACGAAGGTGATGGGGTGCTAGGGGAATCAGTCGCGACTGGCGATTGGTGGAACGTGGGTTTCGTACGGCACCCAAAACTCATTGAGCCTAAGGAACCGATCTCCTAACACCCGTCACCCATCAACCTTGCATGAAGCGGCGTTGCTGGCGGGAGCTGCGCCCGGTCCCAGTAATGCCCACCACAATCCACTGGCGGCGATCAGGCCGATCGTGGCGAAGACAAGCCAGGGCAGAGACGGAAGCCCAAGCCGGTTGCCGAGGTCGTAGAGGAGCCCCCCGGCGTAACTACCGAGCCCGCCGCCGAACGCGACGGCCAGCGCGGCGACGCCGAAATACGATCCCAGGGCAACCGGGTTGGCCAGCCCGGCGGCAACCGTTTGTTCGCTCGGTCGCGTCAGGACGAGCCCCATCGAGTAGACGACCACGGCGAGGAGCAAACTGATCGTGTCGCGCGAGAAGCCGATCAGCACCAGCCCTGCAGCTGTGGCCAGAACTCCAACGATGAGTGCACGCGGCGCCCCGAGCCGGCGCTCCGCGAGGCGCGGCACCGGATACCCCAGCACCACCGCTATGACGGAGTTGACCGCATAGACCCAGGCAACCGCGCTGGGGTTACCGGCGATGGCCGTCGCCATCAGCGGGAGGGTGATCGAGAACTGCGCGGCCATGAATTGATGACCACCCATGAACCCGGTGTAGGTCAGGAACGGCCGGTCACGAAATGCGAGATTCAGACCGCGAAAGGGACCACCTTTTTCCGCAACCTGGACCGCTGGTAGCCAGAGCAGAGTTACGACAAATATCAGCACATAGGTAGCGGCGCTAACGATCGCCACGAGTCGAAAATCGACCTCAAGTAGCAGAGCCCCGAGCTGGGTGCCGGCGGTGATACCGAGCCCTCCCACTACCCCCATCTTGGCGAAGTAGCTAGAGCGCTCGCTCTCGTCAGTGAGCGCGGCGACGGCGGCCGAGCGCGGCGATTCAAAGAGCGCGCCGCCGACCGCCGAAACGATCGCCGCCGCCATCAACAGTCCGTAGGTTCCCGCGAAGGCCATTGCGGCGAAGCCGACGGCTCGCACGAGCATGCCGATCGCAATGAGCGGCTTGGCCCCGAGGCGATCGGCAAGCACGCCGCTGAATGGAGTCAGCCCTTGCTGGAAGAACTGCCGCGCCGCCAGTACCAGCCCGATCGCACCAGCCGTCCAACCGAGTCCGTCGACGTAATGGATGGAGAGCATGGGGATGATCATGAAGAAGCCAGCCCAGGCAAAAAACGTTGAAATGAGGAGCACCCGTAGTCCGCGGCGGTTGGCTGCCGCGCTCATGCGGAACGAGGGAGACGGGGAGACAGGGTGACGAGGTGACGAAGCCACCCCGGGTCAGTCTGCTGGCGTCGGGGTGCGGGATGGCGGAGTCAACGTAGTGCCGCCCGACGAGGGCGTCCATCCCTCGACCGTCTCCATCGCCAGGCGCAACATCATCGTTAAGCGATCGGCGTCGAGCGCGCCCGGGTCGCGTCCCAGCGGCCGCTGCTCGGGTGAACCACCGTCGGGTCGCAAGGCTCCCGAGAACTCAATGCCTCCGGACTCCGGCGCGACTGCCATGACCGAGCGCTGGGCGGTCCCATTTCCCCAGGAGAGGACGAGCGCAGAGCCATTACGCCCACTCTGGATCGCAGCCTCTAGGGGGAAGGACCATCCACTGGCGACGCGGCCTGCCGCATCGCGGAGGGTCTCCTCGGTGGACGTTGCTCCAGCACGTGACGTGGCTGGGAACCGCCGTGACATGGCCGAGGTGCGGGCAGATCCGGGTGAGCCTCCGGTGAGCCGAGCCACTCGCGCCTGCATTGTCGGACTCTTCCAACCCCAGAATAGAGCGGCCAGCACCAGGAGATGGATGACGAGAATGGCCAGACTGAGCGCGGGCACGCTGAAACTGTACATCTGCGTCCAGTCACCATTGAGACCAGAGACAATGTCCAACACCGGGTAGACCACGAGCGCGTTGAGCAACGAAATCCAGGTGAACTGGATCAACAACTCGTTGATGGCGGCACGAAACGGTGGTCGTCTCAGGAAGACGAGTGCGACGGCAATCGCCGCCAGGAGCAGGTTGACCAGGGTCCCCGCGGCCGCGACCACGATCTGTTGAGCATCACTGAAATCGCGTGGATCGAAGGCGACGTAGCCTGCAAACCCATAGAAACCCCAGTCGAGGACCTCTCCTCCATAGAGCCGGATCGCGATCGCGTGACCTAGCTCGTGCAACGCCACGGCAATCGGAAGCAAGACGAAAAAGGACGCCTGGTCGACGAGCAGGCGGTCTTGATGCGTGAAGTTGAGGTCGAACGTTTGCCGGAAATTGCGGACGAGCTGAAAGATCACCCGCACGCCGAGAATGACATAAAACAAGCTGATGAGGGCAAACGGTCCGAGAGTCATGGAGAAGCTCCGGGGTGGTGGGTCGTCATGGGGGAAGTCTGGCACAGCCGGCGGGAGCGTGCCCGGGGACCTCGCGATTACGCCGCGACGAGCTGCTCCTCGCGCCGACGTTCGATCCGCGCCAGCCGGCCTCCGATGGTAAGCGCGACGACTGCGACGACAGTGCCACCGGTCGCTACAGCTACTGGAGCACTCCACAGGTCACTCAGGAAGCCAGCCAATGCTGCGCCGATCGGTGTCGAGCCGGCGAAGACCGTCAGGTAGATGCTCATCACGCGGCCGCGCAGACGGTCTGGTGAGTTCGTCTGCACGGTCGTGTTGGCCAGGGCCATCGTCGTGCTCATGGCGAATCCTGTTCCCGCCATCAGGACCATGGCCAGAACGGCGGGCAGACCCAACCCCGCGACGATACCGAGCGCGATCTCGAAGATGCCGAACAGCAGCGCCGTGCCGAGCATGACCCGCGGCGATGGCTGGCGGCCGGTGAAGGCCAGGGTCAGCGCTCCCGCCAGCGAGCCAACGCCGAGCGAAGACATCAGCAACCCGAAGCCACTGGCACCTATGTCGAGCGAGTCACGGGCGAGGAGCGGAGCCCAGACACCGAAGTTCATGCCGAAGACCGCCAGGAGCCCGGCGAGGATGATCGGCAGGCGCACGTCCGGCGTCTTCCGGACATACGCGAGTCCCTCGCGCAGCCGTTCGCCGGGAGAGCCATCGTTTCCGCCTCGCGTCGGCTTGCCGTGGGTCCGCATCACCGCAAGACCAGCGATCACCGGGATATACGAAACCGCATTCAACGCGAAACAAATCTCCGGTCCATAGGTCGCCAGCAGCAATCCTGCCAGCGCCGGGCCAGCCACGCGGGTCGTGTTGAACAACGCCGAATTGAGCGCGATGGCGTTCATGAGGTCGTCTTTGCCGACCAGGTCGACGACGAAGGACTGCCGCGTCGGCATATCGACGCTCGAGACGATTCCGAGCGCAATCGCCGCCGCGTAAATCTGCCAGAGCTGCACCTGGCCGGTGACAACCAGCATCGCCAGCACCCCGATAATCGTGGCGGCGGCGATCTGCGTGGCTAAAAGGAGACGGCGTTTCGGCAGCCGGTCGACGAGAACGCCCGCCGGTAAGCCGAGGATCAGGGTGGGCCCGAACTGGAATACGCCGATCAGCCCGAGTGCAGCCGGGGAGTTGGTCATGGTCAGAACCAGCCAGCTCTGGGCCAGACTCTGCACCCAGGTTCCCGTCAGCGAAAAGAGCTGGGTGAACCAGAAAACCCGGTAGTCGCGATGTGAGAAGGCACGTAACCCCAGCGGCAGCCCGCGCTCGTCCTCAGGACCGTCGACGGGCGTCAAAGGACGGGATATCTGATTTCCCGGCGGGGTGCGCTCAGGCGCGGCCGGTGTCTGCATGCGACCCATTGCTGAGGGTCACGCAGACTCCGTGCCGCCTACCGGTTAGGCTGGTAGCGCCACCGTCAGAATGAGCTCAGGTGGCACTCCGCTTTCGATTGCGTACATCGAGGAGGTCGCCTCAGGCTGCCCCGGTAGGACAAAGGTGATCGTGCCATCACCATAGACCGAACCGGTGACGTCAATGGCAGTCAAGCCGCCGGGCTCGACGGCTTCAAACCAGGCCGGCACGCCATGGACGTTGAGCGCACTGCCACCATCCGGCACGTCGTTGGCCGTCATGCCATCCGAGACGACGTAGTCGTAGATGACGCCCACATTGCCGCCCGGACCGCCCGTGTCGCCAGCGCCAGTGAATGTCAGGAGCGCGCTGAGCACCGTTCCCTCGCCAATGCCGGTGACGTCGAAACTCATCAGCGTCACCGCGCCATCCGGCCCGCCGATGGCCAGCAGGCCCGCGCTTTCCGGGGTCTGCGGTGCGTTGGGCGCCGAGGTGAATACCGTCGTGTCGGAGACCGCCCCGAAGACGAGCTCGGTTGTGCCACTGATACCAGGCACCACTGCCGGGTCGACGCCTGGCGTTATCGAACTCGGGTCGACCGGGACAGCCCCCGGTACTCCCGGCACTGATGGAGGCAAGATGACCCCGGCCGGCGCGAGCGGCGCGCCTGGACCCGTCGTGACGACAGGAGCAGTATCGGTCGTCTCACGCGGCACGCCGTTGACCGTCCCACTTTCGCCGGTGGCTCCCGCGGTCGCGTCCTCGGCGTCTTGTTGCTCCAGCTCGACTGGTTGTTGGTAGGCGAAAGCAGTAGGCACGGTCCAGGGCACTGTCCCAGCAAGCGTCAGGAGGATGGCCGTGATCGTGAGCATGCGCCCAACCGCGGCAATGCGTACCCCTGTCCGGCCGTTTACGGCTCGTCGCTCGTCGTATCGCCGCATGTTCCCCTCGTCTCCCCAAAGACCCGCGCCACGCTCGGCGAAGCATCACCGGGGCGCTTCCTCACAACGCGCGGGATTTGGTCGTCGTTCCGCAAGTCCTACCCCGTCCGGACAGTTCGCGCTGACGCCAACGACGAGGCAATCTCACCATTAACCGTAGGCTGCAATCGCTTTCTGTGCAACAGACTGGGAGTCACAGAGGCGCACTTGTTGCTGTCTCTTGGTGCCGGCTCACAGCCATTTCATAAATGTGCGCTACGATATCGTGTGGCATGTCGGGCATGGTGCCTGGAGTTCCCGTCCTCGGGTGGCCGAGGCGGCACATGTAATGAGGAGAAGCACGTTTGATGCACTCGCGAATTGTGACCATCGCCGCGACGGCGACTCTCGCCTTAGTGGGGTCTGCCGGCGCCTTGGCTCAGGATGCCACTCCCACGGCCGGGGACAGCCTTTTCGCCGATCTCGGACTGCCAGAGCTCGTGCTCACCGCAACCGACGAGGGGCTTCAACTCGATCAGAGTGAGATCGAGGCCGGCCGATATCTGGTGACCCTCAATAACGAAAGCGCGAATCCCCAGGTTGCTGCCAGCTTCGTGCAGCTAGCGGAGGGGAGGACCGTCGACGATCTCTCGTTTGCGGATGAGGTTACTGCGGGGACGCCAATCCCAGAGGAAGGGCCGACACCGGAGCAATTGGAAGGCCTCGGCTGGCTGTATGAGACCTATATCGCGGGTGGACCGTCGACTTTCGTCGAAGGACACACCCAGGCCGTCGTCGAACTCCCTGCGGGAGAGTACGGCGTCTGGAATGAGGATCCGTTCAGCGCGGTCCCGGCCCCAGGGTTGACCGTGACCGGCGATCCGGAGGCGACCATCGAAGGGCCAGAGCCGGAGGCAGGCGTCACCATCGTCGAAGTTGGCGAGGGGGGCCAGGGCTATTCCTTCGAAGTTGATGGCGAGTTGCGGGAAGGACCACAAATCGTGGCTGTCCTTAATGCTAGCGACCAGCCGCATTTCGTGGAAGCTTCGCAGTACCCTGAGGAAATCACCATCGAGCAGATGATGGGGTCGATGATGTTCGACCCAGCGAGTGGCGGTACGCCCTCCCCGGACATGCTCGACTTCGAACAATTCACCTTCGCGGGGTGGGCAAGTACTCAATCCATTGGCACCACGCAATGGGTGGTGATGAACTTTGAACCAGGACAGGCAATCCTCGCCTGCTGGCTCCCTGATCCACTTGCGGAGGGTATTCCGCATGCGCTTGAGGGGATGCTGCAGATCTTCCCCATCGCCGAGAGCTAGGACGGCAAGTCGACCAGAAGCGTCGCAACCTGTGAATGGGAGGAACGGGCGAGGCCGACCTCGCCCGTTCCTATCACCTAAACACCATATCGCCCTGCCACCCCGTTAGACTATCCCCATGGATCTGCTTCCCCAGACCTGGACATACATTGTCGAGAACGCTGACCGTTTCCAACAGGCGGTACTGGTCCACCTTGGATTGAGCCTCGGCGCGCTCGGCATCGCCATGCTCGTTTTCATCCCGCTCGGAGTGTTGGCATCGATGGGTGGCAAACTCACGTCAACCATCGTCGGCGCGGTCGCGGCGGTGCGCGTCATCCCCAGCCTGGCGGTCATCCTGCTCTTGCTACCTGTCTTCGGGCTGGGCTGGCGACCGGCACTCATCGCTTTGACCCTTCTGGCGGGACCACCTCTCGTAATCAACACCGACATCGGACTGCGCGGCGTCGATCCCGCTACGCTCGAAGCCGCGACCGGCCTCGGTATGACCGGAGCGCAGCGATTCTGGCGGGTGAAAGTCCCCCTGGCGCTCCCGGTCATCGTCACCGGGGTCCGCTCGGCGGCGGTCGAGGTCATCGGCAGCGCCACGCTTGCCGCTTTCGTCGGTGCGGGAGGACTCGGCACATTCATTACCTCCGGGATCACGCTTATGGACGAGCGAATGCTGCTTTCTGGCGCCCTTTTGGTCACTGCACTAGCGCTACTGACGGAGTGGGTCCTGGCGCGGCTGGAGGTCCGCCTTACTCCGCCTGGCACGGCTCGCGCGTAAACCGCGGCGTGCATCATCGCGGGATGTGTTGTGTGAAGGCACGGCGAACGCGTGTTCGTGTTCTACACTAGCGCGGCCGTCGTTGCCTGGAGACGCCTAGCGGCGCAAGTGGAAGAGGAACGAATCATGATCACCCGACGGACATTGGCCAAGAGCCTAGCCGCGACTCCGGTCGTGGCCATGACCCTGCAAGCGGGGGCCCAGGGCAGCCTGTGGCAGGTTGCCGGAGCGCAGGAAGGGCCGGTGCGCATCGGCTCGAAGGACTTTACGGAGCAGCTCATCCTGGGCGAGATGTACGCGCTGCTGCTCGAGAACGCGGGAATCGCCACGGAGACGCAGCTCAACCTCGGCGGCACGCAAGTCGCGCAGGAAGCGCTTCTCGCTGGCGAGATTGATCTCTATCCCGAGTACACCGGCACTGGTCTGACCGTGGTGCTGGGGATGCCGATCGACGCCGTCGCTCAGGCTACCCCGGTTGAGGGCATGCCGGAGGAGAGTGACACTGCGGATACGATCGACCAGCGGGTCTACGACATTGTCTCCGAGGAGTATCTGGAGCAGTTCGATCTCGTCTGGTTGGACGAGTCAGCCTTCAACAACACGCAGGCGCTGGCGGTGAAGCGCGCTTTTGCCGAGGAGCAAGGCGTTTCCACGATCAGCGAGCTCGCGGAGATCGCTGGTGATCTGACGATCGTCGCCCCCTCCGACTTCGTCGAGCGGCCGGATGGATTGCAAGGTCTCCAGGAGTTCTATGGAATGGAGTTCGGCGACGTCCTCAGCGTCGCGCCGGGCATCCGCTACCAAGCCTTGGAGGAAGACCAAGCCCAGGTGGTGCTCGCTTTCGGTACCGACGGCCAGGTCGCGGGTCTCGATCTCGTGTTGCTCGAGGACGACAAAGGTCTCTGGCCCCCATACCACGTGGCCCCGGTCGTCCGCAATGCAGACGCTGACGGCCAACCCGGGGATTGCCGATGCGCTGAATCCGATCGCGCCGCTATTGACTGACCAGGCCATGTCGGCGTTGAACTGGCAAGTCGATGGTCCCGAGAAGCTGGAGCCGATCGACGTTGCCCGCGCCTTCCTGGAAGAGCAGGGGCTGCTCGGCGGCTAATCGAGGGAGACGGCGAGACGGCAAGACGGCCAAGGAACCGCGACGCGAGAGTCGCTACCTCCTCCCAGGAAACAACGTGCCTCATCCGCACGCACCTGAGTGACACCACTTGCCGTCTCGCCATTTTGCCCACGAGCCGTCTAACGTCGGACGAAGGCGGTGCGCCATTAGGGATCAGGGTCAGGAGGTTTCGGTCGCGCCGAACGCCGCGACCGAGATCCGGTTCGACCACGTCACCAAGCAGTTCGACAATGACAATAGGGATGAGGCGCGCCCCGCCGTTGCCGACGTCTCGCTGACGATCGAGCCGGGCGAGCTCGTCGTGTTGATCGGCCCCTCGGGCTGCGGCAAGACGACTCTGCTCAAACTCATCAACCGCCTCTACGATCCGACTGGCGGCGTCATCTACATTGACGGCACCCCTTCGCAACAGCTCGCAGGACCGGACCTGCGCCGCCACATGGGCTATGTCATCCAGCAAGGCGGTCTCTTCCCGCACTACACGGTCGCGGAGAACGTGGCCGTCGTCCCCGGTCTGCTGGGCTGGGACAAAGTGCGCACCGCGGCCCGCGTCGACGAGTTGCTGGGGCTCGTGGGTCTGCCTCCTGAGGAGTACCGGACGCGTTACCCCTCTCAGCTTTCGGGGGGGCAACAGCAACGCGTCGGCATCGCCCGCGCAATTGCCGCTGGGCCGGGGACCCTGCTCATGGACGAGCCGTTCGGCGCGCTCGATGCCATCACCCGCAGCCGATTGCAGGAGGAGCTGCGGGAGCTCCACGAGCGTCTCGGGCAGACGATCGTCTTCGTCACCCACGACATCGACGAGGCGGCGCTGCTTGCCGACCGCATCGCCGTGATGCGGGAAGGCATGGTCGTGCAGTACGACACCCCGGAGAACGTCATCATGCGCCCGGCGAATTACTTCGTCGCCGAGCTCGTCGGCGCGAACGATCTCCTGCGCCGGCTGAGCCTGGTCAGCGCCGCCACCGCCATGGTCGCGCTCGAGCCGGGGGACGTGGTCGCACCTGACGAGCCGGCCATCGACCTGCCAATGCGGGTACGCCCCATATTGAGCATGCTGCTGGAGAGTGGGGCTCCGCGCGTGATCGTCCGCGACAGCGGAGTTCCAGTCGGCTATCTCGACCTGCCGGCGATCCAGAAAGTGAGCATCCCGCGGGTCGCCGGGGACGGGTCGTGAACCTCGACTACCTCATCAACCGACGGGGGCGCGTCTGGGAGTTGACGCTGCAGCACCTCAGCCTCTCCGCAACGGCAGTCCTGATCGCGCTCCTCTTCGCTGTGCCACTCGGCGTGCTGGCGGCACGCAACCAGCGGCTCTCGACCCCGCTGCTCGGCCTCCTGGGCGCGATCTACACCATCCCCAGTCTCGCCTTCCTGGCCTTGCTGATCCCGAGTCTTGGCATCGGCCGCTGGCCGGCGATCGTCGTCCTTGCCGCCTACGCCCAGATCTTCCTGGTGCGGAATATCGCGACCGGGCTGCGCGGTGTTGATCCCGCCACGCTCGAGGCCGCCATCGGTCTTGGCATGACCCGGGGGCAGCAATTCTTCAAAGTTCGCTGGCCGCTAGCCTTGCCGGTGATCATCGCCGGGCTGCGCACCGCATCGGTCACGACGATCAGCCTGGCCACGGTTGCCGCCTGGATTGGGGCCGGTGGGCTCGGCACCCTCCTCTTCGAGGGGATCACCCGTGACGATCCCGACCGCATTCTGGCCGGGGCCATCGCCATCACCGCACTGGCGTTGTTGACAGATGCCGTACTTCGTCTCGCCGAGTCGATGACTGCGATCGCGCGAGCACGCCGGGCTGGACGGGGGTGAGAGGGGCGCCCAGGGGGCGCCACTGCGTTCAGGGGTGTCGGCTTCGCCTCAAGGGGCGTCGCTTCACTCAGGGGAGAGGAGTACGACGGAAGTTCTACTCGTCGTCCTCCTTCACTCCCTTCACCACCTGCGGGAGCGCAGCGACCGGCATCCCCTCCCTACGTTCCCAATCGCCGGACGTGCAGCATGTTGGTCCGACCTGAGACATGGGTCATTGGCAGCGAGCCGGCGATGAGGGCGAACTCGCCTTCCGTTGCCAGCCCTTCATCGATGATCTTCTGTCCCGCCTCTCGGAAGAGGTGATCCGGGTTCTCCTCGACCGGGACCGCCGTGCCTCGTGTGCCCCAGATCAAGTTCAGTCTGCGCGCGATCTCGATGTCCGCCGCCGCGCCGATAATGGCCGGTTTGGGCCGGTACTTTGCAACCCGCCGCACCGAAGCGCCGGTCAGCGTGAAGACGACGATGTGCTCGACTGGTGCTTCGTCCGCCAACTCCCGCGCCGCCCGGGCGATCGCGTCGGCCACCACCAGTGTCGCGTCCGATTGATCCGGCAGGGGCTGCAAGGAAGCGCTGGTGCGGATTGGACCATCCCGCTCCGCCTCGCGAATGATGCGTCCCATCGTACGCACGGCCTCCACCGGGTACTGCCCGATCGCCGTCTCCGCCGAGAGCATCACCGCGTCCGTGCCGTCCCAAACGGCGTTGGCCACATCGCTCGTCTCAGCGCGGGTTGCGACCGGCTGCGTGATCATCGATTCCAGCATCTGCGTCGCCGTGATCACCGGGATAGCAAACCCGTTCGCGACCTTGATGATGTCCTTCTGGGCCCGCGGCACGCGCTCCGGCGGCATCTGCACCCCAAGATCGCCGCGCGCCACCATCAGCCCGTCCGCCGCCGCGGCAATCCCGCGTACGTTATCCAATGCATCGGGCCGCTCGATCTTGGCAACCAGTGCTGGTGGCCGTGAGCCGTACCAGCTCGCCACCTCGCGCGCGAAGCGAAGATCCGCCGCGTCCGTGACGAAGGAGAGCCCGATAAAGTCGACGCCTTGCTCGACCCCCCACCGCAAGTCTTCACGGTCGACCTCGGTGAGCGACCCACCCTTGATGATCGCCCCAGGGAGGGTCACACCCTGCCGTCCGGGGATGTGACCGCCGCGGCCGACCTGGCAGGTGGCGACCCCGCCCTCGATCTTCTCGACCAACAGTTCGATCAGGCCATCCGAGATCAGAATGCGGCTACCGGGCTGGATCACCTCGAACAGCGGCGCGTAGTCGATGCCGATGCGCTCAGGGGTGGTGGGCACGGGAGTATTGACGATTTCGACCGTGCCGCCACGGGCAAACCCGACCTTCTCCTCACCCAAGACCGGCCCTGTGCGGATCTTGAGACCTCGCAGGTCAAACAGAATCGGCACCAGTCGACAGGCCTCTTCAGAGACGGAGCGAACATCCTCCACCAGGCGGGCACGCTCGTCGGGCGAGCCATGGGCGGCGTTGATGCGCACCACGTCGAGGCCGGCTTCGAACATCTCGCGCAGCGTTTCCGGGTTGCGCGAAGCCGGTCCTAGCGTCGCGACGATCTTTACCCGGCGCTCGTCATAGATGCCCAAGGTTCCATACCTCCCAGTCTTCCACGGGAATCTTCATTACGATGGTAGCAGGGTGGGCGACGAGTCTGGTGGGGCTATGGCGATGTCCAGCTGACTCGGGTCATTGGAAATTCAGGTTCCAAGGTGTCGGTAGGTGTGGCTCATCGACGTCGTTTGTTTCGCGCACTAGCACAATATGCGTTGGGCTCGTTTCCGCGCTGCTGTCACTGACGATGGAAGCCGAGCAGCGAAGCGGCGTAGTCCGCCCAACGCTACGACTACGAGCTCGGCGGCTACGCCGCGGTTCAGAGCACCCGGCCGCAGTTGATCGCCTATGGGCTCACGAACTCGCCGGGCTTTCAACTCGCCTGGTTCGCCGAAATGTTCAAGAACTGGACCGACTCGAACGATATTCCCGAGGACGGTGTCGACCGTGACGCGCTGCTCACCTATGTGATGCTCTACTGGCTTACAGGCACTGCGAGCTCATCGGTCCGCTACTACAAAGATGGGGTGGAGACTTGGGGCGAGCCGGAACTGACCGTGGCAGTTCCGACAGCGGTCGCGGTCTTCCCCCTGACAACTTCATCCCGATTCGGCGTTTCGCGGAGCTCAACCACAACATCGTACGGTGGACGGAGTTCGACCGCGGCGGGCATTTCGCGGCATGGAGGAACCGGATCTGTTGATCGGCGACCTGCGCGACGCCTTCCGCGAATTCCGCTGAGGCCCGACTGCGACACCCCGAGCTCCTGCGCCGGCCGGATGGATCCGTCGAAGGCCGGCGCGTCATTCCAACTCGACGGCGAGGAGGCGAGGACCGGGCCCTTGCTCGCCGAGCTTGTCATCTGGATTGAATAGCACGCAGCGATCGAGCGAGAGACACCCGCAACCGATGCACCCGGATAAATCGTCACGCAACCGGACGAGCTGCGCGATGCGCTGGTCCAGATCCTTGCGCCAGAGCGCGGATAAGCGAGCCCAATCCTCCCGGCTGGGTGTCCTTCCCTCAGGTAATGTGTCGAGCGCGGCGCGAATCTCGGCAAGCGGGATACCGACCCGTTGCGAGACCCGGATGAACGCCACCCGGCGCAGCATCTCACGCGCATACCGGCGTTGATTGCCCGGCGTGCGCCGGCTGCGGATCAGCCCTTGCCGTTCATAAAAATGCAGCGCTGACACGGCAACCCCGCTGCGCTGAGCGAGCTGAGCGGGGGTCAACTCGCCAACGCTTCCGATAAGCCCCATCACCAGATCACTCTCCACTTGACCTCAACTAATGTTGAGGTTGTACAGTGGGTTCATGACGCAGGTCAAGCCGGCAACCAATCTCGCGTCGCTCCAACCACGAAGGTTCGCAATGTCAAATGAGCGAGCTTAGCGGCGAAAAAAGCGAGTGACATGGCAGCACCGAAGTGGTCGGTAGAGGAGAGACGCGATGTCCCTAGAACACACTCCGCCAGAACGAACCGAAGCAGCCGCAGAGTTCCGCTCCAATGAGCGAAGCTGGAACGCTGAGGTGATCGCCGAGTTCCGTGCCAACCACGGAGAGGTCGCGGCGCCTTACGATGATCCACCCCCCATGCTGTTGATTCATACCATCGGGGCCAAAAGTGGTCAGGAGCACATCGTGCCGATGAGGGGGATGCCCGACGGTGACGCGCTCTACATCTTCGCCTCGGCCCATGGCAGCGACCGGAACCCGGACTGGTACTACAACCTCGTTGCCAACCCGGACATCGTGATTGAGAAGGGAGACGAAACCATTCCGGTCCGCGCCACCGAGGTGCTTGGCGCGCAGCGTGATGCCGTCTTCGGCGGGCACAAAGCGCGATTTCCGGTTTTCGCCGACTACGAACGCAAGTTGAATCGCACCATCCCGGTAATTCGCCTCGATCGTCGTGCACAACGCGACAGTGAACAAGACAGGAAGGAAGCAGGATGAACGCTCAAATTCTGGCATCGGTCGAGCGAGAGGTCCTTGCCTGGCCCGGCGTCAACAAGGAGGAGTTCGCGGGCGGCCGCGGTCAGGGCGGGTTCCGGGTTCCTCCCGCCACCCTGTTCCGGTTCGGTCGAAAGGAGATTGGACACCTCCATCACACCGGCGAGGCAGACCTCCCGTTCCCCCGCAAGATCTACCACGAGCTGATCGACACCGGCCGAGCAAAGCCGCACGCAGCCGGATTCGCCGGAGTAGTCACCTACGTCGTTCGCGAACCGGACGATGTACCAGGAGTTGTCGAGCTGTTCCGCATGAACTACGAGCGGGCGAAAGCCGCCGCGCGATAGTGCCTTTTACCGTGTGTCTACCCAGCATCTGACTGATCGAGTCCAGGAGGACGTGATGGCAGCGATCGAGACCGGCATTGGCGCCCGAACTGACGGCACGGTCCTTAAGACGAATGGACATCTCATCCGCGTTGGCCCGCGAGCGGAGTTGCGCGGAGTGACAGTCGTCTCAGGGGGGCGGCACGGGATTGCCGTTTTTCCGTCATCGGTCTCCGACGCAGTCTATGCCGTCGACAACCGCTGCCCCCACATGGGGTTCCCGCTGCATAAGGGGAGCGTTGCCGACGGCATCCTGACCTGCCATTGGCATCATGCCCGCTTCGATCTGGAGAGCGGCGGCACGTTCGATCCCTGGGCAGACGACGTCCAAACCTACCCCACCATCATCGAGGACGGCATCGTCTACGTCGATGCGCGACCGCGCGGCGACGACCGGGTGGCCTACGCCAAAGCACGGCTCTGGGACGGTCTGGAGCAGGACCTCAATTTGGTCGTCGTCAAGAACGTCCTCGCCTTGCTCGATGCCGACGTCCCCGCGGCCGAACTCCTGGCGATCGGCGGTCGTTTCGGCGCGACCTACCGACGCGGCGGCTGGGCGGCCGGGTTGACGATTCTCACAGCGATGGGCAATCTCCTTCCAAAGCTGCACCCGGAGGACCAAGCGCTGGCCCTGTACCACGGTCTGGTCAACGTCGCCGGCGACTGCGCGGGGCAACCACCCCGCTTTGCGCTCGATCCCCTCCCCTCGCGCGATGTTCCCCTGATGGCCGATCGCCTGCAAGGATGGTTCCGTCGCTTCATCGACGTCCGCGACGCCGACGGCGCCGAACGTGCGCTCTTGACGGCGGTTTCCTCTGACGTGCCACCAGCCACTCTCGCCGACATTCTGGCAAGCGCGACGACCGACCACTTCTTCCTCGATGGTGGACACACGCTCGACTTCGTCAACAAAGCGTGCGAGCTGCTCGACATGATCGGCTGGCAAGAGTCCACGACGATCCTGCCCAGCCTCGTACCCGGGCTCGCGATGGCGCGCCGCTCGGAGGAGCTCAACTCCTGGCGGCATCCTGTCGATCTGGTCGGCCTGCTCGAACCCGAGTTCACCCGATTGCCTGAGCTCTTCGAGGCAGCGGGCGGCGAGCCGGCGTGGCGCGCCTCCGACGCCCTAACGGCGACACTGCTCGGCAACGATCCAGCGGCGATCGTGAGCGCCCTCTCGGCCGCGTTGGCGGCGGGCGCCCCGCTCACTACAGTCAGCCGGACGGTGAGCTACGCGGCGGCGATCCGGGTAGCGCGGTTCCACATCAGCAACGAGTTCTCCGACTGGATCACCGTGTTGCACACCTTCACTCACGCCAATGCCGTGCATCAACTCTTGCATCGCTCGCCGTCACCGGAGCTGCTGCGTGGCGTCTACCACGCGGCAATGCGGCTCTATCTCGACCGCTTCCTGAACATGCCAGCGGCTCGCTTGCCGGAGGAGCGGCCGGTGAAACTCGCCGCGCTGCCCACCGCCGCCGACTCATTGTTGGAGGAACTGCGCGATCTCCTCGACCGGGAGCAGCAGATCGAGACTGCCGGTCTCATGGTCCAACGCTACCTCTCCCTCGACCACGATCCTGCCCCCTTGATTGCCGAACTTGGTCATTTGCTCCTACGCGAGGATGGAGAGTTCCATTCCTACCAGATGCTCGAAGCCGGCGTGGCGCTGTACAGCGACCTGGCGCCCGAGGATCCAGCCGCGGCGGCTCGTGTCCTGGTCGCGGTCGCTCGTTATCTTGCGGCGCACGCTCCGACCAGCCGGGCCATGCTGCAAACGGCAAAGACAGCACGCCGATTGCGCCGCGGTGAGGATCTGGCGACTGAACCCGCGGAGGAGGAAGAGATCGACCAGGACGGTTGAGGCCACGGAGAAAGGACGATGACGAGGAGCCAGAGCCTGTCGGCGCAAACCCTGGCATCGTCGCACGCGGCGCAGGAGCTATTGCCTGCCCTATGGGGCCTGTTCGAGATGGTGCTCGAAGTGGCCGATCTCACTGAGTCGGAGCGCTTCTACCACGACGTCATCGGGCTCCCGATTGCCGAACGCTGAACGGGTGAGCGGCCGGGCGTCTGGCTCGCGCTCGGCCAGGAGGGGATTCTTGGGCTCTGGCCACCAGAAACAGGCGGAGCCACTGCCATTCACGGCGAACGCGGCGGCAGTCACGTCCACTTTGCACTGCGTCTGGCAATGGGCGCCCTCGCCACGCCCCAGGCACGCCTTGAATCACTCGGCTACACCGTGGAAGACCACGACTTCCGCGGGGGCAATCAGGCCATCTATCTCAACGATCCTGACGACAATGGCCTCGAGCTCACCGAGCGCGCCACGCTCTGGGATGGATCACCGGCGTCGTAGGGTGATGGGCGCCTGGAACGCAGTCCGGCTCTACGCTATAGCGGCGGACCAGTTTTCCACGTAACCATGCGGCTGACCGTCATAGCACGATAAGCGAACCCGTATCGCCTTACGGCGCCCGAACTGTTGCTCCATTTGCCGCGCCGTCACACGTCCCGATTCGATGGCCCCGGCGATCCAGCCCCCGAACCTTGGCGCGACATCCGAACCGGCCATCAGAATCCGGCCGTGGGGGGCAGCAATCAACTCAGGGACGCCAGTCGTGGTCCAGCCGGGGCGATCGGTCATCCACCCGCCACATGCCGATGGGTCGTTGACCCAATCATGACTCCTGGCGGCGAGAACGCGCGCCTCGGGAGCATAGGCGCGTAGCGCCTGCTCCAGCGCACCGAGATTGGTGGTATCGACGCCGTCTTGGAGAGTAAAGGCAATCACAAGCTGGGCTTCGTCCACTGATTGTTCCGCAGTCAACCAATGAAACGGCGTATCGCAGCCTGCCGCGAGCAACCGCTCCGGGACTCCAGTCGTCAGCATCCAGACTTTGGTCATCGTACAGGCGCTTCCTCGCGTGAGGGGGAGGAGGCGTTCCGGTGGAAAGGGTGGATCCAGCTGCAGCTTTGCCATCGTGCTGATTGGGACAGCCAGGATGCAGCCCTTCGCTTCGATTGTGCCGTTTGCGGTCTCCACCACAAGGCCACGCTCCGTCTGGCGGATGGCCCACACCGGCTCGTCGAGGTGAATCTCGCTGGGAATGTCCTCGGCGATGGCCCGCGCCAGGGAAAACGTGCCTTGGGCGAAGACGTGCTTCAAGTCGGCGTAGAAGGCATACGCGCTGCCGTGATGAGCGATCAGCCCCAGCGTCGACAGCACGGGGTGGTCATCCGGATGCGCGCCCGACATCAGCGACGTCCACCCATAGATGAAATCGCGAACCGCCACTGGCGGATGCAGTCGCGGTAGCCATGCGCCTACGGGCACGTCGCGCGCGCAAATCTTCAGGCGACGCAGTGACGAGTTTTCGTGCCGCCAGGGTGATATCGAACAGGGTCCTTTCGAGCTCCCCGCCTTCCCAGCGGCCAACAGGAAGCCCGCTACGCAATTCCCCACCGGTGAACCAGCGTGTGGTCTGGTACGGCGTGGCATCGGCTATTTCCACCCCGTAGCGCTCGGCTTCCTCTCGCATGGGTGTCTGCCAACTGGAATCGAACCAGGCCCCGCCCAGCTCGACCGATTGACCAGCTTCGGGAAATTCGCCATAGAATGCGCGACCTCCGATGCGGTCGCGAGCTTCCAACACGACCACATTGAAGCCACGCTGTCCAAGGTCGCGGGCAGCGACCAGCCCCGCGAAGCCGGCTCCGACAACGACGACGTCTGCCTCTTCGCTCACCGAGCACTCCTGTCGCCAAACCCGCGCCTTATCAGCAAAACCGGCGCGGGTCGTCCTGATCCTGAGCACCACGACGCAATGACGGTGTCATTCTGAATACTGTGGCACGGCCAAGGTGTCATGCTGAAGTACGAAGCATCTCGGCTCACTGCCGCAGCGGTTGACGGAGGACGAGATTCTTCGCCTGCGGGCCCAGAATGACACCTACATTGCCCACGGTACAGAGGAATTATCGACCCCCTCAGCAGCCCTCCCGAGATGTTGGATTGGGCCCGGCCAAGGGCTCGCCGGTCTAGAACGTCACCCCGCTTCTGAGGATGACGTTGTGGTACGGGGTGCATTCTCCCGTTCGCACAACAGCTCGCGCCTGTGCCGATAGACGCTTCAACTCCTCGTGGGACAGGTGCCGAAAGTGGGCGCCGGGGAAGAGATCGCGCAGGGCGGCCGGTAGCGACTCATCGCGCTCCAGCAGCTCATCGGCGACGATGATCTCCTCCACCTGCAGCTCGTCGGCAATGGCGTGCGTGACCTCCAGCATCGGCGGCAGACCGCAGCGAACCGCCAGGTCAATGGCAGAGGACTCCGGGTGGTACCGGCAACCCGGCGTCCGCGATGACCAGCAAATCAGTGTGACCCATGCTCGCGATCGTCTCGGCTAGCGCGTGCTGCAGCAGCCCTCGCTTCTTCATCCCTTGCTCCGCATCGGTTGCTCCCGCTCCTCATACCCGAAGAAGCGGTCGAAAATCTTCGCCGCCCACACCCAGCGCAACACATACATCCAGACCAGGACAACAAGGACAATGATCCCGAAATCGACATTGGGTTTACCACGTAGACCGAAGAACTCGCGGAGCGCGGGGACCGCGAGAATGACTGCGTAGATGGGCACCATCGCCAGGGCCAGGTACGCCGGTCGCCGGTCGCCGTCCATGTCCTCGACGACGGCGAACCAGGGCCCCGGCGGCGCGGCGAAGAGCACCAGCACCAGCCCGCCCAGGACCAGCACGTGGGTCAGCGCTTCACGACTGGCCAGGTCGTGCTGCGGGACCGCAGTCGCCGCCGCCACGCCGCCGGCCCGCAACGCTGGGAGGTCGAGGTCGTAGAAGGTATAGACGCCGAGATAGACGGCAAACGCGGCCAGCGCCAGGAGGGTCGAGGCCGGCAGTACGAACTGCAGCAAACGGCGGGGAAGGCTACGTGGGGGCGGGCCGGGCCGTGTCCAGAGCGCGATGCCGAAGGTCGGGATACCGACGGTGAGGAGCGTCAGCACGGAGATCTGTGCCGGTGACAGCGGGAACCCGGCCTCGACCACCAGCACGGCGAGGATGATCAACGCCACCGTAAAGACGCGGGTCAGGAACAACTCCAGGATGCGACAGAGTCCGCGCCGGATGCGCTGCCCCTCCCGGAACGCGCCTGGCAGGGCGCCGAATGAATCTCGCAGGAGGACGATGTCGGCCGCATCGCGGGTCGCCTGGCTGCCGCTCTGCATCGCGATGCCCAGGTTTGCCTGCTTCAAACTGAGGACGTCGTTGACGCCGTCCCCGGTCATAGCCACGTAATGACCGTTGTCGCGCAGTGCTTCGACCAGACGCTGCTTCTGCTCCGGCGTCACACGTCCGAAGACGGTCGTGCGCTCCGCCGCTTCCAGGAACTGCCCATCATCCATGCCATCGAGGTCGAGACCGGAGATGAGCTCAGCATTCCCGGAAAGCCCGGCCTGCTTTGCCAGCGCCGCGACCGTCTCCGGGTTGTCTCCCGAGATCACCTTTAGCGTGATCCCGGCGTCGCGGAAGCCATTGAGCGCCTTGTCGACGTTGGGCCGCAGTTCGTCGGTGAACCCCAGCCAGGCTACCGGCTTTACCCCCGGTGGCAGCACCGGCAGTCCATTTGCCTCTCCGAATGTCGCGGGCTCAGGGCCGTGGGCGAAGAGGAGCACGCGCAAGCCTTGCTCGCCCCAGCCCGCAGGCGGCGTCAGCGGCCCATCCGTGTCGAGCTGTGGGCCGAGGAACTCGGGCGCTCCGAGCGCGTAGATGCCCCGGAACCCCTCTGCGTCGGCGCTGACCGCGCTCCACTTGTAGGCCGACGAGAAGGGAACCTCGGCAATAATCGGGTGCTTCTCACCGGGACATTCCTCGGCGATCGCTTCGCTCGTCTTCGTCCCAGCTGATGTGCTGCGGGCAAAGATCCCCAGCATCGTCCGCACATGGTCTTCGCTCGCGCCGATCGGCTCCACCTCAGCGAGCAGCATCTTGTTCGCGGTGAGTGTGCCGGTCTTGTCCATACAGAAGATGTCGACGTTGGAGAGAGATTCGACGGCGTTCGTTCCTTGCACCAGCGCGTCCTGATTTGCCAGACGGACGGCGCCCATCGAGTAGGTGACGACGATCATCAAGAAGAGACCCGAGGGCACGATGCCGAGGACCACCGCCGCCGCCAGCACCGTCTCTTCGATCGGGTAGCCCCACATCACCGAGCCGAGGAGCACGGAGACAAGAAAGAACGCGGCAACCACCAGCAGGAGCCGCACGATGAGATTGACCTGGACCTGCAATGGCGTAAGCGGGACGCGGTAGGCGCGCGCGCCGGCAGTCATCTGCGCGGCGGTGTTGGCAGCCCCGACACGGTCGGCCTGATACCACCCCGATCCTGAGATGCAGAAGCTGCCCGAGGAGACTGAGTCGCCGGGGTGCTTCGGCACTGGATCGGACTCGCCGGTCAACAGCGACTCGTCCATCTCCATCGCGCTCTCCCCGACGACGGTACCGTCGGCGAAGACTTGATCGCCGGAGCGGATGCGCAGGATGTCGCCGCGCACGATCTGCACCGGATCGATCACCCGCTCCCTACCGTCCCTGAGGACGGTCGCTTCGGTGCGATTGAGCAACGCAATCTGATCGAGTCGGCGCTTGGCACGCGACTCCTGAAAGACTCCCACCAGCCCGTTGACAACTGCCAGTCCCGAGGCCAACAGGGCGTCGCGATAGAGCCCCATCGCCACCAGTATGAAACCGACTACCAGCAGGGTGATATTGATGAAGGTGAAGAGGTTGCGCCGGACAATGTCCCACCAGGAGCGACCGCCGGCATCAGGCACAACATTGCCGCCCTCACTGGCGAGGCGGTCACGGGCCTCGGTCTCGCTGAGCCCGCATAGCGCACCACTCTCGGACCCGCTGGCCGTCTCGCTTGTCGCTACCACCGTCACTGCCATCGGCTCCCCTGAACTCAGACAACCTGTGCCGGTCCACGCCATTGTGGGTGAAAGAAAAGGCGACAGACTGTGCGGTTCCCGTATCTCGCCTCAGAATACACCTCCGCGGCTGCTGCTTCGGGAGCTGCACCGCTGACGGCTTCCGCAACGAAAACCATTCAATAGAGTGCGTGGATGGAGCCAGGCTGAGTGGCCTGACCCATCCATTGGTCCTACTCCTGATAAGAACGCAACCTTAGCGGCGAGATAGCGCTTGACGCTTCTCAGACCGCGATGGGACGCTGCCATCGAGGTTGAGCAGAAGTGAAACGGCGTAACACGCCGAGACGTTTGTTTTCTTGCGGATAACTTTTTCGCGTGAGGATGACTGACGCGCCCGCTAGTGAGTGCGGCACATAGTCAGAGTGAGGACAGCAAGGGCACACCATGGATGACTGTCGGTTCGACAACTGGACGCGGATGCTCGGGAAGTTTCAGGACCGGCGTGCGGCACTGAGGGATCTTGCGGGAGCCGGAGTGGCGCTGGTAGCGCTCGCCCGAGCTGATCTGGGTTTGGCGCAAAAGGACGACGTTCTCATCGAAGGATGCCGCCTTTCAGGGGAAGGTTGCAGCCGGAATACTCAGTGCTGCTCTGACATTTGCAAAGGTCGCGGGCGGAAACGACGCGACCGCAACGAGCGAGACGGCGATGGCAGACGGCGCCGGCGCCGGACCGCGACACGGGAACCTGCCAGTGCCGCGGCGAGGGGAAGAGTTGTCGCAAGGACGCCGCGTGTTGCGAGGGACGTTGCGATCCGAGCGACGGTACCTGCCGCTGCGTTGGCGCGAACGGCACGTGCAATGTTGATAACGACTGCTGTGGCAACCGGGTCTGCAGCAGTGACGACCGGGGTAACAAATTCTGCAAGGAATGGTAATCGGTTAGCCGAGCTAACAGAGGGGGACGAGCCGCGCGGCTCGTCCCCTTCATTGTGCCGTCCACGTGACGCTCCGAATCGCCCGCTCGCGGTACAGTCGCTTGCGCACCGCGCTGGCGGTGTAGCGACCGTGACGAGGGGTGACCGATGACGACAGCCGTGCGGTGGCTTTCCGGCATCACCATGGTGCTGGTGCTGATTCAGGCCGTGCTGATCGGCCAGGGGCTCTTTCTAGGTGATCCATCGCGGACGACCCTCCATGGATGGATCGGCAATATCACATTCCTCGGGGCCTTCGGCCTGGCGGGCCTGAGCATCATGGGTGTCCGCCGGGGCGAGCTCAGCCGAGCTGCGCTTGGCCTGAGCGTCCTTGTCGCGCTCCTGACCGTCGCTCAAATTGGACTCGGGTACTCCGGTCGTGGTGGCGGGATGCCGGCCGCACTGCACATTCCAAATGGCGTCCTCATCGCTACGCTCCTGGCGGCATTGCTTGTGGTCTCCTTCTGGCCATCGGCGAGTGTGGATCGGACTCGCCCATGACGGAGTCCCGGCAAGACGTGAACCGCGGCTCACGCATTCAACTGCTGGCCATCGTATTGGTGACCCTGCTGGTCATGGTGCTCGGGGTGCTGGTGGTCGTTGCTCCCGACCGCATGGGTGTGCCACAGCGCGTGGCAACCCCTGTCGCAACGCCGGCAGAGGGTGATGGGGTGTCAGGGTCATAGGTGATGGGGTGATCGGAGGTGAATTCAACGCGGGAGACTCAGGAGTTGCCCCTACGCGCCGCTTGCCGACGTTTCTCACCTTGCGAATCCTGGCGCGGCGCACGGAGGCCGCGGAGCTGCTCGACCAGCCGGGACACGACGCCGCCGAGCTGGCGGCCAATCTCCGGGACATCCGCACCGTCAATCGCCTTGCCGGCGGCACCGCAACCGTGCTGCGTCACCTGCCCTCGCTGGTCAGCCGCCTCCCGCGCGGTCGCCCCGTCGAGATTCTCGATCTCGCCACCGGCTCAGGCGATATCCCGCTCGCCGTGGCGCGCTGGGGAGTGCGGAACGGGCATCCCCTGCGATTGACCGTCACCGACCTCTCATCCGAGATTCTCGCTGAAGCGCGTCGCACGCTTGCTGACGTCCCGAATGTCACATTCACCGTCTGCGACGCCCGCGAGGCGCCGATGCCGGAGCGCTCGTTCGATGTCGTCCTCTGCTCCCTCTCGCTGCACCACTTTCCTCCAGCAGATGCAGTGAGGCTGCTAAGCGAGATGGAACGCCTCTCCCGGACCGGGTTTATTCTGAACGACATTCGCCGTCATGTCGGGGGCTACGTCGCTGCCTGGATCGCATCCCACGTCGCTACCCACAACCGGATGACCCGCCATGATATGCCCCTCTCCGTGCTGCGCGCCTACACCCCGGACGAACTGCGGGCGCTCCTGCGCGAAGCGGGTATTCCCAATGCCATGGTGACGACGCACCCGTTCTTCCGGATGGCGGCGGTACGCCACAAGGCGGGCGCCTGACGTGCCGGGATTCGATGCGGACGCAATCGTCGTGGGAGGTGGCCCGGCCGGGAGTGTCTCGGCAGCGCTTCTCGCCGAGCGCGGCCACCACGTCCTTCTCTTCGACAAGGCTCGCTTTCCGCGGCACAAAGCCTGCTCGGAGTATGTCAACCCGGCCGGGGCCCGGCTGTTGACCGACCTCGGGCTCGAACGCGACCTCGATGCCCTTGGCGCCCATCACATGGAGGGCATGCTCATCCATTCGCCCGGGGGCCATCGCTTTCTCGCCGATTTCGAGGCCGCCGCGCCAGGGAGTGGGGCAATCGGGCTCTCTCGCTTTCGACTCGACTCTCTCCTCCTCGGTCGAGCCCGGGACGCGGGCGTGGTGGTGTGTGAAGGCGCTCATGTCCGTGACGTCATTGTCGACCATGGCCGTGTCCGCGGCGTCGTGGCCACGGTCGACGGCGCCCGCGTGACACTGCGGGCGCCGCTCACCATCGGTGCCGACGGGCGTCATGGAATCGTCTCCCGCGTGCTCGGGCTCGATGTACCACTGCGCTGGCCACGGCGAACAGGGCTCGTGGCGCACTACAAGGGGGTCTCCGGTCTCGATCGTTGGGGAGAGATGCACATTGCCCCACGAGGACACGGCTACGCGGGGCTGGCGCCACTGGAAGATGGCCTCGCAAACGTGGCCGTTGTCGTCGACAGCGCAGCAATCGCGGCTCGTGTCAACACGATCGAGGAGTTCGTTGATGAAGCGCTTGCTCGCATTCCGGACGTTGGAACCAAGCTGGCTGGCGCGGAACGGATTGGCGGCATCAGGGGCGTCGGTCCCATGGCCCGCCGCGCGCGCAAGGTTGCGGGTGACGGATTTCTGCTAGTGGGAGACGCGGCGAGCTTCCTCGATCCGTTCACGGGTGAAGGGGTCTACGAGGCGTTGCGCGGCGCCTACCTTCTGGCACCGGTGGCGGACGCGGCGCTGCGGGCCGGTGATGTGTCTACGCGAATGCTCGCGCCCTACCGTACCGCGCGCCGGCGTGCGTTCTGGGCCAAACGGCAAGTCTGCTGGCTCGTACAGGGATTTGTTTCCGCGCCCCCGCTGATGGACTACGCCACCGCACGTCTCGACCGCCGTCCATTGACCGCCATCACACTGGCCGGGTGTGCTGGGTGACCTCTACCCCGCGCGACGGGCGCTCTCTCCCTTGTTCCTTGCCAGACTGCTCCAGCCTTAGGTACCCCTCAGCTCAATTCCTATGCCGCCGCCGTCTCACCCCAAAACCCTCTCTCAGCGAACTGAGAGAGGGTTTTGATCCTGATGCGAGGATCGCTCCCTTCTCCCTACGCGTGGGGAGAAGGGGCGGGGACGAGGGGAGTTCGCCGCTGGCGTGCCTCGCTTCGGAAAGTAATCATCTACCCAGAGGCGTTGCAGGTGAAGCTCCAGACGTGCGATTCGCGGTCGGGCTCGACGATGATGTTGCCGTTGGCGTCGACCCGGTCGCTTTCGGCGTAGCACCAGATCATGCCGTCCGCGCCCAGCGCTCCTTCCGGCTTGACCTGGTAGGTTGCCGGAGGAAGATTGCCGAAGCGGGCACGACCCTGCGCGTTCGTCTGCAGCGTCGCCAGCGGAGTGGTGCCGTCGCCTTCCGGGTAGACGCTGAAGCTCATGCCGGTGACGGGACTCGTACACTGGCCGAACCAGTCATACCCCTGCTGCGGTTGGGGGATGCTGCACATCTTCGCTTCGGCGATGATGGCCCCGGAGTCGTTGGGTTCGTCGGCGACCTGGACCAGAGCGGGGCCGGTTGCGGGACGGCGGCCACTGTCCGTATCGACCCAGTAGGTGGTCTGCCGGCCGGGAACGACGTTCCCTTCCAGCTCCAGAACCAGCGTGCTCAGCTCGACGAGCTGGGTCGCCTCGTTCTCGATTTGCCCGCCACCGGCGATGGCAACGTTGTTGTCGCCGCCAGAGGCGTCGGCATTCGCCGTCCCCCCACTGGCGTCGATGGCGATGGTGTTGTCCTCGCCCCGGACATCACCAACCGTGACCGACCCGCCGCTCGCATCGGCGTTCGCTACGCCACCGGTCCCGGCATTGGCCTGCCCCCCGGTCGCCTCGTTCGTCACTTCTCGCGGCTGCTCTCGTCCTTGGTCAACGCGCGTCTCCTCCGATATGACGAAGGCGCAGATGTCGGCCGGCGAGAGCGTGATCTTGCGGATCGGGGGCGTGCCGGCAGCGCCACGGCCGGTGCAATTGCAGATCGTCCGGTACAGCGGCGCGTCGAAGGTGCAGGCGACGTCGACCCAATAGGTCGGCGGGACACCGAAGAACTCCTGGGTCCCAGCCAGCGTCGTCTGGTTCGCGTCCATCGTCACGACTTGCTGGTTCGTTTGCGCGCAATCGCCGGCGCAGACCTGATTACTGGTGTTGACGACTGTCTGGCTTGCCTGGTTCTGCCCGGTCGTGACACCGGCTGCGCCTGGAACACAGCGAAACGCGACGGAATGACATTCGAGGCCCCCACAGCAGTCCTGGCTGCTGGCGCACGGATTACCGACGGCGGCGCATTGAGCAGCGAATGCGACTCCACCCGAAGCATTGACGTCGCTGTTGTTTCCCCGATTCCTCGCTTTGTCCTTGTCTTTGTCTTTCTTGTTGTCCTTGCCATCCGCCTGGGCCGAGTTGATCCCAAACAGGGCCAGGGGGCTGGCAATGGCCGATCCTGCCGCTCGTCTCAACATCGAGCGACGGGAAACTCCCTTCGCCATCGTGCGCACCAACTGGTCAAATTCTCGGTATTCCACAGTGAAATGCCTCCTCCTGTGCGGCGCGACCACAAGGGGTTACGCGTCCGGGTCCCTGAGGTGCAGAAGACGTGCCAGTGGGACACCATCCCATTGCATCAGGCCGAAGCCGCAAACTGGCGGCGCCTGAGTATCTCGACCAGAACCCACGTGTGCCGAATACCGCGAACAGGTGGCTCTCGACGGCGCGTGTTGCCTCGGCGGTGGCGTTTCCGGCTCAACTCTTGCGAACATGCGATCAGGGAGCTCGGCTCGTCTCCATGCCGGTCATAACGCGAGACCTAGCGCTGATGTTTCGGCGCATTGGCGCGGAGCGGGGATACCCTGTCTGGCGGGATCTTGGACGTGCTCTGTAGCGTGTGTCTATCGTCGGTGCGGTAGCATGCCGCCACAGGTCGCTAGTTGGCCTGGTTCGTCAGGAGCATGATGCAGACCGAGACCGCCACCGTGATGCGTGGCCCACTGCCTCGGATCGTCGAGCTGGCGTCGGACGTCGAGCGCTGGCCGGAGATCCTTCCCCACTACCGCTGGGTTACCCTGCTCGAGGGCGGGGGGGACCGGAAGGTGGTCGAAATGGCCGCCCGCCGCGGGCGATTCCCGGTCCGCTGGCGTGCCGTCCAGGAGATTGACCGCTCGGGCCTCACACCGGTCATCGCCTATCGGCACATCTGGGGCCCGACGCGGGGCATGGACGTCGCCTGGACGTTCACGGAGACTCCAGATGGGGTCCACGTC
Organism: uncultured Chloroflexia bacterium; assembly: GCA_963751075.1. GTDB lineage: Bacteria > Chloroflexota > Chloroflexia > Thermomicrobiales > UBA6265 > JACCXM01. Next base: position 105,303 of record CAVVTE010000012.1, on the reverse strand, counting down.
GCCATCAACCATCGGTTTCACCCGCCCTGGCCCGTCGTCGGCAACGTGGTCACCGATCACATCATCGGCCCGCAATTCATCGAGCACATCGCGGAGTTGACCCTCGGCACGATCAAGCAGATCGTTGAGCGAGAGCATCAGACTATGAGTGCGGGGAAGGTTTCGAGATCGTGAGCGTGCGTCACCGAGTCGCTATCACCGGCATCGGTCCCGATTACGCCCATCGGCAACGGCGTCGATGGTCTTTGGGACGGCGTGCGCCGCGGGACGTCAGCCGTCACCGGAATCACCCGGTTCGACCCCGCCGGCTTTTCTTCCCGGGTCGCCGCTGAAGCCGCCTTCGAGCCGCTCGATTTCATGACCCCGAAGAAAGCGCACCGCCTCGATCGGTTCTCCCAGTTCGCCCTCGCCTCCGCGCTGATGGCGCTCGCTGATGCTGGTATGCCGCGGCCAGACGCGTCATCGTGCGGGATGGGCATCTACACCGGCTCCGCGCTGGGCGGTATTGCCTTCGCCGAGGACCAGCACGCCGTCTTTGTCGACCGCGGCATCCGCGCCGTCTCGCCGATGCTGGCATTGTCGGTCTTCGGCGGGGCGTCCTCCTGCAACATCGCTATCGAGCTGGGGCTGACCGGCCCCTCCGTCGCCAACGCCAATTCCTGTGCCTCGGGCACGATTGCCATTGGCGAGGCGGCGCGGCTCATTCGGGATGGGCGCGCCGAGGCGATGCTCGCCGGTGGGGTGGAGGCGCCACTCGCGCCGCTCACCTTTGGCGCCTTCGACATCATCAAGGTACTCACCGGCCGCAACGACGATCCGGCCACCGCCTCCCGCCCGTTCGACCGCGACCGCGACGGGTTCGTCATGGGGGAGGGCGGCGCCACGCTCGTGCTGGAAGAATGGGAGCGAGCCAGGACGCGTGGCGCGCGTATCTATGCGGAAGTGGCCGGCTATGCCACCACGAACGACGCCCACCATATGACGGCGCCGCGTCCGGACGGCGAGCAGGCAGCGCGGGCCATCAGTCAGGCTTTGGCCGATGCCGATGTCCCGGTGGAAGACATCGACTACGTGAACGCACACGCTTCGTCGACGGTCCTCAATGATCCGGTTGAGTGCCTCGCCATCCGCCGCGCGCTCGGCCCGCATGCGGAGCGGGTCTCCGTAAGCGGCACCAAGGGGCTGCACGCTCACGCGCTTGGCGCCACCGGCGCCATAGAGACGGCAATATGCGCAATTGCGCTGGAGCGGGCGCACCTCCCCGGAACCGCCAACCTGACCAACCCCGACCCGGCGTGCGACCTCGACCTCATCCCACCCGGTGGCCGCGACGTCGCCGCGCGTTACGCGATCAAGAATTCCTTCGGCTTCGGCGGCATCAATGCCTGCCTGGTGCTGGGCGCCGCCAAGTGAGGGGATGTCGGCTTCGCCTCTGTACAACGGCGCTGTTTGTGGTATAGTTACTTGACCCAGACGATATCGACGTATAGGTGTTCGTTTGGATCCGCATGAATTTGAGTGCGAATCCTGACATCCTGTTCCGCCGAATCCGTTCCTGAGGTTCGTTATTCGTTACGTGCCGTGGCAAACCGCGGCGAGAGAGGTTTCGGCGAGTTGGATCAGACGATCACCTGTCGCGATTGCGGCGAGGCATTCACATTTACGGCCGGGGAGCAGGCGTTCTACGCGGAGCGCGGCTACTCCCAGCCACAGCGTTGCGCCAATTGCCGGGCGGAGCGCAAGTCCCAGCGGGCCGCTAGCGGCTACGACAGCGGCAGCTCCTCGGGGGGTTACTCCTCGGGCGGCGGCGGCTACTCCGGCGGCGGTGGTTACTCCTCTGGCGGCGGCGGTGGCTATTCCTCCGGCCCGCGCCAGATGTACCCGGCCGTCTGCTCGTCCTGTGGCAAGGAGACGGAAGTCCCCTTCCAGCCGCGGAACGACAAGCCGGTCTACTGCCGGGAGTGCTTCCAGGAGCGGCGATCAGCCGCACCGAGCTACGGCAGCCGCTACTAAGTCATCCTGATTCGCGGCTCGCGCCGCGACGAGAGCGACTGAAGCTGACCGGCCGGGGAATTCCCCGGCCGGTCATTGTCTTTCCGGCACTCCGACGTTTATCCAGGATTCTGAACGCCGAGAGTGACACCATCAATTTTGACTCTTTGTAAGGGTATCCAGTACTATTAGCGAATGGGTCGTAGGTGTCAGGCACAGAAAAGGAGCGCATGTTGCCCCAAAATCACGAAATCGACCTTTACGAACCGGGGACACCACCCACCCAGTCTCTCGAAGGGCTGGACCAGCACCGGGCCTTCATCGATGGCATCGAGGTTTGCGCGGAACGATTCCCCGGAGACGAGGAGCGGCGTGTCACGTGCTTCGCGGAAGTGGTGAAGAGCACCATCGGCCGCAGGGCATCGAAGCGCACTGGAACCGCCATTCCAGCGGACAGTGTAGAAAGCCGCCGGCGTGGTAGCGCCCACGCTCACGCGGCGCTCCGCGCCAAGCGCGCCGCGCAGAAGGCCGAAGCCGCCTCCTAGCACGCGGTCTGCGAGAGCGTGTTGACGTTCTGATCGCGCCACAATCAACGCTGAAGTGACCGGCCCCTGAGCATCGCTTGCTCAGGGGCCGGTCTCATCCTGTCTCCCTGGACCCGCTATTTCTGGGCTCGCTAGACGGCTTGGAGACCATCGCTCTCGAATCGCCCTGATGTCATTTATCCGTTAAGATGCGTCCCCACAGCTTCTGTCCCACCGATCGTCACGCGTCCAGGGGTTTGCCATGCGTCGGTTCGCTTTTGGGCTCCCGATCAGTATCGTGGTCTTGCTGGGACTGCTCGTGACGCGAGACTCAAGCAGCGGCGCCCAATCCGCTACTTCGGAAGCCACCAGGATACACCCGGTGGTTGGCGCCTGGTGGACCGCCAACGATGCGCCGGGCCCCGGCGTGGATACCGCCTATGTTGTCTTCCATGCCGACGGCACGTACATCGAGGTCGATCCGAACATTGGGGTTGGGGTTGGCGTATGGCAGGCCACGGGTGAGAACTCCGCCGACCTGACGTACGTCTTCCAGGACATCGACCCGGAGCCAGCCACAACCGCTCCGGGAACGGTGACCGTGCGGCAATCCGTCGAGTTGGACGAGACGGGGAACGCGTTCACCGCGCCGCTGACGGTCGAGGTGCGCATCCCCGACGGGACCGTCGTCTTTACCGCGGCCTACACCGCCCGGGCCACCCGTATGGAGGTCGTGCCGATGACGCCGCTGGGAACGCCGGCAACGGGGACGGTGGTTATGGGAACTCCAGATGGGTAACCCACGGCAGTCGACAACTCACGGCACACTCACTCGAACCTGGCGATTCCGGCGCCCTCGGCGCGGCGGGTCTGGTGGGGCCGGCGGGCGGATGGTGAGCTCCCGACCCTTGCCCTGGTGCTCCTCGTACCAGGTGAAACCGCCGGGATAATCGCGCACGATCCCCGCGTCCAGCTCGACGATCCTGCCGCAGACCGCGTCGAGGAAGGCACGGTCGTGCGAGATGGCGAGAATCGTACCCTGGCCCTCGGTCAGAAAGTCCAGCAATGCCTCCTCCAGCCGCTCCACGCTGGGAATATCGAGATTGTTTGTCGGTTCGTCCAGAAGCAGAAAGTTGGCACCCTGGAGGATGAGCGCCGCAATCTGCAGACGTGCCCGCTGCCCGCCACTGAGCCCACTGATGCGGCCGAGCATGTCTTCGCGCGTGAAGAGGTATCGATTGAGAAAGCCGATTGCCGCCTGCTCCGACATCGGTTTCAGGGCCCGCACGACGTCCATCGGCGTCGAGTCCGGGTCAAGCGTCTCCTGCTCCTGGGCGTAGTAGCCGACCACGACTGAGGGGCCGAGCCGCAGCACGCCTCCACTGGGACGCTCCTCGCCACGGACGATGCGGAAGAGCGTCGTCTTGCCTGAACCATTGGCACCAACCAGGCCAACCGCCTCGCCGTGGCGAATCTCGAGATTGAACGGCTCGAGAACCACTCGCTCGTCGAATGACTTAGCGAGGGCCCTGGCGTCCAGCACGAGCGACGAGCCACGCTCGGCGTTGAAGGCCACGTCGATCTGCCGCGGGTTGAGCACTGGCGCCGGGGTGCTCTCCAGGCGCTCCCGCTCCTCAGCCAGCTTGCGCCGCATGTTCTCTGCGCGGGAGGCGAACTTCGGGTTCTGCCGCGCCCACTGCGTCAATTGCTCGGCGCTCGCCTTCAGTTTGCGGAACTCCCGCTCCTGCAAGTCACGCAACTGAGCACCGCGCTCCAGCCGGGAGCGTTTTTCCGCGACATAGGCCGCATAGTTGCCGGAGTAGCCCTCGATGCGGCCGTTCTCCAACTCGAAGATACGATTCGCCGAGCGGTCAATGAAGAAGCGGTCGTGAGAGATGACCGCGACCGCGCCCCGGTGGTCCCGCACGTACCCTTCGAGCCAGGCCTTCCCAGCAAAATCGAGGTGGTTGTCCGGCTCATCGAGGAGAAGCACATCCGGCTCCTCGACCAACAGTCGCGCCAGCCCGATCAGCTTCTTCTCGCCACCGCTGAGCCGGGCGATGGGCTGGTCGCCGCGCCCCTCCGGGAACCCGAGTCCGGCCAGGACGCTGGCGCCCTTCGCGGTCTCACCCGCGCCGCCATCGAGACGCTCCAGCACGAGCGCGTAGGCATCCATGATCGCCGTGAGCTCATCGTCGCTCGTGGCTTCGCCCATCATCTGCTCGAGCTCACGCGCCCTCGCCTCCATCGCAGCGGGGTCACCCGCGGCGAGGGCGATGGCCTCGTGTACCGTCTGCCCGGGTGGGAAGTCCGGCTCCTGGCTGAGAAACCCGACTCGAGTCCCACGCGCCAGGGTCAGCGCTCCACGCTGCGGCCGCAGTTGCCCGGCCATCAGCCGGAAGAGGGTGCTCTTCCCGGAGCCGTTTGCGCCGATGAGCGCCAGGCGGTCCCCCTGCCGGATCTCGAACGTCGCGCCGGTGAGCACATCGTTGCCACCGTAGGCGTACTCGACGTTTGCGGCCTGAATCAACAAGGTCATGGACGACTCACCCTCGCAAACTCATCATGGTTCCGTGAACTACGCGTTTGCACTCGCGATGTGACCCACGCAGGTCGACAGCCATCGCCGGTCAACTCAATGACCAACGATTCTGGTCGAGGCGATCCGTTCGAAGCGCGCCTGAACCTCTGCCGGCACCGGCGTTCGCTGGCCGTATGAATGCTCGATCGGCGGCCAGTAGAAGATGAGCTCACCGATGCCGATAGCGTCGTAACCGCCAACGTACTCGTCGAATGCGTCGAGCGACGAGAACGGATCCGGGTTGGGGCTCAGTGCCAGTACCGAGCGCGAGATTGTCTCCGGATCGCGGCCGATTTCCACGCAAATGTCGTCGAGCCGCTCGCTCAAGTGTCGCGTCCGTGAGACGGTCTCTGCCAGGGGCAGCCGCTGTGCGGGGTCGAGTCCCTCCGGGAATGGCTGGCCGCCCAGCGTATTCCAGCCGTCGCCATAGCGGGCCACGACTCGCAGCGCGCGGTCGCCGTGGGCGGCGATGACGAGAGGAGGGCGTGGCCGTTGCACTGGGACATGAAGGGCGGCATCCCGGATCGGGTAGTGGTGGCCCTCCCGCGAGACCGGATCACCGCGCAATAGCGCGTCGAGGACGCCGGCCTGCTCCTCCAGCCGCTCGACACGTTCTCGCGGCGACCAATCGGCATGGCCAAATGCGCCATACGGATGCGGGGGACCGCCCGAGCCGAGGCCAAGCGTGACGCGGCCCTCGGAGATATGGTCGAGTGTTATCACCTGCGCGGCAAGAACGGACGGATGCCGGAAGGTGATGGCGGTGACCATGGTGCCGAGACGGATGCGAGTGGTGTCACGTGCCAGGGCCGCGAGCAAGGTCCAGGGCTCGAAATCGGCATAGTCCGGCACCATCAAGTCGTCATTGACCCAGGCACTGGCGAAGCCAAGCTCCTCAGCCAGGCGGAAGGTGCTGGCGATCTCCGCGTAGGGCGCCCGGCTGAACGTGAAAATCCCGAAACGCATTGCTTTCCTCGATCCCCAGCCGGTCGAATGAGCCGGACGTAAATCGTCAGGCCGGTCAATGACCGTCAACTCACGAACGGTGTGCGCATGCGCCCCATTGTGCGCCAAGAACCTCTCGATGCGTGATGCGACTGGACACGGCAACGAACGTGGTGGACTCGGAGTGCGCACGTGTACCGAGGGGGAAGCCTCGCGTGGGATGCTGCTCGGGGCCGTCACTCGTGGACGATCGCGTTGAACATGCGGAAATGCGGACCTGGTGACCGAGGTCGATCTGGGCGAGCCGGGTCCGACCATCGAAGAGATGCTGGTCTGGGGACCGCACGCACTCTTCGACGAGGCCGATGTCGATGACAGCAGCGCCTCCACGCAGGGGACGGGGATCGTCTTCAATGCCGCTGCCGACTGCATCGCGACCGAGACGATCGTCTTTAGCTGACGTCAGCACTCTGGAGTTCCACGGGGTCGAGTGAGGCGGTGGCGTGCCCTCGGCGCGAACCATCATCGGCGGGTCCGATCGCTATCTCGGCGCGACCGAGACTATGGACGTCTCCCCATCCGCCGATCTCACGCTCTGGACGAAGACGATCGAGATAGCCGCGCCTCGTGACGCGCTCTGAGGCTGGAGGCGATCGCGAGGGACGCGACGTTGCAGAACCTCCTGCGGACCAGCAACGCGTCGCGTGATAGGATCGTGTCATGCATAGAACCTGTCTCTTGGTGCGGCAACGGGAGCGATTCGAATCGCGGCCTGGGATTCCCCAGCTCGCCGGCCGGCACGAGGCCAGGATGGCCGACTACCACTGGCTGCCATAACGATGAAGATCACGGCAATCGAGGCCGAGGTGCGACGCGCTCCCTTCGCCGGCGAGGTTCGACCGGCGTGGGCCCCGGGGAGGATCTGGCGGGAAACCGTCTCGACCGTCTACTTCGTCCGTACCGACGCTGGACTGACGGGCATCGGAGCGGGCCACGGGTCGCCCGCGTTTGTCGACGAAGTGGTCGCTCCACGGCTGGCCGGCGAGGACCCCCTGGCGGTCGGGCGACTGGTGCGGGTGCTGCGCAACGCCGGACCACCCTGGGCGAGCCTGCCGGTCGCGTGCGGCGTCGAGATGGCTCTGTGGGATCTGGTGGGCAAAGCGGCCAATCTCCCTCTATACAAACTCTGGGGCGCGCACACCGATCGCGTCCGCGCCTACGCCAGCCTGGTCGAAGTCCGCTCCCCCGAGCGGCGAGCCGAAGATGCCTTGCGCCTGCTCGACGAGGGGTATCGAGCAGTGAAACTTCGCCTCCACAGCCCGACGCTCCAAGAGGACATTGCCCAGGTCGAGGCGGTGCGCGTCGCGGTCGGCGACCGCATGGAGATCATGGTCGACGCCAACCAGGCCCAGGAACCGGGTACTCCGGGTAGCGAGAAGAGCCTCGCCTGGGACTTCCATCGAGCACTTGGCCACCTGCCGCGCTCTGGCCCCGTTGGGAGTGACCTGGCTGGAGGAGCCACTCGGCCGCTACGCGTTCGACGCTCTGCGGCGCCTGGTGGCGGCCAGCGAGGTACCGATCGCCGGCGGCGAGAACAACGTCGGCGCCCACGAATTCCGGCTGCTGATCGACCAGGATTGCTACGACGTCGTCCAGCCGGAGGCGACCGTTTCCGGGGGTCTTGGCATGCTGCGGACCGTGGCGGGTTACGCTGAACTACGCGGCAAGCTGTGCATCCCTCACCATGGCGCAAACGGGGTCGGCCTCGCCGCTCATCTCCAGCTGAGCGCCGCCTCCCCGAACAGCCCCTACGTCGAGTTGGTCCAGGAGCCGCCGGAGCTTACGGCGGCTGCTTTTCAAGGGCTGATCGCCACACCGTTGGTGCCGGAGGCTGATGGCGACGTGCGGTTGCCCGACCTCCCAGGACTTGGCGTGGAACTGCGCGATGACCTGGAACGGGTCGGGTGAACCTGGCAGCGATGCTTGGCTATGACACCGCACGTCACGTTCGTCGAGATTTCGCGCTCTGCTCATGGATAGAGGCAAGTTCCCGACGTAGGGCACAGGACTCCTCAGCACACGAGACACCATCGCTGCCGAGGCTACGTCTTCTGGAACAATAGCCATGGGCTCAGCGGGAGCGGGACACGCGGACGATGTGCGAGCGCGGCATCGCCGCTGACCGGACTCACACGGGTATGCGGCGCTGAGAGAATTCTCCCAGCGCCGCATCCGGATCTAGATTCAGGTATCAGCTAGTTGGTTAGCGCAGCTCGAAGGTCATCATCACGTCGACGGCGACTGTTGTCGATCCGGGCTCGACGGGCACCGCGGACTCAGCCTGCCATGCCCGCGCCACCACCACGGCCATCGGGTAGACCGGGGAGATGATCGGCGTCGTCCCTTCGGAGAGGGCGACCACCGGACCGAGCGCCATGCCCGCGGCGGAGGCCAGTTCTTCGGCCTTGGTGCGCGCATCCTCGACCGCCTCGACTCGTGCTTCACTGGCGGCGGCGGTCTGATCGTCAACGTAAAACGTCACGCCGTAGATGCTGTTCGCTCCGGCGTTCACCGCCGCATCGAGCAACTCGCCGAGCTGGTCGGTGTCGCGCACCGTGACCCGCAACTGGTTGATGATCTCGAAGCCGGTAATCAGAGTCGGGTCGGCGTTTTCGGAGTAGTCGCGGAGAATGTTCACGCTGAAGAAGTCGGTCTGAATGTCTTCGGGCGCGATTCCCGCCGCCTCGAATGCCTCGATGACGGCCGTAGCCTGAGCCGTGGCCGTCTCCTGCGCTTCGCCCAGCGTCGGTTTGATGACGTCGACGCCGATGTTCACCGAGGCGGTATCAGGTGGGACGTTGACCGACCCGTGACCGCTGACGCTGACCGTCGGCATGCCGAGCGCGATGTCGGACACCGGTGTCGCCATATCCTGCGCCAGCGCGGTCGCCCCGCCGATGGCGCTCGTCGCCAGCAGACCCGCTAGCGCCAGAGCCGCTCCCGCGGTCCGCAGCACCCGCATTCCCCGATGCCGTTCCTGGGGCATGTCCCGTCTCCTCTCAGTTGCCGATTCGGTTCTCAGTCACCCCATAGTGACTGACTGTTCACTCGCTCTCCGGCAGCCGGGCTAGTCTCGGGCTCGTCGCAGACCACGCACCCAGCGCAGTCCGACAATGGAGACGACGAGCCATGCCAGCGCGAAGGCGAGCACGAGCTGCGCCAGGCGCAGCCGGGACGGCTGGGCGTCAGTAGCCGCCGGCGCGTCGGCAGCGTCTGTCGCCGTCTCGGGGCTCCGCGCGAGCCCCGAGTCGGGAGTGGGAACCGCGCTCGTTACCGCCGCCAGCGCCGCGCTAGTCGCGACGCTCGAGGCTGTATCCGCGTTCTCCCCATCCTCCAGCACTTCTTGAGACGCGCTATCGCCCCTTGTGGTTCCCCCGGATTCATCCCCGGCCAATCTCATGACGACGATTCGAGGTTGGCAGCGTCCGGATCGGATGAGGATTCGCTATCAAGACTGGAGTCACTGGCCGGTTCCATTGCTGGCGCCGGCGCCTGCGGCGCCTGAGAGGTGGGGGCCGAGATGTTTTCGGTTTGTTGGATCAGGGGTTCCGGTTCGGAGAGCCATGACGCCGGCTGGGGCGGCATACCGATCAGGTCGCTGGTAGTCACCAGGAGGAGCAGGGCCCCGACCACCATCGCCGCCGCCTGCAACCCCGGGAGCCATCCCGCCGCACGCCCGCTATCACCATGCGTGACGGACGCCGTTGCTGACGCGGGGTAAGTAGAGGGGGCAAAAGGACCAGACCAGGAGAGACCGCGCGGAGCGCGGCCGCGCCGCCGTCCCGCACGCGCATGCTCGTGACCAAGGCAAAACGAGCGGCGCGGGGTGTACTGGGGGAGTCCGGTGAGCAGCACCACCGTGGTCCGAATCTCGAGCACTTCCCTGTAGCACGGTGGACATTCGTGGAGATGACCTTCGATCGTTGCCAGATCGTCCGGCCCGAGATCCCGATCAATGAACGCGCTGACCGCGTCGATATCAAGGTGTCCCGGGCGGTCCGCCGGGTGCTGCTCAGTCATCGTCCGGTTCCATGCGTTGGAGTCACGGGCATGGCTGCCCGGTCTCCCTCGTCTTCCTCCTCTAAACGGAGGTAGCGCTCGAACAGTTCCCGCGCCGGCGCATCGTCGGCCAGCGCCTGACGGATTTTGGCGCGGGCGCGGCTCAGCCGGGACTTCACGGTGCCGAGCGCGATCCCCATCGCCTCAGCCACCTCGTGATAGTCCAGACCCTGCACGTCGACCAGCAGCACGACCATCCGCTGGTCATCGGGCAGTGCCGTCAAGGCGCGCTCGAGGTAGATCGAGAGCTCCCGGCGCAGTGCATGGGTGTCCGGAGCCTCGTCGCCGGCGCCCCCGCTGGTCCAGATCGGTTCGATCTCGACGATCTCCGCCTCTAATGACCCGGCGGGGCGGCGGGCCGACGCGCGGAGCATGTCGTAGGAACGGTTGGTGGCAATCTTGTACAGCCAGGAGCGGACCGAGCCAGTTTGGAACGTGCCGATGTTCTGCCAGGCCCGGATGAACGTGTCCTGCGTCGCGTCTTCAGCCAGCCCGACATCTCGCAGCAGGCGCAGGGCGACGTTGAAGACCGGGCGCTCGTGGCGCTGCACCAGCACGTTGAACGCCTCGAGATCGCCCGCTCTGCGCGGCGCGAACCAGCGCCTCGTCATCGCGGACCGCGGCGGGGACGGGCAAGTCCCCGCCGGCTCCGTTTCCAAGCTCCTCCTGGAGAAAATCCGCGAGTCCAAGCGTACCGGCGTCATCAGGCGGCGGTACCGGCGCCGGTGACGACACGGCTGGCGCAACGCGGCGACGGCGAAACACCAGACCTCCTGACCCCGGTCGGGGCGTTGCCTGCGCTACGGTTCGAGAGCGACCTTCTGCAAGACGGCCGGGTTCGCTACCGTGCGCGGACGCTTGCCGCGCAACACCTGCAGCGCCTCCAGCAGCGTCTCCCGCCGCACGACGTCGACCGATCGCTCCGAGTAATACGCTGAGTGCGGCGTCAGAATCACGTTCGGCATCCGGTAGAACGGCGAATCGGCCGGCAGTGGTTCCGGATCGACGACGTCCAGCGCCGCGCCAGCAATCCTTCCCTCTTGCAACGCCTGAGCCAGCGCCGGCAGGTCGATGATCGGGCCGCGTGCCGTGTTCACCAGCACCGCCGCCGGCTTCATCAATGCCAGCGCCGCGGCGTTGATCAGGCCGCGGGTCTCCGGCGTGAGCGGGGCATGCAGGGTGACGATATCGGACCGCCGCAGAAGCTCCTCCAGCGTGACCGGCTCGACTCCGGCGGCAACCATTACCTCTGGATCGACATACGGGTCGGCGGCGACGATCGTCAGGTTGAACGGTTTGGCGCGCGCGGCGACTGCCTGTCCGATGCGGCCGAACCCGACGATGCCAAGGGTCTGCTCGCGCAGCGGCTGGATGGGACCGCTGCAGGATGCGCCGGGTCGATGGACCGTGCTCGACCCAGGCGCCCTCGCGCAGCGCGCGATCCTGTTCGACGATGCGCCGGTTGAGGGCCAGGATCATGGCCAGGGCGTGGTCGGCCACCTCGGATGTGCAGTAGCCGGGGTAGTGGGTGACCACGATGCCCGCTTCGGCCGCGGCGTCGAGATCGACATTGTCCAACCCCACGCCGTAGCGCGAGATGACTTTCACCCGCGGAATGTTCTCGAGCACACGGCGGGTGATGGCCTCGCGCGTGCTGACCAGCATCGCGTCGGCGTCCTGGGCCACGCGGATGAGCTCGTCCTCGGTGGTGCTGGCGCGCCCGAGCAACCTGACGTCGAGATCGGTCACCGCGGCAGCCAATTCCTGTTCCAGCTCGAGACCATGCGTCTCATTGCCGTAGCGATCCGAGGTGACGATGACGGTGAACTCGCCTGAGCGCGTTGAGGTTTCAGTCATCCCTGCTCTACAGCTCCCTGCATATCCGGGATTACCGAGCATACGCACGTTCTCCCGGCCGTGGATCATAGCCGGAACTATCGCACAGGGCTGGCCTGGGACTGAACCCGGTGGAACGCGGTAGTGAATGAGGAGACAACAAAGAAACAGCCCCGACGAGACTGTGACTCCAGCGCGACTCCCCATGACTGGACGCTCCGCCACATCGACGCCCCGCAACGGACGTGGCCTTGCCTTCCTGTCCCTTCTGTGGCTCACACGACCGGCGTACCCCGCGATTCGCCCGCCGCCGATTGCCGCTTCAGGTGGGGAGCCTTGCTTCGTCCAGGCTCCTCGGGACTGTACGTACACTCTATACGAACACCTTCGGCCTGTCAACCCCTTGCTGGCTATCGGTCGAAGACGGCAAGACAGCTCAGACGGCAAGACTGCGAGCAGAGCGTCCTCATGAGTCGTGCCGTCGTAAGACCGCCGGTGCCGATAGCTAACAGCCCATAGCTGATAGCCAACGTCCAGGATGGGACTCTTAGCCGGTTCATGTATTTGCCAAAGGGCACTCATCTTGCTACTGTACGTTTGGCGTGGTGCGAGCATGCCGCGCAGCGGACGCTGCCGGGCGACGCCAGGGGATGGGCGACTGTCCCGACGCGGCAGCCGCTACACCCGGCGGGGCTCGCGCAGCCGGAGCAGGGGTCCCGTACCCGAATTCCGGACGGCGCGAAACCGGAACCGGGACTCGCGCGTCATGCTCCTTGATAGGGCTCCGTCGGCCTGTCTCGAGGAGCAGGACTCGTGAGCCTGGTGCCAGTGGTCTGCCCGGGAGTCCGGGGTGGTCGTGCACCGTCAGGGGGCGCGGATTGTTCGTCGGCGGGTCCGGCGACGGAGTGGGGAGGTTGGGTTCAGGTGAAGCTGAAAATTTCCAGGATTGCAATGGGTTCGGCGGTGACGCTCTCGCTCGTCGGTGGGAGCCTGTTGGCCGCGCCGGATGCCGCGGCGCAGTGTGTCGCCGGGTATGACGACAAGGGCGAGCCGATCGTCGCGCCTGCCGCGGTGATGATCACCGGCGGCACGGTCACCAACGAGACGGTTATCGACATCTCCGCTAACGCCGGCACGAGCATCTCGGATGCCAGCGGTGGCAATAACAACCTGGCCACCACCGGTGGCGGCGACGGTCGAGGTGGCGTTGATACCGCGTCCTCCGGCAACGGTGGCGTGGCCACCTCGGCAGCCGACGGCGGAGCGGTCTCGATCCAAGACATCAACTCCGGCGGCAACGCTGGCAACGCCATCAGCGTTGGCGACACCACCTGCGCGCCGTACACGCCTCCGGCCGCCCCGGAGAAGCCGAAGAAGAAGCTCGCAGCTCCGGTGGAGGTTCCGAAGGGCAGTCCCGCGGACGTCGTGGTCGCGCTTCCGGACACGGGAGTTGGCATCGGGGATGTCTCGGCGCTCTTCGCGCTGATCTCCTCGGCCGGCGCCGCGGCGGCATCCCTCGGGTTGCGCCGGCGCTAGTCGCCTCGCCGGCCCCGGGTTGCGTCCGACATGCGGAGGTCGTCCGGAGCCGGACCAGAAACTTGCACTTGCACGAGAGCACGCTGGGGGCCCATCCTTCGGGATGAGCCCTCTTCTGTTTGCCCGGCGCCGAACACAGTCGGCGCGCTGCCCCGTAAAATGCCCCGCACACGCAATGAGACTGGCCTCATGCGCGGTGTGAGGCGCATGGCGCGGCCACGCTAGGGGACGGGACGTGGACTTCGTCGTGGTCGGGTTCGGATTGGGCGCCCTTGGCGTCTGCTGGGCGTGGTCATGCTGGGCTGGTTGGCGCCACGGGCTCAGCGCGCCGCCGCGCGAATCCGCTTCACCTGACGACGCGGCACATGCCCTGGCGGTCGCGGCCGAGCATCGGGGGACGGGCCGCTCCTTCCTCTTTGCTGGGGCCGCGATGCTGCTGGCGACCATCGGGGCACTGGCGGGATCCCTCGACGATCGTACTGGCGCTCTCCTGGTGACGACGACCGCCACCGTCGCCGCCATCGGCATCCTCCTCGGAGGATATCTGCACCGCGCTCCGCAACCCCCTGCCACGCGCCGGCGTGCCGCTTCCGCCGGCACGAGCCCCACGCGGGCTGCCGAGCCGAGCCCGCGAGCGCCTCAATCTCGCTCACCGAGTCGACCGACCCAGGAGTGGCAGAGCCGGCGAGCCTGGATCTTTTCCCTGGACGACGACGGAGACGCGCGCTTTGACCCCGTTCCGACACCTGAGGAGGTCCCGGAGGCCAAGTTGGAGACGGCGGTACCCGATTTCGGGAGCCAATGGGGGGTCCGCATTGGGTGAAGCCGAACCCGATCAGGTGGGAGAGGTTCCGGTCGCGGCATCACCCGGTCCTGAGAACGAGTCGACCAGGATGCGCCGCCGACAACCACGCTGATGCCGCCGGGCCGAGGAAGAGGAGGCGGTGGTCGTTGGGTTCGTGGTTCCGGCACCTCGCCCCCCCGACTCACCCTCACCTCCAGCGCGACCGGATGACGGAGAAGACCCGTCGTAGGCTACTCGACTTTCGATCGCAGTTCCAGCGGCTTGGCCTGGATCGCCCAGATGCGCGACATCGATGAGCCCCACATGAGTCCCCAGCTCGAAATGCTCACGCAGCAGGCAGCTCAACCGCGCCACTCTGGCGCGGCAGATGCTGCTCGATCGCGAAACCATCTCCGTCGTCGCGGCGGTGGAGCGGCTGTGCGGGATGCAGGCGCAAGAGCCGAGACCGCCGTTCCCCGGTCTCTGGACGCGCCTGCACGGTTCGACGCGAGCATCTGCACCGGGCGCTGCACGATCGGGAGATCGTGCGCGGCACCCTCATGCGCGGCACGCTGCACCTGATGAGCGCGGCCGACTACGCCACCCACCGCATGACTTTGCAACCGATGCTGACGCGATCGCTGGGGCTGCTCGGCGAGCGCGCCGAAGGGCTCGATGCAGAAGCGGTCCTGCCCGTCGCGCGGGCCCTGCTCCGCGAGCGGCCGCGCACCTTTGGCGAGCTGCGGGCGGCGCTGGCCGAGGCCTTTCCGGGTGTCAATGACCGCGCCCTGGGATTCACGGTGCGCATGCAGCTGCCACTGTTGATGATGCCGACTGACGATCGCTGGGCGTTTCCCGCCGACTCGCGTTTCGGGCTGGCCGAGGACTGGCTAGCGATACCCCATCTCCAATGAGGCAAACCGCGAGGCGTTGACCCTGCGCTATCTGGCCGCGTTCGGGCCCGCCACCGCGGCCGACGTGCAGCAGTGGTCCGGCCTGGCAGGGGATGAAACCGGTGCTCGAGGCGCTGCACTCGCAACGGGCCATCACTCCTTCCAGGATGAGCGCGGCCGGACCCTGTTCGATCTACCTGATGCGCCACGGCCACCGGACGAGACCCCGGCGCCGCCCCGCTTCCTGCCGGAGTTCGACAATCTGGTGCTCTCGCACGCCGACCGCACTCGTGTCTTGCCGGACGAGCACCGTCAACGTGTGCTGGGGGCGAAGAACGGCCGCATCCCGGCCACGATCCTCGTCGACGGGTTTGTGGCGGGAACCTGGCGGGTGGAGCGCAAGCGAAAAGCGGCAACCCTGATCATCACACCGTTCGCCAGGTTGCCACCGAAGCGAGGCCGCCGCGCTTGCCGTGGAGGGCGACGCCCTGCTGCGCTTTCTGGAAGATGACGCTACCACCTTCGACGTGCGGCAGAGTCCGCCGCTGGGCGCGGCGTAACGAGGGAGGCGCGCGTGACCACGATGCAGGCCGTGATGAAGACGGCACGGGGCGAAGGGAACGTCGCCCTGCGGGAGGTGCCGGCGCCGCAGCCCGGACCGGGGCAGGTACTGCTGGGGGTGCGCGCCGCCGGCATCTGCGGCACCGACCTGCACATCTACCACGACGAGTTCCCCACCCAGCCCCCGGTCGTCCTCGGGCACGAGCTGGCCGGGGAGGTGATGGCCACCGGCGACGGGGTGACCGGGGTCGCGCCTGGCGACCGGGTCACCACCGAGACCTATTTCCATCTCTGTGGCAGCTGCCGCTTCTGCCGGGGTGGGCAGCCCAACCTCTGCCCGGAGCGCCGTTCCATCGGCTCGGGGGTCAACGGCGGGTTCGCGCCCTACGTCGTCGTTCCAGAGCGCAATCTCCACCGCCTCCCCGAGGGTTTGACCTTCCAGGAAGCGGCGCTCACCGAGCCGCTCGCCTGCGTCGTCCACGGCGCCCTGGAGCTGCCGAAAGTGACCGCCGGCGACGTGGCGGTCGTCGCGGGACCGGGCGCGATCGGGCTCCTCACGCTGCAGGTGGCGCGGGCCGCCGGGGCCACGGTAATTGTGCTCGGCACCGCCGCCGATCGCCGCCGTCTGGAGCTGGCGGGGGAGCTGGGCGCGGTGCGGGTCGTCGACGTCGCCGCCGAGGATCCCGGTTCCTATCGTGCGGGATCTCACCGGCGGCTGGGGCGCCGATATCGTCTTCGAATGCTCCGGCGCCGGCCCGGCCGCGCTCTCCCTGCTCGACCACGCGCGGCGCGGCGGGCAGTACGCGCAGATCGGATTGTTCGGGAAACCGGTGGCCTGGGACCTCGATCAGGTCTGCATGAAGGAGCTGCGCGTCACCGGCAGCAACGCCTCCGTTCCCTCCGCCTGGCGCACCGCGCTGCGGCTGCTCGGCGAGGGCAGCGTGCG
The DNA here is from genome assembly GCA_963751075.1 of uncultured Chloroflexia bacterium. Taxonomy (GTDB): domain Bacteria; phylum Chloroflexota; class Chloroflexia; order Thermomicrobiales; family UBA6265; genus JACCXM01. The sequence continues at coordinate 88,586 of CAVVTE010000012.1, read as the reverse complement.
GACCGCGCCCCTCGTCTCCGACATCTACCCTTTGAGGAGCTGGGAGGACGCCTTCCGCCGCTTCGAGGGACGAGATGGGGTGAAGCTGCTGCTGGACCCATGGAGTGAGCAGCCGGCTCAACCGTGAGGCGCGAGCCGGGCCGGCATGGGGTGCGCGTGTAGGGTCAAAGAGTTTGAAGAGTTTAAAGGGTTTGAAGAGTTTGAACTTCTCGGGAACCGGGAAGAGCAGATTCTTCAACCGCACTGCCTGTGAACGCTCACGGCAGAGGCGCGATGATGCGCCGCGTGCGCCAACACGTTTCTGGACGTGCGCGCCACCGTGGAGGCGCCGCGGCCGATCACCTGGGTGGCGCGCGGTTCCGTCGATCATTCGGAGACAGGCCGGCAGGCCGCCGTAACCGGGATCATACGGCTGAAGGTGAAGGCAACACGATCCGTGAATTAGCATCCGCGTCCCACCCAGTCCAGTCCCCGGGTGCTCGTCTATAGCCACGATGGGCTCGGACTCGGGCACCTCAGGAGAACACTCGCCATCGCGAAAGCATTGCACCGATCAGTTCCGAGCGCGGCACGATCTGCTGTTGACCGGATCACCGTCGGTGGGCGCGTTCGATCTCCCGGAGACGCTTGATTACGTCAGAATGCCCGGCTCCCGGCAAGTGGAGTCTCTTCGAGAGCGATGCCGAAGATGACCCCGGTGCTCCCCGCGACGTCTTCCCCCTGCGCAAGGCGATCATCAAGGCAACAATCGATGGGTTCATGCCTCATCTGGTCGTCGTCGACCACAACCCCGCCGGACTGGCCGGCGAGCTGCTCCCGGTGCTGAACCGCTTTGGCGCCGGCGAGCGGCGGCCTCGATTCGTGCTTGGTCTGCGCGACATCACGTACGGGCCGGAGATGACCCGCCTGGAGTGGGAGAGGAGCGGGGCGTATGCGTTGCTGGAGGACGTGTACGACCTGATTCTGGTCTATGGCTGTCGCGACGTCTTCGACCCGATCGGGGAGTATGGGCTGTTACCGGCCATCGCCGCGAAGACGATCTTCACCGGGTATCTGCAGCGACCGGAGCCACGGCGACCGGCTCGCGAGATTCGCCAGGAGCTGGGCGCGACCGAGTCGCCGCTGGTAGTCGTCTCGGTCGGTGGTGGCAGCGTTGGAGCTCCAGTGCTCGAGGCGTTCCTGGAGGCGGCGCGGCGCGGTTTCCTGAACGGGGGTTCCTCAGTGGTGGCTGGACCGCAGATGCCGATGGCCAATCTGGCGCGGTTGCGCGACCTCGCTCCCACGCTCCCAGCCGTCACGCAACGGTTGCGCGACCTCGTGCACGCGCTCCGAGGCGTGACGCTGGTCCCGTTCCGAAGCGACCTGGAAAGTCACGTCGCCACCGCAGACGCGGTGATCACCATGGGTGGATACAACGGTGTCTGGGAGGCGGTCGGCGCCGGCAAGCGACCGATCGTGGTGCCCAATGTGGCGGCAGGCAGGAGGGGATCCGACGAACAGGAGCTGCGGGCGGAGCGCCTGGCCGCCCTCGGGTTGGGGACTGTGGTGCTACCGGATGAGCTGACGCCGGAGCGGCTGGCGGACGCGGTCACGACGGAGCTCGGGCGAAGCATTACGCCGGCAACCACCCTGGACTTCGGCGGCCTCGAGCGCACCGGCGAGGCCCTGGCGCGGATGTTGGGACGCTAACGCCTTTCCCCAGGCGCCGTGGCTGCCCGAACCCATGATAAAGTCTGGTCCGGGCGAGCGAGCGAGGCGACGGCAGGTGAGCAATGGCACGAACGGAGTTGCCTGACTCTTGGCACAAAAGGATGGCATGACCGCGCGGCTACCGATCGGGGGAGACCCGGTGCGGCGTGAGGGGATGGCCGCCGAGATCGTCATCTGCGTGCATGACGCCATCGACGACGTGCGGCGTTGCCTGATATCGGTAGCTGCGCATACGGATCCCCGACACGGGCTGATTCTCGTCGACGACGCCAGCGGGCCAGAGTGCCAAGCGGAACTCGCGCGATTCACCGTGGCTCATCCTGCTGTGACCATCCTTCGCAACAACGAGCCCGAGGGCTATACGCGGTCGGCGAACCGGGGACTCCGGAAGACCCGAGCGGATTTCGTCGTCCTGCTCAACAGCGACACGATCGTTACGCCGGGTTGGCTGGACCGCTTACTGGAGTGTGCCGCGACTGATACGCGGATCGGGATCGTCGATCCGCTCTCCAACGCGGCCACATATCAGTCGGTCCCGGAGCGCTTTGATGCTGATCAAGACTGGGCGCTCAACCCGCTCCCCGCCGGGATGGACACCTGACGATGTGGCGGCCGTCATCGACGCGATTGCACCGCGTGCATTCCCACGAGTCGGCCTCGTCAACGGGTTCTGTTTCGGGATCACGCGGGCGGTGATCGACGCGATCGGGTACTTCGATGAACGTGCGTTTCCGGAGGCGTATGGAGAGGAGCAAGACTACTGCCTGCGGGCGACAAAGGCCGGATTTACCCTGGCGATCGTGGACCACGCCTATGTGTATCACGCCCGGAGCCGAAGCTACGGAACCAATCGTCGAAAAGCATTGAAGGATGCGGGAAACGCGGCGCTGCTGCGCAAGCATGGCGAAGAGCGTATCCGCTCCGCCCTGGAAATGACCGTAGACGACGTCACGCTCCAGGCGATGCGCGAGGCAGTAGGACGTGTCCTCGGTGAGGTCACTCCATTGGATGCACCCCCGAATCGCACCCCTACACGTTTTCCACCCGGCCGCGCAAATTGGACCAAGTCCGATGTCGTCCTCTACGTGGTCGGCGGTGCGGGTCCGTGATCGCCATCCGGCGGTGCGAGACTTCCCGCTCGTCAATCGCGAGCACGGCGAGTCGGAGCTGGCCTACTTGACGCGCGTCGTGCGGCTGGTGGAGGAGGTGATCATCGCGGGAGGCACGCATCTGCTGGTGCCACGCGAGCAGGCCGACTGGCTCGGCGACCACCCACGTGTCGCTGACTACTTCGCCACGCACCACGACGTAGCCGAAGCCAGCGCCGAGACCGGAATCGTCTTCAGGTTGCGCCCCGAGAAACACGACCAGGACAGCGCTCGCGCTTCATCGCGGCGATCACCAGCGGCCTGCACGATCATTGCCCGCAACTATCTCGCCCAGGCCCGGACGCTGGCGGAGTCCTTCGCGAAGCACGAGCCCGGCGGTCGATTCTACGTCCTCGTCATCGACGGTCTGCCTGATGGCGTCGAGGTTGGCGCCAATGTGCGCGTGATCTCCCCTCAAGAGCTGGGGATTCCCGATTCTGACTTCAAGGAGATGAGCTTCAAGTACGACGCGAGAGAGCTCTCGACCGCGGTGAAGCCAAGCTTGCTGGCGACGCTACTCAGTCGATACGAAGAGGAGATCATCTACTTTGATCCAGATATTCTTATTTTCAAGCCACTAGATGAGCTAATGGAGATTCTGCCGCACGCCGATATTGTCCTTATTCCTCATCTTCTGGACCCGATTCCGCTCGATGGGTATTGGCCGAGGGACCAAGACATCCTGATGTCCGGCGCCTACAACCTCGGGTTCATTGCCTTGAGGAAATCGAGACAGACAAAGCAATTCCTGCTGTGGTGGGAACAGCGCCTGCGAGACGGATGCATCTCCGATCCTTGCCAGGGTCTTATGACCGATCAGAAGTGGATTGACCTGGTGCCGGGCCTTTTCCCCGGAGCGTTCATCTTTCGGGACGAGACGTACAACGTCGCCTATTGGAACCTCACTTCACGAGCGATCAAGAAGTCGCAACGGCTCAGCCAGAATCGAGCGACAGTTCCTGGTCAATGGGAAACCCTTGACGTTTTTTCACTTCAGCGGATTCGATCCCATGTTCCGCTACACGTTGTCCAGGTTCGACTCTCGGACCCGAATCGACAACGGGAGCGCGCTCGAGGATCTCCTCAATCTGTACGCCGATCTCCTGATGGAGAACGGCTATCCGATCGCCAGCAAATGGAGGTACGGCTTCGACAGGTTCAGCAATGGGATTGGCATTAGCCCGGTCCTGCGCCGGCTCTATCTGGACCAGGGGGCGAACGTACGAAAGCATTTTGGGGACCCCTTTGATGTGAACGGCCCTAATTCCTTCTATCGATGGGTTACCAATTCCGCGCATGGACGATTGGGTCTCAGCCCGTTCCTTGATCGCATCTATCACTCGCGACATCACCTGGGGAGAGCGTTCCCCGACGTAGCCGGATCAGATCGAATGGCATTCCTCGATTGGGCGCAGACAAGAGGCGCGGCTGAGTTGGGTTACGACCCGGCGTTGGCCCGGGAGGAGGGAGAGCCAGGTATCGCCGGCAACTACACCTCCAACCAAATGTCACGGAGCGTTAGTCGTTCGATTGGCGGGAGCGCTGACTCGAAGATCAAGGCACGGGATGAATTCTATAAGAGCGCTGGGAGAGTAGACGACGTGTCAGGTGAACCTGGCTCCCGGACGCCGAGAGGCGGCACCGCCGGCTGGATTGCTGCTGACACCCAGGTGCGACTGGACGGCGTCCATGTGACCGGCTACTTCGGCCGCGAAAGCGGCCTCGGAGTCGCAGCCAGAGGTTATGTGCGTGCCCTCGACCATCTCGGAGTCCCAGTCGCACTCCACGATCTTTCGCATCACCAGCAGGCTCGGGCTCGATCAGGGCAGATTTCGATCGCGAACAAGAAGTTCGATACCCGTAAACGATTCGGTTTGAACATCATTTGCGTTAACCCACGCGAGCATTTTCAGGTTGTGGAAGACCTCGGCGAAGATCACTTCCTGAATCACTACAATATCGGCGTCTGGGCGTGGGAACTGCCAGCATTCCCAGCACAGTGGCACGATACATTCGCCTGCTACGACGAGATCTGGGTAGGATCATCCTTCATCGCCAACGCCCTGGCGCCGGTCTCACCCGTACCGGTCATACGCATCCCCCCAGCAATCTCGCCAATGGCGCCTGGTTCGCGAGTTAAGGGGCGCCGGCGGCTACAGGTCGCCAACGATGAGTTCGTATTCCTGTTCGTCTTCAACTTCACCAGTTATTTCGAACGGAAGAACCCACTGGCTGTCATCGATGCCTTCACGCGTGCCTTCTCGCCTGCCGAGTCGGTTCGACTAATCATCAAGTGTGTCAATGAGGATTTCAGCCCGGACGACTTTGCCGCCATGCGGGCCCTATCCAGGAAGCATCGCATTTCGATCCACACAGGCTACGTGAAACCCGACCACATGCGGGACTTGATGGCCGCCTGTGACGCGTATGTTTCGCTTCATCGTTCTGAGGGGATTGGATTGACCATGGCGGATGCCATGGCCCTGGGCAAGCCTGTCATCGGGACGGCATGGTCTGGCAACACCGACTTCATGAATGTTTCGAACAGCTTCCCGGTTCGGTACAAGCTCGTGACGCTGGAGAGGGATGTTGGACCCTACCAAGCAGGTGCGACGTGGGCCGAGCCGTCAGTTGAGCATGCGGTGGAACTGATGCGACACGTCTTCGAGGATCGCGACGAAGCGAGTGTTCTCAGTTTGGCGGCGAAGGCGGAGATAGAGACGAACTATTCGACTGAGAGTGTGGCCCGTCTCATCCAAGAGCGGCTCGCTGTAATTGCGCGCCATGGAGAAGCGCGGCAGGGCTGGGAGGAAACCGACGGTTCAGGGCAATCCGCTTGCCGTGTTCGCGACGCCGTGCCAGCGCGTCTGCCATTGGATGCCGTCACTCTCTACGTGGTAGGTGGATCGGGTTCTGAGGGAAATCCAGCCGTCCGCGACTTCCCGATCATCAATCGCCGCAAGGATAAGTCGGAGGCGACCCATTTGGCGGAAGTCATTCAGCTGGTAGCCGAGACGCTGGCGGCGGGGGGTACGCACCTGCTCATCCCACGCGAGCAGGCCGACTGGCTCGGCGATCACCCGCTGGTGGCTGACTACTTCGCCACGCACCACGAACTTGCCGAAGTGAGCCCAGAGACAGGGATCAGCTTTCGGCTTCTCCCGCCGCGCCCCCTTGCCCTCGTCTCAAAGTCGGCTCTCGACAGTGACGAAGACCAGCACCTTCGGACTCATAGTGTCGGCGCTACCCGTCGCATGTCGAAGCGGTGAACAAACTCGTTAGCCGTCGCGGAGCCAGGCGTCGCAGTAAGGACGTGCAGCGCGCTCCCAAGATTATTGCCATCACCGGAATGGAGCGGAGCGGCACCTCACTTGTGGCACGTATTGCCAACTTGCTTGGTGTCTTTCTTGGCCCGAATGACGGCCTGATCATGGAAACTGAGTACAACCCTACCGGTTGTTGGGAGCACCGAGATTTATTGCTTGTCAGTGAGGAGATCCTCGTGCGACTGGGTGGGAATACCCATGATCCACCGGAGTTTCCGACCGACTGGGAAACGACGCCGATGCTGGCGGACTTGCGCGCACGGGCACGCATGATTATTGACAATGACTTTGGCGAAGCGAATGTCTGGGGTTGGAAGGACACGAGAACGTGTCTGACGATGCCATTTTGGCAGTCAGTCCTGCCACAGATGTCGTACATCGTTTGCGTGCGAAACCCCGTCGATGTCGCGACCTCACTCACAGAGTTAGGATGGGTCTCGTCATTTGATCAAGGAGTCGCGGCCTGGCTCCGCTATCTCGTTTCGGCCATCCAATACACCAGAAATCAGTCTGTCTTGTTCGTGTCCTATGAGGACCTGGTTCGCGATGTGCCCGCGAACATGGAGCGATTGGCTGAATTCCTTGGCGTCCAAGGCAACTTGACGGAGAGAGTCCGACAAGCCGTCACTGCCTTTGCGGATACCAACCTCTGCCATCATCGTTCATCTCTCGTCGAGGTGATGGATCATCCACGGTTGCCACTTGCCGTCAAGACCCTCTACGGCTTCACCCTGCACTATGTGTGGGCCAGTCAAGCTCACAGCAAAAATGGTCCAGAATCAAACGGCGAACTTCGCTCGTCGCTCGAAGAATTGGCGACTTGGGCCATGGCAGCCTACGACGCGCCAGATTCGTTCCACTCTCACGCCCCAGCCCACGTCGAAGCGGCTCCGGAAGCGCCAAGTTCCGAGGAGTCTCAGTTATTGAACCGTACGATCGACGAGGGCGCAGCAGTAAATCCGATCGCTCAGAGGATTGATGCACAGTCCACTGGAGAATCCGTCCCTCAGCCCATTGAGGTCATTGATACGCAGGTATCAGCCCAAATCGAGACTGTTCCGGGGGAGAGCAGTCTGCAGCAAGCGAAGGGTGACGGAATGAGTGCGGAGGAGTTGGCGATGGTGCGGGAGCTTGTGCTCCGCGCCTATCCGGAGACGGTGGCAGAGTTGGTGGGAGGTGAGAGCGTAGCGGCGCTTCTGGAGAGCCTGGAACCGGCCGCCTCCGCATATCGCCGAATCGCTGAAGAGGTGGCAGCGAGCGTGGCGGTCCCGATGGCATCGGTAGCCCCAACCGAACCCGAGGAGGAGTTGGGACCCGAGGCGCCTCAGCTACAGAACGGAGCACCCGTCGAGAGGGAGGTGAGCGATCCGTTCGCTCAGGAGACGAACGCACAATCCATCATCGAACCCGACTCTGAACCCGTCGAGACCATCGATCGCGTAGCAGCATGCACCATAATCGCGAAGAACTATCTCGCCTTTGCTCGTGTGTTTGCGTCCTCATTTCACGAGCATCATCCTGACATCCCGGTATACGTTCTCCTCGTGGATCGAGTGGATGGGTACTTCGACCCGAGCGTCGAGCCATTCGAGCTTATCGAACTGTCTGAACTCGACATTCCTGACGCACCGGCCCTTTGCTTCAAGTACAACGTTACCGAGTTGAACTGCGCGGTCAAGCCGTATTTCATCGATCACCTGTTGACCCGGCATAGCCTGGACAAGGTTGTCTACCTTGACCCGGATATTCTCATCGTCAACCCATTAACGGAGGTTTTCGATGCGTTGAAACAGCATTCCATCGTTCTTACACCCCACCTCACGGAACCGCAGGTCGAGGCCGCATCAATACCGCTAGAGCTCAACATTCTTCAGTCCGGAACGTTCAACTTAGGGTTCATTGGCGTCTCGAACTCGTCGGAGACTCGAGTTTTCTTGCAGTGGTGGAAGACCCGTCTCCATAGTCACTGTCAGAGAGCGGCAGAGCAGGGCATGCTCTTCGATCAGAAATGGATAGATCTGGTCCCGTCGCTATTCAGTGATGTCGCGATCCTCCGTCATCCAGGCTACAACGTCGCGTACTGGAACCTGCCCAGCCGAACCATCGAACTTAGCGGTCACCAGTTCCTGGTAAAGGGAGAACCGCTGCACTTCTATCACTTCAGCGGATTTGATCCTTACAGTGGCACGTCAATATCGAAGCACAATAGTGAGATTAGCGGTACTGGTGTGGGAAGCCTGGATGTCTTGTTCAGACGCTATCGGGCGCTTCTTTTTTCTCATGGCTATGATGATGTAAGAGGATATCCATATGCATTTGATCGTTTCGACAATGATGCAACGATCCATCCATATGCCAGGACGTTATATCTACAAATGGGCAATGACGCAGCCCAATTTGGCGATCCTTTCTCTACCGCATTGCCCGACAGCTACTTTCGCTGGCTGAACGCGGGGATTGATGGTGACACGTCGTCCCGGCGTGTAACTCGACTCTGGTATGAGATCTACCAGCGACGTGATGACCTCCAGAAAGCGTTCCCCGATGTCCTGGGCCAAGACCGGAAAGCCTTCCTGAAGTGGATTCTCTCAAGCGGGATAAAGGAGGAGCGTATCGATCCGAGGATGGTTCCCGGCGTACAAGCCGTTCAAGGCGTCAAGAGACGGTCCGAAGCGGAGCAAACTCCGCGTTTGGAGGAGCTAGCTCATCGCCCGTTCGGAGTGAACGTCGCGGGATACATAGCATCGGAGAAAGGGTCCGGAGAGGCCGCGCGAGCGCAGATTCGAAGCCTGGACGCCGCGCGGATTCCCTTTGTAGTGAACAGCGTATGTGATGTCCATGGAGCCCTCAACCGCGAAGAAATACGCGGCACTGCCAAAGTCGTTGCCGGAAATCCCTATCGCATCAACCTTATTCATGTGAATGCGGATCAGGTTCCCAACTTCGTCAACGACGTGGGTCCCGACTATCTCGATGGGCATTACAACGTGGCGTACTGGCTGTGGGAGCTGGATGAGCTGCCACGTGAATGGTTTGGAAGCTTTCAGTATTTCGATGAGATATGGACCCCAAGCAACTTTGTGCTCGACGCCGTGTCTCGCGTCTCTCCCGTACCGGTTGTGCGAGTGCCGCTGGCGATACCAGAGCGACCAGACCTCCCTCCCCCAAACCGGCGTCTTATAGGGGTTGACGAGGACGAGTTTATGGTCTTGTACATGTTTGACTTCTATAGCTACTTCGACCGCAAGAATCCCCTTGGCGTCATTGAAGCGTTCACGAGGGCGTTCGAGTCCCGGGATCGTGCGCGACTCGTGATCAAATGCGCCCACTCGGAGTTTGACCCGGGCGCCTTTGCGACGATGAAACACGCTGTTGACGCCGTGGATGGCATCATCATCGATGAGGTGCTTAGCCGGAGTGAGGTCGAGAATCTCATGCTGGCAACGGACTGTTATCTATCACTGCATCGCTCAGAAGGCTTCGGTCTGACCATCGCCGAGGCAATGCTCATGGGTAAGCCAGTCATCGCCACGGCCTATTCAGGCAACATGGATTTCATGAATCTGTCGAACAGTTTTCCCTTGCGATACGAAATCCGCGAGATTCCGCAGGATCACGGGCCATATCGTCGCGGCCAACGCTGGGCAGAGCCCGACGTTGACCAAGCGGCTCAGCTGCTGCGATTCGTGTATGAGAAACGTGATCTGGCGCGGGCGATCGGCGAAAACGGGCGACAGACCATCTTGCGTGATTTCAGCCCTCAGGCAATTGGTACGCTGGTCAGGAATCGGTTAGAGGTTGTAGCGGGTGACAGTACTGAGCAACCGTCGCGTGACGGCGTCCTTTTTGTTATGGACGGTGCGGGCACCGACCGGAATTCGACCGTGCGCGACTTTCCGGTAATCAACCAGGAGGAGGGCGAAGGGGGCCCATCCCACCTGGCGCGGGTGGTCCGTTTGATCGACGAGGCGATAGCATCAGGGGGTACCCATCTGCTGGTGCCGCGCGAGCACGCCGACTGGCTTGGGGATCATCCATTGTTAGCCGAGTACTTCGCCGTGCATCACGAGATGACCGAAGCCAGTGCTGAGACGGGGATCGTGTTCAAACTGAACGCAGTGACCTCATAGAATCGCACCGAAGCAGATCATGCCTCAATGTCGGCGGACCAGAGTTGATCGGGCAGCAGAGGGAACGGACCGATAACTGAACTGCGCCCGTGCGGATACAGTTCACCTCGTCCATGTGGAGCAGTCTTGGAGTAGCGAAACCCTGTAGTTGACCTAACCACGTTCACAATCAATTGAGCACCACTCGGAATTCATGTCAAGTAAAGAGCAGTCGCGGGTTGAACAATGGCGAATTCAAGGAATGGTCTCGCCGAGTCCAAACGGATGCCGCCACAGCACCAGCTAATTGAAGAGGATAGGATCAATGCAAGAGAGCACGGCTCACCAGGAAAAAAACTGGCTAATTGAAGATCTGGAATCCAAAATGTGCGTTTTCTTCATGCACATTCCCAAGACCGGCGGAGTATCAGTTGAGACGTTCTTGCGTAGTTTGGTGAACCCAGAAGAGATTGCGCCCTATCCGCGCACCGAATGTGTTGCCAACTTGAGTGATCCGGGCTTTGCCGAGTACCGCTACTTCGTCGCGCACGCACCTGCCCATATTGAACAACTCCTTCCGCGGCCATTGTTCACATTTTCCTGGCTCCGAGATCCCGTTGATCGGTCAATCTCGGCATATAACCACATTCTGCGTTATCCCGGCCACCGCTGGCATCAGCGGCTGATCGACGAAACGTCGGACTTCGAGAGCTTCCTGGAGCATCCGCAACTGAGGCTACATCTCGTCGACGTGATGACCCGCTACTTTGGTTCGGACGTTAATCTGCTCTCGTTTGCAGGAAATCGACAGGAGGCTGCCCTGGCGAGTAAGAGGGCTCAGGTAACCCTTCCTGATAAACAGGTACTGATTCGTGCGAAGGAGCGTCTACTTGCCTTTGACTTCATCGGGTTCTGCGATTCCATGCACGAAGACTGCATGACTCTCGCCGCAAAGCTCGGGTTGCCTTCCTCAGCACCCGTGCCGCATGTCAACGCTGACCCACGTAGCGAAACAGTCAGGCCACGCGTCCGGCGCACGCCAGACATCGAGAATCTGATCGCCAGGCACAGTCCGTACGATATCGAGTTGTATCAATTTGCGCGCGAGCACGTTGGCAAAGATCCAATAGTGGAACCTGTCAACAATGCGGACCCGTAGGGCCGCGGCCGTCGGGGACTCCAGCACCCGGCGAATGTTGCTCTGTGGTGCGTACCAGAACTCATCGGCGTCAAACGGGATGACCCAGTCGGCTCCCTGGGCGGCGGCTCGTCGCGCCAAGGTCGTCAACATCTCACCTTGACGGAACACGCCTTCGTCGCGGGACCACTCGACCCTGCTATCCCTGGAGAGCTGGCACAGAACGCAATCCGTACCGTCGGTCGAGCCGTTGTCGATGATGAGCAGACGGTCCAACCCGACCGCAAGGTGATGGAGAACAGTCAAACGGATGATGTCGGCCTCATTGCGCACCACGGAGAGGCCAAAGATCCTCATCCTCATATCTCCACATTTTGGACGTCCCGGGGGCCCAGCGCACGGGTGGCGTGTCCCTACGAACGCATCGACCACCGCGCCACTGTCATCGGTCACCGTCGATTCAGCGCGTGGATACGAAGAATCAACTCCCGGACCGCCCAGCGTCCCCTAAACCGACCAACGATTTACGGCCCTCACGGACCGCTGTGACGAACACTGCCAACTCCACCCGCCTAGGACCGAGACGCCATCCAAGGGGTGACGACGGTATCCCCTCCGCATCTCCAGCCTGACCCCAGCGGATTAGCGGCGGGCGGGTGAGGGGGCAGCCGCAGGGATCCCGGTGTGGGACTCCGGTCTCCCCAGCCCTCATTGCCGCACTGGCAAACATCTGAGATGGGCCTCTGGTGTGCACGTGCTGCGTACGGCCTGGCGTAGAAGAACGTGAGTCTATTCCCACCGCGGGACCTACCCGCTCGGTAGGAATCCCGGAGAGTTCCGGCACATACGGCTGCGGGAAGGGCATGGAGCGAGTGAGTTACGGAAGGAATACCCGCTCCGGATCCGCTTCCACCGGCAGACGCGGTACAGGGTGTACGTACACAAAGAAACCGACTCGCTCGACCTGTCGTAAGCAGGACATGACTGGCCTTCATGAGGGAGAGGGTCGAGTCGCTACCATGGTGCCGCTGCCCCCGCGCGACGCGGATACCGAAAGCTCAGGAAGGGCTGGAGGGAGGGGGTATTGCCCATGTCGAATCGTGGCTTGGTCTTCCTGTGCGCCGTCGTTACGCTCATCGCGCTGATTGGGGCTCCGCTCCTGCGGCCGGCTCCAGTGCTGGCCGCATCTGGAATGCTGAGCACGGAAACTCCACTGCACGACTCGCCTGACCCCGCCGCGCCGGTGATCGCGCTCCTGACTGAGGGGACCATCGTTTCCATTGATGGGCCGCCGGTGGACGGGTACTACCCTGTCACGACGAGCGACCTCTCCGGCTGGATGCGCGGTGAGACCCTGCTGGTCGAGAAAGATACTCCTGCATCTGACGCTGCTGAGGCCACGGACGCCGACTTGCGCGTGGACGAAACTGACGTGACGGCCCCGGTAGAGGCACCCGCGGAGCTCGATCCGGCAACCGATTCGGCCATGGCCCCCACCCTTGACTCCGCCTCCGATCCGGCGGTCGATCCCTCAGCGGCGACCGAGGAATCCCCTCCTCTAGCCGATCCAACTCTTGGGGACGAGACGGTGCCGGCCGCAGAGCCTGTCCCAGCGGATGGGATGGCCCCAGTGAATGAGGCCGCGGCAGTGGATGCGGCCGCGCCGGCACCCGACCTTGCCAGCGCAGGCGACACGACACCTGTTCCAACGCCCCCTGATAGTGCAGTCCCAACGCCGGACTCCGCTGCAAGTGCCTCGGAGGTTGCGGTGGAGCCGGCGATCGACCCGAACGCGACGTCGAATTCCAGTACCGGAGGTTGCTCGCGGAGCCGGCGATCGACCCGAACGTGACGCCGATTCCAGTACCGGAGGTTGCTGCGGTGGGGCCGGCCAGCGTCGTGGTCGACGCGCCCATTCTCGCCGGGCCTGGACCCGAATACGGGTTCATCGCCACAGCTCCTGGGGGAAGCACAGTGGAGAAAACCGGCCATGTGATCAACGGGTACGCCACGGTGCAGTACGCTGAGGTGACCGGCTGGTTGGCCCTTGAGCACCTCGGAGCACCAGGCACGCTTGTCGCAGAGACGCCACCAGAAGCGACCGCCGCACCCATCGAGAATCCGCCTGCCGACGTACCGCCGGCGGAATCACCACCACCGGAATTGGCGCCGACTGCGACTCCGCTCGCTGAGACACCGCCGACTGCGACTCCGCCGACTGTGACTCCACTGGCTGAGACACCGCTCGCTGAGACACCGCCGTCGGAAACCCCAGCCGCGGAAACCCTGCCTGCAGAGACGGCACCAGTTGACGCGGCAACAATCGATGCGTCGTCAGGAGAGGTGGCACCGACGAGCTGACGTCGCCGAGAGAACGAGTGCGACCACCTCGATCGTCTCACTCGCACAACATCGATGCCGCGTCGTGTTCGTCGGGCAACGCGACATCGCCCAGCTGCGGGTCAGAGATCGGCGCTTCTGCAGCTGCTTTGTGAGCGCCCGATCACAATGCTCGTTACAGCCGTACTTTCAGCGTCTTCCATCCTGGCAGAAAGCACGTTGCTCTGATCGACACGACTGTTCTGGCTCATGGCGACGTCCATTTCAAGACCGTTGGCGACGCGGTGCAGGCGGTGTTTCTTACCGCTCCCGCCACCATGGCCGCGGCCCTCGAGGCCTAGCGCGCGCTCCTTGCCAAGGAGTGGGGAGAGCTGGGCCTGCTTCGCCTGCGCATGGCGCTGCACGCCGGCGCGCCTGCGCCCGACGACCGGGTCGAGCCTATCACCGAGCGCGGACGCTAGCGGTCGAGCCCGGTGCGGTGGTGCGACTAGCCGACCTCGGTGAGCCGCGGCGCGACCCGGTCGGCGAAGAGGCGCATTTGGCGGAGCAAGTCGTCCAGATCCTCGGACTCGAACGCGCAGAGCGCGTACTCCAGGCCCGCCTGCCGGTAGTGCTCCAGGTGCTGTTCAATGGCATCCGGGCTGCCCGCGAACTTCCCTTCCACCCACGGGCTCGTCGACCGCACGGTGGCCGGCTCGTCCGGCTTCTCGATGCGGAAGTAGAACATGTTGGCTATCGTCGGGCAGCCTCGCCCACGCGTCAGGTCCCGCAGCGCGGCCACGCCGGCCCGGAAGGCGGCGAGGTCCATGCAGTAGGGCAGCCAGCCGCTGCCGTACCGGGCCGCCCGCCGGATCCCTCCCGGCGCGTTGCCCGCGACCCAGATCGGCGGCCCGCCCTCGGGCGGGCGTGGCTCCATGCTGGCCGCATCGAAGCGGTGGAACTGGCCGTGGTAGCGGGCGACCGGCTCGCGCCACAGCGCCTGCAGGACCTCGATCGCCTCGTCGGTGGTCGCGGCGCGGTTGGCGAAGTCGGCGCCCAGCAGGGCGAACTCCGCCGCCCGCCAGCCGGTTCCCACGCCGAGGACGAGGCGCCCCCCCGAGAGCAGGTGGAGGGCCGCCGCCTGCTTGGCCACCAGGACGGGGTGGCGCTGGGGCAAAACCAGGACGGCGGTACCCAGCTTGAGGCGCGGCACCAGGTGGACGAGGGAGGCGAGCGTGACCAGCGGCTCGATGACCTGCCCGCCCTCGACAGTACCGCGGACCGCCGCCGCCGGCTTGATCACGTAGTCGTTGGCCCAGACCCCGTCGTAGCCCAGCGCCTCGGCCGCCGTGGCGGCCTCGTTGATGGCGACGTGGATAGGGTTGGCCCCGTAGTCGTCCCAGTAGGTCGGCAGGAACGCGCCGAATCGCATCCTCGTCCCCCTCGCCTCGGCGCCGTGGCGGGCGCACCGACCCTTTGTTCCCGGGTGACCCGGGCGCGATGGTACCAGCCGACGGGGGCAAGACCGCGCCCAATACCCGGTCGTCAGGGCAAGGAAGTTGAGACAGATCAGGGAACAGGCCGGTAGAGCAGACCTCGGAGGAGGTCGGCGCATCGCTCGTACCGGGCACCGAGGCGACGGCACCCGAGCAGCCAGGCGAGCGAGCTCTCGACCACCCAGCGGTGCCGGCCAAGCCGCGAGCTCGAGTCGATCCCGCGCTGCACGATTCTAGGGATGATGCAGAGAGCGTTTGGAAGTATTGGTGGCCAGCCTTTGCTGCACACCCCGGGTTGACTGCGGCACCACTGACATCGACTAAGCGACCATCGGCAGCAACGCCCGCGCCTCTTCGGCCAGCTCGAACTGGAACGGCCACAGGTCAGACCAGCCTGTCACCACCTCTTCGAGTGGTCGCCCGAACAAGTCTTCCACGACCGGGCGCAGCGCCGCATCGGAGACCACCGGCCACACCAGACGGAGGAGGCCAACAGTGTGACGCAGTGCCAAGTTGGCGGTGAAGCCGAGTCGCACCAAACGTTCGTCCCCAGCCCAACCCGCTTCTCGCAACCCCGCTAGGTAGCCGGCAAAGCAGACTGCGTCAAGCTCATCTGGGGTGACTCCCACCGTCTCGAAGAAGAAAAGGCTACCCATCACCAACTGCTCGAGGTCCTCTCCGACCGCGCCGTGGCCCGCGTAGGCCCAGTCGATGGCGACGAAATCCTCTCCATCCTCGCTTGCCCGGAGCAGCAGGTTGCGCCGGAAGGCGTCGTGGTGGCAGAGGGTTTGCGGCAGCTGGTCCAGGGCCGCGAGGAAGCGCTCCCGCTCTGTCCAAAGCCGCTTGAATTCGTTGACGACAGATGGGGGATAGAGCTGCCGCACGAGCGGAGGCGCACCCAGACCAATGAGGCCCTCAAGATCGGCGAGGGCAGGACCGGATGGCTCAACGAAATCACGCAGCCACCCCCGGCTCAGCCACGGCTGGTCAGGGAGGGGTACCCCAGCCAGGTAGGCGCCGTTGAAGCGCCCCAGCTGGCGGGCGACCAGAGCGTAGAGCTCTCGAGGCCATGGACCGGGGTGCGCGTCGGTGACCGCTTCGAGCCAGAGCCGGGTTGCCCCATCTGGCTGAGTCTCGACCCCCAGGCAGCGCGGGGCGGCAAGCCCCCCGGGCAGCGTCGCCAGCAGACCCGAGCCGTAGGCCAGTTCCTCCCGCGCTGGGTAGTCCCACGCGCTGGGGCTAGCCCCATCCGTGGCCCCGCCCACCTTGCAGACGAGCGCCCACGGACAGGTGGCGCCGCCGACACGGGCCGAGCCGGCAACCCGGTAGAGACCAAGGCCTTCGCCGGCCCCGCCACCGAGCGAGCGGCAGGACCACCCTTCGACGACCGCCAGAGGTTCGGCGAGCAGGACTTGGACCATAGGCGTAAGCGTCACAGCATCGACACCGGACAGGGGACTGGCGTTCTCGGCCATCCGGGTTCCCTTCCTGCTCTCCAGGTTGTACCTCTGTCACCATCTTACCGTGTACCGCAAGTGGCGATCCGTCGGGCAACCCCTTCTCAGTGCCAGGTTTGCGGACAAGTTCCAGGTCACATTGCCTCGCTCGGAAGCAACTCTCGTCTGGGTCAAGATCTGGGTCAAAAAGAAGTGAGGCTGGGTGATTCTTTCACCCAACCCCACTATTTGGCTCTATTGCGTACGTTTTCTGGGGTGCCTGGCCGGTCACGATTCCGCAAACTCGAGTTCACGATCCGTCTTGGGACGACACTCTCGCCACGCAACGTGGGCCGCTCCTTCGAGGAGACCATCACGCGTTCGGCAGTGCCGAGGATGCGGCTGCCCGATCTTCGGCACGTCAACGCTTCGCTCGATCTCTCGACCGGCACAAGCGTTAAAGCGGTGGCGGCGCGGCGTGACCACAGCGACCCGAGCATTAAGCTCCGCATGTACGCCCATGTCATGCCGCACGAGGAATCGGCGGCAGTCGAACGGCTCGTGGTGCTTCTTGCAACAGAAAGGTCCGAGGCTTTGAGCGTGTTGCAAAGCCTCTTGGAGGCTCGTCAGGTGGTACGAGCGCATCGACGAGTCCATCGCGACGGTGAGCCGTCTGCAACTCACACTTCGGTTGCCGAGAACCGGGCAAACCTCGGTGAGCAACGCTGACTCATTGCGTGGCCGCGCCTCGGCCCCAGCGCCGATCGCTGCACTAGCTCGCCCGCCGGCACAACGGCATCGATCACGTCCACGGCCTCGCCGGCGAAGCCCGCTGCATTGTCGAAGCCGGCGTCCTGGAAGGCACGCTGGTAGGTCGACGTTTCGGTGGCAAGCGCCGTCGCGCATCCCGGCCTGACCCCGCGCACCTCGTGGTGGGGTGGCCGCGGCGACGCGTCCAGCGATGGGCGGGAGCGTCGCGATCGGGCGTAGTGGGGTGGCCGCGGCGACGCGTCCAGTCATGGGCGGGAGCGTTGCAATCGGGTGTGGTGGGGCGAATGAGTACGTGCCGCGTTCCCAATTGAGTACATGTACGGATGGACGGGACCGTCCCCGGCGCGCAGAGTCATGGCTGAACACCGACGCTGAGGCCTCCTGGCGCGCCGCCAGGCACTGTTCTGACGCCGGGGGGTAGTGGGCCATGGACCGAGAACGGTTCGACGCACGGGTGAAGCAGCTGGCCGCGGCCGGGTCGCGCCGCGTCACGCTCGGCGCGCTGCTGAGAACCGGCCTCCATCGTGGTTCCCGCGTGACGCTGGAGATTCAGGGTATGGATACGGAGCGTTTCGACCGCCTGATGACGTCCCTTTCTGCCGCAGGCACCCGGCGGGGACTGCTGCGCCTGGGGGCTTCCCTGCCTCTGGCGGGAGCCCTCGCCGCGCTCCTGAACGACGAGAGCGAGGCCGGGCCCCGGCACCGCCGGAGCGCCCGCAATCGTCAACGCACGGGCCGCCGCAAGGACAACCGGAAGGGGCAGCGCACCGGCCAGGACTCGGGCAACGGCAACTAGCAAGGGCTCATGCGCCACGATCGGCCAGACGCCCAAGACCGGCAACCGCGCGAACTGCTGCCAGGGTCTGGTCACGGATGCGGCGGGCCGCTGTGCCGCGCCGACAGGTGGCGGCCTGGGCTCTGGCACCTCCTGCCTCCCGTCGGGAGCGGACCTGCAGGCGGCGATCGACGCCGCGCAATCCGGGGACACCCTGACCCTCTGTGCGGGCACCTTCCCAGATATCGCTGCCACCATCACCAAGAACCTCACACTGGTGGGAGCCGGCACCGACCAGACGATCCTGCAGAACGACGCCGGGTGTATTTGCGCCGTGATCGAGGTCGCCCAGGGCGCCACCGTAACGGTCCAGGGGCTGGCGATTGCGAAACGCGACGTGTCCTATTGGGGGTTCGTCAACTATGGCACGCTGACCCTCCTCGACGTCACGATCACCGGCGGCGGTGCGCCCGCCAATGGGGCGGGCATCTATAACGAAGGCACGCTGACGTTGGGGGCGGGAGCGAGCATTCGGGGCCTCAGCGTGTCCAACTCGGGTGCCGGCATCTACAACGACGGAGGGGTGGTGCGCCTCGCGGCCGGCAGCACCGTGACGAGCAACCATGCCGTCCTCGGCTCTGGCGGGGGAATCTACAACTACTACGGCACGCTGACGCTGGAGGCCGGCAGCACCGTGACGGACAACTTCGCACCCAACGGCGGCGGGATCTATAACGACGGCGGCACGCTGCTGTTGCAGGATGGCAGCCGCGTGACGGGCAACGGGTCAGCTGCCGGCGGGGGAATCTACAACGACGGTGGTACCGCGACGCTGGAGGCCGGCAGCATCGTGACGAACAACACCGGAAATAACGATGGCGGGGGGATCTATAACGACGGCACACTGACGCTGAAAACGGGCAGCAGCGTGACGGGCAACACGACAGTCTTCGGCGATGGCGGGGGGATCTATAACGACGGCAGACTGACGATGCAGGATGGCAGCAGCGTGACGGGCAACACCGTTGGAGGAACCGGCGGCAATGGCGGGGGAATCTTCAACACCGGCACCGCGAACCTGGAGGCGGGATCCAAGGTGACAGGCAACACCGTTGAAAACCTGGATACGGCTTGGCGGCGATGGTGGGGGGATTTTCAACGAGGCGGCACGGTGACCCTCGGCTCCACCGACATCGTCACCAACAACACCCCGAACAACTGTTCCGGATCGCAGGTGCCGAACTGCATCGGGTGAGGCGAAGCGGGATTCACCTCGACCTCGCACGCCAATGAAACTCGTCAGGGGTGGGACGGACCTTCGTCCCACCCCTCGTTGGCGCCGCCACCGAGAACGGGCCGGGGTGGCCGAGACAGGTCGGGTTTGCCACACGCTCTCAGTACGGCCCAGGTGATATCAGGGACAGTCCCGGGAGCCGAATTCCGCTTCGGAATCCATGCACCAGTCGTGCACAAAAACGCCACAAAGAGCTAGCGATTCGCCAGCCCTCTTGTCAATTTCGACGTCATTGTGCGAGATTCCTGGGGTGCCTGGCGGGGCACGATCCCGCAACCTCGTGTTCCATAGGACGGGCCCGGTCAATGGCCCGGCGAGGATGAGGCCCTCGGGTTCAGGCCAGCAACGGGCTAGGACATTTCGATGGCATCCCCGGGCGTCGTCGGCACCATGATCTCCCCGACCGGCTGCGTCGGACCATCTGTCCCGGGGATGACTTTGTAGGTCGCATTGTCATAGGTATCGTCGACCACCGTCTCGATCGTGCCCCGCATCTCCCCGCTGCCCGGGTTGTAGTCCGGCGTCTCGCTGCCGAACCCGGCTGGGATGACCACCGCCAGCGTGACCGGGTCGAGTTGGTGCCCCGTGGTCGGCTCGATCAGCAACCCGGTCATCGGATGGACCTGATACCCGGTCCTTCGGTCAAACATCAGGCCACTGGCCGGGTCGAGGAGGTAGCCGGTGACCGGGTCGATGAGCAAGCCAGTGGCCGGGTCGATGGCCAGGCCCGTGACCGGGTCGTACTGGGGAGCGGGAGCCGGCTCCCCGCTCACCGTAGCGGTCGTGGTCTCCGGCGCCGTCGTGGTTGTCGTCTCGGAGGCGGGTGCGGCGGGAGCCGGCTCCGTTGAGGTCGTGGTGGTGGTCTCCTCGGGAGCCGGGGCGAGTCCGCCCTCGGGTGCTGGTTCCGTCACGGGCGCGGGCTCGCTCGTTGTCGCGGCATCCGGGGCGGGTGCCGGATCGGTCACCACCGGCGCCGGTTCCGAGGCAATCGGAACGGGCGGCGCTCCGGCGGAGAGATCGCCGTAAATCAGCGTCGGTCCGGTGCCGTTGTCCACCGGGTTGAGCCCGGCCGTCGAGGCGGCGTCGGTGCCGTCGGCGTTGATCACCGGCCCACCGCTCTCCTGGGCGTGGGCGACAGGGCTGAAGGCGATGAGTCCGGCGCTCAGACTCAGGACCAGGATGAACCTCTTCATGGACAATCTCCTCGGGAGCGGCATCGTGGATGGTCGTCGCGGTCGTGGCCGCGCCCATCAGATCGCTGCTGACACGTACCTCTGCAACGGGTGGGGCGCGAGCTGGGTTTCCTTCCGCAGCCCGGAGCCACTCCAACGGAACCGCAACCCGCGCGCCAGACCCCTCAGGATGTGCCCGATCCGCCTCGGAACGCAAGATCGGATGCACAGGCGTCGCGCTCCATCGAAACGACGCGCAGCCGCCCGGCACAGGATCGCCCCGGCTGCGCTCCCGGCTGGCACCCTCGCCCTGGCCGTGCGGCGCATCGAGCCACGACCGGCTGCGAGCATGGACAGAACGCGTAAGTACAGCGACACGCAAGCTCCGGAATGTCACCCATGACTTGAGCATCGGACGACGGTTCGTCCGAATCGTTCGAGAGAGACATGCGGAGACGCCTCCAGGCACAACGCGACCAATAGACCCGCCAAGACGGGCGTCACGAGGTCGATGCTGGATCGAATATTCCCCGGTTATTCTGTCAATGGGAAAATCATGCGGTAGTCAGGATGTTGGTCAAGGAGAAAATAGCTCTATTCCGTGCAGTTCCTGGGGCGCCGAGCGGGACACGATTCCGCAACCTCTTGTTCCACAGATATCAGAACCCCAGTCCACCGATGTCCATGAATGTCCAGAATTCCCACAACCGTGCGGAAGTCTGGTGGCTCCTGTTCACCCGCGTCCAGGGTGATCCATCGTGATCTGGGTCAAGATCTGGGTCAATACAGTCTCCGAAGACACTCAGGACGATCTGTCATAACCTGGGGATAGGTAGCGACTGATCGACTTGAGTCAGACAAGTGGTCCACTATTTACAATTGGGGGAAGCACGGCACCTGCCCATGGCGCCATTCACCGCACAGGGGCATTTGCTTGTCCACTGGTCGCGGAAGTTAAGTCAGGGGCCATACCCAATGGAGGAGCATCGTCACACCCCCGCTGGCGTTATGCTTGCCATCCTCTGACAGAGGGTCCGCCGGGCAGCGACCCCAACTAACTTCCCAGCACAATTGCTGGGATCAGGGTCAGCCATCAATGCATGGTCAACCCGCCATCCACTGGCAACACGACTCCGGTGATGAAGCTCGCTTCCGGTGAGACCAGGTAGCGCACCGCCGCTGTCACGTCTGCCTCGGTCGCGAGGCGTCCCAGTGGAATGCGAGACTCCCAGTACGCCCGCATGCCCGGTCGGCTCAGGGTCTGCGCAGCCAGTTCCGTTTCGACGAAGGTGGGCGCCACCGCGTTTACCCTGACGCCGAACTCAGCCCATTCCAGCGCCAGGATCCGAGTGAGCATGATGAGACCCGCCTTGCTTGCGCAATAAGCGGCACGTTCTCGCGCTGGGATCAGCCCGGCGGCTGAGGCGATATTGACGATACGGCCGCCGCCTCGCGCAACCATGGACCTTCCAACCTGTTGAGCGCAGAAAAATGCTCCTTTGAGATTGGTGTCGAGGATGTTGTCCCACTGCTCCTCGGTGACATCCAACGCTGGACGCGGCAGATTGACGCCGGCGTTGTTGATGAGAATGTCGATCGGACCGAGAGCGCGCCCGATGGTCGAAATCGCCTCCGAAATCGTGCTGGTCCGCGTGACGTCGCATGCAATTGGCACGCATTTCTGGCCCAATGCCTCGATCCGCGAGCATGTCCCGGTCAGACTCTCCAGGTCGCGCGCAGAAACCGCGACGTTGGCCCCTGCCTCCGCCAAGGAGAGCGCGACCGCAGCGCCAATCCCTCGACTGCTACCAGTGACGAGTGCAACCGTGCCGACCAGGTCGGATTCGGTGTTCATCCGCACCATTCGACTATGACGTTGACCAGCACTCGGGAAACCTGTCGGATGCTCTCGAGCTCAACATACTCGTCAGGACCATGGATGTTGCCGCCGTCTGGCCCGTAGTAGACGACCGGCTGCGTCGGTTCGAAGTAGCGAGCATCCGCGGTGCCTGGCCAGCCGGTCCGGATGAGCGGCCTTCCTGCCTCCCGTGTATGCCACGTGTCGACCATCTCCAGCAGACCTGGATCCGCGCGGTATTCCCAGCCGATCGCCCGGAATCCTGGAAACCGGACACGCGGTGGATGGGCCGCCAACCACTCATCACCTTCGGTTGCAGTGGCAAGATGGCGCTCCACAAACCGTCGCGCTTCGGCAAATGACCAGGCGATGGGATACGCCATGCGGCAGGTGACCTTACAGGAGAGCGGGACACTAGAGGGCCAGCCGCCTCCTTCGATAGTGCCGACGTTCAGGGTCAGTGGGTTCGTCAGGTTCACGAACGCGGGGTGGCTGAAGGCGGCGTTCAACTCCTCGACCATGCCCGGTTTGACTCGCCGGATCAGGTCGCTCGCGATCTCGATCGCGTTTACTGACGCGGCACCCTGGCCAACGTAAGCCGCTTGGCCGCCGACTGCGACCTCGAACCAGAGAACACCGGGCGTCGCAACCCATGTCGTCGGCCCCGTCGGTTCGAGGATGATCGCGCCATCGACTGGACCAGTCTGCTGCCGCTGCGCGAGCATTCCATTGCCCGTGCATTCCTCTTCAATGACGCTCTCGAAGATGATCGGCCCACGCAACTCGACTCCAGCCCGCGAGACGGCTTCGATCGCGAGCAGCGCGGCGACGAGACCACCTTTCATATCCATCGCGCCGCGCCCATATAACCGGTCACCCACGATCGAGGCACCCCACGGGTCATAGCGCCACTGATCCCCCGGCCCTGCGGGTACGACGTCGATATGCCCGTTTAGCAGCAGTGATCTGCCTCCGGTCCCTGCAGCCGGCAGGACGCCCCAGACATTGGGCTGCCCCGCGGACCTCCAGTCGACAGGAGCATAGGCCGGTTGACCCACCACGGCGTCAGGCTCAATATCCCTCATCCGCGTGTCCAGACCCAGGTTGTACAGGTGACGATAGAGGATCTCCTGCGCCGACCTCACGTTGCCCAGCGTCGACGGCTGTCGCACTAACTCCTGAAGCAGCGACACAGCGTCGGCAAAGCGAACGTCAATCTCCGCCGTGGCGGCATTAATGGCGCGGGCTGGAGCAACCACGCACGCCTCCTTTCAGCAGTCCTGCACTGCCCCCGCGTCGTCCCGCACGTCACGGCCGTCGCCTTCGCAAGCGTCACGTGACGGAAAGGCTGCCGATCATGGTGTCCAAGATCATCACGAACTCAGCAGTCACCATGATAGTGATGTGAGGAGCATGGCCATACGGCCCACTATCGTTCCAGCAGCCGTCCGGCTGCTGGTCGGCGACAAAGTAGTCGGCAACACGACAGGTCCATTCCCGGTACTGCTCTTCCCGTGTCACCTGATAGAGTAGCGCCGATCCCCAGCCCGATTTGCAGACCTGGGAGACTTCGAACTGTCGCTCGGTCGAGTTCATGGACTGATCCATGTACGCTCGGGCAAGTTGGAGATGCTGTAGGTCTCCAGTGGCCTGGAAAAGCCGCACGAGGAATGCGGCCGCGATGCCGCCGCACGTGAAGCGCTGTCGCGGCTGTTGGGTCTCGACAACATAGTGAAACGCGCGCTCCGCGGGGAATTCCGTGACCAGGCTCTGTGTCTCGGCATTGAAGACATAGAACAGGCGATCCGGGAGATCCGGCTGCAGGTCCCAC
Source organism: uncultured Chloroflexia bacterium (assembly GCA_963751075.1). Classification (GTDB taxonomy): domain Bacteria; phylum Chloroflexota; class Chloroflexia; order Thermomicrobiales; family UBA6265; genus JACCXM01. Next base: position 64,203 of record CAVVTE010000012.1, on the reverse strand, counting down.
ATCATCCGGAACCATCTGCCTGCGGCTTTGGCCGCTTCTAGATCGCCCAGTATCAGGGCGGCCTTCCCCACTTGTGCCACGGTCGGCACGTTCTCATCGGCGCCGATCCCTGAGACGGCAGCCAGATGAGAGAACCCACCCGATTGACGATCCTGACGCGTGAGGAGATGACGCCAGCCGGGGTACGACAGATCAAACTGCCGGAGCATGTGCGCGCCATAGATGAACGTCGCGTTTTGATAGGCGTTCGCTTCGACGTGCCGCGGTGAGACGCCCACGAAATCTCCGTCATCCGAGAACTGATGCTTGCGCACCCACTCGCACAACCGCAGGGCGGCATCGGTATGGCCTGTGACGGTGAACGTCCATGGCATTCGATAGTACGTGAAGTCCTGGTCGACCGGTCCGATCGACCCGTCGTCGTTCATCTGCCGCAGCAGCCACGCGGTTCCCTTGTCCCGCGAAATTCGGTATGCATCGAGAATGGGCGTCATGGTCTCACGCTCCTTGCGCATCATGGCGGTTTGACATCGGTCGCCAGTGTCTGGGATCGAGCGCGTTGCGAATCCCGTCGCCGAGGGAATTCAGGCCGAAGATCATGAGCGTAATCGCCAGGCCGGGAAAGAACCCAAGCCAGGGAGCGCGGTCGAGAAAGCGACGTCCTTCGTTGAGCATCGCCCCCCAGGAGGGTGTCGGTGGACGGCTCCCGAGTCCGAGGAAGCTGAACGCGGCCTCAAGCAGGACCGCTTCTCCCGCTGCCAGCGCCATCTGGACGAAAAGGGGAGGAATCGCGTTCGGCAAGATGTGGGAGAACGTGATTCGGGAGGTGGACGCGCCTGCCGCCCGGATGGCTTCGACATAGTCCTGATCGCGTTGGCTTAGCACCATTCCGCGGATCAGGCGTCCGATAGTCGGGATATTGATGATTGCAACCGCGATGATGACATTCTGCAGATCCGGTCCCAGCACGGCCACGAACCCGATCCCGATGAGAATGGCCGGAAATGCAAAGACCGTATCGAACAGCCGACTAATCACGGCGTCAATCGGACCGCCAAAGTACCCTGCCGCCAGCCCCAGCGGAATGGCAATGACCGCTGCCGCGGTAACCGAGAAGAACGCGACCCGCAGCGAGACCCGCGCCCCGTAGAGCACCCGCGAGTAAACATCGCGACCCAGATCGTCCGTCCCCATCAGGTGCTCACCGGTTGGGGACGCGAACGGGAGCCCAGACCCAATCTCGTAGGGATCCGCCGGAGCGAGGACTGGAGCGAAGAGCGCTGCCGCAATGAGCAGGCTGACGATCACGAGCCCGATCACGCCTGCGCGGTCATGGACCAGTTGCTGCAGCGTCTTCCTCCAAAAATTCTGAGGTGTTCGCTGGGTTCTCGCGAGCATGCTACCCGCAGCCGTACCTGGAGGCGGAGGAGAGTCAGGCACGGAAGGCAGCGCTATCACCCGAAGCGGATGCGGGGATCGAGCAGGGCGTAAACGACGTCGGCGACGACATTGAGTGCGATGAAGATCGTCACGAAAAGCAACATGGTGCTCTGGACGACGAGGTAGTCGCGATTTCCGATGGCGTCGAGAATCAACCGACCGAGCCCTGGCCAGCCAAAGACCGACTCGGTCACTACGGCGCCGCCTAGCAGCTGACCGAACTGAATCGCCATGATGGTCACGACCGGGGGTAACGCAACCTGCAGCGCGTGGCGAATGACGACGGATCGTTCGCGCAACCCCTTGGCGTAAGCCACCCGCACGTAGTCAGCCTGCAACGCGTCGCTGATCGAGGTGCTGAGGAAGCGAATCAACACGGCAGTGCCATACGTGCCGAGTGTCAGTGCCGGCAGCAGAAGATGTGTGGCTGCCTCGACTGGACTCTCCACGAAGCTGACGTATCCGGAGGCAGGGAGCCAGTGACGGGAGACGGAGAAATAGAGAATGAAGAGGAGGCCGAGCCAGAACGTCGGCGTGGCCAGCGCGATAGCGATGATGATGCCGACGAGGCGCATCACGGGATTCCGCGGCCGGATCGCCGCCAACACGCCAATTGGACCCCCAATGAGCAGCATGACGAGCATGCTGCCTAGCGCCAACTGGATTGTCGCGGGAATGCGCTGGCGAATCAGGTCAGCAACCGGACGATCCGAGATGTACGACACCCCGAGATCGCCCCGAGCCGCGTGACTGATCCAGGTCAGGTACTGCGTAACGAGCGGACGGTCCAGGCCAAAGCGATGGCGCAACGCCTCGATCTGCTCGGTCGTCGCGTTCTGTCCGGCGAGAGCCAACGCGGGGTCGCCGGGAATCAGGCGGATAAACCCGAAAATGACCAGGCTGGCGAGAAAGAGTACGGGCACGGCCTGGAAGAGCCGTGCCCCGACGTACGCCAACACGGCGCTAACTGATACCGATCACCCGCCTAGCCCTCTGTCAATGCCGTCTCAGCCAGGTGATAGCCGCCGCCGGGCGGTAGCGTGAATCCTTCCACGCCACCGCTCAGCCCAACGTAGAGAAGCGAAAAGGCGATGATTGGCGCCCAGCTCTCCTCGGCCCAGATCTCCTGAATGCGGTCGTAGATCGGTTTCCGCGCCTCATTGCCAATGGTGCTGACCCCCTCCTCGACGAGCCGCTTGTACTCGTCGTAGAAGGGTTGCGTCTCGATCCCGGCCCGGTTGTCTTCAACACGAAGCGGTGAACTATCGTTGATCCCGGTTGCCGGATCGAAGAGGCCATCACCGAGAAGGTAGGCCTGAATGTCGTAATCGTCAGCGAAATAGTCGTCGTAGAACGCGTTCTGCTCCTTTTCGAGGATCTCGAGGGTCACGCCGATCGTCGCGAGATCCTGACTCCAGACCTGGGCTAGCGCCTTCGACCCTGGCCGACCTGCCTCGCTGACGGAGATCGTCGTCGTGAACCCATCGCCGAAACCCGCTTCCTCGAGCAGCGCCTTCGCCTGATCGAGGTCGAAGGAGTACATCGTCGCCGCGGGTTCGTAGTACCAGAAATTCTCCGGCGCGTATCGGCTTTGCGTGACGGGCGACAGCCCGAAGAAGGCGAGCTGGTTAATCTTCTCGCGATCGAGGCTGTAGTTGAGCGCCTGACGCACCAGCTTGTTGTCGAGCGGCGGACGGCGAGTATTCAGGACGACGGTGTGCCACGTTCCGCCCTCGACCGTGTGCGCAACCTGGACCGCGCTATCTTCCATGAGCCGGGAGACATCCGACTCCGCAAGCCCCTCGATGAGCTGCACATCACCCGACTGGAGGTTGGCCACCCGGGCCTGGGCATCAGGCAGGACGCGAATGGTCACGCCATCGAGATGGGGTAGACCGTCCTGAAAGTAGTCGTCGAATCGGGCCAACTCGAGCCGGTCACCCGGGGTAAAGCTGACGAACGTGAACGGCCCAGTCCCGACGGGATTGGTGGCGATGTCCGCCATCGCTTCTTTAGGCAGAATGAACAGCGTCGCCAGGTCATCGCGCTTGAGTGCGTACGGCTTCGTGTAGGTGATTTTTACCGTGTAGTCGTCGATGGCCTCGGTGCTCTCCACTGTCGGCACGAAGTACGCGGCCAGGTAATGGCCGATCTCCTCATCCTTCGCGCGTTCGATGTTGTCGACCACGTCCTGAGCAACAAACTCACGCCCGTTGTGGAACATGACGCCCTGACGAAGCTTGATCGTAAGTGTCGTGTCGGTTTCTTCATCCGACTCGGCGAGTTGCGGAACGGCCTGTGTCGGGTCTTCTCCCGTGTAGCCATACAGCGCGTTGTAGAGCGTGCCGTAGGACCACCAAGCGGGCATGATGCGGTAGTACGGGTCGAACTGCGGGTCGCCGGCGGCCGCGGCGACCAGCGTTCCGCCGGCTTGCGGCGTCGCCTGCCCGGCAAGCGCCGGGGTTGCCCGGCTCCAGGGAAAGGGCTGAGCGAATGCCGCCCGGCTCCTACCCCGAAGCCCTGCCCGGATCAGATGCCGCCGATTGACGTGCAGGATGCCGTCACGTTCCGGATGACCGCATGGTCCATCTCCTCAACGCGTGCGATACCGAATCTACCGTCACCACCATCTCGTCCCGACCTTGCAGCACGCGCAATCGGCGCGCAACGCAGGGCTGGGAGTTGGTGTCCGTGGCGCTGCGGAACCTGGGCCGAGCCACCGGAACGGCAGTTCACTAACTTTGTGCCCAATCCTCACCATACGAGGCGCCATGACTGCTGTCAATAGCGACGTGACGGACGCCGACCTCGGGGCGACGTGTGCGATGCGATTCGCCGAGATGCTGGGGCAGTAGTTAGGCGTCAACGCTGACCGGAGAGGGCATGTTCCCAGGAGTTGACCGGCTCACCTGACGGGGCTAGGATGCAGTTGGCTTCAACCTTAGTGAACACGACGGCGATCAAAACCTTCGCTAGTGGATAGGGGCTGATGCCGCAAGACTGTGAAACTAACCGCCAGCCTGCGCTCTACATCATGATCGGCGAAGCGGCAAGGCTGGTGGGCGTCAACCCGGCGACGCTCCGCGCCTGGGAGCGCCGGGGCCTTTTCGCTGCTGACCGCAGCCCGTCGGGGTATCGGCGCTTCACCCTCGGCGACATCGAGCGACTCCAGCGGATGCGACGTCTGCGAGAGCATCCCCAACTGAGAGGCGGCTCGGAGAGCCTCGGTGGCTGCCCACCGCTCGAGGATATGGGTGAACACCATCAGCATGACAGCCTGGCTGTCGCACCCTGGGGCGCGGCGGCTGCGTGAGCAGCGGACTCATAGAGGATTGAGCTTGCGCCAGGCGGCGGCGCTTACGGGCCTGTCGGCGTCATTCATTAGCGGCATCGAACGCGGCCTCGCCAATCCCTCGGTCGCCGCACTCCAGAAATTGACGGCCGCGTACGGCGTCAGCATTGTCGATCTCATGGAGGCCGGAGTCGCTCCGCGCGGCCGCCTGGTGCGGCCGGCCGATCGCCAGCGCTACGCCTCGGCAGACGGCGTCACTATGGACCAACTCAACTTCGGCGATCACGTCATGGAACTGCATTTGTTCACAGTTGAACCGGGAGCGGGAACCGGCGGAACGTTCGCACACGAGGGAGAGGAGTTCATCATGATGCTGGAGGGGAGACTGCAGCGTCTCTCTCGATCCGCTCGAACACTATATTCTGGGACCTGGGGATGTCCTGTATTTTGAAAGCACGCATCGTCACCAGTGGGTCAACCCGGGACCCACAGTTGCCGTGTTCCTGGGAGTGAACACGCCGCGAACTTTCTAGGTTCTGGCTTCAGGCATCCCGTGCATCACCTGGCAGTGGCAGAGAAAAGCAGGAGTACCGCACGATGACCGACACGAGAACCGCGACCAGCATCGACGCGCTCGTCTCCGAATACGTCACGCGCAACCCAACCTCCCGCCAACTCTTCGAGCGTGCGCAAGGGTGCTTCCCGGAGGAAATACTCGCACCGGCGCCTGGTTCGATCCGTTCCCGCCCTATGTCGATCGCGCCGCCGGCGTATACCTGTATGACGTCGACGGTCACCATCTCCTTGATTTTGCCTTCAACAACTCGTCCTTGATTCTGGGCCACGCCCATCCGGCCGTTGTCGACGCCATCAGTATGCAAGCGGCGCGAGGCACTGCGTACAACCGGCCGACCGAGATGGAAATCGAGTTGGCCGAGGAGATGCAGCAGCGCGTGCCATCCATCGAACGCATCAGGTTCTGCAACTCCGGAACCGAGGCGGTCATGAACGCGATTCGTGCCGCCATTGCGTTCACCGGCAAACGGAAGATCGCGCAATTCGAGGGTGCGTACAACGGCATCTCCGATCATGCACTGGTGAGTCTCGCGCCTCCGATTGGACCTGAGGCCGGACCAGCCCGAGCGGCCGCGTCCCATCCGTTCCTCCGTCGGGCTTTCCGGCGCTGCGGACGACGTCATTATCCTGCCGTTCAATAACGCCGCGGCGTGCCAAGCGCTCATCGAGGAGCACGCGGCCGACCTCGCGGCTGTCGTCCTCGATCCCCTCATGACAAACGCGGGAGTCATCCTCCCGGAAGATCACTTCTTGCAAACCATCCGGGAAGTCACGGATTCGCTGGGCGTCCTGCTCATATTTGATGAGATCATTTCCTTCCGCATCGCCCCAGGAGGTGCCCAGCAGGCTTTTGGGATTACGCCGGATTTGACGGCGTTTGGCAAGATCATCGCCGGGGGGACGCCGGGCGGAGCGTTTGGTGGCCGGGCCGATATCATGCGGCCGTATCGATCCGACCCGTAGCGGAGCCAAGATCCTGCAGGCCGGAACCTTCAACGCCAATCCGCTTATGCTCACGGCAGGACTCACGACACTCCGCCTGCTGACGCCTGACGTCTACACCCGCATGGCGAGCATGGCTCGCCGCGTCCGCGACGAACTGGTGGCCGCGTTCCGGGAGGCTGGGTTCCCGCCTCAGGAAACGCTGTTGGCTCAATCTTCCGCCTCTACTTGACGCCCGAACCGCCCCGAAACTACCGGGAAACCGTGCAGGATGACAAGTTGATGCAACGCCGGCTGCTGTTCTGGCTGCTCAACCGAGATATCCACTGGCAGCAGGGTGGCTACATCTCAGCGGTCACCGAGGACGAGCATCTGAATCGGCTGGTCGCAGAAGTTCGCGCCGCGGTTCGCGATCTCTAGCAGACGCCACGTTCTCCGAGGGAGGAAAACCATCGGCGAGATGAGTCCGAGCTGGAGCTTTGTCGATGCCAGGGAATACGCGCAGCGGATCAATGACGGCATGCCGCCAGTCATCGTGACGTGCGCAACCACTGGCGAACACCGCAAGCGCGATCATGCCCGGATTCCGGCGTCCGCTGAGGAGCAGGCTGAGGCCGCGAAAGCGCTCTTCGCCGCAGGCGCCCGCATCATTCACATTCACGGACGTGTCGCGGGGGATCCCGACAGCGACTCCCATGATCCCCAGCGGTATCGAGAGATCAACGAACTGATCCGCGCTGCAGCGCCGGACATCCTCATCGACAATACCCAGACGGTTGCCGAGGTGTCGATCGAACCGCACGCGATCCTTGGTACGGTTCATTACTACAAATCCGCGCCGATCGAAGCACGACCTGATCTCATGGCGCTCAACCCCGGACCGATGACGTTCCGGGGGAGCGAGGCGCGTCCGAGCAGCGTCTGCATCGCGACGTTCGACGAGACTGAGCGCACCGCCAACGCCCTCCGTGAGGTCGGCGTCAAACCGCAAGTATTCCTCTATCATCCAGGACACCTCGATCTCCTGGAGTACCTGATTGCGAAACAGGCCCTCGATCCCCCGTACTTCGTCCAACTCGTCTTCGGCCAGCAGAGTGGCATCAATGCCGGGCCAGATAGCGTCCTCTACATGCTCCGCAACTTGCCACCCGGGTGTCGTCTTCCAGACGTGCGCGCTCGGATTGCACAGCATCCAGGTCAACACGATGGCACTGCTGCTTGGCGGGCACGTCCGCACGGGAATGGAGGATTCGCTCCTGTTCCAGAAGGATCAGGAGGTCCTGGACAACGTGCAGCTTGTCAATCGTGTGGTTCGCATCGCAGGAGAGCTTGGGCGTCGAGTCGCAACCGCCACCGAGGCCCGCACAATGTTAGGGCTTTCAGGGGCCGACGCCTGATCTGCGATTGACTCGCCGCCGCCACGCGACCCTCTTGAATATGCCTTCAGGAAGCATCGGGCTGTTTGCTGCCAGTACGGCCCGGCAGATACCAAATCAAGGTGCCGACCTCAAGCAGTACGGGGGCGGCGGCGTCACGCGACTTGAGGGCTGGGACGATCCCGAGTTAGCCCGGATTATTCATGAGTGACAGCGAGGCACCCATCTGGTATCGGTAGAGGTGTTGACGTTCTACCACCAGGAGGTGCCCCGCATGGACCAGTCTGCCATAGCCGTCGCTCGCCTTTGCCCCACCGGCCATGCTGCCGCTGGCGGTCGATTTCCTCGGGGGACGGCTGACCAGTGATGGCGGCTGGACCTGGATCGCCGAAGCCGATGCGGCGCTCGGGCTCACGGCCGCGTTGGCCGCGGTCCTGCCCGATCCTCGCCGACGCCGAGGCCGTCACTCGCGGCTGGAGGTGCTGCGCCAACGCATCTATCAGATTGCGGCCGGCTATGAAGACCAAGACGACGCCGACACGCTGCGCCGCGATCCGCTGCTGAAGCTGGTCTGCGGCCGCTTGCCGGAGAGCGATCCCGACCTGGCCAGCCAGCCGACGCTCTCCCGGTTCGAGAATGCCTGCTCAGCGCGGGATTGTTACCGTTTGGCCGAGGTGTTGGGGGAAGTCTATCTGCGTGAGCGGGAGTGCGACGGGGTGCCGACCCGCATCGTGCTCGATCTGGATAGCACCGACGACCCGACCCACGGCGCGCAGGAAGGCAGCGCCTACCACGGCTACTTCCGGCAGCACATGTATCACCCCCTATTGGTCTTCGACGGCGAGACGGGTCAGATCATCACCGCTGTCCTCCGGCCCGGCACGGCCCACGCTGGGGTCGGGGCGCTGGCCATCCTGCGCCGGCTGGTGCAGCGGGTACGGGCGCGTTGGCCGGGAGTTGCCATCGAACTGCGCGCTGATGCCGGCTTCGCCAAGCCTGAGATCTACGCCTACTGCGAGCGGGAACAGATCGCCTACACGATCGGGCTGTGCCGCAATGCACGGCTGGAGGCGCTCGCGGCGCCGCTGGTCGCCACCGCGCTAGCCGACTCGGTCCGCGCGAACGGGGCGAAGGTGCGGCTGCTGGACGAGACCGTGTATCAGGCCGACTCCTGGCCGCACGAGCGGCGAGTCATCATCAAGGCCGAGGTGCTGGCCAAGGGCATCAACACCCGCTTTGTGGTCACCACTCGGACGGACGAGCCGGAAACCCTCTACGCCTGGTACACCGATCGCGGCGAGACGGAGAACTGGATCAAGGATCTGAAACTCGGCTGTTTCGGCGATCGGCTCTCCTGTCATCGCTTCCTGGCCAATCAGCTCCGGTTGCTGCTGCATGGGGCCGCGTACTGCCTCCTCGACACCCTGCGCCGCTGGCTGGTCGCCGCGGGGACGGCGCGGATGCGGCTGGAGACGCTGCGCCTGTGCCTGATCAAGATCGGGGGCCGCGTCCGTCAGGTGGCGACCCGCGTCCACCTGCGCCTCGCCTCCAGCCACCCCGGCGAGCCTCTGTGGCACCATCTCGCCGCACGGGCGGGCCGCTTATGAATAATCCAGGTTAGTTGCGCTGATGCTCGCGAAGCGCATGGGCGGGGGAGCAAACACTGCGTCGCTCGTTGAGCCCTACGTCTACTCGGCCATGATGCTGGCCAACATAGGCGTCCTTGGCGGCGGGTCGGGCGGTGACGATCTCTATGCGGGGCCGAGCAGCAGCGAGGAGCGGCTGACCTTTCTTGAGCAGTTCATCGACGCATTCTCGGAACCTGGGATTGGTACATCCGTCAATCCCTATCCCCTCCACCAACAAATCCTCGACCGCGCACTGAACACGGCGACCGAGAAGTTCGCTGCAGGCGAGGGCACGACGGCTGGTGAGCCGGGGATCCAGGTGGATGTGACCAATAGCGCGATCATGGCCGTTGCACCGTATCTGACGCCTGATGCCGCGGCAGGGCTCAAATCCATGCTCGAATCGATGGGCGGCAACTACATGGTCGATATCGCAACCGGAGCCGTCGGCCCTGACGTCAGTTACCCGCAGTACCTAGAGCAGCACGGGGCGCGTAACTGGATCGGTCCAGGTCTCACGCCCACTGAAATCGCCGGCGCATTCAGTCGGATCCCTGAAGACGAGCCACTTCATTTCCCCGCTGTGCAGATCGTCGGTCGGGGGTTGACCAGAGGGGAGATGCACGCGTTCATGCTCAAGCCGACTCGCTGAAGCCCATCAAGGTCTTGACGAAGACTTCGCCGGAACAGGCGAAGACTAGGTGTATGTTCGTTGAACAAGTTGATCGTGCTATGGCCTCATCTCGAGAGCCATGTCGATTAGCTGCTCAGTCTGTTCGGTACCCTGAGCGACCCTCAACGTCGTACGTCCCGGTTGGCCTTGTTGCTCGGTACTGACCATGAACAGTTGCTCGTCCCTGTCAGTCGTCGTCCCCCATGAGACATGTGCAGCGCCGAGGAGTCCATGCCGTAGCGGAATTGGCGTCACCCTCAAATTGCACTCAATTTCGACCTTGATTGCCCGCACACGCCACTTGGTGCCTGAGGTGTCGATCAGGTAGCTGCCAGGGACGACCTCAAAAGTTGCAATGGCTCGAGTCCGGTCCTGATTCGCGTAGAAGAGTTCCATTAATTCCTTTGCCTGGTCCGGCTGTCGCAGAAACTCTCTAGAAATCTCCCCGACAGGCCCGACTATTTCGTCATCCATTGCGCACAGCAGCACATCAGAACTAATCTCCGGCTCGTCCAAGCGCCCGTACTCCTCCGCAAACACCGCATAACCCTTGGAGATGTTAAAGTGGAATCGACCGAGGAACGCCTCCTTGAGCTTACCGACGATCACTGCCAAGTCGACTTCTCCAGCTTCCTGTAGTGACATCGTCTCGATGCCGAAACGTTGCGCCTCTGCAAGCGCACTCCCTGTGAAACCAGACCTCGAGATGAGTATGAGCTTGTCGGTTCGGTGCAGGTGCTTGCCATGCATCTGCTGCACCCACTCAACAGTTGCACGTCGATTGTGATCCCGGCACTCGACGCCAATGAGCATGCGGATCTGGCCTACCGGTTCCTCGATAAGCACGTCGACTTCTTGCGGTTCGCCTCCGACTCGATCCGCAACCATGGCGGATTCGGTGACGGTGACGCGGTCGTGCAGTTGTCGGTGAAGTAGATAGCCCAAGCGTTGGAATTCGTTCGAGCGTCTAGGCATGTTGATTGACTGCCTCGGACTGTTCTTCTCTCACACTCTGAGACCACATAGACTTGAAACCGGAGAAAACCGGGCAGATCAGGCCGTATCGGTTTACCCCAAGGGCGTAATAATGCTCAACTGCAGCCATGGCGTTGCGGTTCCGTTCCCTCAACGTGGTGCTGCCTTCGATATCGGTCAAGAGGAAGGGCATGGTGCCGCTGGGCAGATCGGTCACGACATCCGCTCCGTGCCGCTCTCATGTCACGGAACGCAAGAGCAGCAGCCTGTATGGTACGACGCCGCAGCATCCGCCACTGAAGCTCTGCGCAGAGCAATTCCCGCGGTGATGGTGCAAAGATGCCCATGACGCGATTCAGCGATCCGACAAGGATCGATCATCCGCAACTTCGGGAGTTCGCGGTTCAAGCGGTATGGGTGGCGAAGCTGGAGGAGGCCGCTGGTGTCCTCGAGGAGCTCGTGGTCGACCTCTTGGATGATGATCGGCCGGATGACATCCCCGAGTGGGATGAGGATCCACTCGAGGTCGCCTGGTCCGTGGTGAACGCCAACTTCGAAGCGGCTGAGCAAGAGCTTGAGACGCGAGTGACCGAGTGGCTCGCGCAGGACCCCGAACACTGGCCGATCTTCCGGCTCGTGGTCCTCGATCCCTGGCAAGAGCAGCCCGGGCGGTGGCGCGCGGATGCCCCGGGGTGGGTCCGCAGCCTCGGGACGAACACGGCGCTCGCGCACTTTCAACAGGACCCGTATGGTCGGCAACGGACGATCGACTGGAATCTCAATGACTGAGGGACGGGAATGGATGCCTCGCTCGATATTCCCTCGTTATTCCCTCTACAACGAAAAAGGCTGGTAGCATCAGCACCACCAGCCACGAATTTCTTGTATTTACGCCAATTTCCTGGGGTGCCTAGCGGGGCACGATCCCGCAACCTCTTGTTCCACAGACAAGCGCTCTGCCAATTGAGCTATAGGCACCATGGAGGATGGGGGGGAGAGTAAGCCGAGTTCTGTTCTCGATGGTCATCTCTCTCGGCCCCAAAAGGGACCGGCCACGTCGTCGCCTTCGTGGCGGCTCTCGACTTCCGGCCTCGGCGAGCAACCTGCTAGCGGCCGATTCGGAGATTGCTGCGGGGAGGATTGCCCTTTTCACCCCGGCGGTTGCCCGCCGGTCTGGTCTCTGTTGCTCTCGCGCGGCACGCCGCGCGCCAATCTGGACTGTCGACGCGCGGTCTCCCGCACGCCTCCCCGGCTTTCACCGGGCACCCACGCTCTGTGCAGCTCGGACTTTCCTCTGGCGCCGAAACGCCAGCGACCATCCTTGCCCACCCCATACCTCGGTTGTCAATGTGCCGAACGCTTTGGGTGGCAGGGTGGCGGGGTGTCAAGGTGACAGGGAGAAGAAACTACCCCGTTACCCTACTACCCAGCGACCCCGCCACCCTCGCCGTCCGCGGTGCCGAAGGGGAGATTTGAACTCCCACGAGGTTACCCTCACTACGCCCTGAACGTAGCGCGTCTGCCGGTTCCGCCACTTCGGCTTATTGTTCGCCCGCTTTCAGCGGGGCCGGAGCCGACCTCCGGACTCGAACCGGAGACCTGCTGTTTACGAAACAGCTGCTCTACCAACTGAGCTAGGCCGGCGCAATCGACCCCAACGAGCCAATCAATTGTAGCAGGGTGACCACCCTCGAACAACCGGACTACGCCGTTTTCACGGTAAATTCGATCCCGCGCTCGATGGGGATGGTGACGGTTTCGACATCCCCTCGGTCGCGCAGCATCGCCTGATAGACCGAGAGATCGTGCGAGATGACGTTGTCGGCGAGGATCAACCCGCCCGGGCGCACGCGATCGATGACCGATTCGAAATGATCGACATAATCATCCTTCTCGGCATCGATGAAGACGAGATCGAAGGGGCCGGGAAGGGAGGTCACGGTCTCCCGGGCCGCCCCGGAGAGGACCTGCGCGACGCTCTCCAGCCCGGCGGCGGCGAGATTGCGGTTCGCCTCCGCCGCGCGCTCGGGCAGGATCTCGGTGCCCGTGACCTGACCGCCGTTCTCTCGCGCCGCCGCGGCCAGCCAGATGGTGGAGACGCCGTTCGATGACCCGATCTCCAGCACACTCCGGGCGTTCGTAGCGCGGACGACCAGCCCCAGCCAGCGGCCCGTCTCGCGGTCGACGTTGCGCGTCCGCTGGGAGGAGGGGAGGTTCGCGGCGCGTTGCGCGGCGTCTTCCTCGTACAACCGCTCCAGGACGGCGTCGATCCGTTCATCGCTCATTTCAGGCTGGCTCCGCGGTGAGCGCTTCGACCAGGGACGGGAGATCGGAGACGACGACGTCGGGCAGCGCTTCGGCCGCTGCCAGATCCTCCCGCGTCGAGACACCGGTCAGCACCAGCACCGTCGACATCCCCGCGCGCTCCCCCGCCAGGATATCGGTATCGAGCCGGTCGCCGATCATGACCGTCTCCTCCGGCCGCGCGCCCATACGTCTCATGGCCATGTCCAACATTGGCGTTTCCGGTTTGCCGATCACTACCGGCGCCTGTCCGGCAGCTGTCGCCAGCGCGGCGACGATACTCCCCGCGCCCGGTACCAGCCCCGCTTCAGTCGGGAGCGTCGAGTCGGCGTTGGTGGCGATGAAGAGCGCGCCGCGCTGAATCGCCTCGTGCGCGGCTTTCAGCTTGGCGTAGGTGAACTCCAGATCGAGACCGATCACGACCGCCGCCGGCTGCTCCTCACCGTATTGCACGGGGTGGAAGGTGGTCCCTTCGAAAAGCTGCTCGCGCAAGGCGGGCATCCCGATGACGTAGATGCCGGCGCCCTCGGGCAGCGTCCGCAGCAGGTAGTCCCGGGTGGCCAGTGCCGAGGTGATGACGGCCTCGGCCGGGATATCGAGACCCATCGCCGCCAGCTTGCGCTCGTACGCCTCCGGCGTCGACATCGAGTTGTTGGTCGCCAGCATCACGGGCCGTTCCCGCAGGGTCAGCGCGTCGAGCAGCTCCTTGACCCCCGGCAACACCTCGGCCCCCCGATAGAGGACGCCATCCATGTCGAAGATCCAGGCCTTTGCCTCTCGTATCCGGGCCAGGGCGTCCACCGGCCGCGAAGGTGATGCCACTGGAACCGCCTCGATCGTGTCAGCCAACGCTTGCTGCCTCCAGGGATGGACGCACCTCCGGTGAACCCCACTTCTGCCGGACGTCGCATCGGCGCCCAGCGCAGATCGCTCGCCGTGCAGGAGCCGTCTTCGACCCAGATACCCCAGCGCCCGGATACCGGATTGCCGGTCATCGCGCTGATAGCCACCTCGCCCCCGAACGATGCCTCGATGTACGGCCCCACCGAGAGCAACCGGAACGGAACTGGATTCTTGACGTCGACTGGAGTCGGGCGGTGTGACGACTGGAGCTCCTCGAAGGCGTACCGGAGACGACCGTCACGGTTGTTCGGCGTCATACCCCACCGCTGCAAGGCGATGTGGCCGGAATCCCGCGTGAGCTCCACATACAACCCGCAGCCGTCGTCATCGAGTCGCAGGGCGAGGCCGCCGCGCGCACCCGAGAGCACTAGCGATCCCTCGACGACGAAATCGGTTGCCCCCGATGCCGCCGGTAGCACGTCCATGCCGCTGTCGGCGTCGAAGCGCCAGCCAGAACCCGATTCCGCCGATGTTGCCCGTTCGCTGAACAGCGTTCGCTCTCGCGGCGAGGGAGCCTGCCAGCCGGCTCCCCGGTAGGCGTCCCATCCCGGAAACGATCCCAGGCCCAGGCTACCGTCGTCTCGAGCGGAGAGGAGCAACGGCGGCGCCAGAAACTTGCCGAACGGATTCCGCGCGTCGACCCAGTCGATCGTACGCGACGACGTCATCCAGCCCTCGTTCAGCCTCGGTTGATGCCAGGCGAAGAGGAGATCCATGTCCCGCCAGCGGGTGATTCGGGCCGCGTAGTGGCCGGCGGGAGCGAGGAGATCGCCGCCCGGCGGTACATGGTACGGACCGGTCGCCGCATCGGCAGTCCAATACCGCTGCGAGCGATCCTCCATGATGGCGGCGGTGAGGTACCAGCGCTCTGGATCGGGCCGCGCGCCGAGGCGGAAGACCTGCGGGCACTCCAGATCCCAGTAGCGACGCGGGGCAAAGAGCGGGGCGCGCGTCTCCCAGTGTTCGAGATCGTCCGAGACCAACAGACCGACGCAGCCCCGCCTCGGCACCGGTCCCAGGTTCTCCCGCGCGCAAATGGTGACCAGGTAACTGGTGCCAATCCGAACCGGTTTTGGGTCGCGCCAGGAGACGAACCCGGTTGCCCTTGGGTCCGCTTCATACCAGCGCGGGTCGGCGGCGATGACCGGGGCCCCGGGTAGCTTGGTCCAGTGCAGCAGGTCGTCCGACCTCGCCATTGCCACGCGCTGGATGCGGCCGTCGTCGCCCGTGGCCAGCGCCGTGTAGAGCATCAGGTAGCCGTCACCGCCCGGTCGTGGCGTGACGCTCATCGTCCAGATCTGGTCGTCGTCGCATGCTCCGGGATCGCCGGTGCGCAGCGCCGCCGGCAATGGTGTCCAGGAGAGCCCATCCCGGCTGATCGCGTGCTGGACCACGTCGTGGTTCGGCAGGGTGAGATGGAAGAGATGGAGGTCGTCGCCGGCCGCGACGACCTCGATATCGCCGAGCTCCGAGATCCCGAATCCGCGAGGCGTGTACACGCCGGCGAGGGCGGCTGCCTAGTTTCCCAACCCGATCGCTTTGCCCAGGGCCTCGTTGAACTGCGGGAGATCGCCGGGAACGCGGGAGGTAATCAGGTTGCCATCGATGACCAGCGGTTCATCGACGTAGGATGCGCCCGCGTTCATGACGTCGTCCCGGATCTTCTTCACGGCGGTGAGGGTGCGCCCGTCGAGCACCTTGGCCGAGATGAGGAGCTGCGGGCCGTGGCAGATCGAGCCGACCGGCTTCCCGGACTCGACGAAGCGGCGCGTGAAATCGACGGCCTCGTCGACGATCCGCAGGTTCTCCGGCGCGCCGCCGCCGGGGATGATGAGGAGGTCGAACTGCTCGGGGGTCACCTCGGCAAACGTGCACTCCACCTCGAGCACAGCGCCTTTCTTGCCCTCGACCGTGCCCTTGGTCTCGCCGATGGTCACCACGTCCGCGCCGAGCGATTCGAGGTGGTTCATCGGATCGATCGCTTCCGAATCCTCGAAGCTGTTTGCCACGACCATCGCCACCCGCTTTTTCTTCTCCATCGGTCGCTCCTCGTCATCATTTCGCAAAGGTCCCCAGCGTGTGTTCCGGGGAGCCCATCAGACCGCCAGTATACTGGCCCTTCGACACTCATCCGAACGCCGCGTGGATCGCCAGTAGACAAGGAGCACGCCGCTTGGATGCCTCGTTCCCGCGAACGCCACGTGGATCGCAAGTAGATAAGGAGCACGCCGCTTGGACGCATCGTTCCCGGTCGGAATCCGCGATGACGACGCCCGCGCCGTCCTGGCCGCCATCGATCCTGACGAGACGGTCGCCTTCCTGCGCGAGCTCGTGCGCGCCCCGTCGGTCAATCCCCCCGGCGATGTCTCCGAGGCGGCGGCGGTCTGCGAGCGCCCCCTCGTGGCGGCGGGATTCGCCGTGCGCTCCCTCGAGCACGAGCCAGGAAAACCAAACATCGTCGCGGAATGGGGCACGGGCGATGGTCCGACGCTCTGCTTCAATGCCCATCTCGACGTGGTGCCGACCGGCGATGAGCAGGCCTGGTCGCACCCGCCGTTTGCCGCCGAGATCGCCGACGGCCGCGTCTATGGGCGCGGCGCGGGCGACGACAAGGCCAGTGTCACCGCCCAGGTGATGGGCGCCATCGCGCTGGCTCGCGCCGGAGTACCGCTGCGCGGGCGTCTGGTGGTCACCGAGGTCGCGGATGAGGAGACCTCCGGGGCGGGAGCGCTCCATCTCATTGCCGCGGCCGGGTTGCGCCCGGACGGGGTGATCGTCGGCGAGCAGACGCTGAACCGAGTTGCCGTTGGTGAGAAGGGGAGCGCCGGCGTCGATATCGTCGTCAGCGGCCGCACCGCGCACGGCGCCTTGCCCTGGGAAGGCGCCAATGCGGTCGAGGGGATGGCCCGGGTTATCGTCGCCCTGGGGCAGGAGCTGCAACCTCGGCTGGCCGAGCGGACACACTCGTACTTCATGCCCTCCTCCGCCTCGGTCAACATGATCGACGGCGGCGTGAAGACGAATGTCGTTCCCGACCGCTGCGCCATCTTCATCGATCGCCGGCTCATACCCGGCGAGGATCCCGCCGCAACCATGGCCGAGATCCGCACCATCGCCGAAGAGGCCGTTTCCGGAATCTCCGGAATCACGGTCGCGGTGAGCCCGGGTCCGGAGATGCGCGCGGCGACGATGAGCGACCCCAACGGCGGTCTGGCGCGGGCCATGCTGACCGCGAATGAATATCTCGGGCTCTCGACGGAGCTGACGGGTTTCAGCATGGCATCGGACGGCCGGCACTTCGCCGCGGCCGGCTCCCCGACCATCATCTATGGCCCGGGCGATCCCCGCCTGGCGCATGTCCCCGACGAGTGGGTCGGCATCGACGAGGTGCTGGAGGCGACACGGGCCTACGCGCTCGCCGCTCTGGCACTTCTCGGTCCTGGCGCCGGGTAACGCGCCAGCTCATTGGAAATCGCCTTGTGAGCTGGGCGCCGGCTCATGCAGGACACTGTGGAGCAACAGCCCGGCCGCGTTTGCTGAACCGAGACAGTTTCAGAAAGTAAAGGTGCAACGCGGCGTGACCGCTGGCAGTGCTCCCACTCCGGAAAAACTGGGGACGCCTTCACGCCGCACGGCCTGGTTCGCCATCGCCGCCATCTTCGCCGTCAACGGCGTGACGTTCGGCTCCTGGATCTCCCGCATCCCGAGTATCACCGATCGCCTCGACCTCAGTCCCGGGCAAGTTGGGATAGCCCTGATGGCCATCGCGGCGGGGGCGCTGGTCGCCTTTCCCCTCACTGGCCGGCTGGTCGACACCCGATCCAGCGCCACCACGGTGCTCCTCTTCGCCGTGATCATGGTCGTGGCGTTGCCCGTTGTCGGCATTGCCCCGCACCTGCTCCTGCTGATCCTCGCGCTCTTTGTGTTTGGCTTCGGCAACGGCGGCATGGACGTCTCCATGAACGCCCAGGGGATCGAGGTCGAGCGCTTTGCTGGCCGCAGCATCATCAATTCGCTCCACGGCTGCTTCAGCCTGGGCGCATTCGCCGGCGCGGCGCTCGGCGCGGGGGCGGCGCTTCTCGACCTGCCGCCGCTCGTCCATTTTCTGGCGATCAGCGCCCTGGGGCTCATCGTTCTGGGGTGGGTTCGCCGCTGGTTGATCCCCGACACCAAAGATCCCCGCCAGAGCGCGCCCGCCGCTGCCTTCTCGTTGCCGCCGCGCTCCCTCTGGCTCCTGGGAACCCTGGCGCTGTGTGCCTCCGTCGCCGAGGGAGGCGTGGCAGACTGGAGCGGGTTGTACCTGCGGGAGGTGCTTCACACCAGTAGTGGTTTCGCCGCGCTGGGGTTTGCCGCTTTCTCCGTCGCCATGCTCGCCGGTCGCTTCACGGGGGACATGCTGGTGCGGAAGTTCGGCGCGCCTCGCCTGGTTCGTTCTGGAGGCGTGCTAGCCGCGCTAGGGCTGGGCATCGCCCTCGTGCTCAACCAGCCGGTCATCATGCTGCTGGGCTTCGCCGCCGTGGGTCTCGGGCTTTCGATCGTCTACCCCCTCGTCTTCAGCGCGGCCGGCAATCATCCAACCCTGCCCCGCGGCCAGGCGGTCGCCAGCGTGGCCACCGTCGGATATGGCGGGTTCCTCGCCGGACCGCCCATCCTGGGGTGGCTCGCCGAGTTGACCTCACTCCGGGCGATGATGGGGCTCATCGTCCTCCTGGCGGCGATGACCGCTCTGCTCGCCAATGCGACCCGTTCCGCCGTTACCCATCGCGAATGACTGCGCCGTACCGGCCCAACGCCTGCTCGTGAACTGCGGCGGGCGTTTTTCGCCTGGTGTGATCGCGCGTTGACGCCGGAATGGCTGTCTCTCAGAAGCGTGGAAACGAAAATCGACTACACATCCCTCGATCGAGAACCGGGTGATGGCCGGCGGACCCCCGCTACTGCCGCCGGGTCCCCCGCCCTGCCTCTCGTAGCCTTTGCAGCCTTTGCAGCCTTTGCAGCCTTTCCAACGCTCATCCGGCCTCAGATTGCCCCGCCCCCGCCACCCAACGACGGCATCACCCGAATTCAGTATCAGGCGCGGTTCCCACTCTGCCAGCGGAACGTGCATCTAACCGCGGGACCACGCGGCTGGCGCGATTCCTGCTCTATGGATAGGGAGGAGGTGCGAAAGCTATGTATATCGGTGGTGGCGTGCTCCTGGTCATCCTGGTGATCATTCTGCTCATCTGGGTTCTCTAGACGGGCAGCGGCAACCGAGCATCGTGGCATCCTGAGGCACGAACTCGCAGGATCTCGTTACTCCACTAGCTCCTGCTGAAAGGCAGCGACATATCAATCTGCCGGCATTCAGGACCACGGTGCAACTCATGCATTCGTGAGATGCACGATCCGATTTCGTCTTGTGGAGTCGCTGCTAATCCCAGAGTTCGACCTCAATGAAACAGGCTGGCTCAAGGTACCAGCCTGTTTCGCTTGGGCAGCCGGCGGCTTGGAATAGAGCGTGATCGTTCTCTCCGCCGACTGTTCTTGTTAACTCAATTTGCCTGAATCAGCTCTCGCGCTGCTGTCGCAACGTGGCTGGCCGAGATCTCGTAGGCCTCAAGCAGATAGTCGTTCGGGGCGGACTCGCCGTAGACGTCGCGGAGGCCAATCCGGCGCATCGGTGTCGGGCGGCGCTCGCCAAGGATTTCGGCCACGGCGCTGCCTAGCCCGCCGATGATCGAGTGATCCTCGGCGGTGACGATGCGGCCGGTCCGCTCCGCGAGCGCGACAATGGCGTCTCCGTCAATCGGTTTCAGCGTCGGTAGGTGCAGCACGCTTGCCGCGATCCCCTCAGCGGCGAGCAGATCAGCCGCCTCCAGCACGCGCACCGTCTGCACGCCGGTACCAATGAGGCCGATATCGGCGCCTTCGCGCAGCAGCACGCCGGGGCCAATCTGAAACCTGTAGTCATCCGGGAAGATCACCGGCGAGGGATCGCGCGTGACCCGCAGGTACATGGGACCAGGCGTCTCCATCATGGCGCGCATCGCCGAGCGCAACTCGACCCCATCAGCCGGGGCCAGGGTGACAACGCCCGGCATGGCCCGGAAGATGGCGATGTCCTCGACGCTCTGATGCGTCTTGCCGGTCTTGCCGGTGAGGATGCCGGTGTAGCCGCCACACATCTTGACGTTCAGATGCGGCTGGGCCACGACGATACGAACCTGGTCGGTGGCGCGGTTGGCCATGAAGGCGGCGAAGGTCGAGAGCCAGGGCACGAACCCAAGCGTTGCCATCCCCGCCGCGACCCCGACCATGTTCTGCTCGGCGATCCCCATCTCGAAGAAGCGATCCGGGACCGCCGCGGCGAAGATGTCGGCGCGGGTGGAGTTGGCGAGATCGCCGTCGAGCACGACCAGATCGGAGAAGTCCGCCGCCAACTCGACGAGGGTCTGTCCCCAGACCTCGCGCAGCGCTTGCTGCTCCGCGCCGGCCAGCGGCAATGGCTCGATGCGTTGCGTTTTCAACGTCGCGCTGCTCACGCCGCCTCTCCATCCCCGATCGCGGCCAACTGGGCGTCGAGCTCGGCCAGCGCGTCCGCGAGCTGCTCGTCGCTCGGCACCTTGGCGTGCCAGTTGAAGTCCCCTTCCATGAAGGAGACTCCCTTCCCCTTGACGGTGTGTGCGACGACGCAGGTTGGCTCCCCGGTGAAGGCCTGTGCCGCGTCGAACGCCTCGCGGATGCTCGCCTGGTCGTGGCCATCGCATTCGATGACATGCCAGCCGAACGCCCGGAACTTGGCGCCCGGATCGTCGATCGGGGTATCGCGGGTGAACCCGCCCGCCTGTGGCCAGCCAAACTGGGGCAGCCCGTTGTAGTCGAGGATGGCCGTGAGATTGTCGAGTCGGTAGCGAGCGGCCATGAACGCCGCCTCCCAGATCTGGCCTTCCTGGATCTCGCCGTCGCCGACCATCACCCAGGTGTGGAACGTCTCGCCGCGCACCTTCGCTCCCAACGCCATGCCCGCGCCCGGCGAGAGCCCCTGGCCCAATGACCCGGTCGACATCTCCAATCCGGGTAGGGCGTGCATGTCCGGGTGCCCCTGCAAGCGCGAGTGGGCGGCGTCGAAGGTGTTGAGCTCCTCGACCGGGAAGTAGCCACGCATCGCGAGCACCGTGTAGAGCGCGATCGAGGAGTGCCCCTTACTGAGGATGAAGCGGTCTCGCTCGGCCCAATCAGGATTGCTGGGGTCGACGTTCATCTGATCGAAGTAGAGCGCGGTGAGGATGTCGGTCGCCGAGAGCGGCCCCCCGAGATGCCCCGCTCCCGCCTGGTGGATGGCCTGCACGATCAGCTTGCGCGCCTCGGCGCTCCTGCGACGCAGCTCGTCGAGCGAGGGTCGGGTCTTGGTAGCGATCATCTCCGATACTCCTCGATTACGGCAGCGCCGTGACCATCGCCCCGTCCGCCTGTGCCGCCAACCCGGAGATGTACGAAGCGGCGGGCGAGAGGAGGAAGGCGGCGAAGCGGCCGAACTCGATCGGCTCGCCATAGCGACCGATCGGGATCGCCTTGCTCGCCTCGGCCGCGATCTGCTCCTGGCTCAAGCCTGTTGCCTCGGCGCGGCCGGCGTCGAGCGTGCGGATGCGGTCGGTGTCGAAGCGACCGGGGGCAAGCGAGTTCACGCGGATGTCCGGAGCCAGCTCATGCGCCAGAGTCTTGGCGAGGGCCGCGACCCCTGGCCGCAGCACGTTCGAGGTGTCGAGGTTCGGGATCGGCTGCCGCACCGAGGTCGAGGTGACGAAGAGGATCGCCCCGCCCCGGTTGATTCTGGGCACGAGAGCCCGCAGCAGTCGGAGCGGCCCGCCGATGAGGAGCTGATAGGCCGCTAGCCATTGCTCGTCGCTGAGCTCCAGCGCCTGCCCGGCCGGCGGTCCTCCGGCATTGATCACGACGCCGTCGAGCCGTCCGCCGAACTCGGCGTCGATCTCGCCGGCGACCTGCTCCGGCGTACCCGGATAGGCCATGTCGGCCGGAACACCCCGCGCCGCCGGCCCCAGGTCGGCGATGGCCCGGTTGAGACTCTCCTCATCGCGGGAGAGGAGCAGCACCCGCGCGCCCTCCGCGACCAGTACCTGGGCGATGCCCCGTCCCAGCCCCTTGCTCCCGCCTCCGACGACGTACACCTTGTCCTTCAGCCCCAGATCCACCGCACTACCTCTGTTCGCGCCGCACGCTTCTCATCCCCAACCACTTCTTTTCCCCTAGCCCCCTCGGGACGGGGAGAAGGGAGTCGTTCCCCCTCTCCCGGCTCCGACGGGAGAGGGGGTTAGGGGGTGAGGACCAGCCGCCCGCGTCGCCCCTAATGGCCGTCTCGCCGTCTTACTCCTCGACTCATCTCGACTTCACGACTCCAAAGCCGCTACCCGCGCCGCGAATGCCTCGATCGCGTCATTTCCGTCCAACGCGCCAAGCTCCAGATCGTATGTCCGCGACTCGCTCGGTTGCAACACGATCAGCTCGCCCGCCTCCCGCGCGGGGAGGCGTCCGGAGGTGCGATTCGTGCTCGGCTCGATACCGACGACATACGTGCCCTGGCCGAGCATGCGCCAGATGAAGTGGCGCGGCAATTGGTTACGGTTGAACACCTCGTAGGCGCCAAATCCCGTGGCTCGGTTAGCTACTGCCACCGGCACCGATCCGTCCGGTTCGGCGTGCACGTCGTGCTCGGTCACTTGCTCGGTGTAATTCGCTGTCGGGCCGTGGAACCGTCGGTAGCCCTCAACCGCATGATCCCCTCGAGGTGTCGGATTACTGGCGGGGATCAGCAGCTCGGAGCCGTCGTCCAGCGCCGGAAAGCCGACGTTGATGTGATACAGGTACATGTGAGGCGTCGGGACCCAGCCCACGTTGGTCACCTCGTCGTGAATCGTCAGCCGGTTCTCGCCAACTTTCGTCTCGACACGGCGGTGCAGGGTCAGATGCTCCCCGAAGACCGCCGCTTGCAAAATCTCCCCTTCGGCCCAGAGGGTGCATTCGTCGCCGTCCCAGCGCGCGCCGTACCCGGATAAGGTCGCCGGCAAGTACGACACCCGGCCATGCAGGCCGAAGCGTTCGGTCTCCTTCGGCGGGTAGTTGTAGTGGGCCGCGGTGTCCTCGGCCATGAAGAGCGCATGCTCCATGCCGCACGTCGTCAGCAACCCGCCGCCAAAACCACGCAGCCAGCCCAGCTCCTCCGGCTCGTAGTACCACGGGCCGATGAACCCGGTCGCGCTCTGCCAGCCGAGGGCGCGGCCATCGTGCTCGCAGCGACCAATGTCCATCGCGCGGTCGACCATGACGTCGAAGCTGAACCCCGAGCCGGTGCGAAACTCGAGGACACGCACGCCCCGCTCCATGCCGTCGCTTCGCTCCACCAGGCGCACCCCGGCGACCTGATCGAGCCGGCCGATGCGCTGCATCAGCTCTTCACGCGTGAACTGCCGTCCCCAGAGTGTGGGCATGGGTTCCTCCGGTTACGGAGTCGGTGAGTCGGTCAGTCGGCAAGTCGGTTAGCTAGTTCACTATGAGGAAGCCTAGTCCAAGACTTGACTCGCCACCTTGGCATATCATCGACGCATCGACTCTCTGCTCCCTGACCGACTCACCGACTCACCGACTCACCGACTCTCGTCGCTCCGCACTGGCGCCCCGACTTGCTCCAGCAGGCCGGCGGCGTCCATCTCGGTCTGAAACTCGACGATCTTTCCGCACTGGACCGTAAAGAACGAGATGCCCGTGTACTCTACCGGGTTCCCGGTCGCGGCGAAGCCGAGCAGGTCGCCGTCGTGCGTCCCGCGGATCGTCCACCGCACGGCCACCTGGTCCCCCTCGGCGATCACCTGGTCAAACGTCCATTCCAGATCAGGCAGCGCGGTCAGGAAGCCGCTGATCTGCTTCGCACCTTCGGCGATCCCGATCGCGTCCGGCCCATTCGCCGATCCATGCAGATAGCCTTCGGCGAAGATCTCCGGCATGACGTCGACGTTTCCTTCGTTGTAGACCTCGGCGCGGAGCCGGTCGACTATGGCGACTGCGTCCTCGGGGCTTTGTGGGTCGCAGCTGGCGGGGTCATCAGCCGCTTGCGGGGTGGCCGCGGGATGTGCTGGCAGTCCAGCCATCCGTGCCGCCGGTCCTTCTTCGGCAAGGACGCCGAACTGCCTGAGCCGGTCGAGCTGATCGACCTCGGCCCACATCTCGGTGATCTGCCCGCACTCCACCCGCGCGAATGCGCTGTGATTCCAGGTGATGGTGTTGCCGGTCGGGGGCAGACCGCGAAAATCGCCGCTGTGCACGCCTTCAACGCCGTAGCGAACGGCGACCACATCCTCGCTGGCGACCGATGAAAGAAGGGTGTACTGGATGCCCGGGAAACCGGTCAGCGCCTCACCGTAGATCCGCTTCAGCGCCTCCAACCCGCTTTCGTCGCCGACGGTGGCGCCGTAATAGATGATCTCGGGCGACGCGACGCTATCAAAGAAAGCCAGATCGCCGCGGTTGACGCCCTCCTCGAAGAACCTGTGCACGACCGCGAGGTTCTCATCCGGCGTCGCTGCTGCGCACCCGGCTGCTGGCGTAGCCTCCTGTGCCATCGCGACTGGCGTGAGTGAACCCACTGTCGCAACGAGCATGCCGAGACTGACCAAGAGACGAGCGACGCGTTTCCTACTCATGGTTCTCCCTTTCCGAATGCGACACCATCTCCCAGGTGAGATCACGAACTCGGTTTCACGACCATCCGAACTGCCGTTCCAGCGCCTCCGCGCCCACGTGCATGAGCAGCGGTGAGCCGTGCGGGCAGACAGCCGGGGCGGCGGTGTGCCCCAGGCCTTCGACCAGCGCCCGCATCGCCGGCCGGTCGAGCACGCGGCCGCGGCGGACCGCGGTGCGGCACGAGAGGCGCACGAGGAGCCGCTCCTGCCACGTCTCGCCGTCGCCGGCCCGCTCAGCCTCATCGGCAACCACCGCCAGAGCTTCGCTTAGAACATGTGGCTCGGCGAGATCCATCCGGGCAAGCGCACCGCCTCCACCCGGCAGGACCCCGGGCAGGACCGGCGCCGATCGCAGGAGGAAGGCCCGGCCGCCGAACTCCTCCAGCGCGAACCCGAGCGCACCCAGCTCACCGAGTCGCCGCCCGAGCGCCGCGGCTTGAGGAAGGCTGACTTCGATCAGCAGCGGTTCGGGGAGCGCGACCGCTTCCACGGCCGCACCGATCCCATCGCCGTCATCATGGAAGACACGCATTCTCTCATACAGAATGCGCTCGTGGGCACGGTGCTGATCGACGAGGTAGAGTCCGGCGTCCCCTTCCAGCAGGAGAAGCCGTGCCCCAACCTGGCCGACGAGGCGCAGCTCCGGGAGTCCTGGCGTCACGATCGGCGAGGCGTCGTCCCAGGGATCTGCTGATTCGGCGAGTGCGGATTCGGCATCCCGCGCTAGCGCTGCCGCGCCGGTGAGCGGCTCCCAGCGCAGTCGCAGTGGTCGGCGACCGAGCGCATCCCGAACCAACTCCGCCATGGCGGCCGCAATCTCGCGCTCGTCCCGGAGCCGGACCTCCAGCTTACCCGGATGAACGTTGACGTCGACTCGCGGCGGATCGACGTCGATCGCCAGGAGGAGGACCGGGTGCCGGCCCCGTGGCAGAAGCGGGCGATAGGCCGACTCCAGTGCCGATTGCAGACCGCGGCCGTAGACCGGCCTCGCGTTGACGAGCAGCGTCACCCCGGCGCGGCCAGGTCGGGTGACCTCAGCTCCCGCGATTGCGCCACGGATCGTTGCCCCCGCGACTTCAATCGGTCCCAGCCGGGCAAGCGACGCGGCGAGCGAGTGACCGTGGATCTCGGAGAGCGCGGTGAGGAGATCGCCGGACCCTGAGGTTTGCAGCACGAGCCGGTCTTCGAGGTGAAGGGAGAACCGCACCGCGGGTGCGGCCAGGGCGAGCCGGCGCATCGTCGTCGCGATCTGTGCCGTCTCGCCGCGCATCCCGGTTCCTGTAAAGGTCGAACGACGGGCCGGGAGATCGGCGAAGAGGCCACGCACGGTCACCGTCGTGCCGGCGGATCGGGGCGCCGGCTCGTCGCGCAACACCCGTCCGCCACGCAGAGTGAGTCGCCAGCCGGCGCCCGTACCTGTCGCCGAGATGAGATCGAGCTCCGCGACACCGGCGATACTCGGCAGGGCCTCGCCCCGGAAACCAAGGGTGCGCACCGCGCTGAGTCCCGCCGACCGGATACTTGCTGGTGGCGTGACGCTGGCAGGCGAGCCAGAGTTCGGCGGCGCGGATGCCGCGGCCATCGTCGCCAACCCGGATGAGATCCAGTCCGCCGCCGCGGATATCGACCCGAACGGCCGTAGCCCCGGCGTCGACCGCATTCTCGACCAACTCCTTGACTACCGACGCCGGGCGCTCGATCGTCTCTCCCGCCGCGATCCCCGCCGCCACCCCGGCTGGCAGCACCCGGATGCCGGCGGGAACCGCGCTGCGCTCAGCCCCGGTCACGTCTTCGCTTCCCATGATGGGGGGAGGGACGAGGAAGGGCGCTTCGCTGTGGGATGCGTCGGTTTCCACGGGCAAATCCGAGACGTGGGCACTCGTTTTGCCCATCGGTCGCGATCGAGCCGGCTGCGAGCTGACCCCGCGCATGTGTGGCGTTGAGAAACAATCGCGCAGCGGCCGGCGAACGATAACATGGGTCTCCGGCCGCTGAAACCCCGCGCGGCGATCCCCGGCAATCGTGCGTTGAAACTCGTCGTGTCTATCGAGGGACTGTCTACCTCGGTGCTGTTCGCCGAACCGTTACGTGATCCACAATGCCGACAGCCGAACCAGAGTTCCGCCCATTGGAGGTATGCCGGGTTCACCGCGGTCCGGAATGGCGGCGTCCAGATGGGTCGCCGTGACAGGTGAAACGCCTGGCGCCAATGGGCAAGGTCCAAGACTAAGGCGAGGAGACCCATGAGCGATCCCGCACCCGAGTTCGAGCGGCAGGCGTTTCCGGTCCTGACCGACGACCAGATCAATCTGCTTCGCCCATTTGGCGAAGTGCGATCGACGCAAAGCGGTGACGTGCTCTACGAAGTGGGGGACAGGACGTACCCCCTTGTCGTCGTCCTCTCGGGCCAGACCGCGATCATAAACCGCTCGGAAGACGACGATCAGCTGATCACGACGACTGGGCCTGGGGGGTTCAATGGTGAGCTTGGGCTGCTCACCGGTCAGACTGTGTTTGCCGCCTGCGTCGTCCGCGAGCCGGGTGAAGTGCTCCTGGTCCCACCGGCGGGCGTTCACGCGGCGATCGAGACCATCCCGGTCCTCAGCGACCTGCTGATTACGGCATTTTCCCGGCGCCGCCAGCTCTTGATGCGCGTGGCGGCGTCGACCCTGACGCTGATTGGTCCGGAATCGTCGGCCAACACGTTGCGCTTGCAGGAGTTTGTCTCGCGTAATCGCATCCCTAGCCGCTGGTTCCCGCCGGACGATCCGGCCGCAGTAGCACTGCTGGACCGATTCCATTCCGATGGCGAAAGCGACGTCTGGGTCGTAGTCCGTGGAGAAAAGGCGCTCCGCAATCCCAGCAACCTCTACCTGGCCAAGGCGCTCGGTCTCGACCTGGTCGTCCATCAGGACGCTCCGGCCGATCTCGTGGTCGTCGGCGCTGGACCCGCCGGGCTCTCGGCCGCGGTGTATGGAGCCTCGGAAGGACTGACGACCGTCGCCGTCGACGACCTGGCGATCGGCGGGCAGGCCGGCACGTCGTCGCGTATCGAAAACTACCTTGGCTTCCCCACCGGAATCTCCGGTGGAGAACTGGCGTTCCGGTCTGAGGTACAGGCGGTGAAATTTGGGGCCCGGGTTACGGTGCCGCGGCGGGCGACCGCGTTGTCCCGTGAGGATGAGCACTATGTCGTGTGCCTCGACGACAGGTCCGAGTTACGCGGGCGAAGTGTGATCATTGCCACCGGAGCTCGCTACCGGCGACTCGGCCTGCCCGATCAGGAGCGCTTCGACGGCGCCGGCATCTTCTACGCCGCCACCGATCTCGAGGCCAGACGGTGTCGCAACACTGAGGTTGTCGTAGTCGGCGGTGGCAACTCTGCCGGGCAGGCGGCGATGTTTCTCGCCGAAACTGCTCGTTGCGTCCACCTCGTCTACCGGGGACCAGTCCTCGGCAACAGCATGTCGCAATACCTGGTTTCCCGCTTGCAGCACGCGCCGAACGTGCGCATCCACACGGGGACGGAAGTCCAGGTATTGCAAGGCCGCGAGCAGCTGGAGTCGGTTGCCGTCGTCAATGGCCGTGGACAGCGAGAGACGATCGCGGCCCGCGCCGTGTTTGTGATGATCGGGTCCGATCCATGTACCGACTGGCTGCAGGGAGCGATCGACCTCGACGAGCGCGGTTTCGTCCTGACCGGCGTTGCGGCCACGAACGATGTCGAACTAGCCGATTTCAAATCACCCTATGAGACCAGCCTCCCCGGTGTTTTCGCCGTTGGCGATGTTCGTAGTGGCTCGGTCAAGCGCGTTGCCTCCGCGGTTGGCGAAGGCTCGGTCGTCGTCCAGGCGGTTCACCGGTATCTCGATAAGAACCTTACATAGGAGAGCTACCGTAGCGCCTACCGCTCCCCCTCGGCCGGCTCGTCCGGATGAGGTGGGCGCGGCTCGTTCGCACCCTCGCCCGGCTCACGCGCACCCTCGGCCGGCTCGACCGGATGGGCGTTGTGCCCCTCGTCGGACCTGATCTCATTCCCCGGTTGCTCTTGCTTGTCTGCCACGCTGATCACCGCGGTTCTAATCCGTTGGCAACTTGGCGCTCGCTGATCGGTTTCGAACCGACCAGAGACTGCCAAGGGTAGCCTCCTCAGCAACGGGTTGACGAGCAATCCTGGCCGCACATCATCGCGTTTCGTCACGTGAGTTCAGGTGGTGGACAAACCCGGGGCCGCCCAGATACATCCCGGGATCGACGTCCAGACACTGTCCACCGGCATACAGGAGTGGCTCCCGCACCGCCTCCGGCGGCTGCCCGGTCATGGTCGTGATCGGGGTATGGCCGTGAACGAGCTGCTGGCCGCCAAAGACCGCCAGGAACGATTCTGCTCGAGCGGCCCCCGTGGTCGAGTCCACGAATGCCTGATGCTCTCCGAACCTGTCCAACAAGCGATGCCAGCGCGCCGGGTCATCACTCTGCAGGAGATCCCGCAGCGCACGATTGACCTCGTCAATTGAGCGGCCATAGTCGGTGTAGAGAAGCGTGTCGCCATGGACCAGGAGATGCTCTCGCTGGAGCGCCATCGCCGGCAGGCTGCTCAACCAGCCGATATGGTCGGACGTCAGGCCCTCGAGGTCGCCGGCCTGGCCACCGTTCTCTTCCCAGTGATCGAGAAACGTTTCATCTGACTCAGGGATCGGTCGCCTGCCAAAGCGGTGCGCCGCCAGCAGCAGCACGTCATGATTGCCGATCAGAACGTGGACGCGGCCGCCGGCTTGCGCTGCCTGCTCTTGCAACCGCATGACCAACTCGATGACGCCGATGCCGTCTGGCCCGTGATCGACCAGATCGCCCATGAACCAGAGAGTGCTGTCCGCGCCGCTCCAGGCGTCACCAGCATCGATCAGACCAGCGCCGCGCAGGAGTTCGAGGAGCTTTTCGCACTGCCCGTGGATATCTCCAATAACATGGACGGCGGTCACTGCTTCCCCCCATTCGACAGCCAGAACTGCTCCCTCCCGCATGGTAGAGGAAAGATGCCCGCGTGGACGGCGGCCAAGTCAACGATTGACGAGTCTGATCCTTGAACTTGCAGTCGCTCCAACGTTGCAGAATATCGTGGTCCGCGGGGGAACCTGGCAAGGGCCGCAATCACCGTATTACAAGCCGTGAGGCATGGATAAAGGATCTCGCCTCGCTGCGGACGACGTCCGCATCGAGACGAGATCCTTTACTGCTCGGAATGATGACGATGGTGTCCTAGCCGCGGCTCACGCGTCCCCGCAACGCAGCCAATGCCAGCCCAATGCTGATGGTGTCCTAGCCGCGGCTCACGCGACCTCGTAGCGCGGCCAATGCCAGCCCAATGCTGACGACACCGACGAGCAGGATCGCTGCCGCCCCTTGCAGGAGCAGGGCCGGTTGCCAGCCACCGTAAAGAAGGGAGCGCAGCGCGGCAAGCAGATAGGTCATCGGGTTGAATCGAGCAACCATCGCCATCCACCCGGTCAGCGCCTCCAGGGGCAGCGTCGCCGTGGTGAGGAAGGCAAACGGCAGGAACAGGATGAAGCTGGCGTTGACCATCCCGGCCGACGCCGTCTTGAGCGCGATCGCATACGAGAAGCCGGTGAACGCGAGCCCCCAGCAGCCAGATATCAGCAAGAAGAGCAGCAGCCCGAGCAGCCCTGTTTCGAAACGCACGCCGACAATCGCTCCGAGCAGGACAACCGGAATGGCGAGCATGATGATCTGGACGAAATCGGCCGCCATCATCCCCACCAACAACGGCAGCCGCCGCACGGGAGTCATCAACATGCGATCGAAATAGCCCGACTGGATGTCGGTCACGACGGCATGAGCGCGCGAGACGCCAGTGACGGCAAACACGATCGCGCTCGGGAGCTGAAAGGCCCGGTAGTCGAGACCCGGGATGCCACGTTGCGTAAAGTCCTGCAACGTCCCGATATTCACCACGAAGAAAAAGATCGGAAATATCAGCGACGGGATCAACAGCTCCGGCTCCCGCGGCAATGCCCGTAGCGAGCGAATCGCCACCGACCACAAGTCGGCCCAGAATCCGGCAGGCCGGGCCTCGATCGTCCCGACGGGACGAACTACCCGAGCCGATTCCCATTCACTGACGCCAAACCCTGATTCTTGGGGTCTGGTCGGGGTTTGCAGTGCACTCACGCGGCTTCTCCTTCCAGGTGCTGTCCGGTCAGGGTGAGAAAGACGTCGTCGAGGCTCGGCTCGCGCAGGGTGAGCGAGCGCACGCGCACTCCGTCCCCGGCGAGGGCAACGGCAATCGGCGAGACGGTCCCCGGGCCGTCGGCGGTGGCGGCGAGGATTTCATCGCCGCGGACCTCGACGCTGTCGACACCGGGAAGCGCCGCGATGGTCGACGCGGCGAGTGTCACGTCGTCCACACGGACCGTGACTACGTCGGCGCCGATCGAGCGCTTCAATTCGGCCGGGGTACCCTCGGCGATGATCCGACCGCGATCGATGATCCCGACCCGGTCGGCCAGGGCATCTGCCTCCTCCAGGTATTGTGTGGTCAGGAAAATCGTCATCCCGAGAATGCTGTTCAGCCGCTTGACCTCATCCCAGACCTTGGCGCGGGCCGCGGGGTCGAGACCCGTCGTCGGCTCGTCGAGAAACAGCACTTCCGGATTGTGGATCAGTGCCGCGGCCAGATCGACCCGTCGCTTCATGCCGCCGGAGTACGACTTGATCCGCTGATCGAGCGCATCGCCGATGTCGACCAGATCTCGCAATTCTGTCAGGCGGCTCTCGATATCGCTTCGGGAGAGGCCGTAATAGCGGCCTTGCTGGCGAAGCAATTCGACGCCGGTCTGCTGAATATCGAGCGCCGCCGATTGCAGCGCCGCGCCGATCCGCAGCCGGACCTGCCCCGGTTGCCGTGTCACGTCATACCCGGCGACCGTCGCCCGCCCCCCATTCAGGGCGGTCAAGGTGCAGAGCATGCGGGTGGTCGTCGACTTTCCAGCGCCGTTTGGACCGAGGAACCCGTAGATCTCGCCGCGTCTGACCGCAAGATCGACACCGTCCACGGCCACGGCCGAGCCGAAACGACGCTCTATCCCCGTGGCATCGATAGCGAGCTCCATCTTCACGCCTCTCCTTGTTCGTTGGCGATTACCGCCGGCCCTGGCATTCAGGTGTGCCAGGTCTCAGAACAGCGCGACCCTTTTCGCCACGCCGACCGCCAGCGTCCCTCATCGCGACGGCCAAGTGGATAACGACCCGTGAAGCCATAAAACGTACGGGGCCGCGATCATCATTTTCTGATCGCGGCCCCGTACGTACATTATAGAACATGTGTTCTTTTGTGTCAACCAGGAATACGTCGCTTTTGCGGGCGGGCGACTGCCACGCGTCATGCGTCTAGCACGGCACCCATCACCCGGGAGAAGTTCTCACGGTAGATCTTGCAGTAGATCTGCTTCGGTGTAGCCGCGCCGGAGCAACTCCGCGGTGAGACCGGGCAAGTCTTCCCAGGTTCGCATCCCCGCGAAGGAGAGTTGGCCGAGCCCGCCGCCGGGATTCCATGCCGGGAATCTCCTGCGAGGCGCCCATAGCCATGATCTCGTCATAGAAGTCACAGCCGATTCCCACGTGATCGATGCCGGCCAGCTCAACGATGTGATCGACATGGTCAGCCCACCGCGCGATGGTCGGCTCGGTATCGGAGATGTAGCCAGCGACGGCCACGACGCCGACGAGACCGCCCGAAGCGGCGATCGCCTCGATCATCTCGTCGGTGAGATTGCGTGGATGGACCTGGAGGGCTCGGGCGTTCGAATGGCTGGCGATCACCGGCCGCGACGATGTCTCCAGGATGTCCCAGGTGGTCTGATCCGATGCGTGGGAGACATCCATGATGATCCCCAGCCGGTTCATCTCGCGCACCGCGTCCCGCCCGAGACGGGTAAGCCCGCCGCGCGAGTCGTTTTCCCATGCGCCGTCGCCGAACGCGGTCCGCCGCATCCAGGCGAACGAAAGCATCCGCATGCCGAGGCGGTAGAACAGCCGCAGTGCGGAGAGATCCTGGCCGAGCGGCTCCGCTCCCTCCAACGCCAGGATTGCCGCGATCTTCCCTTGGCCGGTAATGCGCTCGACGTCGGGGCCAGACACCGCCAGCTCGATCTCATCGGCGCAGGTCGCGATCTCTTCGAGTAACGCATCGACGAGCTGCACCGCGCGGCGCAGCGCGCCCTCGGGCAGAAAGATCGAGTCGATGTAGACAGCACAGACGACGACGCGAACACCGCCGGCGCGCAGTCGTGGTAGCCACTCGGTGCGCAGGGACCCGTTCTGCCCATCGAACCGCCGCTTGAGCAATCCCAACGGCAGATCGCTGTGCAGATCCGCAACCCCGATCCGCTGGCTCACTTGAGCATCAGCGTCTGAAAAGATCTTCGACATCCGGCAAGGGCCCCCTATCCTGTGCACCGTGAACTGATGAGTACGCCCACAGCCCGGTCCGTGATCTGCTTCTCATGGGCACTCTTGGCGTCAGGGCAGCACCCACGTCACATCCGGACCGCTCAAGTGACGCTCCCAGTAGCGATTCCGGATCGTGGTGGTCACCGGCCCGAGAAGACCACTGCCAACACGTCGACCATCAACTTCCACTACGGGGAAAATCCCCCCAGCGGTGCTACAGAGGAAAGCTTCCTCGGCAGTGTAGAGATCGTAGGGGGTGAGATCGCGCTCCTCGGCAGAGATGCCCAACTCGGCGGCGATCTCGAAGACGGTCTCCCGGGTGATTCCTCCAGGATGCCGCCTCGCGGGGTGAAGAGCGCGCCGCCGCGCACGAGAAAGACGTTCGCCCCGCGGCTCTCGGTCAGCAGTCCCCGGTCATCGAGCAGCACCACATCGTCCGCGTGCGCGAGGTCCGCCTCCAGCCGCGCTAGATGGGTATGCATCCGGTTGAAATTCTTTATCTTGGCGTCGACGACGGCGGCGGGCCACTGCCGGATCGAAGGGATCACGAGGCTGATCCCCGTGTCCGCCTTCTCCTCCGGCCAGAGACTAAGGTAGGGAATGGCGTAGACGATGAGGGTCGGCTCGTGCGA
Source organism: uncultured Chloroflexia bacterium (assembly GCA_963751075.1). Classification (GTDB taxonomy): domain Bacteria; phylum Chloroflexota; class Chloroflexia; order Thermomicrobiales; family UBA6265; genus JACCXM01. The sequence goes on along the minus strand of CAVVTE010000012.1, from coordinate 30,260 downwards.
CGGCATGGACGGGGACGGGCGCCGGCCGCGGGTGGCGATAGCCTGCACGTATGCGTTGCGCAATCCCGCGCGGCAGGTCGTCTCCACGATGAGAGCTTCCAACTCTGCGCCTGCGCAGCGGAGCGGAATCATTGCCGCGTGCGCCGAGCGCTCGAAGCGGGCCCGATGTTGAGGAAGCTTGAATAGCCTACCTTCCCAGCAAGCCAGCGTATCAAACACCGAGACGTCACCAATGACGCCACTCATCGAAGATCGAGCACGCCAGCGTATCAAACACCGACACGCCACCGATGAAGCCGCTGTCGAAGATCGAGACGCTCGCTTCCTGCGCGGGGACGAATTCGCCGTTGATGTTGGCCACGCCATGCAACGCGAGCACGATCCTCTCCCCCTATACCGAACGCGTCGAAACCGCTACGCGCGGGACGCTAACGGGTCACGATGGCTCGTCTATAGCGAACGCGTCGAAACCGCTACGCGTGGGACGCTTCCGGGTCACGATGGCTCGTCGAGCCACTCTCGCATCTGCGCCGGGGTGAGGTTACTGCCGCAGATCACCGTACCAACAGTCATTCCCGAGAAGCGCTCAGGCTCCTGCAGCACACCAGCAAGACCGGCGGCGCCCGATGGCTCGGCCACGACCCCAGCGTGCCTGTGCAAGAGACGCATGGCGTCGACGATGCAATCATCCGGCACCAGGAGAAGGTCGTCGACCAGATCGCGCAGATCCTCCAGAGCTTCCGGCACCGGGATCCGCACCCCAATACCGTCCGCGATGGTGTCGATGCCGTCGTGGGTGACGAGACGTCCCGACTGAAGTGACTCGACCATCGCCGGCGCGCCGGCAGCTCCAACCGCGACGACGCGAGTCCCGGGCAGACGCGCTTTGATCACCGTGGCGATCCCGGCCAGCATCGCCCCGTTGCCGAGCGGGATGAGGAGGGCATCCAGCCGCTCCGGGAACCTGAGCCATTCCAGGCCGATCGTGCCCGCACCCTCCGTTGGCTCGGGATCTCGGCTGTCCTCGACGAAGCGAATCCCTTCTCGCGCCGCTTCCTCGCGCGCCAGCGCCTTGGCGGCGTCAAAATCTTCACCGGCGAGCACGACCCGTGCACCCAGGGACCGCATGCGCGCGATCTTCAACGGGTTCGCGGTCTCCGCCGCGTAGACCGCCAGCGGCACACCTCGCGCCCGGCAGGCGTAGGCCATTGCCTGACCGAAGTTGCCGGCAGAGGCGCACATCAGCGAGGCCCGGGGTGGCAGATGCTGCACGAGCCAATCCGCGCCCCGTCCTTTGAAGGAACGAATCGGATTGAGCGTCTCAGCTTTCAGCGCAACACGAGCGCCCAGCTCCTCACCGAGCGACTCGCAGATCCATTGCGGGGTATTCAGGAAGACAGGATCGATGCCAGCCGCCGCTGCCTCGATTCGCTCCAGAGTGATGCGGCGGCCCCACCCGGGCCCACTGTTAGTCCCGTGCACCGGGTCGTCGCATCTGTGGTCCCGTCGGTGAATCGCAACCCATCCCTACCTGTCCGCTCCAATCAGTTGACGCGGGCCGCGTGGCATCGGCATGAGCCACGCCTCACCGGTTCGCTCCAGTCAGATGACGCGGGCCTCTTGGCACCAGCATGAGCTACGCCTCACCGGTTCGCTCCAAGTCACGTGTCGCGGGCCTCGTGGCATCGGCATGAATCACGCCTCACCTGTCCGCTTCAGTCAGATGACGCGGGCCTCGTGGCATCGGCATGAAGGCACGCCTTACGTAATAGTGATCCGGGTCCCGGAAAGTCGCGATTGCGACTCGTGCGTAGGATACAGCCGAGAGTGCGGGACCCGGTCACATCAGGTCCCGCATTCTCGGATACTGGTTACGCTCGGCGCTGGCACAACGGCCAGCCTACGGTCAAACGGATCGGTCTTCGACAGGAATGACGGCTTCCGCCGGCTGAGCGGTTTCACCACGGAAGCGCAAGAACGCCGCACCCGCGGCCGCGGCGGCCGAAGCCGTCGCCAGGAACGACGTCAAAGGACTCGGTTTCTCCAGGCCGATTCCAGCCGATGGCAGTGATGCGGCTCGGTCGCGCCCGCGCTCTCGGTCACGCCCGCCGCCGCCGCCCATGCCGGCACGCTCCCGTCGTCCACCGCCGCGGCCACCGCCGCCACCTCCACCGCCGCGAACACGCCCGCCACCTCCGCCACCGCGAGCACGGCCGCCACCACCGCCGCCTCGAATCCGGCGGACACCTCCGCCTCCGCCAGCGGCGGGAGCAACGGCTTGCGGGGCAGCCTGGGCTGCCTGTGGGGCCGCCACCTCCGGGGCGTCATCCTCGCTGGACGCGGAGGCAACTGCCACTGCACTCTGCGCGACGGCCCCGACGTCGGGATCTGCCGCCGCCACGGCGGCAGCGCCCTGGGCGATGGCGCCATCTTCACTATCGGCTTCGGCGAGCGCCGCCGCAGCCTGAACCCGTGCGGCCCCGCGAGCGGCAACCGCCTCGGCGGCGGCACCACGTGCCGCGGCAGATCCAGGGCTGGCGCTGACCTCCGCGCCACTGCCGGCGATGAGGATGACCGAATCCTCCTGAGCCCAAGCGGATTGCGCCCAGCGACTGGCGGGGAACATAGTCAGCGCCGCGCCAGCAGCCAGTTTGGCGGTACCGTAGATTGCGGCGCGGCGGGTCGTTGCCGTGCGGGTCAGGAGCGGTGACTCGTTGCTCTTGCCGTGTTGCATCGTGGGACTCCCTGTATCTGAATTCGCGGGGCGGATAGCGTGGACTCCCAGCGCTCCCCAGCGCGTTAAAGGAGCATGAACTGTTCCAGGCGGTTGATTCGTCGTGAACAGATAGAGGATCGCGCCCAGAACTCGGTCGAATGGGGCCTCAGAACATAGGAAACGCCGCTCGAATCTTGCGAGCGGCGTTTCCTATCTTGGACATGAAGCGGGGCGGCCAGGTTGGCCGCCCCGCTTCCTTGCTAGTTCTCATTAGCCTCGAGCAACTGATTAGTCGTCAAGACTCCTGGTCTGCAGAGCAAGCTGCCCGGTCTCACGCCGGCCGCGCAGGGCCACTGAGCCGAGTGCCGCCGCCGCGGAAGCGGCAGCGAGCAGCGAAGAGAGTCCAGCCGCGCCCGCCATACCGATTCCGGTGTCCGGCAGTTGCTGTACTGGAGGAGCCACCGGGGCCTCCACCGGGACCTCGATTACGACTTCAGGTGGAGCCTCTTCCTTGATGGGCGGAGCCTTCTTCTCTTCCTTGTCCACGTGGCACCTGTTCTCGACAACCTTGCGGACGGGCTCGCCATCGTTGTTGCTGTTGGCTAGGGCCTGGGCAGTGATCTCATCCACCATCGCGGCCGCGTCGAGGTTAACAGGAAGGGACGCCTCAGTGAGCGCTCCCTCGTCGGGATGCGCGACGGCGAGGGCGGCTGAGCCTTCAGCCAACGCGCCATCTTCGCAGTCGGCAACGGCCCGCGCGCCGGCGGCGATCGTTTCCGCGTGGCCAGGGGAGGCGTGGGCTTCGGCCACAGCTGAGACCGCAGACGCATTCCCGGGGCTGACCGTGAGCGTGGAGCCACCTGCGGTCAGCACAATTGTGTCATCGTCTTGAGCCGCGACCGGCTGAGCGAACCCAGCCCCCAGCAATGCGGCGGTGAGCGCCGCGCCACAGGCGAGCTTCGCCGTCCTAGTGGCTACGCCGCGGGTGCGGAGCCCTCGCCGGCTGCTTTGGTTCTCGTGCATCGTGGTTCCCCCTTCTCTCATGGCATGCGCGGGGTGAGCGGGGCGACGGAACCCCTCACCAGTCGCTCCATTCCAGCATGATCCGTTCCACACCGCGCAACGACTCAGACGGTCTCACACGATATGGAACAACCATCAACATGCATTGAAACGCTTGAGCGCTCAGAGTGTTTCGCATCACCTCACCTAACGGTCCTGATTTTCAAAATTACCAGGCCGCCACCCGCTCTTCCAGCGATGGGCTGAAGATGGGCCGCTTTCGCGCATCCTCGAAGCCCTGGCCCAGGATCTCGAAGCACGCGGCAGGTTGGACCTCTCAAAGTGCCTCCTAAAGCCCTGGCCCAGGATCTCGAAGCACGCGGCAGGTTGGACCTCTCGGAGTGCCTCCCACGCGACGTTCGTGAGAGCTGAATCGCCTCCAACTCGAATCGAGATTCACGTTCCAGCATGATGAGCTGAATGCCGCGTTTCCAGGGCTCGTTGCACGCTGCATAGCTGATCCCGGTTGATGAGCTGAATGCCGCATTTCCAGGGCTCGTCGCACGCTGCATAGCTGATTCCGGTGTCCACCATCGTTTGCTCCAGGGCCCAGGAAGGACGAAGGCACGGGTGGCACAGCTCATGCGCTTCCTGCGAGCCTGGAAGCATCCGGTCTCGCGGATCAGCTGCGCGGTTCCAAACTGGGCAGTGACTACTGGTCCCCACCGTCTTCATATGGGGTTCCGATGGAGCACTCTCTACCGAAGCGGCCCGTCCTGGCTCCGAGATGCCCCTGGCTTTGCCCGCAAAGCGAAGGGATGATCAACCAGCTGCTTTGCCCACCAGACTTGGACATCGAATGATGCCGATCTCGATACTCTCGCCAATCTGCTTGGCCCGCCAGACATGGACGGCGAATGATGCCGACCTCGATAGTCTCGTCAATGTCATCTATCGGTCTTGACGCGTATCCCGCGGGATGCCGAAGGCGTGAGGTTCGCGAAATCCTGATATGCTACAAATCCGTGGCCGCCGAGTAACTCGAGTGACCTCAAACGATCCAACCATCGGACTATGCTACAAAGCCGTGGCCGCCGAGTAACCGAGTGACCTCGAACGATCCAACCATCGGACTGGGCAACGTGAGTCAGCACCACCAGCGTGACCCCACCGGCGAGGCGCCAGCAGCGCCCACAGCCCCAGAAACGCCGCGATTGCGGATCGTGCCGCCGGCTCCTGGCGGTGATCCGGCTCAATCGCTTAGCGCACTGCCGCACGACGATGTGCCGGATGACGCGTTGATGGCCGCGCTCGTGGCCGGCGAAACCGAGGCGCTTGGCGCACTCTACGACCGCCATGTCCGGGTCGTCTTCTCGCTGCTCGTACGCATCGTCGGCGATCGAGAGACGGCCGAGGAGCTTCTGCAGGAGGTCTTCCTCCGCGCCTGGCAACAGGCCCACACCTTTGATGAGGCCCGCGGCTCGGTCCGCTGCTGGCTGCACGGAATCGCCCACCACCTGGCGCTGAACGAGCTGCGCCGCCGGCGGCGGCGGCCGCAGCTGCAGGGCCGGGACGCGGACGCCGATCCAGACGGCAGCGCCTATGCTGGATGCGTTGAACCGGGGCCCGATCCAGCAGCAGACGCGTGGTGCGCGGTCCGCGATGCCGGGCTAGTCCACGCGCTCGACCAGCTGCCGCCGGCTCAGCGTGCCGTGCTCGCGTTGTACGCGGCGGGATATAGTCAGTCGGAGATTGCGGCGATCCTGGGCGAGCCGCTCGGCACCGTCAAGTCGCGGATGCGCCGGGCCCTCTGCACCCTCCGTGAGGCGCTGCCGGCGCTCGGCATCGACACAGGCTGGCGAAGTGTTTGACAATGGTGGGGATGCTTCCCCCGCGGAGGCTCCCAAGCGGGTTGAGACAGGAGCGATGCTAGACACGGCCACGAGAGATCATCTCACGATCGTTGCCCTGCTGCCTGACTACGTCCTGGGAAAACTGGACGAGACCAGCCTGCGCCGAGTCACCCGGCATCTGGACACCTGCCCCACCTGTCGCCGCGAGCTGGACAATGCGATGGACGTCCTCGGCGTGCTCGCTGCTGTTCCCCCACCCGCACCTTGGTTGCGCGACTCAATCCTCCAGCGGGCGGCCACCCAACGTCCAGCCGCCAACAGTCAAGCGCTAACTCCTGCGAGTGTCACTGCCGGGCCGCATCCGAGCGGCGAGGTTGGGCAGCGGGAGGTAATTGCTGCGAGTATCAGTGCTGAGTCGCAACCAAGCGGCGAGGTCGGGCAGCGGGAGGTAATTCCCGCCAGTGTTACTGCTGGGCCGCATCCGAGCGACGAGGTTGGGCAGCGGCTGGACGCCGACGCCGACAGCCGCCGCCGTCTGCCGTTTGGACAACCGCCCCCACGCTGGGCGCTCGTGGCGGCATCGGCGGCGATCTTCCTGGTCAGCGGACTTGGGGCCTGGAGCTACGATGAGCGCAACGCGGTCATCGAGGATGATCACATCTCCGCCCTGGTGAGTGATCCGGCCACGGCCTACCCGCTGGATGACAGTGACCTGCCGGTGGCCGCGGGCGGCGTCGTCTTCGCCGAGCCGACAGGACGTGAGGTGTATCTGGTCGCCAACGGGCTGCCGGTGCTGCCGCACGATCAGCGCTATCAGGTGTGGTTGTTCACGACGCAAAACACGCAACAGAGCGCCGGCCTGCTGCCCGCCGCAGCCGACGGCGAGATTCGCGCGTTACTCCAGACTCCCGGTCCCTTCACCGACTATGTCGGGGTCGCCCTCACTGCCGAGCCACAGACGGGAAGCGCCGTCCCCACCTCTGATATGGTGCTTGGCGGAGCGTTCTCACCCGAAATCGCGGCCCTGCCGCCACCCTTGCCAGCGCTACTCATCCCACCTGCCGGCATCGATTGACGCCACACTGACATCCTCGCCCTGGTTGAATCATCTCGGCGTCTGACGATCCTCGGTACGGGCGCATCCCCCTCATTAGGCATTCCTGTTGTTCCGAATCTGACGAACCGGGGTGCGGGCGCACCCACCATCATTGGAAGTGTCTGCCGTTCCGGGTCTGACGAACCGGGGGTGCGGGCGCACCCACCCTCATTGGGAATTCCTGCCGTTCTGGGTCTGCCGAGCCAGGGGGTGCGGGCGGACCCCCCTTATTGGGAATCCCTGCCGTTCTGGGATTTCTTGTGCGCTGGGATCTCCCCGCCCGGCGAGAAGCGGTTGGGCTCTGTCTCGATCGAGCCGAGCTCGCCAGCGCGGCTCGCCTCCAGCACCCGGGAGCCGCTTTCGTCCCCTGCACGCAGTTGCACCAGATTGAGCCGCGCCAGGCCCCGGAAATACCAGAAGCAGCTCCCCTCCCCAGCGGCGTCGGTCGTGAATGAGCACAACGGGGAAAGGACATCTTCTTCCGGGGAGCCCCGGTCGCCAAACCGGCCTTTGACTACGACGGTATAGCTTGCTCTCGCTTCAAGCCCCGTAAATCGAAATGATGCCCGCCACTGCGACGACGGCTCCTTGCCGCCCTTGTAGTCGACGATGCCGGTTCCCGTCGCATCCGGGAGCGAATCTGAGTCGACTTGCGCGAACTCCAGCCGATTCTTGCCGAAGTACCCAATATTCTGGGCCGCCACTGGCACCACAGTGAACGCCAGCAACGCCGTCAGCAGGCTCCAGAGCACCAGCCCTTGAATGTGTCGGAACAGCACCATGAATTCTCCCGGCCGCGCCGCTGGCGCTTTGAACAGCGCGAAGATTGCATCGACAGTGTTTCGAGCAGCGCTGCTCGACAATCTGCTCCACCTCGAGCCATTCTGCCGCCGGACCGAGCGATCACCAACAGTCCATCGATCCACCACGGGCTCGCGGCGGATCAGAGGCGACGTTGGAGCCGACGAGACTCCAGCGTGACAACCGTTTCCGCGGGGAAGTCTGGCCGCGCGAACCCGATCTACTATAACCAAGCGTGACACCCGTTTCCGTGGGGAAGTCTGGCCGCGCGAACCCGATTTACTACAATCACTTGCTACTTCCCTTTGTATATACACCGCCCCCGGACGTTTGGATTCCCTGGATCAACCCCGCCTCCGACCGGTCCCAGAGCACCGGATGCATCCGATCGCGCGGGCCCGGTGTAGTGATACCTATACGGGCCGTCGTGATCGATGACCCGACCTGTGGCGCCGACGACGGCGCTCTTCGGCCATTCGGCCACTCCGTTCCGTGTGCCATGCCATCCAAGACCACGCGATCGCGTGAGTACCTATCCGTCGGTTGCGGCAGAGGAGGATCCGGGCAACCCGGCGAGCGCAAGTCCCCAGGGGGCGGAGCAGGATGGACGGCCGATGAGGGCCACCCTACACACCCGACGGTGACGAAAAGACCAGAAATCAATGGATGGCCGATGAGGGCCAGCCGACACAGCCCGACGGTGACGATGAGAGGACCAGAAAGCAATGGACGGGACGACGTTTGATAACCTGATCAAGGGTCTCAGCCGCACGCGGCTCAGCCGCCTGCGGGTGCTGCAGGGCCTGGCCGCGGGAGCCGTGGCGGCGCTGACGGGCGCGAGCCTCGCGCCTGAGGAGACCGAGGCCCACCGGCGCAAACGGACGATCTGCCATTGTGGTGACAACAATCCCCAGCAGATCGGCTGCGTTACCAAGCGATTCTCGAAGAAAAAGGCCAGGCGGCACCTGCGACAGCACCCGTATGACTATAAGGGCAAGTGCGTCAAGACGCCGAAACCACCACCGCCGCCGGAATGCGGCGGGGCGTGCAAGCCCGGGGAAATCTGTTGCTCACCGGGGAGCAAGAAGGCCGGGACCTGCAAACCGAATCTGAATGCCTGTAACGAGGAGGACTGCTTGGCCCTGACCGCGGCCTGCACCGCGGATGGGCAGTGCTGCTCCGGGATCTGTAACGCCGGTGGGTCCACGACGGGACCACTCGCCGACACCGCCAACGAGTGTTCGACGTGCCGGTCCGGTGGCGCGACGTGCACGACCCCTGGCACGCAGGGCACATGCTGCCAGGGCCGGACATGCATTGAAAATGGTGCGACCGATGTCTGCTGTTCGCTCGCAACCGAGACATGCGTATTAACCGCTGCAAACAGCCTGGGTACATGCTGCCCAACAGACCCGCCGGGCCTGGGCATGATTTGTGAAACTCCTACCGGAGCGCCGGGTGACGGCCGCTGCTGCGTAGTCAACGCGAATCCTGCTCCGGGCGGCTGCCCAGCCAGTGGGACGAACCCAGGGTGCTGCTCTGGAGCGTGTGATCCCGCTACCACAGGAGCCGGAGCGCAGTTCTGTCGGGCGGCGGTGTAATGGACGATCAGGGAGCGGGTCGCGCAGATGCTCACTCGGAGCTGGGGCTCAGTTCTCTCGTACGGTGGGTGTAAGAAGGACGGGTCGCGATTCCCGCGAGAATCGCGACCCACACCGATCAGTGGCCCGTAACTGACCAACGACCGGCGCGAGGGAGCGCGCCAGGACACGCGGAATCTGACATCTTGCCCACGGCGCGCATCGTTTCGGGCGCGCCGTCGGTGTGTTCACGGCCCCTCATTCCCACTCGCTGAGTGGCGGTTGGGAGTGAGGGGCGTTCATAGGGAGCAGGGCTGGGGATAGGGAGTGCTCGGTGCAAAGGATGCATCCGTTTTTGCCGGCGACGATCGTCGAGACGGGGGTGCGACAGGTGTCGGCCCACGTCCCCGGTTGTGCTCGGGTCACCGTTGGGCTTACGCCTCGAGCGGCGGTACCACTTGGCTTACGCCTCGCGCGGCGAGACCCCTGGCCTTACGCCTCGAGCGACGAGACCACCCGACTCAACAGGAGACCCGTCGACGCGTAGCGGATGACGCCGCGCAACGATCCCAACAGCTGCCACTGGGACTCCGGCGACGGCCACTCCTGCGGCGCCGGCGCCACCACCCCGGTCGTGACCACCAAGCGGGTACGTCGCCACCAGATCGGCCAGTTCCGCCTGCTGGCGCAATGCCGCGTCCAACTCTGGCTCTCCCAGCCAGTCGAAGACGACCCATACCGGCCGTCCCGCCGAGCCTTCCTCGCTCAGGAGATGGCGCAGGGAGGCGACCGCGCCGGCCGGGTCGCCCGCCGGGCACCAGCGGAAGCGCCCCGCCCCCTCCAGCCGCTCGATCTCCAGTCCCTCGCGCCGAAAGCCGGCCCGCAGCTCCTCCCGCGGCGCCATCGTGGGGTCGTAGAACTTGACCAGCAGCGCGTCGCGCGCCTCGGCGACCTGGAAGACGGCGGCGTCCAGGCGCGCCAGCAGGGCCGCGTCCTCGGCGACGGCGAGCACCTGGTCGGGCACGGCGAAGAAGGCGCCCAGATGGGCGGTCAGCGTCCGGGGCTGCTCGGCCCGGCGCAGGAAGGTCTCGAGGGCGGTGCGGCGGATGCGCCAGACCTTGCCCAGCTTCATGCAGGGCAGGCGCCCCTCCCGGCACCAGCGGTAGATGGTCACCGGCTCCAGCTCGAGGTAGCGGGCGACGTCGTCCGCGCTCAGCAGCTCCTCGCCCACCCTGGGGAAGTGGTCCATGATCGTCACCCCACGCCGCGACCGAGATGTCCCGGTAGGCGCTAGCGTACCCCATGGAGTACAGAACGTTGTCTGCGGTATTGCTGTTTTCTGTACTCGACGGCATAATATATGCTTGGCGTGCGCTATAGTGTGTCGTCGTCACGTCGCACCGCGTCGAAGCCGGACACATCTCGATCAGCAGTGGTTGGGATGAGGGGTGCTCGGTGCAAAGGATGCATCCGATTTCGCCTCCTCGGTGTAGTACTAGTGTACATGGACCGTCTCGGTCGATGGCTCGGTGCGTGGTTTGATGCACCATGGTCATTGACCTCGGCATCGTGTGCGGTACCGTCCGCGGTCACGCGGGCGGGTAGGGCGACGAGATGGGGTGCGGGAATAGGAGGGCCCGGGCACCCTGAGGAGCACACGTCTCGTAGGAGAGGATTCAAGGAGAGGATGGGGAGCCACTGCGGGCGACCCCCACCATCGCTCACCGAGAAAGGGTGGACACAGAGTGGACGGGACCCAGTTCGATCAACTGATCAAGCGCCTCGGCACCACCCGCGTCAGCCGTCTCACGGCCCTGCGGGGGTTGGTGGCCGGCGCAGTCGCCGGCGCCACGGGCATGAGCCTCACCCGCGAGGAGGCCGGCGCCAAGAAGAACAACAACAACAACGACGAAAGAAGATCCGGATCTGCATCTGTGCGAGTGCGGATCCCGGCCACCTGCCAGATCAAGAAGAAAGAGAAGAAGAAGGCCAAGAAGACTCCTGCGGCGCAATCCCTGTGCCTACAAGGGTCGCTGCCAACCGGCGTCAGTGGCTGTGCGACGCCTGCTCCTATCGGCCTGCACGAATAACTCGCAGTGCGCCCCGCGGGTCTGCATCAGCGGCCAATGCCAGAACTGCACCAACAGCACTCAGTGCGACGCGCCGAACGTCTGCAACACCGGCACCGGCCAGTGCGTCGCGCCGCCACCGCCGCCGCCGGGTTCAACTGCAACAACGCGGGCTGCGTTGGGGATAACGCCGGGCTGGTCTGCGACACGGCCACCGGCCAGTGCGTCAACTGCACCAGCTTAGAGCAGTGCCGGGCTGGGTTTGGGTTCTGTAATAGCAATGGCCGCTGCGTTGGCCAGGTCGCCTGCGACGAAAACGCCGACTGCGAAAATATCTTGTCCACTGCAAACCCCGACCTCGAGCCGTTGGTCTGCAACGAAGACGGCAACGAGAGCTCTGAGTTCACGGAGGACGTCTGCGTCTTCGATCCGAGCGACTATGTATTCACGTCGTGCAATGCCGACAATGACTGCCAGCTAGGCGGCGCATTCCCGGAGTTCTGTGTCCTCGGGGCATGTTTGGCCGACTGCCGCTCTGAAGGGCAGGAAGACTGCGACGAATACTGGGGCCCGAATGTCGCAGTGTGCGTGAACGGCGTATGCATTAAGCGAGATTAGGTCCCTGGCTATCTAAGGCCACCGGCCAACGAAGGCCAGAGCGGATTGCATCCTAAGACAGAGGCCGGCGCCTGAGGAGCGCTGGCCTCTTCACGTCCCGCGCTCCTTGCAGGCAGCCATCGGGCAGGCGGTGCGGCGGCACACTGGGAGGGGTTCGGGCCACGGGATTGCGGGCGAAGTGCTCGCGCCCATCCCTACCTTCCTTTCTCACTCCTTGAGAGAGACCCGAGATCTCTCCAGACGGCCAACCGGCTCGTCCACGGTCGTAAAGAACGGGCACCTCGGACGGTGACCAACTGGGGTCATTCACCGTGGCGTGAAGAGATTTCTCCTTATCCCACACCTGGCGTTACTGGACTGATGCCCGCGGGGACTCCGGCCAACGCTGATTCCGGAGGAGCGCTGATGCCACTTTCCAGCGCCTCTCGCGCCACCGCCGCAATCGTCGCTGGCGGGAAGTGCTACGCGAAGTGCTTCAGTGCTGGGGTGGGGTCGAGTCGGAGCTCGGTGAACCCGAAGATGTAGTTCCGCAAGATGTAGTTCCGCAGCTTGTCTTCGATGTAGAGGGGGTAGGGAACGCCGGAGGGGCGGTTGAAGCGATGGACCCAGCGTAACCAGGGCAGACACAGGGACCATCCGCCCGCTTGCCGGAACTTCTCATGGATGTAGCCTTCTTCTCCCCCGAACCCGTGAAAGGCGGGATTGAACCCCGGCCAGACACTGCGGAGGTATCGGTTGGCCGGTGCGGAGACGTGTGAATAACGTGCCTTGGCCCGTGAAATGGCTGTGTGAACAGTGGAGGCTCCTGCAAACGTAGGGATTTCCCGTATCGCGAGTTCTCCTTCGACCAGGTCGCTCGAGACGTACGGAGGAGACGGACGACCGCCACCGCCCCGGCGCCGCCGCCTCATTGGAACCTGCCGCCGCACACAAGAGCTGCTCCGATCCGCCGGCAAATCCGCCGTTCAGGTTCGCGACCGCCCGCTTCAGGCGATGATCAGACGGTGGCCTCGTGGTGCCGTTGCGTCAGGTGATTCCAGATCGCGGCCGGATCGTCTGCTCCCAGCAGCACAATCAAACTGCCGCGACCACTTTTGGCCATCGCCAAGTCGACCGCCTCCAGTTTGTCGTGGACCAGACTGATCTTGTCAGGTGCGAGTCCTCCTGCGATGGCGGCGGCCTCGAGCAGCGCCGGCACCTCCCCCGGCGTGCGGCCGCGCTGGTACTCCGGGTGAGCATCCCGAATGACGAGCTCATCGAAGACCTGAGCTGCCAGCTGGCCGAAGGCGGTGATGTGTTCATCGGGGCGGTCGGCTGGCATGTAGATGGCGGCCACGGTGTGGGGGGGCTCCATACGCTTGACGAAATCAGCCATCGCCTCTAAGCCATGGAGGTTGTGGCAGTAGTCGACGAGCACGGTGCGGCCGTCGATCTCGAGGACGTTGAAGCGCCCGGGGGACTGGGCGACGCTATTGGCGAAGGTCCGCAGCGCTACCCGGATCGTCTCCACTGGCACGTCTTGCGCGATGGTTGCTGCGGTGGCGGCCAGGGCGTTGGCGATGTTGACCCGGATGCGCCCCTCCATCGTGGCCGGGATCTCGGCGGCCAGGAGGATCGCCGTCGCCTCCCCATCCGCCAGCAGTGTCAGCATCTCCCCGGTCGGGCTTGGCCGCAGTACCACCGCACGGCCTCCCCGCTGAACATGATCATGAACGACCGGGTTGTCCTCATCCAGCGAGAAGTAGAGAATCTCCCCGCCCGCCGCCTCGGCCATCGCGACGGTCAAGGGGTCGTCGGCATTGAGGACGCTCGCCCCTTCGGGGACGACGGCACGCGGCACCACCGCCTTGACCCGGGCCAGGTCCTCGATCGTCGTGATGCCGATCGTGCCGACGTGATCGTTACCCACATTGGTGACCACCGCCACGTCACAGCGGTCGAAGGCGAGCCCTGGGCGCAGGATGTGGCCGTGGGTGATCTCCAGCACGGCATAGTCAACCGCCGGGTGGCGCAACACTTTCCCGGCGCCGCCGGCCCCCGCCTGATCCCCGATGGCGAGCGGCAGGCCGGCGATGTCCAGACCGTTGCTGGTGGTCATGCCGACCCGCCTGCCGGCCGTAGTCATGATGTGGGCGATGAGGCGGGTGGTGGTGGTCTTGCCGTTTGTGCCGGTAATGGCCACGATCGGCACCCGCATCGGCTGGCCGGGCGGGAAGAGGTGATCGACGATGACCATCCCGACGTCGCGCGGCGTTCCCTCACTCGGGTGGGTGTGCAGGCGCAGGTCCGGCGCGGGATCGACGGCGACGATACTGCCACCCCCCGTCAGCATGGACTGCGAGATGTCGGCGGTGACAATGTCTATTCCGGCCACCTCAAGTCCCAGCAGGCATGCCGCATGCCGCGCGACGGTGATGGTGTCCGGGTGAATGTCGGTGGTGCGGTCGATCGCGATCCCGCCGCTATTACGGTGGCCGGTGGCTGCCCGAAGGATGACCGGGCTATCGTCCGCGATGGACTCCCGGGAGGGATCTGGCGCCGTCACGACTGCCGGCGACTCCGGATCGTCGCGGTCATTGACGTCGTGGACCCCGATGGGCGCGCCGTCTCCAAGGTCAGGAGTCGGTCCCTGTTCGGCCACCGCCACCACCTGGTCGCCCACCACTAGGATGCGGTAGAGCGTGCCGGGGGCGGCGCGCTTGACGACGACCTGTCGGGAGAGTGCCAATCGCATGATACCCGAGAAGGCCGCCCGAACCTGGGCATCGCCATCCAGGGCGCAGCCAGGGCCGTGGTTCCGGCGGTCATGGTGTAGCTCCAGGACGACTGGATAGCCGAGGCGCCTGGCGGCCTGGACAGCGCTGTCGACGTCGTGTACCACGATTTCGGAGGACACCGGCATCCCCGCCCCGCCCAGCAGGCGGGTGGGTTTCGTGTTCCCGGCAATGCTCGTAGCGGTGCCGGTCTCGGCGGGGACTGACCCCTCGAGGTGGCGCTGGTAGGCGCCGGTGCCCAGCTGCAGGAGCGGCGGTCTCGTGCTGATCTCCAGGACCGGGATGCCGCGGCGCCGGGCCGCCGCCGTGATCGTGTCGAGGAATGGGCCAAGCGCGTGGTGCTCGGTCGGTCGGATGATCTTCTCTTCCACCTCACGGGTAAAGTTGAAAGCGGGCTCATTTCCGTAGAGCAGATGGTTAAGGAGCCGGACGGCCAGCTTGCCAGCGCCCCTCCCCACCAACGGGTGCTGGTAGTCGTAGACGACGGTGTAGGTCCCCTGGCGCGGCATCGGGTGCGTCTCGGAATACTGGACCACGCTCCCGGCTTGCTGTTGCAAAGCGAGGGCGATCGGGCCAAGCAGCAGGCGGGTAAAGCCCAGCTCCAGCCGACCGACCGTCTCCCGGTGCGTCTCCAGCGACGGGAGAGACGACCAGGCGATCGAAGAAGACGGGGGTCTCCCGCTCCAGCCGCTCCTCCAGCTCCTCGATGGCTACCGTCAAGGCGATGACCGGCACCGGAACCCAGATGTTCGGTCCCCGCAATACCTGGGTGTAGCGGATCGTCAGCACAGCCGGCCTCCTCCAAGGACCACCATCCGCCGGAAGCGTATAGCATGTGGGGTCTGCCCCAACGGCAGGAGGCCTAGCACCGGCGCCAGGATGCTCGGGCCCCGCAAGACTCTGATGCCGCGGATGATGAGCATGCCTTTCATCTTAGGCAATGCTCATCGCCCGCGCCCGGTGGGCGTCACGTGGTGGCGAGGCGTGACCCCGAGGCCGGCTGGCACTGCAAGAATGCCTCGGGCACGACAGTTGCGGTGCCGGCGACGCGCAACCGTGGCGACGGCGGGAGCAAGATCATGCGTGTCACAGTAGCAGATAGGCGCGCCCGCTGACGGCGCTCGTCCGAGGATATCTGGCGCCCTGTCATCGACGTCCCCCCCGATACCGAAAATGGGCCCAATCTGGCAGCGACTCAACTCCGCGGTATTGAGGGCAGGGGTATGGCCTGTTGCGGAGAAGGCCGTCGCTGGATCTGTCTCCAGGGTGGGGCGCATCATGACCGGCTCGCGTGGTCTCAGGGGTTCGAGCACAACGTGGAAGCGGGCGAAGGGATCGACCCGCTCGTGATGGTGTTGAGTGCTGCGGCCTCGGGATCGATAGGATCTCCGCGCGGATCACGGGGGTAGCCACCCCGAACGATGCCCCCAATACGTGAACTCCACGACGGGGCGGAGTCGAAGACGTCCGGGTCTCAATCGCCACAGAGGGAGGTCGGGGGCGTAGAATCCCTCGATCCATCTGATGCATCCAATTTCGTCAGTCGGGTGTAGTATCAAGTGACAAAGAGTGTCCGGACGGTCGCGGTCGATGAAGAGGGCCGATTCCTGACCGCCGCGGTCTCTTACGCCGGGATAGAGTGGGTGCAGGGGTAGTGGCAAGACGGACCAAGTGCACCGGGTAGCAGCGGACGAGGGAGCCGGTGGCGGCAGCCCCGCGCGATCAGGTAGTGAAGAAGGACAGACAACAGCATAGACGGTACCCAGTTCGATCAATTGGTCAAGCGACTCGGCACCACCCGCGTCAGCCGTCTGACGGCTCTGCGGGGATTGGTGGCCGGTGCAGTCGCCGGTGCCACAGGCATGAGCCTCACCCACGAGGCCGGCGCCAAGAAGAACAACAACAACAACGACAAGGAGCGGCGGATCTGTATCTGTAGCAGCTCGATCCCAACACCTGCCGCTCCAAGAAGAAAGACAAGAAGAAGGCCAAGAACACCCTGCGGCGCAATCCCTGCGCCTACAAGGGTCGCTGCCAGAGTGGCGTGAGTGGCTGTGCGACGCCTGCTCCCATCGGGTGCACGAATAACTCGCAATGCGCCCCGCGGGTCTGCATCAGCGGTCAGTGCGTGAACTGCACCACCAACGCGCAGTGCGATGCGCCGAACGTCTGTAACATCACCACGGGTCAGTGTGTGGCGCCGCAACCACCACCGCCAGGGTTCAACTGCAACAACGCTGGCTGCGTTGGCGACAACGCGGGTCTGGTCTGCAACACGGCCACGGGCCAGTGCGTCAACTGCACCAGCTTCGAGCAGTGCGGTGGCGGCATCTGTAACCTCAACGGCCGCTGCCTTGGCTTCGTCGCCTGCGATGAGAACGTCGACTGCGCACAGCTCCTGTCCACCAATAACCCCGACCTCGAGCCGCTGGTCTGCAACGAGGACGGCACCGACAATCCCCAGGCGCCGGACGATGTATGCATCTTCGATGACGAGCAGTACAACGGGCAATGCAACAACGACAACGACTGCCCGGACTTCGGGGGCAATTTCCCGACCGTCTGTGTGCTCGGGTCGTGTCTTGCCGATTGTCGCGCAGAAGGCCAGAAGGACTGCGACGAGTTCTACAACCCGAATGTCGCGGTGTGCGTGAACGGCGTCTGCATCCTCAGGGACTAGCCCTCTGGCGAGCTAAGGCCACCGGCCAGCGAAGACCAGAGCGGATTGCATCCTAAACAGAGGCCGGCGCCTGAGGAGCGCCGGCCTCTTCACGTCCCGCGCTACTTGCAGGCGGCCCGTAGGCGATGCGGCGGCGCTGGGAGGGGTCGGGCCAAGGGATTTCGGGCGAAGTGCTCGCACACACCCCTACCGTCCTTTCTCGCTCCTTGCGAGAGACCC
The DNA here is from genome assembly GCA_963751075.1 of uncultured Chloroflexia bacterium. GTDB lineage: Bacteria > Chloroflexota > Chloroflexia > Thermomicrobiales > UBA6265 > JACCXM01. The sequence goes on along the minus strand of CAVVTE010000012.1, from coordinate 12,852 downwards.
GAGTTCCCTCCAGACGGCCAACCGGCTCGCCCACGGTCGAAAGAAAGGGCACCTCGCACGGTGACCAACCGGGGTCATGTGCCACGCAGAGGAAAGATTTCTCCTTACCGCACACCCGGCGTAACGGGGCTGATGCCCTCGGTCTTTCCGGCTAGAGCGTGTTATGCACTTTGAGCGAGGACACAGATGATTGGAAGGCACGCGGCACACAATGCGCCGCACCGCGAGGCCCCTGCCGATCATGAGTCCCGAGACCCTTCAAGGGGAACGAGCGGATACGGCACAAAGGAGAACCATCCTTTGATGAAACGGTCTCTGAGCGAATAAACCGTCAGAAAAGGTCATAACAGGCTCTAGACGAACCGGCCCTCATGGCGTATGGTGGACTCCGTAGCACAATTTATCCTTTTTGGCATGACCTGTCGTCATGGTCAGCGCCGAAACGCTTGGGCTCATTCGCCAAACAGGGACGTCGGAGGCTTCGGGTCCATCGCTCCGTCCGATGCATCCGATCTCGTCCTTCGGGTGTAGTATCTAGTGGTGTAGTGCGTCGCGAGCGCCTGGGGACGAGGGGAGGTGGAGGACTGCTGCATTGCCAGACCACAGTGACGTGGCGGCTCCGGGAGCCCATGGAGGGTCTCTCGTGATCAGTCAGCGACAAAGGATGGACCAGCCATGGAAGGATCCCAGTTCGATCATCTCGTCAAACGCCTTGGCACGACCCGCCTCACCCGCCTCGCGGCTCTACGCGGTCTCGTCGCCGGCGCCCTCGCCGGCGCCACGGGCGTGGGCCTGACCCGCGAGACCGGCGCCAAGAAGAACAACAAGGACGAGAAAGAGATCCGCATCTGCAACTGTGCGAGCTCGAACCCGTCCACCTGTAAGACCCAGAAGAAAGAGAAGAAGAAGGCCAAGAAGACGCTGCGGCGCAACCCCTGTGCCTACAAGGGCCGCTGCCAGAGTGGCGTCAGTGGCTGTGCGGCGACTGCGCCGGTGGTACCGCCGGCTGGTGTGACGCCGTTGCCGCCGGCGCAATGTCAAGCGGGCCAGACCGCCTGTGGCGCAGGCTGCTGTCCGAATAGCGCCCCGGTCTGCTGCGGCGGGTTCGGCGGCGAAGCCCTCTCGTGCTGGGCCGCTGGCACCACCTGCTGTTCGGCGGTGGGTGGCACCGGGGCCTGCGCGGGTGGCTCCCAGTGTTGCGCGGGCGCGGCGGACACCGACGAGCAGGCCTTCGAGCAGACTTACTGCATCGGCGATGACCCGGACTTCACCTGCTGTCCGTGGGACAGTAACGGCCTCTGCGACCGGGACCTGTGCACCAATTGCGGCTGCTGCACAATCATAACCTCGATGTCATCTTCAGGGACTTCTGCTGCTCGGAAGCCGAGACGGACAATAACGGTGGCTGCTGCCCATCGTGCGAGCTCGAGGACAACTCGGGCAACTTTGCCGGAGGCTGCTGCGAGGGCGACGCGGATTGTGACGGTCTGCCCGAGGGCGACTGGTCCGGCGGGGGGTGGGAGTGCACCGGTCGGTGTTGCGTTCCTGAGGGCTCTTGCTGCGGCTAGGAGCACCGGCGAACCGCCCACCTGGGTGACCGCACACGGGGTCTGGCCACACGGCCAGACCCCGTGTCGGTGGTGCGGATTGCGGGAGCGACCGGATGGGGGAGGGTCAGACCGTACCGAGTCTCGACCCCCGGGGTTGTGCCCTCATCCCGGGTCACCCATCCGGGCCCCGGCGGCGCCCGATTCCCCGGCGCATGACAACTCGCATCGGCCGCTGGTCGCCCGGACCCCGAGTGCTCCCGACACCGCCGAGAAGCTGCTGAGCACCGAGACGACGCGCATGACCGCGCCACCGCACCGTGCATCGACCGCAAGCTCGTCCGCCAGACACCCCGGCGCGGGAGCGGGTCAGCACCGCTGGGGATCGCCAGCGGATCCTTGCAGCGGCCGGTATCGAGGCGCCCCAGTGGTGCGTGATATGGCATTTTGGGGCCTGCTCGTCAGCGCCAGGCGGGAGGGTAGGCAGGAACTCCGGCCCATTCCCACTACCTCACCGGGAGCTGCCGTGAGGTGGCTGATTCCCCTGGGCACCGTTGCGGCTACGGGGTGCGCGTCCGCACCCGGCTCTCCTTCAGGCGACGATCAGACGGTGGCCTCGTGGTGCCGTTGGGTCAGGTGCTTCGCCATCCCGGCCGGGTCCTCTCCCCCCAGCAGTGCAACCGAACTGCCGCTCCGACTTCTGGCCATCGCCATGTCGGCGGCCTCCTCGTTGCCGCGGGCCAGACCGATCTTGTCGGGTGCGAGTCCTGCAGCAATGGCCGCCGCCTGAAGCAGGGTCGGCACCTCCCCCGGCGTGCGGCCGCACATGTGTTCGGGGCCGGCATCCCGAATAACGAGCTCATCGAAGATCTGGCCGGCCAGCCGGCCAAAGGCGGTGATGTGCGCATCGGTGCGGTCGCCGGTCATGGAGATGGCGGCGACGGTGTGCGGAGCTTCCATCCGCTTGATGAAGTCCGCCATCGCTTCCAGTCCGTGGAGGTTGTGGCAGTAGTCGATGAGCACTGTGCGGCCGTCGATCTCGAGAAGGTTGAAGCGTCCGGGACTCTGGGCCACGCTATTCGCGAACGAGCGCAGCGCCGTCCGGATCTTCTCCAGGGGCACCTCCTGGGCCATGGCCGCCGCCGTGGCGGCCAGGGCGTTGGCGATGTTGACCCGGATGCGCCCTTCCATCGTGGCCGGTATCTCGGCTGCCGGCAGGATCGCCGTTGCCGCTCCTTCCGCTAGCAGCGTCAGCACCTCTCCTGCCGGGCTCTGGCCCAGCACCACCGCGCGGCCTCCCCGCTGAACATGGTCATGAACGACCGGGTTGCGTTCGTCCAGCGAGAAGAACAGGATCTCCCCACCCGCGGCCTGCGCCAACTCCACCGTGGAGGGGTTGTCAGCATTGAGGACGCTGGCTCCTTCCGGCACGACGGCACGTAGCACCGCCGCCTTGAGGTTGGCCATCTCGGCCACCGTGCCGATCGCCCCTTGGCCCACGTGATCGTCAGCGATATTGGTGACCACGGCCACATCACACGGGGCAAAGCCCAGCCCCTCATTCAGGATGCTGCTCCATGCCGTCTCCAGCACGGCAGAGTCGATGGTCGGGTTGCGCAACACCGTCCGGGCGGCTGTCGCGTCGGCCCGATCACCCGCCGCAACTCGGGTCCCGTCGAGGTACATGCCGTCGCTGGTGGTCATGCCGACCGTCTTGCCGGCCGTCTGCAGGATGTGGGCGATGAGGCGGGTGGTCGTCGTCTTACCGTTCGTGCCGGTCACCGCCACGATCGGCACCCGCACCGGCTGGTCGGGCGGGAAGAGCATGTCGACGATGGCCATCCCCACATCGCGCGGTGTCCCTTCCGTGGGATTGGCATGTGGGCCTATGCTAGGACGCGCGTTGACCTCGTTGATGGCGCCACCCCGTTCGTAGGCCGAGTGCGCGATGTCGGGGGTGATGAAGTCGATCCCGGCGACGTCGAGGCCAATGACCATGGCCGCCTGGCGGGCGATGGCGGCGTTGTCGGGGTGGATCTCGTCGGTGCGGTCGATGGAGGTGCCACCGAGTGCTCGACCGTCGAACCACTTCAGGCGCACGACGCGTCCCTCCTCCAGGACATCGTCGAGGGTCACCCCCTGCTTGCCCAGCACTTCGATCGTCTGCTCGTCGACGGTGATGGGCTTCAGCGGCTTGTCGGGCTCGACGCCCCGCCGGGGATCGGCATTGGTGAGCTCGATGAGCTCGGTGACGGTGTGGGTGCCATCACCGATGACCTGGGCGGGACGGCGCTCACGGACGGCGACGACCTGATTGTTGACGACCGTGATGCGATAGTTCTTGCCAGGGATGAAGGACTCGACGACGACCTGACGCCGGTGGGTCTCGCGTATCGCGACCGCGAAGGCCGCTCGGACTTCCGCCTCGTCGCGGACATCGATCGTGACGCCACGGGTGTGGGAGGCGTCGGGTGGCTTGACGACGACCGGATAGCCAATGGCCGCGGCGGCTTTGGCTGCCTCATCGGCGTCCTGGACCACGGCGTCGTCTGGAACCGGGAGTCCGGCTTCCCGAAGCAGGCGAGTGGTGAGATTCTTGGTGTCGGCGATCGCGGACGCGAGCATTGCGACGTTCGAGGTGAACGCCCCCCACGTACGCCGCTGATAGCAACCGGTACCAAGTTGCATCACGACGATCGTGCGCGTCATGATTGCGGGACGCATTTCCAGGCGCTCGATCGGGATGCTGCGCCGCTCTGCCGCAGCGACGATGCTGCCGGTGTTCCAGTCGTCGGCGTGGCGCTGAGCGAGCGGGACGATCGTCGCCTCCAGCTCGCGACTGAAGTCGAAGTCGGGTTCGCGCTTGGCCAGGAGGTGGTTGAGCAATCGAACCGCGAGCGTCCCGGCCGCGAGACCGACCTCGGCGTGCTCGTACGCGTATGCCACCGTGTAGACGCCGTCCTCGGTGGTCGGGGATGTCTGGGCATAGGTGAGCTCGGGTCGCGACAGATGCGTGTGCCCTTGGGCGACCTGGGCGACCTGGGCGGCGGCCAGATTCTGCAGCGCGAGGGCGAGGCGATCGAGGAGCAGGCGCCGCAACCCGCCCTCGGGCTGGCTGACGACGTCGCGGCAGCCCCGCAACGACGGAACCAGCGCCGTGAGGTGATCGAAGAAGACGGGGGTCTCCCGGCTGAGCCGCGCTTCAAGCTCCCCGATGTCAACCGTAAGGAGGATGGCCGGCACCGGAGCCCAGAGGCTGGGACCCTGGAAGACCTTGTTATGGCGGATCGTGAGCACGGCAGATCTCCTGGTGCGAATGGCGCACTGGGTTTTATCGTATGTGATCCCAGGGACTTCCGCACGTTTGGACCAGATAATGGGTGCGGACCAAGATGGGTTGGACTCGCAGAGAATCTGGAGCAAAGAATGGGGGCAGGTCAGTGGTCCTGTCCACAGGACGCCGGCTGGTTGAATAGAGCGCCCGGGGCGCACGTCGAAGGAGCGTGGCAATGATCAATCTGCTCCAGAAATCGTTGGACCGTCGCCGCATCGTGCAAGGGGGAGTCGCCGCCGGCGCCGCCTTGGCCTTCACCCCCTTCACCGGGCTGGTGAGCGCCCAGGAGGCGGCCGACCTCCCCACGGACGCCTCGGATATGGACGCGCTGATCGCCGGTGCGCAGAACGAGAACAAGATCGTCTCCTACGGGATGCCCGACTACTGGGCGAACCTCGGCGAAATGTGGGAGACGTTCATGGCGACGTACAACATCGCCGAGCATGAGGACGCCGGTATCTCGTCGGCGCAGCAGATCGCCAAGTTCCTGGCCGAGGCGGAGAACCCGATCGGCGATATCGGCGAAATCGGGATTCAGTTTGCGCCGACCGCCATCCAGCTCGGGGTTCTCGCGCCGTTCAAGAACGACACCTGGGACCAGATCCCCGATTGGGCGAAGCACCCCGATGGTCTCTGGGCCGTCGAGTACTACGGGAATCTGGTCTTCCTCGTCAACACCGATCTCGTCGATACCGTCCCCCGCTCCTTCGCGGATCTGCTCAAGCCGGACTACGCCGATAGCGTCAGCATCAACGATCCGCAGAGTGGGGCAACGGGCAACTTCACGGTCTTCGCCGCGGCCTTCGCCAACGGCGGTGACGAGTCGAATGTGCAACCCGGGTTGGACTACTTCAAGCAGCTCTATGAGACCGGTAACGTGAAGTCGACCCAACCAGATCTGGTGCCCTTCCAGAAGGGTGAGACGGTCATCGGCATCCTGTGGGATTACCTGGCCCTCGAATACCGCGATCAGCTCGAAGGACAGGTCAATCTCGAGATCGTCGTTCCCGAGGACGCCAGCATCGCCGGACCCTACGCCTCGATCATCAACAAGTACGCGCCGCACCCCTACGCGGCGCGCCTGATGCGCAACTACATCCTCTCCCCCGAGGGGCAGACCCTCTACGCCGAGGGCTACGCGACGCCGATCCTGCCCGATATCGAGATTCCGGCAGAGATCGCGGCGAAACGCCCACCGGCGGAGGCATACGCGAGCGTGCGCACGATCAATGACTGGAACCAGGGCTTCATCGCCTTCCAGCAGATCGCCGACGACTGGGGTCCGTACGTCCTGGGACAGTAGCGGGCGCCGCGGCGGAGATTGAGGCTTTGGCACGTCAGGTCGGCCAGAGCATCCATGTCGAGCCTATCGATCTGCCGCAGGCGGCTGTCGAGGTCCGCCGACCGGAGCCGCCTCGGTGGCTCCGGTCGCTGCCGCTGCCGCTGCTTCCGTTCCTGATCTTCTGCATCCTGCTGGAGATCGTCCCGGTGATCGTGCTGATCCGGGACAGTCTGCGCGTGCAGGGGTTCGGCGCACCAGCTCTCCGGCGGCATGCAGCAGCGCGTGGCGCTGGCCCGTGCCCTGGCCGCAGAGCCGCCCTTGCTCCTCCTGGACGAGCCGCTCTCCGCGCTCGACGCCGCGATCCGCGATGAGCTGCGCACGGAGCTGAGGCGTCTGCAACGGCAGCTCGATTTGACGGTCATTTATGTCACCCACGATCAGGCGGAGGCAATGGCGCTCTCGGATCGGATCGTGGTGATGGAGCGCGGTCGAGTGAGCCAGATCGGGTCGCCGCGAGACCTGTATGACAAACCGGCGACACGCTTCACCGCCGGTTTCATTGGGTCTAGAGCCTGTTAGGGACTTGGTAGGCTTGGGGGATGGAAAATAACGCTCGCCCTCGCAAGCCGTATCCGACCGATGTGCATGATGAGGAGTGGGCCTTTGTGGCCCCCTAGCTCACCTTCATGCGCCCCGACGCCCCGCAGCGGGTCTACGATCCGCGCGAGGACTTCAATGGCTTGCGCTGGATCGTGCGCGCCGGCGCTCCCTGGCGGTTGTTGCCCACCAACGTCCCGCCGTGGGAAGCCGTCTACCAGCAGACCCGACGGTGGCTGGAGGCGGGCTGTTTTGAGGATATGACGCACGATCTGCGCGCCTTGCTGCGCTGGACGGAGGGGCGTGCCGATGAGCCGAGCGCGGTCATTTTGGACAGTGCCACACGGCAATCGAGTCCCGAGAGTGGCGCGCGGGCCGGCTGGGATGGTCACAAACGGCGCAAGGGCTCCACGATCCACTTGGCCGTCGATACCCTTGGGCATCTGCTGGCCTTGCGGGTAACGCCGGCCAATGAACAGGAGCGTGCCCACGTCGGGGCGCTGGCTGCGGCGGTGCAGCAGGTAACCGGCCAGACGGTGGAACTGGCCTTCGTCGATCAGGGCTCTACCGGCCCGGAGTCCCGCCGCCGGGCGGTGGCCCAGGGTTTCGGCTGGAGGTGGTCACGGTGCCCGAGGCCAAGCGCGGTTTCGTGCTGCTGCCCCGCCGTTGGGTGGTCGAGCGCTCCTTTGCCTGGGCCACTCGCTTTCGGCGGCTGGCCCGGGATACGAACGCCTGCCCAAACGGTGGAAGGCGTGTATTTCGTCGCCGTTGCGTGCCTCATGCTCCATCGTCTGTCACCGTCGCCGCGCAAAGTCCATAACAGGCTCTAGCACTGCTCCCGGAGGAGCGCTGATCCCACTTTCCAGTGCCTCTCGCTCCACCGCGGCGATCGTGTCGGGTGGGAGGTGCTCGGCGAATGCTCAGCGCTGGGGTGGGGTCGAGTCCGAGTTCAGTGAACCCAAGGATGTACTTCCGGAGCTTGTCTTCGATTTAGAGGGGGTAGGGCACCACAGAGGTGTGAATACAGTTCCTTAGCCCGTGAATTGGCTGTGTGAACAGAGGAGGCTCCTGCAAACGTAGGGACTTCCCGTATCGCGAGTTCTCCTTCGACCAGGTCGCTGAGACTGACGGAGGAGACGGACGACCGCCACCGCCCCGCCGCCTCATTGGAACCTGACGCCGCACACAACCGCTGCTCCGATCCGCCGGCAAATCCGCCGTTCGGGTTCGCGACCGCCCGCTTCAGACGACGATCAGACGCTGGCCTTGTGGCTTGCCGTTGCGTCAGGTGATTCCAGAGCGCGCCCGGATCGTCTGCTCCCAGCAGCACCACCAAACTGCCGCTACCACTTCTGGCCATCGCCAGGTCGACCGCCTCCTGTTTGTCGTGGACCAGACTGATCTTGTCGGGTGCGAGTCCTCGGCGATGGCGGCGGCCTCGAGCAGCGCCGGCACCTCCCCTGGCGTGCGGCCGCGCTGGTACTCCGGGTGAGCATCCCGAATGACGAGCTCATCGAAGATCTGAGCGGCCAGCCGGCCGAAGGCGGTGATATGTTCATCGGTGCGGTTGGCTGTCATGTAGATGGCGGCAACGGTGTGCGGAGCCTCCATGCGTTTGACGAAATCCGCCATCGCCTCCAAGCCGTGCAAGTTGTGGCAGTAGTCGACGAGCACGGTGCGGCCATCGATCTCGAGGACGTTGAAGCGCCCGGGGGTCTGGGCGACGCTATTGGCGAAGGTGCGCAGCGCTACCCGGATCGTCTCCACTGGCACCTCTTGCGCGATGGCCGCCGCAGTGGCGGCCAGGGCGTTGGCGATGTTGACCCGGATGCGCCCCTCCATCGTGGCCGGGATCTCGGCTGCCAGGAGAATCGCCGTCGCCTCCCCATCCGCCAGCAGTGTCAACATCTCCCCGGCTCGGGTTGGCCGCAGTACCACCGCACGGCCCCCCCGCTGAACATGATCATGAACGACCGGGGTGTCTTCATCCAGCGAAAAGTAGAGAATCTCTCCCCCTGCCACCTCGGCCATCGCCACGGTCAGGGGTCGTCGGCATTAAGGACGCTCGCCCCTTCGGGGACGACCGCCTTGGGGACGACGGCCTTGACCCGGGCCAGGTCCTCGATCGTCGTGATGCCGATCGTGCCGACGTGATCGTCACCCACATTGGTGACCACCGCCACATCGCAGCGGTCGAAGGCGATCCCTGGGCGCAGGATGTGGCCGTGCGTGATCTCCAGCACGGCGTAGTCAATCGCCGGGTGGCGCAAAACTTTCTCGGCGCCGCCGGCCCCCGCCGATCCCCGATGGCAAGTGGCAGGCCGGCGATGTCCAGGCCGTTGCTGGTGGTCATGCCGACCCGCATGCCGGCCGTAGTCATGATGTGAGCGATCATGCGGGTAGTGGTGGTCTTGCCGTTTGTGCCGGTAATGGCCACGATTGGCACCCGCACCGGCTGGCCGGGTAGGAAGAGGTGATCGACGATGACCATCCCGACGTCGCGCGGCGTTCCCTCGCTCGGGTGGGTGTGCAGGCGCAGGTCCGGCGCGGGATCGACGGCGACGATACTGCCACCCCCGGTGAGCATGGACTGGGTGATGTCGGCGGTGACAATGTCGATGCCGGCCACCGCCAGCCCCAGCAGGCGCGCCGCATCCCGCGCGATGGCGATGGTATGCGGATGGATCTCGGCGGTGCGGTCGATCCCGATCCCGCCGCTATTACGGCGGCCGGTGGCCGCCGAAGGACCGGACCACCGTCCGCGATGGGCTTCCGTGAGGGATCCGGCGCCGTCACGACCGCCGGCGACTCCGGATCGTCGCGGTCATCGACGCCGTGGACCCCGATGGGCGCGCAGTCTCCAAGGTCAGGAGCCGGTCCCTGTTCGGCCACCGCCACCACCTGGTCACCCACCACTAGGATGCGGTAGAGCGTGCCGGGGGCGGCGCGCTTGACGACCACCTGTCGGGAGAGTGCCAATCGCATGATACCCGAGAAGGCCGCCCGAACCTGAGCATCGCTCTCCAGGGCGCAGCCAGGGCCGTGGTCCCGGCGGTCATCGTATAGCGCCAGGCCGACCGGATAGCCGAGGCGCCTGGCGGCCTGGACAGCGCTGTCGACGTCGTGTACCACGATTTCGGAGGACACCGGCATCCCCGCCCCGCCCAGCAGGCGGGTGAGTTCCGAGTTCCGGCCATGCTCGTAGCGGTGCCGGTCTCGGCGGGGACCGACCCCTCGAGGTGGCGCTGGTAGGCGCCGGTGCCGAGCTGGACGAGCGGCGGTCTCGTGCTGAGTTCCAGGACCGGACGCCGCGGCGCTTGGCCGCCGCCGCGATCGTGTCGAGGAACGGGCCAAGCGCGTGGCGCTCGGTCGGTCGGATGATCCTTCTTCCACCTCGCGGGCAACGTCGAAAGCGGGCTCACTTCCGTAGAGGAGATGGTTAAGGAGCCGGACGGCCAGCTTGCCGGCGCCCCTCCCCACCAACGGGTGCTGGTAGGCGTAGACGACGGTGTAGGTCCCCTGGCGCGGTGTCGGGTGCGTCTCGGCAAAGTGGACCGCGCTCCCGGCTTGATGCTGCACAGCGAGGGCGATCGGGCCGAGCAGCAGCCGAGCAAAGCCGAGCTCCAGCCGACCGACTGTCGTACGGTGGGTCTCCAGGGCGGGCAAGAGGGCGACCAGGCGACCGAGAAGACGGGGGTCTCCCGCTCCAGGCGTGCTTCCAGTTCCCCGATGGCCACCGTCAAGGCGATGACCGGCTCCGGCGCCCAGATGTTCGGCCCCCGCAAGACCTGGGTGTAGCGAATCTTCAGCACGGCAGACCTCCTCCAGGGACCACCCTCCGCCGGAAGCGTATTACAGGGGGAGTCCGTCGCAATGGCAGGGTGACGGGCACCGGGGCCAAGATAGGCGGCCCCGGCAAGACTCTGATGCCGCGGATGGTGAGCATGCCTCTTCTCTAAGCACTTCTCATCGCCGGCATCCAGTGGGCAGTGCACTGTCCACGCCGGGCATCAGGCGGCGGTGAGGCGCGACCCCGAACCCGGCTGGCGTCGCCAGAATGCCACGGGCACGATAGCCGCGACGCCGGCGACAAGCCACCGTGGCGACGGCAGGAGCAAGGTCATGCGTGTCACGGTAGCTGATACGCGCGCTCGCTCACACCGCGAGTCCGAGGGAGATCCGGCTGCCTGTCATCGACGTCCTCTACGATACCGATCTGCCGTGTTCCAATGACCATGTGGATAGCGTCGAGCGGCAGCCCGACCAGTACCTGCCCGGTGCGGCAACCGTGCGCCTCAGCCTCACCGACACCGTCTACTGGCGCTGTTCGACTGCGGGCGGCTGGATCACGGTCTCTGCGCCGCGGCATTCGCACGCTGATGTGGTTTGCCATCGCCCGGCCGTGCTAACGCCCAGAGCATCGCAGCCCAACATCTGTCCGGAACCGGGATTGAGGACGATTAGCGTCTTGCTCGGGTACAGGGAGGTCTGATGCCCGAAGACGTGAATGCCTTGTTGAACGACGTGCTCACGCTGCGGTGGAAAATGACCCGGGCCATTCACTATGGCGTGAAGAGATTTCTCCTTATCCCACACCTGGCGTTACCGGACTGATCCCCTCGAGCACCGGTCAGCACCGCTCCCGGAGGAGCACTGATCCCACTTTCCAGCGCCTCGCGCTCCACCGGCGCGATCGTCTCAGGCGGCAGGTGCTCGGCGAAGTGCTCCAGTGCCGGTGTGGGGTCGAGCCCGAGCTCGGTGAACCCGATGATGTAGTTCCGCAGCTTGTCTTCGATGGAGAGGGGGTAGGGAACGCCGGCCGGTCGGTTGAAGCGATGCACCCAGCGTAACCAGGGCAGACACAAGCAGCGCCCGCCGGCCTGGCGGAACTTCTCGTGGATGTAGCCCTCTTCCCCCCCGAAGCCGCGAAAGGCGGGGTTGAAGCCGGGCCAGGCGCTCCTGCGGCAACTGAAGACCCCCAGACCCTGCATCGGGATCTCGAACGGCTCCCCCTCCGGATCGAGCCCTCGCGGATCGGTCGCCCAGATGCCCCACATCTGGTCACGCCAGACCGGATCGAAGTGGGTGGAGATCGCCTGCGAGATCGTCATAGAACGAGCGGCCCTTGCAGGAGATCGCCGCAGTCCGGATGCTCCCGGTAATACGCCTTCAAGCGGGCGATGGCGCCGGGGGCGAACAGGACGTGGGAGTCGCAGCAGAGCACGGCCTCGCCCCGCGCCTCGCGGAAGACCAGGTCCCGCGGGGCGGCGGTGCCGACCGCCTCGGTGGCCAGGATGTATCGCCCCTTGGCCCACCCTTCCACGAACTGCTGGTGTGCTCGCAGCCGAAGTTGTCGACCACCAGCAGCTCGGTGTCCTCCAGGTCCTGGTACAGCCGCAGCGCTTGGAGGGTGAAGTAGACGCCGTCGAAATCGTTGTAGGTCGCCATCCCGATCGTCAGCGCTACCATCTCGTCAACCTCTGATACAATACGGCGCGGCAAAGAACTCCGCGTGCCACCGCTCGCGGCTGCAATGCAACCCTACGCGAGCTGACGTCAGCCGGCTACCAACGATCGAACGGAATACTATTGTTCTTGCACGACCCTATGTCAAGCATTGTCCTACGGCGGCCGTAGGGCCTGCAACGTCACATGAGCCCCAGGGTTTGGCGAACATGAGCGAAGCCGCGGTTTGCGGACTAAGCGGACTGGCGGACGTTGTGGACGATGGCAATGGCGCCGGGGTGGTGCTCATCCCGCCACTTCGGCTTCTTGGGATCCATCGGCGATCCGCTCCCCGGTACGAGGCGCTGCGTGTTTGCCTCGATGGCGTTCGCCCTCACCCAAGAAATACCCGTGAGTCACGGTGCAGAACCGTGAGCCGCGCTCATCCGGCACCCGCTGCCAGCTGTGTCAATGCCGTCTGGTCTCAGCGGTAGAGGTCCACAAGAGCACCATCCTGGTGCATATCAATCCTCATTGTCACTCTCGACGACCGGTACGGCCGCTGACGTCCTATGCCGCTCCACAGTCAGTATGGTATTGATCGCATCGGGTGACGATGACCCCGTTGCCCACCAACGCAGAACCCC
>CAVVTE010000011.1:0-380476 GCA_963751075.1 uncultured Chloroflexia bacterium | reverse complement strand
CGTCGTGGCGATTCTTATCGGCGCGGTGGTTGGATTCTTCGAAACCGACCATCGCACTACCAGAGGCGTTATCACCTCGCTCGCGTTCCTGTTCGGCGCCCTCCTCTCGGGCATCTCCGGTTACATTGGCATGTATATCGCGGTGCGCTCGAACAGCCGCACGGCATCCGCTGCCCGGCGGAGTCTCGGAGAGGCTCTCACCGTGGCCCTTCGCGGCGGGGCGGTTTCGGGATTCCTCGTCGTAGCGCTCGGGCTGCTCGGCGTTCTGATCATGTATTGGGCAGTCTATCCGCTCGTTGAAGGGCTTCTACCACCTGAGGCCGAAACGCCGTTCTGGATTGTCGGATTCGCGTTCGGCGCGTCCTTCGTCGCTCTCTTTGCCCAGCTCGGCGGTGGTATCTACACCAAGGCGGCTGATGTCGGCGCCGACCTGGTCGGCAAAGTCGAGGCGGGTATTCCAGAGGACGATCCGCGAAACCCGGCCGTTATCGCGGACCTGGTCGGCGACAACGTCGGCGACTGTGCCGGACGCGGCGCTGATATCTTCGAATCGTCCGTCGCCGAGATCATCGGCGCCATGATTCTCGGCGCAACGCTCTTCACGGCGGCAATGGGAGCCGAGAATCCACAGAGTCTCAGTTATGTCTTCTTCCCCTTAGTCCTTGGCGCACTAGGCGCCATCGCCTCTATCGTTGGCATCCTCTCGGTGCGTCCTCCCGCGACACCGGCTGACCCCATGGATGAGTTGAACAAGGGGTTCTACGTCACGGCTGTCTTGTCCGTTTTTGCGTTGTTCTGGCGGCATTCTGGATGCTGCCGTACGGGCGAATCGAGTACTTGATCTGCGGGCTCATCGGCATCGTGACCTCGTTCGCCTTCGTATGGGTGACCCAGTACTACACCAGTGGACGTTACCGTCCGGTGAGAGACATCATGGAGTCCTCTCGCACCGGACCGGCGACCAACATCATCTCAGGTATTTCCGTCGGCTTCGAGACGACCGGCGCCGCCGCTATCGTCATCTCCATAGCACTCCTCTCGTCATATTTCGTCGGCGATCGCGTCCAGGGCGTGTTCCCTGTCGACACGGGATTCCTGCGCTCAGCAGGTATTTATGGCACTGCGGTGGCCACGATGGGCATGCTCATGTCCGCTGCCTACATTCTGGCCATGGACACCTTCGGCCCGATCACGGACAACGCCGGCGGCATTGTCGAGATGAGCGACCAGCCGGAGAGCGTTCGTGATACGACCGACGCTCTCGATTCGGCCGGCAACACGACGAAGGCGCTCACCAAGGGGTACGCCATCGGCACCGCCGCACTGGCCGCGTTCCTGCTTTTTTCTGCATATCTGCAAGAGGTCGCGCGGTTCGGCGGTGAGTCGATGCAAGCCCAGGTGGTTGATCTGGCCAATCCCCGAGTATTCGTCGGCGGGCTGATCGGCGCCGCGCTGGTCTTTGTTTTCGCGTCGCTTGCGATGCGGGCCGTCGGTCGCGCCGCATCAGCGATGATCGAAGAGGTTCGCCGTCAATTCCGCAACGATCCGGGCATCATGGCCGGCACCTCGACACCTGATTACACCTCCTGCGTCGATATTGCCGTGCGGGCGTCGTTGCGGGAGATGATCGCCCCGGGTGTACTCGCAGTGACAATTCCCATCCTCGTCGGACTGATCCTGCGCTGGGAGGGTGCGGCCGGCATGCTCATGATCGGGACCATCGCCGGCGTCCTCCTGGCCAATGTCTTGAACAATGGTGGTGGCGCCTGGGACAACGCCAAGAAGATGATCGAGGCCGGCTTCTTGAAGGACAGTCACGGCAATGTGCTTGGCAAGGGCACAGACGTGCACGCGGCCTCGGTTGTGGGCGATACGGTTGGCGACCCGTGGAAAGACACCGCCGGGCCATCGATCCATGTGCTGATCAAGCTGATGGCGACGATTACGCTGGTGATGGCATCGCTGTTCATTTGACCCTGAGTCGTAAGTCGTGAGCCGAGACGGGAACGCCGAGTCGGGGCAGCGAATTGGTCGGCCGGCGCCGGAGACGAGGTGGCTGGCGTCTCACCACTTTCGGCTTACGCCTCCCATATCGCCGTCATTGGGGGCGGCATAACGGGACTCACCGCTGCGCTGCGGCTCGCTCAACGTGGTTTTCGGGTCACGCTCTGGGAGCGTGGGGATTTGCTAGGCGGCCAGGCCAACGCCTTCCCTGTCGCGGGAACGGCAATCGAACGCTTTTACCATCACCTCTTCCAAAGTGATCGTGAGATTGTGGCGCTTGCGGAGGAAATCGGGATCGGCGATCGCCTGCTGTGGCTGCCATCCAATGTCGGTTACTTCGCGGACGGTCGAATCTGGCCCCTGAATGGCGCGCTTGACCTGTTACGTCTGGGCTTTCTTCCCGTACATGACAGCCTTCGCGTCGGGCTTGTCACAGCCTATCTGCAGCGCGTCCGGGACTGGAAACGATTCGAGTCGGTTACGGCCGCCTCTTGGTTACGTCGTGCGCTTGGCGCCCGGGCCTACGATCGAACGTTTGGCGCGCAGCTGCGCGCGAAGTTTGGCCGGTATCACGATCACGTGGCGATGGTCTGGTTCTGGGGAAAAATCTGGCTACGGACGACCTCACGACGGTCACCGCTGGAAGGCGAGCGGCTGGGATATTTTCAAGGGAGTTTCAACGTCCTCATCGACGCTTTGGCACGTGCCGCCCGAGACGCCGGAGCGGAGTTAGTGACCGGGGACGGCCCACGCGAACTGAAACCTCAGGATCACGGCCGCTGGAACGTCATCCTCGAAAGCGGAGCCCTCGCCGTTGATGCCGTCGTGGTAACGACACCGTCGCCGGTGCTGGCGAGGCTGGTGCCCGATCTCCCTGAAGCGTACCGGCAGAAGCTGGGCGGCCTGGAATACGAGGCCGCGGTCGTCGCTCTGCTTCAATTAACGCATCCACTCTCTGACATCTACTGGCTGAATGTTGCCGACGATGACCTACCTTTTACCGGGGTCATCGAGCATACGAACTTCATTTCACCTGAGGAGTACGGCGGCAAGCGATTCGTTTACCTATCGAAGTATCTCGAGCCGGACCATCCCTACTTCACCATGCCCGACGAGGAGCTCATCGAAGCCTACGTCCCGTTTCTGAAGCAAATAAATTCGGAATTCAGCCGCTCCTGGATCGAGCAGGCCTGGGTGTTCCGCGAACGGTCAGCGCAACCAATCATCCCCCTCCACTACGGTGCCCGGATTCCGGATCACCGCACGGGCCTGCCGGGACTCTTCCTCGCCAATACGACTCAGATATACCCGGAGGACCGCGGCACGAACTACAGTGTCCGTCTCGGGAACCAAATCGCCAACATCGTCGCCGGCGACCTTGCTGGCGAACCCGCCCGCGTCTAACTGCGGTCAGTGCATGTGCCCTGCGCAGACTCCTCGTCTGCAAATCATCGACATCGTCTCGACGTATGTCGAGCGCGGTCGGCGGTTGACCGCGCTGGGGGGGATAAGCCTCCAAGTTGGCAAAGCTGAGTTCGTGGCTCTAGTCGGACCGTCCGGTTCAGGCAAGAGCACACTCCTCGATATTGTCTCAGGGCTCCTTGTTGAGGACAGTGGCTCGATTTTCATTGACGGCGAATTGAAGACGGCGGCGCAACGGCTTGGGAAGTCGGCATACATGCAGCAACGCGATCTGCTGCTCCCCTGGCGAACGACGGTGAGTAATGCCGCGTTGGGGCTGGAGGCCTCCGGGGTCCCTCGCGCAGAGGCCGAGCAGCGGGCGTCAGCGCAGCTCCAGCGCTTCGGACTCGATGGTTTTGGCGGCGCCTATCCGGCTCAGCTCTCAGGTGGCATGCGCCAGCGAGCGGCCTTCCTACGCACAATTCTCCCGCGCAAAGAACTCGTTCTTCTCGATGAGCCATTCGGTGCGCTCGATGCCTTAACTCGCGCTGACCTGCAAACATGGCTGGCCGGATTGTGGGAACAGGAGCGTTCGTCCGTCTTACTGGTTACGCATGACGTCGAGGAGGCCATTTTCCTCGCGGACCGGGTGATTGTCCTGACACCGCGGCCGGGTCGCATCGCGTTCGAACTGGTAGTCTCATTACCGCGGCCCCGCACGCGAGACATGATCGCCTCTCCAGCATTCATCCAGGACCGGGCAACGCTCTTGCATGCGCTTGGACTGGTGGGGCATTCGTCTCCATGATGTTTGCCAGGACCCAGCGCAATTCGGTGTGGGTGGCCCCGCTCGCGCTGATCGCAGTGATCGTGATTGGCTGGGAAATCGCGGTGCGAGCCACGGACACCCCGGCGTGGCTCCTGCCTGCCCCGAGCGACGTCGTGCGCTCCCTCATCGAGGACAAAGACATACTCTTGCCCAACGCGCTGGTGACCTTCTCTGAAGTGATGCTCGGCTTCGTCAGCGCGGTGGCTGTGGGAGTCACTCTTGGCGTCGCAATCTATCGTTCGGCAACGCTTGAGCGGCTCTTCTATCCCATCATCATCGCCAGCCAAACGGTACCGATCCCTGCCCTGGCGCCATTGCTGCTCGTCTGGTTTGGGTACGGCCTGCTTCCCAAGGTGATGGTGACGGCGCTGGTGGGATTCTTCCCGATCGTGGTCAACACCGTCGAGGGTCTTCGTTCGACAGATCCTGACGTGATCAATCTGCTTCGTTCATTTGGCGCGTCGCGAGGAAAGGTCTTTCGGCTTGCGGAGTTTCCGTCCAGTCTGCCGTCGGTCTTCGCTGGGGCGAGGATCGCTGTAGCCATATGTGTCATCGGCGCCATTTTCGGCGAGCTGGTAGGAGCCAAAGCCGGCCTGGGCTATCTCATCACTCGTGCCATCGCCCAGTTCGAGACTCCGCGACTTGTCGCGGCGATTGTCCTGCTTTCGGCGATGGGCACCGGGTTGTTCGCGGTCGTCGGACTCGTCGAGCGGATCGTTTTGCCGTGGCGAAAGTACACCACCGCGTCGAGATCATAGACCGGAAGCGGCAGCACCCGAGCGCCCGTTTTCAGCCAGCGGCTTGGGCAGCGGCACGCTGTTGCGGCGCTCTCCATTCAGCTTGCTCGCCACGTGCAAGGCCACTGTTCCCAATCCAAGTCGCCGGTATCTCACCTTTGAAAACCCGGATTGGAGCATCATGCGCCCAAGCGAGTCCGCGTCAGGGAATGCGGACGCGGAGGCCGGGAGATACCGATAGGCGTCAGAGTCGCCGCTAAGAAACCCACCCAAGATCGGAACGACACGCGAAAAGTACAAGTCGAACGCGTACTTCACTACCGGCACCCGAAACGACGTCGTCTCCAGGCAGACAAGCGTCCCCCCAGGGCGAAGCACCCGCGCCATCTCGCGCAATGCTCCCGCGTAGCTCGGCATATTGCGGAGCCCGAACGCAATCGTCACCGCGTCGAATGATTCATCAGGAAACGGGAGCGCCATTGCGTCGCCGTCGACCCAGGTGACAGGTCTCTGCGCGGTTTCACCTGAAGGCGCATCTTTACGCGCAGCCTCGGCGAGCATCGGAGCGGAAAAGTCGAGGCCAATGACGTTCCCGGCTCCAGCGTCGCGAAGCGCAATCGCCAAGTCTCCTGTACCGGTTGCCACGTCGAGGACATGGCAGGACTCCCTAGCTCGCCCGCACAGCGCCTCGCGGACAGCGAGCCGGCGCCAGGCGACGTCCCGGCCCCCAGTCATGAGGCGGTTCATCAGATCGTAGCGCGGAACGATGCGGTCAAACATGTCCCGTACGTCATCCCGGGACCTGATGGCGCCATGAACGGATGGTTGTTGATCAAGCTTCACAGGATGATCCCGACACTGAGCGCGATGGCGAACCACAGGCACAAACGCGCAGTTCCCGCGAGCACGGTGTTCAACCCACGCCCAGATACCATCCACACGTGTCGCACGAGGATGAGTCCCAGGGGAGCGGTCACCCAGGCGATCATGGGCCATGGCCCAGTCGTTCCCGACAACCACATCATCACCGGCGTTGCGTACGCGACGATCATCAACAAGGCGTATTCCCAACGGCTGCCATCCCGCCCAATTCGGACGGCGAGCGTGCGCTTTCCGGCCTCCCGGTCGGTATCGATGTCACGCAGGTTATTGACGACCAGGATGGCCGTAACGAGGCACCCCATCGAGATGGACGCCATGATTCCGGCTGGCGTAACGACGCGCATCATGGCATATGCCGTACCCAGGACCGCCACAGGCCCGAAAAAGAGAAAAACGAAGAACTCTCCGAGACCGAGGTACCCGAACGGCTTGGGTCCCGCGGTGTAGGTCACGGCGGCCAGGATCGCGAGCAGACCCAACGCGGCGAGTACCGGTCCCCCACGCCAGACGAGGTACAGACCCGGTACAGCGGCCGCGGCGAGCACGACCGCGGTGGCGATGGTCATCTGCCTGGGCGCGATGAGGCCGCCCTGTGTGACCCGAACCGGGCCCAGTCGGCCAACCGAGTCCGCGCCGCGATGGAAATCCGCGACGTCATTCGCCAGGTTGGCCCCGATCTGTAGGAGCAGCGCGACCGAAAACGCGGCGATCGCGGTGCCGAGTTCGAACCTTCCTCCGCCCAGGCAACGGCGCATCCCACTAAGACCGGCGCGAGCGCGGCGGGCAAAGTCTTGGGGCGTACCGCGAGGAACCAAGCCGCGGGTGTGGCCGCTTTTTCGGGTGACGCGATGGATGCGGGCATGGAAATGATGGTACCCCGTCTCCCGAACACCGCATGAGCACCGTGGCCCACAATTGATTTGCACGGCAAGGAGCCGAACATTATGGTATGATTATTGGGCATGGGGATGTTTGGTTTCGACAGGGTCGTATGTCAGGTAGGTGCGTGCCGAGGCGCCCGAGGCCTCGTAAAAACGGGCAACCAAGAGCTGCGGAAACTGATTTCGCAATCGCTGCCTAAGTCACTGACCTCTAGGTAGCGCGTCTGTCCGGACCTCCGCCTTCCGGGACCGGGTACAGGCGTCACTCAGGAAGGATGCGGTGACCTAGTCCGCCAGAGCGCGGTCACCAAAGGCAGTTTGGCTCACCACAGCGGGATCCCGTCGGTAGGAGACCGCAGTGGCACATAAAATGCCGACTACGCACGTAGGATGCTGCCGGCCAGCGGTTCTGGACGGGGGTTCGAATCCCCCCATCTCCACCTCAATGCAGCGGCCCGCCTGTTGGCGGGCCGCTTTCATTTTGCGCGGTCCTATTGAGATCTCCACTCACATTGGCCAGTTTCTTGCGATAACAGCGGCGCTGAAACGTGGCGCAATCCACGATTGGCTTCGCCGGACAGACTCCCAGCGGACGGCACTCTGGTTAGGTATGGAACCATGTCGATCTAGTCGACGGTGAGGCTGCACGATGGCCGTCAATAGTTCATCATCCACGCGTGCCGTTCCAACTCCTCCCGTCGAGCGACTGCAACTCGGGAAGCAATTACGAGCGAGCGTGCCTCGATCCGAGCACGGCGCATGTCTGCCATCCGATGAACGTCTGGACCCGATTTCCCTGTTGAGACAGTCGAATCACCAGCGCCTCTCACACCTGGTCTCTCTACGATACGGACGGATGGCCGCGTCGCCGTTCGCGTTCATGCGCGGATCCGCGGTCATCATGGCCCACGATCTCGCATCCACTCCCACCACCGGACTTTACGTGCAACTGTGCGGAGACGCTCACATCGGCAACTTCGGGGGCTACGGCACGGCTGAACGGTCGCTCGTTTTCGATCTCAATGACTTTGATGAGACCCTCGCCGGTCCGTGGGAATGGGATGTCAAACGACTTGCCGCGAGTGCGGTCGTCCTCGCTCGGGAAAACGGGCTGAAGCGAGGGGCCCAACGCCAGATAGCTTGCGCTACGGCTCAGGCATATCGTACGCGGATCCGGGAGCTCAGCGACAAACCGTATCTCGATATCTGGTTGACGCCGACACGCGCCGAAGCCGCAATCGATACGTACGCCGACGATTCGAAGCTTCTCGAGAGCGCGTTTCGCGGTGGACTGCGCCGGACGAATCTCTCAACGCTTCCGAAACTCGCGGAGAAGGTTCGTGGTCGTCAGCGCTTCAAGGACGATCCTCCGACCATCACTCGCCGCGCGGATCGGCTCCGCCGGGAGCTTGACGAGGTGCTGGCGGCCTATCGCCGCTCGCTGACCATCGATCGGCGGCTGCTTTTCGACCGGTACACTGTCGTCGATGTGGCGCGAAAAGTTGTGGGGGTCGGCAGCGTCGGACTACGTTCCTTCGTCCTGCTCCTACACGGCGCGGACTCGCATGATCCACTGATCCTGCAGCTCAAGGAAGCGCGAGGTTCGGTACTGGAAGTGCATCTGCAACAGAAGAGCCCGTTCCCACACAACGGACAGCGCGTCGTCGCCGGCCAACGCATCATGCAGGCTGCCAGCGATCCGCTCCTGGGATGGACGCGACTGGGAGGGCGTGACTTCTATGTGCGACAGCTCCGGGACATGAAAACCACGGTTCCCGTCGAACAGTTCGATACCGGGGAGCTCACGGCCTACGCCGCACTCTGTGCGGGCGTGTTGGCCCGGGCGCATGCTTGCTCGGGTGATGGAGCGCAGATCGCGGGATATCTCGGGCGAGGCGAGCAATTTGACATCGCGATTGCCAGCTTTGCGGAGACCTACGCCGATCAAGTCGAAAGGGACCACCAGGCACTTGTCGCGGCAATCGCCAAAGGCTCCGTGCGGGCTACATTCGAGGTCGACTAGCCGAAAATGCTTGTCATTCAGCCGTTGACGTCCCGTCGGTGAACGTGACCCCGACTTCACCTTCACGTTCGAGGATCTCGAGACCGCCGGTGATCGTGCGATGAACCGGGCACTTTCCGGCGATCTCGACGAGCCTCGCCCGCTGCTCCTTGTCGAGGTCACCTTGAAGCACGATCTCCTGAACGATGCGCTCGAGCTTCCTCCGAATCGGCTCGCCATCGACCTCTTCTTCAACCATCAGCCGCTCGTGGTTGGCGCGAACCGACACCCCGTCGACCGCCCAGCCTTTTCGCCTGGCGTAGAGCAGAATTGTCAGCACCGTGCAGTGACCGAGGGAAGCCAACAGGAGCTCGTAGGGATTCGCACCAAGACCATCCCCGCCCGATGTAACGGGTTCGTCCCCGATGAGCGCCAGGTCACCAGTGTCGATCCGAGTCTGATACGTCGTTCCCGGCACATGTGTCACGGTCACCGCCGCCACGAACACACTCCTCTTTGGGCGCACTGATTCTCGAATGTCATCGCCGTCGCGCGCCCTCGATCTTTGGCCGAAAAAGCCACTGGCTCGCGATTGCGCCGCGGCTGAGATGGCCTTCGACGATGTCGTGGATCGCCTCTCGGTCGAGAAGGTTATAGAAGACCGGCCCGGGGTATACATTCAGTGAGGGGCCGTAGTCACACCGATTGCGACAGGTGGTCGCCAGCACCTCGACCCGACCGGAAAGCCCCGCTTCGCGCAGCGCCTGCTCGAGTATTGGCATCAGCGCCCGGCTGCCGCGCTCTGTACAGTTCGGTCCATAGCAGAGGTGGACTCGATACCCCGAGTCCGCCGGGTCAGGCGCACCCGGTTGCTCACCCCACGACAACGGCCGCTCCCGCTGGGACTGCCGAAACGATGGCATCCCGAATCACGCGAAAATCGTCCTCATTGATCTCATGCACATTCCCCTGGAACGCGAGCGTCCAGTTGGCCGCCGGCCACTTTGCGACATAGGCCATCCGGCGCGCGATCGGCTCCGCGGAAATCGCATCCAACACCGGTAACACCACATCCGGGGAGATACGCACCCGAAACGGATAATCTTCCGCGGCTTTCTTGGGATCTCCGCTCTCCCAAATCCGCTCGTGACTCTCGAAATAGGGAGATTCGATGGTGACGATGCCGCCGAACGCCTTTCGCCCCGTCAGGTAGTAGACAATCTTGTCACCTGGCTTCATCCGCTCCGCCTTCTTGCGGTGTCGCGATTTGAGACCCTGAACGGTGAATCCGTGCTCCGCCGTACGAACGAAGTTGTCGGGCGACCCCACAATGATCCAGTACGTCGGCATACTTCCATCTGGCACTGAGCTATTGTTCCTTTCGCACCCTGAAGATGCTGCGTTCGGGGCGATTCCTCTGAGTATGTCACGGGCGGAACGCCCGACGCCGTTTCACTTGTATGCAACGATTCCCTGCACTATTCGTGTCGGGGCCAAATATCGCGAACCTCGGAGTGAGCAAGAGACCGGGAAACCGGTACCATTGACGTGTCCGACGCAGATTTGGGCGCGTGGATAGCGAGACGCCAGGAACCGCCATGGATCGCGAAAATCTTGTCGAAAAGCTTCAGGGCATTGTGGGTAAGGATGGGGTTTTCACCCGGCCAGCGGACCTCCTGGTCTACGAGTATGACGGTAGCGTCGATGGCGCGGTGGACACGGCCACCCCAAGCGCGGTCGCCTTGCCCACGACCGCCGAGCAGGTCGCCGACATCGTCATCCTGGCCCGTCAAGCCGGTTTGCCAGTCGTCGCGCGGGGAGCAGGTACCGGTCTATCGGGAGGCGCCGTCCCGCAGCAGGGCGGGATCATCATCAGCCTGACTAGGATGAACCGAGTGCTCGAGATTGACCGAGAAGATCGGACGGCGCTCGTGGAGCCCGGCGTCATCAACCTCGAACTTTCCGAAGAAACGCTGGCTCATGGCTTCTTTTTCGCGCCAGATCCCTCCAGCCAGAAGGCGTGCACCATCGGCGGAAACGTCGCGGAGAACTCCGGCGGTCCCCACTGTCTCAAATACGGAGTGACTACTAACCATGTCCTGGGACTGGAGATCGTTCTACCGGACGGTCGAATTGTGTGGACCGGAGGCCGCTCGGCGGGCGTTTCCGGGTATGACCTGACCGGCGCGATGGTTGGCTCGGAGGGAATGCTCGGTATCGTGACCAAGGCCCTCGTCCGGCTCACGCCCTCCCCTGAATCGACGCTGGTGCTCCTTGCCCCCTTTGCCGACATCGAGTCGGCATCGCACGCCACATCACGAATCATTGCCGCGGGAATCGTGCCTGCCGCCCTGGAGATGATGGACAACCTGACGATCCAGGCGGTCGAACCGGCCTATCACGCCGGGTACCCGATGGATGCGGGCGCGGTGCTACTGATCGAGATCGACGGGTCTACCGACGACGTCCGAGGCACCGGCGAAGAGATCGCGGCCATTTGTGTGGATTCGGGGGCAACCGAAGTGCGTTCCGCGACGGAGAGGGCCGAACGTGACCTCCTCTGGAAGGGACGCAAGATGGCGCTGGGCGCCATGGGTCGACTGGCGCCGAATTACTACCTGCATGACACCGTCGTCCCGCGATCGAAGCTGCCTGCCACGTTACGCCGAGTCGAGGAAATCTCCCGCGATTTCGACCTCCCGATCGCCAACGTCTTCCACGCCGGTGACGGCAACCTGCATCCGCTGATGCTCTTTGATCGGCGCGTGACCGGGTCGACTGAGCGTGTTCTGGAAGCCAGCAAAGAGATCATCACCTTTTGTGTCGACGTTGGCGGCGCTCTCTCCGGAGAGCACGGCATCGGCACAGAGAAGCGCGGATACATGACGCTGGTCTACACCGCCGACGATCTCGCGGCGATGGCTGGTCTCAAGAACAGCTTCGACCCAACTGGAATGTTCAATCCCGAAAAGATCTTCCCCAAGGGCTACATGTGCGGGGAGGTGCGTGCGCTGCGGATGCAGGCGATGGCCCAGAAGCTTGGCATCCATGCCCTCTAGTGCCGACCGGGTCAAGAATGGCCGAATCACGGTCGATGGCGTGTCGGCTTCTGAGTTTGCCGTTCCTGGCGATGCCCAGGAAACGGCAGACGCGCTTGCTGTAGCCGCGTCTCTCGGGAAGGCAGTTACACCGATCGGGGGCGGCACTGCGCTGACTCTCGGGAATCCTCCGGAGCGTGTCGATGTTGCCCTCTCAACTGAGCGCCTGGCGGGAATCATCGACTACGAACCGACGGACCTTGTGCTGTCGGTCGGCGCCGGCGCGCGATTCGGAGACGTTCAGGCTGTGCTCGCGGAGCATGGACAGCGTTTGCCGCTCGATCCTCCGGGAGGCGGGGATGCCACGATCGGCGGACTCATCGCCACCGGCCGCTGGGGGCCGCTGCGCTACAGCGCAGGCACCTTGCGGGATCTCCTGATCGGAATCTCCGTCGCCCACCCTAGCGGCACAGTCTCCAAAGCCGGGGGCATGGTCGTGAAAAACGTCTCCGGGTACGACATGCCCCGTCTCTATCTCGGATCCCTCGGCACACTCGGCGTTGTCGTCTCGGCCAATTTCAAAGTGTTACCTCGCCCTCGATCGGAAGCAACGGTGATTGCGACGTATAACGATCTGGCTGCCGCGTTCGCCGCGGCGAGCCAACTACGAGGCGGTCGTGATCCAATTGCGGCGCTCGAAGTCCTGTCCCGTGATGGCGACTGGGCTCTGGCAACCCGCATCGAGGGTCGTGACGAGACAGTGGATGCGGTCGCCACGCAGATCGTCTCGGGCGCCGCGGGTGACATTACGCGGCTCGATGGGCAAGAGAGCGCTGGCTGGTGGTCGGCGTACGTGGGTCAGCAACAGGCGCGGCAAGGCGACAACGCGGTTCTCGTCCGTTGCGGCGCGCGCCCAAAAGAGACAGCGGCGCTCGCCAGTCGATTCATTGACGCAATGAGCGAACTGGGGATCACCGTGCCCTACCTCGCGGCATCGCCCGGGCCTCGGGACTGTCGTGGCGCGGCTCGACCTTGGCGCTGAGGGTTCCCAGGAGGGACTTGCCAGGGTGCAGGGCGTCTTGCTGAGTCTCGCTGACACCGTGACGATTCTCGCCGCGCCGCCTTCGTGGAAAGGCGGGATCGATGTCTGGGGACGCGTTCCCGAAGGCTTCGAGGTCATGCAGGCGATTCGCCAGCAGTTCGATCCCGAGCGGACGATCAATCCCGGCCGGTTCGCCGGTTTTCTCTAGCACTTCATTCTCGTCGCGGGCCCGCGGTCCCGCTGGAGGTACTCTCGTTCATGGCGGTGGCGGTTGAAACTGACGCAAACCTCTTGCGGCTCGGCGGGTTTTCCGGGATCGGATATCCCCGAGGACGATTTGCTGCGAGCCTGCGTCCACTGTGGCATGTGCCTGTCGTCGTGTCCGACCTACCGGCTTACCGGCCAGGAGATGTCGTCACCTCGAGGCCGGCTCTGGCTGATGCGCGCGGTCGCCGATGATCGCCTCGACCTGCTCGATCCACTGTTCGATGAGCAGATGTACCAGTGCCTCAATTGTCGCGCGTGCGAGGCGGTCTGCCCCTCCGGCGTGCATTACGGGCCTCTCGTAGAGGCGTCCCGCGCTCAGCTCGAACAGCACCGGCCCCGTTCCGCACGGGAGAGGGCACTACGGCGGGTCGGGCTCGATTGGCTCTTCGCCGATAGTCGCCGACTGCGACTCGTGGTCCGCATGCTTCGACTCGCCGAGAAGACCGGCATGACCGCTCTGGCGCGGAAAACTGGCTTGCTGAAGCTGCTCGGGATGGAAGACCTGCAGACCCTCACCCCGGAGATCTCCCGTCAACCGATCATGCCCGGCAACGAACGCTGGTTGGCAGATCCCGTCGATGGAGAGCGACGACGGGCGCGTCTCTTCAACGGATGCGTGATGGGTACCGTGTTCGCCAACACCAATCGCGCCGCGGCCCGGGTGATAGCGCGAAACGGCGCGGACATTGACGTGCCGATCGAGCAGCAGTGCTGCGGCGCCCTTCACGTCCACGCCGGGATGATGGACGAGGCGCGAGTTCTGGCCCGCAAGAATATCGACGCGTTCGAGGGATCCGGCGACGACGCGATCATTGTCACGGCGGCCGGCTGCGGCGCGGCGCTCAAGGAGTATGGCTTTCTACTGAAGGATGACGCCGCGTACGCGGAGCGCGCCCGGCGGTTCAGCGATCGCGTGCGCGACTTCACGGAGTATCTGGGTGAACGCGATCTCGTACCGCCGAGCAAGGCTATTCCACGCACGGTGACCTACCAGGAGCCGTGCCATCTCGTTCACGCCCAGCGAATCAGCCGTCAGCCGCGAGACTTGATGAACGCGATTCCCGGACTCGAACTGGTCGAGATGCGAGAGTCGTCACTCTGCTGCGGCAGCGCCGGCATCTACAACATCATCCGGGAAGAGATGGCGAATGAGCTCGGGGACCGGAAGGCGCGCCACGCGATGGAGACCCCGGCAACCGAGGTGATCACCGCAAACCCAGGCTGCCAAATGCAGGTAGGCGCGTCGCTCCGCCGCAATGGGAGTACGGCAAGAGTTCGCCACATTGCCGAATTGCTCGACGAGTCCTACGGAGGAGCGAAGTCGAAACGCGCCATCATTGGCTGCTCGCGCCGCTAACCGGCCGCAAGCTGTTCTAGCCGGTCGATATCTGTCCGGATCAGATCCAGGCTCGACCGCCAGAATTCGCGGGAACGCAGGTCAATGCCAAACCGTGAGGCGAGATTGGCTGCGCTGGCTCTCCCCGTCGATGCCAGGAGCGCGTCGTATTGATCCGGAAACGCAATCGGATCCTTCCGGTAGATCGCATACAGTCCCAGGCCAAACAGGAGTCCGAATAGATAGGGGAAGTTGTAGAACGACAACTCCGGACTATAGTAATGGCCTTTGACCGCCCACATGTATGGATGGCGCTCGTCCTCCGCTAGGGCATCGCCGTACGTTCCCTCCTGGGCCGCGAGCATCAATTGGTTCAGCTCTCCGACCGAGAGTTCCCGGTCCCGACGGCGGGCGAATAGCTCCCGCTCGAAATCGAAGCGGCTGAGAATGTCGACCACCACCTGACAGGCGCCCTGGAGTGACTGTTCGAGGATGTACACCTGCTCTCCGGGCGCTGCATCGACGAGGGCCGCTTCCTTGACGATCGTTTCGCAGAATGTGCTTGCCGTTTCCGCCAGGATCATCGGCGTCTTGCGCTGCAATGGAGTCAGGCCGGCTTCGTTGAGGTTGTGATAGGCGTGACCGAGTTCATGCGCCAACGTTGTCACGCTGTCGTAACCTGGCGAGTAGTTGGCGAGGATGCGAGACTCGTCGCCGAGCAGCCACATGCAATATGCGCCGCCGACCTTACCAGGGCGCGGACCGGCGTCGATCCACCGCTCTCCGAACGCTCGCCGCGCCAATCCTTGTAATCGGTCGCTGTACGCACCGAACTGGTTTTCAATGAACGCGGTCGCCTCGGGCCACGTCCAGGACCGGCTGGTGTTCCTACCGGGGCGAACAGGTCATACCAGGCCAGATGGCTGACCCCAAGCATGCCGGCCTTCAGCCGCAAGTAGCGCCGGAACTCTGGGAAAGCGGCTCGCGATTCCGCTACCATCGCGTCGAGGATGTCGTGGTCGATGGCGCCCCAGAAAAGGGCCTCTGCGAGCGGATCCTGCCAGTCGCGTCTGGTTCCGAGCGTCAGCACATACCCTTTGACGCCGTTGAGCGCGGCCGCAATCGGGACCGCGGTCGCCTCCCACGTATCCAGCTCGACCCGCCAGGCACGTTGCCGGAGGTCGCGCTCAGGACGCATCGCCAGATTGCGGAGCGCGCTCATCGGGAGAGTACGCACTTCACCATCGATGTCCAGCGACGAGGTGATCTGTGACGTGAGATTGTCATGGAGTTTGGACCAGGCAGCTCCAGATGACGGAGTCAGCTCCGCGACCAATCCCTCAGCTTCCTCGCTCATCAGATGCTGGGCCGCAACCTGGAGCTGGCGCAGGGGGAAGTCATGCTCAGCGGCAAGCGGCGACTGCATGACGAGCTCGTCGAGAGACAGCGTCCCTACCCAGGCCGTAAAGCGCGTCTGGAGCTTGCTCAGGGCGACTCCTCGCTCCTGGAGCTGGCTAAACCGGGCTTGGGCGAGTTCGTTTCGGGAGTCAGTAGAGATGCACCCGTACAGGTACGCCTGCATCGACTCGAGCCGCTGTTCGACATCGTTCAGTGCCCGCAGGGCTTTCTCAAATTCGGCCACGGGCGCGGCACCTGACCCAGCCTGGAATGTCGCCGTGATGCCAAGATCGTCGAAGAGATCGGCAAGTACGCTGATTTCGTCGAGGAGTCGATCGAACCCGGCGGCAAATTCTGGGGAATCTAGACTCGGGAAGAGCGCGCTGAGATCCCACCTGGGGAGCTCATGAGTTCCGCTCGAGTTGGGCGCCGTCGCCACACGCGAGTGTGCTCGTACCTGCATTCGGGGGTGGTTCCTTCCTCGACACGTTCGAAATTGCTAAGCACGCAAGAGTACCCAACGCCGCGACGCGCGTGGCTGGATGGCGACAAGAATCAAAAGCGGTCTGCGTAGACCACTTGACAGCGACCCTGGTAGTTCCGTAGATTCTTGGTCAACAACTGAAGAGTGCTGCCTTATCGAGACGGGTGGAGGGAATCGGCCCTATGAAGCCCGGCAGCCTGCGGCGCGATGACCGCAAGGTGCTAAATCCGGCAGAGCGATCTGCGAGATAAGGGAACGGCGTGAAGACGCACCCCTGCCTCGGCTGGGGTTTCTTTGTGGGCCAGCTCTCCCTTTGTCGACCGAAAACGGCAGGAGACCGACGCGAACCATGGCTTCGGTCACGACGGGAGACCACGACAGGATGGCTGACGAAGTATTCACTCACCAGGGCGAGAAGCAACCCGAACATCGGAACCGGCTGCGTGTCGTCCGTCGTCGCGGCGAAGCCGCGTCCGCGATCGACGCACCGCGACACAGCCTGGATATCGGACCATTCGAATTGGAGCTCGGCGGTCGGCTGGAGAACGTCACGGTTGCCTACCGCACCTGGGGCCGGTTGAACGATTCCGGCGACAACGCGATCCTGGTCCTCCATGCTCTCACTGGGGACAGCCTTGCCGCGGGTCCCGGCGGCTGGTGGGATCCCCTCATCGGCAGTGGGAGAGGCTCTCGACAGCGATCATGCCTTCGTGATCTGCGCCAACATTCTGGGCGGCTGTCAGGGCACGACCGGGCCGGCATCGGATGACCCTCTGACCGGCCGCCCGTACGGCATGCGCTTTCCATTGATTACCATCGGCGACATCGTGAATGCGCAGCGTGCCCTTGTGGACCGGCTCGGCGTGCGCAAGCTCATCGTCATTGGCGGATCAATCGGTGGGTTCCAGGCGCTCGAATGGGCGACGCGCCACCCCGGTCTTGTCTCTGCTCTCGTCCCGGTCGCGGCCACTGGCGCGCTCGACGCTCAGGGAGTGGCCATGAATGAGATCGGCCGGCGAGCGATCATGGCCGATCCCGACTGGCGCGGCGGGTCATACGCGGCGGAGGGGGTATTCCCGTCGCGAGGGCTGGCGATCGCCAGAATGGTCGGTATGGTGACATACCATTCGAAGGAGAGCATGAACCTGCGATTTGGACGCAACCCGGCGACCCGGCCCGTGCTCTACCCTTCCTTCGGTCCGACGTTCGACGTCGAAGGCTATTTGCACTATCACGGCGACGCGCTGACCAAGCGCTTTGACGCCAACAGTTATCTCTACCTGACGCGGGCGATGGACCTCTACGACGTCGGGCGCGATGGCGGCGAAACGGAGTGGCTGCGCCGTATCGAGGCTCCGATCTCACTCGTCGGGATTCGCTCCGACTGGCTCTTCCCCGCAGAATCGATCCGGAGCCTCAGCGACCGGCTGCGCGATCTCGGGAAGGATGTCGAGTACCACGAGCTCGACTCCCCACATGGGCATGACGCTTTCTTGAAAGAGTGGTCCCAGATGACCGAGGCAATTGGTCCCTTTGTCGCGGGTCACCTCCCGGGGGAGCCCCATCGGTGAAAATTGCTGGCTACGCACTGCGCCCCCCGCGCGGACCGAAGGACGCCATGTACTGCCTGAGCGGGCAGGAAGTTTCACATCGGCATTCGAATTACCCGAATATGGGAGAGGTGCGGAATCATGAGTGAGAGTGAACTCGAAGCACTACGCGAAACCGAAGTCGGTCCGCAACAGCAAGGGTTCGAAACCCTGGCGCTGCATGCCGGACAGGACGTCGATCCAGTAACGAAGTCGAGGGCGGTCCCGATCTACCAGACCACGTCCTATGTTTTCGACAGCCCAGAGCATGCGGCCAGCCTCTTCGGCTTGCAAGCCTTCGGCAACATCTATACGCGAATCATGAACCCGACGACCGACGTGCTGGAGAAGCGCGTTGCCGCATTGGAGGGAGGCGTCGGGGCGCTGGCAATGGCCTCCGGGCAGGCCGCGCAAACGCTCGCGATTCTCAACATCGCGAATTCCGGCGATGAGATTGTCTCCACCACCAGCCTTTACGGAGGGACGTACAACCTCTTCGCGCACACGCTACCGAAGATGGGAATCAAGGTTCATTTCTGCGAGCCAAGCCCGGAAGGTGTCCGGGGCGCGATCACGCCCAAGACGAAGCTGGTCTACTCGGAGACGATCGGAAATCCCGATCTGCTGACGCTCGATATCCAGGGCGTTGCGGATGAGGCGCACAGCGCCGGCGTGCCCTTGATGATCGACAACACCCTGCCCACACCTTACCTCGTGCGCCCACTCGAGCATGGGGCGGACATCGTGGTGCACTCTCTCACGAAGTTTCTCGGCGGCCATGGCACATCAATCGGTGGCATCATCGTCGATGGCGGTTCGTTCGACTGGAAGGCTTCAGGCAAGTTCCCCGGGTTTACGGAGCCCGATCCCAGCTATCACGGGCTGGTCTTCTCGGATGTCTTCAGCGCCGACAACTTCGGCGCAAACATCGCCTACATCATCAAGGCACGCGTCCAGGGCCTACGCGATACCGGCGCCGCGATCAGCCCGTTCAATTCCTTCCTCTTCCTACAAGGCATCGAGACCCTACCGCTACGGATGGAGCGGCATAGTCAGAACGCGATGGTCGTGGCACGCTTCCTGACCGAGCACCCGAAGGTGGACTGGGTGAATTACCCTGGTCTGCCCGGACACCCGGCATACGAGCGAGCAACGAAGTACCACCGCAACGGACTCTTTGGCGCCATCCTGGGGTTCGGTATCAAAGGCGGTCTGGAGGCCGGCCGGCGCTTCATCGAAAACACCCAGCTTTTCTCGCACCTTGCCAACGTGGGAGACGCCAAGTCGCTCGTCATCCATCCGGCGACAACCACCCACTCGCAGCTCGACGAGAACGCGCAGGCCGCGACGGGTGTTACTCCAGATTACGTTCGTCTCTCAGTCGGGTTGGAGACAGCCAGCGACCTGGTCGCCGACCTCGATCAGGCACTCGCGAAGTCGTAGGAATATCGGTTCAATACGGAGGAGCCGGGGCCTTCCCCGGCTCCTCCTTCGGTGCGAGTCACGTAGCAAGAATGGCTCACATAACATCCGGCTGGTCCCGTTGCTGGGTGGCACGGACGGCTCCTCCCCTCGGCTGGATCTACCTTATGGAAGATTGCGAAGATTCCGAAGGCTGGGAGACGCAGAAAAGGAAACGGGCCGAGGCGCAGTGCTGGTGCGCGTCACCCGGTTCTCGTATCAGGTCGATTCTTCAAGCGACGTCTTGGCCGCTCCTGAAGCGGCGACCAAGGCGCCTTCGGTTGCCACTGGCTTTGGAGCTCGATCCCCCGCCGGCACGATCCACTCCCCACGAAACCACTGACGCTGCCATGGAATGGCAACACGGTTCTTGTGATCCGTGAAGTCGACAAGGTAGAGGGGTATGCCGTACGTGCTACGCGGGTCAATTCCGATGATGGTGCCAGTCGCGCCATCGAATCGCGCCTCGGGCCAGGTCGAATACAGTACGCTGATCCCTGGTATCCCGCGCTTGCTGACGCCGCGCGGCATCGCCACTGTTACCACATCGCCGAAATCGAAATCGCTCATGTGACCTCGCCCCTATCTCCAGATTCTGGTCCCAGTATAGCGAAGGGTCATCCGGTCTCAGGCGCCGCGTTCGCCTCGGACTGCCGCTGGTGTGGCGGACCAAACCTCCGCATAGATCTCGGCCAGCTGGGCCTGCACATTGAGCGGCAGCGCGTCGAACCGGGACTGTGACGACGGTGGAAGACCAATCCTGAGAGCCCAAACCTGCTTCGCCTGTACCCGATTGAATGCGTCGCTGACTATCGGCGTCGCGCTCCAACGCCGGCAGGTTTCTTCGATCTGCGCATCATCGAAGGGCAGAAGGTTCTCGACGATGAACCGAACTCCCTCATTGATTGCGGGCGCGCTCGATTCCGGCTGCTGGCGCGGTTGTAGATGAATCAGACGCCCGCGTCGCGACGAATCAGCGTCGTGCCTGGCATCTGTAGTTTCCCGCCGGGCGCTTTGCGGCGAGTGCGTTCGCCGCGTCAGCAGTACCCCGCTAAAGATGATCCCGATACCGAGTGACATCGCCACGTAGAGATACTCGGGGCGACCGAATCGGGTCATCGTGCCACCGAGGGCGACGACGACCGTCCCCGCGGCGATGAGCAGGCAACCCGCTGCCCGCAGCACGGACCCGCGCGTCGCACGTAGCTTCCACGCGGAGTAGAGGGCACCCCCGACGAGAACGAGCGTACCTCCCGCGTTGATCGTTGCAGCTAGCACGACGAGGAACGGACCGCGCTCCAGTGCGTGCCATCCGCTCGCTTCCAGCTGTGAAGAATCAATTGGCGCGCTCCAGACGGCGGTCGCGGCGACGGCAACGACAAGCAGCGACACGCCGGGCTGTGAACGATGGCATGCGTCCTGGGAGAAGGAGATAGAGCTCGCCGAGGGCGAGCACCCCAACGACAAGCACCGCTCCTGTGAGGTAGTACATCCGCGCTAGAGCGTTGCTCCAACCGGACACGTTCCCAACTACTTCGGCGGACGCGGCGATGCCAAAGACGAGAAAGGCGAGTGCCCAGATTGCTCGTTCGGGACGGGGGTGCTTGAGGGCATCCCGACCAACGAACGCGGCGCAAAGGCCGGCGATAAGTGCAGCCGCAGCCGGAAATGCGATCATGCGGGCCGGGGTGCGACGTCGTCACAATTCATGGCGTCGAGTCTACCGCCAGAAGCGAGGAGGGGACGATGCTGTTCATGGTCATCGAGCGGTTCAAACCGGGCACGATTCCAGACATCTACCGACGCCTCCGTGATGAGGGGAGATCATTGCCCGAGGGGCTAACGTATGAGGGAAGCTGGATTGAAGCCGGGTTCGGACGGTGCTTCCAACTCATGGCCTGCGACGACGCGCGCCTGCTGCAGGAATGGGTGCTGACCTGGGGTGACCTTTTCGATGCGGAGATCGTCCCGGTTGTGCCATCGACGGAGACGCGAGAGGTCGTAAGCCCGTTCCTGTAGAGGATGGGTGTACCAAAGTCCTTGCGCGAGCTCAGCGGGGTACCCCAGGCAGGATTCGAACCTGCGACCTGCCGCTTAGAAGGCGGATGCTCTGTCCCCTGAGCTACTGGGGCATTCGTCGTGGCAAAAGTATAGCGGGACTTGCGCAAGATTTTGGCGCTACGCCCCGGAGTACTTCCGAAATTTGCTGGTTGTGGGCGCCAGGTCAACCCACCGCTACCCGTCCAGTAGTACACCGAGAACGAGGTGATCGGCCCGGAGTCACGCGTTGGGCAGGTTCAATCGTGTGCCGAAAAGAGCCGCATTTGATCAGCAGGAATCCAGTCGCTCGACGGCCCTGGGGAAGACCGCGTATGCCGTCGTGTCCAGACCCCGGATACGCGCACACTGCCCGATACGCACGTCACCTCGTGCGCTCACGAGCAAGAAGGCGTCCGTCCGACTGATTCCCAGTTGCGTCATGAGTAGTTGGGCGAGCTCAGCGACGGCCATTTCAACCGCGTCCTCGAGCGTCGGGCCGCTCCCCGTCGTGATCCAATCGGCGTCTGTTTCAATCCACGGTCTTGCAGGAGCAGCGCCCGGTTCTACTTCGACTCGCACGGTAACTTCGCCTGCGATCTCAATTCCAGTCCCACTGACTTCACCATCTCCCATCGAGGCATGGACATCCCCAATGGCCAACAATGCCCCTTCGACATGAACCGGGAGGTGGACGCGCGCACCAACCGTGACGGCGTTGACGTCGATGTTGCTGCCCTGCGGTCCCGGGGCGGCGGTGTAGACGACACCTTCTGGCGGGGCAGTTCCGATCACGCCGACCATAGGGCGAACCGGAAGCCGGACTTTCCCTCCCAGCACGACGTAGTCCCCTTCGACCCGCGCCATGAGCAGCCCGTCTTGTTCGATCCCTTCTTGCAAGACCCCGGCGCCGGCTAGCACCCGAACAAACCCATACGGCTGGAGGCGGATATCCAGAATCTCGACGATGAGATCGTCGCCCGGAGCGGCTCCCTCAATGAAGATGGGTCCCGCGGCCGGATTCACCTTGAGTGGATCACGAACGCGCACGAACTCCGGCATATCCTCAGCCCGGTGAACACGTCCAGTCGACGTGTCATGGGTCTCGACGATGAATATGTCTCCCGGCGCGACAGTCGCCACTGGCGTGGTCGTGGCAGAAAACTCATACGTCAGCTGATCGCGCGGAATCCGCAGCATGCTTCCCCCTCCAACCCGATCGGAACCACATCAGCCGGACCAATCGGCTGGCGACCCGTTAATGATTACCATTGATTCTCCGATCTGCATCCAGTTTCGGGGCTCCTCCCCGAGGCGTGGAACGCCGCGAAGACTCACCCGAAGATGCCTATCGTTCCGCCCCTTGGGTCAAATCTCGGACCATGAAGCGCCAAACGGGAAAGACCAGTACCAACGTCGGGAGGCTGCCGAGGATGATGCTAGCGGTCAGCAATCCCCAGGCGACATCCCGGTTGGTGGCCAGGGAGCCGAACAGGACCGGCAACGTCTTCGTATCGGAGCCGGTCATGATCAGCAAGTGCGAAGAGGAACTCGCCGTAGGCGAGCATGAAGGAAAAGAGGCCAACGCCGACGAGGCTGGGCAGCGCCAGGGGTACGGCGATATCCCACATGACCCGCAATGGCCCGGCTCCCTCGAGCTGGGCCGACTCGTCGATCGACTGCGGGATGTTCCGAAAATGGAGCGTCAGGATCAGCGTGCTGAAGGGAAGGGTCAGTACGGTGTAGATGAGCACGAGCGCAACCGGGGAATTGAGCAACCCTAGTCGCTGCACGATCGTGTAGAACGGGACCGCCAAAGCGACCGCGGGCAGCAGCCGACTCCCGAGGACGAAGTTGAACGAGAGGCTACGGCCCGGGAAACGGGTGCGCGCGTAGGCGTACGCCGCCAGGCTTCCCAACACGACATTGTTGAGAGCGACCGCGGTTGCGATGATGAAGCTGTTGAGGAGGGATTGCGGGACAAATCGCACCTCCTGTGAGATTGCGCCGCGCAGTGCTCCGGGTTGGAGGTACGTCTCTGGGAGGACGCCGGTGATGATGTACTCGTAGTTGCCAAAGAACATGCCATTTTCAAACCAGCGAGGCGGGAACGAAAGCAAATTGCCATCCGGCACCATGCTGGCGACCCCGACGAGAACCAGTGGGCCGAACCAGAACAGGGCGACGAGGACGGCTGCCACGTAAATCAGGATGCGACGGATCGGTGAGCCTGATCTCATCGGGTCTCCCCGAGAAGCGCGTCCCGTGGCATGGCGCGCAGGAGGACGACGATGATGGCGATGGACGCCAGCGCAATGAGGATAGCCAGGGCCGCACCGTTGCCAAAGTTCAACATCTTGAAGCTCTCGGACCAGGTGAAGTACGTGAGCAACGTCGTTGCCGTACCGGGACCGCCGTGAGTCAGGGAATAGGTGATGTCGAAGGTGGTGATCGCCATCAGGAGCTCGTAGAGGACGACGATGACCAACATGGGGCGGATACTTGGCAGCGTGATTGCCCGAAACCGGCTCCACGAGCCCGCGCCGTCAAGGGATGCCGCATCATAGAGTTCCCCGGGAACGACCTGGACGGCGACAAGGAGCAGAGCGGTAGCGAGGGGGGTTTGCGCCCAGGCGAAGGCGATGAGGACTGCCATCATCGCAAGTCGCGGGGACGTCAGCCACTCGATGTACGAGTCGATCACGCCGATCTCGTAGAGCATCACGTTTAGGGCACCCCAGCTATCGAGAAACATGAATTTCCACACGATGCCGGTGATGCTGGCCGGAAGCGCCCAGGGCAGCAGCATGCCGGCGCGTAAGGCGGTGTTGCCGACGAATTGCTCATTGAGTAGGAGCGCGATCAGCAAACTCACCACCACGACAATTGGCACCGAGAACACCGCGAAGGTCGCGGTCACACGGGTGGCATCGACGAAGTAGGCGCTCCCTACCACACTGCGGAAGTTGTCCAGACCGACGAAGCGGGCGGGAAAGAACGGCGACGAGAGCTGCATGCTTTCGTAGAGGGCGTGGCCGAACGCGTAGATGGTGAAGGCCGCGATGATGGCGATGACCGGCAGCGCCATGAGCAGCCCCATGGCTCGAACACCCAGCTGCCCACGGGTGGCGCGCGCTCTCAGCCCGTAAAGTTGTTCCGGAGTGGCTGTGATTTGGCCCATCAGATGGTCCTGCAGGAAACCCGGTTAGCGTCTGTTCGCCCTTGCTCAATCGACAGGAGCTCGGTTCGTTCCCCAGAGGAGAGGATCCGAGCTCCTGCCGCCTGCCATAGTCGTCCGGAGTGGACTATCCGCTGAATTGCTGCTGAAGTTCGGTCCACTTCGCGGTCGTGGCCTCGAGAGCCGTGTCGACATCAGTCTCGCCGGCGGTGGCTCGAACATGCTCCAGCCGGAAGAATTCGTTCCAGATACCCTGCCATGGCGTGTGACGCTGTGCCCGGCCAGGTTCAATTGCTCGACCCACATGTCGATGTCGATCCACTTCGCGTAGGCGGCCTGCACGTCGGGGTCGTCAAAGAGCGCCTTCGTCCCGAAGCCAAGCCCGTTCTCGACAGCCCATCGCTTGGCGATCGGGTACTGCCCGTCGATCTCACCGGCGAAATACTGGATGAAATCGCCACATGCGGCGACGACGTCATCGCCGCGGTCAACCGCCATTTGGGTCATGTTATAGAACTTGGAGAACCCGTAGCACTCGTGCGCCTCACCTGGCATGAGGGCGATCTTGAATTGGCCGGCAAGATCGGAGCGGGCAGGATCGTTCAACTCCGCCAGATGATAGTTATAGAGCACCGTGAAGGCGTGCTGACCCGTGCTCATAGCTCCGACCGCATCCGTTTCGTTCGAGACATAGGTCAGGATCTGGTCGGTATTGCGCGCGTCGACGAACCACTTGAACTGCTGATAGGCGGGGCTCTCCGGGTCGGTCCACAGGGGATCATCGTTCTCATCGATGAGCTCACCCCCGCGGCCGAAAACCGTGCTGACAAAGGTTTCGGAGACGGTTGGCAGGTCCTGAGCCAGTACGTACAGGAACGGGGACTCCATCCCGTTGCCCTTCAGGGCGAGGGACTGCTCGGTCACCTCTTCCCACGTCTCCGGAGGCGCGGAGATGCCCGCGTCCTGCAAGATCTTCTCGTTGTACATGAAGGTGATCGTGTCAGCGTAGTACGGCAACCCGTAGACCTGATCGTTGAAGACCATATCCTGCCACGCGAAGTCGAACACTTTGTCCTGGTAGCCTGCGACCCAATCGAAGTGCTGGTCCAGAGGAACGACCCAGCCCGCAGTCGCAAACTCCTCAAGCCAGTCTCCACCGTTGTAGAGCACATCGGTCGGGGTCTTCGAGCGAAGGCGGTTCACCGTGGCCTCGTGGTAGGCATTCCATGAGACATCACTCAGAGCAACGGTCACGTCGGGGTAAAGTTCCTCAAAAAGTCGGATGTTGTCTTGGACGGTTTCGACGCCATACTGCCAGATATGGAAGTCC
Source organism: uncultured Chloroflexia bacterium (assembly GCA_963751075.1). Taxonomy (GTDB): domain Bacteria; phylum Chloroflexota; class Chloroflexia; order Thermomicrobiales; family UBA6265; genus JACCXM01. Next base: position 354,580 of record CAVVTE010000011.1, on the reverse strand, counting down.
AGGTGCGTCGTTTCCTGGGCCCGAACCGCAGTTCCAACGCCGGGGAGCCGCATCGTGGCAGCAGTTACGGCCCCGAATCCAGCCCCGAGCAACGATCGACGTGACAAACGAGGAAGTTGCCGTTTCATTGAAGTCCTCCATGTTAGAAAGTTTTCGTTAGCCTCTGTGCACCTGATTCCAGTTTCGGAAGTTTGCAGTCACGCCATATCGACCTCCGTTCCCCTTATCGGTGGGATCGAGCGCACGGATCGTGGTGCGCTAGTGACGGCTACGCCAGCAGACATGAACCACCCAAGCCCATCCTCCCAGGCGCGGATCATCGACGCGACCGCAGCTGCGGTCGCTGTGTCAACCGGTGAAAGGGGTGGACGCACCGGGCCAACAGCAAGTCCCACCAGTTCCATAGCGTGCTTGATGACGGAGACATTGAACGCCGGCCTGACCGCCGCGCGTAAGTCCTCCAAATACGCGACGAGTCCGTCGCCGGACATGAACGGGTGGGGTGGTTCTTGTCTTGGATCATGATCCCGTCCGTGCCCGCTTGCTGGGCATGGACAGCAGCGCGTAGTCGTTCTCACGTCACCATCAACCCCGAGCACCACGGCGGCATGGGATCCGACGGTTGCGACGGCTCGCTCGGCAATTACGCCAATCTCGTCGGTAGTCAGACTCGTGACCTCGCCGGTATTCCCGGCAGGGACGACGACCAACACTCCACAGTCCCGCAGAAACCGGAGATTCGCGTCGAAGCCAGCGATGTCGAGATCGAGCGTACCCGGAACGAAGGGGCTAACCGTGGTCACAGTGACGCCGCGGAATGCCTGAGCCAGATCGGTCCACCGCCCGGGCACGCGGCTCCTCATCCTCGAATGCCCTCTCTTTCTGAGAGCGTCATCATCCCGACTTGCGTTGCACTCCCCGGCGATTCCTGTCCGCCATGGGTGGAACGCTGCTCCCACATCCGCACAACGTCACGACCAAACCGGGCGATGTGGTGCCGCAAATGTTCGGCGGCGAGATCGGGCTCTCGCCGGGATGCGGCCTCCAGGATCATCGTGTGCTCGTCATGCTCCTGTTCATCGTATCCGCGTCCTTCCCATGTCAGGAGGGCGATGATTCGGTTTTGATCCTGCAGGGTTTCCAATACTCGCCGGAGACGGCGGTTCTGGCATCGGCGAATCAGGGTGCCATGGAAGGTCCGGTTCCAATGGCTGAGCTCCCGCCACTCGCCCCGTGTAATTGCCGACGAGGCGTGCGCGATGGCGCTGCCCATCTCCGCGATGTCCTCCTCGATCAGCACGGGCACGGCCAAGGTGGCGGCCATCGGTTCGAACGCATCTCGCAGCTCATAGATTTCCCGGACATCCGTTTCCGTAATCTAGGCGACCGTCGCCCCACGGTACCGGCTCAGGACGCCCAGGCCATCCTGCCCGAGGCGTTGCAACGCTTCTCGCACTGGTGTTGTGCTCACGCCCAGTTGGCGGGCGACTTCGGCCTCACCGAGGGAGGAGCCAGGCCGAAGGGACACCGATGTGATGGCCTCCTTCAGCCGGAGATACACCCGCTCGGACCGCGAGGAATCAATGCTCAACGGCGGCAGATCGATCATTGGTCGCCCCGACGTAAGCATAGGAAGATGAGGAAGAGTTCTATATTCTATAGAATGTGAGATCGCCGTCAACCAGATGTTTCAGTCGTTCAGAGGACCGGGCTGTTTCTTGATCGAGGCTGCGGGTGGTGGAGCCGAGTCTGGAAAGGGTCGTAACGGGAAGATAAGGTCAACGAACCCGCGCTGAGAGCGTTGCGATAACCGCTCGCGCCTCAGCCACGGCCCGCTCCATCTGAAGGACACGACCCTCTTCCCAGGCCGCCAGGTACGCGGTCTCGCCAAGACTCTGCCGCTGCTCCTCAAGGATTCGGTTCTGTATATTGTCGACACTGGGCCTGAGATCCTCTTGCATGGACCGCTGAATGAGGTCGGCCGCGGCAAGCAGGCGAACGGCCTGTGCAGATTCACCGGTGTTCGCCGCAAGGTTCCCGGCGCCAAGAAGCGCCCAGCTGATCCGATCGCGCGCTCCGAGCTCAACGGCCAGATTCAGAGACTCTTCAAATAGTCGGCCGGCTCCGGCAACGTCACCCTGCAATGCCATCATGTACCCGGCGTCTCCAGTGGCGTCCATGAGGGACGCGACGTCTCCCAGGGCGCGGTAGCGCTCGCTCGCGTCCTTGAGCTCGGCCACCGCGCGCTCATAATCCGCCTGGGCGAACGCCAGCGTTCCGCGCAGTCCGATGGCGTCGGCGACACTGCGGGGATTGCCACTCCGTTCGGCAACCTCGCAACTCTGGTGAATAAGCGTCTCAGCTTCGTCCAGCTTGCCGAGGTCGATCGACACACTCGCGAGGTTCCGGAGGAGTCGCGCCTCCCCAATCAGGTCCACGGCCTCTCGGAACAGAGAAAGTGCTTCCTCGTAGAGCGCGCGTGCCCTGTCGAGGTTGCCCAACCAATGATTGAAGGTGCCGGCGGCGGCGACCGCACGGGCCCGGATTTGAGGCGCGACTGTGGGAACTTGTCTCTCCAGGAATGCCGAAAACCACCGGCTTCCCTCGCCGAACGGCGCACGCCGGAACCAGTAGAACCGCATGGCAACGCATAGCCGCAGTCCCTCTTCTATCCGATTCTGTTCAAGAAGCCAACCGAGGACGGCGGTGATGTTTGGGCCGTCCGCGCTTAACCGATCGAACCATTCAACCTGGTTGGCGCGAACGAGCTCTGGTTCAGCCTCTTCAGCAAAGGCGAGAAAGAAGGCGGCGTGGCGCTCGCGGATCGAGACGTCCTCGTTTGCCTCACTGAGCCGGTCGACGGCAAACTCGCGGATAGTCTCCAACATGCCGAAGCGCGGCTCTGCGCCGGACTCATCGAGGCGGACAAGACTCATCTCCACTAACGTCGTGAGACCTCCCAGAACGTCGAGGTCCTCGTCCGGATTGACGATCCCCTCGGCAGCCTCGAGCGTCCACCCGCCGACAAAGACCCCAAGCCGCCGGAAGAGCGTGCATTCCTCGGGAGCAAGCAGACCGTGACTCCAGGCGATGGTGTCACGCAGCGTTCTTTGCCGCTCCGGGGCATCACGCCGGCCCCCCGTGAGTAATGGCAACCGTCGCTCCAACCGGCTTAGCAACGCCGCGGGAGGCAGGACCTTGACCCGGGCCGCGGCGAGCTCGATGGCCAGCGGCAATCCATCAAGCCGCGCGCAGATATCGGCAATCACGGAGGCGTTGGCGTCGGTCAACACGAAATCCGGGCGAACCGCCTGGGCGCGATCGACGAAGAGCGCGACCGCCTCGTTCATCGCAAGCGCAGTGGCGTCATTTCGTTCCGCGTCGCTCGGAAGCCGTAAGGTTGGCACCGGGTACTCATGCTCGCCTTGAAGCCGCAGGGGCGCGCGACTGGTGACGAGGAGCTCGACGTCCGATTCGCCGAGAAGATTGGCTATGATGGTCGCCGAGCCGAGCAGGTGCTCGAAGTTGTCGAGGATCAGCAAAGTCTCCCGCTCCGCGAGAAAGCCGTGGATCTGGTTGACGAGCGAGCGGCCGGTTGCTTCGCGAAGACCGAGCGCGGTGGCTATCGCCGGCAATACCTGTGCCGGGTCACGCAATGGCGCAAGATCGACAAATACCGCTCCTCCCACGAACGACGAAGCCAGGCGCTCGCCAACCTGGATGGCCAGTCGCGTCTTGCCGATGCCGCCGGGTCCGGTCAGTGTGACGAGGTGGACATTCGGCGCCTCCACCAGCGCCGCGATAGCGCAAATTTCATCGTCGCGGCCGACGAACGGGGTCAAGGATGGCGGAAAGTGCCGGGTTTGCTGTTCTGAGGCGGATGGTAGGGCGATATCGCCCGGAAGGTCCGGGTGGACGAGAACGAACACCCGCTCGGCGCGATTCAGGTCGCGCAGGCGCATCTCGCCGAGCTCCTGAAGCCTCCCACCCACAGGGAGACCATCCTGCGCAAGTTGCTCGACGGCCTCGCTAACCAGGATCTGACCACCGCGGGCCATGCCCAGGAGCCGCGCCAGGCGGTTGAGTGGAGCGGCGAGGTAGTCGCCGTCTCGCGGTTCAGCCTCGCCAGCGTGGAGCGCCATACAGGACCGCAACGGGCCGAGCGTGTCCGGCCATTGCTCGGCGAGAAGCACACGCTGCGCGGCACAGGCGGCATTCAGCGCGGCGGGAGCGGTCGGAAAGGCAGATTGCGTCCCGTCCCCAACGGTCTTGAAGAGGACACCCACCGTGAGCCTCCACGGTTTCCCTCAACAGGGAGACGTGCCGGGCAAGCGCGGTCATCATCGTCGCACCGTCACGCTCCCAGAGGGCGCTGCTATTCTCGACGTCGGTGAAGAGAAAGGTGACGGTGCCACGCGGCAATTCGCCCATCATCCATCTCCAACTTTCCAGTTCTGGCGAGTTCTTTCCGATTGTCTCACGCGGTGAATGCGACGATGGGATCGAGACCCATATCAATCCTGTTTTTCGACCGCGAGTTGAATCACCATTTCAAACCGATTCCGGAAGGTCAACCGCTTGCCCCGACCACCAGCGGGCCAGCCGGTCCGCCCGGTCGATCCAGACATCTCCCAGATCGATGGCGTAGTCGAGCAGCCACGCGAGCGTCCGCGAAGGTCCGGGTCTCCCGGACACGAATGGATGCAGTGTCAGGCACATCATCCCGGCCTCGTCGCGCAAGACGTCGAGATCGTCACGCCACAACTCGAACGCATGGCGTGGCGGCAGCACATGATCGACGAAGAGCGTGTAGTCGTCGAACCAGCGTGATGGCGGGAGTTGCACCAACGGCGGCAGATTCGACGCCGGCTGGATGAGATACGGCAAGTCGCCTCCTGGTTCGTCCATCACCCAAAGGAGACCCAACTCCTGCGCCACCCGGTGGGTCGCCTCGTCGTACCGCCAGCTCGCCGACTTGTGACCAACGGGAGTCGTGCCCGAGATACGTTGGAGCGCTTCCAGAGACTGCTCCATGTCGGCGCGCTGTTCCTGCGGTGTCATCCGGTTGTACGGGCGATGGTCCCACGAATGAAGAGCGATCTCGTGACCCGCGGCCACGGCGCCGCGGACGTGCATGGGATGATCTACCGCGGCTCGACCGACCCAGCAGAAGGTTGCCAACGTCTCCCTGTCGGCCAACAGTTCAAGCAAGCGCTCCGTGCCTCTCGGGTCATACGCGGTCTGCGAAATCCAGTACATATCGTCTGCCGGCCGGTAGTTGGCCTCGCCATAGGGGCCGTCGACGTCGATCGTCACGGAGAGCGCGCAGCGGTAGCCGGCGGGCCACCGCTCTGACCCGCTAGAACTCGGGTCACCCACTCAGCACACGCGCTTCCCGTGCGAGATCCGCCACCGCATCCGCGAGACCCGCCACCTCATCTTCGGTGTTCCACCATCCCAGCGATGCTCGAGCCGAAACCGTGCAGGGCACTGATTCCACATAGCGAATGGTGTAGCCGCGCTCGAAGAGCCGGGTCTCCACCTCCTGTGGAGGCAGACCCGCGATATTGAAGTTCACCAACCCCGCCATTGGTTCGCTCGGGGTAACCACGGTCACTCCGTCTATGTCCGTCAGCCGGCGACGGAAGTCGGCGCCCAGGCCAGCGATGCGATCGTACGCCCATTGGAACCCGACATCGTCGCGCAGCCAGCGCAGCGTTGCCTCCTGGGAGGCCACCGCCGGAGGGTAGAACTCGCCGATCTCGTACCGCATTGCGCCCTTCGCGGGGATGAAGTAGCCACTCGGCTCGAACTGTCCGTAGCGGGCGTAGGTCGGTGCGATATCGGCAAATCGATCCCGGCGGATATAGAGCAGGCCGGTCCCTTCCGGCCCGCAGAGCCATTTCTGGCCGGCCATCGCATAGGCATCAATGCCCAACGCGTGGAGATCCACTGGCACCTGGCCGGCGGATTGCGCTCCATCCACCACGACCATGAGCTCATGGCGCCGGGCAAGCTCGCTGATGTCGCGCAGCGGAAGCACGGCGCCCGTCGACCAGAGAACGTGCGACAGAGCGATGAGACGCGTGCGAGAGGTGATCTGACTCGCCAGAGCCTCGACTACACCCGACGAGCCGTCACCAATATCAGCGTACCGGGTAACAACGCCAAATCGTCGAGCGAGGAGCGCGAGCGGCATCAGGAGCCCGGGATGCTCTTCCAGGGTGGTAACGATTTCATCACCCGGATCCCACGTTAGCCCCATGAGGGCCATGCAAAGTCCTTCGGTAGCGCTGTGGGTGAGGGCTATCTCGTCAGGATCGGCGCCGAATATTCCGGCGGCCAGTGCGGCTACACCCCGGTTGCGTTCGCGGTTGTCGCGAAATGTCCCGGGAATGATCCGTCCCTGCTCGAGCTCGCGCGCGGGCGGTCATGTCGGCAGCTTCGTAGGAGATTCTCGGAATCGGGCCATTGGAACCGGCATTGAAATAGCCGGTGGTCTGCACCGCGGGCAACTGTGCCCGCAAGGTATCGACTTTCGCATCCGTTGCCATTGCGATTGCCATATCTTGCTTAAACCGCTCGTTGACTCGTGTCTAGCCCCGGTCTGCCGCGGCCAATGCTCGGTCCAGGTCGGCGATGATGTCTTCGACATCCTCGATTCCGACCGACAAACGCACGAGCCCGTCCGAGATTCCGATTTTCGCCCGCTCTTCCGCGGGCACAGCCCGATGAGAGGAGATCGTCGGATAGAGCACGAGACTGTAGACATCCCCGAGCGTCGTGGCCGGCACGATGAGCGTGAGCGCCTCGAAGAAGCGGAAAATGTCGTCCCGTGCGGCGTCGCGAACCTCGAACGAGATCATCCCACCGCGCTCAGGCCGGTTGAACATCGCCTCCGGCGCCGCCGAGATGCTGCAGGCCGGGGTAATTGACCCGCGAGACCCGGGAGTCGCCGACGAGCCAGTCGGCCACGGCACGCGCGTTATCGCTCTGCTGCTTCATTCGCAGGGGAAGAGTTTTCAATCCGCGCAGCGTCAACCATGACTCGAACGGACCGGCGACCGATCCAATCAGCTTGTTGATCTCGCGCAGCTCCGCTCCGCGCTCGGCGGTGGTGGCAATCACACCACCGGTGACGTCGCCGTGTCCCCCAAGGTACTTGGTGGTCGAGTGGATAACGGAATCCACGCCGAGCGCGGCGGGGTTGACCAACCAGGGTGTGGCGAAGGTGTTATCGACCGCGACCCGAGCGCCATGGCGATGAGCGAGAGTCGTGACCTCGCGGAGATCGGCGACGCGCAGCAGTGGATTCGAAATCGTCTCGGCATAGATCAGCGCCGGGCGGGAGGTCTCCACCACCCGCTCGAGCTGCTGGAGATCGCGGAGGTCGACAAAGGTGGTCTCGATGCCAAGCGTGGGCAGGAGCCGGTGGAGAATGGCGTAGGTAGCGCCGTAGACATCAGGCGCGGCCACGATGCACTGCCCGGCGCGCGCGTCGAGGAGCATTGCGGCATATACGGCGCCCATTCCGGACGCAAACGCCACGGCGTCCTCCGTACCTTCGAGCGATGCGATCGCCGCTTCCAGCGCGCTCGTAGTCGGGTTGGCATAGCGAGTGTATACGTAACCTTGACGCTCGTTCCCGAATACCGCGTCGAGTGTATCGGTGTCGTCGTAGACAAAGGCGGTGGCGGGGTAGATCGGTGTGGTGGTTGGAGTAAAGTCGGGGCGCGGCCCACGCTCTCCCACGTGGACAGCGCGGCTGGAGAACCCGAGGCCCGCGGGCCCCTTCATCTCCGCGCTTGAATCAGGTGATGTCAACGGGCGCTCCTGACGTACATCGACGGCGGTCGTAACCGTCAGGGAGTCTAGGAGCCGACCGGCGGAGCGTCAACGGAGCTACGCTCGCCCTCGAGTCTGGATGGATCAATGGCAGACGCAACGGAGAACCAGTTCCTCGGAGCATTGCTCGGCATGGCGATCGGTGATGCTCTGGGCGCTCCTGTAAGTGGAATGAGCCGTAGAGAGATCGAGGCTCGATTCGGAACCATCGACCGCTACCACGGGCGGTCGCAGCCCGATATGGAAGAGATTCATCCGGGCGAGTTCACCGATGAGTCCGAGCTTGCCCTATGCATCGTCGAATCCATGACGGCGAACCGGGGCATTTTCGACGCAGAGACCGCCGGGGTGCGGATGGTCCACCTCGCGTCAGGGCCGTCGCGGCGTTGGATGCATGCCGCCACCGCGCTGGCACTGGACGCGGCGGCGGAAACACTCGAGTTCTCTGTTCCCCTGGATGAGGACGGGCCGGCAACCGGTGACGTCGCCGCGAGAGGAGTGCCTGTCGGACTTATCCATTCCGTGGGGAGGTTCAGTCCCGAGGGGTTACGGGCTGATGCGGAGGCCGTGGTTCGTCTCACTCATGGGGGACCGGCCGCGTTCAACGCCGCGACCGCGGTCGCCTATGGTGTGCGGCTGGCGGCAAGCGGCGCGCCCCGAGAATCATGGGCGCGGGAGACAGCCGAATTTCTCGGCGGCGGGGCACTTGCCGCTCGTCTCGCTGACCTGGACGAGATGCTTCCAACGCGGTCGCTTGCCGATACCCTCGCGGGTATCGGGACCGGGTTGGACGCGCTCGAGGCGGTCCTGGCGGCATTTGCGGCCGTGATGACTGAGACGGTGTTCGAAGACGCGGTCTACGCGGCCGTCAACGCCGGAGGCGCCACCGATACCGTCGGTGCGTTGACGGGGGCCCTGGCCGGCGCGGCGGGAGGTGCATCCGGCATTCCGCAGGATCTGATCGACGGTCTCGAAGGACGAATTTATGTCTCGCTGGCCGCGCCCTGGTTCCACAAGGCCGCCCGGCAGCGCGCTGGGCAGCAGATCGACCTGCGCCCGGTGCACGGGCCGCGGCCAGAGATGCCGCCGAGGCAGTGAGCTAGCAGGTTGGCTCCGCGATGTGCGGTTAGCGGCTGGTCGCGCTCGACCAGCTCAGTCTGTGCGGGCAACGGCGTTCAGCCGCGCAGGATTGGATACTGTGACTCCCATTCCTGGATGGGTTGAATCATCTCCTTGAGCCACCGAGAGTTCACCCATTGGATCGGCAATCCTCCTCGGTTTTGGCAATCGACACCCATGAGCCAGATCTGCCGTGCCGCGAGAAAGATTGGCACGACATCGAGCGCTTCCGGGGACAGAGGTCGCAATTGCTGATATCCGGAGAGAAACGCTCGCCACCGCGAATCTCGCCATCGCCTCGGCCGCCGCTCCCCGAACGCGTTCCAGAGAAAGACCGAGAGATCGTAGATGCGCCACCCGCTACCACACAGATCGAAATCGAAGAGGGTCGGCACACCGCCGCTGTCGAAGCAGACGTTCCCAGGATGCAGATCGCCATGGCAGAAGCCGTACAGGGGAGCGTCGCGAGGTAATTGCGCAATCGCATCGCCGACGCGCGCGGCGATGAGAGCGAGGTACGCCAGCTCGTCCGGGTGGTCGGAGAACCGGTCGCGAATCGCATCAAGTGGCTCATGGAGCAGCTCAACGACACCAATCGCCGGTCGCGGTCTTGCAAGCTCCAGACTATCGGCGGCTTCGTGCAACGCCGCCGCGAATCGGCCGAACGCCCGTGCCTGAATAAGGTCGATGTCCTCTGGCTGTTCGCCGACCGCCGTTTGAAAGAGGATGGCCAGGCGCTCACCTTCCGGTGCGTCCAAGCGGGTCAGGGCAATCCCGTCCGACCGCGGACATGCCGCGGCGACGTGAATCCCTTTCGCGTTCAGGGAGTCGATGATGGCGACTTCCGCCTCGAGCTCCTGTCGATCTCGCCAGCCAAGTGGGGTGACACGCAGGTAGTGGGTATTCGCTCCGCTACCGATGCGATAGACGTCGTTCATCGCATGCGACACCAATTGGCAACGAAGTGGTCCTGAAAGCTCGTAGTCGGAGGCAACGACCCTGGCGAGCGCTATGGGATCGAGAATCGACGTGGACACAGGGAACGAGCCGCGGTTGATTCTGACAGTTTCCTCTGGCCGCGCCGTCATGTTGGCTCCCGCGCCAGGTCATCGTCCAGATCCTCGCCCAGAAGATGGCGTCGGGCGTCCTCGGTCACAGGAAGCCCGTCCGGGCCGGCGGTATGGATCGCTCCGTACCCATTCTGGAACGGGTCGAGCTCCCGGGCTCGATCCGCTCGCGCGCGGGCATCGTCCGCCTCCGGCCCGACGCCGATGACCAATGGACCAACCCACTCGGCAAAGGCTCGAAGTGGCTCGTACCAGCGACGCCGCTGGGCGGCGAACTCCTCGATCGCCTCCTGCCAATCCGCTGTCGACAGGAGAAGCTCGCTCAGCACTGAAACGTCCTTGAACACCAGAGATAGTCCTTGCCCTTGCGTCGGGTCGTTCGCCCCGGCGGCATCTCCGATGAGGACGATGCCTTCCCCGGCAATATGACTCGCAAAGATATCCGCGCCGGGAAAGAACGCGGCGGGTCCGACCGGACGGGCATCTTCGAGGGATCCCACCGGTAACGAGGCCCTGCTCGTCTCGATGATCGCACTTGCAGCACGCTCACCGCGCATGGACTTCGCGGCTTCGAGACCCGTAAAGAGGTAGACACGGGCGCGCCCAGTCTCCTGGCGAAAGATGAACGACGCTCCACCCGGGTAGTAGCCGATGTGCGCCGCGGCGGGATCGAGATCGATACCATCGATCAAGCAGCCGCCAATAGCGTGGCGAACCGGATCGCGCATGGTCTTCGCACCCATCCAGCTCCGGACGCCGGATTCGGGTCCGTCCGCGCCGACGACGAGCCGAGCCCGAACTTCACCCGACCCATCGGCGCTCTCGACTGGAAGGACGAACGACCCCCGGCGATCCCGCTGAGGCTGATGGGCCTTGCCGGGACGAAGAACAAGGGCGCCGGCCGCACGTGCCGACTCGAGCAAGGTCTGTTGAAGACCGGGATGGCTGATACCCCACAGACTTTCACCGGTTGGAGAGTCTGATCGCCAGTCGTGTGGTGGCCGCGGCTCGCGGCCGATGTACGTTTGCCAGATCGGCAGCGGGTGCGCTCCCGACTGGGGGAGGAGGTCGTCTATTCCTAGCGCGGCCGCAAGCGACGCGCCCCACGGCATCAGCGCTTCGCCGCGAACACGGTCGCGAAACCGACGTTCGCGCTCGATGACGGCGACCTTCACTCCAGCTCTGGCGAGGACGATGGCCAGCGTCGAACCAGCCACGCCTCCGCCGACGATCGCTACGTCGACAGCAATGGGGTGACGGGGTGAAGGGGAGAAGGGTGTTGGGTTCTGGATTGCCGGTGCTCCTTTGCCCGCGACTCCCGAGGTCTCGACTCCTGGGCTGCCCGCCTACTTCAGTCTCGGATCGAGCACGTCGCGCAACCCATCGCCGAGGAGGTTCAAACCCAGGACGACGGCCACGATAGCAACGCCCGGGACGGTGGTCACCCAGTGGCTTTGCAGCATGTAGTTCCTCCCCTCGGCGATCATCACCCCGAGGCTCGGAAGGGGAGATAAGGATGGTCGCGGCGAGACCGAGCACCAGGCTGTTGCAGCCATAGAATCCAAGCTACTTGCCGATCGACTTGCCGGTAATGAGTGTCGTGCCCAGGTCTCCTCAGGCGAGATTTTTCACGTACACGCCGTATTGGACCAGGATCTGCTCATTGAGACCAAGACGCTCGCGGTACTCCGCGCGCACCTCCTCCAGCACAGTCGGGCTGAGCACGCCGCCTGTCGGGTCCCTTGGAGCGAGGCGAAGGCCGTAGAAGACGGCGACCAAGGCCACAGGCAGAACAATGGCCGTGCGGAGACCACGGCGGGCAAGATCGGCGCCCACGCTCTATCAACCCGCCTCTATCGTCTCTTCTTTGACTTGCGTTTGTCGCTCATCGGTCTGCGATCGGATGGCGTACGCTCTCCCGCGGTCTCAGCTCGAAGTCCGGCTACCTGCGCTCCTTGCCCGAGACAGGATGTCGCCCCGTCGCAACAAGCTGTGAGGACGGCTCCTGTGCTGAAGGTAACGCGCACGCCTTCTAGCGGAGAGGCGCTAAAGATCAGCTCGTTGGAGTAAGGGTCCCCTGATGGAGCCGTACCGAAGAAGATTTCAAGGGCGGATCCGGCAGGGACTGTTCCCAGTGCTTGAAACGGCTCGTCACCTCCAGGCGTGACCTCGAGGGAGGTCAGTTGGCCGACGACAACGTCTCTCGTGCTGTTGTTCGTTATTGTGACGACCTGGCTCGCCCTCTGACCTTGAGGGCAGGTCACCTCCACCGCCAAACCTTCCGCAGGGTCCGGCGTGCTCGTTGGGGTCGGGGTCGGGGTCCGCGTAGGAGTGGGAGTCCGGGTTGGGCGGGTTCGGGTCGGAGTGTCCGGGTTGGGTTCGGCGTCCGAGTAGGGGTTGGTGTCTTCGTAGCCTCAGCTCGGCGATTCGGTTGGTCGTCGTTACGCGTCCGGCGGGTGGTCCGCTTGTTGTCCCGGCGTGACTTCCGCCTGGTCGCGCTTTTGTCCTTGCGGTCCCGGCCGCGGCGATGCGGGCGTCGCTTTCGGCCGCCAGGTCTGTTCCGGAGGCAGCGGACTCAATGGTGGCAACCGATTCCGCAAGGCTAACGACGTCTTCATTGATAGTCTTGCTATGGGGGGAGATCAGGGACGATGACGCCGGCAGCATCCCGCCCGATCCAGTAACGCAAACGCCATAGTTGGTGTTAGACCTGAGGTCGCGCAGGTGAACCCACTGCAACAGCCATGCGCCAGGATGCAGGCTTCGCCCTCACTTCCACAGGTCGCCGGCCCAAGCTGGGTGCCGAAGACACCGCGCTGACCGAGGCCAGCGGCAACCGCGCCAACTAGTATTAAGAGCATTCGACGGGTGGACAACTTCGAAAGAGCACGAGACAGCCAACTGAACCAGGAGCCGTCCATAAGCAGTCGTCGCTCCAGAGTAGATGGGCCGCGTCACATCGCGCCGAGGGCGTCTGTAGTGTATCGCCAATAGCGCTTTCGCGGGGCTGCCTGTGAAAGTGCGTTCGCTCCGCTCCGGAGTCAGTCCCACGGAGTTCCGGCGAAGGAGTCTGTCACGGCACGATGTCAGCTGGGTGTGGCGGATTACCGGTTCACGCAGCGGTGCTGGTTGGGATCAAATGTGTTGAAGATGTTGAAGGTGTTGAACATCTCACGAGCCGGAAGGGACCGCATCTTCACGTCCACCTGAGTTGTCCTGGAGCATCCACAGCCAGCGGCCCCTAGCGATGTGCTCCTTCGCGGTCGCGATGCCCTCGGCCTTGCGCGCCGCATAGAGGGTGGACAGGCCAATCCCGCGGGCGGCGGATTCCCGGCGCAGCTCACTCGCGGGACGCGGTCCGGCCGCCAGGGCTTCGCGCAGCCAGGCACGGGCGTCATCGACGGCGGAGCGCGACTCATCACCCTCCTCGGCCGGCAGGCGGCCGAGGAGCTCGCCAGCCGTCCAGGGACTCTCTCCTTCCCAGACGATACGCGCGACATCGGTGCCGGGAACATCATCCAGGCGGAAGGCGAGGGCGGCGGGAGGACGAGCGAGATTGCCTTTGCTGACGGCAAGGATGCGGCGGTCGGCATCGTCGGGATCGGCGGCCAGGAGCAGGGCACAGCGGGCGGCGCCGATGATACCGATGCTGCCGAGGCCGCGATAGAGCGGGTTCGTCTGCGCCGACTTGTTGAGATGGCGAACGACGACGATGGCGGCGCCGGTGCGCTCGAGCCGAGGCCTTGAGGGCGGCCAAGGCCCGGCGGACATCCTGGTCCCGATTGGCGCTGATGCCGGGGCGCAGATAGGCGACGAGCGGGTCGACGATGACGAGGGCAGCATCGAGCCGTTCAACGACGGCATCGAGAATGGGGAGGTCGCCAGGGATGGAGAAGGGCCGTCCGGTTTCGGTGCGATCCGGAATGGCGAGGAGGGTGCCGATGCGGTCGGGATCGCCGCCGGCGGCATCGATGCGAGGGCGGATGGTGTCGAGAGGTCGTCCTCGGCAGACAAGAGGAGGACGCCCCGGGGGGCAGCCGGTTCGCCGCCGGGGAGGGGGTCGCCACGAGTGATGCGGGCGGCGACCTCGCAGAGAAGCGTGCTCTTGCCGAGACCGGGATCGCCATCGAGGACGGTGATCTTACCGGCGGGGACACGACCCGGCCAGAGCCAGCGGATTCGCTCCGGGGTGACGTCACTGAGGCGGACGGCGTTTCCCAGCGACTGACGGCCGGTCATGCCGGTCGTGCCCGGCAGCTCCGTAGTCCGGGACGGTGCGTCCGGGGACTGGATGAGGCTGTGAGCGATGGGGACTCCCGCCAATCGTTCAGCGGCGACGATCAACGCGTTGGTGACGCGCGCCGACTGGGCCGGGTTGAGGGCAGGGAACGGTTCGCGGGTCGACCTGGGGGAGCGCGGGCTACCTTCGCCAGCGCCGGAGTCGTCATCCGGGGTCCGGTCGGCGCGCCGATCGGACGCCGCATTGTTCGGCGGCGGCTCTTGCGCGGTTTGCACGAGGGCGCGCAGGTCCGCGCGGTGCTCCGGGCGCACGGCCTCCAAGAAGGCGTCCGGCACCTGGTCCGGCTCGTTGTCCGCGCCGTCTGCAGCCATCATCCTGTCCCCTCCAGGCGATCCCGGTGGTCGCGCATTCGTGTGAGATCACGCGCCGAAAGCCGCATTAGCGCTTGATCGGCCAACAAGAGCATCCATAATAGAACATATGTTCTTATTTTGAAAGAGGATTTTGTGATTTCAGGGGAACGGACCTGGATCAGGAGATCACGCCGTGACAGACGACCGGCGCGTTATCCCTCGAGGAGCTGCCGAATCGTGACGCCGTTCTCCACCTGGATGCCTCGTTGCGCTGCGGCGCGTCGAGCCGCGACGGGCTCGTGCTGCCCGATCGGTGATGAGTCCGAGGGGATCATTTGAAGACGAGGGTGGTCGGGTGAGCGGAGTCGTGAGTGCTCTGGTTGGGTAAGCGCAGCCGTGGGTGCTGCGGTTGGGCGAGCGTTGTCGCTAGTGCTGCCGGTTGCGTCCTGAAGCCGACTGTGCTTTCATGGCGGCCCTCAGAGTTCAAGAAGACCGACCGAGCCCCGGGAGCCGAGGCCTCGGCTCCCGGGGCCCGGAACGAGGGGCGCGAACGGAATGATCCAGTCCGTGACGGAGCGGTCGCTTAACGTAGAGCCCATGGCGACCGGGGAAGAGCACCCGGTGCTCGAGATGGAGCGCGTCTCGAAGCAGTTCGGGGCCACGTTAGCGCTCGACGACGTTTCTCTGGCGCTACGACGCGGCGAAATCCACGCGCTGTTGGGCGAGAACGGCGCCGGCAAATCGACCTTGATCAAGATCATGACCGGCATCCAGACCCAGGATGCGGGCGAGATCCGAATCGATGGGAAGCCGGTCCGGGTTACCTCGTCGCAGGACGCGCAACGGCTCGGCGTCGCCGCGATCTATCAGGAGCCGATGATCTTCCCGGACTTGTCCGTGGCGGAGAACATCTTCATTGGCCACCGCAATCGGGGGAAGCTTGTCGACCGGCGGGGGATGGAGCGAGAGGCGGCGGAGGTGCTGGCCCGGCTCGACATGAGTCTCGACGTCGGCGAACCAGCTCGTGGCCTGACCCTCGCCGAGCAGCAAACGGTCGAGATCGCGAAGGCGATCTCCCTCGACGTACGCGTGCTGATCATGGACGAACCGACGGCGTCGCTCTCAGCGCATGAGGTGCAGCAGCTTTTTCGCATCGTGCATACGCTGCGCCAGCAAGGGGTGGCGATCCTCTTCATCTCGCACCGAATGGAAGAGGTGTTCGAAATCGCCGATCGGGTGACGATTCTGCGCGACGGCCGGTGGATCTCGACGACACCGCGTGCCGAGCTGACGCCAGGGGCAGCGATTCGGCAGATGGTCGGACGCGAGGTGCAGGAGCTCTTCCGGCGCTCACGGCGAGAACCGGGCGCGGTGTTGCTGGCTGTGCGTGGCCTCGGCCGGGAGGGCGTGTTTCAGGACGTTTCCTTCGAGCTGCGGGCCGGGGAGGTGCTGGGGTTTGCCGGTCTCGTGGGGGCAGGCCGGACCGATATCGGACTGGCGTTGTTCGGGATCGGCCCGGCGGACGCCGGCGAGATCGAACTCGAGGGGAGGCGGGTGACCATTACCAACCCTCGCGACGCGATGGAGCTCGGGATCGCATACAGCACCGAGGACCGGCGGCAACTCGGTCTGGTGATGCCTCTTTCGATCGCAGCAAATGTTTCGTTGCCCTCTCTGCCACGCTTTCTGTCTCCAAGTGGGATGGTGCGTCGCTCCCAGGAGCGCGCCGCCGCCGAGGCCTTCCGGCAACGATTGAGCATTCGGGCCGCGTCGGTTGAAACACCAACGGCATCACTCTCCGGCGGCAACCAGCAAAAGGTGGTGATCAGCAAGTGGCTCGAGACGAACCCCAAGGTGCTGATCCTCGACGAGCCGACGCGCGGCATCGACGTCGGCGCGAAGGTGGAGGTTCATCAGCTGATCGACGACCTGGCGGCCAGAGGAATGGCGATCATCCTCATTAGCTCGGATCTGCCTGAGGTGCTGGCGATGAGCGATCGTGTCCTGGTCATGCGTGAGGGTCGGCAGATGGCCATCTTCGACCACCACGAAGCCACGCAGGAGCGGGTGCTTTCGGCGGCCATGGGGCAATCCAGCGATGTCCTCCCCGAGGAAGAAGGGATCGACCGGGCCGCGGCGGCAGAGGCGATCGCAGCGATAGATCGACTGGTCGCAGGCGGCGGCCTTGTTGATGGAGAGCGTCAGTGAGCGATTCGATTCTCCGCCGCGTCCGGCCGGAGCAGTTCCGCGAGTTCATCCTGCTCTTCGTGACTATCGGATTACTCCTCTTTTTCGCCTCGCAGATTCCGAACTATTTCGACCCCCGAAGCGTGAACCGGCTCACGACGGGGCTGGCGATAACGCTGGTCGTGGCGGTCGGACAGGTGCTGGTCGTGCTGACCCGGAACATCGACCTGTCGGTCTCCTCGATGGTGGGGCTGACGGCCTACGTCGTCGGCACGCTCCTGACGCGGGTCGAGGGGATGCATCCGCTTGTTGCCGCGGCTCTGGCGATGGCGATCGGTCTCGTCCTGGGTGCGATCAACGGTCTGATCGTCGCCTACGGCAAGGTGCCGGCCATCATCGCCACGTTAGGGACGCTGGCACTCTACCGGGTGGTGCTCGTCGAGTTCTCCGGCGCCAGGACGGTCACCACCGCTGATCTTCCGGACTGGCTGAACGACGTACCGAGCGCGACCCTGGCGTCTGCTGGAGGCTACGACCTGCGACTGATGGTGGGCGTCGCGTTGTTGGTCGCCATTCTCGGTCAATTGGTGTTGCGGTACCTGCCGTTCGGGCGCCGACTCTATGCCATTGGATCGAATCCGGAGGCGGCGCGGACGGCCGGGCTGCCGGTGCAGCGGGACGTATTTACCGCGTTCGCCATCTCCGGCACGCTCTCTGGCCTGGCCGGGTTCATGTTCCTGGTGCGATTTGGCAATATCACGGTGACGGCGGCACAAGGACTGGAATTGCAGGTCGTGGCCGCGGTGGTCGTCGGTGGAGTCAATATCTTCGGGGGAGCGGGCTCGATGTTCGGAGCGGTGCTCGGCGTGCTCATGATCGAGACCCTGCAACAGAGTCTCTTACGCTGGGCGGGCGTCAGCGAGTTCGTCAAGGACGCCATCCTCGGTCTCCTGATTCTGGTCGCCGTTACGGCAGATACGATCATCCTGGGTCGATTGCGGGAGATGTGGGTTCGCGTTCGCCGCCGCGATCACGCGCGCGCGCAGGCCGCCATAGCCGAGGAGCGAGGAGTGGCCCATGGCGCGTGAGATGCTCCGTCGCCTGCGGAGCTGGGAGGGACTGCTCCTCGTCGTCCTGCTGGTGATCCTGGCCTACAACATCACCCGCGTGCCCAACTTCCTGACGATTAGCAACCAGGTCAATCTCTTTCAGCTCGGGATCGAGAAGGCCATCGTCGTCCTGATCATGACCTTCGTCATCATCAGTGGCGAGATCGACCTGTCGGTGGCCTCGATGATGGGACTCTCGGCGGCTGTCACGGCGGCCCTCTTCGAGTCCGGGGCGCCGATGGTGCTGGCCATTCTTGTGGCACTGGGCGTCGGCATCGGATTCGGTCTGCTCAACGGCTACTTCGTCGCCGTCGTTGGATTGAGCTCGCTAGCGGTGACGCTGGCGGGCTACGTTGGATTTCGCGGCCTCGCGCGCTTGCTGGTCCAGGACCGGTCGGTCGGTGGGTTTCCCGAGTGGTTTACGAATTTGGGACAGCGGGGTCTGATCGGGCCGCTGACGCTTTCAATCCTGATCTTCGCGGTGCTGGCCGTGATTGCCGCCGTCGTGCTTCACCGGAGCGGGCTGGGACGGCTGACCTACGTGATCGGCAACAGCGCGCAGGTGGCCCGGTTTTCGGGGGTCTCGGTAGCGCGCACCAGAATGATCATCTTCACGCTGAGCGGTTTCATCTCGGCGCTGGCCGGGGTGCTGATGGCGGCCCGGCTGGGCGCGGTGCGAGCCAGCACGGCAGAAGGATTCGAGCTCGACATCATCACGGTGGTGCTGCTGGGCGGGGTGAGCATCTTCGGCGGCGTCGGGTCGATGGTCGGCGTGCTTCTCTCGACGTACCTGGTGCTCAACCTCCGCAACGGCCTGATCATCGCCGGCGTTACGGGCAATACCCAAACGGGGATCATTGGCCTGCTGTTGATTCTGTCGGTGCTCGTGCCCAACCTCGCCGGCCGGGTGCAGGACCGGCTTCGCCGGCGACAGGCAGATCCGAGCATGCGCGCTCCTCCGTCCGGGGTGGCGGAGTCCACGCGCTCGCAGGCAGCGCCCGGGTAAGTGCTGTGCGGCGGCGCCAGCACAAGCATGCGATGATGAAGTCCGGCGATTCTTCGGCGATGAAGAGGAGGAACAGGTGAACGTGAAGAGGCGTGGGTTATTGACCGGTGTCATGTGCGCCGGTCTGCTGGTCGCGAACATGGGGGCTGTCACTCTGGCGCAGACCCCGGTCGCTGGGTCACCGGTCGCCGGAGAGGCGGTAACCGCGGAGCCCGGGCAGGACGTCAAGATGATGTTGCTGCCCAAGTTCCTGGGCATCGCGGTGTTTGATCAGGCAAATCAGGGCGCCCAGGAAGCCGCGGAGGAACTGGGCAACCCGACGGCACTCGACTTCGTTGGACCGACCGCCGAGAACAGCGTCGCGGGCCAGATCGAGTTCGTGACCAATGCGCCGGCAGGCGGCTACGACGTCGTGATGCTGTCCAACAACTCCGGCGACCAGATCGCACCTGCGGCCGTTGCGGCTCAGGAGGCGGGGACAAGGGTGGTCACGTGGGACTCCTTTATTCCGTCCGGGGAGGGCGAGAGTCTGTTCGTAGCCCAGGTCGACTTCACGGAAACCGGTGAGGTGATGGCCGACATGGCGCTCTCGATCCTGGGCGAGGATGGTGGGCAATTTGCCATTCTCTCCGCGTCGCCCGACGCGGCGAATCAGAACTCCTGGATCGCGGCACTGGAACAGTATCTCGAGGATCCTAAATACGCCAATCTCGAGCTGTTAGAGGTCGTCTACGGCGATGACCAGTCCGAGAAGAGCTACGAGCAGGCGCAGGCGCTGATCTCCAAGCACCCGGATATGGAACTGATCATGGCCCCGACCTCGGTCGGCATTGTCTCGGCGGCGAAGGCCGTTCAGGACGAGGGGCTTTGTGACGAGATCAAGGTCTCCGGTCTCGGCGACCCGACAGAAATGCTGGAGTACACGCTGAACGGATGCGCGCCGGAGTACGCGCTCTGGAGCTTCGTCGATCTCGGCTACCTGACGTACTATGTCTCCTATTTGCTGGCGACCGGAGCAATTGAAGGCGTAGAGGGCGAGACCTTCGTGGCCGGCAGGATGGGTGAGTACGAGATCACCCTGGATCCGACCCGGCCTGATGTCGAGGGGCTACGTGTGCTGATGGGCCCGTTTAGCATCTACAACATCGACAACGTGGAAGAAGCCGCCGCAGCCGCCGGGCAGTAGTACGCGACGGCAGGCGACCGCGCCTGGGCCAGGCGGCCCAGGCGCGGTGTCACTGACGAGTTGCAGCGGGAAAACCGAGTGGCTTGATTCTCGAAGGGATAGGACTTGAGGGGTCCCTTCCAGAGTCATCGAATCGTTACCAAAGCCTGGCACTGGCCAGCCGCGCACCTTCCGCGAGGCTGGCCAGCTTGGCGTAGGCGACGTCAGGCGCGACGGCTGATCTCCCGGCGATGGTCGCGAATCCGCAGTCGGTACCGGCGATCACCTGCTCGCGACCGACGACCCGCGCGTACCGCTCGATCCGCTGCGCGACCGTCTCCGGGTGCTCGATGCAGTTGGTACAGGTATCAATCACGCCCGGGATCAAGATCTTGCCAGCGGGCAACGGAAGTTGCTCAAACACCGCCCACTCGTGCTCATGGCGGGGGTTTGCGCCCTCGATCGAAAGACCGGTTGCATTTACGTTGTAGATGATGTCGAGAATGTCGGCCAGGGCTATATCGTGGTGGTGCGGGCCAGGGTAGTTGCCCCAACAGACGTGGACCCGGATCCAATCGGGATCTATTCCGGCTAGCGCGTGGTTCAGGACCTCGACATGGAGCTCAATGACGGCTCGAAACTCCGAGATGGGCCGATCTACGAACTCCAGGTGGTAGCCCAGGGCAAGATCCGGGCAGTCGATCTGCAGGACGAAGCCGCGGTCGACGATCGCCTGGTACTCCTCGCGCAGCGCATCCGCCAGCGCAAACAGGAAGTCCCGGCGGCTGGGGTAATAGGTGGTGCCCATGAGCATGGCGACGCAGCCTGGAGATACAGCGGGAAGGAAGCCTTCGCATGGGCAAGCCTTCGATCGCAGCCGAGAAATTGTCCAGATCCATCACAAGTTGTTCGCGACCGTCGTAGGCGATGGGGCCGTCGTTGGTCGGCATCGGGGGCCGCGGGAGCTCTTTCCCATCAGACACGAAGAGATGCCGCGCGACTTCGGGGAAGTCGAGCAAGTCTCGCGGAGCAAACGGTCTGGGCGCGACCGCACCCTGAAAGCCGGTCAGCCGATCCTTGACGTAGTGTGCGAACCCGGGTTTGCCGATCTCGCCGTCGCTGACGATGTCGATCCCGGCCGCCACCTGTTTTTGAACGACCTCACGCACCGCCGTCCGCACCCGATCGCGTACTTCGGTCTCGAAAATTGACCCGCCCGGACCCAGTAGTTCCGCGAGGAGGTCGGGAGGGCGCGGCAAGCTACCGGTGTGGGTCGTAAGCATTCGCTCCGTGCTGCGCTTCATGTGGCCGCCCACGGATGACGAATCGCCATTGGTTACGACACCGAGGCAGGTTGAAGCCGATCAATCGCCGCCTGGAGGTGCTCCTGCCCGATGGCATAGTCGCCACGTTCGACACGCAGGCGATGAGCGAGCTCGAAGACGGCACGTCTCGTGACGCCGGGAGGCGTCTCGAACGTGTAGGTGGCCAACTCCAACAGCAGTCCGTTCGGGTCGCGGAAGTAGAGCGAGTCCATGAATCCCCGGTCAACGCGGCCGGTGTTGGGGAAACCCAACGCTTCCAACCCCGCCGCCGCGCGGTCGAATGTCTCACGCGAGACCGAGTACGCAATGTGGTGGACGTTGCCGACGACCTCAGGAACCGGGGTGGCGTCTGTCGCCCGCCGCTCCCGGACAAAGAAGGTGATGAGACAGCCATCACCCGCGTCAAAGTAGAGATGGATCTCCTCTGGAACGTCCAGATTCGGCTGCTCGAAGATGAGCGGCATACCAAGAACGCCCTGGTAGAAGTCGATCGTATCCTGCCGATTCGAGCCGATCAGGGTGATGTGATGCACCCCGGTTGTCGGTATCTCCATCGTAGCCTCCGCTCAGGATCCGGCACCGTATGCGCCGTTCTGCGACCAAATCGAGTGGATGCACAGGTCGGCATTTGATTCCGACCGTAGATTACCGAGTCGTTGTCCGCGCCAATAGACCGATTTCGTACGTTTGCCAGTTAACTCGTGCCAGAGCAAGTGCCCTGACATTCGCCGTCAGGAACCCCGGTTCGACAGCAGCTCTCCCGGCTACGATCGGCGATGACGCCGCATGTGTGGGCCAAGGGGTCAGATCCGGATCACCGATCTCAATGTCTCCCCTCGCTCCATCGCGTGGAAGCCTTCTTCGGACTCGTCGAGCGAGATGATTCGGGTCACGACGCGATCGAGATCGAGCTGACCCTGCTGATACCACTGGGCCAGCATCGGGAAATCCCGCGTCGGGAGGCAATCGCCGTACCAGGAGACGCGGAGACTGCCACCGAGGTCGAAGAACTTGCCGAGCGGCAATTCCTCCAGTGTCGATCTCGGCCCGGCCACCCCGATGATGACGCAGGTGCCGGCGAGGTCCCGGCTGAAGATCGCCTGCAGGGTCGTATCCGGGCGACCGACAGCCTCGAACGAGTAGTTCACCCCGTAGCCGCCGGTAATTGCCTTGATCGCCTCGATCGGATCCCCCTCGGTCGGGTTGACAGTGTGGGTAGCGCCGAACTCGCGCGCCCACTCCAACTTGCGCGGGTCGATGTCGACGCCGATGATCGTCGTCGCGCCGGCGATGCGACTACCCATGATGACCGAGTCGCCGACGCCGCCACAGCCGAAAACGGCGACTGACGTCCCCGGTTTCACCCCAGCCGAGTAGAGCGCGGCACCGACGCCGGTCATCACGCCGCATCCGATCAGGCTCATCTGCTCCGGAGGCAGGGCCGGGTCATACGGGATGCACTGCTTGCTGTGGACCAGGGTGTGAGTACAGAAGGTGCCGATGCCGAGAATCGGAGTCAGCGTGATGCCGTCCATGGTGCGCATGCGCTTTTCGGCATTCAGGCTGGCGGCGCAGAGATGAGGTTGGCCAGACAGACAGAAGCGGCACTGACCACAGGGTGCACGCCAGGCAAGAATCACGTGATCGCCAGGGGCGACATTCGTGACGCCCTCTCCCACCCGCTCGACAATCCCGGCTCCCTCGTGCCCAAGCAGGAAGGGAAAGGCGTCCGTGCCAAAGACGCCGTTCTTTGCGGAAAGATCGGTGTGACAAACACCACTGGCGAGGATACGAACGAGCGCTTCGCCGGGACCGGGGGGATCGATCGTGAACTCCTCGACAACCCCAGGCTCGCCGGGCTCGCGGGCGATGACGCCGCGAGCGACGATCGAACCGCTAGCGCCAACGCCTGATGATTCCGCCATCTTCAGTGCTCCCTTCCGCATCTCGTAACGTCTCGTGCTGAAGGCAAAGCATAGTCGCGTTGGACGGGCGCCCCGTCAAGATATGGCCGGAATCAGAGTCGTACGGTCTATAGACGCGCCGGGGACCATCCACTACGATCCACTCGCTTTACACCGATTATGGCGATGCACGATGGCGTGCGGAAGGAGTTACCTCGTGGCCGAGACGATCCGGAAAGCGTATGTGCTGAAGCTCAAGCCGGGTGCCCTGGATGAGTACATCCACTGGCACGACAACATCTGGCCAGAGCTGCAAGAGGAGATCGCGCGGCAGGGGATTGCCGAGATCTCCCTCTTCCAACTCGATGACATGATTTTCCTTCACTCCCGGGTCAACGACGCCGATGCCTGGACGCGGCTGTGGGACTCTGAAGTCCACCGCCGTTGGGGCGAGCTGATGAATCCCTTGATGCACTACCGCGATGACGGGATCATCGATTCGCGAGAGCTGCGAGAGATCTGGCACTTCGCCCCGGGAACTGCGAGTTAGGACGATGGGCACCACCGCTGCATGGGATTTCATCATCGTCGGCGCGGGATCGGCCGGGTGCGCGCTCGCCAACCGGCTCTCGAGCGATCCGACAATCTCGGTCCTCGTTCTGGAAGCCGGTGGGGCGGACGACCGGGAGGCGATCCGGGTCCCGCGTCAATACTTCTCCCTGTGGGGCACGGACGTCGACTGGCAGTATGTCTCGACGCCCCAGCCCGGAACGGCCGGCCGTTCACATCTCATGCCCCGCGGACGCGTTCTCGGCGGCACCAGCAGTCTCAATGGCATGGTCTACCTGCGCGGTGCGGCGTCGGACTATGACCGGTGGCGCGAAGCCGGCTGCATCGGCTGGGACTGGTCATCGGTGCGCGGTGCCTTCGAGGAACTCGAAGAATGGTTGCGCCCCGCGGTGTTGCAGCCGCACAACCCCTTGACGGAGGCTATGGCCGCAGCGGCCCAGCAGGCGGGTTTTCCCAGCAACCCGTCGTTCGACAATGGAACGCTGGACGGCGTTGGCTGGAACAAGTCGACGATCGCCGAGGGTGCACGCGTCAATGCGTATCGCGCGTTCCTGGCGCCTGTGCTCGATCGCCCGAACCTGCGCGTGCTGCCCAACCACCGAGCTCTGCGAATCGAGATGGACGGCACCCGCGCCCGCGGAGTTGCAGTCCAGCGCGAGGATGGCTCGACTGAGACGATCGTCGCGGGCGAGGTGATCCTCTCGGCTGGGGCATTCGACTCACCTCGCCTGCTGATGCTCTCCGGCATCGGACCGTCGGCCCAGCTCGAGCAGCACGGCATCCCGCCAATCGTCGATTTGCCGGTGGGCGAAAATCTCATCGACCACCTCTTGATTGGAATCGTGTACGACTCGCATCTACCGATCTCCGACTGCAACGCCTACGCGACGGAGGGATGCGTTTTCGCCCGTTCCACACCGGACCGAGCCGACTGCGATATCCAGATCTCGTTCGCCAAGGAGCCGCATTTCGCGCCGGAGGCGAACGACGGCATGCCGCGGTTCACGATCATCCCGGGGATCACGCGGCCCAAGAGTCGCGGCACGGTCTGCCTGACGGCCGCCGATCCCGATGCGCCGCTGGAGATCGACCCGCGCTACTTCAGCCATCCAGACGATATGGCAACCATGATCCAGGCTGTCCGGCTCAGCCGGAAGATCGGCGAGCAGGCAGCGTTAACCGAATGGAACGCCGGAGAGTACTTCCCGGGACCCGCGGTCAGCGAAGACGACGAAATCGCGCAGTACGTGGAGGCGGACGTGAGCACCTGGTTTCACCCCGTTGGCACCTGCCGAATGGGAACGGGCGCGGATGCGGTAGTCGACCCCGCGCTGCGTGTGTACGGCGTGGCTGGACTCCGGGTGGCGGACGCCTCAGTCATGCCTGACATCGTTTCCGTGAACACGAACGCGGCCTCGACGATGATCGGCTGGAAAGCCGGTGATCACATTCTGTCCTGAAGAGCCGACGTCGTTGTGGATGCATTGTTCCAAGCAGGAGTTATCTCCCACTGTCCTGAAGAGCCGACGTCGTTGTGGACGCAGTGTTCCAAGCAGGAGTTAACTCCAAATTGCCAAGTCCGTGTGAATCTCGGACGGAGACACATGTACGGTGAGGTCGGGAAACGCCCGTCCGAGTACACGGGCCAAGGCGTGCAAGCCCCAGATTTCTACGGGATGGTGACCAAGCGCGAGGACCGGTAACCCGGTCTCCTTCACCGCGGAACGCGCAGGGACACGCAACGCTCCGGTCACGAACATGTCCGCCCCTCGTTCCACCGCTTCGGTAATCAGTTCCGGCCAACTCGCGCCGGCAATAGCGACGCGGTCTACTCGAGAGGCGGTCGGCCCGACCGCCGCAGGTTCGACACCAAAAGTAGTCGCAAGCAGGCTAGTGAACTCGGACGCGGATCGCGCAGTGATGTTGCCGATCATACCGATGGGGCGTCCCGCCTTGAGTCCTAATGGTTCGAGTCCCGACATCTCGAGGAATGACGCGAGTAGAGGGTTGAATCCGACGGTCATCCGCTCATCGAAGGCGAGGTGGTAGGCCAGGACGCCCGGATCGCCGGATATATGCTCTGGTAGACCCCAAGGCCGGTGAATGACCAGTACGTCGATCCCTTCCTCCGAGACCCACGTTTCCAATCCGTCCCATGGTTCGAGCAGGAGTCCGACAACGGCGACGTCCCCCACTCGGGCCCTCCAGATCCCGTTGGGATCGTCCACCGACCGGAACATGTGCGCGTCGACCGCCGCATCGAGCACCCGATGAATATCCTCGAAGGTGGTCAACTGCTTACGCCAGCGAACGTACCGCGCCGACGAGGTCGTCCAGGAGCCGGCGCTTCGGTAGCCGCTTCGCCATGGCCACGATGTTCTTCTGCTTCGCCTTCTTCGGCACGCTATCAACACGCAGGTACTCCTCGAGCATTGCCGAGAGGACCCGCGGGTAGTCCCGCAGTAGATGCGGCCGCGCATGGGCGTAGTCCGTGATATTCCGGATCTTGTGCAAGTCGGCGATGACGACGCTTTCGTCGAGCAACTCCCGGTAGCGCGACAAGGCCATCGCCGAGAAATCATCGCTCGCTTTCGCCTCGATGATCGCCTGCGCCGCGAGCTTGCCCGACAGCATCGCCAGGTTGGCGCCCTCCCGGTTCACGGGGTTCACGAGCTGTGCCGCGTCGCCAATCACGACCGCGCCGTCCGCGAAGACTTGCGGCAGCCGGTTGTAGCCCCCTTCGGGGATGAGGTGCCCCGAATACTCGATCGTCTCTCCCCCCGCGATCAGGGGAGCGATGGCGGGATGCGCCTTGAAGCGGTCGAGCATGTCGTTGACGTTGATGCCGGTCTCGATGAGATCTTCGAGGAGCGCTCCGGTGCCAATCGAGAGGCTCTCCTTGTTGGTGTAGATAAAGCCGTAGCCGAGCAAACCAGCAGTGGATTCGCCAAAGATCTCGAGTGCCGTGCCCTTGCCCGCTGGCAGTGCGAAGCGCGCCTCGATCGTGTCCGAGGGGAGCGCGATGAGCTCTTTGGCAACCAGGGCCTGTTCGATCGGCGCCCATTCCCGATGCAGCCCAATCTTCTGCGCCAGCAACGAATTCGCGCCGTCGGCGATAACGACGCAGCGGGCATTCAATTCGCCATCGGGGTCGCCGGTCGTGACGCCGACTACCGCGCCATCCTCCCAGAGCAAATCGACGACGGTGAACTCGGGGTAGACCTCGGCTCCGGCCTCTTCGGCTTTCGTCGCGTACCAGCGATCGAAGGGTGCGCGCAGCACCGAATAGGCGTTGAACGGCGGCTCCGCGAAGCGCTCAGAGCGATACGTCAGACCCATCATCGCGTCATCGGTCAGCATCACATAGCGCTGCTCGATGATTGGACGCTCCAGAGGGGCCTCATCCTCAAAACCGGGCACGATTGCTTCGGTCGGCTCTCGATAGAGGATGCCGCCCCAGACATTCTTCGCCCCCGGGAACTGCCCACGCTCGAGGACCACGACTGAGAGCCCCGCGGCCGCCATCTCCCTGGCGGCCGTAATTCCGGCCGGTCCGGCCCCTACGACAATGGCATCGAATCGATCGTCGTCCAAGCTCAGATCCTTCGTCTAGTCGGCAATTCGGCGAGTCAGCAAGTCGGTTAGTGAACCCATCACCCGATCACCCTAACACTCAAACACCCTCGTTCCACGCCGCTATACTGCCCGATGCTTCTCTGAGGCACCGGAACACCACACAAACCGCGCCAAACGGCGCTTTTTCGCCAATAGTATGTAAGGGGCAGACAGGTTCATGGACTTCTCACTTACTCCAGAGCAGATTCAGGTTCGCGACACGGTACGCGAGTTCGCGGCGCGTGAGGTCGCACCGCACATCCAGGAGTGGGACGCCAAGGGTGAGTTTCACCCGGAGGCCCTACGAACCATGGGGGAGCTCGGCATCCTCGGCCTTCCCATTCCCGAGGAGTACGGCGGCTCTGGCTTCGACTACGTCGCCCTCGCCCTCGCTTGTGAGGAGCTCGAATACGTCGATACCTTCCTGCGCGTGGTGATGAGCGTTCATGTCGGGCTCAATAGCCTCGCGCTTCTGCAGTGGGCAAACGAGGAGCAGAAGCAGCGCTTCCTGGTGCCGCAGGCCCAAGGGGAAAAGTTCGGCACCTTCGCGTTGACCGAGCCGAACGCGGGGTCCGATGCGGGATCAATCGAGTCTACCTACACTCAGGACGGCGACGCCTACGTCCTCAATGGCGCGAAGATGTGGATCTCCCTCGCCGACTTTGCCGATCATTTCCTGGTGTTCGCGTCGTTCGACCGCAGCAAGAAGCACAACGGACTGACCGCCTTCATGCTGGAGCGAGGCATGCCTGGTCTCACCACCGGGACGATCAAGGGCAAGCTGGGGGTCCGGGCCGGCAACACCGGCGAGCTCGCGTTCAACAACGTGCGCGTCCCGGTCGAGAACCGGATTGGCGAGGAGGGCGAAGGATTCAAGATCGCCATGAGCTGTATCGACCAGGGTCGCTTCACCGTCGGCGCTGGGCGCGGTTGGTCTCATCCGTGCCTGCCTCGACGCCAGCACCAAGTATGCGAACGAGCGCCTTGCCTTCGGACAGGAGATCGGTCGCTTCGAGCTGGTCAAGCAGATGATTGCCAAGATGGTCGCTGGATATGAGGCGTCTCGCCTGCTGACGATGCAGGCCGCCGAACTGAAGAACCGCGGCATCCGTAATACCCGCGAGACGTCGTTGATGAAGTGGTACGGCTGCGACGCGGCCCTCGAAGCGGCAAATGACGCGATCCAGATCCACGGGTCTTACGGGTACTCCAACGAGTACCCGGTCGAGCGCTTCTGGCGAAACTCACGCGGTGCGGTGATCTACGAGGGAACGCGGGAGATCCACACGATCTTGCAGGCCGACTACGCGCTCGGCTATCGGCAGGACAAACCGCTACGCTGCCCGCAACCACCAGCTGAGGGCTTCGTGCGCGAAGACGACCGTGTGCCGGCGTTGGCTCTCTGAGCAATCTCCCCCGTAGACTCGAGGGTGATCGTCGACTATCTGGGCAATGCAACCAACCCAGCCAATGTCCCGACGGCTGCGGACCACGTGGCACGATGCATGAAGGGCAATCCCTACCGACCGGCCAATCTCTGGGCCCGCGGCGGAACTGTGCACCATGCGGTTCGACCACCGCACGAATCAGGAGCCGAATGAGATGTCAGGAACAAGGCCGGCGGCAGTCGGGTTGCTGGAGTCCCGCCAGACCCGGAGACGCGCCGCGCAATCTCTAGCGGCGGCTGGAAGCCTGCTGTTGATCACGGCCGCCGCCGGTGAACGAAGTCGGTTCGTGCTCGCGCAGGACAGCGACGATGACGACAACTCGGGCCGCGGCCGCGGTCGGGGGCGCGGTGGTGATGATCGAGACAATAGTGGACCTGGCAATGCCGATGACCCTGACGCGGGTGAGGCCCAAGAAGAGGGCGACGCGCCAGTACCGGTGTCAGGGGTCGTTCCGGAGGGGGCGGTCGAAGTTCGCATCATCAGCGATGACGCTGGTGGGTTCGATCCCGGGGAATTGACCGTCGACCTGGGGCAAACAGTGGCGTTCGTCAATGCCCACGACGACGAGCATACCGCCACCGGATCCGGTTTCGACACTGGAGTGATCAATCCCGGTCAGGTGGCCACTGTTGTGCTCGATACGCCCGGGTCGTTTGCCTACGCCTGCCAGATTCATCCGGAGATGACCGGCAGCATCGCCGTACGCGGGGAAGACGGCGTCGTACCGGAAGCACCTGCAGCCGCGCAAGAAATCCCTGCCGACGCTACTCCAGTGCGCATCATCAACCTCTCCTTCGACCCAGCAGAGGTCACGGTTCCGACCGGGACGGCGGTGGCCTGGGCAAATGAGGATAGCGTGCCACACACGGTCACCTCCGTGGACGGCATTTTCGACTCGGGCATCTTCGATCCGGGTGGAAGTTTCAGTTGGACATTCGATCAGCCTGGGACGTTTCCCTACGTTTGCCAACTTCATCCCCAGATGCAGGGCACGGTGATCGTTGAGGGTGAGGCGACAGCCGGCGCCCCGTCTGCGGCCACGTCTGGAGACGAAAGCCAGCCCGCCGCACAACAACAACAACTACCGCGGAGGGTGAACTGGCCGTCTCGATTGTCGATTTCGCGTTCGAACCAGCGACGCTCTCGGCGTCCACCGGCGCGACCGTGGTCTGGACCAACGAGGGTCAGGCGCCGCACACGGTCACCGGCGACTTCGCCGACTCCGGCGTCCTGGAGCCGGGACAGACGTTCTCACACACATTCACCGAGGGCGGCGAGTTCGGCTACTTCTGCGCGATTCACCCCCAGATGGAGGGAACCGTCAGTGTCAGCGCCGGCGCGGGTGTCGAGCCGGCAGGAGCCACGCCTGTGGTGGCGAATGGCGATGGACCCGAGGGCGTTTGGCTCTTCTCACTCTTGCCCGACGACGAGTCAGTGCTGGGCGCGCAACAGGCTCTGGTTGCTTTTGAACACAGTGGCATGGTCGAAGCTGACTTCACGCCGGGCCCGGGAACCGATACGCCATCGGCCACCCTCAGTGCCGGCCGCGGCGAGTGGGTGGTACGGGATGATGTCTGTACTGTAGCGCTCGTTGCGCTGATGAACGATGCGAATCAACGGTTCGCCGGCACAGTCACGATCGAGGCCCAGGGCCAACTAGACCCTGAACGTCGCACGATCGACGGGACATTCGAATTCTCCGTCGTTTCTCCAGACGGGCAGACGCTTGGCCAGGGATCGGGAACTGTGCGTGGTGGGTCAATCCCGCTCGAACCGTAGCCGCGACAGACCTCTCCGAGGCCGCGCCACTGCCTAGCAGGACCGGCACCCGCGGGCAGGCAGTCAACCATCAGTTCGGGGTAGCATCAGCAGGCGGGGCAGCTTTTGCCCGCCTGCTGAGGTTGTTTTGTTCCTTACGATTCAATGAGACCGACTGTTCCACAACGACTGCGGTGAGGCGAGTAATGAAATCTGATGTAACCCGACGCGCCGTGATCATGGGCGGGGCGCGCACTCCGTTTGCCAAACTTAATGGCGCGCTCTCGAGTCAGAGCGCGGTCGAGCTCGGAACCGTGGCCGCGCGCGCCGCGATCGAGCGGGCCGGAATATCCGCCGGTGACGTCGAAGACACGATTTTCGGCCAGGTGCTGCAAGGTGGCGCCGGGCAGAACCCGGCCCGTCAGGTCGCGCTGCACACGGGAATCGGCGTCGAGGTGCCGGCCGAAACGATCAACCGCGTCTGCGGCTCCGGGATGCGCGCGGTCACGCTCGCCGAGACGCTCATCCGCGCCGGCGATTTTGACGTCGTCCTCGCCGGCGGCATGGAGAGCATGAGCAACGCGCCGTATCTCCTACGCAAGGCCCGTTCGGGATACCGTATGGGTGACGGCGTGTTGGAGGACATGATGATCGGCGACGGGCTGCAATGCGCGATCGCCAGCTGTCATATGGGCATCCACGGTGGCAATGTGGCGGCAGAAGAAGAGATCACCCGTAAGGAGCAAGATGCCTGGGCGTTGCGCTCTCACCGGAGCGCGGTGGCCGCGCAAGACGCGGGATTGCTAGCCCGCGAGATCGCACCAGTCGAGATCGCAACCAAGGGCATTACAACCGTCGTCGATCAAGACGAGTCGCCGCGGCGAGATACGAGCGACGACGCGCTGGCGCGCTTGAAACCCGCATTTGATCCGGACGGCACAGTGACCGCCGGCAATGCTCCTGGCATCAATGACGGGGCCGCGGCGCTCGTGGTTACCAGCGCAGACTGGTCCGCGGCACAGGGGCTTTCGCCACGTGCGCAGATTCTGTCGCATGGGGAAGCTGCCTGGGACGTTCCGTACCTGGCGTACACCCCAGCCATGGCCGCAGAGAAAGCCCTTGCTAAAGCCGGGCTCAAAGCCGCGGACATCGACCTCTGGGAGATCAACGAAGCCTTCGCCAGCGTCCCGATCATCTCCAGCAAGCGTCTTGGCATCGATCCGAACTGCGTCAATGTCAATGGTGGAGCAATCGCGCTGGGCCACCCGATTGGCGCCAGCGGCGCCCGGATCATCCTCAGCTTGATCGAAGAGTTGCGGCGTCGTGGCGGAGGTCTCGGTGTGGCCGCGATCTGCTCAGGGGGCGGCGGCGGCGACGCGGTCGTGCTCGAGGTGCCAGGAGCAGCGTGAGCTCAGGTCTGCTGCTTCCGTTTGACGGGGTCTATCCTCGCGTGGCATCCGGGGTGTATCTCGCGCCGGGATCAGTGGTCATCGGCAACGTCGAGATCGGCGAGGAATCGAGCATCTGGTTCAACGCCGTCATCCGGGGCGATGTTGCTCCCATCCGCATCGGGCAGCGATCGAACGTTCAGGATGGCGCGGTGCTCCACGTCGACACGGGCACCCCGTGCATGGTCGGCGACGAGGTCACCATCGGGCACTCCGCGATCGTCCACGGCACGACTGTCGGAGACGGCGTCACCATCGGTATGGGCGCGGTCGTTCTCTCCCGCTCCTCGATCGGCATGGAGGCGATCGTTGCCGCCGCGGCCCTGGTGCCTGAAGACGCGATTGTTTCTCCCGGCGTGCCCTCGTGATGGGGGTGCCCGCCCGCGAGAAGCGCCAGTTGTCAGACGAAGAGCGTGCCGCTTCGCGGGAGAACGCGCGCCGTTACGTCCGCAACGCCGCCAGGTACCGAGTCAGTTACGCGGAAGCGGGCAGGGGCTGAGATGGCGGTTGACGTCGACATGGCAGACGGTGTGGCGGTCGTCACCATGAATCGTCCACAGGCCCTTAACGCCTTCAATACCGAGCAACTCGATCACCTCGGTGCCGTAGTACGCGCGATCGGTCAGGATCGCACGGTCCGCGTTGTAATCCTGACCGGGGCCGGGGACCGCGCGTTCGCCGCCGGCGCTGACATCAAAGAGATGGTCGAGTTGACCGCCGCCGAGGGCCTGGCATTCGGGCGCAAGGGACAGGCGCTGACGAACGCGGTCGAGCTTCTGCCGCAACCAGTGATTGCCGCGGTCAATGGGTATGCCTTCGGCGGTGGCTGCGAGCTGGCCATCGCCTGTGATATTCGCCTGGCGTCGGAGAACGCGCGCTTCGCACAGCCGGAGGTCGGACTCGGTATCCCGCCCGGGTGGGGAGGCACGCAACGGCTGCCCCGCCTCGTCGGACCGGGCGTTGCCGCGGAGATGATCTACAGCGGGCGCCAGGTGAATGCTCAGGAAGCGCTTCGCATCGGACTGGTGAATGCGGTCCACCCGCTCGACCAGCTCATCGGGGCGGCACGAGAGCTGGCGGCGCAGATCGCGAAGAACAGTCCCGCCGCGGTGCGCGCATCGAAGCGCCTGATCGGCATGGCCTTCACCGGTGAGCCGGGAGCCGGGTTGGCGGCTGAAGTAGCGGCCTTCGCCGCCGCGTTTGCGGCGCCAGATCAACGCGAAGGCATGCGGGCATTTATCGAGAAACGGCCAGCCTCGTTCGCGGACGACTCCTGATCCCCGGAGGGGCCGATCTACGGAAACTGAATTGTATCCACCCGGCTCTGAAGAGCATGCCCGGAGGGGCCGATCTACGGAAACTGAATTGAATCCACCCGGCTCTGGAGAGCATGCGAGGATAGTAGCGGCCGACAGGTGATAGCTCGATTGATAAGGGGTTGAGGAGACATGCGGTTCGAGGGACAGGCGGCCATTGTTACAGGGGCCGCGCGCGGCATTGGCGAAGCGATCGCGCGGCGCCTCGCCAGTGAAGGCGCCACCGTGATGATTGCCGACATCGACCAGACAGCGGCGGAAGAAGCCGCGGCGGCGATTGGCGATCTGGCGGTCGCGCAACAACTCGACGTGACTGAACTCGTCTCCTGGGACGCCGCGGTTCGCCGCGCGCTCGATCTTTGGGGGCGAATCGACGCGCTAGTGAACAATGCCGGCATCGCGGGCCGCTCCGCGCCGATCTGGGAGCTCGGCGTCGATGAGTGGCAGCAGGTCATCGACATCGACCTGACCGGCGTCTTCCTTGGCTGCAGGGCGGTGATCCCGGTAATGGTCGATGCCGGCTCGGGCCACATCGTCAATATTGCGTCGATCGCGGGCAAGGAGGGGAACCCGAACGCGGTTCCCTACTCCGCCGCCAAGGCGGGGGTCATCGGGCTGACGAAAGCGGTCGCCAAGGAGGTTGCGACAAAAGGGGTGTTGGTGAACGCCGTAGCGCCGGCCGTGATCGAAACGCCGATCCTGGCGCAGGTGAGCGACGAGCACATCGCGTACATGACCAGCCGGATCCCGATGGGCCGGGTCGGCAAGCCGGAGGAAGTGGCCGCGTCTGGTGGCCTTTCTCTGCTCGCCAGATCTCACGTTCTCGACCGGTGCGGTCTACGACATCTCGGGCGGGCGGGCAACGTATTAGCGCGGAATCACCCGGGTGAGGGTCAGTTCTCGCCACCGTCCAGACTGAATAGAAAGAGCTGGATTGCCGCCAGCGCCTGCTCCGATCCCGGCCCCAGGAACACGTCGTGGGTCGCGCCGTAGATCGTCATCACCCGGGCGCGTGGCATCGTCGCCAGCATGCGTTGGGCGGTCTCCCGTCCGATTTCACCTCGCTGACCGCGCAGGATCAGAGCCGGACATTGGACCTGAGCCAGGATCGGCCAATCGGAGCGCGGAATAGCCGCGGCCTCGATCCGGCGCACGATCTCGAGATCATGTCGCCAGCGGTACCCTCCATCAGGCAGCGCCTCGAGATCACTCGGGATGTCGTGGCGCGCTCGATCCGGCGGGAGTCCGAGGTCTTGCTCGTAAAACCGGGCCGCGTCTTCCCGCGACGCGAAACCACCTGGCAATGAGGCAATTGAGGCGAGGGCTTCCGCCGCGCGATCCTCGCCCACCTCAGGATTGGCGTCGCCCAGGATTATCCCGGACACGAGCTCAGGGCGCGCGGCCGCAAGGTGGTAGGCAATGAGCCCACCGTGCAGCCGCCCGATCAGCGCCGGTCGCTCGATTTCAACCCGTTCCATCAACGCGGCCACATCGGTCGCCATGGTCCCCGGATCATAGCCGCCGGCCGGGCGATCACTGTCACCGCGACCTCGGAGATCGGGAACCAGAACCTCGCGGTCGCTCGAAAGTCGCTCCGCGAGGTGGCGCATGCCGTCACCGGTTTGCAACACGCCATGCAAAAGGACGACGGCCGGAGCCTGAGCGGCGGCAGGAGCGGGCCAATGGCGATACGCCAGGCGGATGCCGTTGACCTGTTCAGAGCCCGAGCGGGGTTGACTCATTCGCCGCTCCTATCACGGTAGATGCGTTGTGCCGCGGTCAGCAGGTTCAGACAGCCGGCATCATATGGCTGCGGCCAAACAATGAGATGGCCGACGCCCTGTTCTTGGAATAGTCTCCATTCCTCGGCCAGTGCGTCCGGATTGGTAAATTTGAATCGCTCGTCGCCTTCATCCTCGCCCTCTCGAGTCGGCTCAGGCATAGTCACAATCTGTCCGACCGTCACTTCGAGGGTTGCGGGATCTCGACCAACCTCGGCACAGGCGGTGTGCATTGGCGCGAGTCGTTCGGGTAGCTCACTGGCCCGGCCCAACCAGCAGGTATTCCAGGCATCGGCAAGTTCTGCCGTAAGCCGAAGCATTCGAGGACGTGACGCGCCGACAAGAATGGGAGGTCCTTCTGGACGAGGTCCTCGCGGCAAGCTGACGCAGCGAATAGCGCGCTCGTAGGTTCCCTGATAATCGGCGACGCCAGTGCGAACGAGTGGCGCGATGATCCGCAGCGCGTCTTCGAATCGGCTGGCCAGATGATCGAAGGGATAGCCGAACGCCGTGAACTCGGGTTCGTGCCAGCCGGCGCCCAGACCGAAAATGAACCGACCGTCGCTGACTTCGTCGACCGCGTCTGCCATCTTGGCCAGTAGTGCGGGATTGCGGAACGCCGTGCACATAACCAGTGTGCCGAGCTCAACACGTTCGGTCGCCTCGGCAAGTGCCGAGAGGAGCGTCCACCCTTCCCAAATGCCTCGCCGCTGGCCGTCCCACTCGAACAGGAGATGGTCGACGATCCAGACGGAGTTGAATCCGTCGCGCTCAGCTTGTAGCGCCGCATCGCGAATGTCCTTGTAGCGCAGTATCGTGCCGCTGTCCGTCTCCGCAATCGGCAAGAGGATTCCGATTTTCACGCCTACTCCTTGACTCGGATCACGATTGACACTGGACTCTCCTGGCAGCACGAGTTCGGCGCACTGTACGCCCCGGTGGAGGTAACCGCCAAGACTGCCAGCGAGCGCCATCACGTAGCAGTGATTCAGGCGGGGTACAATCGCGCCAGTGTCGGTCGGTGGATGCGGGAGAGTCCCAACCACGGAACAGGGCGGGAGGAGCATGGCGGCGCTGTTCGGCAGAGGGCGTAACGCTGGGTCAGACCGGAATGCCGGGTCTTTACTCGAGCAGGTCACCCAGGGCAGCCCGGTGACCGATGGCTGGCGATTCTCGCTCAAGGGATCGCCGCGTTTCTACGACGACGTTCTCCGCATCATTGAGAGTGATTCCGGCGCGGTGGTCTATTTTGGCGAGGCCTTGACCTACGAGCGTGGAGCCGCGGTTGCGCTCTGGAGAATACGCGCGCGGACGTTCGGGTGGCTTCCGGCGCTGTACGACTGGTGGGCGGACCAGGAGCGCATCGAGCCGGTGCGGTTCACGTTTCATCTCTATATCCCGCCGGACCTGAAGTATCCAGCGATGGATCTACGGGAGCACGCGCCGGCGGACGTCGAGGAATTCATCAAGCGCACCGCACCGAGAAACTGACCACGCTGTCACGGTCCCAGAAACACAACCACCGCCGCGAATATTCGCGGCGGTGGTTGTGTGGTTCGGGCTCGAGTGTTCGTTTAGTCCCCCGCGATTCTTGCGGGAGCCTCATCAATCACCTCGATGACCTCGATAACCTCAACCTCGGCTACAGCCGGGAGGCGCTCAGGGTGCACTTTCCAGCAATCAGTCACCACATCGGTGGCGCGGCAACGCATCACCTCGACTTCTCCGTGGAGGGCCCACGCTAACGAGCAGCGGTAAACCGGCTCAACCCTCCCACGCAATGGTCCGCAATGCGCGCGGACAAGCATCGGACACCCGAAGCGCCCCGGCTCCGCCGTCTGCTCTTCCTCGAGGAAGAGCCGGCGTCGCTCGCGGCTCATGTTCAAACCACCCCTTCTTCTGGGAGAACTCCGTCTGTTCGCTCACCCCTAAGGGGAAAGTAACGAGCGTCCGGATCACCCCAGCGCCCCGAGAGCAGCTCCGCTCCGGGGAAGTCCCAATCCGGGACTCTTTTGCAGTATAGCCTGTGGTTAGGAGCTGGCAGGCCGGCTGTTTACTATTGGGTTACCAATTGTCGCAAAACAAACGCTAAATTGGCCGGCCGTTCAGCGATTCGGCGCGCGAAATAGGGATACCAATCGGAACCGAATGGCACGTAGATTCGCATTCCGTATCCCTCGGCCGCGAGGGCGGTTTGTGCCTCACGGCGGACGCCATAGAGCATCTGGAACTCCCAGCGATCGCGATCGATGCCCATGCGGAGGGCAAACCCCTGGGTCGCGCGAATGAGGGCCGGGTCGTGAGTCGCGATGGCCGGGTAGCGGCCATCCTCGAGCAATCGTTCCATGAGGTGGACGAAGGCGTCGTCGATCTCACGGGGTTTCTGCAACGCGATGCTCGATGGCTCAGCGTAGGCGCCTTTGACGAGCCGGACGCGCATCCGTCTGTCGATCAGTCGCTCGACGTCGCGATCGGAGCGGTGAAGATACGCCTGAATCACGGTTCCCACATGATCGGGGAATCGCTCGTGCAGCGCCTCGGCGATACTCAGCGTCGATTTCGTGTAGGCCGACCCCTCCATGTCGATCCGGACGAATCCGTCGATGGCTGAGGCGGTCTCCAGCAATACCACCATGTTGTCGTATGCGACGTCTTCGTCGATATCGAGGCCGAGCATCGTGAGTTTGACCGAGATATTGGGCTCAAGCCCCGCGGTGGCCATCGCGTTTAGAGTCGCGGCGTACGAATCGACCGCTGACCGAGCCTCGGCCGGGGTAAGCACGTTCTCGCCAAGTCGGTCGAGCGTGGTCTTCAGTCCGTCGGCGGCCAATCTCTTGGCGGCGGCTAGCGCCGTATCGACCGTCTCACCGGCGACGAAGCGAGTGACGAGGTTGCGCGAAAAACGGCTATCGCGCAGGAATCGTTCAACCTCTTCCCGTCCAGCCACGGCCAGGATCCCACTTCGTAACCGCGATGCAATCATGCGAATACGCGTCTCCATGTTGCTGGCCGCAATCCGACCAGGACCGCCACCATCGCGGCCAGCGCTATCACGCCGAGTGCGAAAAACGGCGCTTCAACTCCCGCCGCGTCAGCAAGTGCCCCAGCGGCGGCGGGCCCCGCGACGAGCCCGATATCACTCGACAACCGGACGGCCCCGACCGCTCGCCCGCCACCGCCACCGAGACGCAGGATCAGATCGCCGGCTGAGCTGTTTCCCGCAACCTGGCCAACGGCATACAACGCCATTGGTGCTGCCAGCCAGAGCGCGCTCGGCGCAAGCGGCACGAGCAGCAGCCCGGCGCCGCCAATACCGAAGCCGACCGCCAATGCTCGCGCCGCCCCGGCACGGCGAATGATGCCGCCGATCGGAAGAGCGCTGGCAAGGTGAACGACGTTGACAAAGAGGAGCATCAGGCCAACCTGTTCAGCGCTAAATCCGAATTTCACAGCGCCAAGCAACGGCAGGGAGACCACCCAGATCGAATAATTGACGAACACGAGGAGATTCGCCGCGACCGCAGCGAACTCCCGGGAACGGGACGGAGCGCCCTCAGCCGCCGGTTCTTCGCGCCCCGGTTGCCCCGGTCGGGAGATCGCCGCCTGTACCCGGGCCAGCAACGACCCCGCTAGTAGGAGTCCAGAAATGATCGTCGACAGCCAATAGATGGCTCGCCAACCGAACTCGGCCGTCAGGTAGCCACCGGCAAGGAGGCCACAGCTGCCACCGGCGCCCGTCGAAAGATTAAAAGCGGTCATCGCCGCGCCTCCTCCCGGTAGAGCACGCAGCACGGAGAGCAACCCGGCGGTCGCGAGCAAGGCCACGCCGACGCCCTGAATGCCGCGCGCCGGAAGCAGCGTCGCCTGTGAACTTGCCGACGCGGCGAGCGCGGAGCCTAACAGGAGGGCGGCAGACCCGGTGACGGCGGTCCACTTCGTCCCCACCTGCTCGACGAGCCAGGCGGCTGGGAGATTGGTAATCAGGCGCCCGGCGAAAAAGACGGAGAAGACGAGTCCGGCGCCTGTCGCGCTAAGCCCGAGAGACTCGCGGATGGCGGGTAGCGCGGGGGAGACAATGTCGACGCACCAGTAGGAAAAAAAGAGAATGGCCAGCGAGATGCGTAACGGAAGCGCGGCGGGGGCCGGAAAAACTGCCGCTCTCGGGGTTCCCGCCAGCGCGTTCCCGACGACCCTGACTCGCGACCGGCCCACCGACGTCCCCGCTCTCTTGCTACCACTCGTTAGCGAGGAGCATACCTCTCTCCCGAGAGCTTGGCCGGACGCGACTTTGGCCCGTTTATCCTTCCCACCATGATTGAGCGAGGGAGAGCGCCAGCTACGGGGTTCTCGATTGAAACCACCGTCCGCGACGCCCTGTACGACCGGATTCCGTTGGGCCGCCCGGACATCGCGCTGATCGGCACCCCGGCATTCGTGCGCCTGGAACGGATCCAGCAATTGGGATTCGTCTCGCGGGTATGGCCAGGCGCTCGCCACACGCGCTTCGAGCATTCCCTGGGCGTCATGCATCTCACCCGAATGGCGGTCGACCACGTTCGGGGCAGCGCCGAGGGAGGGTGGCTGACCGATGAGGATGCTCGAGTCGCGGTCGCCGCGGCCCTCCTGCACGACATCGGGCACTATCCGTTTTCACACGCTATCGAAGAGCTGGGAGCGCCAATCATCCCGCATGAGCATGCCGGCCGTCGCATCATCGAGGGACCGGAGATCGCTCCCATTCTGGAAGAGGCATGGGGAGTCGACCCGCGACGGGTGGGCCTAATGGTCGATCCCGCCAACGGCGAGCTGCTGCCCGCTGACCGATTGCTGCGCGGGATACTCTCCGGCGCCCTCGATATGGACAAACTGGACTATCTGCCTCGTGACGCCAGGGCGTGCAACGTGCCGTACGGCGGTGTCGACACCGGCCGCCTCATCGACGCGCTGACCATCGCCAGGGTCGAAGGGCCGGGGGGCGAAGAAACGCTTCGCATCGCAATTGGTGAGAAGGGCATCAGTCCACTGCACTCCCTCATCAACGCGCGACAGGAAATGTTTGACAACATCTACTGGCACCACACCAACCGCGCGTGCATGGTCATGCTGCTCCGCTCCATCCAGGAAGCCATGCTTAACGGCGCCCTCGAGGCCGACGATCTCCTGAGCCACGACGACGCCTCCCTGCTGGCTCGCCTCGACTCGGAGGCAATGCCCGCCGGCACGCGCGGTCTGGCGCGAGCGTTGCGCGACCGTCGCATCCACAAGCGGGCGGTCGAGATCGGGTCCCGGGCATTCGAGCTCTACGCCAGACTCGGGAACCTCTTTTTTGATCCCGTGGCCCGGCGAGACGTCGAAATCCGTCTCTCCGCCGCACTCGCCGAGGAGATTGGACAGGCGGTTCCTGCCGAAGCGGTGCTGATCGACATCCCGAAACCCGAGCGCTGGCGTTCAGAGGTGTGGGTCGCGTTCGACAGGCCGCCGGTCGGGTTTGCGCCGACTATGCCGTGGCGGGACGTTGTCGGTCTCACCGACGAAGACTTCAAGCGTTACGAGGAGCACCGGCGTCTGATCCGGATCGTTACCGCCGAGCCATATCGGGACGCACTTTCGGCGAACTGGGAACGGTTGCTGATGCCACTATTGGGCGCGGCGCTCTAATGCAAGTTCACGGACAGTGGCGAGATCAACTCGACTTCGTTGCCATCGGGATCCGTGATGTACATGGTTCGGACCGCGAGCAGTGGGTGCTGACCATCCCGGACCTCGATGCCGGCCTCGACCAGAGTGCTCCGAGTCTCGTCGAACACGGCGGCGGGCAGGGTCAGTGCGAGGTGATGCAACGTGCGTGGTGCGGCAAACTCAGGCGCGTCGGCCGGAAGAGGCACCAGGACAAGGAGAGACGGAATCTGGCTGTTCGCCTGCCCGACGCGAAAGAAGATCGGCCCGGGCTGTCCCTCCGCGGAAAGGCGCTGGAGTCCAAGCAACTCGCCGTAGAAGGCTACCGCGCGTGGCGCGTCGCGAACGTTGAGCACGACCTCCGCCAATCCATCGATCTGGATCATGTTCTTCACTCCTTCGCACGCGTGCGCGAATTTGGATCACGTCCGCTCTTGATACCCTGACACTATGGATCGAGCCAGACGACCGACCAACCCCACTAGACCAGCCAGGCTTTTCCTGGAAACGTTCGCGCCTTTTCTGGGTCGCGGTGGTCGTGGCGATCCTGGCCATTCTCCTTGTTTGTGTAGCGCTTATTGCGATTGCCGCAGCAAGAGCTTAAAACACGGCGCCATGAAGGTGCTCCAACGCGAGTGACAAGCAATCTGATAGGATGCCGAGACTTCACGAAGTCGGTGGCTGCCCTCGTTGGCAGCCGACGAGCGGACGCTCTGCCCTGATCGGCGCTATGACGCCCACGGATTGAACGGAGGAGGCGCACCGATGACCGACCGCGATCCACTCGATATGTCGACCGACAATACAGCCGAAGGACGGATGTATTCCGATACCGTCGAGGGAGGCCCTATCAGCCAGGTCATGATTGGCGACACCGTCGTCGACTCGAGTGGAAAGGAAGTCGGAACGGTCAAGTTCGTCAAGATGGGCGACCCAAATGCCGCCACGACCGAAGGCCAAGAAGATGACGACCCGGGATTCCTCGGGCTCGGCGATGACTCGTACGACATGGGCGACCTTCCCGCGCAAGCTCAGCATCAGCTCATGCGGGTCGGTTTCATCCATATCGACGTGTCCTGGGCGGACGACCGCTACGCCGGGGCGGGCCAGATTGCGCGGGTCGAAAACAACACGGTCCATCTCACGGTGCCGGAGGCGAACCTACTCTAAAGCACGCGATCCCAAGCAGTGTCATTCCGAGCTGGCGAGGAATCTCGTCGTTCCGCGTCCGGACGGCAACTAAGAGATCCCTCGTTCCTCGGGAAATCACATCTTCCCACTCCGCACTCAAGCCCTTCTAGCGTTACGTCGAGTCAGTGACGAAGAGATCGGTGCTCAGATAACGCGTACCGGTGTCGCAGGCGACGGTGGCGACGGTGAATCCCGGGGGCGCGGTCGCGGCCAGCTTTAGCGCTGCCGCGACATTCGCCCCGGTGGAGAATCCGGCAAGGATTCCCTCGCGGCGGGCCAGGTCCCGCGCCACGCTGACCGCTTCGTCGTCCCCGATCGGGATCGTCCCGTCACAGAGCGTCGAGTCCCACTGTGGCGGGATCAGCGCGTAGCCGGCACCCTGGAGCTTGTGGGAGGCATTGGTGACGCCTACACCCGCCAGGGGTTGTGCGCCGGCTGGCTCCACCGCCAGACAGCGGATCGCTGAATCTCGTGCCTTGAGCGCCCTCGCGATGCCGACAAATGTGCCCCCGGTTCCGACGATGGCGACGAACGCACCGAGTTCGCCCCCGGCCTGCTCCCAGAGCTCCGGTCCCGTGCCCAAGCTCATGAGCGCGCGGATTCGATGGATTGTTGAACTGATCGGGACGCCACGCGTTCAGCTCATCCACGAGCGCCGAGGTCCGTATCTCGACGAGCGCGAGATCCTCCCCGCTGACCTGACCCGGTCGCGAGCCGGGCGCCTGCGGAACAAGCTCGATCTCCGCTCCGTACGCCGCGAGGAGCTGCCGCCGCTCGGGGCTATTACCCTCGCTCATCACGGCAATCATGCGATATCCCATCACGGCACAGGCGACGGCCAAACCGATGCCCATGTTGCCGCTGGTCAGCTCGACCACGGCCATTCCAGGCCGCAACCGGCCGTCATGCTCCGCATCGCGCAGGCACTGCAGAGCCGCACGGTCCTTGATGCTGCCACCGGGATTCATCGATTCGAGTTTCAGCAAGACGCGGCCTGGTAACCCCACGGTGAGGCGATCGAGCCAGATAGCTGGAGTGTGTCCAACGGCATCGACGATGGAACTGGAGGCTGGAGGCACCCTCGACATGCCTTTCTGCTCCTCACGCAGCATCCCAGCGATCCGCAATCGGGCGGCGACGGCGGCGCTATACTCGATCGAGTATGCCTGAGATAACTCTTCTCGGCACCGGAACGTCAAACGGCATTCCGGTGATCGGTTGTGATTGCGCGGTCTGTCGCTCTTCTGACCCCCGTGACCGGCGCACGCGCACCTCGGCAGTCGTCCGTCTCGGCGAGCACAATCTCCTGATCGATACCGCTACCGAACTCCGTTCGCAGGCGATCGCCAACGGTATGCGCCGGGTGGACGCCGTGCTCATGACCCATGCCCATGCCGACCATACCGGAGGCTTCGACGATCTGCGGCGCTTCAATGAGCTACAAGGTCATCACATTCCGGTCTATGCCAATCCCCACACGAGCTCGATGCTGCGCGAGCGGTACGCGTACACCTTTAC
Source organism: uncultured Chloroflexia bacterium (assembly GCA_963751075.1). Classification (GTDB taxonomy): domain Bacteria; phylum Chloroflexota; class Chloroflexia; order Thermomicrobiales; family UBA6265; genus JACCXM01. The sequence goes on along the minus strand of CAVVTE010000011.1, from coordinate 310,939 downwards.
CGACATGTTCCCCTTCTACGGTGGCAAACCCGACCTCATCCTGCACGAGATCGACGGCCCCTTCGACCTCTTTGGTCACCAGATCATCCCCGTTCCTGTCCTGCATGGAAGGTTGCCGATCAGTGGCTTCCGGTTCGACGATCTTGCCTACATCACTGATGCCAAGGAGCTTCCCCCCACGTCTCTCGACCTCCTGCATGATCTGGACGTACTCGTGCTCAATGCATTGCGAGAGCGGAGTCACCCGACGCACCTCAGCTTCTCGGAAGCGGTTGAGGTGGTGCGAGTCGTGCGGCCTCGGCGCACATACCTGGTGCACCTCTCCCACGAAACCAGCCATGCGGATGCCGAAAAGCTTCTCCCGGCTGGGATCGAGATCGCCTGGGATGGAATGGTGATCACGACACCAGGTAGTTGACCACCGCATTCGTCGCCACAAGAGCGCGACAATCGGCGGACTGCTGTACTATCTGGCGCACGGTAGTAGACGTCAGAACTCAGACAGCTTTGGACGGCTCCTGCGAGCTGGTTGTCGTGTGACGGCCACCCAGGCATGTGTTAGGAGAGGACCGTGACTGAAGGGCGAGACCCCGGGCGCGAATTCGATCACAAAATGGCACGGTATCTGTCCGGGTTGCGCCAGACATGGACCAACCGGCGCGGTTTCCTGAAACTGGCGGCTGGTTCGGCTGGCGCCGCGACACTGACTCCGCACTCGGCGGACCAGCCGAGGCAGTGGGGAATGCGCTTTCTGCCCGGGCTTTCTGCGGTTCAGGTAGAAGACGATACGTTCACCTTTGGCCTCGAGGGCGACGTCCGCGGCCTGGAGCCCGCCCTGTCCTACGACTTCACTGCCAACCCTGTGGTTTGCCAAATCTCCGAGGGCTTGCTGATTTTCGACGCCGAGGGCGGTCTCCAGCCATTATTGGCGGAAAAGTGGGATCACCCCGATGAGCTGACTTACATCTACACTCTTCGCGACGGCATCATTTTCTCACGACGGCTCGCCGGTAACTGTCGACGATGTCATCGCGTCGATTGCCCGGGTCCGAGACCCGGAGGTAGCTGGCCCGCTGGCTTGGATGTACGACGGCCCTGAGGCGACGGTCGAGCGGATCGACGATCAGACTATGACGATCAGGCTCAAGACCCCGAGTGCCCTCTTCCAGTACGTGCCCGCCACAACTGCGGGCCATGTCATCCCGAAGGCGGCTATCGAGCACGTACGGACTCGACCTGCTTCGCAACCCGATCGGCACCGGCCCGTACAAGTTCGTCAATTGGGCATGCCGGCAGCGAGATCGTGCTCGAGAAGAACACGAAGTACTGGCAGGAAGGCAAACCCTACTTCGACAGAGTGATCATCTCAAGATCGTCGAGGAAGGAACCACGCGGGTCACCGGCCCAGAAGAATGACGAAATCAAGCCATGACGCAAGTGCCCGCGGACCAGGTCGACGCGGTCATGGGATTCGAGAACGTCGACTTCCAGGAGATCGTCGGCTATACCATCAACTGCATAGTGCTGCGCACCGACAGACCTCCGTTCGACGACATCAAAGTCCGTCAGGCAGTCAACTATGCAGTCGACATTGAAGCGATCATGGACAACATCGTTCGGGACACCGGCATTCACGCCCGCAACACCTCCGTCCCACCGAGATGCCGGGCAGCGCCGCAAGCCAGTTGGAACCGGTTCCCTATGACCTCGACAAGGCCAAGCAACTGATGGCGGAGTCGAGCCATGCCGGATGGATTTTCGACGAAGTTATCCGTGATCGCGCCGAATGATGTATGGGTCCCGCAGGCAATCGCTGTCCAGGAAGCCCTCAAAGAGTTGAACATCGAGGTTGAGATCGTTCAGTATGCCTTACGCCGACTGGATCAGCCTTCAGCAGGCTGGCGATTATGAGGGAATGATGTCGTACCAGTGGGCCTCCGACTTCCCGGACGCTGCTGGTAACCTGATCCCTCTTTTCCACTCGCAGAACTTCCCACCGCAGAACAACCACGCCTACTACAACAACCCCGACGTCGACGGGTTGTTGGATGATTCCGAGGTCGAACTGGATGAGGAGAAACGGCGGCAGATGCTCGTCGACGCACAGAAACTGATCTCCGCCGACCAACCCTGGATTTTCTTTGAACACTACAAGTGGTATATGCCGATGACCAGGGGCATAACCGGCTACCAGATCACCGCACTTTGGTACTGGGATGCGTTCACGCGGGACCTGAAGCCAGCGGACGCATAACCGGCCTGAGTCATACCGGAACCATCGTCGGGTCCTGCACTACACCGCGAGACCCGCCTTTACATGAAGGAATCCACAGTTCCGATATGCCACGAACAGCAGGGATATATCGACGTCGGACGCCGGCCGGGTCTGGTATGAGAGCGCCGGCGAGGGCGAACGGACGCTGCTTTTGCTCCATGGCGGACCCGGCGGAAACTCCGAGGACTTGTCTCCCTTTCTCGATCTTGCCGAGGAGGGATTTCGCGTCGTTCGCTACGATCAGCTCGGCTCCTGGCGCTCCGACAAACCGGACGACATCACGCTCTGGCAAGTGCCGCGCTTCGTCGCCGAGGTCGAAAAAGTTCGCCAGGCGCTCGATCTCGGGCTGATGCACTTGTTGGGACAGTCCTGGGGCGCGTTCCTGGCGATCGAATACGCGCTACACCACGGCGAGCATCTGCGCAGTCTCTCGCTCGCCTCGGGAGCGGCCAGCACCACAGAGTGCGTCACCGGCATGAACGCATGGAGACAGGAGCTCCCACCCGAGACCCAAGCAACCATGGCGCGCTATGAGGCGGCGCAGGACTACCAGCACCCCGACTATCTTGCGGCACTGGAGACCCTGTATCGCCGGAACTTTTGCCGGGTCTGGCCCTACCCGGAACCGCTGGCACGGGCAATAAAGCACATGGCGGCGCCGGTCTATAACACCATGTGGGGCCCGAACGAGTTCACCTGTACCGGAAACCTGCTGGAGTGGGACCGCACTGACCGGCTCGGCGAGATCTCCACGCCGACGCTGATCACGGTCGGTGAATTCGACGAAGTTCACCCATCGTGCGCGCGAACGCTACAGGCGGGCATTCCAGGATCGGAGCTGCAGATCTTCCCCGGATGTGGGCATGCTGTGCATCTGGAAGATTACGAGCACTACCGCGCCGTGCTCCTCGACTTCCTCAACCGGGTCGATGAACCAAGTAGCGTGACAACAGCATCGCCACGATGATGCACAACTCAAGGCAATACAGGGGGCGTCGCCGATGGCGCGGCTGATCCTGACCAGACTGCTCACATTGATCCCGCTCATGTTCGTGATCACGTCGATCGTCTTTTTCATGGTGCGCTTCGTCCCCGGCGATCCGGCACGGATCATGGTCGGCGGCCAGCGCATCAGCGAGCAGAACCTGGCAAACATCCGGGCGGCGTATCGTCTCGATCAGCCACTGCTAACCCAATACCGTCTCTGGGTCGGCGACCTCCTGAACGGGAACCTGGGCCGCTCGTACCGGCAACGAACCGAGGTCACGACGCTGATCGTCGAGCGGCTACCGCTGACGGCGAAGCTCGCCGCGTTTTCATTCATGCTGGCGCTGGTGATTGCCTTACCCCTCGGCGTTCTGGCGGCGGTTCACCGCAATACCTGGGTCGACGTCGGGGCGACGATATTCGCGGTCCTGGTAGCGTCGTCCCCGGTATTTTTCACCGGGATTCTGCTGATCCTGGTCTTCTCCTACAAGCTCGGGTGGCTACCGGCGCTCGGCGCCGGTGACGGTGGGCTGGATACCGTCAAGCACCTGTTTTTGCCGTCGCTGACGCTCGGTATTTCGCTGGCGGCGATCACCACGCGCATCACTCGCTCGTCGATGGTCGAGGCCCTGACACAGGACTACATCGAGACTGCGCGGGCAAAAGGGCTTTCCAGTCGCAAGGTGATCATGAAGCACGCCTTCCGCAATGCCCTGATCCCCGTTGTGACTGTCTTCGGTCTCCTTTTTGGGTTCCTCATCGTTGGCACGGTGCTCGTCGAGCACACATTTGGCCTTGGGGGACTTGGCTCGCTACTGATCGATGCCGTGCAGGTGCGCGATTACCCGGTCGTGCAAGGGGCAACCATCTTCATCGCCGGGCTCTTCATCGTTATCAACTTGCTCGTCGACGTGCTCTACGCGGTCATCGATCCCCGAGTCCGCTTCGGCGGGAAGGCCTGATCGTGGCGGTCGACGTCGCTCCGCTGGCGATCCCGCAAGTACCAGACGCCGTCCACTCACCGTGGTCGATGTTCTGGTGGAGGATGCGCCACAACCCGAAAGCCGTGGTCGGCTCGGTCATCGTGGTATTCCTGCTGGCGGTCGCCATCAGCGCGCCACTGATTGCACCGAAGGACCCGACGGATGGTGAACTGGCTGACAGTCTCGCCGCACCAGGTCAAGCCTATGTGCTCGGAGCGGACAAGAACGGGCGAGATATCCTGAGCCGGCTGACCTATGGAACGCGCACGGCACTCGGCGGCGCGCTGATGATCGTAATCATCTCCGAGGTCATCGGTGTGCCCATCGGCATCTGGGCCGCTTATCGGGGCGGGTGGGTCGACGAAACCGTCACGCGTGTCTGGGACATGTTGCTGGCGTTTCCACCATTACTGCTCGCGTTCGCCGTCGTTGCCGCATTTGGACCGGGACTAGCGAAAGCGGCGGTCGCGCTGGGTATTCTTTACGTCCCGTTCATTGCCCGCGTCGTCCGCAGCGTCACGCTCGTCCAGAAAGAGATGGCCTACACCGAAGCGGCGCGAGCGCTCGGCTACGGCCAGGGCCGGATCATCTTCCGCCACATCCTGCCCAATTGCATCTCCCCGATCATTGTGGTCTCGTCGATCGACATCGCGTACGCGCTACTCGACCTCGCCGCGCTATCCTACCTGGGACTCGGTGTGCAACCGCCGACCCCCGATTGGGGAACGATGCTCTCCGAAGGACAGCTCGTGCTCCTGACTTCACCGCACGTGGCGCTGGCGGCAGGGTTCGCTATCGTCCTGGCTGTCCTGGGGTTCAACCTGCTTGGGGACGGCCTGCGCGATGTTCTCGATCCGCGGCAGGCGCAGCGATGACCGATTCACCATTGCTGAGCATCGAAGACTTGCGCATCTCCTTTGCGACGCGCACCAGCGATGTGCGCGCGGTCAACGGCGTCAATCTCGAGATCCGGTCCGGTGAAGTGGTAGGACTTGTCGGCGAGTCCGGCTCCGGAAAGAGCGTCACCGCGCGAGCGATCATGCGGCTGGTGCCAATGCCGCCGGGCAAACACGTTTCCGGCCGGATTCTCTTTCACGACCAGGACCTTGCGACACTCCGTGAAAGCGACATGGAAGATCTCCGCGGCAGCCGAATCTCCATGATCTTCCAGGACCCGATGACGTTTCTGAACCCCCTCTTCAGCGCAGGCGAGCAGGTGAGCGAAGCAATTCGACGGCATCAGGGTCTCGGCCGGTCCGCCGCCTCTGATGAGGTGATCCGGCTCTTTCGGGAAGTCGGTATTCCAAGTCCCGAGCTGCGATACGCCGCGTACCCTCATCAGCTTTCGGGCGGTCTCCGCCAGCGCGTCATGATCGCTATGGCGCTTTCATCGCGTCCGGAGCTGCTGATCGCGGACGAGCCAACGACTGCCCTGGACGTCACGATCCAGGCCCAGATTCTGGCGCTGCTTCGCGACCTTCAAGGCAAGTACGGAATGAGCATCCTGCTCATCACGCACGACCTAGGTGTCGTCGCCGAGATGTGCGATCGCGTCGCCGTCATGTACGCCGGACGCATTGTCGAGCAAGCGCCGATCGACACGCTCTTTGATGATCCAGAGCACCCTTACAGCCTGGGGCTGATGAACGCGATCCCCCGACCCGATCTTCCTGGCGTTGCACCACAACCGATCGAGGGAGCGCCACCGGACATGGCTCACCCGCCGCCTGGTTGCCCGTTCCATCCGCGCTGTCCCTATCGGGAGCCGGTCTGCGCCCAGGTCGTTCCCCCGATGCGAGAGGTAGCTCCCGGTCACTTGGCGGCCTGTCATTTCGCGGGGACGATCTCTTCGCGGCGCAGAATTGACGTATTCGCGGAGGCCGCCAGCGGATGACCTCGGCAAGCGGGAACGGCGAGGCGCCGCTCCTTGACGTGCGGAATCTGGTCAAGCACTTCCCGGTGCGGCGTTCCGTCAGCGATGCCGTGCGCCGATTGCCACATCGGGCCGTACGCGCGGTCGACGGCGTGAGCTTCAGTGTCTGCAAGGGGCAAACGCTGGCGCTGGTTGGTGAGAGTGGCTGCGGCAAGACAACGACGGGACGCTGTGTCCTGTTCCTGCAGGAGCCGACCTCAGGCGAGGTGATGATCAAGGGTGAACGCATCGATTCACGTGACGAGGCAGGAATGCGGCTTCGGCGCAAACAGCTCCAGATCGTCTTCCAGGATCCGAACTCGTCCCTGAACCCGCGGATGACGATCGGCCAGACACTCGGCGAGGTGCTCACCTTTCACAAGATGGTTGAACAACGTGGGCGCTCCGAAGCCGTTAGGGAGCTCCTCGAGACGGTGGGACTAAGCGGTCAGCAAGCAGGCCGTTACCCGAATGAGCTCTCCGGGGGGCAGCGGCAGCGGGTCGGCATTGCGCGGGCGCTTGCTGTCGAACCGGAGCTCATCGTTGCCGACGAACCGGTGAGCGCGCTCGATGTTTCCGTTCAGGCCCAGATCCTCCAGTTGCTGGAGCGCCTCCGCGACGAGCGCGACCTCTCCTACCTCTTCATCAGTCACGATCTTGGCGTGGTCAGGCACATATCGGATGAAGTCGCCGTCATGTATCTGGGCGTCATCGTGGAGCGGGCGACAACCGCCGCGCTCTACGAGCGGCCACTGCACCCGTACACGCGTGCGCTCCTGGCCGCGGCGCCGGTGGCGAATCCTCGACTCCGGCGCACCCGGGCACCAATACCTGGCGATCCCCCTAGTCCAATTTCGCCCCCATCTGGTTGCCGATTTCGCACACGCTGTCCTTTTGCCACCGTCCGCTGTGCGGAGGAAGTGCCGCCGCTCAGGCCGCTCGAGCCCGGACACTGGGTCGCCTGCCATTACGCGGAAGATCTGGCCACCGGTGAAGGGTCGGCACGATCAGCCTGACATTTCGGCTCCCAAGCTTTGTTATGATCGGCAGGAGCAAGCTCGGCATCGTCGTCCTACCTCGCTTGCGGGACACGCATTGAGGGCCACATGACGATGTCAGCCGCGGTGAGCCCCACGAGACGCCTGGGTCGTGCAATGCTTCTGGACCACTTCAATACTGCTGGAAAATCCCCTGGCGCAGACCGATGAAAATCGCGCTGGTCTCCCCGTATGACACCGGCCACCCTGGCGGAGTATTCGAGCACATCGGACACCTGCGCTCGGAGTTTGTGCGACACGGACACGATGTGACGGTGCTTGCGCCTCGAGGCCGTAAGGGGGGCCTGGAGGTCCGGGACGGATTCTATGGGATTGGCCGCACGGTGCCGATTCCGGCCAACGGCAGCACCGTTCGTGTGACCTTCGATGTGACTCTCTATACCGCAGTGAAGACGCTGCTGCGCAACGAGCAGTTCGACGTGATCCACTTGCATGAGCCGCTCATTCCGGTGCTGCCCTACCTGGTGCTACTCAATTCCCGGGCGGTAAACGTGGCAACGTTTCACGCGTTCCGGGCCTCGAGCCCGTGGTACACCGCGTTCAAACCGTACATGACGTTCATGATGTCCCGGCTCGACGCGCGGATCGCCGTCTCCGAACCGGCGCGGACCTTCGTCAGCCAGTATTTTCACGGTCCATATGACATCGTTCCCAATGGCATCGACGTCGACCGCTTCCATAACATCGAACCGTTTCCCTGGGCACGCGATGGCATTCCGCGCATCCTCTTTGTGGGACGATTCAACGAGCCGCGCAAGGGCTTCAAATACCTGCTTCGCGCCATGCCCCTCATTCACCAGCAATTTCCTGAGGCGCGATTAGTGGTGGTCGGCGGGGGTAAGCGGGATCGATTCGATGGACTGATGGAGCGCTACGGAGTCCGCAATGTCGATTTCGTCGGACTGGCCTCTCCCACGGAACTTCCTCGGTACTATGCGAGCTGCGACCTGTTTTGCGCCCCTTCTATTTCGGGGGAAAGCTTCGGCATCGTCCTCCTTGAAGCGATGGCGTCAGGCAGACCAGCGATCGCCGGCGATATACCCGGTTATCGCAGCGTCATGACCAACGGGAATGAGGGACTTCTGACGCCTCCGAAGGATTCGCAAGCCCTGGCGCTTGCCATCGTCCGCTTACTATCTGATGCGCCATTGCGGCGCCGGATGGCTGCCGCCGGTCGGGAAACTGCCGCGCACTATGCCTGGTCGGAGATCGCCTCTCGCGTGCTCGCCGTCTATGACCGGGCGTTACTCAGTTCAAACGCGCCGCGGTTGAGCACCACGGTCTGATGGGCGGCAGCGGATGATCTCCGAGCTTATCGGGGCGCGAATCCGGAACTCCACGTTACGTCTGGGGGAGGCACTGGCACGCTGGGGTCTCACCCCGAATCTGCTTACCGCGGTCGGGCTACTGCTCAACTTGCTCGTTGCCGCGGTGATCGCCAGTGGCAACCTCCGGCTTGGCGGCGTGCTTCTCCTCATTGCGAGCGGTTTCGACATGCTGGATGGCGCGGTTGCCCGGGCAACCGGAACGGTCACCAAGTTTGGTGGCTTTCTCGATTCGACGATCGATCGATACTCGGAATCGGTTGTCTACGGCGGTGTGCTGCTGTTTCTGCTCGGCACACAGGATTTCAGGGTTGGCTCGCTGCTAGTCTTTGTCGCGACGGCGGGATCTCTCTTGATCAGCTACGCGCGGGCGCGGGCCGAAGCTGCCGGCTTCAAAGCCTCAGTCGGTCTCCTGGCACGCCCCGAGCGCGTGCTTATCCTCGCCCTCGGTCTCCTTACGGGTTATGTTGTCCCTGCTCTCTGGATCCTGGCAATCGGCACTCATCTCACCGTCGTGACTCGAATGACCCATGTCTGGCGTCTCTCGCGGCCGGCCCAAGCGCGAGCAAGTTGAGGCATGGGACCAGCCCCTGGGCGCGGTGACAGCGAGCCTGACGGCCGAACGGACCGCGACGCGGAGGAATTGGGGACCGAGGCTGTCTTGACAACGGCCGCGGACGTCGAGTCGGCCGGCCGATCCTGCATGGCGATTCTGGTGCTTGGGCTTGTCATCCTGCTTATCCTGTGCGTCTGGATCGGGTTTCGCGCCACCGGAGTTGGTCAGTAATCTCGCCAGTGATCCGCGCCACACCTGCGATGCTATGATCCCTTGAGACGCTTTCATCGGCTCGAGGGGTAAGAACATCATGTCTTCACGTCAAAACGGTCACACAAACGGAACCGGGCCCGCATCTTTGAACATCGCCGTCCTCCAGATGAACTCGAAAGCCGACAGAGGAGAAAACATCGCCACCGCGCTGACGCTTATCGACCGGGCGGCCGCGACAGGCGCCCGCGTGGTCGCCCTCCCTGAAGTCTGGCCATATCTCGGTCCAGAGGATGCAAATCGCGAGCACGCTGAGACGATACCGGGGCCAATTACGGATCTTTTGGCCGAGCGAGCGCGGCGCCACGGCATCTATGTCCACGGCGGGAGCATCTACGAGAGTCGTCCCGGCGACCCCGGCATGTACAACACGACGGTCGTGATCGATCCTCGGGGAGAGATTATCGCCCGCTACAGCAAGATCCACATGTTCGACGTGGTCCTGGATGGCGGCGACGAGTACCGGGAATCAGCCACCGTCACGCCTGGTAACGAGATGGTGGTCACCGAGATCGACGGCATTCAGGTGGGTCTGGCAATTTGCTATGACTTACGCTTCCCCGAGCTCTTTCGCATTCTGGCCCTGAAAGGCGCGCAAGCGGTGATTCTGCCCGCCGCGTTCACCCTGATGACCGGGAAGGACCACTGGGAGACACTGATCCGCGCTCGGGCAATTGAGAACGAGATCTACATGGTCGCTCCGGCACAGTGGGGGACATATCAGCCAGGCAAATGGTGCTACGGCCGCTCGATGGTTGTCGATCCATGGGGCACTGTCCTGGCCACCGCAACGGACGGCGTGGGAACGGCCCAAGCGACCATCGATTCGACCCGAGTCGAAACGGTCCGCCGTCAGATTCCTTCGCTGGCGAACCGTCGACCTGAGACCTACCTGTGGCCCGAGGAATCAGCAGCACTCGTGACGGGGCGCCTCGCGGTCTAGCGGGGCAAGCTACACGCGGCGCAATGAAGATCGCCGGAATCGCATGGGCGGCGATCCTGATCCTTGCGGCTTGTGGGGAGAGCCGTGAGGAGCCGACACCCGAGCCCGCCCCGACCCTCGCGGTCGTCACGGCGACTCCCGGCCCCCCGCCGGTTCCGACACCGGGTGAGCAGCAACGATATGTGGTGCGGGAAGGGGATACGCTCTCCGGGATCGCGGCTCGGTTCGGTGTCCCGGAAGACGCGATTCTCGACGCAAACCCGCTCTCGGACCGTGATCGCCTGTTAGTGGGACAGGAGCTTGTCATCCCACCCGCGCAGCCATGATTGTCGCGGGCGATGTGTGCCAACTGTATGGAGTGCCCCCCGTTTACCGCACTCGACCCTAAGTCAATTTTCGACCAGACTCACTCCATCGGAGTCGTACCCAGGATCGCGCCGATGGGTTCGCCGCACGGGCAGCATCGCAGCCTACGGCCCGAGGCGGGCAGCCACCTCGTCGGTGTAGTACCGAATCGCCCGGTCGTAGCCGCGCAAGTCGATGCCGTCCGCACCCGCCACCACCAGTTCAAGCAACTCGACGACGGCCTCCCGGCACCGCCCTGCGCTCTCGAGCGCGAGCGCATGGAAGATCCGAATCGCCGCGTCGTCCGAGAAGCGCTCCCGGCCTTCGCCGAGCCAGCGCACGGCCTCGGCGACCTCGCCGACGGTGCGCAGCGTGCTCCCCAACTGGACGTAGAGCCGCGGCAGATCGTCACCGGACAGCCCGAGCACGAACGCCTGGCGGTAGGGGGCGACCGCCTCGGCTTCGCGCCCGGCGTAGTCCAGGGCACCGGCGTACTCGAAGTGGGCACGCGGCTCATCCGGGTAGCGCTCGACCAGCGCCCCGAAGAGGGCGATTGCCGCATCCTCCTGGCCGGCACGGGCGAGCGACCATCCCCGCCCCACCTCCGCGTCAAAGGCGGCGTCGAGTGGCTGGCCCTGCCCTTCGTGCTCTCGGTGCGACGGCATGCTCACCCTCCGACCTGATCGCCCGACGCGCCTCGCACGCTGCCGGCGGCAGCTGTCCCAGGCTCGCATGCACCCGCTTGGGATTGTAGACGTCATCAATGAAGCGGCCGGGCTTGGCCTCGGCCTCAACAAACGCCCGCTACTCCTGCAAAACACCTTCTCGCGCTTGAACGTCTTGAAGAAGCTCTCGGCGTTGGCGTTCTCGAATGGGGTGCCCACGGCCATCATGCTGATCCGCGCCCTGGTCGCTTCCAACTTCGCGACGTAGTCGCCGCTGTGGTTTGGGTACGTGCCCAGCGCGTGCCCCGAGTCGGCAGTGGCGACGAAGCGCCGCTTGCGCTGGCAGAACAACGATTCCTGCCGCATCAGTCGCAGCACGCGTTTGTGGTTGACCGCCCAGCCCTCGCAGGCCAGCGCCTTGTGACCCGGCGGTAGCCATACGCGAGAACTCCAGCCGAGCCGCTCGATGGCATCGCGCAGGGCGACATCCCGTTCGGCTTGGGTCGGCGTGTTGGGGCGCTCGTAGTACCAGCTTGCCCGACGCGCAGATCGCAGAGCGGACGCCCCGGCGGCCGCGCATGGTCATGTCGCGCTCGGGTGAACATCGCGTGCCGCTCCGCGAGGGGGGCCGCCTTATGCCCCCTTTTGGGACCGCATTTCTTGAGGGCGAGCTTGCCGCACAAGCGCTCCAGCTCCGACCCTCTGTTTCAAGGACTCCGTCTCAGTTCGCTGACACGGAGCGAGTGCCCCCCCGTGCGCTTCGTAATGGCGCCGCCAACGCAGGAGCAAGCGTTCAGCGGTCCCCTGCTCGCGGCAGAACTGGACGGTTGCTTCTCGCCACTGATGACTTGCCGCACCATCGCCAGCTTGAACTCGCGGCCGAACGCCCGTCCGCGTCCGATTGCCTGCACCTCCTACCGCAACGACTCGCGTGCTGTCCCCTCCGGGGAGACGTTGACTTTGGCGATGGTCAGGCGTTTGGGGTGCAATTCAGTACTCGCACCCTTGACCATCACTCAGTGATCGTGGTACCTTTCAACTCACGCCGCGAGAAGCGGCGTAAATTCCGAGACCGATTAGGGTAAAGGAGGTGATGCCCATGAGTAGTCACGGTACAAAGGGCATCACGGTGGAGGCCGCTCGCCACTAAGGCACGGCTGCCGTGATGCCTGAGAACGAGGGTCGGCCAGCTGGCCGACCCTCGTTCTTTTTTACGCGAATTTTTAGGCGAAGCCCGGAACGAAACAGTCTTGTCTCAAAATAGCCCCAGGTGGTCAGCCGGTTGGTTCCGCCGAGGGGCTATTTTTGCGCCCCGCTCATGGCCCTCACGGCTGTGAGGAACTGTTGGAAAATCCCGCTATGGCCGATGCTGATGCGGCCGCACTGCGAGATCGTGCGAGCCCCGCGACGCCGGGCACGCGCGTCAGGGTTCCTCGCTGAGGAATTGGCTCACGGCCGAGAGTAAGGCACGTGGGTTGTCCAGCGGCACCCAATGCCCAGCCTGGGGGACGGTGACCTTGAGCGCCCGCGGATTGAGCGTCTGCATGCGCTGTGTTGGCTCCACCATCCACGACTCCGCTCCTGCTACTGGCAGCGTCGGGCACCGTACGCCCGCCAGGCGCTGGGCCAGGACATCCGGAGCCGCATTCAGGCGTTGCGGTGTGCTGGCGGGGACACGAGAAATCGGGTCGTAGCGCCACGTCCAGGGACCATTGGGCTCCTGCCTGAGGCCACCGAGTCCACTGGCGCAGTTCATCCTCAGCAGCGTACGGCGCGAGTGGCCGAAACGCCGCGACGGCCTCCTCGGGTGCGTTGAACGTCTCGGGCAGCGAGCGGACGAGGCGCAAATGGGCGAGCAGAGTGTGGCGGTAGGGCGCCTCCTCGGGCACATCCGGGTCCGTGAAGCACTCAAATGCCACCAGCCGCTCCACCCGGTCTGGGTAGAGCTGGGCATAAGGTGATGGCCGCCGAGCCGCCGATGGAGAAGCCGACCAGGGAGAAGATGCCGAGCCCCAGCGTGTCGACGAACTCCGCTATGTCGCCAACCAGCCGCAGCTCCTGGTAGCTCGGCGCCCAGGCCGACTCCCCATGCCCACGCAGGTCCAGGGCTAGCACCCGGAAGCGGCCGGCTAGACCCCTGGCGACGGTGTCCCAGCTCCGGGCATGGCTGGTGAAGGCATGGAGCAGCAGCACCGTCGGGGCTGAGGGGTTCTCCCAGTCGCAATAGTGGAAGCGCAGGCCGTCCAGCGTGACCATCTCGTCGCGCACCATCGGCTCGGTGTCCATGGTCATTCCTTGCGTGTGGCGGTCGTACCCCTTCTCCACCGCTCGTCAGCTGCCCAGCAGCAAGTACGCGACGCTTTCAACACCGGCCCACGTCCCTGCCGGGCACCACGAATCGACAGTCCTTCTGACGGCGGCTCTGGAGAAAGGCTCTTTTCAGATCTTTTGGGTTTCTTTCCCGGCACAGATGGTCCGTCGACTCGCGTCATGATCAGGAGTTCACCCGGCCGGGCATCTCTTTGCCCGCTTGACAGCACCCTCTGCATACCATACGATAATAGAGTGAGCTAACGCTGTTAGGTAAAGCTATCGAGGATAATGCGTGAGCAGGGAGCACGTCCAACGGGGTGCGACGCGCCCGGATGCCCAGTCGACCTCGTTTCCATCCCCGGCTGAACGCCGGCAGCGCAATCGCGAGGAGATGCGCCTCGCAATTCTGGATGCCGCCCGTGCCGTGATGCGGGAACAGGGTGTGGCGGCGCTCAGCCTCCGTGAGGTAGCCCGTCGGGTGCATATGCAAGCGCCCTCGTTGTATGCCTATTTCCCTAGCAAGATGGCGCTCTATGACGCGCTTTTTTTGACGGCGGTTCGGCTGCGTGCCGAGTACCGCGATCGTGACGACGCGGGTCGCGAGGGATTCTGGGACCGGCTCGAGGGGCGCTTCGAGAGCTACTTTCGATTCGCCCAGGAGAACCCGGACCTCTATCAACTCGCCTATGAACGCCCCGTCCCGGGCTTCACCCCCTCCAGGGAGAGCCTGGAGGAGGCCTTCCGGGCGCCGGCCGGGCTCGAGCAGATGCTCGGCGACGCCGTCGCCGCAGGCGAGGTCGTGCTCGACGTGCCAGTAGCGCAAGCGCGCGATCTACTTATCGGGATGATCCATGGTCTCACCGCCCACCACATGGCGAACGAGCCTGAGTTGCCGATCGGGTCGGGAAGGTTCGGGAGTCAGATTCCGGCCGCGGTTGCGCTCTTCCGCGCGAAGTGGGATCCGCGGGGAGCCGGCGTGGGACGAGTCGATGTGCGTTTGTCAGAGAAGGGAGGGCGACGATCGACGGAAACCCGGCATAACAGGAATCGTCCGTAACGACCGATACCCCCAAGGAGTATGCGATGCCAAGTCCGCCTCGTCCCCGTTTGCATCACATTGCGATCACGGTCACGGATCTCGACGCGAGCATCGACTGGTACGAGCGCGTCTTTGGGATCTCGTGCCAGATGGAAGTGCCGCACCCCGGTGGCACGGGAAAGATTCTCGCCGACGACGGCCGGGAGTTGGTCTTCGCCCTGCATCGACATGATGCCAATGGGGGTGAGGTCTTCGTCGAGACGCGGACCGGCCTCGATCACGTCGGACTGGGGCTCCCAAGCCGGGATGATCTGGAGGTCTGGCAGATCCACCTGGACGCCCTGGGCGTGCGCCGCTCTCCGATGGCCAATGAACCCTGCACCCAATCTCCCATCGAGGATCACTACTTCGGTTCGATTCTGGTCTTTCGTGATCCCGACAACGTCCAAATCGAGTTGTTCGCTCCGCCGAGCGCGTAGCAGCCTCGAACCGAAACGGCCGAACGCAACGGAGCATGGAGGCTCGACATGCAGACTAGCGATTTCAACCACCTCGAATTGATCGACGCCTGGTACGAGCAGGATCCGGCGATGCGCATCCGGGTGACCTTCCCCTTCTTTGCGGCCACGGGCAATGAGAGCTCGTCGGTCGTCTACTTTGAGATCGACCCCGGGCACTACCTCGGCACGCATACCGATAGCGCCGAGGAGATCGTGCTGATCCTGGCGGGCACGGTCGAGGCGAGCCTGGGTGAGGAGCGGGGACAGTTGTCGGCCGGGCAAGCGGCGCTCATTCCGGCGATGGTGCCGCACGGGATCCGCAACATCGGCAACGAGACGGCGCGATGCGTCGGCTTCTTCGCCGCGGCCGAGGTAGTCTCGACGTTTGACCAACCCATGATGCCGCTCGGCCAACAAGTCGTCGGCACCCCGCCAGTCGCCGCTCCCGTGCACTAGCGATCGGCCGCTCGCCCCAGGGAGACCAGCCCGAAGCAAGCTGTCGCCCATCCGTGGAGGAGATGCTCAATGGCCCCCGACATCCTCGATCGTCTCGGTCAGGACTTTGGTACGTCGGGGACGCGTCGCGCCGCAATTGGGACGCTGCTCGAAATCACACTCCTGGGCAATTCGTTCAGCACTGCCGCCACGAGCAACGCCAAGAGCAGTGGCAAGCGCCGCGACATGCACCGGGCAAGACGGCGGAGAGGCGCTCGCCTTCAGGCGTAGGGGAAACCGCTGTTCGAAAGCGACCACCTCAGTTTCCCCGAGGAGCCATTTTGGGATTGCGACTCATTCACGATACTGACCAAGGGTGAGTTGGACTTCACGATCAAATGGTTCACCGACAAAGTCGGCACGCGGGTCAAAGGTGTCGAAACCGTGCGGGGAACCGAAGTCTTTATCAACTCGGTCACGGCAAAGAAATCGCGGCCCCATATCACAACACCGTGCTCATCGATCCCCAGACGAGACTCGGGGCGAACATGGGAATCATCTTCAAGGTCACCGTCCCTGGCGCTGGCGCCGTTTTCCTTGATATCGGGCGGATCGTGACGAATCAAGCGGGCAACCTGGTGACGTTCCAGGCCGGACCGCACGAGGCTCTTGATGGGGATCTTGCCGGGTTGTGTGCCGCTCTGGCGTAGAGTCCAAGGTAAAGGTGATCTGAAATTGATGGGTGACAACACGCTGTCTGTGACAAGCCGTCATCCAGGAGGCCGGCGTCGGGGTCCCATGCGACAGACTTGTAGCACTCCTGAGAGCACCGTGGGGCCAGCGACCTCTGCCTGACGCCTGACCTCGGCTCAGGGCCCGGATATCACCTTGCCGGTCGACCACAGAAAGACTGGTGACGGGGTCCGGAACTTCCCTGCCGTTTTTAACACGGCAGGGAAGTTCCTGGTCCCAGTCTTTACTCCTGGTCCGTGGTTTCGTCGGCAGTGGCGGCCGACTCCTCTGCCGTCGTCGCCTCGGCTGCCGGAGCCTCTTCTGCCTCCACTGGCTCCTGGTAGACGGCTTCGATCTGGACCACGGACTCACCTTCGTCCGTGACGACGGTCACGCCGTCAGGTAGCGGAAGGTCTCCGACCCGGATCACATCGCCTGGCTGGACAAGTTGTGAGACATCGACGTCGATCTGGTGTGGAATAGTCGCCGGCAGCGCCTCGACTTCAACTTCAGTGCGGATCTCGGAAAGCATGCCGTCGATCGTCGAACTGGGGTTGTGAAAGACGATTGGCACAACCGCGCGGACCGGCATCCTCAGGTTCGGGGCGAAAAAGTCGATATGGAGCGGCTCGCGGCGAACCGGATCCTGCTGCACCTCTCGGATGAACACGGATTCATCGCCGTCCTCCCAACGGAGAACGAAGAGCGTCGAGTGCCCGTTGGTCTGATAGAACTTGACGAACTCCCGGCGATCGACGCTCACCGGAACCGTTCCTTCGACAACTGGGCCGTAGACAACGCCGGGCACCAGTCCTTCGCGACGAAGCCGGCGGACCTTCTTCCCGAGCACTGTGCGACGTTGTGCCGTGAATTCTTGGCGCGCCATCATCCTTACCTGCTCGTGAATCCGAACACCCGCTTAGCCCGATGGGTCACGGAACAAAAAAATTCCGGGGGCCTGGTACGAACCAGCCCGGAAACGCGACCCCGCATCCTACCACAGAACGCAGTCGACCGTTGACGCCCATTCGCCGTGTATGCGAAGACTATTGCTTGACGCTCCTAAATGCGGGCCGTACCATCAGCCGAATCTTCCTGACGAGTGACGCGCCCCGGCGCTCCGACGCATCAGCCGGGGAGCGCCGACTCATTGCTGACAGTACCGACCAATACCGGCAATCGCTGGAGTGTCCAAACTCGAAACGGCTGACATGGAGGACGCGGGTTGGGACGTTACCTGATTCGCCGCACGATCATCTCGATTTTCACGCTCATCGCTATCAGCATGGTTGTGTATGCCATCCTTGCGCTGGCGCCCGGCGATCCGCTGTCTGGTTTCGCCAACAACCCCAATGTTCCGCCCGAGTTGCGCGCACGTATCCGCGAGACGATGGGACTCGACGATCCGATCCACGTCCAGTATTTGCGCTGGGCATCAGCGTACGTGCAAGGAGATTGGCTGCAGTCCTATTCCGCCAAGATTCCGGTCCGCGATTATGTCCTGTCTCGACTGCCCACCACGCTCGCAATCTCCGGTTCGGCGTTGTTACTTAGCATCCTCGTAGCGGTGCCAATCGGTGTGTTATCCGCGATCAAGCAATATTCGCTCTTCGACCAGGTCGCGACGACGTTCGCCTTTCTGGGCTTCAGCATTCCTACGTTCTTCTCAGGCATTCTGTTAATTCTCATTTTCAGTGTCTCTCTTGGTTGGTTGCCATTTGTCTACGACTCCGAGGTCAGTGGTTTCTTGCCGAATGTGAAACAGTCCATCATGCCGATCATGGTGCTTGGTCTTGCCGGCGCGGCGCAGCTCATGCGTTTTGTCCGCGCGTCGATGCTGGAGACGATTAGCCAGGATTACGTCCGCACGGCCCGAGCGAAGGGCCTACGGGAGCAGTCGGTGGTCGTCCTGCACGCGATGCGCAATGCATTGATTCCAGTGGTGACCGTGCTCGCGCTGCAAGTGCCGGAGATTTTCGGTGGCGCGATCATCACCGAGCAGATCTTTCGCATTCCGGGTATCGGTCGCGCGCTCATCGACGGCATCTACAGCAAGGATGTCCCTGTCGTCATGGCGATCACCTTTGGCATCGCCGTCCTTGTCGTGCTCTTCAACGTCATCGCGGACATTCTCTATGCCGTTCTCGATCCGCGCATACGCTACTCGTAGGCGCCATTCGTTCGTGCACGTGCGGTGGGTACAACGCATCGCGATGCGCGGGAAATGGCTGGGACAGTCACGGGCGGCTACTGGTCGAGCGGATGTTCACCGCCGTACCTCTCTCGGTTGCGGAGGCCAGGTATGACGCAGGGTGTTGATATCAATCTCAAGTCCGCTCCCCCGGGAACACTCGGCAGGAGGGGGGCAACACAATCCGCCACGGCGACCGCTCCTGACTACGCGTTGCCCGCGCTTCGCACCATTGATTCTCGGCTGCTGGTAAAGGAGCAGCGCTCACTGTGGGGCGACGCCTGGCGCCAGTTCCGCAAGCACAAGCTGGCAATGGCAGGACTGGCGCTCTTCTTGTTCATGTTGCTGGCGACGTTCATCTGGTCCCCTCTCTACCCGCAAGCGATCGATGAGATCGATTTCTCCGTCAGCGGGAGCAGCGTATCCTGGGAACATCCCTTCGGGACCGACTCTCTTGGACGGGACATGCTGGCGCGGATGCTGTGGGGTGGCCGAATCTCGCTCGCCGTCGGGATCGTTGCGGCTCTTGTGGCCATCCTGTTGGGGACCGCAATCGGGGCCATCTCGGGGTTTTTCGGTGGGCTAGCGGATACGTTGCTGATGCGCCTGACGGATCTGTTCATCTCCCTGCCACAAGTGCCGCTCTTACTGGTAATCAGCTTCCTGTACAAGCAGGCGTTCTATGACTTTTTCCAGAGACGCACAGGGAGCGGAGTGACCGGCATCTTCGTGTTGATCGTCCTGGTGATCGGCCTACTCAACTGGATGCCGACATCCCGCCTTGTCCGAGCGAGCTTTCTGTCAACCAAGCAGAAGGAGTTTGTGGAAGCGGCCGAATCTATGGGCTCTTCCCGGGCGTCCCAGATGTTCCGGCACATCCTGCCGAATGTGATGAGTCCGATCATCGTCGCGGCTACCCTCGGGGTCGGCGCGGCCATCATCACCGAGTCGGCTCTCTCGTTCCTTGGTCTCGGCTTCCCGTCCGACATCCCGACGTGGGGCAGCATGCTCTACGAGGCGAAAGATCGGTTCGAGATCGCACCGCATGAGGCTATTTTTCCGGGAACGATGATCTTCCTGACCGTGCTATCGATCAACTACATCGGCGATGGCCTGCGCGATGCGCTCGATCCGCGTAAGACCCAGTGAAATGGTCTGGATGCGGGACCAATGGTCGGACGCCGATGAGCGCCGCGCCCGCTCACCGTTCGGTTTTCACGTGGAAGGACTTCAGCAGATTCGTCCAGGTCGCACCTGTCGAACGCGGTTGGCTGGTGTTATGGGGACACTATCGCGAGGCAGGGCGCTTGCGGGACCTCGCAGGGCAGCGCACCTACGTCGATCTTGGTGGCGTACGACGACGGATCGCGGACTCGGTGTTCGAGCTGACAAAGCGTCCTGAGCTGGTAGCCGAAGCCATCACGCAATTCGATCGCGCCTCAATCGCGGAGCGGCCGCGGCAGCCACTACCCGATCCACTCTAGCCTGCCGCCATCGACGCGGCCGTGGCGGTCCAACCGGATCGGGGAATACTGATCAGGGCCCTGGGCGCCGCCCCTGCGAGAATCGCTCCAACGAAGCCTCAGCGCCAATGGGAGAGCCATGCGATTTGTCATCGTCGGCCCCGGCGCACTCGGGAGCGTCTTCGGCGCGGCCCTTGCCAAACAGGGCCATAGAGTCTTGCTGCTTGGGCGCCGGACCCCGCACCTCGAAGCATTACGTGCCGAGGGCCTGCGACTCGAAGCACGAGACGGGACAGTTGAGCAATTGCCCGTCTCGGCTACGGTTGATCCCGCCGACGTCACGGACGCCGATGCGGTGATCGTGCTCGTGAAGTCCGTCGACACGATCACAGCAATGAGTGGCATTCGCCCTTACGTCTCCCCCGGTCAAATAGTCCTGACGCTGCAAAATGGACTGGGAAATGTCGACAGGATTCGTTCAGTACTCGGGTCTGGTCCCCGGCTTCTGATTGGCGTCACCTCCCAGGCAGCCACCCGGCTCGGTCCGGGCTGGGTCAAGCATGCTGGTGAAGGACCAACGCTCGTCGGCTACCTTGATGAGCGAGACGCGAAGGCCGCAACCTGGCTGGCCAGCGTTTTCGCCGACGCCGGGCTCGCCGCAACGACCGTTCCCGACATCGGCCGTTGGGTGTGGCAGAAACTTGCCGTCAACGCCGCAATCAATGGATTGACTGCGGTGGGGAATATTCCGAACGGGGCGGTCGCAACGACTCCGAGCCTGCTCGACGCCGCGGAAATCATCGCGGAGGAAGTCGCAAGCGTGGCGAGGGAGTTGGGAATCGAACTGAGCGGGATGCGTCGGGCTATTCTCGAAACTGCCAACGCGACGAAGGGCAACCGGTCGTCGATGCTTCAGGACCTGGACGCGGGACGACCGACTGAGGTCGCTGCCATCCACGAAGCTGTCCTGACGGCGGCTGAGGAAGTAGGTATCGCGACCCCGGCGACGCGAGTCTTAGCCGCGCTGATTCGAGCCAAGGAGAGAGCGATGAGCAGAGTGGAGTCTGTCGATGACGATTGAGAGCAGGCAAGAGCCGGAGCGCAGCAAACTGACGGCGCTCGACATCAGGGAGCGCAAGGAAGGACCGAGGCTGAGCATGGTCTCGGTCTACGACTTTCCGTTTGCTCGACTTGCGGAAGAGGCAGGCGTCGACATCATCCTCGTCGGCGATTCGCTGGGAATGGTTGTCCAGGGGCACGATTCCACGGTCCCCGTCACCCTCGACGACATTATTTATCACGCGAAGTTAGTCCGTCGCGGCGCGCCCAGAACACATGTCGTCGCCGACCTCCCGTTTCTGACATATCAGATCGATAACGCCCACGCGATCGAGAACGCGGGCCGGCTCTTACAAGAGGGCGGGGCGGATTCGGTGAAGCTGGAGGGCGGGCAGGAGGTTGCCGAGCGCGTCGCCGCAATTGTGCGCGCGGGTATTCCGGTCATGGGGCACATCGGGCTGACGCCCCAATCCGCGGGTGCGCTAGGCGGCTTCAAAGTTCAAGGTCGTGACGTCACATCAGCGCGCAAGATTCTCGCGGATGCTGAGGCCATTACCGTCGCCGGCGCCTTCGCGATGGTCGTGGAGGTCATCCCAGCGGAGCTTGGAGGCATGATCACCGAGAGCGTTTCGATACCGACCATCGGCATCGGCGCCGGTCCGTCCTGCGATGGTCAGGTGCTGGTCGCGCACGACCTGCTGGGGCTGCAAGAACGGATCATCGGGCGGTTTGCCAAGGTGTACGCGAACATCGGCGATGAAGTCCGTGAAGCGTTCGCCTTGTTCGCGAATGAGGTTCGCGAGGGATCATTCCCGGACGAAGAGCACTCATACCGCATGGCGAAAGACGTGGTCGACCAACTCCGCACGCCACCAGGCTGACAATGGCGCCCGACATCGTGCGAACTCGCGAGGAGCTAAGAGCGGCGCTGGGCGACGCGCGTCCCGGTCTCGTGCCGACGATGGGCGCATTGCACGCGGGCCACGAATCATTGATCTCGCGGTCGGCAAGCGAGAACGCATTGACCGTTGTCAGCGTCTTCGTCAACCCAATCCAGTTCAGCAACCGTGATGATCTCGCCCGCTACCCGCGGAACCTGGCGCAGGACGTCGCACGAGCGCAAGAGGTCGGTGCCGACCTGGTCTTCGCTCCAGACGTCGAAACGATCTATCCTCCCGGCTTCGACACCACGGTTGAAGTCGGCGACCTGACCGAACACTGGGAAGGGGCGTCGCGGCCCGGCCACTTCCGGGGAGTCGCGACTATTGTGACCATCCTACTGAATCTGGTGCGGCCGGCCCGGTCCTATTTCGGGGAGAAGGACTACCAGCAGCTCCAGGTCATCCGGCGGCTGCACCGGGACCTCGCACTGCCGGGCTTCATTGTCGGATGCGCAACCGTCCGTGATCAGGATGGACTGGCGCTGTCTTCCCGAAACGTCCAGCTTTCCCCGGAGGATCGGCTTCGCGCGCTGGCGCTACCGCGAGCAATCGAGACCGTGGTCGGCGCCGCCGCTGCCGGCGAATCAAATGCCCGGCGGCTCGAGGAGATGGCCCTCATGGCGCTCGACGTGCCCGGTCTCGTTGTCGATTATCTAGCGCTCGTCGACGGGAGTTCGCTCGAGCCGCTTCCGCACGTGCGCGCTGGCGCGAGACTGCTCGTTGCCGTCGACGTTGGTGGCACGCGGCTGATTGATAATGCGGCGATCGAACCGCCGCCATCCGGCACGGTTCAGTGAAGCAGCTGGCCAGCCCGATGGCGAAGTAGCAACCATGCCCTTGACCATTGATGTGGCGATCGCCAAGACCAATAAGTACGCGTCACGGGAGAGCGGCGACACGGTCGAGATCGTCGAGCGCCCGGGGGGAGGACTTTCGGTGATCATGGCCGATGGGCAGGGTTCGGGGCGCGCGGCGAAAACACTGAGCATGCTCGTCACCGCGAAGGTCTCGGCCTTGCTCAAGGAGGGTGTGCGCGATGGCGCCTCGGCGCGCGCGGCGAATGACTTCCTCTTTGCCCTGCGCAACGGTCAGGTGTCGGCAACACTGGACATCCTTTCCGTCGATCTGAAGACGGAAACAGTGGTCATCACCCGGAACAGCGAGACCGCCTGCTTCGTTCAGACACACGAGGGCGTTGAAGTGATCGCGAGTGCAGAGCGTCCGCTCGGCATCCACCCGCGAACGCGTCCCTGGGCGGCGGAGGTACCAGTCGCTCCCGGACTGCGGGTCATCCTGGTCAGCGACGGGATTGCCAACTCCGGGGTGCGTAAGGGATTGCCGCCACTCGATCTCGCCGCGATCTCGGAGACCGCAGGTCCCGGCGCGTCCGCTGCCGATATCGCGGATCTCGTGCTCGCCGAGGCGAACGCTCGTGACGGAGGCAAGCCGGGCGACGACATGAGCGTCGTTGCACTCACACTCCCTGAGCACAATCAGACGACGCTCGTCCGCAGGATGCGGGCCCAGGTGCCTCTCCCATGAACATGCCGATGCGGACTCAGGACAATGGCTGACGCACGAAAGAAGCCCGGGGGCGAACACTCCGGATCGGCGGACTCCCGAAGAATCGTGGTAGTAGGTCCCTGCGCCGCCGGGAAGTCCACCCTGGTCGCCGCACTGCAAGCCCTTGGGTATGATGCTCACGTCTCCGGTCAAGAACATAGCGCGATCCCGAACCTCTGGCAACATTCCGATCCAGATGTCCTCATCGTGCTCGACGTCGATATTGCCGCGGTGCGCAATCGGCGTGGAGGACAGTGGCCTGAGTGGCTCCACGACCTGCAGGTGAAGCGACTCGACGCCGCATCTCGAGCCGCCGATCTGGCAATAGACACATCCGGGTTGAGAGCTCAGGCGGTAGTCGACCGGGTGGTCGCATTTCTGAAGGAGCAGGACAGGGGCTGAGGCTCAGTTCGTGGAGAATCTCGCTCCCGGATGATCGATGTTCGCGCCGCCGACCCCGGTCGATACCAGTAGTTCGCGCTCGCGGCGCAACATTCCAAGTAAATCTTCAAGCAGACTCTCGGGACTTGACGCCTCCAGGAGGCGTTGTCGCTTAGCAGCGGCAAGGGGCATCATGGAGCAGATGGCATAGCCGATCTCGCTGGGATCGTGTCCGAGGTCCGTCCGTTCGATGCCGATACTCGCTCTGCGCTCGAAGACGTCGAGGTACGCATCAAACGCGTGCCGCACGTTGTCCGCCAGACGAGCCGCTTTTTCACTGCCCGAGAGAGCCGGGCCGAGGTCTTGCAGCCATTCGATCGTACCCGTCAGATACCCCTCATCCCAGTTGCCGTCGAACACGCGGAAGCGGCGCCCACCTCGGACGACTACATCGAAGCGCCCGTCGTCATAGCGGACCGCCTCGAGCAACGACGCGGCGGTGCCAACGTCATGGACTTCCGGTTGGTCGCCAACCTCTCGCCCGGTGCGTGTGAGAACCACGCCGAACATCGGGTCTTCGTTCATGCGGCGAGCAACCATGGTTCGGTACCGCTGCTCGAAGATATGCAGCGGCAACGCCATACCGGGAAAGAGGACTGTACCGAGTGGAAAGAGTGGCAGTAGCGCGGTCAGTATTGGCTCCTCTCCGGATACGCAATGGCACCCATACGGCGAAACGTGGGGTGGGACGTCCCAGCTTTCCTAGTTCCAAGGCTCTCCTGTGACAGCGCCTGGTTGCAGGCCGGTTTGTCCCTGCTCGTGCGCGGGCACTATCATCGCACCCATGAACAGGAGACCCGTAATGATCCCGCGCACCGTCTATCTCATCCTCACCCTGGTATCCATCGTCCTGGTCGGCTCGCTCGTGCCGGTGACCTCGAGCGGAAGCCTCGGTACGCTGGCCGCCGCAGCCACCCCGGTTCCCGGTGGCGTGGTCGTCATCGAAGCCCAGGATCGGCCGCGGGAAGCGACCCCCTCCGGCAGACAGGAGCTTCGTCTTGCCGGGACAGTCATCGATCCCGTGCCACTCGATCCCGCGGTAGCCCGAGACGTGAACTCGGCCTTCATGACCCGGCAGGTCTTCCGGGGATTGACCCGGTTCGACGAAAATCTCGAGCCAGTTCCGGAGCTGGCCCAGCGCATCGAGATCAGCGCGGACGGCCTCACCTACCTCATTCAACTCCGTGATGACGCTCGGTTCGCTGATGGCTCGGCAATCACGGCCGAGGATGTGGTCTTCTCGCTCACGCGGGCGCTCAGTCCACAAACCGCTGAAGATGCGGGCGCCGCGCTTGCCGGCCCATCCTACCTGGCGGACATCCTCGGTGCCGATGAAGTGATTCGCGGGGACGTGAGTGAGCTGACCGGCGTCCAGGCGATCGACGATCGGACAGTCGAGATTCGCCTCAAGGCGCCCCGGGCAACATTCCTGATGAAGCTGGCCTCGGCCCCCGCCGCCATTGTCGACCCGGACGACGTAGCGCGAGGCGGTGAGTGGTGGCGAGATCCAAACGCCTCAGGCCCGTTCGTGGTCGACCTCTGGGAGCCCGAAGTAGAGCTGCAACTGGCGGCGAACCCGGAGTACGTCGGCGGGAAGCCGGACCTGGGACGAGTGATATTCCGTCTCGGTCCGAACTCGTCCAACCCCTTCAACCTCTATCAGGCGGACGAGATCGACCTCGCCACAGTCCCAATTCCGGCAATCGATCGCGTTTCCGACGAGGATAGTCCCCTGTTGGCGGAGCTCGACGTCTCGCCGATTCTATCGACGACGTACATTGCCTTTCGCACTGACGTCGCTCCCATGGACGACCCGGAGATTCGACGAGCGGTCCAGCTGGCGTTTCCCCGCTGGAAGGTCGCCGAAATCCTTCTCAGCGGCAGGCAGGAGACCGCGAACGGTCTGATACCGCCAGGAACCCTGGGCCGAGAGTGGCCTCATACCGCTCCCGAGCAAGATCTGGAGGCGGCACGGGAGGCCATCGCCAACTCCTCATACGGCAGCGCCGAGAACGTGCCGTCGATCACTATCTATGGCGCCGGTCCGTTTGGGTCCGAGGCCTTGCGTGACGTTCTGGACCGGGAGCTCGGCCTGACCGTTGAGGTCCTGGACGTCCATTGGCCGCAGTTCAACCAGGGGCTCTCCCGGAAATCGTTTCCCGCCTATGAGCTGACGTGGGTTGCGGACTTCCCGGACCCGGAAACGTTCCTTTGGAATCTGTTCGCCACCCCCTCGCCGGACAACTATTCCGAGTACTCGAATCCGACATTCGATGCGCTCCTCGACCAGGCGGCAGCGACGCTCGACGTCGACGATCGCGCTGCGCTCTACGCCGAGGCGGAGGCGGTATTGCTGGGCGACAACGCGGTGCTGCCACTGTCTCATGACGTGCGATACACGCTGATGAAACCCTGGGTCAAGGGTCTCGACATCACCCCGCTCGGGATGCTCTATCTCGAGAACGCGTGGCTGGAGCGGTAGATGGCCGGAACCCTCGCGCCACCACGCGGCAAAGGCGTCTCGGCGCCGGTCGTGCGAACGCTGGAGCCTGAAGACGTCGACGCCTTGCGTCTCCCGGGCAAGGTCGGCGCTCAGTCGGCGCGCAATCTGGTCGAACGGAACCCCGGTCGATCTGTATGGGTCCCGGCAACGTTGGAATACGCGCTGATTGGATCATGGCGGAACCGATCCGAGATCGCCAGTGTCGAAGATCTGGTGGCGGTCCGCCATCTGGAGCCGCTACTCCATGCGGCAGTCGAGCGTTGTGCCGATCATGGCAACGACCTGCTACTGGCGATCGAGCTCGATTCGCCCCGCTCGCCGTCTCGCTTTGAGCGGGCCGGGTTCGAAATGTTGGAAGAGGTCATTACCTATGAGGCGGACATCGGCAGAGACCCGTGGTCCGCCAGTAGTCAACTTCGCCCCGTCCCGGTGAAAGCCGACGACACGCGCCAGGTCGACCTGGTCACGGGAATGGATCAGGCGGCGTTCCCCTGGCTCTGGCGGAATAGCCGGGAAGAGTTTGACGTCTACCTGCGAACGCCGGGAGTCGAAGTCTCCCTCATCGAGGCTAACGGTGAGCCCGTTGCGTACTTTGGCGTGACGCTCTTCTCAGGTTGGGGACACCTGGACCGCATCGCCGTTGTTCCGGATCAGCAAGGCCGTGGGTATGGGCTCGAAGCACTGGGCCTGGCGGTGGACGCGATGAGGCAGCGAGGCGCCCGTCGCGTCGGACTGAGCACCCAGCGTACGAACTTCCGATCCCAGAGGCTCTACGAGCGATTTGGCTTCCACAGGACCTCCGAGAACGACTACCGGCTTTTCGGCGCGTGGTGTCAGCCGGAGCGCCGAGCGCCGGACTAGTTGGTAACAGGACCCAACGCGTTCTGACCCGTCAATCGCACGCATGAAGGGGAACCCGCGCAGGCATGGGCAGCAGCTTCGGAAAGATCTTTCGCCTCACGACGTGGGGTGAGTCCCACGGCCCAGCCCTGGGTGTCGTAGTCGAGGGAACTCCGGCAGGCATTCCACTCACCGAGGCGGACATCCAGCTCCAGCTTGATCGGCGGCGCGTCGGTCAAAGCAAGGTCACGTCGCCTCGAGGAGAAAAGGACCGCGCCGAGATCCTCTCCGGGGTTTTCGAGGAGCGGACCACCGGCGCGCCAATCTCGATGATTACCTACAACCGGGACGTCGATTCTTCCAAATATGAATCTCTACGGGATGTGTTCCGGCCGGGACACGCCGATTACACCTACTGGGCGAAATACGGGCATCGCGATCACCGCGGCGGCGGGCGCTCCTCGGCGCGGGAGACCTGGGGACGCGTCGCGGCGGGCGCCATCGCGCGCAAGATTCTCGGGTCCGTCGGGACCGAGATCTACGGCTACACGAAGGAGATCGGCGGCATCGAGATGCAGACGTTCGATCGCGACGAGATCGAACGCAATCTCGTTCGTTGCCCCGATCCGATCGCGGCCGAGGAAATGACCGAGGCGATTCTCGCCGTCAAGGAAACCCACGATAGTCTCGGTGGAGTGGTGGAAGTGCGGGCGATCAATGTCCCGCCCGGCCTGGGGGAGCCAACGTTCGACCGGCTCGATGCGCTTATCGCCCAGGCGATGCTTTCGATCCCCGCCACAAAGGGTGTTGAAATTGGCGACGGGTTCGCCTCCGCGCGGTCGCGGGGGTCCGAAAACAACGACTGGTTCTACGCCGAGAATGGCCGCGTGCGAACTCGAAGCAACCGAGCCGGCGGCACGCTCGGCGGAATCTCCTCGGGAGAGGAGATCATCGTCCGGGTGGCAATCAAACCGACCTCGTCGGTAGCCCGCGAGCAGGAGACGATCGACATCAGCATGGAGCCGCGGACAATTCTGGTCGAGGGACGCCACGATCCCTCGGTCGTGCCCCGCGCGGTCCCTGTGGCCGAGGCAATGCTGGCGATTGTGCTGGCGGATCTCCTGCTCCAGAATCGCGCCGCCCGGATCTAACAGACGTCGTTAGCTTGGAGTTACTTCGGCGGTGACGAGCAGGCGCTCACTGCCATCGTCATAGGGGTCCAGTTCGTACGACCCATAGAGGGTCCATTCCACGAAACCGGTAACTTCGAGCATCAACTCGATCTCTGATGGAACGACGTATCTCATGGGGAACTCGCTGCGAACGCGTTGCAGCTGACCAGCGGGGTCGATGAGGTCGTACCAGAGCTCGGTTTCGATTCGTTGCTCCACGGGCGAGTGAATTCTGGACGAGAACCGGTCGATCGTCGTTCCGTCGACTTTCCGCCATGACCCTTCATGTTGGACGCGGCCATCAAACGTCGACAATAACTCAGGGTTCGGGCTGAGCGCATCGATGACGAGCATGCCGCGGGGGTCGAGGGACCGGCGTGCGGCAGACAACGCCGCACGCTGCTCGGTCTTGGTGGGCAGGTGCATCAGCCCATTGAGCGAAAAGATGACGAGACCGAACGGGCCACCGGTTGCGAGGTGAGAATCGGTCATGGAACCCTCGATCAGGGTGACGCGTTCAGAGAAGTCACTCTCCAAGACATTTGTACGCGCTCGGTTCAGCATCGGCGGCGAGCGGTCGATGCCAGTGACCCGATGCCCAGCTTCGGCCGAGAGGCCTCAAGACCCGCCCGGTGCCGCAGCCGAGCTCCAGGATGGGATCACCGACGACCTCGGCCAGGCGCAGGTAAAGGTCGATATCGTCGGAAAATTGGGCGTGTTCGAGGTCGTACAACTCGGGCAGCAATGCGTAAGGATCATCGAGGACTTCACCCGAGTCCGTGCTCATTCTGCTGTCTCCGGCACGTCAACGGCGGAGACGAGCGTGATGAGTCTGAACGCCGGCTCCCGGAAGTGGGTTTGACGCCCTCCCGTGCGGTTCCTATAGTGCGCGGATGGCAACCAAAACTCCTCCCGTGAAAGCCGTAGCGTCGAGCGACCGGAGCCGTGGTGATCGCGTGGTCACCAGCAACCGGCGCGCATTCCATGATTTTCACATCCTCGAGTCGGTCGAGGCGGGAATCGTTCTGACCGGGACTGAGATCAAGTCAATTCGCGATGGAAAAGCAACGATCGCCGAAGCGTACGCGCGCATCGAAAATGGCGAACTGTGGCTGATCGGTTCGAACGTCTCGCCCTACAGCCACGGAAACCGTGCCAACCACGAGCCGGGTCGGCCGCGCAAGCTTCTCGTCCATCGCCGGGAGTTGGAGCGGCTGCGGGCGGCAGTCGAACAAAAGGGTCTCACATTGGTGCCGCTGCGGCTCCATTTGAAGCAAGGGTTGGCGAAGCTCGATATCGGCGTGGCCCGCGGCAAGAAGCTCTACGACAAGCGAACGGCCGACGCGGAACGACAAGCGAGACGCGACGTCGACCGGGCCCTCCGGGGCCGCGAGTAACCGGCGACCGAGAAATTGGCGATCACGGGTTGCGCCGCATGGCCGTTGCAACCAGTGTTCCCGCTACCGCGGCCGCCAGGAGCATCGCCAGCGGCACGATGGCCGCCGTCGGCGGAGGATCGGTGCGGACGCCACCGCCGCGAACAATCGCGCGGCCGACGCCGATCAGCAGGTGAACCGGCAGGTAGATGGCCGGGGCAAGGAGCGCCCAGCCGCCGCTGCGATCGCCCGCCGCAAATACGACGACCGCTCCCGCGATGGCAAAACCAACGACCGCCTCGACCAGACTTCCGGGCCGCACCAACGCGCCGAGAATGACGCCGCTTGCGATCGCCACGACAAATCCGAGCGTTCGGCGCTCGACACTCGGCAGCGAGAGCGCCAGGAGCACACCTGACGCCAACCAGAGCAGCGCGCCGATCGGGTTCAGAATGCGAGCCGTCGCCCCGCCGACGACGATCGCGACGCCGACGATCGTCGCCGCCAGGATGAGTCCCGCCGCGGCTGTACGCCACGATCGTGGGTCGTTTCGGGTAATGGGAAAAGTCCCCTGGATCATCGAGTACCTCCTGCCGAACGCTACGCCCTCGACCATCAGCTCGTCAAAGGTGGCTGAACCAGGCTGGTATACTTCCACACGTACGGGTCACACCCGCCCGCCCTCGTAGCTCAACGGATAGAGCGTCTGGCTTCGGACCAGAAGGCTGGGGGTTCGAGTCCCTCCGAGGGTACCAGAGAAACAGGCGCAATTACGTGAAAGACGGGAGCGCTGGCGGATCAACCGCTGGCGCTCCCGAGTCGTTTACACCAATACCTACACCGACGGGACGACGCGGCCCATTGGAGGGGTAATGGACTGGACAGGAGTCGCGACGTTTGTCGGGGTATGCGTTGCGGCAATCGGTTATGTCGTCAAGTACCGGACAGATCTTCAACTCGCTCAGCGAACCGATCGCCTCGAACGGATCAACCGTCAACTGAGTGATTTTTATGGCCCCCTGCTAGCTCTCACTCAATCGAGCGATGTGTCCTGGCAAGCGTTCAGGAAGCGCTACCGGCCCGGAGGCGGGTCGTATTGGAAGAGCAACCCCCCAGCCACGAGGGAAGACGTCGTTGCCTGGCGACTCTGGATGACCACGGTATTTGTGCCCATACATCAACGCATGATGGAAATTGTGCTCGACCGCACCGACCTCATCGAAGAACCTGAGATGCCACCTTGTCTACTCGCCCTTTGCGCTCATGTTGCTGGCTACCAGGCGATCCTCAAGGAATGGGAAACGGGTGAAATCTCGATCAAACGGGAAGACAACATCTCGGTTGTGAACTTCCCAACTCAAGAGTTGGCCGAATACGCAGCGGCAGAATTCGGCCGACTGAAGGCTGAACAGGCCCGCCTCTTAGGAGCGACAGACGGGTCAGTCCGATCGTCGAGGCGGAACTAGGAAGAGTCAATGAGCCGCGGCGGTTCAGCTTTGCTAGCTTCAGTCGCAGGTTCTTCGCTCAATAGTCGCTTCACTTTGGCACCCGCGTAGGCGTTCACTCCCGGCAGCCCGACTCCTGCTTTGGATCACCTGCTGCCTTGCTCTCCAACGTACTGGTCAAGATGCGCCCTGAGCGGCCGCCTCTCATACCGGTAGGGCGAGTGTTCGTCGGTATCATAGGGTGCCGGGCTCTTTTCGGACGATTAACCGCCTCAACAACATGAGCAGTACAATGGCGCGGTTGCAATTTACGACGTCGGGCCGTGGGTTTGAGTCCAACTTCGGATCAGTAGGTTCCGGGTTTGAGTCCCTCCGGGGGTACACATCTCACAACATAGAACGGTGGGCCGGCGACTGCCGGCCCAAACTATGCGAGGGGGTCGGGACGCATGCGAGCCTATGTGATGTCGATCGGCAGTGAGCTGATCGGCGGGCACCTGACCGACACGAACGCCACCTTCCTCGCTCAGGAGCTTGCCGCGAAAGGGATCGAGCTCCTCCACGTCGTTCAGGTTGGCGACGATCTCGATCGCCTGACGCGGACGCTAGCGTCGGCACTCGAGGAAGCTGATCTGGTGATTTGCACTGGTGGCATCGGTCCCACGGACGACGATCTCACCCGCGAGGCGATCAGCGCGCTCGCCGGCGAGACTCCCGTTGTCGATGAGGAGATCGTTGCCGGCATCCGCGAGTTTTTCGCCCAGCGTGGCCTCGAGATGCCGGAGCGAAACGCCAAGCAGGCGTGGGTAATCCCCTGCGCGGAGGTGCTACCGAATCCGGTGGGTACCGCACCCGGCTGGCTCGCGCGCGTCGGTGACTCGATGGTCGTGGCGATGCCGGGAGTGCCGCGCGAGATGTTCCGCATGTGGCGGGAGCAAGCGCTCCCCCGCATTTCGGCGCGCCTGACTGGCCGGGTCTATCGCTCCGCCAATCTGCGCACTCTGGGCATCGGTGAATCCGCTGTCTCCCAGCTGCTCGACGAGCTCACGCGCCGCCCGCAACCGTACGTTGGAACGTACGCAAAGGACGACGGTGTCCACGTCCGAGTTACCGCGGCCGCGGACGACGACGCGGCAGCCGAGGAATCCCTGTCGAAAACTGTGGCTGAGGTGCGGCGGCGACTTGGGAATCACGTGTACGCGGAGGACGACCGATCGCTCGCTCAGGTTCTGCTCGATTCACTTCGCGAGCGGGGATTGACGATCGGGATTGCCGAATCGGGCAGCGGCGGCCGGTTCGGTTCGATGCTGCTGTCCGAGCCGGGGGCCACCGATGTCGTTCGCGGCGCGACGGCGATTGCCGGCGGTTCGGCTTCTCCGTCCGCTGGCGACCTGGCGAGATCGGCGCGCGAGCAATTTGGCAGCAGCGTCGCCGTCGGTATCACGACGACTGTCGCGCCCACCGTTCAGGGATTATTCGAAGGGACGATCGACGTCGCCGTTTCGGGTTTGAACGAGAGCGAAGAGTCGTTCCCGATTCGCGCCGCGTTTCAGGAGATTCAGCGCCGCGCCGCGCTGAACGCGGCCGACGTTTTGCGGCGCGCCCTGGCCACAGGCTAAATCGCATTCCGTAAAGCTGTCATTCCGAGCGAGCATGCCCCAGTGGGGCGCCACCACGGCATGAATGGCACAGTTTTTCACCGCAGCCGCGGCGAGGAATCTCGTCGTTCCGAGCAGTTGCGCCATGCTGACGAGATCCCTCCTGCAACGTGCAGTACCTCGATATGGCACCAATCGGGATGACATGTCTTTGCGTTGCGGCTCTATTTCGTCTCATACAGACACCGCCTAATGACCGGCGGCACCGCAAACCGTCCCCTCTGCGGACCACGACGCCGAGCCGGGGGCCACCGCCCAGCGCCGGACGCAAACCCGTTGGCGCTGGAAGCGCACCCCCGGCGCCGGGGACGACGATGATGATGCCTCCTTTCCCGGCGCTGTTTGCCACCTTTGCCATCTTTGCCACCTTTGGCAACTTCGGGAAGCTCGGGAAGTTCGCCACCTTCACCCTCGTCCCCGAACACCGTCAGCCCCACTCCCGGCTCCGTCTCCACCTCATCACCCACGACCAAAGCCCCTCTCCCTGCGGCAAGGCCAGGTACCCCGGGGGTGGCGGTTGGAGTGAGTGTTTTCGAGGGGTTAGAGTGCAGGCCCACTACAGATAAAGGTGATACCGCTCCCGGCTCCCGAGAAATTCATCATCTTCACCACCTTCACCACCGGGATCCCCTGACGGAGGACCCATGATGGGAACGCCGGCAGGAGGTGAGTCGGACGACAGTCGACTGATCTCGGTCGCCACGATCTGAACCCGCGGCACAATCCCGCTCTCCGGCGCGGGTCACTGACGAGCCGGGGATCCCGCAGGTGGTGGGAAACAACGTAAGCCGCGATGCGCGGTGATTACCCGGATTCCGTATCACTCATTCGGAATCGCCATGCATCGAAGAGTTGTTGTTGCCGCTCCAGCATGGTCCGTCGCTGCTCATCGGTGTCATCCCGCCACCCGAGCAGGTGCATAAGGCCGTGGGTGACCAGAAACCTGATCTCCTCCTCAGGTGACAACTCCCAGGCGCCGGCCTGCGTCGTGGCGTGATCGACCGAGATCACGAGTTCGCCGCCGTGAGGTTCGTCATCGGCTTCGCCACTCGGAAACGTCATGATGTCGGTCGGCGTGTCGATCCCCATGAAGTCGCGATGGAGCTCCTGGAGGCGGTCGTCGTCGACAAGGGCAACCGTGACCTCCCAAGGACCGACCTGCGTGTTCCTCCGTGAGGACGAAGGTCGTCAGTGCCTCGAGCTCGTCGCCATCGATGCCGGGAGGTACTTCTGCCTCGGTGACCAGAGTGAAGGTGAGCTCGAGCGGACGATCGCTCGTCTCATCAACGGTCACTGCGCCAGGGCGGTCTTGACGGCCGCGCTGATGCGACGGCCATCAGCGCGGCCAGCCACGCGCTGCATCGCGACCGGCATGACCCGTCCCATGTCTTTCGGGCCGGCGGCTCCCGTTTCAGCAATTACTTCCGCGACGAGCGCGCGCAGCTCATCGTCCGAGAGCTCGGTAGGCAAGTACCGCTTCAGTACCCCAAGCTGGGCCGCCTCATGGTCCGCGAGCTCCTGTCTCCCCGCCGCTTCATACTGCTCTATGGCGTCGGTGAGCTGCTTTCCCAGGCGTCTCAGCGCGGCAACCGGGTCCGCCTCTGAGGCAGTGCCCCGGGCATCGATCTCGGCGTTCTTCACCGCGGAGAGGATGTAGCGAATGGCGTCGCGCGAAACGGTGTCGCCAGCGCGCATGGCCGTCTTGAGATCGTCCTCGAGTCGTTGGCGAACCGTGACCTCTGCCATCCTCGACTTCCCATCTTCTTTCGTGAAAGCCAGACTCAGCCAAGCCCGGCTTGGAGCGTCGTGCCGCCGAGCACGTGAAAATGCAGGTGCGGAACAGTCTGCCCGGCGTCAGGTCCATCATTGGTGATGACACGGTAGCCGCCGGCGAAGAGTCCATTCGCGGCTGCCACTTGCGAGGCCAATGTCAACGCGTCCGCGGTGATGGGCCAGTCATTGGATCCGACGTCGCGAAGGGCGGCGAAGTGCCGCCGGGGAACGACAAGTACGTGGACCGGCGCTTGCGGGTGCAGATCGTGGAAGGCGACGTTATGCTCACTCTCGGCAACAAACTGTGTGCCAAGCTCGCCCCGTACGATTCGGCAGAAGATGCAATCTGTCGGCGTCCGACTCGGTCATCACTGTCTGACACTCCGAACCACTTCGAGACGAGCCCGTGGTACGATCCGGCTTCTTTCATCCGTTCCGGAGCGAGCGTAGATTCGTCGTGCGAGTATGCCAGAACTCCCTGAGGTCGAAACCGTCCGCCGCTCGTTGATCGACAAGATCGTCGGTCAGCGGGTCAGCTCACTGCGCGTTGGCGAGTTCTCCGGAGTTCTCGGGGACGAGCGCGTCGACGATGTCCTGGCCCGTATTCGTGGTCGGGTAGTCCAGAGCATCCGCCGGCGGGCCAAGTACCTGATCATCGATCTCGACGATGGCAGTGCGATCGTGGTCCACCTGCGGATGACCGGGCGATTGAGCGCGGTTCCGCGTGAGGAGCCGCCACTTCGCTTCGAGCATCTTGCGATCGAATTCGACAACGGTCTCGACCTGCGCTTCTCAGACCAGCGCAAGTTCGGCCGGGTCATCCACGCCCACGGAGATGATCTCGACCGTCTGGACCAACGGCTGGGCCGCGAGCCTCTTGAACGCGGTTTCTCGGCAGCCTGGCTGGAAGAGCGGTTGCGGCGTCGTCCGGGGAAGATCAAGGCGGTTCTCCTCGATCAGGGGCTCATCGGCGGACTCGGAAACATCTACGTCGATGAATCCCTTTTCCAGGCGCGGATCCATCCTGAACGACAAGCGAACTCACTGACTTCCGAGGAAGTTCGCCGCGTGCACCGGTCAATCCGCGCGGTGCTGCGGGCGGCAGTCGATGGTCGAGGGACGACCTTCTCGTCCTTTGAGGACGCGAGTGGCAATCGGGGCGGTTACGGAGGCGAACTTCGCGTCTATGGACGAGGCGGCAAGGCAGCGTGCCCACGCTGCGGGACCCTTCTCGAAAGGACGGTCGTTGGGGGACGCGGCACGTCATTCTGCCCACGGTGCCAGCCTTTAGGTGACTCGGTTGACGCCGTCGATTCAGGAGACGCAGAGTGAGGCAAGGGTGGCAGTTGCCCTTGCCTCAATCCGGAGCATTGATTCCAGCTACGTTTCGATTCAGCTGGGGGCGCGGGCGATGCCCGCATCGCCCCTACAGGCCATCACGTCTCCAGGCCGACTGACTCGCTGGTTCAGCTCAACTCAGTTGAGCCTCGGCCGAGATCTGGACGTTCCCTTTCAGCGCCTGGGAGATGGGGCAGCCTTCAGAAGCCTGCTGGACCGCCGTCTGGAAATCTTCGGCGCTGATTCCAGGGACATCCCCCTTGACGGTCAGCTCGGAGAAGCTCACTTCAAATCCGCCACCGACTTTGGGATCGAAGCCGACCCTGGCGCTGACGTCGAGACTTCGCGGAGCGGCATTGCGGCCTTGCAGCTCGTAGGCGAGGGCCATTGAGAAGCACGAGGCGTGCGCGGCGGCGAGCAATTCCTCTGGCGATGTCAGCGTGTCGTCACCGCCGGTGCGGGCGTTCCAGGTCATCGGGACTTCGGCAAGCTGGCCACTACTGCTGCCGGTGATGCGGCCGTTGCCGTCGCTCAATCCCCCCTCCCAATGGGCCTGCGCTTCATGAACCGCCTGGGCATGCTTGCTCATCCGTTCTTTCCCTTTCACAATCCCGTTTCCGTAGCCGCGGGCCATTGCTAGCCTCCAGCTGATTCAGACCCTTGAATCCCCATTCCTCTACGCGAGTTACACGACCAGCACCCCGGATCCTCAAGCAGACGGCGGGGGCGGATCGATGTAAACGGTCTTTACCTGGGTGAAGAAATCGCGAGCGGCTTTGCCCTGCTCGCGAGAATAGGACGACGACCCTTTCATGCCGCCGAAGGGTACCTGTGGTTCGGCTCCAGGTGTCTCGCTGTTGACATGGACGACGCCCGCTTCGATTTCGCGTGCGAAAGCGAGCGCACGGCCGAGATCGCGCGTGAAGATCGAGGCTGACAACCCAAACTTCACCTGATTGGCAACCGTCATTGCCTCTTCCATGCTGTCGACCGGAATGACGCCAAGAACCGGCCCGAACAACTCCTCCTGGCCGAGTCGGGAGTCGGGATCGACACCCCCGAACAGGGCCGGCGCCACGAACGCGCCCCGCTCGAGCCCATTACCTAACCGTTCTCCGCCGACCAGAAGCTCGGCGCCCGCCTGCTTGGCGCTATCGACCTCGCCGGCGACGCGATCCGCTGCCCGCTCGTCGATCAGCGGCCCGATCTGGGTTTCTGAGTCGAGCGGGTCACCAACCTTGAGTGCCTTGATGCGGTCCGCCAGCATCTCGGTAAAGCGATCGATGATGCGGCGATCGACAATCGCCCGCGACGTGGCTGTACATTTTTGGCCGGTGCTCATCATTGAGCCGGAGACGACGTGCCCGAGCGCGTGCTCCAGGTCGGCGTCCGCGAGCACGATGGCTGGATTCTTACCCCCCAATTCGAGCTGAAGCTTGGTGCCTCGCTCGGCCGCGGACCGTCGTAGATCGGCACCCGTTTCATTCGAACCGGTAAAGGTGATGGCGACCACTCGCGGGTCACGGACCAGTGGGTCGCCGACATTGGCGGCGGAACCGGTAACGAGGTTCAGCACCCCGGCGGGCAGACCGGCTTCGGCAAGCGCTTCCACCAGGCGCACCGCGGTCAGCGGTGTCAGGCTGGCGGGTTTGAAGACAACGGTGTTGCCGAAGGCGAGCGCGGGCGCGATCTTCCACGCGGGAATCGCGATCGGGAAATTCCAGGGAGTCACTACCGCCACGACCCCAAGCGGCTCGCGCGACGTGTAGAGCAACGTGTGGGGATTAATGGACGGATAGTGCTCGCCGCTCGGCTGCTGCGCTTCGCCGGCGTAGTAGCGGAGGATCTGCACGGCTCGCGTCGTCTCGCCAATCCCCTCTTTGAGGGTCTTGCCCTCTTCCCGCGTCAGTTCACGTCCGACCTCGGGGATGCGGGCCTCGAGGATATTTGCGGCTTTGTGCAGGATGTTCGCTCGCGACATCGGTGAGCTGAATCGCCAGGTGCGATAGGCCTCCTCCGCGGCACTCACCGCGGCATCGACGTCTTCGGCGCTGGACGATGCAAAGCGGCCGACGACCTCGTCCCGGTTGGCCGGGTTGCGGTTCTCCATCGTCTCGCCGCTCGTGGCCGGTTTCCACTCGCCGGCGATGTAGTTCCCGTACGTCTCCGCTGCCTGCTGGGCGTCGGCCCTCATGGGTGACGCAATCATCTTCACTCTCCCTCACTCATTTCAGTCCCGTCTGGAGACGATTGTACGCCGCGCGAGTGACGTGTTTCGCATGAACCCGACATCTGTTCACGGGTCTGAGACCGAAACCCAGCGATTCTCGCGCCGGCTGGTCGTCGCCGCGGCGGCGACGCGCATGGTCTGCAAGGCGTCCTCGATGCCGGGCGTTGGCGAGACTCCCGCGTGCAAGGCGTCGACGAACGCTTGCAGCTCCGCCTTGTACGCATCGCTGAATCGCTCCACGAACTGGTCGTGCCGTTCCGAGACTTTGCCCCGATTGTCATAGAGGACCGTTGGGTACTTTTCGTCGACTTCGGCGACGACCTTGCCCATGCTCCCATGGACCTCGGCGCGGATGTCGTACCCGTACGGAGCGCGCCAGCTCTCCTGGACGACCCCCAGCGCACCATTTGCGAACCGGAGCAGGACAATGGCATGGTCTACATCGTCAAACGTCTCCAGCTCTGGTTCGATCAACACGGCCCCGACGGCGAAGACCTCGGTGATCTCCTGACCCGTCAGAAAGCGCGCCGCGTCGAAATCATGGCTGGCCAGATCCATGAAGATGCCGCCGCTAGTGCGCAGGAACTCGATCGGACCGAGGCGATCGCAGGTCATGCCGCGAAACATTTCCACGTCCCCGATCGCCCCGCTGCCGATCAGCTCTCTGGCCCGCGCGTAGCTTCGATCATACCGTCGTTGAAACCCAATCTGGAACGGCACTCCAGCGGCCACTACCGCGTTCGCGGCGGATTCTGCCCTGGGTACCGAGTCGGCAAGTGGCTTCTCGGAAAAGATCGGTTTTCCCACCGCCGCGGCTAGCCTGATGTGCTCGGCGTGGGCGACGGCCGGTGACGCGACGACGACCGCCTCGACGTCGCGTCTGGCGAGCAGTGATTCGACATCTTCCTCGAGTGGGCAGGGCGCCACTCCGGAATCCAGCAAGATCCGCCGATGATCGGGATCGACTGAAGCTGCCACGAGATGAGCGCCGCTGACCGCGTTTTGGAGCGAGTTGGCATGGAACGCGCCAATGCGCCCGAGCCCAATGATCCCGAACCCGATGCTCTCCATCGCCTCCTCTAAGTCCTACTTTGCGCCAAGGAGCCAACTCGCGATGCGCTCGCCCACAACGATCGCCGGCAGGTTGGTGTTCGCGCGTGGGATGACTGGCATGATCGAGCAGTCGGCCACGAACGCATTCTGAAGGCCGTGAATGCGGCCTCGCTCATCCGTGACGGCCAGGGGATCGCTCGCTGAACCCATCGCGCAGGTGCCAACCGGGTGGTAGTAGTGCTCGATTGCGCCCTCAATCCACTTCTCGAGTGCCGCGTCATCCTCGATTTCTGGTCCGGGGCTCAGTTCTGAGCCGAGAAGTTCACGCAGGGCAGGCTGGTCGGCAATGCTACGCGCGATGCGCAGACCTTCTCGCAGCACCCCGCGGTCATGGCCTTCGGGATCAGAGAGGTACTGGTGGTGGATCAACGGTTCGTGGCTGGGCTCTGGGGAGCGTAGAGTCACTGAGCCGCGGGACCGCGGGGTCATACAGGCAATGGGGAACCACCAATGCCATCCTGTATCGCTGTCCTCGTCGGGTCCGCCAACAGGATAGAGGTGGAGATCGAACCCCTGGGCTGATTCAGGATAGAGTGGAGTGCGAATCTTGGCGATCGTCTGCTCTTCCGGCATCCACCGCTCAGCGGCGAAAGCCGTCATCAACTCCTCTAGTCGCCGGGTTCCCGCGAACGTCAGACGCACTGAGGGGTGGTCATGCAGGTTTCGACCGACGCCCGGTAGCGGGATCGCTGACTCGATACCTATCCGCCGGAGCTCGTCCGGGTCACCGATCCCCGAGCGAAGCAGGACCGCCGGCGAGCCATACGTGCCACCAGCGATGACGAACCGATTCGCGGAGACTTCGCCCGGTCCGTCCGGCCCGGTATAGCGGACACTGGTGACCACTCCGCGGTCGATCACGAGGCGGTCGACCTCGCAGTTGCCCGCGATTGTCAAATTCGGCCGGTCACGGACTGGATCGAGATAGGCGAAGGCGGTATTCCAGCGAGTGCCATCCGCAATATTGACCGGACTCGCCGCCATGCCCTCGTCTTCGTCAACGTCGTTGAGGTCATCAGTTTGGGGAATACCAACGGCCGAGGCCGCGTCGAGACATGCCTGTTGGAATGGCGTGATCTCTTGCTCGGTGTACCTCTTGACGCGCATGCGCTCCGCGGCCCTGGCAAAGAGCGGGAGCACCTCCGCGGACGACCAACCGTCGAGCCCCATGTCGGCCCAACCGTCGTAGTCAATGCGGCTGCCCCAGATGGCGGCACAGCCATTATGAGACGAACACCCGCCTATGACCTTTGCTCGTTCGAAGTTCACGATGCGGCTGGAGTACGTGTCACCGGACGTGTAGCGCCAGTCGTGGGTGTAACCGAGCGCCCGCGCGTCGAGAAGATCTTCGGGCCAACGGCCGTCGCCAAACGGACCGAAATCGGGACCGGCCTCCAGCACCAGCACACGCTCATCGCTGCGCTCCGCCAGGAGTCCTGCCACGACCGCTCCCGCCGTGCCACCGCCAATCACGACGGTGTCAGCCTCCCGTGGGATGCTCACGTCTCTCCTCTGCTGTTATGCCGTGCGCCGCTGCAATACGCCTCAAGCCGCGGGCCGCGTGAGCCGGCGCAGGACCGTCTGCAGGATGCCCCCATTGCGGAAGTACTCGGCTTCGACCGGACTGTCGATCCGGGCGATGGTGTCGAACTCTATGAGGTCTCCATTCGGCCTGGTCGCACGCACGTGAACGCGCTGCCGTGGTGTGACGTCCATCACGCCGAGTACGTCGAACGTCTCCTCGCCAGTCAACCCGAGCGAGGCAGCATTTTCACCAGGCAGAAATTGCAGCGGAAGAACGCCCATGCCGACCAGATTCGAGCGATGGATGCGCTCGAAACTCTCGACGATCACGGCCCGCACCCCAAGGAGCAGCGTCCCCTTGGCGGCCCAGTCGCGCGACGAGCCCGTGCCGTACTCCTTCCCGGCGATGACCACCAGCGGTGTGCCCTCGGCGATGTAGCGCATTGCCGCGTCGTAGATGCTCATCTGCTCGCCGGTTGGGAGATGAACGGTCCAGTTACCCTCTTTGCCTTCCACTAGCTGATTGCGCAGGCGGATGTTGGCAAAGGTGCCGCGGATCATCACCTCATGGTTCCCGCGGCGGGAGCCGTACGAGTTGAACTCATAGGGCTTGACACCATGCTCAATCAGATATCGGCCAGCCGGACTGTCCTTGGCGATGCTCCCGGCGGGCGAGATGTGATCGGTGGTGACGGAATCGCCGAGGAGGGCAAGAACTCTGGCGCCGTGGATATCACTCGGCAACTCGGGGGTCTCCGCGATTTCCTGGAAATAGGGCGGCTCCTGGACGTACGTGGAGTCCTCCCGCCAAGCGTAGATGTCACCCGTCGGCACATCGAGCCCTTGCCAGCGTTCGTCCCCGGCGAAGACCATCGCGTACTCCTCGCGGAACATTGCGGGGTCGACCGCCGCTTCAATTGCGGCCCGAACTTCCTCTTTCGTCGGCCAGATATCCCTCAGGTAGATCGACTGCCCGTTGGGATCGCACCCGATCGGGTCGGTCGCCAAGTCGAGATCAACCGTCCCCGCGAGCGCATAGGCGACCACCAACGGCGGCGAGGCGAGAAAGGCGGCCCGAACTTGCGAGTGGATGCGACCTTCGAAATTCCGGTTGCCTGAGAGTACGGCGGACACGACCAGGCCATTCTCCTCGACAGCATTGCTAACCGCCTCAGGGAGTGGTCCGGAGTTACCGATGCAGGTCGTGCAGCCATACCCCACAATGTGGAAGCCGAGCCCTTCGAGATACGGCAGCAGACCCGCCTGCTTGAGATACCGGGTGACGACCTGAGAACCAGGCGCCAGGCTGGTTTTGACATGACCGGGTACGTCGAGACCAAGCTCGACTGCTTTGCGCGCGAGAAGCCCCGCGCCCAACATGACCGACGGATTTGACGTGTTCGTGCATGACGTGATCGCCGCAATGACAACCGCCCCGTTGTCGATCCGGCCGGTGACTCCGTCGACAGCTACGGCCACGCCACCGTCCCGGGTTGCAGTCGATCCGCCGCCGTTCGAGGCAAAGGAATCGGGATAGGTCACACGAAGTGCGGCACGGACATCCGGAAGGGGCAGTCTATCCTGCGGGCGACGCGGTCCGGCAACGCTCGGGTTGACATCCGCCAGGTCAAGTTCAACGAGCTCGTTGAACCGTGGCTCCGGCGTCTCATCAGTTCGGAACAGACGTTGCGCTTTGGCATACGTTTCAACCAGCGCGATCCGTTCTTCGGAACGGCCGGTCAGCCGCATGTAGGTGATGGTCTCGGCGTCGATCGGGAAGAGGGCGGCGGTGGCTCCGTACTCCGGAGCCATGTTGGAGATCGTCGCCCGATCCGCGAGGGCAAGGTTGCTCAGCCCAGCGCCGCAGAACTCGACGAACCGGCCGACCACGCCGAGCTTGCGCAGCATCTCGGTGACCGCCAGCACGAGGTCGGTCGCGGTCGAGCCTTCCGGCAGGGCCCCCACCAGCCGGACTCCGACGACCTCGGGCTCGAGAAGATAGAGAGGTTGTCCGAGCAGGGCCGCCTCCGCCTCGATACCACCCACGCCCCAACCAAGCACGCCGAGGCCGTTGATCATGGTCGTGTGGGAATCGGTGCCGACGAGCGTGTCGGGGAAGGCGACGTTTTCCGCGCCAATCAGTCGGTTCATTACCACTTGAGCCAGGTACTCGAGATTCACCTGGTGGACGATCCCGGTGCCGGGAGGCACAACCCGGAAGTTCTGGAACGACTGTTGGGCCCAGCGCAGGAGTTCGTATCGCTCACGATTCCGTTCGTATTCCAGATCGACGTTCTGCGCGAATGCCAGGGTGGAACCGAACCGGTCGACCTGCACCGAGTGGTCGATCACGAGATCAGCCGGCACCAGGGGGTTGATCCGGGTGACATCGCCACCGAGTTTGGCCACCGCATCCCGCATCGCGGCCAGATCGACGACGGCCGGGACACCCGTGAAATCCTGGAGCACCACGCGGCCCGGCAGGAATGGCAACTCCATGCCCGGCCCTTCCCCGGCTGGTCGAGGTTCCCATCGGGCGAGCGCCTTCACCGTCTCGGTGTCAACAAACTCGCCTCCGGCATGACGAAGTGCGTTCTCCAGGAGAACTCGAACGGTAAAGGGCAGCGTGTCGAGGTCTGCCAGCCCTTGTTCCTCGAGCGCCTCGAGCCGGTAGAAGGTAACGGTCTCACCGAATGGAGTCGAAAGGCTCGACCTTGCGCTGAAGGGGTCGGGTGCAGTTGGCAGTGGTGCGGGGTCCATAGTGCTGTGTCCTCTTTGCGAATTCCGGGCAGAAATGGGGCGGCCCTCGAGTGGTGTCACGACGCCCCAAACCGGCTCCAGTCGCCGGTTTTACTCAGCCCTCGTACCATGTTGAAGTCTAGACGACCGTGAACCCATACGAACGCAATCGCGAGAGGAATGCCCCTACGACTCTCCGGTAGCATCACGATGCCTCACTTACGACGCGTCAGTTCACTCTTGGAGTGATTGGAGACCCATGGACCGGCACGCAATTACCTTCGATTTCCACAACACGCTGGCCGCATGTCCAGAGTGGTTTGAGCTGGAAGTCAGGCACCTTCCCTCGGCATTTCTCCGCTGGCGGTCAGAGCGAGACGGCCAGGTGTTGGCTCCGGTTCTCCTGGAGGAGTCGGACAGCCGCTATCGTCAGCTTCGCCAGGAGATCATCGGCCATGGCAACGAGCTGACCGCCGAGGCGTGTTTGGACATCGTGTTCGGCGGTATGGGCCTCGAGGTTTCGCAGGACGATCTTCGCATGGGCGTCAGGCATCTGATGAGCGAGGCGCTGACCGGCGCGACACCCATTCCTGGGGCGGTCGAGACGGTCCAGGAGCTACATCTTGTCGGTGTGCCCCTGGGTATCGTGTCGAGCGCGGTTTACCACCCGTTCCTGGAGTGGACGCTGGAGTTGTTCGGCATCCAGGAGGCGTTCCTCGCCATCGTGACCTCGGCGAGCGCCGGATTCTACAAGTCTCGCTCAGAGCTTTATGAGCACGCCGCCGCCACGCTCGGAGCATCTCCAGCGCGCATGGTGCACGTCGGGGACTCCTTGCGCTTTGATGTTGGTGGCGCAAGCCGAGCGGGTATGGGAACCGTCTGGTTACGAGAGAAGCGAGTCACCACCGAGGAACCCGCCATCGAGCCGGATCTTACCCTTACGACCCTCGAGTCGGCGGCTCCGCAAATACTGGCGCTGCTCGAATCGAGGCAGTCGGAGAGAGGCACGCTTCGTGTCTGAAGTTCCGGCAGGACCGGGCTCTCCATTGTTGCGATTCGATGTCTTCACGTTGTTTCCGGGAATCTTTACCGGCCTCCTCGACGAGAGCATCCTGCGCCGGGCGCAAGACCGCGGCATTGTCCAGATCGATGTCCACGACATTCGGCACTGGGCGGTCGACCGGCATCGCACCGTCGACGACACCACGTACGGTGGT
This sequence comes from uncultured Chloroflexia bacterium, assembly GCA_963751075.1. GTDB lineage: Bacteria > Chloroflexota > Chloroflexia > Thermomicrobiales > UBA6265 > JACCXM01. The sequence goes on along the minus strand of CAVVTE010000011.1, from coordinate 266,015 downwards.
GGTGCCGGAATGGTGATGATGGCCCCGCCGATCGTTTCCGCGGTCGAAGAGACCCTGGGAACCGAGCTGGCCAAAACGCGGATTCTTGCCATGTCAGCTGGTGGCCGCTTGTTCAGTCAGTCGCTGGCCGAGGAACTCGCCAGGAGCGAGCGAATCACCATTGTCTGCGGCCGTTACGAGGGGATTGACGACCGTGCTATCCAGATCCTGAATGCGGAAGAAATTTCCATAGGCGACTATGTACTGACGGGCGGCGAGCTAGCGGCGGGTGTTGTCATCGACGCGGTGACCCGCCTCATCCCGGGCGTGATCGATGCCGCCTCGGTCGCGGAGGAGTCGCACCGTGAGGGGCTTGTGGAGTATCCGCAATTCACCAGGCCGAAGGTCTTCCGGGATCTCGAAGTGCCCGCGATCCTGTTGAGCGGGCACCACCTCGAGATTGCGCGGTGGCGCCGGGAGCAATCGTTGCGGCGCACGGCTCGATTGCGACCGGATCTCCTGGATCTCGAGAGACTTTCCCCCGCCGAGCTCGAGATAGTCGTTCAGGAGCGGACAGAACGCGGCGGTTAACGGGATGTCTCCGCACTCCCGTCTCTCAGCTCGCGCCAGATACGAAGGCTCCCCAGATCACGCTCCGCGATGTGCCTCAGGTAGGCACCAAGCGTCCCTTCCAACTCCTCACGCAGGGAGTTCCCGATGTTGAGTCGAATAGTTGTGCCCAGCCCGCCTCGGTCGAGGGCCCGTAAGTACTTCTGGGCATCAATGCTGACAATGCGAGCCCCGGGCTCGCGACCTCGGCAGCGATCGCACAGGAAACCGCCAAGCGTGGAGGTGAACTGGTGCGGGGCGGGTGGCAAGTCCGCTCGACACTCGATGCAGTGGTAGAGCTCGGGCCTGTACCCGAGCAACACCAACAACGCCAGCTCGAAATGCCGCGTGACGTGAAACGCATCTACGCCGTCGGCGAGGAGTCGCAGCGAGCTCGACAACAGCTCGAAGACGGCGGCATTCTCTTGCCGGTCCTCGGTCAGCCGCGTAAGGAGCTCCACGATGTGCGAGGCGTGCCCGAACGCGTCGAGGTCGTCTCGGATAGCCAGATGAGCGTCTTCCGTCTCGGCGCCGGTCACCACGTCGAGATCGCGGCCCCGGGCCAGCATCAGCCGCGACCGGCTGAAGTATTCGAGGTGTGGCCCGAGGCGGCTGAGCGGACGCCGCGCTCCCTTGGCGATGACGCGAAGTTTGCCATGCTGGCGGGAGTAGAGCGTCAAAATGCGGTCGGCCTCGCCAAGGTCCATTCGACCGAGCACGATGGCATCGCACCGATAGAGCCGGTCTGTTGTGCGCGAGGTATCTTTGGCCATCGTGCTGTACGGTTTCACTCGTCTCGCATGGGCCGGCCGGGGTGATCACCGGACCGTTCTCACGCACTATACGGCCAATTGCACCGCCCAGGCGGCAATGGTACGGTTGCCAGCATGGGCGTCGAAGTCTCCGTTGTCGCGGCCTTTCTGGCGGGCGTGCTTTCCATTTCATCCCCATGCGTCTTGCCGCTCGTTCCAATTTACCTTGCACACCTGGCGGGGACCATCAGCCGGCGGTGTTGAAGGTATCGACCGCCAGCGCGTACTCCCGAACGCGGTGGCCTATGTCCTTGGCTTCTCACTTGTCTTCATCGCGCTTGGCGTCGCGCTGGGGGCTGCCGGCGTGTTGGCCTCGACAGCCGCGGTGGTCGCCAGCAACCGTGATTGGTTGACGCGAATCGGCGGCGCGATGCTCATCGTGCTCGGACTCCATCAACTCGGCATTGTCCGGCTTCCGTATCTGGAACGTGAGCGCCGACTCACCGCTGATCATTTGCCAGCAGGTCAGGTAACGTCTTCGTTTCTGGTCGGCGTGACATTCGGAGCTGGATGGTCACCCTGTGTTGGTCCAATCCTGGGCGCCATTCTGACGATGGCCGCTGGCCAGGGGAGCGTCGAGCGTGCCGCGTTGCTCCTGGCCACGTATTCGGCTGGACTCGCCGTGCCGTTTCTCGCGGCTGCCACGGCGATCAGCTCTGCGCCGCGAATCATCCAGAGCATTAACCGGCGGTTGCCCCTCGTGACCGGCGTCAGTGGCGGGGTCATGGTGGCGATGGGCGCAATCATGACGCTTGGGATCTACCAGCAGTTCTTCGCGCGGCTCGTCGCGCTCTCCCCCTGGACCCCGTGGGAGCCGGTTCTGTGATGGGGATGCGCGAAGCGCGTAAGTGTTTCTTCAGTTGGGCAACGGAGAGAGACGGGCGACGCAGACGTCGCCCCCACGGGTGTTCCGGTGAGGCCCCGCGGCCACGACCATTGACCTGTACCGGCGAACTCGAATGACGCACCTCTCGCTCGACCAGCGCATATCGAAATCTCGCGCAGTGCCGGAGATGGTCGTCGACCGTATCTGGCGCTTTTTCTGCTCGGTTCGAGCCGCTGTAATGGAGATCGTCATCCTCGCGGTTCTCGTGCTTATTGGCACACTGCGCGGTAGCTCCGTGCCGCGGTCGATCGCTGACACGTTCCCGATCACGACGCCGCTGGTCGACCGCTGGTACGCCTGGGACGTTTTTCGGTCGCTCCCCTTTGCGGGGATTTTGACGATTCTCGCCATCGCCATCGCCGTCTGCACCATCAATCGTGCACCGGGCATCTGGCAGGCGATTGCTCATCCCTCTGTGACGACAACTCACGGATTCCTGCGTAATGCCGAGACTTCCGCCACGTTCACGGCCGCAATTCCGGCAGAGGAACTCGCCGCTCAGCTCGAGTCAGCGTTGCGCTCCGGCCGATACCGCACACTCAGCACGGAACGAAATGACGAGATCCACCTCTATGCCGACCGGTGGCGCTTCTCCCGACTCGCGACGTTTCCCTTCCACCTGGCGTTGATCATGATCCTGGCCGGCGGAATCGTGGGCGCTGCCTGGGGATTTCGAGAGAACGAGTTTTATATTCCCGAGGGCTCGGTTCGTGAGCTCGGACATGGAACGGGACTCGCGGTTCGCCTTGACGATTTCTCGGAGGTCTACCGGGAAGACGGAACAGCGCTCGCCTATCGCAGCGACGTCACGCTGGTCAAAGACGGTGAGTCTATCGAGTCGGGATCGATGACCGTGAACAACCCGCTGACCTTTGGCGACATCGTCTTCTATCAGTCGGGCTTCGGTCAGGCGGTGGCGTTGAAGGTAGAGGACAGCGCTGGGCAGGTGCTTTTCGACGATGCGCTGCCGCTCGGTCCATTTCAGTCGAAGCTGAATCCGGATGCACCGGCGGCGCGTATGGATATCCTTCCCGCCGGGGTCGCCATGAGCGTTATTGCGCCGGATGAGAATCCCGCCAACGCTCCGGAGCTCGATACGCTGCAACTCCGGCCGGGTGAAATGTTCTTCATGATCCGGCCGCTCGGCGCGGACAGCCCGATCACGGAGCCCGTGGGCGCTACGGTTAGGCAGGGCGAGTCCATTCAACTCGGAGATCTTTCGCTAACCTTTGTCCGCGAGCGGCGGTTCTCGGTGCTCCAGGTTGCTCGAAACCCCGGAATTCCACTCTTCATTGCGGCGTCAGTCCTGCTGGTCGGAGGGCTGGCCGTTACGTTCTACTTCCCCCACCGGCGCGTGCGGGGAATCGTTTCGGCGACGCCAGGTGGCAGCGTGGCGCGACTCGCGCCAATGGCGCGCCGTGACTGGAGCGCGAAGCGCGTCTTCGAGCAACTCGCCGCAGAGACCGGTCGGCGAATCGGAGTCGAACCAAGCTTGCAGACAAACGAGTCAGAGGGATTGTCAGCCGCGCCGAATCGAGTCAGTCGGGCGTCTCACCGAGCCTGACGTAGAGGAACATCCTGTGGAAACACTCGTCCGTCTGTCCTTCTACTGCTTCGCCGCGGCGACGATTTCCTTCGTCGCCTCGGCTGCCTGCTACCTCGCCTACGCCGTTGGACGCGTCCGGCTGCGCGCAGACCGCGATAGCGACGACCGTAGGGCCGACCCTCGTCGCCCATCAGGCAAGCTTCCAGCCAGCATCACTCGGTATTGGCCGATTCGCGACCCTGCTAGCCTGGTTCGGCGTCGGGTTCCAGGGGATGTCGATCCTTTTGCGGACAATCGCCGCGGGGCGACTGCCGCTCTCGAACATGTATGAATTTTCGACAACCTTCGTCTTTCTCGCGGGTGTCATCTATCTGCTCTTCGAGCGTTGGTACGGGGTGCGGCAGCTCGGCGCCATCGTCCTGCCGCTCGTCGTCGCGATGTGCGTCTATATCTGGCTGTTGCCATCCGATCTCCGTGAGGTCAACGCCCTGATCCCCGCGCTGCAGAATCAACCATTGATGACCACCCATGTTTCCCTGGCGATCCTGGCTTATGCCACGTTCGCCGTCGCCTTTGCTGCTGCCGTCCTCTTCCTCATTGCCAGCCGCTGGCGGGTGGCGTGGTTGCCGGGTCCGGATCTCCTCGACGATCTCGGCTACCGGGCGGTGACGATCGGGTTCCCGGCGATGTCGCTCGTGCTGATTCTCGGGTCAGTGTGGGCCTATCGGGCCTGGGGAACGTACTGGCAGTGGGATCCGAAAGAAACCGCCGCCCTATTCACGTGGCTTATCTATGGTGTCTATCTTCACACGCGCTCACTACGGGGCTGGCGAGGCACCCGCAGCGCGGTGATTCTCCTGATCGCGTTCGCGGCGGTGGTCTTCACCTACTTCGGGAACTATGTGTTCGGCGGGCTTCATGCGTACGGCGGAGTTTAAGAGCACCGCGCTGGAACCTGCTTCCAACGCCTCAGAGGGCGGACCAGCAGAGCTGGGCGGAGATACGCAACGGATTAAACCGATGATTCTGGGCCTGGCGGTCGCGGTTGTCATCATCGTGGCCGCTCTGGCGATCGGCACCCGGTCGGGTTGGGAGTCGATCGGCAGTGGCGGCGTCAACCGGAGCCTTTTGCCGAAAGTTGGCGACGTGGCGCCTGATTTTGAAACTGAGGACGTGTTCGGCAATCCCGTGCGGCTCTCCCAGTTCCGAGGGCAGCCGGTATGGCTCATGTTCTGGGGCTCGTGGTGCCCACCGTGTCGCGCGGAGTTCCCGGATATCCAGGCTGCATATGCCCAGCTCGAACCGCAAGGGCTGCGCATGCTCGGTGTCAGCCTGCGGGAGTCCCCGCTCGATGCGGCCGGGTATGCGGGAGCCAATGGCGCGACGTTTCTGGTGCTGAGCGATCCCGATGAGCGTGACACCGGTTCGGCTTACCCAATCTTCAACTTTCCAACCCACATCTTTATCGATCAGGATGGGATCATCCAGTCGATCGTTCTGGAAGATATGGATACCGAGCAGGCGGTCGCCGAGGCGACGCGTCTTCTCGCCACTTCAGCTTCGGGACCCGCGACCGACGCGGAGGCTGCTGGCTAGTCGATACAGGCGATCATGATGCAAACGCCATCCGGCGGCGTGCAGATGCCACAGCTTTCATTGCAACAGACCTGCCCGGGCAAGCATATCGTCGGACCACATGGGATCCCTGGATTACTGGGTGGCTCACAGAAGAGCTCGATGCACCCGCCTCCCAGCGGCGCACAGATGCCGCAACTCTCGTTACAGCAGTACTCTCCTACCCCGCAGAGGCTAGAGCCGCATGGCTCGCCCGGTGGGGGAGCGGGAGGGCAATACTCGTCCGTGCATACCTGACCAAGACCAACGCAGCGACTGCAGCTCTCATTGCAGCAGTACTCGCCAGGACCGCACATCGTCTGATTGCATGGTTCGCTGTAGCAGAGATCCTCAGAACATGGGATGTAGTTAGGAATACAGATGCCACCGCATTGTGGGCAACAGGTTGTGCCCTCGATGCAGAGGATCGCCGCACAGGGGTTGTAATCGTCAATGGGAAGGCAGACTCCGGAGCAATCCGCTCCACCGATAGCCGGATCGCAGCTATCACTCGGGTCTTCAACACAGGCGAACCCTTCGGGACAAGGTAACCCGGCCAAACCGCCACACATCCCTCCCGGTGTCGAGACCTGAGCCGAACCGCGCTGTCGCATGGCGAAGGTGACCACACCGCCGGCCAAGGCGCCGAGCACGGTACGCCGTGAGCGTGAACGCGAGCGAGTAGTTTTCGTCCAACGATCGAACTGGCTGCTCTCCACCATCACCCCCGAAGTCTCACCGCATGAACGCATTGAATCGTCTCTCCCTGTCAACGCGGGAGCCGAAGCATGCGTTCCTCGAGAGTTCGAGCCGTTCGGCAAAATAGCCCTTCGCCGCGTACGCTGAGGTTCAACCAGCCAGCTTATGTCACGCTCTCAGCCCCTGTTATACTGCCGTCGCCGTCCGCAGCGGCGAGTGCCCGTGTCGGTACCGTCGAATCCCGACGGCTGGGTTGGGGCGAGGGGAAACGTGACGATTGCACGCGGCTGGCGCACCTGGCTTCGTCCTGGGATGCAGGTCAAACGGTGGGCTGCGCTCTTCCTACTCGGCACTGTCTTGACTGGACTGTCCGTCGCGATGGGACTGGTGTACTCCTATCGCTATGTCCCGTTCCCGGAGCCAGTGAGTGGGCTGGTGGAGGCGGTGACGCTGCAGTTCCTGCCGCGTGAGCTGCGGTTTCTCATTGTCTTCTGTCTCGGCATCGCGTTCATGGTCTACGGGTTCTACCGGTTCAGCCGCGAGCTGATCCTGCCAGTGCTGGCTCACAGCAAGGCCGACAAAGAACTTGTCCAAATCGTCGCCGAACACCGGTTTGGTCTGAGTCGCCCGGAGGTCAATGTCGTGGCCATCGGTGGTGGCACTGGCCTCGCCACGCTGCTGCGGGGTTTGAAGCGACACGACGTCTCGATCACTGCCATTGTCACCGTCGCCGACGACGGCGGCAGCACGGGCAAGATTCGCTCCGCCTACGACATCCCGGCCCCAGGGGATATCCGCAACTGTCTCGTGGCTCTCGCTGACGACGAATCCCTCGTTTCTCGCCTCTTTCAGTATCGATTCACTCAGGCTGGCTCGGAACTGGACGGACATTCTTTCGGCAATCTGTTTATTACCGCGTTGACCAAGGTGACCGGCAGCTTCGAGCGAGCCGTCATCGAATCGGCCTCCGTACTCAACATTCGCGGCCGTGTCCTGCCCTCCACTCTAGAGAATGTGCGGTTGGATGCTGAGCTCATCGACGGCACCATGATTGAGGGTGAATCGAAGATCCAGTACAAAGAGGCGCCCATCCATCGCGTGCGGCTCTCCCCGGGAGACCCAGCCGCATATCGCCCGGCTGTGGCCGCTATTCTCAACGCCGATCTCATCGTCCTTGGCCCCGGAAGCCTCTACACAAGCATCGTTCCGAACCTCCTGGTTCCCGACATCGTCCGTGCCGTGCGCGCCGCTTCATCACCGAAGATTTATGTCATGAACGTTGCGACACAGGCCGGGGAAACCGACCACTTCACCGCCCTCGACCATCTCGCGGTCGTCGACGAGCAACTCGGCGCCGGCGTTCTCGATGCAGTGCTGATCAACAGCAACACGGCGTCGGCGGCGGCCATCGGTCCGGACCTCCCAATCGAACCCCTCTTGCCTGACTCATGGGACCGCCTCGATCCGCGTATACGGGTCATCGCCCGTGACGTCGTGTCCGAGCATAATCCGCTACGGCACGACCCAGATAAACTTGCGATTGCGCTATTCGCGCTGACCAACGGCGGGTGGCATGAGGATACGCCTCCTATCGGCTTCGCTTCGCAAACGAACAGTGCAAACGCGCCACAGCCGGTTCTCGTAGCCGCGAGCGGCGCCAGGGAGTAGTCAATGGTCTATCGCGTCGGAATCAACGGCTTCGGCAGGATCGGACGGCAAGCATTCAAAGCGATACACCAAGGCAACTTCGGTGACCTCTTCGAAGTTGTCGCCGTCAATGACCTGGCGCCACCTGAAACACTTTCGACACTTCTCAGGTATGACTCAACGTATGGCCGATTCGACGCCGACATCGAAGCGGCCGACAAGAATCTCCGGGTCAACGGCAAGGACATTGCGGTTTTCGCCGAGAAGCAACCGCGGAGAATTCCCTGGAAGGCGCAGGAGGTCGATGTCGTCATTGAGTCGACCGGCTTCTTTACGAATGCGGATGATGCCCGGGGGCATATCAAGGCGGGAGCCGACAAGGTCGTGATCTCGGCGCCAGCAAAAGAAGAGGACGTCACCATCGTCCTCGGCGTCAACGAGGCCACCTACGATGCGGATCAGCACGACATCATCTCGAATGCGTCGTGCACGACGAACTGTCTCGCGCCGGTAGCGAAGGTGATCCTCGATACCTACGGGATTCGTCGCGGCATGATGACGACCGTTCACTCGTTCACCAACGATCAGGTGGTTCTGGACGGACCCCACAAGGATGCGCGACGCGCTCGTGCAGCGGCACAGAACATCATTCCGACAAGTACGGGAGCGGCCAAAGCCGTCGCGCTTGTCATTCCTGAGCTCAAGGGCAAGTTCGACGGCACGTCGCTACGGGTTCCCACTCCTACTGTGTCGATCATCGATTTCGTGATCGAGACCGAGCAAAATGCCACCGCCGAGGACGTGAACGCCGCGTTCCGGGCAGCGTCTGAGAGCGAGCAACTGCAAGGCATCCTCGGCTACTCGGACGAACCGCTCGTGTCGTCTGATTTCCGCGGCGATTCTCGCTCCGCCATTGTCGATGGCCTCTCCACGATGGCCCTGGGCGATAATCTCGTGAAGGTGCTGGCCTGGTACGACAACGAGTGGGCATATGCTTGCCGCGTCGCCGAACTCGTCGCGCTCATCTGCGAACAGGGTATCGACGAAGACGAGGAGTAGCGGCCTCGGTCGCCATCCTCGAGCGCAGTCGGAGCACTGATCAATGACAAAGCGGCCGATTACCGAGGCCGAGGTTCGCGGTAAGCGAGCGCTTGTCAGGGTCGATTTTAATGTGCCCTTGCGCGATGGCCATATTGCCGACGACACTCGCATCAGGGCGGCGCTACCAACGATTGAGGATCTTCTGCGGCGGGGCGCGGCGGTGGTGCTGGCCACCCACCTGGGACGCCCGAAGGGAAAACCAGATCCCACCTACTCTGTGGCGCCGATCGCCCGTCGGCTGAGTGAACTCCTCGGCACTTCAGTCTCTACCATTCCGGTTGTCGCCGGTCCCGAGGCCGAGCGCGCTGCCGGGGCGTTGGGCCCCGGCGAAGTCCTATTGATCGAGAACACGCGATTCGAACCGGGCGAAGAGACCAATGACCCAGCCCTAGCTGGTGCCCTGGCCAGACTTGGGGATCTCTACGTCAACGACGCTTTTGGGGCCGCTCATCGCGCGCACGCATCCACCGTGGGAGTGGCGGAGCTGTTGCCGTCCTACGCGGGTTTGCTCCTGCAACGTGAGGTGAGCGCACTTTCGCGTCTGATGGACAACCCCGAGAGACCGTTCGTAGCCATTCTCGGAGGGGCTAAGGTCTCAGACAAGCTCGGCGTGCTCGACCACTTACTCGGGAGGGTCGACGCGTTGTTGCTCGGGGGAGGCATGGCCAACACGATGCTCCTCGCGCAAGGACACGAGATTGGGTCGTCGCTCGCCGAGCCAGACAGGGTTGACGACGCCCGGTGGCTCATGGAACGAGCGGATGAGAGGGGGGTCATGCTTTTGGCTCCCACCGACGTCGTGACGGCTGAGTCGCTCGAGAGCACGGTGACGACAGATGTCCCAGTTGGAAACGTATCTACAGACCAGTCGATTTTCGACATTGGACCGGACACTATCGCCCGCTTTTGCGAGCAGATCTCCACCGCGGGGACCGTGTTCTGGAACGGTCCGATGGGCGTGTTTGAGCGTTCGCCGTTTGAGAACGGGACGCTCGCGATCGCTCGCGCTGTCGCTGAGGCTAACGCCTTCACTGTTGTCGGCGGCGGCGACTCGCTCGCGGCGATCGAGGCGGCGGGAGTCGGAGAGTGCATCGATCATATCTCGACGGGTGGAGGCGCTTCATTGGAATTCCTCGAGGGACGCACCCTACCCGGAATCGCCGCACTTCCTGACGCATGAGCGCTTGACGGCTGCGGCGTAACGTGTCGCGGTGGTACGATTGCGGTTCGGAACGAACGAAGCCCGGTCCATTCCTTGAGCACCTTGGACTTCCAGTTGGAGCGAACATTCACCCATGCAGACAGCACTCAATATCGCGATGATCATCCTTTCGGTCCTCTTGATCACGCTGATCCTGATGCAGACAAAAGGCTCGTCATTTACCGGAGCTTTTGGCAGCGACGCCGGATCGATCAACCGAACCAGACGCGGCGTTGAGAAGACGCTATTTCAGGTCACGATCGGAACCGCCGGTGTTTACGTACTCCTGGCGATCGTGAACACATTCCTTGTTTAACGCATGACCAATCGGTTGCCGCGGTATGGGGACTGACCTATACTCGCGCTCGTTCTGAACAACGCCGGGGAGTGACGTACTGCTCTGGCAGGAGGATTTGCCATGATGGGTCTTGGTTGGCAGGAACTTGTAATCGTCCTCGTCATCATCATGATCATCTTCGGCGCCGGCAAGCTACCCGAGGTAGCGAAGTCGCTCGGACAGGGTGTGAAAGAGTTCAAGCAAGAGTCGGCTGGAGGGACTGATAGTCTCGCTGCCGCCTCCGCTTCGAGTGGCGATCGCTTCGACAGTGCTCCGTCTACCGATCAGTCAAAGGCTCGCGCGGACGAGATCTAGTCGCACTCTCGCGAGGCAGCTTTCAATTTGCGACGCCGCGAGCGGGGCAATCCGCCCCGCTCGTTTTCTCGTGCGAGAACACATGGCGTCGTGGGCGCGTTGAGGCAAAGATGACAACGGACGTCGAATTCACACCGGCCGTGAACCGTGACACTCAATCGGATGCGTCACTCGACCCCGACCGGGTGGAGTCTCCACCAACCGCCAAGAACCAGGCGGGACGAGCGGTGAGGGAGGTCGTCGAGACTCTCCTGCTGGCCGCGCTGATTTTTTTCCTGGTCCGTCTCGTGGTGCTCAATTTTCGCGTCGATGGTGAAAGCATGCTGCCAAACCTCGATGATGGGCAGATGCTCCTGGTGAACCGAAACGCGTACCAGTTTGTCGACGCTGGTGGAAACCGATACTACCCGTTCGATCCGCCTGAGCGTGGCGATGTCATCGTCTTCGATCCCCCTACCGGATCAGACAAGCCGTACATCAAGCGGATCATCGGCTTGCCGGGCGAGGAAGTGACATTTGGAGATGGCAACGTCTTCATTGACGGAGAACTTTTGCCGGAGGATTACATCCAGGAGCGCACCCGGTGTGGCGCCCGGTCCGATAATTGCGATGTGATCGTTCCGGAGGGTCACGTGTATGTCCTCGGAGATCATCGCAACAACTCGTCTGACTCTCGGGTGTTTGGTCCCGTGCCGGTGGAGAACGTCGTGGGCAAGGCGTGGCTGTCGTACTGGCCGGTGGACGACGTCGGGTTTGTGCCGCACGAGTCGTACTCAGAGATCGGCGAAGAGCCAGCCTCTGCGGCGGCATCATCGGCCCCGTAACGGCTCGGAGCATCACCGAGCACGACTCAAGGTCGTGAATTGGGACCGCGATCGCGCGGCATTGGCCCAGGGCCGAACACCGGTTGTAAACTTCCATTGGGTCCAGCAGTCCAGGCGAGGTGCATCGCCCTGGTGATGTCCATTCTTCCCCGGCCCAAAGTCTTGCGGCCGGAGGTCAACGCATGATCGAGACGGTGGTCGAAAGCATACGAGTAAGTCTGGTGACCCAGCATCGCGTCGTGATCCTCAAAGAGGTCAACGGCGAGCGGCATCTCCCGATATGGATCGGCTCCTACGAGGCGGAAGCCATCGCCATGGAGCTACAAGGTGTAACCGCCACACGCCCGCTACCTTACGATCTGATCAGGACGATCATCGATGACATGGGAGGAGCCGTCGATCGCATCGCGGTGACCGACCTGACAGACGATGTCTTCTTTGCCCGAATCGTCCTTCGCCGGGACGGACGAGAGGTTGAGATCGATTCCCGTCCCAGCGACGCTATCGCTCTCGCGGTTCGGGCGCGCGTGCCCATCCTCGTCGACGACTCTGTCATGGACAAGGCCGGTGTCATGCTAAGCTCGGATGAGGAGGGCGAAAGTGGTACGGACGATGCGTCATCCCAACCGGAGCTCGAGCGTGCAGAGGGCGTTGACGAAGAGCGGCTCTCGGTCTTTCGCGATTTCATCAACACGCTGGACCTCGACGATTTCGATCGCAAGTCAGGGAACTGAGGATTCTTCCTCCTACGAAAGCGACACTCATGGATACGTCTGAAAAGCAGATCAAACGCATCGTCCTCGATCGCATGGAACGCTGCAGCGTCTGTCATCGGGGTTTCGAGCCAGATGACGTTCACGTCCTCTCTCGCAAATCCGATATGTGGATGTTGATGGTTTCGTGTGGAGAATGTCAGGCCCGAAACTTCGTCGCGGCGGTGATTGGCGACGGAGATGCCGAAGAGGCGCAACTTGCCCTGCGACGGCTGGGCGAGGAGCACGTTCGGGCACGAGTCGACATTGAGCCGGAGGCTGACGTCGAGTCCGGGGAACCGATCTCAGTCGACGACGTGCTGGAGATTCACGAGTTTCTCCAAAGTTTCGACGGTGATTTCCAGGCACTTTTTCGGGACCAGTAAAGTCGCGCACGCCAACGACACTGATGCATTGCGTCGCGGTTTGGGACGATTCGGTCCACGTACAACGCGCGTTGACCGGCCTCTGGGGCGATCCTATACTTGCGTTGGGTTCAATCGCGACTTCCCACTATTGAGAACCACGTAGATTGTCAGGGGCAAAAGTGGAAGATGTGGCGCCGACTATTGCCGGGCCGAATCCGGAGCCGTCTTCGGAACAATACAGTGACAACACCCTAGAGAATACAATTGACCTCGAGGAAGTGAAGAGGATCCTTTCCCACTTCCACTACCGCGACTTTCAGGAAGCTCAGGAACTGATCCTCTCCGCCCTCCAGGAGATAAACGAGCACTTTGGCTGGGTCTCTTTCGACGCCGCGGAGGTTGTCGCCGAACACTTCGGCACCACCGCGACCCGCGTCTACGGACTCCTCACCTTTTATGCCGACTTTCGTACCGAGCCGCGCGGAAATCATTTCATGCTCCTGTGTCACGGCATGGCATGTTACGTCATGGGCTCTCAACGCCTTGTCGAAAACCTGGAAGATGTATGGGGAATCGGCGATGGTGGAACGACCGCGGACGGCGAGTTGACTGTCCAGGTCGTAAATGGCTGTCTGGGTGTCTGTGATCGAGCGCCGATCTGCAAGCTCGACGCCGACTTTTTTGGCGACCTCACTCCTGAAAAGCTCAACGTCGCGATCCGTGACGCCATTGCCGGGCACGGCAGTTGGCGAGATGCGCATCACCCGGCCCCCGCAGGGAGCAACCATGACCGATAGACTCTTGTCCCACGCCGACTTCAACGCATTGCAGACCGCCGCCCAGACCCGCTGGAATGAGATGTGGGAGGGTGACCGGCTCGTCGTGAGCGTCGGCGTCGACAGCTCCTCTGAGCCCAAGGGGGCACTGAAGGTGCTTGCCGCGTGTCGCGAGGCGCTGGCGGGCACGAACGCCATCGTTCGCGAGGTGAGCGGCAACGGCGCCATGTGGATGGAGCCGACTGTCGAGATCAAACGACCGGGAGAGCCGCCAATCGTCTACGGATGGATTGGTCCGGATGACGTGCCGGCTCTCCTCGCGGGTGGTCACCAGGACCGTGCCGTTGGAGTGCGCGCGACCGTCGCGTTTGGAGAAATACCACCTCTCGCCGAGCACCCGTTCTTCAAGCATCAGCACCGCATCGTCATGGAAGATTTCGGGGTCATCGAACCCGACTCCATCGAGGATGCAATCGCTCGCGGCGCTTACAGCGGCCTCATCAAGGTGCTCTTCGAGATGACTCCCGAGGAGGCCATCGCCGAGGTAACGGCGTCCGGGCTGCGTGGTCGTGGGGGCGCGGGATTCCCGGCGGGCATCAAGTGGGAGAGTGGCCGCAAAGCGCGTGCGCAGCCGAAATTCGTCGCGGTCAACTCGCACGAGGGCGAGCCCAACGTCTACAAGGACCGGCGCATCCACGAAGGCGACCCGCACAAGATCCTCGAGGGCATGCTCATCGCCAGCGTCGTCTGCGGCGCTGAGCGGGCGTACAACTACATTGGCGGTGAGTACCCGCTGGCAATCAAGCGCTTCCGGAAAGCGGTCGTGGACGCCGAGCGTTTGGGGCTCATTGGTCCGAACATCCTCGGCAGCGGCAAGAATGTCGAGATTCGAGTCCGTACCGGTGGTGGCGCTTACATCTGCGGCGAAGGCTCGGCGCTGATGTACTCGGTCATGGGCGTTCGCGGGCAGCCGCGGACGAAGCCGCCGCGATCGGTCGAAGAAGGGCTCTGGAAGCGTCCCACCATTCTCAACAACACAGAGACGTTCGCAAACGTGCCGGCCATCATCAACCGGGGCGGCGAGTGGTTTGCCCAGATCGGAACGCCCACCAGCGCCGGTACCAAGATGATGACCGTGCAGGGCCCCTTGAAGCACGTCGGCCTCGTCGAGACCCCCATGGGGATCCCGATGCGGACCCTCATTGACGAGGTCTGGGGCGGCATGCGCGATGGCCACCAGTTCCGAGGCGTGCAGACCGGCGGCGTTTCCGCGGGACCACTGACCGACGAGCAACTCGACTATGCCGTCGATTTCGACTCGATGACGGAGATCGGTGGGATGCTCGGCTCCGGCGGGTTCGTCGTGTTCGACCAGCACGTGTGTCCCGTCGACTTCGCGCGCTACCTGACCGCCTTCAACCGCGTCGAGTCATGTTCGAAGTGCGTTCCCTGCCACCGTGGAAATCCGGCACTCGTCGAGATTCTCGACCGTATCCGACTCGGAGGCGGCTCACGCGAAGATCTGCCGTTGATGGAGCGGACCTCCAAGCACATCATCGATCTTTCGCTGTGCGGTCTCGGGCAGGTGGCTCCCATGCCGCTGCTAGGCATGATGAAGATGTACCCCCAGGATTTTCTGGACCACATCGACAATCACGTCTGCGCGGCCGGCGCTTGTCCGGTTTCTGCAACGGCGACCCTCGCAACAGCCGCGGATTAGGCCGGGTCCACATCTGGCGGCTTGACGCTTAGGTCAGGTCGATCTCGGTGCCGATCCTACGTTCGCGTGCCCGATCGACAGCGCGCTTGGCGACTACGACGTCTTGCACGGCGTTGCCGACGGACTTGAAGAGGGTGATCTCATCAGCCGATACCCTCCCGGGTTCGACGCCACTGGCGACCATTCCGAGCTCCCGAGCGAAGTGCTCCCGCGACACCAGCCCGTCACGGAGCGGGATGATGAGATCTCCGGCTTCGGCGAGCGCGGCATCGATCGCATCAACGACGACGGTGGCACGCGTGACAGTTTCGGCCGGAAGCTCTTGCATCTCCGGGGTATACGCGCCAACTGCGCTAATGTGGGTGCCCGGTCGAATATCCTCGTCGCGAAAAACTGGCGTGTGGGAGGTGGTTGCGGTGCAGACGATATCTGCTTCCCTCACCGCCGCGGCGTCGGTGGTCGTCTCCAGGCGCGTCTCGATGTCAGGCCACTCACCGCGGAGCAGCTCGCGTAGCCGCTCCAACGCCGGCTCGTTGACATCTACCGCGATGACCCGCTCGATTGGGCGCACCGCGCATACCGCCGCGATTTGCATGACGCCCTGCGCGCCAGCGCCAATTGCGACTAACACGCGGCTGCCAGGACGGGCGAGAAGATCGGCCGCGGCCCCGGAGACGGCGCCAGTCCGCAGTGCCGTGAGATACGTACCATCCATGATCGCCAACGGCTGCCCGGTCCCTGGATCAACCAGACCGACGATAGCGTGAATAACTGGCAACCCTTCTTCTGGGTTGCGGCGAAAGACACTGACCGTCTTCAGACCAAGAGCGTCCATTGCCGGAACGAAGGCCGGCATGAACAGCGCATCACCTTCCACTTCGGGAATCGGGATGACGGTGCGCAATGGAGATACCGTGCGACCTGCTGACAGCTCGGCGAACGCCGTCTTCATTAGCTCAATCGCATCCGGCATCGGGACCAACTCCCGAACGTGGCTCCGGGTCAGGACCAGCATCCACGCGCTCCTATCTGGTATCTGAAAATGGTTGAGTCGGCCGTCTTGCGCGGCGAGTCTATCCGCCTCGACTGCATCGCACAACGAGACTGGTCTGACTCCTGCGAAACGTGTCAAAGATACAAAGGAAGGTTTCGCCCCTATGCTATACATGCCGGTCGGCAAGTCGGTCGAGCACCCGCGGCGAGGCGGACGGCCAAGTGAGGAGCAGGACAATGGCAGTTGACCGAGATCAGGCGGCGACACCTGCGGCGAGCATTACACCGTTGCTCGACGGCATCGCCTCCCCCACTGACCTCAAAGAACTGTCTCTCTCCCAACTCCCCGCCCTCGCCCTCGAAATCCGTGACGAGCTCATCGACGTCGTCACCCGCAACGGCGGCCATCTCGGGGCATCGCTCGGCGCGATCGAGCTTGCCGTGGCGTTGCACTGGGTGTTCGATTCGCCCCGCGACCGCATCGTTTGGGACGTGGGACATCAGGCTTACGCGCACAAGCTTCTCACCGGCCGCCGCCACCGCTTCCCGACGATTCGGCAGGAGGGCGGGCTCTCGGGATTTCTCTCGCGGGACGAAAACGAGCACGACGCATTCGGTGCAGGACACGCCTCGACATCGATCTCCGCCGCCTTGGGCATGGCCGTCGCGTTCTCCCAGAGCGCTGAGCCCGACCGGCGCGTGGCGGCGGTCATTGGTGATGGGGCACTCACCGGGGGAATGGCATTCGAGGCGCTGAACAACGCCGGAATTCTCGACCTGCCGTTCCTCGTCATCCTCAATGATAACGAGATGTCGATCGCGCCCAACGTCGGTGCAATGTCCCGCTATCTGGATCGGGTTCGCACCGATCCACGGTACAACCGCGCCAAGGATGAGCTTGCCCGAATTACCGAGCGCTTGCCGCAGGGCGAGTTGCTCGTGGAGCTGGGCAAACGCTGGAAAGACTCGCTCAAGGAGTTCATCTATCACTCGATGATCTGGGAGGAGCTCGGATTCACCTACATGGGACCGATCGACGGGCACGATGTGCGCGTGCTCGTCGAATCCCTACGTCAGGCGAAACTGGTGCCGGGACCGGTGTTCCTCCATGTGGTTACCGAGAAGGGACGGGGATTCGCCGCCGCGGCGACTGATCGCGAGCGAGGTCATGCGGTATCCGCTCCTTCGTCACCAGGTGCCCCGCCGACACCGCCGAAGTACCAGGATGTCTTCGCGCAAACGGTGATCGAGCTTGCCAAGGACGATCCCCGGATAGTGGCTATCACGGCGGCGATGCCCACTGGAACATCGCTCGCCAAATTCCAGAATGCCTATCCAGACCGCTTCTTTGACGTCGGCATCGCCGAACAGCACGCGGTCACCTTCGCCGCCGGTCTGGCCGCGGAGGGGATGCGCCCCGTCGTCGGCATCTATTCGACGTTTCTGCAGCGCGCCTACGATCAGATCGTTCACGATGTGTGCCTGCAGCGATTACCGGTGACGTTCGCTATCGATCGTGCCGGGTTCGCTGGAGATGACGGCCGCACGCACCACGGTATCTTCGACCTGACCTATCTCCGCTGCCTCCCTAACATGACCGTGATGGCGCCGAAGGACGAAAATGAGCTGCGGCATATGCTGACGACGGCGCTGCGCGACATCAATGGTCCGGTAGCGATCCGCTACCCGCGAGGAGCTGGGGTTGGCGCATCGATGGCTGAATCTCTCCACCCCGTACCGATCGGTCGCGGCGAGATCATCCAATCGGGCCCTGATGTGGCGATCCTGGCTCTCGGTGCAATGGTCCTCCCCGCCGAGCGTGCGGCTGCTCTTCTCGCCGCCGACGGCATTTCTGCCACGGTCGTCAATGCCCGGTTCGTGAAACCTCTCGACGATCGGCTCATTCTGGACTTGGCGGCGAGGTGTTCCGCGATCGTTACTGTCGAGGAGAACGTCGCAGCCGGGGGGTTCGGATCCGCCGTTCTGGAACTGCTGGACAGCCGGGACGTGCGGGTGCCAACTCGAGTCCTCGGAATCCCGGACAGGATCTTCGAGCAGGCGTCACAGACTCGGCTGCGCGAGCTGGCGGGCCTGAGTCCCGGGCACATCGCGGGGGCGGCCCGTGAGCTCGTGCGGCTCAAGCAAGGAAGCCTGTCGGGGACGATGCTCGCATCGGGCTAGTGGGTCGGGTAGACTCGGCGGAATCAGGAGTGTTCCGCGGCATTCCTCCCGGCGCGCACGCAACTCCGGCGAGGCCTACGTGAACGCAATCTGCGGCACGTCGACAGTCCCGGTCGGGATGGACGACACAGCCACTTTTCCTCCATCCGGCAACGAATGGCCCGGTTTGGCTCATGCAGCCGGACAGCTTGGCGTGCCGCTCAATACCGACGCCGCCGCATGGTTCGCGCTGTACCGGGATCTGCTGCTGGAGCGAAGCGCGCAGTTCAATCTAACGGCCATTCGCGATCCTGATGAAGTCGAACGACGACTTTTTCTCGATGCGATTGCGATGGCGCCGTCACTCGATCGCGTCATTGCCGAGGATGGTCATGGACATGGCAGCCGCGTCCGTCTGGTAGATGTGGGGGCTGGCGCGGGGTTTCCGGGTCTGCCTTTGAAAATCATGCGACCAATGATCGACGTGACACTGATCGACGCCACCGCGAAGAAAGTCGCGTTCATCAATGAGGTCATCGACCAGCTGGGCCTCGATGCCGCTCGAGCTGTGCAGGGTCGTGCCGAGGATCTTGGACAGGAAACGTCCTACCGCACCCAGTTCGATGTTGCCACCGCCCGGGCGGTGGCGCCGCTTCCGGTTCTCCTGGAATACGTGATCCCGTTTCTTCAGGTCGGCGGAACCGCGCTCCTTCCCAAGGGGTTACAGATTACTGAGGAGCTGCGTGTGGGCAGACGCACAGCGGCATTACTCGGGAGCGAGATCGTCTCCGCATCCGAGTTACCCGGAGAGACGACGCGGCTGGTTGTGGTCCGGAAGATCGCGCCGACCCCAGCTCACTACCCGCGCCGCACAGGCATCCCCAGCCGCGATCCTCTTGGCGAAAGGCCCTGACTGCTATGGCTGCGCGGATCTTCTATCGTAAAGAGAAGCTCCGCGGCGCCTGTTGGGAGTATCAAGTCGAGGGTGGATGGATAGCAGTTCCCACCGAGGATGGAACACGTCGTCTTCTTCGTCACCGTTTCGCGTTCTACCGCGCACGTGAGGTTGAGGTGCACACCCCGAGTGGCACCGAGCGCCTCTTCCGCACCGGCGCTGAGCAGTGGTTCTTCCCGGACCGCTGGTTTTCGCTGTTGCGCTTCACGACGAGTGACGATCGCACCGTTGGCTATTACGTCAATTTCTCGCGGCCCCTAATCGAGCTGCGACAGAACTACTACCGTGATCTCGACCTGGAGCTCGACCTGTGGATCGAGCCCGACGGCACGGTGACAGAGCTCGATCGTGACGAGTTCGACGCGGAGCTGGAAGCCGAGCGACTCACTCATGAATGGGCCACCGCTGTCGACGATGCATGCGTCAGGGTTTCACGCGCCCTCGAGTTGACGCTGTTGCAGGTCGGTCGGGACATCGACCAGGACCGCGACCCGGCAACCGGGATTCCCCGGTTCATTCTGCGAGCTTGAGCGCAGAGCGCCTGCCTCTTTACACGCAGGGCGATCCGGTGGCGAGGCTCCACATCTGTATTGCTTACGATCGTCTCTACCCCTGGTCCATCGGCGGTGCCGAACGCTGGTATCGAGGATTGGCAGAGCTCCTGGCGAAAGCGGGCCATCAGGTCACCTATCTCACGATGCGTCAGTGGCCGACAGGTGAGGAGCCAACTGTCCCCGGGGTGCGCGTTGTTGCCATTGCCGATGATGGCGCCCTCTATACACGTAGTCGACGACGGTTGGCGCCGCTTCTTCGCTTTGGACTCGCACTGGCGTGGCACCTCGTGCTTCACGGTCATCACTTCGATGCGGTCCATACGTCGGCGATGTCTTCATGGAGTGCGCTGGTAGCTGGATCTGCGGCGCTCTTTCGCCGCTACCGCCTCGTCCTCGATTGGTGGGAGGTCTGGACCTGGTCCTATTGGCGGCGCTATCTCGGTCTCATCGCCGGGACGGTTGGATGGGTCATGCAGCGGCAGGTCGCCAGGCTACCCCACGAACCTCTCGCACATTCGGCGCTGCACGCGACACGATTGCAGTGCCTAAGGGGGCGTCGTGCAGTTCGGGTCGTGCGTGGCAGCCTGTCTCCTGGTCCAGCGGTAAATTGTCCTCGGCGAGCGGAGCCACTCGTTGTCTATGCCGGTCGCTTCATCCCTGAGAAACAAGTTCCCGCGCTCATCCCGGCACTCGCTGAGGCGCGCGAGCTGCTCCCGACATTACGGGCTGTCCTCATCGGGGAAGGCCCAGAAGCGGACACTGTTCGTGACGCGCTTAGCTCCACTCACTTCGAAAGTCGAGTTTGTCTTCCCGGTTTCGTCAGCGAGGACGTGCTGATCGATACATTGAGCCGCGCACTTTGTCTGGTGCTTCTTTCACGTCGTGAGGGATACGGTCTGGTGGTCGTGGAAGCGGCGGCGCTAGGCGTACCGAGTGTCGTTTTGCATCACCCGGATAGCGCGGCATCGGAGCTCATCGTCCAAGGGGT
Source organism: uncultured Chloroflexia bacterium (assembly GCA_963751075.1). GTDB lineage: Bacteria > Chloroflexota > Chloroflexia > Thermomicrobiales > UBA6265 > JACCXM01. The sequence goes on along the minus strand of CAVVTE010000011.1, from coordinate 245,179 downwards.
CAATGGGTTCACCTGTGCCAGCACGGACCCCTCGGAGGTCGCCTCCGCTATTCTTCGCGTTCACGATGCGGGAGACCGTCTCCGCAACACGACGTTAGCGTGGTTCCACGCGAACGCGGGCACGCTCGCGATCGAAGGTTCACTGCCTCGCATACTCGGCGCCTACCGGGGGATGTCCATGGGAGAGAGAACCGACGCGGGAAACCGCGAACGGTGCTCATCACCGGGATGACGAATCAGGACGTTAGCTACCCTGCCGCGCACCTTCTGGACTATCGGGTCGCCGGGATCACGCGCCGCACCAGTGCTCACGCCGGAGGTTGCATCCAGCACCTCGGCGATAGAGTTAAGGTCTGCGGCTTCGATCAAACCTCGCTCCCCTCCATCGTCGACCATGTCCAGCCCGACGACGTCTACAATCTGGCGATACAGAGCTTCGTAACGACCTCGTGGCAGCAACGCGTGCCCCCAACGGTGGTAAAGGCCAGTCCTACGGCGAATAGCGCTGGAGCAGGAAACGGCCGTTTACGCCACTTGCTGTTCGTCAGTTCTGGACTGTCACATTTTCGGCGTAAGATGGTCCCGTGAGTGCGATTGTCGCCCGCTCGCGCGTGTGGGCACGACAGGCCCCATACGCGACCCTGGTAGTTAACACAAATCGCCTGGCTCCGATTACGGTGGTTGTCACGTTCGTCATCGCGGTGGCTCTGGCACTTGCCGCGACACCTCGCCGCACCGGTGATGCGCATCAGTACATTGCCATGGCTCTTCAGCTGTCGCACCTCCGACCACCATCGCTTTCACCTGCGGAATCATCCGACTTTGAGGCATGGTTGGAGTCACAGCCACCCGAGTACGGGTTCCCGGACGGGGCTCGCGCGGTCCGGCAGCCCGCGCTCATCCGCGACGGTCGCCAGGAGTTCTCGCATTTCTGGCTTTATCCGTTGCTCGTCGCCCCCGCGACCGCTATTACCAGCGCCGCCAACGTCCATCCGCTGGCCGCATTCTCAATCACCAACGCCTTGCTGCTGGGTGTTGCACTATGGACGACGGTCAGGACATTCGGCTCCATTGCCGCCTTGTTGGTCATCGCTTCGCCGGTTGTCTGGTTCATTGCCCGGGCGCAGGTCGAAATCTTCACGGTTGCACTGCTCTGTCTGGCAATGGCCGCGGCGTCACGCGGCCGGTGGGGTTGGGCATCAGTCGCTGTGGCGACTGCCGCGACCCAAAACGCGCCAATCGCGGCCGTCATCCCGCTCTTCTGGGCGGCGGCGATTGCGGAGTGGGTCAACTCTCGACGTGATTCGGGTTTCCCACTCTCGCCGCCTTCAGCAGAGTTGGCACGCGCGTTCGGCTTCGGGCTGGCCTCGGCTGGCGTGGCCCTACTCCATCCCGCCTACTATCTGCTCCGACTTGGCGTCTTCACGCCGCAGGAGCTCAACGGCGGTATTGCCGGAGTCTGGCCAACCGCAAGCCAGTACCTGGCGCCGCTCATCGATCCCGATATTGGATTCCTGGCCTGGATGCCGGTGACGGCAATCATTGCGGCGTTTGGCCTGGCATTACTGGGGAGGGCTGCTGCCGGCGCGGGAATTGCGCACCAGCGTCTTGCTCTCACCGCCCTCTGCGCTCTGGGGATGGGCGCGTGGTTCCTCTTCCTGTTTGCGCAAACAACCAACGTCAACAGCGGTGGCACGGTCCACGTGAGCCGCTACGCGTCTATGGCTGATTCCACTCACGCTACCGGGGATCGCGGCGGCCAGCCGCTACCTCAATGAACGCGCGCCAGGTCTTCTGCTGGTCGCGGCGATCGTCCTTTTCGCGGGCTACCTCAACTACTTTCGGCCAGACCAACCCGAGCGCTACGTGGAGCACTCGCCCCAGGCCATTTGGCTCATGACGCATGCTACTGGACGTATATCGACCGATTCCGGAACTCTTTGTCGAGCGGACGCGGCATATCGACGGCGGTCCCCGCGTCTCAGCGGCCGATCCATCCTGCCGGTTGGTGCTGATCGTCGCGGCGCATCCGGAGCAACCATGTGCACTCACCCCGTTGGAGCAGGCGAATCTTGACGCACGGATTGCCGCCGGCGATACGGCGGTATGGGTACGCCGGGGCACGGACGGCGCTAGTAGCGTCGCGACCGCACGTACTGACTCGTGACAGCCACACGACCGGCCATCAGCCTGGCCGCCAATTCGGTCCCAGCCGGCATCGATTCAGACAACGGGCGCCACGATCCGCGGCATGAGCACCTCGCCAACGCGCGGCTGGTTCTCCTCTGGACCCGGTTCGGGCCGTATGTCGTCTCCTTGATCCTGCTTCTCCTGGGTTACCTGCATTACGCGCCTGGGACGGCCTACTCACTCAGCGAGCAGCATTACCGAGCCTGGTCCTTCCCAGCTTTCCGCTATTCGGACCTAATCTGGCTGTACTTGCGCGACGCGCTTGACCGGCGACCATTGCCATACGTCGACTATCCACTGGAATATCCGCCGTTGACCGGATTGGTTTCGTGGCTCTTGAGCTGGTCTCCGGATCTGCCGGTCTACTTCACCCTGGCGTATACGCTGCTGGCCGCCTCCGCGCTCCTCACGGTCTGGGCGCTTCAGCAAATGGGCGGCGCAAATGCCTGGCTCTTTGCCGCCTCTCCCGCACTCTTCTTCTATACCGGTCACCAATGGGACATGGTGGCCATAGGGGTCGCCGCCGCGGCACTGCTCGCGCTTCAGCGAGGCCGTGCGGGTTGGGGAATAGCGGGTCTCGTCATAGCGACATCGTTGAAGCTATTTCCCGTCGTCTTTGTCGTAGGCGCGGTCGTAGAACGTATTCGTGACCGGCGATACCGGTCGGCTGCAGCGATCAGTCTCGCGTTCGCTGCGGGCACTCTCGTGATCAACGTTCCGGTGGCGCTGAAGAGCTTCGAGGGCTGGAGCTTTTTCTTTCGCTGGAATCGAGACCGTCTGGCCGACTCCGGCATCTGGGTCCTCTGGCGTGACGTGCCAACTGAGGATCTCACTCGCTGGAGTCTCGTGGCAGCGCTTGCCGGGGGACTCGCCCTCACCACCATCGCTTTCCGATCGCGTGGCCCAATCGCCATTCCCCTGGGCGCGACGTACCTGCTCTGGTGGCTTCTAGTCAACAAGACGTTCACCACCCATCTCATTCTCTGGGCATTCTTCAGCATCGCCCTGCTCAGTGCTCCGTGGTGGATGTGGGGCTTGATGAGCGCAGTCGACCTCATCGGCTTCCAGCTTGGCAACTATCTCAATCTGTACAACGTGCCGCGGTTCCAGAGCGCCCCGTTGATCCGGAAAGCCGTCGAGAACATCTACGACCCCGTCCAGATCGCCCGCTCGGCGGTGCTCCTCGTTGCCACACTCTGGGGTGTGCGTGTACTGCGTGAGGAAGCGTTCAGAGCCAGCTATGCCGGAACGGTCAAGACCCTCCGGGTGTGTCCTGAAGCCAAGCATCAGCCAGTGACGCGCTCGGGTGCCACAGCGGATCGTTTCACGCCCAGACACGGGCTCTTGCGGGGCGCTGGAGTGACGCTGGCATTTGCCGCAGCAACCATTCTGATGACGTGGCCGTACGCTGAGAATCTCAGCAACGCAACAGTGGTCGGGTTCGATCCGTATCCTGCAAATCTGGTTGTCGGAATGGATCCAGCACGCGCTCACCACAAACCCGTCCGCGCTCTACGATGCCAACATCTTCTACCCGTTCGCGCAGACCCTCGCTTACACCGACGCCAACGTTCCGGGCGCACTCTTCGCCGCGCCACTGCGGATACTGACCGGCGACCCGGTGCTCGCAAACTCGCTTCTCGTGCTGGCGACGTTCGTAGTTGCCGCCGCGGGTGTCTATACCTTGATCGTCTATCTCACCGGGAATCACGGGGCGGGGTTCATCGCCGGACTCGCCTATTCCTTCCTCCCCTATCGCATGGTCCATCTCTGGCACCTCAACTGGCTGGAGGGGGCGCTGCTGCCGTGGATGGTGCTCGCGCTCGTACGACTGATCGACCGGCCCTCCGCCGGACGCGGCTTCGTGCTTGGCTTACTGTCCGCGACAATCGTCCTCATCAGCTTCTACTTCTCAGTCCAGGTTGCACTGATCGGCGCGATCGTGCGTCGTCGCCCGGTTGGTCGCTTCCCGGCGGCGCCCGTCGCACGAGTTGATCCGAGGTCTGGCGGTGGCCGCCGCGGTCAGTCTGGCGATCTCAGCTCCGCTCTACGTGCCTTACCTGCGCGTGCGTGAAGAACAGCGATTGGAGCGAACGATCGTCGACGCCGAGCAATACAAGGCGCTCCCCGACTCATATCTCCGGCTTGTACCCTGGGACGTGCCAAATCCCGTACAACGGCTCTTCCAGGTGCACGCTGGTGCCAACGAGTCGCTCACTGAGGTGGGTCAGGCGCCGCACGCCGATGGTCACCAACACGGCGAAATCGTCATCGAGGACGCCCTCTATCCAGGCGCTATCGCCACTACGTTTGCGGCCGTTGGGCTTGCCGGTTGGCGCACACGGCGATGGTTCGCGATTGCGCTGGTTGCAATCGGGCTCGTCGCCTTCATTTTGTCGTTGGGCCCCACCTTCGGTCCTCGCCACGGTGAAGGAGCGTCGCTGCCCTACGGCTGGCTCTTCGATCATGTTCCGCTGTTCCGGGCAATGCGCGTGCCGGCAAGGCTCGGAGGATTGGCAAATCTCACAATTGTCCTCCTGGCGGGACTAGGGCTATCGGTCGCCTGGAACTGGCTGCGTGCGAGTCCGCGGCCGCGGCGGATGGTCAGCCGTTCGTGGGCGGGACCGGTGCTCACGCTGACTCTCGCGGCGGCCGTTCTGGCCGACCTGTGGACAGGCGCCATCCCCCTCGAGCCGGTCAATCGCGGAGCTGAGGCAAGCGCGGCCGCGAGGTGGCTAGCAACGCAGCCAGCGGGTCCGGTCATGGAGTTCCCGATTGAAAGCGTCTTTGCTGACCCGGCGGCAGCCAGTGTTCGGCGGCACTATGGGGAGACCATGTATTGGTCGACGTTGCATTGGAAGCCGCTGGTCAACGGAAACTCCGGGTTCATTCCACGCGCCTACAGCGATTTTATCGAGCGGTTTGTGGGAACCGTTACACGAGCCGATGGCATGACCACACCGCGGATCAGTCATCTCAATGACGAAACGGCCCCTCTGCTGCAGCAGCTAGGCGTGCGTTACCTCGTCTTCCACCGCTCGCACTATGATGCTGAGGACTGGCCGGCAGTCGCGGCACAACTCGCCTCATTGGTCGAGAACGGTATCGTCAAGGCCGCCGGGGAACACGGGGAGGCAACGGTCTTTCTCCTCAACCCCGCTCTACCCGCTGTCGCGAAGCCAACGGTGAGTCTCTTTGCGCCGACCCTGATCACGCCCGAATCAGGGTGGGCGCCCTGGGTCGCCATCGAGAATTCGTCTGGGATGCCTTCCGTGCTCGCTTTGACGAAACCGCCGCGGCTTGAAACGATCTGGTACGACGGGAACGGCAAACTGTTGTGGCACGGCGACCAGCAACTCTCCATTCCTGTCGTGCTCGACGAGTCTCGGCTCCTCTGCGGAGCCGTCGACTGCCTGACGTCCCGGCCATTCGACGACCTGTCTCGACTGCCTCCTCCGGACGTGGCAGGATCGTGGCAACCAGCAGAGCCTGGGCATTACGTTGTGAAGCTGCGTCTGACCGGGGATCACCCGCTCGATTGCCAGATCGATCTCGACCTGGTCGCTGACGACACAGAGGTCCGGGAGCGGACGGGTGGTAGTCGATATCGCTGGGCGAAATGCATCAGCGGTCATCCCAATCCGGTCAACAACCCGGGAGCGGTCCCGTTCGATTTGACCCCGCCCTCGATCACCTTGGTCGACGGCAACGCAGTGCTCGACATCTCACTGACTTCCGCACGGGACGAAGAGGTACGTGGGTGGTTCACGCTCGCGCCTCCCGGATCGTCGCAACCATGGAACGAAGCAGTCTATCAGTCACCGATCCAGCAGAAATTAGTTCCAGAAAACGAGCCGACTGCATTCGAGTGGCAGGCGCCGCTCGGTGTTGATGTTGCTCCGGGGGTCTACGGATTGACCGTCTGGTTCCACCGCCGAGAAGGAACTGGTTGGGCGCACGCCGCAGGCGGCGACATCGACGTCGCGCCGGTCATCGTTGGAGACAACGGCACCCTCCGTTGGGCTGGCCCAATCCGGATCCGGCTCGTCGGCCAACCTGGACCTCTGGCGCCGGGTCGAACATCGCGCCTCGATCTCGCGGTTGACGGAGACTCCAATCGGCAATCCTGCATATCGTCCTGGCGTTTGACTCTCGGGTCCTCAACTCGTCGCGACCGGGAATGGAGGGAATTGCGACGAACCCGAGATCGCGGTTCCGGCAACGGTAGCGCCCGGCCAGTACCGGCTTGATATCGACGCGTACGTCGAACATGAGGACGAGTTTCGTCTGAGCGACGGCCTGTCTATTCCCGTTTCCGTGATTCAGCCTGTGTCCAGTGGTTCGGCGACGTAGCGGCCGTCTTAACGAGGGCTTCGTCATGCCTGCGCGGCCGTAAGTTTCAGCGTCGAGCAGCATTCGGCTGATCGTGATCCGTGTGCGAGGTAGCGCGAATTGATGGTCGCATGGAAGTTCGTAAGCGAGCAACAGCTCGATCGCGTCTGGACGACGGTCGCCATCTCGGGCATTACCCTGCTCGCCGTCCGCCGTTGGATCCTGATCGGGTCGTACCCGCCAGGCCTGGATGGCGCGCAATGGCTGGCACTTGGGCGAGGACTTCACGGGTTCGGGCGTTCTACGGAAGGCGCTTATGCACCCCTCGCTCCGGTTCTGGCAACACTCACGGAGTCCGTTGTCGGGCCTCTCTCGGCCATTCGACTGCTTGCCGTCCTGAGCGGCCTCATCATCAGCTTCGGGATCTGGCTCACTGCGCGGGACTCCCTGGGGGCGTTTTGGGGAATGGCGGTCACCGCGATCGTGATTCCGGCGAGCGCCCTCAGCGAGCCCATGTTTTTCGGCGGTTACCCGCAGCAATTCGCTCTGGCGGCGGGAGTGCTCGCCCTCTGGGCGTCGTGTCGATATCTTGTCACCGTCGACCGCAAGAGTCTCGTGCTCGCGGGAATTGCGGCATTTACGGCCGCGAGCGCGCACCACGTCTATTTCCCGCTGTTCGCGCTCGCGATCCTGGTCGCGATGGGACTCTGGCGTTCAGACGGATCAGCACGAATGTGTTCGACGCGCATCCTGGCGTTGGCGATCGCTCTTACTCCCGCGTTCGCGACTTTCGCGATCATCACATTCACCATGATGCGCGCCGGGTACACTGCACCGCTCGCGGCCTCGGCGCGATCGTCATTTGACGCGTGGGCGTACGGTACCCGCGAGTCTCCCGCGCTCTGGCTCCTGATCCTGCTCGCCGGTATCGTGAGCCTGGCGGGGGAGTGGCGAGCCCCCGCGACTGTTCCCTGGCTGCTCTCGGCAAGCCTTCTTCTCTCGGCCGGACCGCTCTTCTTGCTCACCGGCCAGCCCCGGCTCTTGCCACCCATCATCATCAGCGCGGGACTGGCGGCCGGTCTCGGCGCCAGACGAGTCTCAGCCTTCGGCTCGCGAACGCGCGTGGCCACGCTCTTGGCGACAGTCGCCGTCGCTGCAACGCTGCTCACCATGGCGGATCGGGCCTCAGCGCGCTTTGCCGATTTCTACCGGGTCGTGGACCCATCACTGGTGCGGGCCGCCTCGGCTATCGACGCGGATGGCGAGCATGGAGCCGTCGCCGTGAGAATGGATCGCCGTGGCTGGCCGATCGGTTGGTGGTTCGAAGCGTTATCGAATCGGCCAGTCATCGTCGGATCGGATCAACAATGGCTGGCATTTCCTGACGAATGGGAGCATGCGCGCCTGGCTGAAGCGCTGTTCGACGGAGGAATGGACGCGGACGCATTTCGCCGACGCGTGGCCGCGGCGGGAGTCCGCTATCTCGTGATTCCAAAGTGGGACTGGATCGGTTGGGAGCGCTGGATCCACGCGCCTAATTTCCCGGTATCGACCGTTTATGACGACGACCAGTACCTGGTATTTCGTACAATCACATCACCATAAACGAGACGAATCAGCAGGCGGCAGTGGCGCAACCCATCCTCAAGGGGACGCAACTTGCTGGAACCGGCGCGACGTCGATAACGCACCGGGATCTCGTCGATCCGCAAGCCACCGCGGTGTGCCATGACCAGCATTTCCGAAGCGAACTCCATACCCTCGGCTGAACACTCCAGGTGGCAGAGACGATCGCGCCGGAAGGCGCGGAACCCGGACTGACTGTCGCAAAACCACCTTCCGGTCACTATCGCTAGCAGGAGGTTCAGCCCCGGGGTACCGATGTGTCGATGGAGCCAGGGCATCGCCCCGCCGTCGTGCGCACTTTCGAATCTGGTCCCGACAACAATATCGGCACCTTCTCCGATGCGGTGTACGAGGTCGCCGAGCTGTCGCAGGTCATAGCTGCGATCGGCATCGGCGAGGACGATCACGTCTCCCTGAGCGCTTTGAAGACCGCGCCGCACAGCCAGACCATAGCCGCGCCTGGGCTCGAACAGCACTGTCGCGCCGGCGGATGCCGCGGCGGATGGGCTACCGTCCCTGGAACCATTGTCGACGACGATCACCTGACCAGTGATCCCGGCAATCCGCAGGCCCTCGAATGCCTCCTGGACCACGGTCATCACGCCGCTCAGCTCATCGAGGCACGGCAAGACGACAGAAACGCCCGGAGTCAGCGCAAGTTTGCCACCATCGACCTGCCCCTCAGACAACGCGACCTTCGCAGGCAAGGACCCTTTTTTCAGAACCTGCACTGGCATCTGACCTGGATTCGCACGGGCTGAACGACCGTTGAACGGCACGGGCTCGAGGCAAACAATCCGATAGAGCGGCACAACTCGTGGGGTATGATAACTGGACGGCCGGAGCGGTCGGTGCGGTTCGAGGCTCGCCGCGAGCGGGAGGCATCCGGGTGCTGAACCATCGCCTGACCGCGCTGGTCACCGTCCTCGCATGTGTTTTAACCCTCGTTCCAGCATCCACCGTCGCTCAATACACGGAAGGCCTGCCGCCAGGGATTCTTAGTGTCGAGGTTGACGGACAGCCAATCGACGCGGCCACGGCCCCGGTAACCAGCAATGCCACGCCGGAGATTTCGGGACGCCTCGAGGTCGGCGGCCAGGCCATTGAGCTGGCCATCGCGAACGGCGAAGTTATCCGGTTCCAGGCCGAGACCGACGATCGGGGCCGGTTCCGAGCTGTCGTACCTCAGTCCCTCCCTGACGCGCAATATGCACTCTATATCAACGACGTGCTCATCGGAGCGTTCACGGTCGCAAGCGGGGCCGAGGCGGAACAGGATCGCGAGCCAGGACCTCTCCTCGATATCGCTCGCGTCGTGCCCTACCCGGCTGATTTCGGTGACGCCATCCCCGGACTCGGGTTTCTCGATGGGCGGTTCTTTACTCTGGAAGAGGAGGCCGCTCGCACGGCGGCAGCGAGCAACGGCGCCGCGGCGGATGTACGGGAGACGCAGCGGAGCCTCGCACAAGCAGGTTGGCTGCAGCGATACGAAAACCGCCTCGCGGCGCCAAACGAGGGCGATCCCGGCGTCTTCGACGTCCAAGTCTCCTCGTTCGTCGTCGAATACGCCTCGGGAGCCGACGCCCGTTCAGCATTCGTCACCCTCGTTGGCGAGGATCCGGGAGTCGAATCGCCGATCGTGGGTGACGAGTCGGTTCTGACCGTGCTCTCGGGCACCACGCCCGACACTGGTGCGGAATACCAGGCCGCGCGTCTCGTCTTTCGGGTTGGCCCCATGCTCGGCATGATCGTCTACGCCGACCTGCGGAATCAAGATCCAGATCTCGCATTACTCGACACGGTTGCGCAAGCGGTCGCCGGTCGGGGCGTTGTGATAGCCGACCGCCAAACCGTGCCTCTCGGGGCCATGACCCTCCGCCTCGATCCCTCGACCGCGACCGGAACGCTGATCCGTCGTGATCTCTATGATGTGCGGGCCGGAATCCTGACTGATCTCTTTTCGGAAGACGAGGCCACCCGCGAGAGCCGCATCGCTCTCTTTACCGGTACGACCGACGCGTTCTCGTCGTCGACTAGCGGGACATTCAGCCAGGGCCCGGCCGGCCAACCCGGCGACGCGGATGAGCCAGACGCGCAAGCGCCGCCAACCCCGACGTCGGTGATCAGCGTCGAGGGACAAGACGAGGCGCAGTCAGCAGCCACACCACCATCAATCGACGCGACGGCGCCCCAAGGGGAAACCGCGCAGGTCTTCATGGTGAGCTCGCTCTACGAGTTTCCTGGAGATACCGAGGCCGACACGTGGCTCGTGACACAGCGTGACCGCCTCCTTGCCGAACAGTCGGAGGGCGACACGACATTTACCGAGGCGCCGGATGGACCCGCTCTCGGCGATTCGTCCGCGACGTTTGCGGCTCGCCGCAACCTCGGCGCCGAGGAGACAGCCGGCGGATTCCGCATTTACTCCCGCGTGGGCGCCATCGTCGCCGTCCTCGATATCGTAAGCATTCCCGATATGCCATTGAACGGCGCGACGAGGATCATGGAGGCGCAGGTCGCCTGCATCCAGGCACAGGGATGCGCCGGACCCGCCTCACTCCCGGGAAGTCTATTCGGGGGCGCGGACGACGCGAGCATCGCAGAACCCGCTCAGGAACAGGACGCGGTGGCGGAGCCTGAGCCCACGCCGCCATCAGTGATCATCGTCGAGGGTGACCAACCGGCCGCCAACGGGGCTGTAGACAGAGAGCCCAGACCAACTCGGGAGCCGCGGGAGCGGCGGAACCGGGATGCCAATGACGAGCCAGCAGGCTAGACCGCGGTTCTAGATGTCCTCGGGGCGGAGCCCCGGTGTCCGCCGCACGATACCGATCGAACGGTCATAGCTGAGGCGGCGACTCGGGTTTGTGAGGCACTCGCGGGCTTCGATGATCTCGCGCATACGTACTGACGCCTCCGGATCAGAAGAGGTATCCGGGTGGTACTTCATCGCGAGGCGACGGAACGCTGCTTCGATAACCTCCGGATCCGCGGCGGGATCCACCTGGAGGGTCTGATAGTATGTCCGCTCGCCGCTATTGCCGATACTGGCAATGCTCGCATTGCGCAGCCGGGCAAGAAGTTCTGGTTCCGTCAGCACTTGATCGAGGAACGCCTGCCGCATTTCTGGAGGGACCGCGAAGCGCTGGGTGCAGGAGCGACACTCCAGGACCATCTGCTCGCGCACCGAGATGGTCGGGATGGAATAGAGCGTCACTTTCCGTTTCGAGTCAAAAACCGCGAACGGACCGGAAGACTTGCACTTCTGGCAGGTCAGCAGAAGGAAGCCCTTAGGCTCAAGGAAGTCCTTGGCGCCCAGGCCATAGAGAAGTGGCAAGACCATGGGTGAAGTCAGTCGGCTCCAGAGCGCGTCACAATGAATACGGTTCTCATTGCTGATGATACTCCGCGTGAGGCACTGCCGCCGCAGATCAGACAGGGAGCGCTGTTCCTTGCGCCCGTCGCATCATCATTCGTCCTGCCCGCGCTCCGCGCGAAGGGCTTCCCGGCGCTGTTGACGTTCCTGCTGTCGTTCGCCCTGGAAATCCGCCGCCGCAGGGGCGGCCCGCTCCGTTACAGATCCCACCTGGGGCTCAACACGGAGGACACCGTCACCTCGATGCACCGCGACGGCGATGCCTTTCTTCTCGGCTCGTTTCACAACCTGGTTTTCCCTGCGGATATAGTCGCGCTCCTTTTCGCACGGGAGCTCGACCGTCTTGCCATCACGCAGGAGAGCGATGACCGCTTTCCAATCAACATCGACATCTTCGTCTTGAACAGATGACACGGTGACGCCCTCCAAATACGAGGCGATCAAGCCTCGCCATGCACGAGACGAACGATACGCGCCAGGATCTCGGGGTCGCTGTCAGGAAGAATGCCATGCCCGAGATTGAATATGTGTCCTGGTCGTCCACCCGCGCGCCTTAGCACGTCGCGGACGCCAGTTTCGACCGCCGGCCAGGGAGCGAGCACGAGCGCCGGATCGAGATTGCCCTGGATCGCCTTGGTTGGACCCACCCTCTCCCAGGCTGTATCGAGCGGCTGCCGCCAGTCGATGCTCACCACGGTACAGCCGCTAGCCGCGATCTCAGCCAGCAACGAGGCCGTCCCGGTGCTGAAGTGGATCGTCGGCGCTAACGGCGTTACCTCGGCGAATATGCGTCGCGTATAGGGCAGCACGTAATCGGCGTAGCAGACCGGATCCAGCAGCCCTAGCCATGAGTCAAAGAGCTGTACCGCGTCCGCCCCGGCGCCAATTTGCTCCCGCAGGTAATCGATGGTAACAAGGGTCAACTTCTCCATCAGTTGATGCCAGAGCCTCGGTTGCCCGTACATCAGGGACTTCGCTCGCGGGAACTCCCTCGCGGGTCGGCCTTCAATCAGGTAGCAGGCCAGGGTGAACGGCGCTCCCGCAAAGCCAAGCAGCGCCGCACGCTCGCCAAGCTCGCTCTTTACCACTCGGAGCGCGTCCATGACGTGCGGCGTCGCTTCCCGCGTGGGAACGAGGCTAAGGCGCTCGATGTCGGCCTCGGAGCGAAGGGGATCGGCGATAACTGGTCCGACCCCGGGCCGGATCTCAAATGGGACGCCCAGGCTGGCAAGCGGCAACATGATGTCCGCGAAGAGGACCGCTGCATCGACCTCGAGCCGGTCGACCGGCATCAGTGTCGCGGCCGCCGCGAGGTCAGGGGTCGTGGCCACAGTCATGAAATCGTGGTGTTCCCGCAGTGCGCGGTATTCAGGCAAGGAGCGGCCGGCCTGGCGCATGAACCAGACCGGCGTGGTGTCGACCGGGTCCCTCTGTACTGCGGCAAGGAACCGCTGCCGCCCCGTCATGTGAACACTCGTGGCCGACGATTTGTCAAACATGGTGCCGACCGTCATTCGTCAGGCCAGCACCGGCTCGCGGGTCGACGCTAGTGACCGCAGCATGTCCTCCGCAGTGGAAGTAATACAGGTAAAGATGGGTGTGTCGGTCTGGGTATAGGCGCTTGATACAGACCCGCGCAGCTCCTGTACCAGATCGAGGAAATCTCCGGGCTCATCACTTTCGAAGGCCAGCACGAACTCCGGATCATCGAGACCAAACGCATAGGTGGTGTTGATCTTGACCGAGGAATAGGTCGCGCCGATGGCGATGTGCTGGTTCATGATCTGCTGGCGCTCTTCCGCTGGGAGCCCGTACCACTCGCGCATTTTGGTCAGCGGATAAACGAACAGATACTTGTGCGAACCGGGAGCCAGCGCCAGCCGAGTGGCGCGGTCCTCACCGGGACCGGCGTACTTTTCGACGTAAGAAGAGCTCTTCGTCATGGAGAGATAGGAATACGGGGTGGTGAGATAACCGCCCAGTCCGGCCCCCATCAACTCACTCGCCATGCGCTGGATGTCGTCCAGCTCATAGCTCACCTGCCAGATCATGAAATCCGCGTCACCGCGGGTCCCCATCGTTGAGTAGCAGCGGACCAGGTTATGTTGCGCCCACGCGGTCACCATCGAGGCGAACTCGGCGATGTGGTGTTCCCGCTCGCCTTCGGCGAGCCGCCGCCACTCCGGGGCAACCTTGAAGAACGTGAATTTCACCAACTGCCGTTGACCGGGACGCGGTTGGAACCCCAGGGAATCACCTCGGTCCGCAGTCACCTCTGCCACGTCGCTATGCATCCCATTCACTCATCACGTCGCAATGCATCCTATTCACTCAGTACGTCGCTATGCATCCCATTCACTCAGCACGTCGACCGATCGTCGGTTCGCGCCTTCGCCTTCGCGCAACCACTTTGCGGCTTCCTTCGCGTGATAGGTGATGATCCTCCCCGCGCCGGCGCGCTTTATGGCGGTCAGCGTTTCGAGCGCGACTTTACGCTCGTCGATCCAGCCGAGCTGGGCTGCCGCTTTGATCATGGCGTACTCACCCGAGACGTTGTAGGCGACGATGGGAGCGTCGAACGCGTCCCGTGCCATCCGGATGACGTCGAGATAGGCGAGCGCGGGCTTGACGATGACGATGTCCGCGCCTTCATCCAGGTCAATGGCGATCTCGGTCAGCGCTTCCCGCGCGTTTGCGGGGTCCATCTGATGCGAGCGACGGTCGCCGAAGGCGGGCATGCTCGCGGCGGCTTCCCGAAATGGTCCATAGAACGCCGACGCGTACTTCGCCGCATACGACATGATCGGCAGGTTCACATAGCCCGCGGCGTCGAGCGCCGCCCTGATAGACACAACGCGACCGTCCATCATGTCCGATGGCGCAACGATGTCGGCACCCGCGTCCGCTTGACTCACAGCGATGCGCGAAAGCAAGTCGACGGTTCGGTCGTTATCGACCTCGCAGCCGTTGAGAATGCCGCAGTGCCCGTGATCGGTGTATTCACAGGCGCAGACATCGCCGATCACCAGCATGTCCGGCATTTCGCGCTTGATGACCCTCGTCGCCCGCTGCACGACGCCATCCGGATCGAACGCGCCACTCGCTTCGCGATCTTTCTCCTCGGGGATCCCGAAGAGCAGCACGGACGTGATCCCGACCTCGGCCAGCTCGGCCAGCTCCCGCGGCAGTTCGTCGACCGAGAGCTGGAATTGTCCAGGCATCGATCCGATCTCGTGGCGCACGCCGCTGCCGTAGGTGATAAACAGCGGTTGGATGAAATCACCTGGGCCGATTACGGTCTCTCGCACAAGCCCGCGGATGGCCGCGTTCCCCCGGAGTCTTCGGGTCCTGCGGAATTGCGGGAGAGCCGCACGCTCATGACCGTTTTGTTCCGCCCGCATCAGACGGCGCTCCTCTCTGGTTGCATAGTCACCGCCATCTCAGTCCTCGGTTTACGACCGTCTTGTGCCAGCCAGCACGCGGCGATTGCGTTCGTCATCGTTTCCGCGTCAGGAGCGTCGCTGATCGCGACGACACGCATCCCCGCCTCGCGCGCCGATTGACCGGTAACGGGACCTACGCAGACGACAGGGATCTCATCCAGGATGGCGCGCTCAGTGCCGACGAGATTGACGAAATTCCGGACGCTCGACGGCGAGGTGAAGGTGATCATATCGATCTCGCCGCGCCGCACCTGTCCGAGCACCCCAATATCGACTTCGGGCTCTGGCAATGTCTGGTAGACATCGATGGTCACGACATCCGACCCCTCCGCTCTCAACATGTTTGGAAGTGCCTCCCGACCAATTGCCGATCGTGGAAACAGGACCCGCCCGCCCGGGCGCAAATGACGGAGGAGATCGGCCGCGACGGCATCGCCGGTCGCAGACTCGGGCACCAGCGTCAGATTCAGCCCAGTGTCAATCACGGCCGAGGCGGTGGCCCGGCCAACCGCCGCAACGTTCACCGCCACGAGGTGTTCAGCGCCAATCTCGAGCGCATCCAGCCGGCGGGCAATGATCTCGACCGCGTTGGCGCTGGTGAAGACGATCCATTCGAATGCGCCCCGGCGGGCCTCATCGAGAGCCGCGTCGAGCAGCGACGTGTCGGCGATAGGTTCGACGCGAATCGTCGGCAGCGCTATTGGAACCGCTCCCCTCCCGGCAAGCGCGGCGATCAGTGGGCCGGCTTGCCGCCGGGGTCGCGTGACAACGATCCGCGCACCGTGAAGTTGCTCCCCTTCAGCGCTCCAGCCATGCCAGAGTGTCGCCTTCGTTTCCTGCCCTACGTCAGTCTGCAAGCGAGTCGCAATCTCGGCGGCGTGCAACTGCTCCTCGCCGATGTCCAGCAATTCGTCGATCCAGGCAATGCGATCTCCTGCCGCATCGGCGACCATCGCAAGCAGTCGATACCTGTCGACTGAAGCAGACGCATAGGCGCCGACCGGGTAAGTGCATCCAGCGCCGATCGCGGCAAGGAACGCTCGTTCGATACCAACCGGAATTGAAACCTGGGGATCGTCAATGGTTTCGAGGACGTCGGCGGCTATGCTGCCGGCTCTCGCCTGAATCGCGATCGCACCCTGACCGGGCGACGGGACCAGCCGCTCCACGGGGAAGTACTCGCAGACGCGATCTTCCAAGCCGAGGCGATGGATGCCCGCGGCTGCTAGAACGATGGCGTCAAAGTCGGATCCTTCCGCCTTGCGGAGACGGGAGTCGATATTGCCGCGAATGTTGACGATCCGCGCGTCTGGCCGCAATCGCCGAATCTGCACGTCGCGCCGCCGCGATGACGTGCCAATCACCGGGTCCGGGGGGAGCTGATCGAGGGTTGTGCCGTGGCGGGAGACGAGCACATCGCGCGGATCGTCCCGATTGGGATAGGCCACGATCGGCGCCGCTGGATGGAGCGCGGTGGGGAGGTCTTTGGCCGAATGGATAGCAGCATCGACCCTGCGGGTGAGAATCGCGGCTTCAATTGCGTTCGTGAAGACGCCGCGGCCACCGATCTCCGTCAGAGGAGATGTCTTGTCAACGTCCCCTTCAGTGGAGACAACTTCGATCTCGACTGCTTGAGCGGGATAATGCGCCCGGAGGCAATTCGCGGCGAGGTTGGTCTGGGCGAGAGCAAGAGCGCTACCACGAGTGCCGAACCGGATTGGCGAATCCGGGAAAGGGGTCCTGAGAGTCATGCGATAGTGGCCGGGTGATCAGAAAAGATGCCTGTTTCGGGTTCGATGAGAGAAGCTGGAACTTCCGGCAGTTTCATGATGGCGCCGGGCATCTAAAACCTACGTAATTCTCGCTAATCTGTGCAAATCTTGCACTGTCACCGATTCTAGGAAAGCGCGGAAAACGTGTCAAGGTCGGGGGTCACACGCCTTCATTGCCTGCCTCAGGCCATTGCAAGAGCTGGGATCAAGAGTCTCGCGTCGTCGCGGTCCTCTCACTCGTGAGCGGAGATCAGAGCCCGGACACAACCCGGAACTTCACTACCGAGCGGGCCGATCGAAGGGGTCGAAGAGTTTGAACTTACTGAGAGCCGGGGAACGGGAATTCTTTGACGTCCGGGACGTCCAGGTTCGGATGCCAAGTGAGACCGCGGGCACTCCGAAGTTGCCGCCCGCTCACCCGGAACCCGCCGTGTCGAGCTGGAAGCGGGGAGAACGGTAGCAGGGCCAGCGTTACGAACCGCGCCCGCTGGGATCCCCAGGTCACTGAACGGGCCAGTCCATCGACTGGCCCGTGTGTTCTCCGGATTGAACGAGTGGTCTAGCTGAGCTGCCGCCGTCGTAAACCGATCGTCCCGAGCGCGGAGACGACGAAACCCGCCATAGTGGCTACCAGTGGCAAAGAGGTTGGGTCACCAACACCCGTGCTCGGCAGCTTCAGCACCTGCTGTTGCGGGGCCGCTGGCTCGGCCGCTGTCTGCTCGGGGGCCGCGACTGGTTCCACGTATTCACCAGCGTCCGTGTAGGCCTGATAATCACCTTCCACGGGAGCAACGTACTCCTCGGCCGGGGCCACATATTCCTCGGCTGGAGCAGCCTCGGCATTGTTCCGTGCCCGCCGGTCCTTGCGGTCACGCTCCCTTTCCACGGTACCGATTTCGTTGTTCGCCCCCGCGGCGCTCAGGGCCGCGCCGTCTCCAGGATTGTTCGAGACACGAACACTGTCGGCGCCCGCGGCGCTGTCGCTACTATCGACACCATTGTTCTGAATGACAATCCCATCCTGGGCTGCCGAGGGGATTGCACACGCGGCCAGGACTACTCCCGCCAGCGCCAATGCCGTAATCGATCGTTGCATGTTCTTTCCCTCCCCCGCCGAGAGCCGGCCCGTGTTCATCGTTATGTCCACAGAGCCGCGAGCCGGCAATGGTCTCTCGATACTCTCTCTATAGAACGTCGGGGCGGGCCGATGTGGTTTCCTTGAGCGGGACAAGGACCCGCAAGCGACTGAGAAGGTGGTCATGTTGCTTTTGGAGCCGGTGTGAACGAGTCGCCGGGAACGGTCGTGATCGGTTCTGGTCCCAATGGGCTGGCGGCGGCTATCCGGCTGGCTCAGGCGGGCCGACTCGTCACGGTTTTCGAAGCGGCGGCGACGATTGGGGGAGGGGCCCGTAGCGCCGAACTGACGCTCCCCGGCTTTATCCACGATCCCTATGCGGCGGTCTTCCCCATCGCCGCCGCTTCTCCCTTCTTCCAGAAACTCGAGCTGACGAGCCACGGCCTCGCCTGGGTTGAGCCGCCAGCGCCCATGGCTCACCCGCTTGACGACGGGTCGGCGGTGGTGCTGCATCGATCGGTGGAGCAAACGGCGGCGGGTCTCGGTCCCGATCGTGAAGCGTACCGGCAAGTGATGCAGCCGCTGGTCGAGGACGCGGCACGTCTCATCCCGGATCTGCTCGCGCCCCCCGGCGGACAGCGCCATCCGCTGGCGATGACCCGGTTCGCTTCGCACGCGATCCGTTCCGCGACAGGGTTCGCGTGCAGCCATTTTCACGGCGATGAGGCACGCGCCCTGCTCGGCGGCAACGCCGCTCATTCTTTTCTGCCGCTCGAAGCCCCATTGACCGCGGGGTTCGGTCTGTTTCTCACGCTCCTGGGGCACGCTGTTGGATGGCCGATCGCGCGAGGAGGCGCTGGCGCAATCTCGTCCGCATTGGCGTCGGTCCTGGAGTCCCTCGGCGGATCGATCACCGGTCGATCATCGCGTGACGTCACTCGATGATCTGCCGCCTGCGCGGGAGATCGTGTTCGACACCGATCCACCACAGATGGCAGCGATCGCCGGAAGGCATCTTCCGGCGCGATTCCGCTCGCGCCTCGCACGTCATCGTTTTGGACCGGGTGCGTTCAAGATCGACTATGCGCTCAGCGGCGCCGTGCCATGGACTGCGTCGGAGTGTCACCAGGCAGGGACGGTACACGTTGGCGGCAGCCTCGAGGAGATTGCCCTGTCCGAATCAGAGGTCAACGCGTGTCGCCATCCGGAGCATCCATTTGTCATCATCAGTCAACCTAGTCTCTTCGACACGAGTCGCGCACCCCAGGGATCGCACACCCTCTGGGCCTACTGTCATGTACCGGCGGGATCCGACGTTGACATGACCGAGCGCGTGGAGCGCCAGATCGAGCGATTCGCCCCGGGGTTTAGGGACCGTATCCTTGCGCGGCACGTCACGGGCCCGCGGGCGCTGGAGGCAGCGAACCCGAATCTCGTGGGTGGCGCAATCAATGGCGGCATCCAGGACTTTCGTGCCTATCTCGGGTGGGCATTTTCCCGGCGATCGCCATACGCCACGCCCAATCCGGCGCTCTTTCGCTGCTCGGCAGCAACACCGCCGGGTGGCGGAGTCCACGGCATGGCCGGGTTCCATGCCGCGGAGTCTGTGCTGCGCGCGAACCGATACCATGCCCACCCCAAACGTGCCCACAAGGTATCCGTGTAAAATCGGGCCAGCGGCGCCCCGCCCGCGCCGGGGTTCGCGCCGCCGGGCAGGCGGCCGCGAGGGAAGGAACAATGCGGGAAGACGAAGTTGGGCGGCTGCGCGTGTCCTGGCGCTCGCACCCCTGGGTCAAGCAGGTTTCCAGTGTCGCGGCTCGCGTTTCCGCCGCGGCTCTCGTGGCCACGGGCGCGGCGAGCACACTTGCCGAGCGCAAGCGCACGAACCGGAATCACGATCGTGACAGTGGTAACGACGAGGGCGCGCGAGACCGGGAAGGTGGCAAGAGCCGGGACGGCGATCACCAGCGCGAGAACGACCGCGGTCATGACCGCGATGTAACCAGGGAGCGATCTAACTCGACCGACGACGGCGGCCGAAACCAGGATCGTAATCGCGAGCGCCAAGACAACGGATCCACGGACGACGATCGAGAGGTTAGAAGAGCGCAGAACAACAATAAAAACAACGACGACACAGCCACCGACCCGGACGCAACCGTAACCCCTGAGCCGACTGAAACCGGAGGCGGGGGAGGTGGTGGCAATGGCGGCGGTGGAGGAGGAGCCGGCAACGGCGGGGGTGGCGGCGATGGCGGGGGAAACAACGCCGGCAATGCCGGCAGCGGATTCTTCGACAGCCCGCTCGCCACGAAGGCGCGCCGGCGCGCCAACGACTTCGACAATGGCGATGCAGACGACGAGGACGACGGGATCGTCGTCGACGTCAACCCCGAAGGTGAGTCAGTCTATGAGACGGACTCAGTCTCATTCGCGACAGGTCCTGACGGTCTGGAGATCCTGACAAAAAACATCACGTTCACCGCCGCGCCCACGCCGACACCGACTCCGCTTCCGACGCTGGAGTTGCCGGTGCGCGAACCCGGCTACCCGTTCGGCGAAGACTTCCCGTTCGGTGCAGGCTCGCCGTTCGGTGGCGCGACGGCGACAGTCGCCCCGACGGCACCGGAGCCTTCCGATCCGGGCGATGCTCCCGCGCCGGCACGGGATCGTCCCGTGCTGGGTCCAGTTGATTCCGAGCCAGCCGATACCACCACCGACACTGACGGCGGGGACAACACGATGGACTTCACGAGCTGAACATGTACGCGATAGGAGAATCGAGGCCCGTGCTCGAGCTCAGTCCGGATCAACTGCTCTCGAGCACACGCTCGGTGAGGCTCCGACTCGATCTGACGCGGCCGGTGGCACGCTCGCTCATCGAGGAGTGCCTCGACCTGGCGCAGCAAGCTCCGAGTGGTGGGAATCAACAAGGTTGGTCGTTTGTCGTCGTCACCGATCCGGAGAAGCGCCGTGCTCTCGGGGAGCTCTACAAGCAAGGCTGGGACGCATACCTGCAGTCGATCTCCGCCCGACTCACGACTGATGCACCAGCCTCGATGCCGGGTCGCGAAGTCATGCGTGTCTACCGGTCGGCTCAGCACCTTGCCGATCACATGGGAGACGTTCCGGTACTCGTCATTCCCTGTATCGCGGGTCGCACCGAGGAAGCAGGTATCAGCGGAGCAGGCGTCCCGATGGGGATCGATTCTTCCCGCCGTTTGGAGCTTCATGCTGGCCGCTCGTGCGCGCGGTCTGGGCACGTGCTGGACGACGCTGCATCTACCTCATGAACGGGAGGCCGCCGAGCTTCTCGGCATCCCGTACGACGATGTCATGCAGGCGGCGCTTGATTCCGGTCGCGCATACGCTCGGCGATGAGTTCCGGCCCGGCCCTCGCAAACCTCTTGACTCGATCGTCCATTGGGAGCAGTGGTGATTCTCGGATACTGTCCAGATGCGGTGAGGCCGGCTACACCCGACGAATGGAGTCGATATGCCTGATCTCCAGGCGGCTGACCTCCACCGGTTCGCTCGCGAGCTCCTCTGTGCCGCAGGAACTGACGCGGAAGCGGCGAACATCATTGCGGATTCCCTGGTGAACGCGAATCTGGCCGGTCACGACTCGCACGGCGTTCTCCGCTTGCCGGCATATCTCGAAGGCGCCCGCAAGGGCCACGTCATACCCGGCGCCATTCCGAGGCTTCTGTCGAAATCAGGGGCGACCGCGATTGTCGACGCGCAGCACGGTTGGGGGCAGCCAGCGATGTGGTTGGCGACCCGGGCGGCGATCGATCGTGCCCGCGAGCATGGACTCGGGGCCGCGGTTGTGCACAACTGCTATCACATTGGCCGTGTTGCGCCGTATGTGGAATCCATCGCAGGCGAGGGAATGATCGGGCAGGCGATGGCCAATGCCGCCCCCGCAGTGGCGCCCTTTGGCGGCCGGGCGCGGGTGATGGGCACCAATCCCATGGCGTGGGCCGTTCCACGGGCAGCGGGGGCACCGCCAATCTGCCTGGACATTGCAACCGCAGGAATTGCCGAGGGGAAGCTGCGCGTAGCGCGGTCGAGGGGGTTTCCGATTCCCGCCGGAAACGTGGTCGATCGCGACGGCCGGCCAACGACGGAACCGGGCGATTTTTACGCGGGCGGCGCGCTCCTGGCGTTCGGAGGTCACAAGGGTAGCGGATTCAGCCTGCTGGCCCAGTTCATCGGCCGGGGTCTGGCGCAGATGGACCCTTCGGAGTACGACGGCCCACGTGGCGTGAATGGTCCCTTCATCCTGGCGATCGATATCGCGCGCTTTACCGACCTGGATCAGTTCCGGGCTGAGGTGGAGGCGCAATGCGAGGCCGTGACCGGTTGCGCTCCCTGCCGAAGGGGTGGAAGCCGTGCTTTTGCCAGGCCAGCCGGAACTCGCGATGCGCTCTCTTCGCGAGCGGGAAGGGGTGCCTATCCCCGATTCAATCTGGCAGGAGCTGCAGACGCTGGCTCAGGAACACGGAGTCACTCCGCCTCAACGAACGGTAGACCAGCCAGGAGTCGTGAGCCGGAAGCAAAGTCGCACCCCTAACTTCGCGCCGCGGTCATCTATTACGTGCGGCGGCATATCGCATTGGTGGGCCGGCGTCGTTCAACCGATCCGCAGACGGAGAACGGGACTTCCATCGAGACGCTGGTCGTCGCCATTCCGATTGAGAAGAACGAGTTCACCCGTCGTTCCTTCACAGGTGAGTCTCTGCAATTGCATGTGGAACGCTAACGTCGCCTCATTGGCATCACCGACGGACTCGAGTGGTATAGGTGCTTCGTCTGGGTTAGACCGCAGAACGATGTCGAATGACTTACCCAATTTCCTTCCTTTCATCCACCTTCCCGAGGGAGATCGGACAATGTGAGCCACGATTCGCGTAGGGCGCGAACAAGCCAATGCAAGAGTTGGACCCAGCCCGCGCGAAACCAATGACTGATCTGAGATCGGGTCCTCTCTGCCCACCCGGCATCGAGCAAGGGTGTAGGGATCAGAACGAACGCTAACAGAGGCACTACTCGTCTTACCTGCGCGTCTGCGTCGTCAATGTAGCGGGGGCAACGATCGATCGCGCTCGCCCACATATCCTCGTGATCGGCTTCGCTCCGGTCCTTGCGCTAGACCTCGTCGGGAACGGCTTGGCAGGTTCCGCTGCCGTGGGTCGAGGAGTAGACGCACGGTGATCGACGCAGCAGAAGGGCGCGGGGTCATCTCCGTCTTCGTTCTCCACCGCAACCGGAGCCTTGCGACCCACAGCAGGAGGTGTCAGAGCTGGAGCTAAGGCGTTTGGGGGGCCCGCTTCATGCAGGTGAGGCGGCACTGGATGCCAAGTTGGTAGCCGCTGACGACGTCTGGAGATCGCTTATACGTCGATTCGGCGTGTGCCTGTCCGCGTTTGGGGTCGTCATGCTCGGAATCGATTACAGCTAGCGCGCAACCATCTACCGTGGCTCAGGGGGCCACACCGAGTACAGCGGAAATGATCCCAGAGGGTCTCGCTTTCGAAGCTCTCGGCTACGGTGTGGCGGAGTCGTTGCCCGAGGTACCCGCCGACCTGGCGTTACTTCGCTTTGAACTCGAACCGGGAGCTTCGTTCTAGTTTGATCCGAACGACCCGTCGGTAGCTCTCGTCTACGTCGAGTTTGGTGAGGCGACCTTCAACGTAGAGTCACCTATTACCATCCTGCGGGCCGCGGGCGCTGGGACTCCCTTCCCCGAGGAGACCGAGGAGGTCGCGGCCGGGACGCAGTTCACCTTGAGCGCTGGGGATTCCGCGGTATTCCCACCTAACGTCGTGGGCAAGCTGCGCAACAATGGCACCGATGCGGTCTCGTTACTCGTCGCCGACATCGCGCCACTCGAGGCGATGATGCCTGACGGCACGGGGGACCAGGGCGCGACTCCAACCCCGTAGTCATTCGTAATTCGTGGCCGGAAGGGCCAGGATCAATCCTGGCCCGCGCACCTCGACTGCCTCGAGTTCCGGTTCCATTCCTTAGTCGTCAACGGCGTAGACCTTGCGCGCATAGGCCGCATCGAAGCGGCCGGGAGCGGTAAGGTTGCCCCACACGCATGACGATTTCGGGCGCCGGTCGTAGTTGTCCCGGATGCCGGTCACCGCGTGCATCAACTCGTGACAGACGGTATTGGCCGCAAACCGCGGATTGAGGAACCGTCGATCATTGAGGATGATGCGCGTATCGATCATGGTTGTGTCGCCAGCCCACATACCGGTCATGCCCACGAATGAAGCCGTCGGCACCGAGCAGACGACGATCACCCCCGTGAATTCCCGCGTATTCAACTCCTCGCACGACTGCTCGGGTAGACGCCGATAGACGAGGCGCGGAGCGGCATCGGGAAGCATGGCGTTGAAGTCCGCAACCGTCCCGGCCACGAGGCCGTCCCACATCGGAGTCGTGTAGTCCAGCACCCGCACCGACTTATCGGTCCACACCGGCGGACGCGCTAGCACCTCCGGCGCGTGGAGGAGGACCAGCATCGCCAGCGCGACCAGCGCCGCTTTCATCGCCTCCTCCCGCGGATGGCATCTGCGTACGACTCAGCCACACTGACTGTTCCCATCGAGAACCGTGCCGCGGAAAGGGTGCTAAAAGAAGGCCGCTATCCGAGTCCATGAGGGCCTCGCATTCGCATCGAGGCGCCGGTTCATGGCGGCCTCGCGTTGTCCAAGTTCGAGATTTGATCCGGTCCGCCTCCCATGCTCGTCGGCTAGTCGCCGATGGCAGGCAAGTCCATTTTCTATAATGAATGAACTCATATGGAAGAACATCAACGCCATCACACGATGGTGGCCGAAGCCGAGAATCGGACGAAGCTACCCGTCGCCACGGCCATCCCGGATCTGCGGCCCGTTGAGTTGACCCCTGACGACGCCAGGTTTGTTGAGACGGATGTCGGTTGTCGCTCGTACTCCACTCGCGGGGCGCGGTGTGCTCCACGTCTCCACCGCACATCAGCGTTTCAGCGCGAGTTCCACGCGGCGATGAGCGATGCTTCGAGGGCATCGCCATCCGGCGCCGTGGCGACGAGAATCTCCGACCCATTGGCGACGGGCTTGGTGCGTCCGTCATCGGACGCGCCGGGGATGTCGATCACCGTCACGTCGCGCGGCGTCAGCGTCACCAGACTCGGATCGCTCATCACGACCGCCGCCAGCGGGTCCCAGAAGTAATAGCTGCCCGATGCAATCGACTCGGCGTTATTGGCGAGCAGTGTCGCGACAAACTCGGCTTCGGGCGTCGACTTCTCGGCGTCCAATTGGGCGACGAATTCCGGCGTGACCGGCACGTCGTTGGTGGCGTCCAGCGGGACAAGCGTAATCGGCGCACCAGACTCGAAGACGATGCGCGCCGCGTGCGGATCACAGTACATATTCCACTCGGCGACCGTATTTTCCTCGCTGACGGATGACCCGGCGACGTCGACCGCGCCGCCCATCACGTAGATCATCTCGATGTTCTCGACTAACGCAGGCGTGGCTTCGAGCGCCGCCCCAACGTTCGTCAGCGGTCCCAACGCAAGCACGGTGACGGGTTCCGGCGAATCTTGAATCGCGGACGTGAAGAGCGCGACGGCATCTTGCTCGACGGGGTCGCCGCCGTCCGGCAAGCCAAGTTCTTCAACCGTCTCGATCGTCGTGCGCCATTCCGCCGGTGGCGCGTTGTCACCCGCAAGCGGTGATGCTGCCCCGCAGCTTACCGGCACGTCGCCGTAGTCCGTCAGCGCCAGCAAGCCGAGTGCGGACTGAACGCCAGCATCGCAGTCGGCGAATCCTGTCCCCGCGACGGTGATGGCTTTGACCGTGAAATTGGGATCGTTCAAGAGAAACAGTGTCGCCATCCAGTCGTCGGCGATCATGTCGCTGTCGATGACGACGGGCACTGGGTCCTGGGCCGACACGGCCGTCGTCCCGCTGAAAACGCCAAGCACACAAGGGAGCATCAGGCATAACGCCAATCTGCTGGCCATCGTACCGTCCCTCTCGTTGAACGCGCTCATCAGCCACGTCGAGCCAAGAGTGTGGCGCAATAATCGACACCGCGCCAGTGATGGGAGCTGACGGCCGTCGCGCAGATCCATGCTCCACGACGTCCCAGCAGTGCCGCCACGACCTCTAGAGGATCATCGATCAGAAGGAAGGAGTTTAGCCTCCTCATCCGGCGCTCAGTCCCCGGCCACCGCCAGTGCGGCGCCCGCAGCTACCGAACATCCGCCAAAGCCTGGGCCGAATTCCCGGCAGCGGCAACGATTACGACGACAACGACGACGGAGAGAGCAAATCAGACGACGACGGAACGCTCATAATTGGTGTTTCAAAGACCGGGGGCAGGTCATCGTCGCTTAGCATCTGGCAATACGTTACCCTCACGGCCACGATCGTGCAGTTGACCTTGCGGTGCTCGCCAGATCCTGAAGGTCCCTCCGGTTCCGATAACTTGCTCATGGCTCTGCGAGCCACCACCGGTGGATGAAATTCGCCATTTTCGGGTGTTCATGGGGCCAATTTCACAGCACGTCACATGTCGCGCTGCGCCACCACCGAAGGGATGAAATCCGTCGCAACCTGGGCTTTGGAAGGGCCTATTTTCATACCACGCGCATTACAGGAACCGGTCTCCCCGCATTTTCGCTTGAGAGCATATGACCCCGGTTCCAGATAATGCGAAGATTCCCCAGTTTTCGGAACCACTTTTCCGGGATCGTGAGGTTGCAATTCTCAGCTTCCATTTGCTCCAGTTGAGCGATCGGTCGGGCGCTAAGCCATCACGATGGGCGCATATCGAATGAAGTGTTGTTCCCCACCCGAGCGCATTCCCGGTTCGTTTTGTGGTCATGCGGGCGTGAGCAAAGCGATGAGCCAACGAGAAATGTCAAGAAACGGCGTGTTGGCGCGGCGCTACTAGGTGGCCCCCCAGGGATTCGAACCCTGAACCAATGGATTAAAAGTCCACTGCTCTGCCGTTGAGCTAGAGGGCCGAAAGCTCCGTGACCATTCTCGCCGATATCACCGGTATCATGCACCCCCGGCGCTCCTGAGCGCCACCAGCTGCCGACCGCGGCCGGTCACATGCGGAGAACGATGGATCGATCGGTGGCTCGCGTCGCGTTTGGGTTGGCAGCTGCCGGGGTTATTTCCGCCGCGGCGCGCCGAGCACGCGCATTGTCGCGTGCCGGCACCGTTGTCGCCACCGTCGTCGGTGGAGCGGTCGTTTCCGGGTTGGGGACGCGAGCGGGTGCGGCGTTGCTGGCGTTCTTCCTGTCGTCGTCCTTGCTGGGGCGGCTCCCGGCCGCGCATGCCATCGAGCAACAGCGTGGAAACGAACGGGACGCCGTCCAGGTCCTCGCTAACGGAGGCGTCGCGGCGGTGTTAGCCGGGGCATCCTCGGTAGCTTCGGAGCGAGTCCGTCCCCTCCTCACGGCCGGTTTCAGTGGAGCCATCGCGGCTGCCACGGCCGACACCTGGGCGACGGAGATCGGGTCGCGCTCGCGCCAGCGGCCGCGGTCGATCGCGACGCTGGCACCTGTCGCTCCGGGCAAGTCCGGCGGGGTGACGTTAGCCGGACTCGCGGCGTCCGCGGCTGGTGCAACTCTGATTGCGAGTGTCACATCGAGCGATCTCCGCCGCAATCACCGGCATGTGCTCATTGAGCTGGTCCCGGTCTCAGTCGGCGGATTTACCGGCGCGCTCGTCGATAGCGTTCTTGGCGCGGTCGTCCAAGAGGTGCGCTTCTGCGATCACTGTTTGCTCGAATCGGAGCAACGCGTGCATGCCTGCGGGACCCCGACCCGCCGCATCCGAGGTATTTCGTGGTGCAACAACGACACGGTGAACGCGGTCGCCACAGTGGTTGGCGCGGCGACCGCTATCCTCTTGCATGGCGTTGTCAGGAATCGAGCCCGAAGCTTGCGGGGAGTGAGGGAACCGGGACGACCAGCTATTGGGCGGCTCGCTTGGTACCTCAAGGCAAGGCAAGGGTAAAGTACAGTGCCCGCACAATGACTTGATCCGTGCGGTGCATGTCACCATCCACGTCCCGGAGTGGCGCGGCGCCACATGAAGGGGCTTCGCCCCGGGCGCGCCGGCAGCGAGTCGGCCCGCTGAGAGGCTTTAGATGACGTTTTCGCGGCTTTGGATGCTTGCGCTTGCGGCGCTGCTCGTCGTGCTTGGCCCCGCGGTGGCACTCGCGCAAGAACCAGCGGCCGTCGCCACTCCGCCGGGACCTCCTCCTCCACCGGAGGTATCTCAGCCCGCCTACGATGTGCTTCGGGTCGATGACAACGGCCTTGGTCGCGCCTACCGCGTATGGGAGGAGTGGGTGCCGCAGGTGGTGACCACGCCTGACGGAGGCGCCTGGGCATTCTTCACCGCACAGATACGGACAGAGGACGGCTACGCGAATCGCCACCTGTATGCATCGAGATTCGATCCGGAGTCGAAGGTATGGCAACCGGCCCGCGTTCTGGGGAGCGGTGCCGCAGCATACGGTGCGACGGCTGCAACCGATAGTCAGGGTGGCGTCCATCTCATCTACTCAGATCGCGCGACCGATAGCAGCGATAGCTGGAGCCAGCTCGTCTACCGCCGGTTCAGCGACCAGTCCTGGACCGAACCTGTTCCGGTAGCGCCGCATCCGGACGCGGGACACCAGATGCTGGCGTCCCTCGCGATCGACGCCCAAGACGGACTTCATGTCGTCTGGCGAGATCAGCGACTGGTGACGCCCGAAGCTCGGGCAGCACTGCCAACTAACGCCGATCTCCTGGCAAGCGACCTCGTCGACGGGGAGTGGACGGAACCCGCGGCGATCAACGTGCGCGAAGCGCCGGACGTCAATCCTGCCTGGCCACATCTCGTCGTCGACGGTGACCGTCTCGTCGTGGTTTGGTCGATCTACCGTGGGACGACCGCGGAAGAGATGAAGAGCGCGGTTCGCGTCGAATGGAGCAGCCGTCCGCTCGACGCTTCGAGTGACTGGAGCGCGCCGCAAACGCTCTACGTCCGGGAAGGCGGAGACGCCGGTGGGCGCCTCATAGATCTCGCCGCCGATCCTCGCGGCGGAGCGGTAGTGGTCTACGGTCTTTACAACCGGGGTATCAACGAGCTGTTGATGCAGCGCCTAGAAGTTGGTCAAGAAACCTGGACAGAGCCGACGCTCATCGCGAGCGGCGACTTCGGATACCTGCCGGACATCACGATTACCAACGATGGCACGATCTACGCCGTGTTCAATAACGGGCGCAATCGTGACGTCGATATCGGCGGCCTGACCGCGGATTCGACTGGGCGCAGTGCGGGGGCGGTAACGCTGACGCCGGCGGAAGGTGGAATCACGGCACGCGCGTCGATCTCCGTCGACAGTACCGGCATACCGTGGGTGATCTACATGCATCAGCCTGAAGGTTCGACCAACGTCACCGAGATTCAGTCTGTCCGCGCGGCGACATTCATCCCGCCAGACCCTGGTTGATGTGCTTGGCGGGCACATTTGTTCCCGACGCTCGCTTCTTCACCCTTCGCGGGCGACACGCGCGGCTTCGAGCATCGTGCCAACGGGCGCGGGATAGCCAGTCCACAGCTCGAATGCGCGGGCGCCCTGATGGACGAGCATTGGGAGTCCGTCCACACTTGTGAGCCCCCGTTCGCGGGCGGCCAGCAGCAAGTCCGTATCGCGATACGTAAGGTCGGCCACCACCGCGCCCTGCGGTAGGCGGTCGAGGTGATGAAGGTCGACGGGCGTTTCCCCGGGATTCCACCCGAGGGAGGTGGCATTGACGAGCAACCCGCACCGTGGCAACTCCCTCGCCAGCATGCCGTCGTGAAGGCGCACCGGGTGCACAGGCGCCGGGGCGAGATCCCGTGCCAGTCGCGCCGCCCGCTCGACATCACGGTTCCCCACCACGATCTCCCCGACTCCGGCGGCCTCGAGGGCGAGCACTACCGCCCGCGCGGCGCCGCCTGCGCCAACGACGATCGCAACCGGCGGAATGTGCCCGGCGAGGGCTTCTGATACGGCGACGCTGAAGCCGTGGATATCGGTATTGTCGCCGTACAGCGTGCCAGCCCGGTTCACGACGGTGTTCACCGCGCCGGCCCGCCGCGCGCCCGGTGACGCGTCGTCGACCAGGCTGAGCACCACTACCTTGTGCGGGAGGGTGACGCTCGCGCCCAGGATCGCCGGTTCCCGGAGGCTCTCGACCCGGCTCGCAATCTCCGCAACCGGCGTGTGCCAGCGCTCGTAGACTGCCGGGATGTTCAATTCGTCGAGCGCCGGTTGGTGGAGGGCCGGCGACAGAGAATGGACGACCGGATCCCCGATCACGCCAAGGCGGTAGGGACCGCCAGACAGATTCAGAGCCGGCTCTTCTCGCACGCGGCTACTCGCCGCTGTTCTGATAGAGCTCGACGTTTTGCGCTTGTTCCTCCGGAGTTACCGCAAAGGCATGTTCACCGGTTTCACCTTTGGCGACGAAGTACATGTACGGCGTGTCATCCGGGAAGAGCACTGCCTGGATCGACGCGAAACCGGGGTTCGCGATGGGACCCGGTGGCAGCCCTTCACGTTGATAGGTGTTGTATGGGCTGTCATAGAAGAGATCGTCGCCGGTGAGCTTGGGCCACCAATCCTGCGGCGTCCCCAGCGCGTACTGAACAGTCGGGTCCGCGTCGAGTTTCCAGTTTTGTTCCCACCGGCTCAAGTACACGTCGGCGATCGTCGGCCGTTCCTCGGGCAGTTTCGCCTCTCGCTCGACGAGCGAGGCGACAGTGAGCACGTTGTGGATCGTGAGCCCCATCTCCTGCGTCCGCTGCCGCATCTCCGGCGTATACCTGTTGCCAAAGGTCGTGAGCATGGTCACCACATTCAAGGTTGGATCATTGCCATCAAACCGATAGGTGTCCGGGAAGAGAAATCCTTCCAGGCTTGCCTCTGGCGGCAGATCGGCCAGGAAATCGAACTGAGACCGGTCGATGTTCTTCACCGCATCGAGAAACGCCTGCGCGCCGCCTTCACCACCGAGGCGCGCATACTCTTCGGCGATTTGCTCCATGCGCCAGCCCTCGGGGATGGTGATGTCGAACGACTCGGGAGCGGTCGAGGCCGCCTCTGCCGGAGCTTCTTCAGCGGGCGCCGCTCCCGTGATCCGGTCCACGATCTGTGGGACACTCATACCTTTGCGTAGGGTGTAGGTGCCTGGGATCAGCGCACCGCCGGAGAGCTTGAACTGGCCCTGGAACAGTAGCGGCGAACGAATGAGACCCTGAGCCGCCAGTTCGGCGGCAATCTCGCTGTCGGTCTGGTCCTCGAAGACCGTCACCATGACAGGCTCGCCCGCGTCACTGGGGCGGGCCAACTCGGTAGCATAGGAAAATGCCCAGACACCCGTGGCCAACACGACCACCGACAGAGCGGCAATAGTCACCACTTTGAGTGACTGAGTGAAGATACGTAACACGCTATCGAGACCCTCCTGAGATGCCTGTGCGGCGAGCGGCCAAGCCGATCGTCATGCTCTCGATATCGTCATAATAGGTTCCGTGGAAGCGAGCAACAACCAGACGGCATCGCTGACGCGTGATGGCCAATCAGTGGAAAACCGCTCACGCATCGTCGTTGTCGCCGGTCCCACGGCGGTTGGCAAGACGGCTCTCGGCATCGCACTAGCACGGGAACATGGCGGCGAGGTTGTCAACGCGGACTCTCGGTACCTCTATCGCGGGTTTGACATCGGAGTCGCCAAACCGGATCTCACTGAGAGGCAGGGGATCCCGCATCACCTGATCGATATCCTTCCTCCTGATGGTCAAATGTCGTTGGCGCGCTACCAGGATCTGGCCCTGGACGCCATCGAAAGTGTGCTGGGCCGAAACACTCTGCCGATCCTGGTCGGGGGCACGCCGCTCTATATCAACGCGGTCGTGGAGGGGTGGCGCATTCCACGTGTGCCACCGAACCCGTCACTCCGGGCGGCGCTCGAAGGCGAGGCGCGCGATTTTGGTGTCACCGTCTTGCAAGACCGGTTGCGCGAAGTCGATCCCGTGGCGGCCGAGCGAACCGGTGCAAACGTGCGCCGAGTCATTCGGGCGCTGGAGATCTTTGAGGCAACGGGCGTTCCCATGTCAGCTCAGGAAGGCAAGGGCCCGCCTCCATACGCGGCTCTCGAAATCGGATTGACGAAGCCTCGGGGCGATCTCTATCGCGCCGTCGACAACCGGGTACGCGATCAGATCGAGCGAGGGCTCGTCGAGGAAGTGCGAGCGCTGCTCGCGAGCGGCGTTCCCCCAACCGCTCCGGCCATGAGCAGCCTCGGCTACCGCCAACTGATCCCGTATCTCTTGGGAGAATCGAGCCTCGAGGAGGCGATCGAGCGGATCCGACTTGATACCCACCGGTACGTTCGGCACCAGGAAACCTGGCTACGCCGTAACACACGTCTGGTTTGGTTCGACGTGACGACGCCGGGATGGATGACGACGGCCAGCGCCCGGGTTCGCACATTCCTGAACGAGCCAGTAGCGACCGGGTTGGAACCGTAGCCAGCAGTCAGGCCACATGGGCCTCGTATACTTTTGCCGGCGCACGACTGCTGTACTGCAGCCGAGCGAGGAGAAAGGAACCACGTTGGACCGGCAGGCGTACGTCGACCATATCATCGATCATTATCAGCATCCTCGAAACAAAGGCCGCATGGACGATGCCGATGTCCAGCTTGGTGGAGGCAATCCCGGTTGCGGTGACCTCATCACCATGTATGTCAAGATCGATGACGATGACCGGGTGGATTCGGTCACCTTTGAAGGAGACGGGTGCACGATTAGCCAGGCCGGGGGCTCGATCGTCACCGAGCTGGCTCATGGGCTCACCCTCGACGAAGTGAAGGCGCTCGGTCTCGAGGAGATCAACGAGGAGATGGGTGAGGAGGTTGTCAAGAGCCGGGTTCGTTGCGCGACTCTGGCGCTTGGCACCCTGCAGGCCGCGGTCGATCAGTTCCGGCGCGACCGAGAACGGCGCGACGCCGGCCTGCCGCCAGTAGAAGTGAAACCTTTCGAAGTTTAGCAACCGGGGAAGCCTTCTAAGGAACCGAAGACTTGAGGCTGTTCGCGCTGCACCGTCTGCGAGGATCAGATGAGGGAATCGCCTCAGGTCGCCGAAATCGCCCTCAGCGCCGCCTGGCACTCGGCGGCGGTGCCTACCGGGCTGGAGACGACCGACGGCGTTGCGCTGGAGATCGTCCATCGTGGAACCTGGAGCCACGGCCTCGGTCCAGATTTTCGAGACGCGCTCATCCTTTTCAATGGTCGCGAGCTCCGGGCGGGCTGTGTCGAGATTCACCTGCGAACGCGCGGCTGGATCGATCATGGCCACCATCTCGACCCCGCTTACGAAACGGTGGTGCTGCACGTCGTCGGGCGCCACGACGGTTCCGAAACACGACGCCAGGACGGGGCCATTGTGCCCGTCGCTGAAATTGGCCCAGTCGACCGATTCGCCATTCCCGAATTCGCCGCCTGGGACTGGAGCAGCGTTGGTGGATCCAGCTGTGCCCCTTCGCCTGGCCAAGACCAGACCAATCGAGCTCCGAGAGACGCTGTATCGACTTGGCGACATTCGACTGGCAGCTCGCTCTGCCCGCCTCGAGGCACGACTCGCCACCGAATCCCCAGGGGAGATCTTGTGGAGCGAGCTGCTTGACGGCCTCGGTTTTGCCATGAATCGAGAGCCCATGCGCTCACTGGCGCGAGCCGTTCCGCTGACGTCGATTGAAGAGGTCGTCCATGCCGCGGCCGCCGACTCCCGCATGGACGTCGCCCGCGGCGTGTTGTTAGGCACCGCGGGCTTCCTTCCTCTGTCTCCCACGGAAGCGCACCTGGGCAGACTGACAGACCGCGATGTAGCCGCGCTTGAGGCCCACTGGAATCTTCGAGGAGATCCGTGGCGGGCCGACCGGCTGCCCGCATCCGCGTGGAATCTCGCCCGGGTGCGTCCAGCCAACCATCCCGTACCGAGACTCCTGGCCGCCGCGAGCATCCTCGCTTCTGCGAGTGCCCAGGCCGGGATGCTGCCCACAATTCTGGGAATCGTGCTCAATCGCTCCGATCTCATCAAATCACTATGTGATTTGACGGCGTATAGGGGTAGCCCCGCGATCGGGAGCGACCGGGCGATCGACATCATGGCCAGCGGCGTGATTCCCCTGGCGCTTGCACTGGCGGCCCATACCGGTGACAGTGGGCTGGCTGATGCCGCCTCCAGCCACTGGGAACAGCTTCCGGCCGCGGCCGGAAACGCCGTGACGCGACGGGCGTCGCGGCAGGTTGCCGGCGGGGCACCTCTCGGCGCAATCGGTGCCCGCGGGGCGCAGGGTCTGATCCAACTTGACACAACCTTGTGCCAACCGCGCCGGTGCTTCGAGTGTCCGGTGGCAGCCGCAGAGCTTTCAGTCAAAGGTTGAACCCGGAAGCACGGTGACACAGAGATCACCAAATGCCTCCTACGCCTTGCCATTCATTAGCCCGTAAACTGCGCGATATTGCCGTCACCGCAGGCGTTTCTTACGATTATTCCTCGTTGTCACAGGTGAGATAAGCCTCACCATTAGTCCTACTTATTGACATTGCGACAAATCTTGCAATTATCCTTCGTTCCTGTAACCTTACATCAGTCACAGGTGAGCGGAAGCGGGGCTTTGACCCGTGGTCGCTAGTGATGACGGCTGGTCAGACCCGTTCCTCAGTCGTCACAGATGCCAACGCGGCGCTTCGAAATTGGCGCCGAATTGCACCACAACCAAGGGAGCAAGAGAGCATGGACGCCCGCAGCTTCGATGCGCTCACGGTAGCGATAACGTCAGGCACTCGGGGCGCCAGCCGGCGCCGGTTTCTACAAGGGCTGGCAGCGCTGGTCGCGGTTGGATTGACCCCGGGTGCGGCCCGAGCTCTTGATGGAGGGCCGGTCCCGGTGCTACCTGCCGTCGGTGGAGTGGCATGCACCAGCGGCGCTGACTGCGCGGCTGGCGAAATCTGCCTCAATGGTGGCTGCGCGCCGCGCCAGCTCACTGGAGCTGGCACAACCGGCCAAGCAGACCAGACCGCACAAGCTGGGTCAGCTGGTCCAGCCGCCGGAACCACGACCCCAACCCAGCCCGTCGCAGCCGGGGATGTCCCAGGCACGACGCCGGTGACTCCTCCCGATACGGCCCCTGCGGCGGGAGTCGGGGGACTGATTCAACCCGGAGAACCGCTGCCTGCCAGGATCTACGCGGGTCGTTGTGGCGCCCTTGGAGCAGAGCCGGCATTTCAGCTCATCGACGTGGGCGCCGTGGAAGGGATCGAAGAAGGCGAGGCACCACAGGGTGCACTGACAGCCATTCCCGCGGAATTCAGCACCACTGTCGTCAATGCCCCACTCGCGGATCTGCTGCAGGCCGAGTTTGCCATCGATGTGCGCGTCGATGATGCCGATCCTGCCACGTCGATCGCCTGCGGGGATATCGGCGGGCCTGTCGAAACGAGCCCTGATGGGGCCGAGCTCGCCGTCGGCCTTCAGGAGCGCGGGCAGTCCGCCTACTCCGGAATTGGCTGGCTGCGTGACGAAGAAGATCGAACGCTGGTTCGGGTATTCCTGGCTCGCGGTCTGGACGAAAACGACACGGCGGCCGCTCCTCAGACGGCGACAGTAGCCGAGCCGGCAACGACGGCAACAGCGGAACCCACGGTTGTGGAAGCGCCGCAGACCGCCGCAACGCCGGTCGTCGGCGAAGTTTCACCGCTCGGTGCTGGCTCCAGAGTGGTGACGGCTATCGACGTCAACCTCCGTGCCGAGCCGGCAGAAGAAGCGGAAGTCGTCACGATTCTTGGCCAGGGCGTCGAACTCGAGGTCACCGGATCACCGACGGACGGCTGGGTTCCTGTCGTTGAACCGGGCACTGGGCAGGCGGGTTTTGTCAGCGACCAGTTCGTAACCATCGCCGAATAGCGCACGGCCCACGTCGCGGGCCAGAGGGGAAGCGAGCCGCCGGCACAATTGTGCCGGCGGCTCGCCGTTTCAGTTGTCCGCGAGTTTGTTCCGTCCACCAGCTGCATACGTTTGAATCCATAGCACTAACCGAATGGCCGCCACGTCGCATCGTCCAATCCAGCCATTCATCTGAATCCATTGCACTAATCGAATGGCCGCCGCGGCGCATTGTCCAATACAGCCCATTCAATCAAGCATCGGATGATGAGCCCCGGCACCAGGCCATCGGCCCCGACCGTTCCTCCTCTTCCTGCCTCTCGTAGCCTTCATAGCCTTCGTAGTCTTCGAAACCTTCCATAACGGTCATCCGGTTTCGGGATGCCTCGACCCGGCCTTCCAACAAAGGGATCACCCGGAATTCGGATTACACGACCCGTTCCCGCTCCGCTATAGTCGGTCAACTCATGAGCGGCCAAGTAGGGGCGCGGACCGTCTGTTGCGCGGGGACGGTGAGAAAGGGGCGACCATGACCAGCACCCCGGCGGGCAAGATCAGCGTCGAGGACTTGACCGAGCTGGTCAAGGCGGACGAGATCGATACCGTGGTCACCGCGGTTTGCGATATGCAGGGGCGCCTCGTCGGCAAACGGGTTACCGGTCAGTTCTTCGTCGAGCACTGCCTCAGTCATGGAACCCACCTTTGCACCTACCTTCTCGGCACGGATATGGAGATGAACACGCCGGACGGCTACTCGTTGATGAACTGGGAGAGCGGATACGGCGATTATCTGAACCGCCCGGACTGGGCCACACTGCGCGTCATCCCCTGGTTGGAGAAAACGGCACTCGTCCTCGGCGATTTGATTGATGAATCTACCGGTGAACTGGTACCGGTCGCGCCGCGATCGATCCTGCGCCGTCAAATTGAGCGGGCCGAACGCATGGGGTTTCGCCCCATGATGGCTTCCGAGCTCGAGTTCTATCTGATGCGCGACACCTACGAAGAAGCGGCCGAGAAGGGCTTTGACGGCCTGCGGCCATGGGGCTGGTACAACGAGGATTATCAACTCCTGCAGGCGACGAAGGGGGAGCCGATCTACCGGCAACTCCGCAATCTGATGACCCGCGCCGGGGTCCCGATCGAGTTTTCGAAGGGAGAGGCCGCTCCCGGACAGCACGAAGTCAATATCCATTACGCCGACTCTCTGGAATCCGCCGACCGCGCGGCGATCTACAAACATGGCGCCAAGGAGATTGCCCACCAAAGCGGTTGCTCGATCACGTTCATGGCGAAACCCGATCAGGCGTGGACCGGATCCTCGAGTCACGTGCACATGAGCCTGTGGGACTCGGGGGGGCAGGTGAACCTGTTCGCGGACGGCTCTTCCCCGGGTGAAATGTCCCAGGTGATGCGACATTTTCTCGGCGGATTGCTTGCGGGATCACGCGAGCTTTCGCTCTTCATCGCCAGCAATATCAATTCGTACAAGCGTTACGCGGTTGCCTCCTGGGCGCCCATTAACATCGTCTGGGCGCGCGACAACCGGACCTGCGGGTTTCGCGTCGTCGGGCATGGCTCGTCGCTCCGAATTGAAGACCGTCTTCCCGGTGGGGACGCGAATCCGTACCTCGCGTATGCCGCGATGCTCGCGGCGGGACTCGATGGCATCGAACGCGGTATCGAGCCATCCGCCGAGTTCCACGGCAATGCCTACGAGGCGACTGGAGTACCGCATGTACCCCGATCCTTGTGTGAGGCCATAGAGGCATTGCGAGACAGCACACTCGCTCGCGAGGCCTTCGGCAACGCCGTCGTGGCGCACTACCTCAACATGGCCGAAGTCGAGCAGCGGGCCTACGACATGGCAGTGACCGATTGGGAGCGCCGTCGCTACTTCGAGCGCGGCTGACAACGTGGGAGTGCCCATACCGTGGCAGAGCTGACCGTGCAGCGGACGCGGCAAAACCCATACCCTGTCGACCATCGGCAGGCGCCGCTACTCGAGGGGATCCTCGAGTACCAGCGGCAAGGCATCGTGCCGTTTTCGACACCGGGGCACAAGCTCGGCGCCGGCGCGGACGAGGAGCTTCGCGCGACGTTCGGTGAACGGGCGTTTCTCAGTGATATTCCCTTAGGGGGCGGCGTCGGCGATACCCATTTCGGTGGCAACGCGCTCGGGGTCGCGGAGGAGCTGGCCGCCGACGCGTGGGATGCCGACCGCAGCTTCTTTCTGCTCAATGGCTCATCAGCTGGAAACCACGCCTTCCTCCTGGCATCAGTGCGGCCAGGCGACAAGGTCATCGTTTCCCGTGACTTGCACAAATCGCTCCTCGTCGCGCTGATCCTCACGGGCGCGGTTCCGGTCTATCTAGCGCCGCGCCTGCATCCGCGGCTCAACGTCGGACTCGGCATTACCGCCGACGAGGTGGCGGCCGCGCTGGATCATCACCCGGACGCGAAGCTTGTCATCCTGGTCAGCCCCTCGTACTGCGGTGTCGCATCAGAACTGGAAGGGATTTCCGCGGTTTCTCATCAGAGGAGTGTTCCGGTCTACATAGACGAAGCCTGGGGACCGCACTTCCAGTTTCACTCCGCACTGCCCCCTTCCGCGATGGCGAGTAACGCCGACGGTGCGGTCTCCTCGATCCACAAAGTGCTCGGCGGTCTCACACAGGCCGCAATTCTGCATGTGCGCGCGGGACTCGTTGACCCAGGCCGGGTGCGAACGGCGGTCGGTATGGTGCAGACCACGAGCCCTTCCGTTCTCGTTTTGGCGTCTATTGACGCGGCACGGAGACAAATGGCGTTGCATGGGGAAGCGATG
This sequence comes from uncultured Chloroflexia bacterium, assembly GCA_963751075.1. Lineage (GTDB taxonomy): Bacteria > Chloroflexota > Chloroflexia > Thermomicrobiales > UBA6265 > JACCXM01. The sequence continues at coordinate 206,529 of CAVVTE010000011.1, read as the reverse complement.
CTCGAGCAGACGATCAGGCTGGCCGAGGACGCGCGGAGACGGCTCCAGGCTCTGCCGGGTGTCGACGTGCTCGATGCGGATCGGCTCGGCGTTGATGGATTCGATCTTACGAAGCTGGTGATCGACGTCGATGGATTGGGCATTTCCGGGTACGAGGTCGAACATGCATTGCGAAACCGGTTTGGGGTTGGTCCGGAGATGAGCGATCTGGTTGGCGTTGTGTGCCTGGTCACCATTGGTGATACCGAGGCCAGCGTCGACAGACTCGTCGCTGCGTTCACGACCCTTTCGCGGGAGCACTATGCGGGCGGTGGTCTACGTGCCCATCTGCGGTCCTCAGGAGCAGTGGTCGCTCCGGCAGAGCTCGCCATGTCGCCCCGCGAGGCTTTTTTCGCACCGTCGCGCGCGATTCCGTTGGTGGCGGCCAGCGGCGAGATTTCGAGCGAGCTGGTGATTCCGTATCCGCCGGGCATACCCGTTCTGGCCCCGGGTGAAACGATCACAGACGATAAATTGGACTACTTACGGGAAGGCGTGGCTCACGGCATGTATCTGTCCGGTCCCGCGGACCCCGAGCTGAAAACGATCCGGGTCGTTGTTTGACGGTCAGGATCCCGTCTGAGAACCCCCGGAAATCATCGCCAACCGCTCGGCCGCGAGCTGGATGGTCTCCGCCTTCTTGGCAAAGCAGAAGCGCGCGAGCAGCGGCGCGCGAGCCGGGTCGAGGTAGAAGGCGGACGGTGGCACGGCCGCCACGCCGATCTCGGCGGTGAGCCAACGACAAAACGCGACGTCTGTTTCAAACCCGAGTTGCGAGATGTCCGACATCAGGAAGTACGCGCCAGCCACGGGCAGTGTTGGTAGGCCGGCGTTTTCGAGGGCAGACTTCAGCGCGTCGCGACGGTGAACGTAGTCCCGGCTGAGGTCGTCGTAATATCCGAGATACGGGGCGCTCTCCAGCGCGGCGGCCATGGCCTCCTGGAATGGCGTGGCGGAGGCAAACGTCACGAACTGATGCACCGAGCGCAAAGGAGCATTCAACGACGCCGGCCCAATCGCGTACCCGACTTTCCACCCCGTCATCGAGAATGTCTTCCCGGTCGAATTGATCGTAAGCGTGCGCTCCCACATGCCGGGCAGGGTAGCGAGCGGGACATGCTCGGCACCATCGAAGAGGATCCGCTCGTAGACCTCATCCGTCACGGCGACGACATCCCACTGGAGGCAAAGGTCCGCAACGAGTTCCAGTTCTTCGCGGCTGAAGACCTTTCCAGTCGGGTTATGTGGCGTGTTGAGCAAGAGCACCCGGGTTCGAGACCCAAACGCGGCCGCCAATTCCTCCGGATCGAAAGACCAATCGGGCGGCCGCAGCGTCACCACGCGCAGGGTTGCGCCAGCCATCAGCGCGCTTGGCAGATAGGAGTCATAGAACGGCTCGAAGACCACGATCTCGTCCCCTGGCCCCGCCAATGCCTGGATGGCATCGAAGATTGCCTCAGTGGCGCCGGATGTGACGGTGATCTCCCGTTCCGGGTCGATATCCGCCCCATAGCGCTCGTTCCAGGCAGCGCGCGATCGCGGCACGGAGCCGCGGCGCTCCGTGGGATGCCGCGTACTGATTCAGGTCGGCATCGATCGCGGCTTTGGCAGCCTCTTTGACGAACGCCGGGCCGGGAAAGTCGGGAAACCCCTGACCGAGGTTGACCGCACCGTGCTCATTCGCCAGCCGGCTCATCTCGGTGAAAACCGACGTGCCGAAACCGCGTACTCGAGGCGAGGCAACATCCCTCGTTAGATCATGTGAGACCGGGGTCGGCGTTTCTTGTGTGGAAATGCCTGGATCTCCTTTGTTAAACCAGTGCTGCCGACATCCTCCCCAAGTGCACCAGAACGCCTCGAGGGCTGTCACGCTAGCTGGGGGCCCGGTACTCCCCGAAGACTGATCGCAGCGTATCCGCGACCTGGCCGAGTGTGGCTCCGGTACGGAGTGACTCTCTCATCGGGGGCAGAAGATTTCCGTCCGAACACGCTGTCTCCGCCACCCGAGCCAATGCGCGCTCAATGGCCGGCGCCTGCTGAGTCATCTTATGGTCGCGCACGCGGTCAACCTGCTGGCGCACTGCGTCTTCGTCGATCTTCTGCACCGGAACATCGACGGTCTCCTCTTCGGCGTAGCGGTTGACTCCGACGACGATCTCTTCTCCGCGCTCTCGCGCGATCTCACGGTGGAAGGCGTTTTCGGCGATGGCGTTCTGGACGAATCCGCTTTCGATTGCGGTCACGGCGCCACCACGCGCTTCTACTTGTCGCAACCACTCGAGCGCTCGCTCTTCGACCTCGTCGGTTAGTCGTTCGACAAAATAGGACCCGGCGAGTGGGTCGGCAGTGCGGGCGACTCCCGTCTCGTCGGCCAGGATCTGCTGCGTTCGCAGCGCTAAAGTGGCCGCATTCTGGGTCGGTAACCCGAGTGCCTCGTCGTAGGAGTTGGTGTGCAAGCTCTGGGTGCCGCCGAGCACGGCTGACAACGACTGATACGCTACGCGGACGACATTGTTCAGCGGCTGCTGCGCGGTCAGCGTTACGCCCCCGGTCTGCGTGTGGAAGCGCATCATCTCCGATCGCGGATCGAGCGGGGTATGTCGCTCCCGGATCAGCCGGGCCCAGAGACGCCGCGCCGCGCGAAACTTGGCAACCTCCTCGAACATGTCCGAGTGGGCAGCAAAAAAGAAACTCATCCGCGGCGCGACCTGGTCGATCACCAGCCCGGCGGCGGTTGCCGCCTCGATATATGCCAGGCCGTTGGCGATCGTGAATGCAATTTCCTGCGCGGCGGACGACCCCGCCTCGCGCATGTGATAGCCGGAAACCGAGATCGTGTTCCACGACGGCAGATTCCGGGCACAGTAGGCAAAGGTGTCCGTCACCAATCGCATCGAGGGTCGCGGCGGGAAGATGTAGGTTCCGCGCGCCGCGTACTCTTTGAGGATGTCGTTCTGGATCGTTCCCCCCAACGATGCCAAATCGACTCCGCGCTCCTCCGCCACAATTTCGTACATCAACAAGAGCAACGCGGCGGGAGCGTTGATGGTCATGGACGTCGTGACGGCGGCCTGATCGATGCCGTCGAAGAGCCGGCGCATGTCGTCAACAGTCGAGATCGGCACGCCGACGCGCCCGACTTCGCCGCAAGCACGCTCATCGTCCGAGTCGAGACCGAGCTGCGTGGGAAGGTCGAACGCGACGCTCAACCCGGTCGTCCCACGCCCCAAGAGGAGCCGGTACCGGGCATTGCTCTCCTCGACCGATGAAAACCCGGCATACTGGCGCATCGTCCAGCGTCGGCCGCGGTACATGGTGGGGTAGATGCCACGCGTGTACGGAAAGTCGCCAGGGTCAGGCTCCGGCTCACCTCGATCGACTTGCCCGATAAACGGGTGCAATCGCGATTCCAGAGTCAGTCACGATCTCATCGTCGACGGTGGCCATTAGAGCGTTGCCTCATGCAATTGTCGCGACAGCGGCGTAGCCCCGGCAGGCCATCTTCAGCCCTCGAGGATCCCTACTCCTGAACGAGCTCGGTGAGCACGCCACCGCACGAATCAGGATGGATGAACGCGATCCGCCACCCGTGCGCCCCGATACGCGGCTCCACGTCGATCAACTGGATGCCTGCCGCATGGAGTCCATGCAGCGCCAGTCTCAGATCCGGGACAGCGTAAGCGACATGATGCATCCCTTCCCCGCGCTTGGCGAGGTAGCGGGCGATCGGCCCTTCCGGGTCCGTGGGATGAATCAACTCGATCCAGCCGCTTCCCGAGCGAAATGTGGCAACCTCAACAGCCTGTTCGGGCAGAATGAAACGCTCGCCGCCGGCAAAGCCGAGTCTTCGGTAGCGCCCCAGCGCCTCATCGAGGTCGGACACGACGACCGCGACATGGTGCAGCTCGGGATTGCCAAGATGCGGGGCGGTCTCGCCCAATCCGCTCACTAGTCGGCGGCGATGGGAACGAACTGACCGTAATCGGGTGGCTCGGGGAACGCGGCCGACTCGGCAAGTACTGGCGAATCCACCCGCAGAGGTTCTGCATCCTTCCGCATCACCAAACCGCGTTCACGCCGGCCGTTGAGCTCGAAGTACGCGCGCAGCACGCGGTCGGCGACTGGAACGGCATAGGCCGAACCTTCTCCACCGTCCTCGACGATCACGGTGATGGCGATCTCCGGATCGTCATAGGGCGCGAAGCACGTGAACCAGGCGTGCTGACGATCGTAGAGTCCGTTCTCATCAGCCTGCCCGATCTCAGCGGTGCCAGTCTTGCCCCCGATGGTGATCTGGGGCTCGTTCGCCGGATTGGTCATCGGCCACTTTGTTTGTAGCCCGCCGCTGCTGGGGGCGGTACCGGTCGGGCCATGTACGACCCGGCGCATACCCTCGCGCGCCACGTCCATGTGCTCCTTACGGATGCCCACTTCGCGTTGCACGATCGGCTTGACGACGATTTCGGCAGGCGGCCGACCGTGGAACGTCTCGCGTACCAGTCGCGGCTTGAGGATCTTGCCATGATTGGCAAACGCCGCGGTGTTCAACGCCAGCTGGAGCGGGGTCGTCAGGAAGAACCCTTGACCGATCGAGACATTGATGGTGTCTCCAACCGACCACCCCGTACCCTGAAAGGTCCGCGCCCGCCATTCCGCGTCCGGGACTACACCGGGCGCTTCGGTAGGCAACTCGATGCCAGTAGGAGAGCCAAACCAGAATCGCTCGCTCAAGTTCTTCTTGATCATCTGAATGCCAAGTCCTTCAAAATAATGCTTCTCGCCCAACGTATTGGCCGCGACGTTTTTGTCCCGATAATGAAGGTACTCACTCTTACTTTCGTCAATCGGTTGTCGCGGAGCGCCGACGTTATAGAAGAACACGTCGCACGACTGTTCGATCGCTCCATAAACATCGAGCGCCTGATGCCCACCGAGTCGCCATGCCCAGCAGGGGTGCGTATTGCCTTTCGATTCATCCCACGCGAACGGAACCTGAATCGCCCCTGTGCAGGTATAGGTCTTCTCGAGGGTCAGTTTGCCTTCCTGAAGTGCGGCCGCGGCCAGAAACGGCTTGATCGTTGAGCCCGCCGGGTATTCACCGCGCAGCGCGCGGTCGACCAGCGGCTTGTTCGCTTCTTCGCTGGCGTACTCCTGGTACTTCCGCTGAGAGATGCCATCGACAAAGAGCTGATTGTCGTAGTGTGGGAAGCTGACCATGGCCAGCACTTCGCCTGTTCGGGGATCGAGTGCGACAACGGCGCCAGCGCCCGACTCCTGCTTGACCCGCCGAGTTGGATCTGCCCGCTCGATGGCGCGCCGATCCGAGTTCGAATATTGAATGCCGGCGGCGAGTATTTCGCTCGCCGCGCGTTGTAGCTCGAGATCGATCGTCAGCGCGACATTCTTGCCAGGAACCGGGTCGATCGTCGAGCGAGGAACCACCCGCCAGGATGACCCGCTGGCGTCCATCTCGATGATGCGACGACCTCGCTCACCACGCAGCGTCGACTCGAGATCGAGTTCCAGTCCATCCTTCCCTATCGCGTCAGTCTGATCGTAGATCGGGTAGCCCAGCTCGTCCTGGTTTTTCGGATTGTCGAGGTCGCGTTGACTGATCTGCCCCACGTAGCCAAGGATGTGAGACATAGCCTCACCCCCAGGGTAGCGGCGGATCAGTACACCATCCTCGAGCTCGACCCCGGGCAAGTAGAGCTTATTTGCCTCGAGCTTGAGAGCCGTCTCGCGGGGCACGCCGGTCTTGACGACGATTCGCTCCATGTAACGACCGTTCTCGACCAGATAGTCGAGCTGGTTCATCACCTTAACGCCGGGGATTTCATTGAGATGCGCGCGGCAGAGGGCCGCTTGATCGGTCGTCAGGTCGTCTTCGAGGCGGACGAGAAAGTTCCTGTCCATCTCTGATTCGATGTAGTCCGTCCACGCCCGTAGGGCATCTTCACCGAGCGCTTTGACGACACTGTCCATGGTGCTCTGGTCACCGAGGGCACCAATAGCGCGATCGACACGCCCTCCCAAGCGGGAATCCGGCGAAAGGAGGACCGCCAGTACATTGCCAGCTGATACGAACCGCGGTGTCGTTGGCCAGGCGACGACCTCGCCCGCGATGAGTTGCCCATCAGCCGAGATGCGGGCGGAATCTGACTTGCGCGCGGTTGCATCCGGATAGACGAAGACCTGAAGATCTTGACTATTGACCCGAACGACCTGCCCGGGTACGCGAAAGAAGGGGTGCAGGACCGTCTGGTCGGTCTGCTCGACGGTAAGCGTTTTCCCAAGAAGCTGGGCCGTACGCACGTAGACCGTCTGATGTGCGTTGGCAGGCACGTCGCGGGGGTCGAGAACGAGCGCATCGGGCAGGCTGAGCGCATTGATGATCTGATCGAGGACCCCTCGTCGCTCGGCCTCATCGGCTGGGAGCTCCGCCGGTAGGACGCGCACCTCCCACGTCTCCCGGTTGACGGCGAGCTCCCGATGCTTGCGGTCGTAGACAATGCCTCGGGTCGGCTTGAGTGTTTCGTCTTGCCGAATATTCTGGACTGCCTCGGAGCGGTAGCGTTCCCCCTCCAACACCTGCATGTACCCCAGGCGGCCGGCCAGGACGGAGAAGGCGGCCGCCACCGCGCCCCTGCTAAGGAGCATTCGGCGCGACATCATCGCCTGCTCCGGCCGCGCTGGAGGCCCGGGACGCCGCTTCCGTCCGGAGCGAAGGTGTGGTGGGTCGTACGGAATTCGCTTGTTGCGTCCCATTATGTTCGCTCGGGCTCCATGCGCTGCAACCACCCAAGTAAATCCGAATACTGGGGGCACCAACAGCGCGTTCAACAGCGACTGCAGTAAGGTCACTCGCCCCAGCACTTGGGACGCATCGCCGCCGTCTCCCAGGAGTCCACGCAGCGCGAGCAACGTGCCAACGTAGATAAACGTTGCCACTATCGCCAGGACCATGGGAAATACCAGGGCGCTATGGAAAAACCGGCCGCGCGCCAAGCCGCCGAGGAGTGCAACCGGGAGCAATGCCAGGGCGTTAGCGCCGAGCCTGTCCAAACCAAGTACGTCGAGCAGAAATCCGGCGACAAAGACCCACACCAGTGCTTCCGGAACCCCGCGGTAGGCGCTCCACGCGAGCAGCAGCACAACGACCAGCCCTGGAGTAACGGCGAGGAGTTGCCACCGCGGCAACAGCGCGGTCTGCAGCAACGCGGCCAAAATCAGCAGCAGCCCAAACACCGGACGCGTCACGTCTGGTGACCCTCCAACCCCGACCAGGCATTCCTTGGTGTCCCTCAACACCGACCGGCGCGACCCGGACCGGATGCCTCCTGGCGGTCATTGCCATAATAGCAGAGGGAATTCGATGGACGTGTACGGACACCCCTTTCCGCGGACTGACGCCACACCCTGCTAGTGGACAGCCGCTTCAATCAGATCGGCAGCGACCTCGACGCCTCGCTCCCGAGAAACCTTCCGCGCGATGGACACGGCAGTGTCCAGTCGGGTTTGATCCGTAAGGAGTCGTCGCAGCTCGTTACTGACCCGGCCAGACCGGTACTGACCCCGTGCAATGACACAGGCGACTCCGAGACGGTGAGCGCGCCACGCGTTATCCGCCTGATCGTGCGCGTATGGCATGATCAGCATCGGTTTACCCGCCAGGAGCCCTTCCGAGAGCGTACCAATACCACCTTGATGGACGATCGCTTTTGCAAATGGGAACACGAGATCGTGCGGCGCATACGGCACGGCCAGAATGTCATGCGACGTATGCGCGAATTGCTCCTGGTTGCCGTCACCCACGACGAGCAACGCGCGAAGACCGAGGTGGCGTGAAGCGTCCGCGCTCTCGGCAAAGAACGTGCCCGGATCATTTACGGCGGTCGTGCCGAGAGTGAAAATGATCGGTGGCTCGCCACGCTCCAGAAACGCGCGCAACCCTGGATCCAGCGACCGCTCTCGAGGACGATAGTAGGGAAAGCCGGTAACACGTGCCTGGGGCGGCCAGTCAGGCTGACGATCACCAAGCACTCGCGAAAACAGCCCCAGGGAACGCAGTGGTGAATGCTGACCCTCCCAGAGCGGATGGTCCTTCACTCGAGCTAATCCGAGCTCAGCGCGAAGGTCGTGCCACTCCCTCGACCACGGATCGGTCAGCCAGCGCGCCATCTTCAGCGCTCGCCCAGTCGCTGCGGGGCCGAGGGCGCGGAATGTCGCCGAGAGCCAGCGCGGTCCTACCACCGGCGGTTCGTACGCCGAGAGATACCCCATTGGCTGCATGACCGCGGAAATCCACGGCACACCTCTCGCTTCCGCGGCCAAGCGCGCGGCGCTTGCTAATGGGTGAGCCACAACCACATCCGCCTCTTGGGTCGCGCGTTGCAGATCCGCAAGCGCATCTCGGAGTGAAGGGAGAAACATCTCGCGGAAGACGGTAGCCGGACCCCGGCGATCACGAACGAGGCGATGCAGAAAGTCAGGGTCTTGTTGCCCAGGCGTACGATCCGGACGGACGGGGGCAAACCGCAAGTTCTCGATAACAACCCGATCGCGGTAGATCGCACTGGTAGCTACGATTGGATCATAGCCTCGTGCGCGAAGCTCTGCGCCAATGGCCAGAAAGGGTTGCAGGTCCCCAGGCGAGCCGTATGTTGCAAGGACGATGCGTTTTCCGGCTTCCGGGCGTGCCATGGGCGGCAGCGTACCCGACGCCGCAGGAGCAGCACGGGCGATCACTCCCAAGTGCCGTGCCGATCATGAGCATGCGGCGATGCGCCGACGCCTCTATGCCAGAATGACTCGAGACTACTGAAACGGGGCCCGATGTACACCGGACTTCCGCGGGCGAATCCTGGAGTTGACGATCCGTGAGCAATTCAGACGACCATCTCAGCCGCAGCGACCGGAAACGAGCGGCATCCCTATTCAAAGCATATGACGTACGAGGCATCGTGCCGGACGAGCTCACTCCCGCGCTTGCCCGAGAGATTGGGCGGGCGATCGTAGCCACGATCCAACCGGATACCGTTGTCGTCGGCCGCGACATGCGTGTTTCCAGCCCGCTCCTGGCATCAGCATTGATCGAAGGCATTCGGGACGCCGGCGCCGACGTGATCGACATCGGGATGGTTTCAACCGACGCCCTCTCCTTCGCCGTCGGCAAGTTTGGATACCCGGCCGGCGTCATGGTCACCGCGTCGCACAACCCGCCTGAGTACAACGGCTTCAAGATCTCTCGTGAGGAAGCGCGTGCGCTTTCTTTGGATGAAGGTCTCGATGAGATTCGGGATCGCGTCGTCAACGGCGACCTCCCGGCGGCCAAGCCGGCCGTGGAGCGGGGCAGACGCTTTGAGCGGGACGTCCTCGACGACTACGCGACTCACATGTTGAGTCTCATCGATCGGGACGCGCTGCGCCCGCTGCGAATCGCGATCGACGCCGGCAACGGTATGGCGGGAGTCACTGTGCCACGGGTGTTCCGCGATCTCCCGATTGAAGTGATACCGATGTATTTCGAGCCGGATGGCACCTTCCCGAACCACCCCGCGAACCCTATTGAACCGGAAAACATCGCGGAACTGCGTCGCGCCGTCGTCGAAAACGGCTACGACCTGGGCGCGGCGTTCGATGGTGATGCCGATCGGGTCTTCCTCGTCGACGAGAAAGGAGACGTGGTCGGCGGCGATATCCTGACATCGATGGTTGCTTCACGGATGCTCGAGCGCAATCCGGGCGCGGCGATCGTCTACAACCTCATCTCCTCCCGTGGCGTACCGGAGACCGTCGCGGCGAAGGGTGGGAGACCAATCCGCTCTCGCGTTGGCCACTCATACATCAAGGAGACGATGCGCGAGGAGGATGCTGTCTTTGGGGGCGAGCACTCGGGACACTTTTATTTCCGAGACAACTGGTATGCCGACAGTGGCATGGCGGCACTGCTCTTTGCCCTCGAGATGGTTTCGGAGGCAGGGCAGCCGCTTTCAGAAGTGATAGCGCCGCTCGACCATCGCTTCCGGTCCGGGGAGATCAACTCGGAAGTCGAGGACGCAGCCGCTGTGATGCGATCGATCGAAGATTACTACCGCGCGGAGGGCGCTGAGATCGACCACCTGGATGGCGTGACCGTGAACTTCCCACGGTGGTGGTTCAATGTGCGGGCGTCCAACACGCAACCACTCCTGCGGCTGAACGTCGAAGCCGACGATCGCGAGACGTTGGAGGCAAAGACCGCAGAGGTGCTAGCCATGATCCGCGGCACGACCGGGGGCGAGACGTGACCGAACCAGAACGTCCACTCTCCCAGGCGACGACTGACGCATGGTCAGTGCTCGGGCCCAGAACGCTGCTCTCCGTTATCAAACTCGCTCCGGACGGCTCGGAGGCCGCTCAATATCCCGGAGAAGTTGTCGCAGGGATCGACGACGATGGCTGGATTGTCGTCTCTGCGAGGTGGGCACACGGGACGATGGAACTCGACGGACTGGAGTTCCGTGCTGGGGATCAGCTACTGGAGTGGTTCTCGCCTCGTCACCCGGTCAATGCGTTTGCTGTGCTGAGTCCCGAGGGCCTCCTGAAAGGGTGGTACGCCAACGTGACCCGTCCCGCTCAACTTGACCTGTCGACGGATCCGCCGGGCCTGTTCTGGCACGACCTCTATGTCGATCTCGTGGGATTGCCCGACAAGACGTTCACGATTCGAGACGATGACGAGCTTTGGGCCTCCGGGTTACATGATCTTGATCCCGAACTTTACGAGACGATTCAGAGGGCGCGGCGGGAGCTGATCCAGCGCTTCGAGCGCGAACTTCCCCCCTTTGCGAATCTGACTGAGACGGCTCGTATTCTGGTCCGCCCGGACTAATGTGGGCTCTCTCGGTAAACCATGCATCCAAAACAAGCACGGTTTCGTACACCCCCATTGACATGCCCCCCAACCGGTGGTAACTTGCTCGTGGGTCGCAGGAAGGATGCCAGCTGCGGACCGGCTGACATTGCGATCCGGGGTCGGGTTGAGTGGCCTTAGGTGGGCACAAGGGAGGGCATAACATCATGCAGTTCACGGATACCGCTTCTGCTGGTAACGGCGGCGTCGCGACTGCTTCCGCCAATGGCGGCGCGGTTGGGATCGGCGACGTCAACAGCGGCGGCAATGCCGGCAACGCTATCGGCGTTGGCGACACCTGGGGCGGCACGGTCGCAGTGGACGGCGGCAGCGTCGGCAACTCGACCCAGCTCAGCGTTTCCGCCAACGGTGGCACCGCGATCGCGGACGCTTCCGGCGGCGACTACAACCTCGCCTTCGTTAGCTAGGCGCAGTTGTACGCGGGCTTGTCCCGCTACCAAGAACACGTTCGAAGAAACGGAGAGGGCAATGCCCTCTCCGTTTCGTATGCTGACCCCATGTTTGTTGTAGAAGGCGTCTCCCACATCGCCAGTCCCTATCGCATACGCGGATGACCGAGTCGCCATCCACATGCCGTCGGGTGCTGTTTTACAGTCACGATGGGACCGGTCTTGGGCATCTCCGGATCACCTCAGGTGTCGCGACCGCCTATGCAAAACTTCGGCCGCAGGACAGCCTTCTTCTGCTCACCGGATCCATGCAAGCTGGCGCGTTCGACTTCCCAGAAAACCTGGATTACGTCAAACTGCCCGCCATGCCGAAGCGGGATCTGTATGCCTCGCTACCGCCCACCGAGGGGTATACCGGCTCCCATAACAGCACGATTCGCTTCCGGACCGCAGTTGCGCTCGCGACGATCCAAGCCTTCGATCCTCATCTGGTCGTGGTCGACCATGCTCCCGCCGGGCTCTTCCGCGAGCTTGCCCCATCGATCGATTGGTTGCTGCGTAAAGGGGACGAGCCGGTATCCCTAGCGCTGTTGATGCGGGACATCACATTCGGTCCCGAGCAGACGCGAACCATCTGGAAGAATGAAGGGGTCGTTCCTCTCCTTGATGAGGCGTATGAGAAAATCCTGATCTATGGCGACCAACTCGTCTTTGATCCAATCTCCGCCTATGAAATGTCGCCGCAGGCTGCAGCCCGCACCCGCTTTTGTGGATATCTGGCCCCAACTCAACCTCGTCGCACCGTGCAACAGGTCCGCAATGAGGCCGGTGCCGGTGCTTTACCGATGGTCGCCATCTCCGTTGGCGGGGGCGCTGACGGCTGTGCGCTCCTGCGCGCGTACCTGATTGGCCTGCGGCAGGGACTTGGCTCACCGGTCCATTCCTACATTGTCGCCGGTCCTCTGCTGCCGGAACTGGATCGCCAAGAGATCGCCGATATGAGCGACGCACTCACTAACGTCCAATTCGTCGACTTCGACCCCGATTTTGCCGCAGTGATCCGAGCCGCCGATGTTGTGGTCTGCATGGGTGGCTACAATTCAGTTGCGGAGTCGGTCTATTTTGGTAAGCGGCCAATCGTCGCACCCCGGGTCCCAGGGTCGGAAGAGCAGATTCTGCGGGCCGAGGGCTTCGCTCGACTTGGGTTGGCGACCGTCGTGCACCCCGAGAATTTGAGTGCCGCCTCGTTATGGGAGGCGATTGACAGCGAACTGCATACGCCTCCGCCCCCCGCGCCACCGCTGGCTTTCGATGGATTGAATCGGATCGCCCGGGAGTTGGCGTGTGCCCCGGCGGTTGATTCATCAGCTACGGACCCCGCCCGAACTGTCGAATCGTGAATCTTGCACCACGCCCCAGGAGGCGATGTGCGCTCGAGGTGGTCGTGGATCGATCTCAAGTCAACGCCGGATTAGCACAGTCGACCAGCCGGGCCGAGCTCGCGCCGGATCCTCGATCCCATTTGCCCGTTGCCATTGTCGGAATGCATCGGTCTGGCACCTCGATGGTAGCCAAGTTGCTGCAACAAGCCGGACTGCATCTTGGCAACGAGGAAGATCTGATGCCACCGGCCGAGGAGAACCCGGAGGGGTTCTACGAACACCTCGATTTTGTGAGGCTGAACGACGAAGTCCTCAACGCGGCCGGCGCGGGATGGGATTGCCCACCCATTGCCGGGTTCAATTGGGAGACCCAAGCGCTCGATCCGTTCCGGGAGCGTGCTCGGAACCTGGCCGCGACTCTGGAGGCGGGGGCGCCCTGGGGTTGGAAGGATCCCCGCACGAGCCTGACGATCCCGTTCTGGAAATCAGCCGTCGGTCCGTTCCAGGTCGTCGCCGTCGTGCGAAACCCACTGGAGGTCGTCACCTCGCTCCACCGCCGGAACGGGTTTTCGACGGCGCTAGCGCTGACTCTCTGGCAGATCTATGCGGAGCGGATCCTGGAGGACACCTCACCAGACCAGCGCCTGGTGGCCCATTACGATGCCTTCTTTGTGGATTCGGAGCGGGAGATCGCACGGATCCTCGAGTATCTGGGCCTGAACCATGACCAGAACCTGCAATCACTGCGGGCCACGGCCATACCCGCGCTGCGCCATCATCGCAAGAGCGTCCGCGATCTCGAGGAGCACGGGTTTCCAGGAACGGTGATTGATCTCTACCTGCGCCTCTGCCGGGAGGCGGGATGGCTGGAGGGCCTTCCCGAACCGGCAGATGGCGACCCGGAAGCTGTCCCTGCCAAGGGCAACGGGAGATCCTCAATCGCTGCCGGGATTGGCCGCGTCGATCTCATTCGCGTTGAAAACGAGATTCTGAAACGGAATATCGCCGATTTTTCGGATGCACTTGCGGATCGGGAGGCGCGCGTTCTTGAGCTCGAGCTTGCGCTCAACAACCACGAGGCGCTACGAGCGGAGCTGGATGGCAAAATTGCCGAGCGGGACAGCCGGCTTATCGAGCGCAACGCGCTGATTGCTCGTCGCGATCACACAATCAGCATTCAGCAACAGCAGCTGGCACAGCATGAGGAGCAACTCTCGCATCTGCGCGAGCAGGTCGTTGCATTGACGGAACGCTTCGCGGAGAGCGAACGGAACAGGGAGATCGCCGAGATCCATCAGCGTGAACTGCGATCGATGCTGACCGATTTGCAGGGGGTGCAGTTGCAGCGTGACGCCGAAATCATGGGCACTCTTGGCGCGGTACTAAGCCGTCACGCGCCGAACGCCCCCGCTTCCATTTACCATCGCAAGCTGGTGGATCAGGTGCGAAGATTCGTCGAGAGCCACGTCCCGGCGGGAGCCCGCACGCTGGTCGCGACGTATGGGGATGACGCGATGCTCCTCCTCGGTGACCGACCCACCGAGCCCTTCCCCCGCTCGGCCCCGGGAGTCGTCGCGGATTACACTGACGTGCGCGGAACCGAGGCGGTCACCCAACTTGCGGAGTTGCGAGACCGCGGGGCGGAATTTCTGCTGGTGCCAAGCCCGGCGCTGCCATGGCTGGCCACCCATCCCGAGCTCGAACGCCACCTCGAAGAACGCTATACCGTGATCGCCCGCGAACGAGGGATCGGCACAATCTACGCCCTTGGTGGGGAGCAGGGTCAGATTCCCGCCTGAGCGATGATTGAGCTGAGTGAGGGTCCGCGGTTTGGGTGGAGTTTTCAGCGTGGAAGCAGGTAGCGAGAAGGGGGAGCGGATGATTCTGGTGACCGGTGGAGCGGGATACGTCGGCAGCGTGTTGGTGGGCGAACTCCTGGCGCTCGGCGAACGAGTCCGAGTCGTCGACACCCTTTGGTTTGGCAATCCGTTCCCGCCGCACGATCGGCTCGAGGTTGTCGAGGGTGATCTGCGCCACCCGCAGCCTGGCTGGCTGGAAGACATTGACGCCATCGTCCATCTCGCCGGACTCTCGAATGACCCAACCGCCGATTTCGCCCCTGAGCTCAATAGCGAGAGTAACGTCTACGCCACCCGGCAACTCGCCGAGCTCGCCGCGGCCAAGTCCCGGGCGGACGATAAGGAACTCCGCTATCTCTTTGCCTCGACGTGCTCTGTCTACTATGCCCCCGCGAATGCTGACGAGGCGAATGTCACCGTCATGACCGAGGACATGCCAATCGCACCAACCGCCAACTACAGTAAGACCAAGCGACTCGCGGAAATCGAGCTGCTCCGCATTGCAGACAAGAACCCGCATTTCGTTCCGGTTCTGCTGCGCAAAGGAACCATCTTCGGGCTTGGCCCACGAATGCGATTCGATCTGGTCGTCAATGTGTTCACGCTCCACGCTTGGAAGAACCAGCAACTGACCGTGCACGGACACGGTGAGGCGTGGCGACCACTCTTGCACATCCGTGACGCCGCTGATGCGTACATCCATCTCCTTTCTGCCCCCGCCGACAAGATCCGCGGCGAGGCGTTCAACCTCGTCCACAAGAACTACCGGGTCCTCGAGCTCGCGCACTGGGTCGCCGAGGTCATCGAGCAGCGCTACGGCGTTGAGATTCGAGTCAAACGTGACCGCTCGACGAACGCTGGGGCGCGCTCGTACTACGTCAATGGCGAGAAGATTCAACGAACCCTGGGATTCAGTGCAGATCGGGGAGCTGGCGAAGCCGTCGTCTCCATCTGGGACGCTCTGGAGCGCGGTGACTTCGGCATCGAACCCGACAAGGACCCGCGCTTCTTCAACATCCGCTGGCTCAAGGAAACCGTGATGGCCGGAGTCCCCGCGTGAGAACGCTGGTCATCGGGTCATCGGGTCAACTCGGCCAGGATCTCATGCGGAGACTAGGCGAAGGTGCCGTCGGTCTCACACACGCCGAAATCGATGTAACAGACGGCGTTGGCGTCTCGCGCATCGTACGCGCCCATGAGCCGGATTGGGTGATCAACACCGCGGCCTTTCACCGAGTCGACGACTGCGAGCTGAATCCAGCACTTGCCTTTGCGGTGAACGCCGTCGGTGCGGCTAACGTGGCGCGAGCCACGGCCGAAGCCGGAGCCGGTGTGGTCTTCTACTCCACGGACTATGTATTCGGTGGCGAAGGCCGCCCCAGGCACCACCCCCACACCGAGTCGAGCCTTCCAGATCCCTACAGTGTCTATGGCGTATCCAAGCTCGCGGGCGAGCGGATGGTCATGAACGCCAATCCGCGGCATCTCGTCATTCGGACCGCTGGCCTCTACGGCGTCGCCACGAGCCGAAAGGGCTGGACGTTCCCAGAACTCATGGTGTCCAAGGGTCGCGCCGACGGTTGGGTCAAGGTGGTCACCGACCAGGCACTCTCGCCGACCTACACCCACGACCTGGCCGAAACGACTCAGGCGTTGATGGAGCGGGACGCGCGCGGGCTCTTTCACCTCACGAACGAGGGGGAGTGCTCCTGGTTCGAGTTTGCGCAGGCTACCTTCGATATTACCGGTATCGCCGTCAATATGGAGCCATCAACCACTGTCACCGGCGACCGGCGTGCCAAACGCCCGCCGTACTCCGCACTCACGAGCGAACGGCTCCCCGAGACCGGTGTGCCTCCCCTGCGTCCCTGGCGCGACGCACTGGAGCATTACTTAAACGCCAAGGGGTTTGTCGAGGCGCAATAGCCCGCGAGCTCGCCCAGCCCGGACGATGGCGCCTGGCCTTCACGAGCGTTTTCACAGGGAGCGATGCGTGAAGATTCTGGACGTGCTCGAATTGGCGATTCCCGCCGTGAAAGTGATCCGCTTCGCGCGGTTTCCGGACAACCGGGGATACTTTAGCGAGCAGTACCGGTTCAGTGATTTCGAGACCGGCGACGCGACGCCATTCATGCGCGGCGTCCGCTTCGTGCAAGCCAACGAGAGTTTTTCCCGCCCGGGGACGGTGCGCGGACTGCACTTCCAATGGAATCCGTATATGGGGAAGCTGGTCAGGACCATCCGCGGACACATGATTGACGTCGTCCTCGATATTCGCAAGGGATCACCAAGCTACGGCAAGATCATCGCCTACGACATGCCTGTCCAGGGAGACGAAGATTTCTCCGACTGGATCTGGGTGCCGCCCGGGTTCGCTCATGGCAACACCTTTCCGGCAGAGACGGTCATTGAGTACTACTGCTCCGGTGAGTACAGCCCCGGCAACGAAGCCGGCATCTCGCCCGTAGCGAGCGACCTGGACTGGTCTCTCTGCAACCCGGAGCTGCGGGACCAGTTTCAGGCTATTGCCCATAGCACGGCGCTAATGACCGACAAGGACCGTAACGGACTCACCGTTGCCCAATGGACGGCGGACCGCCGATCCGAGAATTTCCTTTACGATGACCACCGCTGACCTACCAGAAGGGTCGGCGGAACCGCGTCCGTCCCTACCAAGCGCATCGATCATCATTCCGGTCCACAACAAGCCGACCATCACGCGGCAGTGCCTGGATGCGCTCCTCGCCGAAACTCACGATGGGATCGAACGTGAGATTGTCGTCGTCGACGATGGCTCCACCGACGGAACTCCGACGGTCCTGGCTGGTTACGGCGACCGCATCCAGGGTCATTCGCCATGACCATGCGGTCGGGTTTGCCGGAGCCTGCAATGCGGGAGTTGCCAGCGCCGCGGGTGAATTCCTGGTCCTGCTGAACAATGACACGGTACCCACTTCCGGCTGGCTGTCGGCGCTCGTGGCCTATGCCGCTCGGCACCCGATGGCAGCGGTTGTCGGTGCAAAGCTCCTCTTCCCAAACGACACGATCCAACATGCTGGGGTGGCTATTGGCCTCGATGCGTTGCCGCACCACATTTACTCCGGGTTTCCTGCCGAGCATCCAGCGACTTCTGTGTCACGTCCGTTTCAGGTGGTGACCGCGGCCTGCGCACTCTTTCGACGAGGGACTTGGCAGGAGCTGGGAGGGCTGGATACGGCCTTCTTGAACGGGTGGGAGGATGTCGATTACTGCCTGCGCGCGGGCGAAGCCGGCTACGAGATCCACTATTGCGCGGAAAGCGTTGTTTATCATTTCGAGTCTGCGACGCGCAACCTCGTCTCGGATGCCGAACGCGCGAATCAGGCGCTATTCGCCCGCCGCTGGCGTCATAAGGTCGAGCCTGACGACTATCGATACTACTGGCAGGACGGCCTCCTTTCCGCACAATACGGCGCGCGCTATCCCATCCGGTTGTCAGTGTCACCGCTTTTGGCGGGGGTAACCGTCGGAGAGAACGAGCGTCTCGCCGACAAGCTGCTTTATGACCGGGCCCGCCAGGTCATGATCCTGCTTCGCAACAATATCGTCCTCAACGTCCGCGTACAGGAGGCAGAAGCACGCGCGGTAGAAGCGGAGCGGCAGCTCGCCGAGGTGCTCAAGAGGGACATGGCGGCGTCGACATCGGGATCTGACACAACTCCAGCAGGAGATGAAACTGCGAGGGACATGACACCGTCGACTTCGGGCTCTGACACAACTCCGGCTGGAGACGAAACTGCAATGAACGCGGACCAACCGGAAGGTGCTTCCCCTTCCGAGAGTTCGCCATCGGAGGAGCCGGCCGAGGACCATCAGGCCACATTACCCCACCGGATCGTCGGTATGGTGGAGTCGCCGGGACGAATTCCGGAGGTCATCACCGACGGCGTGCTAACCGTCTCTGGCTGGACGCTGACCGAGGTGGGTGACGCAACGATCGAGGTCTTTGTCAACGGGGTTTCGCGGGGCATCGTGCCGTATGGCGACTCCCGGCCAGATGCCGCGGCACTCTATCCCGGGTTTCCCGCGGGCGCGAATTGCGGATTCCTGGGTGAGATTGCCGTGGGCGAGCTCCCAGACGGTATGCACGAGACGACCATCCGCATCTCGGCATCAGATGGGGCTCTAGCCGAGCTCACGACGTCATTCGAAATTGACAACCACGCCTTCGAGACGGGACGTGTCATTGGGCGACTCGACCAACCCCATCGCGGCGCCGTCTTTATTCCCCGAGAAACGATTGTTGTCTCCGGCTGGGTCTTGGCCCCATCCGGCATCCAACGGATCGAGGCGTTTGTCGACGGAGAGGTCCGCGGCCGGATCGATCACCGGGTTCTCCGTCCGGATATCGCCAAACGGCGCAGACAGTATGCGGACGCGGACCACTGCGGGTTTTCAGGCACTGTCCCGCTCTTCGGGCTGCAGGAAGGGAGCCACGAGCTTCTAGTTCTGGTCACCGCAAACGACGGGCGCCAGTTCGAGATGCCGACGCGCATCGAAGTCGAAGCCGCTGGGACCGTCGATGGCGGCCTACCAGTCATCAACCGCCACTACCGTACCTGGCTAGAGCGGCGTGCTGCAGACCTAGACCGGATCGCAATTGACCCAGCCCACCCCGAATCACGCCTTTCCTTCGACGTCATCGTTCCTCTGGACGGCGATTGCGAAGATGCGCTTGAAGCCATAGTGGCCGCGATGGAGGCCCAAACTCACCCGCACTGGCACTTGACGCTCGTCGAACAGCGGAAACGCGAGTGATGCGGCCCAGGAGTTTGCGCGGCATCTGGCGCGCCAAGAGCCTCGAATCTCATACCGAGAGAAGACCGGTGGCGGTGCCATTACGGACCTCAACGCGGCACTCGCTGAAAGCATCGCTGATTGGGTCGCGATCCTCCCTCCCGGCCTGATCCTGGCTCCGTACTCGCTAGCCACCATCTCTCGTGCGCTGGCTTCGAAGCCGGACGCTCGTGTGGTCTATACGGACGATGACCGCATCGACCCCGAGACCATGGAGCGGTGGAATCCGTTCTTCAAACCAGACTGGTCCCCGGATCTATTGTGGGCGATGAACTACCTCGCGCCGCTGACCTTGTTTCACCGGCAGACGGCGATCGACGTCGGTGGACTGCGCCACAACTTACCGGGCGCCGAGGTTTACGACCTCGCGTTACGGGTGACTGAGCAATTTGGCCAAGTTCATCATGTACCAGAAGTCCTGGTGACAAGCATCGCCACGGCACCTGGTCCAGGTGAGCCCTGGCATGCGTCGAACTGGCAAGAATCCGAATGCCGAGCGCTCGAAGACGCTCTCGTGAGGCGTGGTCTGGAGGGGAGCGTCGAGCGGGGAATTCACCCCGGCACCTGGCGGGTTCGCTATCGGTGGCCCGAGGCTCCCGGGGTCACGGTGGTGATCCCAACAGGCGGCAAGCTAGACATGCTCCGTCCCTGCCTGAACGATCTCCTGGAGCGAACTGATTATCCGAATCTCGACATTCTCCTGGTCGATAACTCGGGTGGCGACAACGTCGAGCGGCTAGTCGCCGAATTGTCTGCGCGACATCCTCACGTCCGTCGATTAGCCAATCCCCTCCAACCCTTCAACTATTCCGCGTTGGTGAACTCGGCACTGCCTCACGTCACCTCCCCGTTCGTGCTCATGCTGAATGACGACATCACGGTCATTGATCCCGGCTGGCTCCGGGCGATGGTGGAGATCGGCCAGCGGCCGGATGTAGGCATCGTCGGCGCCAAGCTCCTCTATCCGGACGACACCATTCAGCACGCGGGCGTCGTGCTAGGTCCGTTTGGGGGGTCGGTGCACGTCTTCAAGCGGCTGCCGGGCGACGACCCTGGCTTTTTCGATCTGCCGGACGTTATTCGCAACGTCAGCGCCGTGACATTCGCCTGCGCCCTCATCGACCGCTCCGTGTTCGAGGCCATCGGTGGCCTGGATGAAGTCAACCTTCCCGTGGCGTTTAACGACACGGATTTCTGCCTACGGACGCGAGAAGCAGGATATGAGGTGGTCTACACGCCGTATGCTTGCCTGCATCACCATGAGTCCGTGACGAAAGTGGTGATAGCCCACCCGCATGAGATTGAATTTCTCCGGGAGCGATGGGGGCATGTCATCGACCACGATCCCTATTACAACCCGAACCTGACCCGGCAAGGCGAGGACGCCCGTCTCAACATGGAGGCGAGTAGTGCGGCCTGAGCACATCGCGGATGGAGAGGACTCTCGTTCGGACGCTCATCGACCCGGTGTCGGACAAACTCGACCGGAGTTGTAATTGCGGTCGCCGCTCCGCCACACCTGCCACGACCCCGCTACTGACCGATGACCTGGTCATTGCCGCCCGGGACCGCGCTCGGGAGCCCGAGCTGCCCGAGGCGACCGTGGCACGCGCACTCTCGACTCCGATATCGCCTCGTCTGGCCCGGTACGACGTGATCATCGTGTCCGACGAATCGGGTGATGAAGCGCGAGACGCGCGCGTCGCCGCCGAGTTCGCACGGCACGAGCACCGTGTCTTTCACCTCGGCGACCTCTCGGCTATAGACAGGCGACCGGCAGCGCCTACGCTGCACCGAATTGCCGTTCCTGCGGCCGTATCTCGGAACAGCCAGCGTCTAATCGAAACGCTTTCGGCGCTCCGGCAAACTGAGTCGATCGAGGCCGCCGCATTGTTTGCTCCCTCGTCGCTCGATGTCGCGGATGGACGCGAAATGCGCCACAGTTGGAATTGGCGCATCATCTCCGGCTCGAACGAGTTCACCGCGATGCACAAAGACGCCGACGTTCGGATCACCTTCGACAACGCCAACGGATGGAGTCAGTCGAAGAGCTCGGTCCATTTCCACGCATCGACATCATGGCCAGAGCGATGGGCAGCGTTGGACCAGGCGATACGGCAGGCATGGGCACGCGCCAGCATCGTCGTCCTCACCCATGACAACCTGGCGTTCACCCGGATGTGCTTGACCAGCGTCCTGGAAAATACGGAGTATCCGAACTACGAGCTGATTGTGGTCGACAATGCGTCGCGCGACGGAACTGTTGAGGAATTGAAGCTCCTCGCGGATATGGTTCCGAACGTCAAGGTGATCCTGAACGATCACAATGCCGGGTTTGGTCCTGGCAACAATCAGGGCCTCGCCTCGGCCACTGGCGACATCCTTGTGCTCTTGAACAACGACACCATCGTTCCTCGCGGCTGGCTGACACGACTCACGCGACATCTCGAGGACGCCAGGATCGGACTCATCGGTCCGGCGACAAATCGAAGCTGCAACGAAGCGCAGATCAACATCCCATACCAGACGTACGGCGAGTTCCAGGCAGTCGCGCGATCCCAGGGCCAGCAACACGACGGAGAGCGATTCCCGATCCGCATGCCGATGATGTTCTGCGTCGCCTTTCGGCGGGATACGTACGATCGTCTTGGACCACTGGATGAGCGGTACGAAATCGGGATGTTCGAGGACGAAGACTACGCGTTGCGCGCTAAGGGCGAGGGATTCGACGTGGCCTGGACCCCTGAAGTCTACGTCCACCACGCCTACCATGCCTCGATCGGAAAACTTCTCCCGACCGGCGACTACATGCGACTGGTCAAGCTCAACCAGGGTCGTTTCGAGGAGAAGTGGGGCATTTGCTGGGAACGGCACCGTCCGTTGCCGGCTCCTTCTTCGACCGCGTGAGCGATGTCCCCTCCCGCGACTCGACTGCCTGGGTGGAGGTGGAGTCGCTTGATCTCCATCAGCCTGATGCGGAAACCGTCGTCGCGTTTGCCATTGACCAACCGCGAGCTGGCGAGCGATCAACGGGCGCTGGGTTCGAAATCAATGGCTGGGTAATAGGACGTCATCTGGCCGTACGCGGTGTACGGACAAGCAGCCAAGTCGAAGCCGGCCCCCTGTATCCGCTTGACGTGAGGCGTGCCGATGTGGCTGCCGATTACCCGGACCATCCTCACGCCGGTTCGTCCGGGTTCTCCGCGTGGGCGCCAGTCGATCCCAATCAGAAAGACTGGCAGACGGTGCTTGAGGCTGTCCTGGCAAATGGTGACACCGTAGCGCTGGCGGTTTTCCAGGGCCGAACCGGAATCGAACCGCGTCGGACGCCTCCCGACATTCGGCCGGTCACCGGTCCGGATTTCGTCATCATCGGCGCACAGCGCGGCGGCACCACGTCACTCCATACGTATCTGGGGGCGCATTCACGGGTCGCCACCCCTTCGACCAAAGAGCTGCATTTCATCACCGACCGGTATGAGCGGGGCCTCGACTGGTACCTCGGGCAATTTCCGAAGGGACTCTCTCCGGGAACCCTAACTGGGGAGGCCACGCCCTACGCGCTCTTTCACCCGTTGGCGCCGCGACGTCTCCGAGAGATCGCGCCGGACGCGAAATTGATCGTATTACTACGAAACCCTGTCGATCGGGCCTACTCCCATTACCAGCTCGAGCGAACGCGTGGTGACGAGCCTCTGGAATTCTCGGCGGCACTCGACGCCGAACCACATCGCCTAAAGGGTGAAGAAGCACGGCTCTCACGCGATCCTACGTACACGAGCCAGGCGCACAAACATTTCAGCTATACGGCCCGAGGGCACTACGCGTCTCAGCTCGCGCGATGGTTCGACTATTACCCAAGAGAGCAGGTTCTCGTCGTGAGGAGCGAAGACCTCTACCGGCGGAGCGCGGAATCGTATGCCCGAGTGGCACGGTTTCTGGGGATCGAACCGGAGAATCAGGGTCCGTTTGGGGTCCTCAATCAGACCTCAGGCCCTCCTCTCGATCCTGATCTCCGAGATCAACTCTCACAGCACTTTGCGGCATCGAACGCCGTACTGTCTGATCTGCTTGGATGGGATCCCGGTTGGAGCTGACTGCCCCTGAGGACCAGCCGTAGCGAAGCCCTTGACATCGCTCTCTCCAGTCTGTCACGGTTTCCGGGTTAGACCCTGCATACTCCCAACCCGCCGGGTTGTTACCATCCTCGGACGTACGAGACTCTGGTGGTGTGTCAGGACAACAGGAAGAAAGGGAAGCCGGGTTCATGGCGCTAATCGAAATCGAGGACATCGAGCTCGGTGCGCCCCAGCCCGGCAAGATTCTGGCTTTTGCAGTTGACGCTCCACGCATTGGCGGGCGCAATGTCTACGACATCGAGTTCGCGGGCTGGGTTCTGGGCAATGGTCAGCCGATTAAGGAAATAGAAATTCACCAGGGTGGCGCCGTCATCCGACGGGCTCCGCTCGATCAGCAACGCCCCGACGTTGCGCGGGATTACCCGGATTCCCCCGGTTCAGGAACGTCCGGGTTTCGCACCTCGGTCAGCGTAATCGGACTCGAACCCGACATTGCTCTCCAGGTTCGCGCGGTGCTTACTGATGGCTCGCGGGCTCGCCTGTGCAGCGTTTCCATGCGGCACGAGCCGGTTCAATCCGGATTCGAATCACGTCTGCAACCACTCATGCTCACGACAATGGGCCGGGCGGGGACGACGTGGACGATGCGCCTCCTCTCCGAACACCCCGAGATCGTCGTCCACCGCTGGCACCCCTACGAGCTGCGCACCGCACGCTATTGGTGGCACATGCTCAAGACGCTCGCCGAGCCCCGCGATCCGTATCACTCTGCTCAAGCCGATCACTTCCAGACCAACAAGCAGTGGATCGGCTACAACCCGTTCTATCCCGAGCCGATCTCGGTGACGCCTGGTCTTGGCGAATGGATGGGGCGCGACTACATCGAAGATCTCGCGCGATTCTGTCAGCGCAGCGCCGAGGAGACCTATCTCCGCATCGCGGCTGGACAAGGTCAATCAAATGTTAAGTACATGGCGGAGAAGCACCGAGCCGACAACTTGCCTTGGCTCGTTTGGGAGCTTTATCCCAAGGCAAAAGAGATATTCCTGGTCCGAGACTTTCGCGACGTCTACAGCTCGATGCTTGCATTCAATCAGAAGTTCGGGCGCCGCGCTTTCGGACCAGCGCACATCGAGACCGACGCGGACTTCGCCACGTTCTTGCGAAACAGCACCATCCGCAATTTGAGCCGGTCGTGGCCCAAGCGCCAGGATCGAGCACATCTCATCCGGTACGAGGACCTCATCACCCAACCCCGGGAAACGTTGCACGGCGTCCTTACCTATCTCGAGCTCGACGCATCGGACGCGACGCTCAGTGGCATGATCGATCGAGCTTCGGCGGAGAACCCGGAGATGACCCGTCACCTGACGAGCAGTGATGTCTCGACGTCGCTCGGGCGCTGGAAGTCGTCCCTTTCTCCAGAACTGCAGTCCGTCGCCAACAGCGCTTTTGGTGATGTGCTCCAGCAATTCGGCTATCAGGTCTGACGGACAACTCGGCGACCCGTCTGCTATGCGTGTGCTCATTGCCGCACCCCGCAAGACCGGAAATGCCCAATTGCGATGCCTGCTCGCTTCGGCCTATGGGTTAGATCTCATCAGCTCACGAGATTCCCCAGACGATGCCGATTTCTCTCGGGTCGCTGCTTGGCTTGGTGAACTGCCCAATCGCAGTGTGGCTCACACCTCTTATCGCTACACGACGGAGCTTGAAACACTCGCGGCGAAGATGGGGATTACCCTTGTCGCCGTCTTGCGCCACCCGTTTGATCTGTTTGTTTCAATCCACGAAATCGCCCAGCGGCGGTCAGGCAAGAAGCGGAGCCAGACTGACGCCCGCTGCCGCATGGGCGTCACTCGAGGATACTGAGCTTGACGACCCGGCGGTGCTGGCGTATTTGCGAGAGGGCTTCTCAGAAGAGATTAACTGGCTGATGGATTGGTACGACAGCGGCGTGCCGATCGTGCGCTTCGAGGTGCTGGAGGCCGACCCATCTCGGGCACTCACGAGCCTGTCCGCTCATCTCGCACCTCTTGAAGGCGACGTGGTCGCACGCGCGGTTGCGATTTGTCCTGCCGAGAATCTCGTGCGCAGCAGCCCGGTCCGAGGGCGGCGCATGCCTGCCGTGTCGGCTGGCGCGTGGCGGGAGCGCCTATCTGACGAGCATCTCGTGATCCTTCGCGATCGCTATGGCGACGCGGTCATGCGGCTTGGCTATCAGCTTAGTTGACCTGAGGCGTCTGGAGACAACGCGGTGAGGATCCTCATCGCCGGCCCACCGAAGACCGGCAACATGTGGCTGAAGTGCCTCCTGGGCCGCGCGTACGGGCTGAGGTGGTTGAGACCTTTCGAGACGCCCGAACATGTGGATCTCCCGTCGTTGAGATCCTGGCTGGCGGCCGATCGCTTTCCCGACGGGACCATTTTTCACAAGCACTATGACTATGCGCCGGAGCTCGCTGACACGGTAGATGCCGTACCGGCGCACCTGGTCACTATCGTTCGCGATCCGTACGACGCGTTTGTATCGACGTATTACACCCTCCAGCAGCATGCGGCCGACAAGAACCAGAAGGGACGGAAGTTCACGGAGTTGATGGGAAAATCACTGGACGATCCCGCGGTGATCGAGTTCTTGCGCTGCGGCGGATACCGGAACAACCTCGAGAAAGCGCGCGACTGGGCGGCGAGCGGGCGGGCAGTAGTTCTACGGTATGAGAACCTCAGCCAGGATCCACTAGCGGAGCTACAACGCGCAACCAAGCTTATTGCCCCTATTAGCGTCGACAGGCTGGAGACGGCCATTGACTATTGCCGGGCCGACCGCATGCGCCAGCGCACTAAAGGCGGGAGTAAGCATGTTCGCACGGCGACTGTCGGCGACTCGGTGCGGCAGCTCTTGCCGGACCACCTTGCGGCATTCAGAGAGGCATATGCCGATATCGTCGAGGAGCTCGGGTACCCAGTGCGATAGACCGCTGTGGGCTCGCGGCCCGTTTACGAGTTGGCCCAAAGGGCATCCAGATTGGCAAGCACCTCGCCGAATCGCTTACGTTCTGCGTCGATGCTGTGATGCCGAGCCGTTTCCATGGACTCCTTCCGGAGCGCCGTGGCGACTGGTTCAGAAAGCGTCAGTGCGCTCTCCACATCCCGCACAATGTCGTCGAACTGGAACGGCGGCCGGAACGCGTTGAGGCCTGGCAGGCAAAAGGAGCGGTTGCCTATACAGTCCGGACAGACAACGATCGTCCCAAGGGCCATTCCTTCAAGTGCGGGAAGATAGAACCCCTCCTCCTCATTCGGAAGAAACAGCGTCACGCGAGCACGCCCGATCGCTTCCAGAAACGTCTCCCGTGGGACATGCTCAGTGAGTACCTCCACCGAGCGTCCATTTCTGGCTAACTGCCCAGCGACCCGGGCTGCGAGGACCGGATGCTTGAGTCCCGCAATGAAAAGATCGACGGATTTTGCGCTCTGATCGCCACTCTCAATTACCGGGACATCCATCCCATTTGGAATGATGACCGTCGCCCCACGACTTCCCGCCTCCTCTACGGCGGCAGCGACTTCCGGGCTCACGCAGATCCGGATCGCCTTACGATCGAGATAATTCGATTGAACGCTCCACTCCTGCGCATGCCGCACATGCTGAATGAGATTGAGCACCGGAATGCCGCGATCGAGAAGTCCGAGCTCGTCCAGTCGTTGCCAATCGCGCCCAGCCACAAACAGTGCATCGGGGCTCAAGCCGTCGACCGACTCAATGACGTGGTCGGGCGCTTGCGTCCAGGGATTACTGCTGTCCCAGGAGGAATTGGCGTCAAAATGGACACGCGCGTCGAACCCCGGCGCGGCCAGGACATGGTTGAAGTAGTGCCAGACCTTGAGGTGGCCCCCGTGAAATCGACGGTACTTGCGGTGAAAGAGCACGATGCGCACGCGAATCCCCGGTAATCTGCAATCCCGAACCCATAAACAGTCTAGTCGATGGCCAGATTCCCGCCGCCACGAGCGTTTTTGTTACACTGCCCAATCGCCCGCCCGAGCGACAACCCGCGCGATCGCTCGCCTGCCCCGCGTCAATGGACCCGGGATCAGAGCGCGGAACCTGCAGTCCGGGCCAGCTTGCCTAAACACTTGACGGAGATCAGTTGACGAGGAGTGCGATCGGGTGAGGATTATTATCGCGGGGCCACCGAAGGCCGGGAATGTCTGGCTGAAGTGCCTTCTCGGACACATCTATGACTTGCGTCCGCTGACGAAACAGGAGACGCCGCAACGCCCACAGTTCCACCTCCTCAAAGCATGGCTCGAAGGAGGGAATTTTCCGGACGGGACAATTTTTCACCAGCACTATGACTATCGGGATGAGCTCGCGGACCTTGTCGATGCGGTGCCCGCGCACACGGTCACGATCATTCGCGATCCATACGACGGATTCGTCTCCTCCTATTTCACAATCCAGCAGCATAAAGACGATGGTCTACGCAGCGGCCGCCGCACAGACGTGATGGCCGGTAAATCCTTGAGTGACCCCGACGTTGTGGAGTATCTGCGCAACGGCGGCTTTCGCAACAACATCCGGCGGGCAAAAGAATGGATGGAAAGCGGTCGCACCCTGGTTGTTCGTTACGAGCGGCTGCACTCCGACCCGATTGAAGAGTTGCGCTCGGTCACAGATAGGATTCAACCGGTCCCGGACGAACGCATCGCCGCCGCTCTCGAGACCTGCAGCGCCGAGAACATGCGCAAGATGGGCGGAGAGAAGTCGAAGCACGTGCGGGCGGCCAAGGTCGGCGATTCGCGAGAGAAGCTCAATGCTGAGCACCTCGCCGTCTTCCGCGAGAAGTATGCCGATATGATCCGGGCACTCGGTTACGAAGTTCGATAGGTTCTGGAGTCTCAGGGCATATCCGGCGACCACCGCGACGATGGTCGGACGCGGAGCCCTGAACGGAGGGCGCGCATGCGCATCGTCATCTCATCGCCCCCCAAGATGGGGAACAAGTGGATCAAGTGCCTGTTGAGCCGGGTCTACGATCTGCAATGGATTATCGGTGAAGACTCACCCGACACGAATATCGAACGGTTCGACCTGTTCGTCAGCGAGGGCCGTTTTCCTGACAACACGATCTTTCACCAGCACTGCAAATACAAGCCCAAGATTTGCGACGTCATCGACGAGATTCCCGCCCATCTAGTGACCATCGTGCGGGATCCCTACGACGCCTTCGTCTCCATGTATCACTGGATTCAGACTCGAACCGACTATGACCGCGAGCGCGGTCGCGTTCGCAAGAAGGAGCGTCCTCGAGACGCCATGGTGGGCAAAGCGATCGACGACCCTCTTATCCTCGAATACCTCGCGGACGGCTATGGGCAGCAGATCCAACGTGCCCATGAGTGGGTCCACAGTGGACGGGCAATCGTCGTGCGCTATGAGGATCTCCATCGCGATCCGGTTGCCGCCTTGACCCGGGTCACCAATCAGATCGAGCCGGTCGATCCCGACCGCATCAAACAGGCGATCGAAGCTTGTAGTGTTGACAATATGCGAAAGATGAGCAAGCGTATGTCACAGCACGTCCGCGCGGCCAAGGTCGGTGATTCTCGGGATACGCTTGGGGAGGCTCACCTCGAGATTTTCCGTGACAAGTATGGTGAACTGCTGACATCCCTTGGATATGAAGTCCGTTAGTCAGGGATAGATACCCTTGGACGGTCGACGCCGTTGAGAATTGTGATCTCCGCTCCGCCCAAGTCGGGAAACCATTGGATCGGCTGCCTGCTCTCGACGATCTACGAGTTGCAGTGGCCAACACCAGGCGGGCACGCCGCGACGGCAAGTCCGGAAACGCTCGCGGAATTTGCGCGATCGGGCCAGTTCCCCGATGGCAGCATGTTCCACCATCACACGCGATTTCAGCATCGTCTCTGCGACGTTATCGACGCCATCCCCGCCCATCACGTCACCATCACTCGCAACCCGTATGATGTCTTCGTCTCGATGTATTACTGGGAACAGGAACGGTCCTCACGCGGGTTGGGCCGTGCTCGAGCACGGCCTCGTCATGTGCTGTATGGGAAACCTCTCGATCACGAGGATGTACTCGGCTTCATCGCCGACAAATTTGGTCAGCAGATTGCCAAAGCAAATGGCTGGCTGCACGGCGGGCGGGCAATTCCCATCCGTTACGAAGAGCTGCATGCCGACCCGGTCGCGGCGCTCAAGCGGGTAACGGACCAGATCGAGCCTGTCACGGTCGAGCGAATCAGGTCCGCAATCGAGTCGTGCCGAGCCGATCGAGTACGCCAGCAGGATGAAAAGATGGCTTGGCATGTCAGGTCGGCGAAGGTAGGCGACTCTCTCGACCGACTGACCGACGCCCACCTTGCTGTCTTTCGCGAGCGACACGGCGGTCTCATTCGCTCACTTGGCTACGAGGTGCGGTAGGTTACGCGAGCGAATAACGCACCGACAGCGTACGATGTGTCGGACACGCGAGCTTGCATACCTCGAAGACGCACGATTGCGGTCAACTGAGACTGGCAAATAGAGGCACGCTCGGATGAATGCGGTTGACCTCGTCATCCTCGTCGTCGTCGGTCTCTTCGCCGTTGGTGGCCTGCGCCGGGGGTTCCTCTTCGGGCTGGTCGATCTTATCGCTTTTGGACTGGCGATCGTTGCCGCTGCTCGCCTGGGCACGTCAGTAGCCGAACCACTACGGGACCGGGGAATCCCGGTTGAGCTGGCTACCGGCGCTGGGTTTGTCATCGCCGGCGTTGTCAGCCTGGCTGTCATCGGTCTCGCGGCGCGTGTGCTTCTCGCTCCGCTCGCTCTAATTGGAGCCGGTACGCCTCTTGGTTGGGCGAATAGCGTGCTCGGCTTGCTGCCGGGAGCCCTCCGCGGGCTCGCCATCGCGGCACTCCTGTTGTATTTCGTGTCCGCTCTTCCTCCGGAGCTCGAGCAACGGGATGCATTGCGGGAATCGAGACTCGCCCAACCCATCCTGGATACCGGCGTCAATGCCCTGGAAACCGGTCTCGCCTGGGCCGGCATTGAACTGTGGGCCCTCGGTATACCCGACGTTGCCCACATGGCATGATTCTTTGACCCATCCTTCCCGGCGGCTGCGGTTGGCACGAGCCAACGCTAGCAAGTCTTGTCCAGAACCCCCGGGGTTGAATTGTTCCGTCGGCGTGCCGGGCGAATTTCGACGCAACTCAGCGCTGTGAGCACCGGTTCGACAACGCTTTCCACGGCATAGCCCAGTCGGCACCGCACCGTTTACAGTCCGCTATGCATCCGAGCTATCTTCCGCGGCAACTGTGCGGTAGAAACAAGAGGGAACGGTCAGGCGAACTTGCTTCTGACGTAACGAGCGCAATAGCACAGGAGCGGTAGCGGCGAACCGTGACTCTCGGCTGGGAAGGATCGAACGCGTTGGAACCTTCATCACCATCGATTCCGGCCGCTCATGATCCAGAGACCATGCGCGCCACGTTGCAGGAATCCCTCGCGGGACCTGACGGAAGGCAGTTTCAGGTTCAGGAGTGCCGCATTGCGAATACACGCCACCGTGACGGATCACGCGGCACGATTCTGTACGAGCTCCGCCTACAAGACCCTGATACTGGACACGTCTGGGACGAGCTAGTGACCGGAATCACGTTTGGCGGTAACCGGACTCGTCGCGTCTGGGAATCGATCCGCCAAGCCGCGGAATCTGGAGCCGATCAGGGACCGGTGCCGGCGGTGAAGCCGTTTGCGTATGTGCCCGACCTCGATCTCTTGCTCCAGGTGTTTCCGCATGACTTTCGCCTGCCGGGCCTTGCGCAATTGATGGCAGGTCCACCACCAGAGCTCCTGCCGTCGCTCTTGGCCGAGTTCGGACCAGGGGACTGGCGCGTACAGAGTTGGGATGCCGCCACGGTGCAGTACCGTGCTGATATGCGCGCGATCCTACGGCTGTCAGTCACGGCAACCGATATACCTTCAGCCCGATCGTCCGAGCGACAGTTCTTCGCGAAAGTCTACCGAGATGCGGAGCAAGCGCAGCGGGCCTATCGCGCGCAGGCGGACCTGCGCCACCACGTCTCTGCGCATTGATACGCATCTCGTGGTCGCGAAGCCGATCGTCTACGTGGACACGCTTCGCACTCTCGTGACCGAAGCTGTCCCGGGCACGTCACTATCCAAGATCATCAGCCGCGGCAAGGACTCGAATGATGCGGTGCGGTCCGCCGCGCGAGCTGTTGCTGATTTTCACCAACTCGACGTCGCGGCGCCGCATCGATCTGTCGAGGAAGGAATTGCCCGTCTTCGGGAGGCTCAAGTATTTCTAGCATCAGCTCGCCCCCACCTGGTCGAGGAGGTGTCAGCCATGGTGGAGACAGTGATCGCTGGACTTGAGCGCGCTCCGTCCTCTCTGATTCATGGCGACCTCAAGCCGGACCACATGCTTCTCGACGGCGACCGCGTTGCATTGATCGATTTCGATCTCATTGGGCTGGCCGATCCGGTTGTGGATGTCGCCCATCTCCTCGGTTTCCTTGGTAAGCCCCAATTGCGCTCCCGGTCACGCGGAGAAGGATCGCAAGACGCCGCTCAGGTGTTCGTCGACGAATACTTCACTCATGTCCCGGACTCCTGGCGCGGTCGCCTTCCGCTGCATCACGCTATGACCAGCATTCATAAAGCCGTCGGTTTATGCCGGCGGCGGGGAGGAGACGATCACCATCGCGTCGAGGGCGTCTTGCGAGAAGGGCAAGCGTTCCTGCAGAGTGACGGCGACGGGTCCGTTCCGTCTTACAAACGCCGTCTGACGCGGTCGACAGCGCGTTGAGACCAGCGGTCCGGGCGATCTCGAATCACCGGCGAGTTGGTCTCGTGCGTGCTGGCACGGAGGACGAGCTGAGGCAGGATGATAGGGTCATCAGACCGCGGGTCTATACACGCCATAGCGGGCTCGCGCTCACTTGAATCAGGCGATTTTTCGTTCTACGGGTTTGGCGAGCTCAGGCGCGATGAATTGCGCAAGATATTGCGGCTCGGCATCCGCAGCGACCCGCCCGCCGTCTCGATCGTCGAAGGCGCCGTGTTCGTTCCCAACGGCTACGGGTCGAATCCTGATCGCTCCAAATTTGCCGGCGGAATTGTCAAGCCTGATGGTCAACCCATCGAGACCGCGCAAATGCTTCGCAAAGGCGGCAAACGGCTCGGAGGCCCAATCGAGCCGGTCGCCGTAGTAGCTGAGCGAGAATTGGATGAGGACGTCATCTACCTGGGACCGCTGTTCAACCATTACGGCCGCGTCCTGCTGGAATCACTTGCACGTGTCTGGTACCTGACCGACGTCAATCCGTCGGCCAAGGTGGTTTTCAACAACGCAAATTCGGCACAGGCGGCTCACGCTCCATGGGTTCCGAAGCTCTTGTCGTTGTTCGGCATCCCGTCAGCGCGGATCCTCGCTCTCAACGAACCGACGCGATTGCGACGGGCAATCGTTCCCGAGCCGCTCTTCGAGCAGTTCTACTCGGCGCATGTGGACATGGCACGCCCATTTCGGCAAATTGCCGAGCGCGTGGCCAGCGATGTAGCGATGTCGGAGCAGCCGCTGTACCTCAGTCGACGTCGTCTGACGAGCCGGCAGCGGCCGGTTGTCGGCGAATCTGAGCTGGAAGACCTCCTCCGAGGGCAAGGATTCGCGATCGCGTATCCGGAGACGATGACGATTGAGGACCAGGTCCGGCTGATCAATAGCCACGCGGACATTTTCTCCAGTCTGGGGAGTGCGGCCCACAACATCCTCTTCGCACTCGGCAAGCCGAGGCTGCATCTCCTGGCGAGCCGGGACGACATTCCCGCGAATTACTTCTTGTGCTCGATTCTCGCTGACGCGCCGACCACATTTATCAATTGTCTGGGATCGGGGGGCCGCCCGACTGCGAACGACGAGCGATTGAACCGACGTGCCGAATCGTTCGAGAACCCGGAGAAGAAACGTCCCGCCGACCCAGAACCGGGTCCGCAGGCCATGCCTCAACTCCTCGAGATGGACCGCGTGGTCAGCTATCTCGGTGAGAATGGCTTCCTCAGCAACCACTCCTCCACCGCAGTGAGCAGTGCTGGCTCCTCGGATAGCTTGCAGCGTCGTTTCGACGAAGCCTGGTTATACGCCCGCCTCCGCAAGGCCTCGGGAAAACCTGGATCGCTGCCGGTAGCCGTCGAGCACGAAGCGCTTGATCTCTCTTCAGAATCCTGGCCCGTAAGCTTCATGCTCGCACGGTACTACGCGCGCGCGCGTGACAGCTCGCGTACTAATGCGATGGCAAACCGGTTCGCGGCGCTTGTTGATGAGGAAACGGATGATGAGCGGTTGGAGTATTACCGGGGAGACATTCAGGGAATGGCAACGCGGATTTCCCGTGTCTGCGAACCAGAGACTGCCAATCACATAGCGATGGTCGTTGCCCGTCATTTCCCGCTGGGGCCTTCCGGCGGAGAGGTTGATACTCCCGAATAGTCGCACAAGACCGAAGTCAAACGGTCCCTCGACAAGCGAAGTTCACCGCCCGGCCCGCACTTTGCTACAGTGCCGAGAAGATTCCTGAGTTCTCGTTGGGCCCTGCCAGAGCTCAACATCTTGCCAATCACCCGGAGGAAAGTGTGGACATCATTCTTCCCGTCGCGGGTTTCGGCACGCGCCTGCGCCCGCAGACGTGGACCAAGCCGAAACCGCTGGTCAGCGTGGCCGGTAAGCCGATGCTCGAGCATGTATTGGACCGGGTTCTCCCGCTGGGTCCCGAAAAGGTTGTTTTCATCACCGGCTTTCTCGGCGAGCAGATCGAGCTCTGGGCGCGGGACAACCTCGACGTGCCAGTCGCGTTCGTCGAGCAGCCAGAGATGCGCGGTCAGACGGATGCCATCCTTCGCACCCGTGATCTGGTCCGCGGTGAAGCGCTCATCCTCTTTCCTGACATGCTCTTCGAAGCCGATTTTTCGCCGCTTCGGGACGTTGATGCCGATGTCGTGATGTTTACGAAAGAAGTCGACGATCCGTCGGCACTGGGTATCGCCGTCGTCGAGGACGGCCGCATCGTTCGCCTCGTCGAAAAACCGCAAGAGCCAATTTCGAATCTGGCCGTGATTGGCATCTATTACGTGAGAAACATGCCAGATCTCTTCGCGGCCATCGAAGAGCAAATGCGCCGCGGACTATCTCTCAAGAACGAGTACTTCATCGCCGACGCCATCCAGCTCATGATCGACGGCGGGGCGAAGGTGGTTCCCATGCCGGTCACCGAGTGGGAGGATTGCGGCAACGCGGAGACCTTGCTGAGCACCAATCGTTACCTGCTGAGCAAGCAAAACGCAGAAGTGGCGTCCCGAAACGGGTCGGCCATTGTAGCGCCGTCGTACATCGCTGACGACGCGGTTGTCGAGAACTCGGTGGTCGGCCCTTTCGCGAGTATTGGGCCGGGGGTCACGGTGCGTCACAGTCTCGTTCGCGACAGCATCGTTGAAGAACGTGCCTCGATCAGCGATGCCTTGCTCGACAGTTCGATTGTCGGGCGCCGCGCGCGCGTCAGTGGCATGGCCCGCGATCTCAACATCGGCGATGACGCGGTTGTCGGCGCATGACAACCGAGGCGCCTGCTGGCCGCTGGCTCGAGCTGGCAGTGACGTGCGACAGCGAAGCAGTCGAGCCGGTCTCCGAGCTCTTCTCCTCGTACGGCTTCAACCAGGGTGTTGCGATTGAGGAGGCATTCACGCAGGACCCGGACGGAGACAACTTCGCCGTCGATCCATCGCGTCCGGTCGTGGTGCGGACGTTTCTCAATGCTAGCGACACGGCTCCCAAGACCATCGACGACATCCGACACGCTCTCTGGCATCTCGGCCGGCTGCGGTCAATCAGTGAGCTGACCGTCACCGAACGGGAGGAGGAAGACTGGGCCAATGCCTGGAAAGCACACTACAGCGTCCATCGCGTTGGGCGGCGGACTCTAGTGAAGGCGCCGTGGCATGATTACGACCCTGCTCCCGGCGAGGTCGTCATCGAACTGGACCCCGGCATGGCTTTCGGAACCGGACTTCATCCGTCAACTCAGCTCTCCATGATCGCCATCGAAGATGAGCTCAAGCCAGGAGAATCCGTCCTCGACGTCGGAATCGGCTCGGGCGTTCTTGCGACTGGGGCCGCCCTGCTTGGCGCCAGTGCAGTGGACGGAGTCGACGTTGAACCGGTCGCGGTTCGCTCCGCGCGGGAGAACGCCGAGCGCAATGGTGTCGGCGCAATCGTCCATGTCGAACTGGGCAGCGTCGGTCCCGGCGAGCCGTTTCAAGGCGAATACGATCTGGTCGTCGCCAACATCATCGCCCGGGTTCTGATTGAACTGGCGCCGGGGCTGACGAACGCGGTCCGTCCCGGCGGGACCCTGATCCTCGGCGGGATTATCGATGTCAAGGAGAAGGCGGTACGGGATGCCTTCGACGCGACTGAACTCGCCTTCGTACGGCGGGAGGAGCGTGAGGACTGGGTCGTCCTGGTATTGCGAAAAGAGGTGTGACCGCGGGCCCTGGCGAAGTTCGGTCTTATACTCACAGCACGATTGGTTCGACGGTGGCCAAAACGAGTGATGAATAGGGCGCTTGATAACCAGGTGGACCCTCCTAGTGAGCCCGTCTTACCCGAGACACCGCATGAGCTTCCCTTTGATCGCGGAGTTGTCGACGCGGTCGTCGACCGTGTTCGTGAGGGTGAGCGCGTCGACTTGATGGAGGCCGTGCTCGATGCCATCGATTGGTCGGCGTTTGCAACGGCCCAGGGTGATCCACTCGACGAGGCTGGCCGCGAGAGCTTGCGACGGTACTATCGTCACAAGTGGGTAGACGTCGGGTCGCTTTTTCTCGCCGAACTGCTCTCCACCGAGTTCATGACCGAGCAGCGTGCCCGCGGTGACGTACTCTTTTCGGACCGGCTGTTGCAGCTCGGGCGCAATGAGCCGGAACTTTGGCACGAAATTCGACAATTCTTCCGACGCAAGGAAATGGTCACGGCGCTGCTAGCGGCGGCCCACGATCCAAGAGTCGGCTCAAGTACCTCGAGTCCCGAGGACGATGATGAGGAGGATCTCTGGGAATGACGCCGATTTGCGTTGTGGGCGGTGGGGGATACGTTGGGCTCGGCTATGCGGTCGCCCTCGCTGAACTCGGGCATCAAGTGGTTGGGCTCGATATCGACGCGGATCGGGTCGAACGCCTGAACCGCGGTGATAGTCCCATCTACGAGGCCGGGCTTGCAGAGATGCTTCGCCGTACCCTGGATGTTGGCCGACTCCGCTTCACGACCGACTATGCAGAGGCGGTGCCTGGGAGCAACATCGTCTTTCTCTGCACCGGGACCCCATCCCTCTCCGACGGTGAGGCCGACCTACGACAGGTGCGGGCGGCCGCCGCGTCGATCGGTGCACACCTGCAACCGGGTACGAAGACCATTATCGTGAACAAGAGCACGATGCCGGTTGGCACCGCCGAGCGCGTCGCTGGCATCGTGGCCGAACACGCACCACAATCAGCCGACTTCGCGGTGATTAGCAATCCCGAGTTCCTACGCGAGGGCCGGGTGCTCCACGACATCTTGCATCCCGACCGGGTCGTGCTCGGTGGCGATGATGCCGAGGCCCTGGCGGCCGTGACCTCCCTCTATGAACCGCTGGGCGCGCCAATCATGCAGACTGACCACCGGTCGGCCGAACTGATCAAGTACGCCGCGAACGCGTTTCTAGCTACCAAGATCTCTTTCATCAACGATATCGCGCGCCTCTGTGAGCGCCTGGGTGCAGACGTCACCGTGGTGGCGAAGGGAATTGGCGCCGACGAACGCATCGGCCCCCGCTTTCTGCACGCGGGAATCGGCTTTGGCGGTTCTTGCTTTCCCAAAGACGTCGGGGCCTTAACCCGGATGGCTGAGGGAGCCGGTCTTCATCCGGGACTTCTGCGGTCGGTCCTGGACATCAATCGCGAGGCGCAGCGACGTTTTGTCGCTCGCGCCGATGAGCTGCTCGGAGGGTTGGACGGCCGAAAGATCGCGGTCTGGGGATTGTCATTCAAGGAAGGCACCGACGACCTTCGGGATTCCCCCGCGGTCGAGGTCGTCAAGCTCCTGGTCGAACGAGGCGCGGTCGTTCGTGCTCACGATCCGGCAGCGCTCCCGAACGCGGCAGCGCGATTACCAGGAATCGTGCTCCGGGAAGATCCGTACGATGCGGCAGAAGACGCTGACGCGGTGGCGATTTGCACTCCCTGGCCGGAGTACGCGGCAATCGATTTCGGACGGCTAAAGCGAGTCATGGGAGGCGATCTGTTGCTCGACGGCAGAAACATGCTCGACGCGGCAGAAGTGAAAGCCGCCGGTCTCCGATACGTGGGAATTGGACGCGGCACACGACCGACGCCGACCCAAGCCGTCGTTCAACCGGTTCCACTCCGCTCGTCGTAGTCAGGGTCGACCGCGAGAACCGCCGCTGGCTGGAATGGCCCGTCGCCGGGACAGCGGAGCTACGCGTACTTCAGAACCCGCCATTTTGGGCATCTTTTGCTATGACACACTCGCTGGTTCGCGGGAGCGAGCCGCGTCCAGTGCCAGCGCCGCGATGTTGGCCATCGCCTGAGCGAGGTCGAGCTCTCCCTGGTCGAGATTGAACGGCTCGCCATTCCGATCGGCGATCATGACGCCGAGATACCGGTCACCGAGGCGAATGGGCACGATCAATAGCGAGTTGACATTGAGTGTTGCCGCCCCGGGAACGGGGCGAGCAGTGAGATCTTCAACCACGGCCCGTGGAGGACGCGAGATGTCCAACATCAGGGGTGAATCTTCAATCGCGGTCTCATCTGGCAACTCGGTAAGCGGCGGCCCGTAGCTGGCGAGCCTTAGTGTCCTTCCGTTCGGTTCATCAACCATCCGGATAGCGACGCGCCTCATGCCCAGGGCGCTGGCAACCCTGTCAGCGAGGAGACTGAAGAACTCATCACGCGGCATTTCGGCTGCCGCGGCAAACAGCGCCTCAGACAGCGACGCCAATCGGCTGGCGAGATCGACGCGTTCAGCGGACGCGAGATCGAGTAGCGCCGGCGTCGCCTCCGGATTCGGCTCGCGGCGTCGGTACTTACGTGGGGCACGTTCCCGCATCGGACGCCACTCGCGGAGATCCTCCGACGTGATTAGGGCCATCCGTCCCAGACGCGTCGCAGGAAGCTTGCCCCGACGTACGGCACGTGAAACGGTATGGTAGGAGACTCCCTTGAGTCGTGCGGCCTCCGCCATGGTGTAGACATCGCCAGTACCAGTGACTTCGTTCACTCGAGACTCCTTCATGCGGTTATCCAGCGTTTGCGGCCGAACATCGGTTAGCGCTGGGCGGGCTCAGTGGCGATGACGAGGAGGCATGCCGCAAACGAATGGTACACCTCCTGGCCAGATACCTCCTTCTCCAGCAGTTGCCCTCCGACGTCATCTGGACGTGAACGCGAAAAGTAGATCTGGATTGGCAGACGGGCCTGGGATCCGGGCCGACTTACCGGACGCTGAAACCGTTGTCTGCCTTGCTTCCATCCCGTATGCGCCGGCTCTCTTTTCAGCGCCTTCGAGGATTGACCGCAATTCGCGTGCCGACTAGGATGCGCCCGGTCCTGCCAGTCCTGTCACCGAGGAGGCATAATGCCGAAGTTCGCAGCCAATCTGTCGATGCTCTTTACGGAGCATCCATTTCTAGAACGCTTCGAGCGCGCCAAGGCGGCCGGGTTTGAGGCCGTTGAGTTCCTGTTCCCCTATGAATACGAGATTGCCGCAATCGCACGCGAGTTGAGGCGCAATGAGCTCGAGCAGGTGCTATTCAATCTTCCGGCGGGCAACTTCGCGACCGGTGATCGGGGAATGGCCAACGATCCAACCCGGATAGAGGAATTCCGTGCCGGTGTCGAGAAGGCTCTCAAGATCGCGAACGAGCTCCGGTGCGGGCGCCTGAATTGTCTGGCGGGGTTGTGGCTCTCCGACGTGCCCGAGGCAACTCAGACGGAGACCCTGGTTGAGAACCTGCGCTTTGCCGCTGATGCCGCCAAAGCGCCGGAGTTCTTCAGGTGGTCGAGCCACTGAATGCCTTCGACGCACCGGGGTACTTTCTGCCAACCCCTGAAGCCGGCTTTGCGATAGTTGAGCGAACCGATCATCCGAATCTCTTGCTGCAATATGACGTCTATCACT
Source organism: uncultured Chloroflexia bacterium (assembly GCA_963751075.1). GTDB lineage: Bacteria > Chloroflexota > Chloroflexia > Thermomicrobiales > UBA6265 > JACCXM01. The sequence goes on along the minus strand of CAVVTE010000011.1, from coordinate 166,759 downwards.
CGCAGCGCATGAGCGGAAACCTGGCAGCGACAATCACCGCCCATATTGCGCAGATCGGTCACGTGCAAATCGCCGACAGCCCGGCGCGGAATGAACCGGGAACCGGCGAGATCAACTACCCCTTTGTGCTTCGGACCCTGGATGATGCGGGATACGATGGTTGGGTCAGCCTCGAATACCGACCGCGAGACACGACGGAATCATCGCTTGCGTGGTTGAGGGACATGGGGTTCTGGCCAGTGGCTTAGGCAAGAGGATGACGGGGGGAGACGTGATGGCAGATTTCGAGGGCATGCCGATTGGGTTCATCGGGCTTGGCATCATGGGCAAGCCGATGGCCAGAAACCTTGCGGCGGCTGGTTACGAGCTCGTCATTTACAACCGAAGCCGAGATGACATCGACACGTTGCTCGCTGAAGGCGACCAGTTCCAGGCAGCTGGCAGTCCGCGCGAAGTAGCGGAACGGACCAAAGCGGTCATCACGATGCTTCCTGATTCCCCCGATGTGCGCGACGTCGTTCTCGGCGACAACGGGGTACTCCCCGCCCTCGGCGCGGGTCATCTGCTCATCGACATGAGCACCATCGCCCCGGCCACTGCCGTCGAGGTCAATGCGGCGGTTCGCGAGCGCGGTGCGCGAGCTCTGGACGCCCCCGTCAGCGGCGGTGACAAGGGGGCTATAGCCGGCACCTTGAGCATCATGGTCGGCGGCGATGCCGAAGATGTGCAACGCGCGATGCCGCTCTTCGAGGCGATGGGGAAGACCATCGTCCATGTGGGCGGCGTGGGCGCCGGCCAGATCGTCAAGGCCTGCAATCAGGTGGTTGTCGCGGTCAATTACGCGGCCGTGAGCGAGGCATTGGTTCTTGGGGCGAAGGCAGGCGTCGACCCAGACAAAATCGTGCAGGTCCTCTCTGGGGGGCTCGCAGCCAGCCGAGTGCTGGAGTTGAAGGGCCAGACGATGATCGCTCATCAGTTCGCCCCCGGCTTTCGCACTGACCTGCATCGCAAAGATCTCGGAATCGCGCTGTCCGCCGCTGGCGCCAACTCGGTTCCGATCCCGGTCACCGCCCTGGTCACGCAGCTTTTCGAAGCGCTCGCGGCTGGCGGGTAAAGGGGATCTCGACCACAGTGCCCTGGTGACGATTTACGAAGAAATGGCGCAGTTCAATATCGGCGACATGGGGTAGTCACCGTGCTATGTCACATTGCTGGCACGATGTAGCCGCCCTCCACCTCGATCCCGCCGTTCATGGCAGACTCTCCAGGTGAGGATGACGCGGCGTCCGGATCCGCCCGTTGCCAAGCGGTGATGACTCGGGCGCAACACAAGTACGGAGACCCTGATGACGATTGAGGGCGCCCGGCGGCCGGGCGCGCCACTCTTCGACAATGCCTCGCGCGCCTATGACGCGCTGCTCGTTCTGTCGTTTGGCGGCCCCGAGGGCATGGACGACGTCCTTCCATTTCTGGAGAACGTCACCAGAGGACGGAACATTCCCCGTCAACGGCTGGACGAGGTCGCCGAGCACTACTACCACTTTGGCGGAACCAGCCCGATCAACGCTCAGAACCGGGCACTAATCGCCGCGCTCGAACTAGAACTTGCCCACCGTGGTATCGCTCTCCCGGTGTACTTCGGGAACCGCAACTGGCATCCGATGCTGCAGGATACGATTGCCGTGATGCGTGCTGATGGGGTGAAAAACGTCCTCGTCTTCGTCACATCCGCCTACAGCTCCTACTCCGGCTGCCGCCAATATCGCGAAGACGTTATGACGGCCCTCGACGCGCTTGGCGAGCGAGCTATGCGATTCGATAAGATCCGCGTGTTCTACAACCACCCCGGGTTTGTCGAGCCAATGGCGACAAGGTTGCGCCAGGCCATGGACTCCCTGCCGCCGGAACGCCGCGACGTGGCTGAGGTGGTCTTCACGGCACACAGCATCCCGCGTCTCCATGGCCAAGGGCAGTGCATACGAGCGCCAACTGCGCGAGGCCAGCCAGCTGGTGGCGGACCTGGCCGGCGCGGCCCGCTATCGACTTGCCTGGCAGAGCCGGAGCGGTCCAGCGCACGTTCCATGGCTGGAACCGGATATCCTGGATGAATTGGATCGATTGCACGAGTCCGGCGCAAGGGACGTGGTTGTCGTCCCAATTGGCTTCATCTCGGACCACCTCGAAGTGCTCTTCGATCTCGACGTCGAGGCCCAGGAGCGAGCCGGCGAGCTTGGCATGACGATGATTCGTGTTCCGGCGGTCGGTACCGATCCGGTCTTCGTCGCCATGATCCGGGAGCTGATCGAGGAACGCCTCCAGGAGAATCCCGTGCGCAGATCACTAGGCGCACTCGGGCCCAGCCATGACGTGTGCCCACTCAACTGCTGCCAGCTCGGCGAGCGGCGCACCGATGCAGCGTTTAAGCGCGAGCCGGCAGTCGCCTGACGCGGGTACTTGACCGCATCGTGGAAGGTCTGGAGAGCGCCGCATGGAGAGTCCGCTTCCCATTACCCAGGCCGATGCCGTAGTCATTGGCGCGGGAGCGTTCGGGCTCAGTGTTGGCTACCAGCTGGCCGCGCATGGCGCGGGCCTGGTCGTGGTGTTGGACCGATTCGCCCCGGGCACCCAGACCTCGCCGCGCGCGGCCGGGCTCTACAAGCTCATCCAGGCTGATGAAACGCTGACCCGTTTGGCGCAATCAAGCATCGAGGTCATTCGCGAATTCAGCAACGCAAGCGGTGTCCCACTACCGTACGTGCAGTCCGGAAGCATTCTTGCGGCACGCACCTCGGAGCACGCGGCGCTCGTCGAAGAGGAAGCGGAAGCGGCCGCCAGCTGGGGCATCGAGTTGGAGAAAATCGATGGCGAGGGCATGCACCGCCTTGCCCCGTACCTCACCGGAAGGGGCATCCGGACCGCCTATTTCGTTCCCGGGGATATCTACATCGAGGAGCCGCACTCTCTCCTCGAGGCGTACATGACGGCAATCGACAAGCTCGGGTCGTTCGTCATCGGTGAAGCGCCCGTGACTGGAATCAGCCTGGAGAAGGGCGAGATCGTCGGTGTTTCCACTCCTCGCGGCGACATCGTGACTCCGCTTGTGATCGACGCCGCGGGAGCCTGGGCGCGTGGCATCGGCGAACTTGCCGGTGTCGAGGTGCCGGTGGCGCCGGTCCGGCATCAGCTTCTCATCACGCGCCCGATTGCCGGAATGTCCCCATACGAACCCATCTCCCGCATCGTCGATGCGTCCGCGTATCTACGTCCTGCCCGCGGCGGTCTGATGATGGGCGGCATGGAGAGCGACCCGATCGCGATCGATCCCCGGCACGATCCGGACTTCAGCATGTCAGATACGCCGCTAGACATGCGTATCCTCGACGAATTCACGGAGTCGCTCGGCCCGCTCGTCCCGGCACTCGGCGACACTCCGGTGGCTGAGCATCGCGGCGGACTCTTTACGATGACGCCGGATGCGCGGTTTCTCGCCGGTCCCCTTCCGGGCGTGCGCGGGCTCTGGACCGCGACCGGCTGCAACGGTAGTGGTTTCTCGATCTCCGCGGGAATCGGCCGCGCCCTCGCGGAATGGATCGTCGGCGGTGAACCGACGGTGGACCTCTCGAGTCTCGACCCTGGGCGCTTCGGACCTGGCCCGCTTGACGACGATCGGCTGATGTCAGCTGGCCTCTGGCACTACGCGAACTACTACACCCCGCAAACCGTGGGCTGAGCCAAGTGACTCGAAGGCGCTGTGATTCTCAGCCTCGGCATAACGGTCTCGGTCACTCTGTCCATCCTTGGCCGGGATCGGAGCAAATTGGCAACCACTTTGCCGTGTCGTTCGGCTTGAGGCATTGTCAGGTATCCTGCACGTGGGCCATGTTCAACCTCAACCATCGAGCGGGGTGGAATAGACAATGTCGGCCGCGTCAGCGGCTCAGAATGGGAGTGTTCAGATGACCTCGGAGCGTTTCCTGGTTACGGGAGCGCTGGGCTGCATCGGATCGTGGGCCGTCAAGCGACTGGTCGGCGAGGGTGTCCCGGTAACGACGTACGATTTACCAGGCGATCCGTACCGCATGCGCCTCATCATGGACGATGCCGCGATCGCACAGGTGAATTTTGAGCAGGGTGACATCACCGACGAGAATCGCTTCGAGGAGGTCGTTCGCCAGAACGACATTACGCACATCCTTCACCTCGCGGCGTTGCAAGTGCCGTTTGTCCGTGCGAATCCAGTCCTGGGGGCGAGGGTGAACGTCGTCGGCACCGCGATCGTCTTCGAAACAACTCGCAAGCTTGCCGATCAGATCCAGGGCCTTGCCTACGCCTCATCGATCGCGGTTTACGGCTCGGCCGATGACTATCCACCAGGACCACTCGCCGACGACGCGCCACTCTCGCCGGTGACGCTCTATGGCGTCACAAAAGAAGCCAACGAGGGGTGGGCGTCCATCTACTGGCAGGACTACTCCGTGCCCAGTGTGGGATTGCGCCCCTTCTTCGTCTACGGTCCTGGTCGCGACCAGGGTGTCAGCTCGACTCCGACGAAGGCGATGGCTGCCGCGGCTGTCGGACGGCCGTACATCATCTCGTTCGGTGGTACCGATACGTATCAACATGCGGACGACGTCGCGCGCGTCTTCATTCAGGCCGCGCGCACGATGCCAACCGGAGCGCCGGTCTACAACCTTGGAGGAACCGTAGCCTCGGTTGCCGATGTGGTTGCCGCAATCGAGCGTGCGGCGCCGGAGAGCGCCGGCACGATCACCTATAACACCGAGTCGCTCTTCACGCCCGACGGCGTCGAAGGTAAAGCCGTCGAAGAACTCCTTGGCCCAATCACCTGGCGACCGCTCGACGAGGGCGTGCAAGACACGATCGACGCATTTCGATCCGCCGCCAGTGCCGGCCGGCTCGATGCCGACCGCGCTGTTAGCTAATCCGGGCTGGGAGCGAAAGCCGAGATGAAGCTGAGAAACGTCTTTGGCGCCAGCCGCTTCATCATCGTGCTGGCCGTCCTCGGGGCATTCGTCGGCTCAGCCATCCTGCTCCTGATCGCCACGATCACCCTGTTAACCATTGCCTGGAACGAAATCGTCAACTTCGACCCGGATAAACTCGGCGGAGCCCACATCGACCGGCTGGCCGTCGAGTTGATCGAGATCACCGACATTATCTTGCTAGGAACGGTGCTCTACATCGTGGCGCTCGGTCTCTATCAGCTCTTTATCGATCGAAGCTTGCCATTGCCGCATTGGCTAAAGGTGAATGACCTCACGGACTTGAAGCGTGACTTGATCGGCGTTGTGGTCGTCTTGCTGGGCGTCAGCTTTCTGGGCGAGGTCGTGAACTGGGAGGGAGAAAGCGACGTTCTTCCGCTCGGAGCGGCAGTTGCCCTGGTCATCGCCGCGCTCGGATTCATCCTCTGGATAACCCCGAAGGGCCACGAGTAGGACACCTCCAACAACTGAAATGCGGATCGAACCAATGGCCCTGAGGTGACTTCGGTTGCGCCGGCTAGCCCGGTCAGGCAGGCGCGAGCTGATAGCGGTCGTTATCCCCCGTCGTCGCCATCAGCTCTTCCCGTAATGTCTCGTAGCCTTCTCGACCCATCAGTGCGTAGGTGGCGTTCTTGCCGGCCTCCACGCCCGGTTGGCCGAATGGATTGACGTTCAAGAGCGCACCACCCATGACGGTCTGCAGTTCGTAGAGATAGAAAAGCTCGCCGATGATCGCGGCATCGATGGTGGGCACACTGATAGTGAAGTTCGGGCGCTGGGCCTGCGTCAGCGCCCATGCTGTGGCACGCTGCTCTCGTTGCAGTAGCTGGCCCAATTCCGCCGTTTGCAGATAGTCCAGGTCGGGGATGCCGGCTGGCACCTCTGAGATGGTCACGTCTGCACGATAGCCCTCGACGGCGATGAGGCTGATCAGCTTGTCATTCGGCCCCTCGGTATAAAGCTGGATCTGCGAGTGCTGGTCGATCGCCCCAAGAGCCTTGATCGGCGTCTGGCCGCTGAAGACCACCTCGTTGTCGAGTGAGAGCCGCTTGCCGAGGCTCTCGGCCCACAGCTGTCGGAACCAATCAGACAATCCGAATAGGGCATCGGCATACGGCATCGTCACCAGGATCGACTTGCCGAGCCGCGTGTCCGCGAGGATGCAGATGGCCGCGAGCAAGTAGGCCGGATTGTCCCGCACATTCCCGCTCGCCGTCCGGACGCGCATGGCGCGCGCGCCTGCTAACAGTCCGTCGATATCGCATCCACAGAGTGCCGCCGGCAACATCCCGACGGCACTCAGCACGGTCATCCGGCCGTCGACCCCCGGTGGGACCGGAAACGTTCGGTAACCTTCCTGGTCAGCGAGCGCACGGAGCAGTCCCTCGTTGGGGTCCGTCGTTGCGACGATCTGCTGACGAGCCTGCTCTGGGCCAACAGCCGCCTCCAGCGCCTGTCTGACGGCGAGGAAATTGGCCATCGTCTCCGCTGTTTGCCCCGACTTGGTGACCACGTTGACGAGCGTGCTCGCCAGATCGACCGTCTCCAGCGTCGCGGCGACCTTTTCGGGGTCCGGATTGTCGAGGACGAAGAAGCGGGGCCCTCCTCGCACCTCAAACGGCTGCAGATTACGAAACGGATTGGCGAGCGCCTGGACGGTGGCAATGGCGCCAAGCGACGAACCGCCGATGCCAACGAGAATGAAATCCCGGTACCGCTCTCGCGCCGCGGCGGTGAAGCTCATGATGTCGGCCGCGAGCGCCGTATCGGAGGGAAGATCCATCCAGCGCTGCCGCCCGTCCGCACGCTCGGCAATCAGGCGATCGTGCTGCTCCGCGATCACAGGTGCGATCTCGTCGAGCATCGCCTCGGCGACGCCATCGGCGGGACCGACCGCCTCCTCCATGGCATTGCGATAGTCGATAGTCAGGCGGGAGACCTCGGCGTCACGATCGTGGTTCACGGTCACTCCTTGTTATCACTGCCTGAAAAATTGTCCGGTTCAGTGGCAAGGTCTCTTACGTTCGCGAGTGATTCAAGACTGGATGGAAAATCGTCCGGGTCAGAAGCAACGTCGCTCATGTTCGCCAATGACTCGAGCGTCAGCGGTCGGACGGGTGGCCGAGCGGTCATAGGCGCGATACGATCGATAGGCACGCCGGTCGCCTGTGCCACGATAGCCGCTATCACCGGCATACAAAAGATTCCCTGGCAGGTACCCATGCCTGCCCTCGTACGGCGTTTGACGTCGTCGACAGTCCGGGCCCCCGCGGCAATGGCCGAGACGATCTCCTCCAGCAGTATCTCTTCGCAGCGACAGGCTAACGTAGCCTCCGGGTCTAGCACCGGCACGCCGTTGGGGTCATGCTCCACATGGGGATATCGCTCACTCATAGGGCTGCACCGAAACAGTCCGAAGCGAGGTCCGCGTAGCAATGCGCCAGGCCAACTCCGGGCCACCGGCCGAGCGAACCGCCGCGACGTCTTCGCTCGTCGCGAGCCCAAGCGATGCCGCCGCCACAATCCCGGCGAGCCGGCCTTCCGCAAGCGACGCGGCGACGCTGCCAACTCCGGCGGCACTGCCGGCAACACAGAGACCAGCTACCGGACTACGCAAGCATTCGTCGATCTGCGGGATCAACCCGCCCAGCTCGGCGGAGAACGCGAGCGGGGTACCAGCCATCGTCGCCAGTGCCGGGTCAGGTTGCCGGCCGACAGCGATGGCGATCGCATCGACGACATACGCATCTTGTCCCACCGTCAGCCGATGCACGCCACGCTCTCCATCCGCGCGCAAGAATGGGGCGGGAGCGATTCCACTCCAGACCACTTCGCCTCCCGCCAGCATGATATCGACCGCCAGCTCCTCCGCGTCGGCTCCGCCACCGATAACAGCGAACCGGAGACCGGGGCGGACACGATGCTGGTTGAGAAGGATCTGCAGACCACGCCCGCTGAAGACGCCCGGAAAGGTCGCGCCTGGAAAGGGATACGGAAGGTCGGTCGACCCTGAGGCGACGATGAGGACGTCCGGCGTGATGCGCACCCCGAGACCCTCCTCGATGACCAGCAGTTCGTTGCCGGCGAAGCAGCCGGCCACAGTGGCATCGGTCCGGAACTCCACTCCGGCCGCCAGCGCGTCGTCAACCAGCCGCTCGGCAAGTTGGTCGGGGCGCTCGGCGTTTGCCCCAATTGCCGCAGCTACCGGTTGCACTCTGTGGCGGAGTCGTCCCCCCGGCTCCGATCGCTCCTCGAGCAAGAGCACGAACGCTCCAGCGGCCGCGGCTTCAGTCGCAGCGGCAAGTCCCGCAGGTCCCGCGCCGACGACGACAATCCGCCGCGTCATGCGCGCCGCTCCCCCAGCTGGCGTTCATCCTCATCGCCCAGACCGCGCTGTGATCGAACGTCGAGATCCGCGGCGACAGGCGTAATGCAGGCGCGGACGTTGGGGACACCGTTGACGACGACCATGCAATCGGTGCACCGCCCGATCATGCAGAAACCACCCCGAGCATCACCAAATCTAGGCATCGTGCGCAAGACGCGTATCCCGGCGGCAAGGAGTGAGGCCGCGATCGGCTCGTCCGCCCGGCCCTGAACTGGCGAACCGTCAAAGGTGAATGTGACAAACGGCGCCGTGGGTAAATCCCCCAGGATTGGGTGAGTCTCGATGCGTCCCGCGCCGAAATCCTGTTCTCCTTCGGACTCGCTCAACGTCATTTCCTGAGGTTCCCCATCTCGATGCACTCGGTTTGTCCAGCACGATCATCAGTCGCGGTCTCAACCGCCGTCAACGCTCTCCGCCGTGCGGTCCACCCGGCGGCCTTTGCTATAGTTCGCGCCGGTCACGTGGAGTACGCCAATGCCGTGCCCGCCGCCGTCTGATCGGCGCGGTCCGGCATGTTGCTTGATATCGCGCGTTGACCATGACGATCTAATCCGGGAGGCAGAAGGTTCATGGTTAGCGCGAAGGCAACCGAACAGGTCGAGACGCGGGAGCGAGTGTCCATCGCGCCACCGGAGGCAAATGGGCAGCCGGGTTCCGTTGCCGCGATGGAGCAATCGGCACGAGACCACGTCTGGATTCACCAACTTCCCTGGGCGGAGTTCGAGAGCGACAATCTGCGCATCTTCGACCGCGGTGAAGGCGCCCGTCTCTACGACCTCCACGGTCGGGAGTACCTCGACGGTATCGCCGGTCTCTGGGTCGTCAACGCCGGGCATGGCCGCCTGGAGATCGCCCAGGCATATGCCGACCAGGCGGCTCGACTGGCTTACGCCTCAGCTATGACCTATACGACGACGCCGGCGGTGAAGCTGGCCGAAAAACTTGCGGAACTGGCGCCGGGAGACCTCAGCCGTCTCTTCTTCGTCTCCGGTGGATCCGAGGCTGTCGAAACTGCAATCAAGATCGCCAAGCAAGTCCAGGCAATGCGCGGTTTCCCAAAGCGCTACAAGATCATCGCCCGCCGCCGCTCCTACCACGGAATGACGTACGGCGCGATGAGTCTCACCGCGTCGCGAAATGAGGCCTGGTTTGGCCCATTCATGTACGGCGTCTACCACGTGCCGCACCCGGACCGCTACCGGTCCGACTTCGGGCTGGAGGGCGAAGAGGCTGACTTGATGGCCGCCCGCTACGTCGAGCAGGAGATCATCAGCCAGGGTCCGGAGAGCGTCGCGGCGGTGATCGGCGAGCCAATCTCGACCGCGGCCGGCGTGCATGTGCCATCGCCCAAATACTGGCAACTTCTGCGAGAGATCTGCGATCGTCATGGTGTGTTGCTGATCGCCGACGAGGTCATCAACGGCTTCGGCCGCACCGGCACCATGTTTGCAACCGAGCAATTCGGGTTCGTGCCCGACATCATGACGACGGCGAAGGGGCTCTCGTCGGGCTACGCGCCGATTGCCGCGGCGATCGTCCGCGAGTCGATCTATGACGTGTTCAAAGAGAACAAGGAAGCCGTCATGGGTCACCTGCTCACGTTCGGCGGCCACCCCGCCGCCTGCGCCGCTGCGCTGAAGAACCTGGAGATCTTTGAAGAGGAGACCCTTGTCGCGCAGAGCGCGGAAAAGGGCACGTACCTGAAGTCCCGGCTGGAGGAGCTCCGCGCCCATCCTACAGTTGGGGACGTGCGCGGTCTCGGGCTCATGTGCGGGATCGATCTCGTCAAGAACAAGGAGACACGCGAAGGCTGGGGCAAGACCTCCGGGTTCACGGCCCGCCTCGGCCAAATTGCGTTGCAGAAGGGACTCGTGACCCGGGTGTGGGATGTCATGCACTTTGCGCCGCCCCTGGTCATGACCAAGGAAGAGATCGACCGCATGGTGGAGATCGCGGACGAGAGCCTCACGATCGCCGAGCGGGAGTTCGCCTCGGAGATCACTGGCTGATCGACACTCTTTTCATGCACCGGACCATCGACCTGCAATCGTCAGCGTCCGTTTCGCGCGTCGAGGCAGAAGCGACAGAAGATCGGCCGGTCGAGACTCGGTTTGAATGGCAGGCGTATTGGTCGCCGGCACCCGGAGCAGTCTGCCGGGTACAGGCGCTCGGCCGCATCGGGGGGACCGACGGCGGGCGGCCGTGCCCCTTGCAATTCACCGGTCCGTAGCGTCTCCAGGATGCGCGCGTTTCGCTCTTCGCGGCGCGCGATTCGACATGCCGGGCAACGGGGAGAGGGCGGCAGGCCGGTACCGCGCCTGGCCTTGACCTCCTGCGGCGAGCGGTCGAAGGTTTCGCCACAGTCGACGCAGACTGGCCGGGTTTGCCCGGTACGGGTGTCGATCAGCTTTGGTTGCACGATCGGCTCCCGCCTCCTGGACGCCGTCACAGTACCTGGGAATCGATCAGTAACCGGTCAACATCGACGGTACCGGTCGTTGCGAAACGGGCATCAACAGCGTGCCGACACGTGCCGTCAGTGAGCCATCGATCCTGTTGAAGTCGGCCGTAAATGGCTCTCCTGATAGTCTAGCCGCGAGCATCGCCGCCAGTCCTGCGGCATCATTCCCGCATGTGATGTAGGCGCCTTGAACGGCCTCACGTTTACGAGGACCAGAGGTCGGCTTGAGTGAACAGAGATAAGGACAGAGGATGAGTACCCAGAGCACGGTCGCGTTCAAGACCGGTGATGTCCCAACTCGGGATCAGATTGCCCTCGAAGACACCTGGGACTTGAGCGGAATTTATGCCGACGAGCCTGATTGGGAGACTGATGCGGAACGGATGCCCGAGTCGATCACCCGGGTCACAAGCCACCGTGGCGCCCTCGGTGAGTCGGCCCCGCGCCTCCGCCAGGCACTCGATGATCTCATGGCTCTACGCCAGACCCTGGAGCGGCTCCGGGTCTACGCTGTCCTGCGGCGGGACGAGAACGTTGCCAACAGCCAGTCGCTGGCGCGTTACGAGCGGTCGGTAGCTCTCGCCATAGCTGCCAGCGAGGCTCTCGCATTCATCGAGCCGGAGCTTCTCAGCCTGCCGCCTGAGCGATTCGACGTGCTTCGCGCGGATTCAGTTCTCGAGCCGTACAGCCACATGCTGGACGATCTGGCCCGGCGCCGACCACACGTACGCTCTGCAGAAATCGAACAGATCCTGGCCCAAGGTGCGGATGTCGCCCGCGCTCCATCAGATGCCTTCATGGCGCTTGATAACGCGGACCTGACGTTCGGCCGCGTGCTCGATGAGTCGGGAACCGAAATTGAGCTCACGAAGGCGCGGCACGCGCTGCTCCTGCGGTCGAAAGATCGCGAAACACGACGTCGTGCCTCTGAGACGTTCTCACAGGCGTACCTGGCCCATCAGCACACGCTGGCGGCGTTGCATGGCGCGTCGGTGCGCGGCGATGTGTTTCAGGCACGCGTGCGCGAGCACCCCTCGGCACGGGAAGCCGCGTTGTTTGGAGACAACGTGCCCACCGCCGTCTACGACACGCTGATCTCATCGGTTCGAGCGGCGCAGCCTGTTCTCGCCCGCTATCTGAAGCTACGAAGCGACATTCTGGAAGTGGACCAACTCGCGGCGTATGACCTCCTCGTACCGTTGTCACCTGAGCAGGAGCAACATCACGACTATCGGGATGGCGTCGAACTGGTCCTTGGTGGACTCGATCTCCTTGGCGAGGAGTACGTCAGCGATCTGCGCTCCGGTTTCGCGAATCGCTGGGTGGACGTCCACGAAACGAAGGGGAAGCGCTCTGGCGCTTACTCCTCAGGCGCGTATGCCGCCCCACCAGTCATTCTGATGAACTGGAACGGCACGATGAACGACGTGTTCACCCTCGCGCACGAGGCCGGCCATGCCATGCATAGCTTCTACGCTGACGCTAACCTCCCCTTCCACGAGGCGGGGTATCCGATCTTCCTGGCCGAGATCGCCTCGACCGTCAACGAAGTGCTGCTGACCTGGAGCCTGCTGGAGCAAACTCCGGAAGACGATGCCGTGGGACGGTTCGCGATTCTGGATCGCTTCGCTGAAACGTATTTCGGTACGGTGGTTCGGCAGACGATGTTCGCCGAGTACGAGCAGCGAGTCCATGCGCTGGCGGAGTCCGGCCAACCGCTCACCCTAGACGTTCTGAACGACATCTATGGCGAACTGTACGAGACGTACCTTCCCGGTGTCACCGTCGACGCGGGAGTACGAGTGAACTGGGCGCGCATCCCGCACTTCTATCGTGCTTTTTATGTCTATCAGTACGCGACGGGCCTATCGGCGGCAATCACCATCGCGCGCGCCATGCGCGACGAAGGAGAGCCGGCGCGGGAACGCTACCGCCAACTCCTTGCCTCAGGAGGCAGCGACTACCCGCTGGAGCTCCTGGCGCGGGCCGGGGTCGATTTGACCTCGCCGCAGCCGATCGAGGCGGGTCTGGCCGAGTTCGAGAGGGTTGTCTCCGAGATGGAGGAGATCGTCGCATCTGGCGCACTGGGGCGGTCGAACGCGTCGCCCAGCGCGCCGACCAACGGGCAATCTGACACTAGCAACTAGCAGGGCAACACCCCTACTCTTACCTGATCGGTGTTGTCACCGTCCCGAGGCGACGGGGTAGACCGCGGCCTCCCCTAGCTCAGATTCGATCTGGAGGAGCCGGTTGTACTTGGCAACCCGATCAACGCGTGAGGGCGCCCCGGTCTTGATCTGACCGGCGTTCGTCGCCACAGCGAGATCGGCGATAAACGTGTCGCCGGTCTCGCCGCTGCGATGCGAGATGACCGCGTTCATGCTGTTCCGTTGAGCGAGCGCGATCGCATCCATCGTCTCAGTGAGCGTCCCAATCTGGTTTGGTTTGACCAGAATCGCGTTTCCGGCAGCCTCCCGAATACCCCTAGCAAGTCGGTCTCGATTGGTCACGAAGAGATCGTCGCCCACGAGCTGCACGTGACTACCTATTTTCGCCTGCAGTGCACTCCAATGTTGCCAGTCGTCTTCGGCTAGCCCATCCTCGACTGAGGCGATAGGGAACCGTTCGGTCCAGTCCCCCCAGAACTCGACCATCTCATCGCCAGAGAGCGTTCTCTCTTCCCCCCGGAGCACGTAGTTCCCGGTGGCGGCGTCGAAGAACTCGCTAGCCGCCGGATCGAGCGCGATCATCAGGTCACGCTCGGCTTCATACCCGGCTTTGGCAATCCCTTCGAGCACTGCCTCGAGGGCAGCCTGATTGGACGGCAAGCTCGGACCATAGCCGCCTTCGTCCCCGACGGTGGTCGCCGCACCCTGAGCATTGAGGACGCCTTTCAAGGCGTGAAAGACCTCGGCACCCCAGCGCAGGCCCTCGGCAAACGATGCCGCGCCGACCGGCATCACCATGAACTCTTGCATGTCGACGTTCGAGCCTGAGGCGTGCTTACCGCCGTTGAGGATGTTCATCATCGGCACGGGTAGGGTACGCGCGTTTGGCCCGCCGAGATAGCGATAAAGCGGCAGCCCCGCCGCATCGGCCGCGGCTCTCGCGACCGCGAGGGAGACGCCAAGGATGGCGTTCGCTCCGAGTCGCGATTTGTTCTCGGTGCCATCGAGATCGCACATGGTACGGTCGACGCTGATCTGGTCGAACGCGTCGAGCCCGACGACCGCCTCGGCCAGCTCGTCGTTGACGTTCTCTGACCGCCGTCAGCACGCCTTTACCGCCGTATCGCGCGGGGTCGTTATCACGCAGCTCGACAGCCTCATGCGCGCCGGTCGACGCGCCGGAAGGCACGCCCGCGACGCCGGTATCGCCACCGACGAGCGTGACCTCGACCTCAAGCGTGGGATTCCCGCGCGAATCGAGGATTTCCCTGCCCCGGACCGATTCGATCGTCGAATACACCCGCCGATTCCCTCCATACAACATTGATCAGGCGCACAGTGTGCCTAATTCCTGACCAACAGGTGTCATGCCATCTCCGCGTCGCACCCGGACTGGCGTCCGCTCCGGATCCTTGCTCGCATCGACTGCGCCCGTGTGCCGAGTATAGGGCGGGCTGCTCGCCAATCTCATAGATTGGCGCGGTTGCTATACTCCGCCCTGACAGGAGAAGAGACGGCGCTGACGGAGACGAGTACCCGCCGGCGCGCCAGACAGGGACGGCGGTCGAGACTGAGAACCGCCGGGGTGGCGCAGCGGAGAAATTCCCTCTCGAGCCGGACGGTGAAGGCGCACAGCGTGCCGCGTAGTCGTCCTCCAGGCCCAGGGATAGCGGGCAATTTCGAGCGCGCCGGTACGCCGGCGAAGCAGGGTGGTACCGCGTGGAAACCCCTCGTCCCTGCCGAGGGGTTTTTTCATGCCCGGGCTCGGGCGCCACACAACGAGATCAAAGAATGACGACGCAAGACACGATCGACGATATGCGATTGCGCGCCATGGAGCGACTCGCTGATGCTGGGTCGCTGGAGGAGATTACCGCCTGGGAGCGTGCATTTCTGGGGCCTAAGGGTGAACTGACACTCTTTCTGCGAAGTCTCGCCTCCCTTCCCGCCGACGAACGGCCGGTTGCGGGCCGGGGTGGCAACGCGCTCAAGGTCGAACTTACTGAAGCCTGGAACGATCGCCATGCCGCACTGGCCGCCGGTGCCCTCGATCAGCGCCTCTCCGCGGATGTCGTCGACGTGACCTTACCAGGAAGGCCTCCTGTTCTCGGCGCCGCGCATCCGGTTTCGCAGATGATCGACGAGCTGAGCGAAATTTTTGCCTTGCTCGGGTTCCAGACGGTGTTCGGCCCCGAGGTCGAAACCGCCCACTACAACTTCGACGTACTGAACATCCCGGCAGATCACCCAGCCCGCGACGTGTGGGACACGGTGCACGTCGATCTGCCCGGCGAGATTGTGTTGCGCACGCACACCTCACCCATGCAGGCGCGGATCATGGAGCAGACGGCCCCGCCAGTGCGGGTGGTGGTGCCGGGCCGTGTCTATCGTTACGAGGCCCAGGACGCCTCGCATGAATGGATGTTCCACCAGCTCGAAGGGTTGGCGGTCGACCGCACCATCACCATGGCAGACCTCAAAGGGATTTTGGCAGAGATGGCTCGCCAGCTCTTCGGTGCTGAGCGGCGCATTCGGTTTCGCTGCGACTTTTTCCCATTCGTCGAGCCGGGCGTCGACTTCGCCGTCGACTGCGCCATCTGCGGCGGCATCGGCTGCCGGGTCTGTAAGGGCTCCGGCTGGCTGGAGATGGGCGGCGCCGGAATGGTCCACCCCAACGTCCTGCGCGCGGTCGGCTACGACCCGGACGTCTACAGCGGATTCGCCTTTGGACTCGGTATCGAGCGCTTGACGATGATGCGCTCTGGTGTCGATGACGTCCGCGCGTTTGCTGGAAATGATCTCCGCTTTCTGCGCCAGTTCGCCCAGGCCGCCTAAACGCGTCGAAACATTCAAGGATCGAAGTTCATGAAGGTTCCCTTGCGCTGGCTCTCTGAATTCGTCGATACCGGGCTCTCGGTGAATGATCTTGCCCACCGTCTGACCATGGCTGGCCTGGAAGCCGAGAAGATCACGGTCATTGGCGATGGCTGGGAGAACATCTACGTCGGCCACGTTGAAGCCGTGGACCAACATCCGGACGCGGACCGCCTGGTACTGGCAACGGTCGATGCGGGTGAGCACCGGCTCCAGGTCGTCACCGGCGCGCCCAACATCGCTCGAGACCAGATGGTGGCGCTGGCGTTGGCAGGGGCGCGTCTGATCGATGGCCATGCCGAGGGGCAGGTCTACCGGACGCTGAAACCGAGCTCGATTCGTGGTGTCCGCTCGGAAGGGATGGTCTGCTCCGAGAAGGAGCTGGGACTGTCCGACGAGCATGAGGGCATCATGGTGCTCGACGCGGACGCGCCGAAGGGGGCGCCGCTGGCCGAGTGGCTCGGCGACACGGTCATTGAATTCGAGATCACGCCGAACCTGGTCCACGACTTCTCGATCCTGGGAATCGCGCGCGAGGCTGGAGCGCTGACTGACCGTCCAGTTGCGACGCCGCCGATCTACGATCTGGCATGCTCACCGGCCGGTCCCGCGGACCTCGTCACGGTCGAAGCGCCTGATCTCTGTGCTCGCTACGTGGCGGTGGTGATCGAAGGCATTGACGTCGAGCCGTCGCCGGCATGGATGCAACGACGGCTTCTGGCGGCAGGCGTGCGGCCGATCAACTCCATCGTCGATGCCACTAATTACGTGATGCTGGAGTACGGGCAGCCTCTCCATGCCTTCGACGCCGATCGCCTGGAGGATGGGCGCATCGTGGTGCGCCGTGCGCGGCCCGGCGAGACTCTGGAGACCCTCGACCATCAGGTCCGGCAACTCGACGAGCAGATGCTCGTCATCGCGGATACGCACCATGCGGTCGGCATGGCCGGCGTTATTGGCGGGCTCAACAGTGAGATCCACGATGGCACGCGTCGAATCATTCTGGAGTCGGCAAATTTCGACATGAAGGTGACCCGGCGCACGGCGCGAGAATTGAAGCTGCGCACCGATGCCTCGGCGCGCTTCGAGCGGGGACTCGATCCGAATCTGGCCCGAGATGCCGCGGCCCGCGCGACGCAACTCATTCTCGACCTTTCACCCGGGGCGACTGTGACAGCGGTAGCGGATGTCTATCCTCACCCCCTGAGTCCACGCCCTCTGTCGCTGCCCTTCGGGGAGATCGAGCGACTCCTCGGCGTTCGCTACGACCCCGAGCAGGTGCTCGACGTGCTGCGCCGTCTCGGATTCTCTCCGGAGATCGACCGTGGGGAAGACGGGAAAACATTGCGCGTGCTGGTCCCCACCTGGCGGAGCGACGTGACGCTGGCCGCCGACGTCGTCGAGGAGGTAGCTCGTGTCATCGGCTACGAGTCACTCCCCGAACGCCTACCAACCGGGCAGACCGCTCCCGTGCAGCGCGACCCCGTCTACGCCTTGCAACGCGCTGTGCGTTCGGTCCTTACCGGCGCCGGAGGCTGGGAGGCGGTCACCTACGTGGCAATTAGCGACGACGACTTGCGCCGACTCGATCCCGAGAACACGCAATCGACCGGTGTCCATCCGGTCGATCAATCAGCGCTGGTCCGGCTGCGGAATCCGCTACAGGCGGATCGGAGCGTCCTCCGCCCGACGCTGCTACCGAGTCTCCTCACGACCGCGGCTGAGAATCTCAAACATGAGCGCTCGGTCCGGCTTTTCGAGACCGCGCGAATCTACCTTCCCGCAGACGGTGAGCTGCCCCACGAGGTGAATGCACTGGGGATCGTTCTTGCCGGTCAGCGAGAGCCATTGGGACGCTTCAGTGCTACGGACAAGAGCGAGCTTGACTTCTTCGATCTGAAGGGGATGATCGAGGAACTCCTCTCGCGTCTTGGGGTCAACTCCGTCGCGTTCCGGCGCATCAACTCGCCCGCGCTCCATCCCGGCCGTGCCGCGGCCCTTGTCGCCGGCGACGATCAAATCGGAATCCTGGGGGAGCTTCGACCCGACCGTGCCCGGGCCTACGGGATCGAGACACCCCGGGTTGCCATTGCTGAGATCGACCTCGATGCCCTGCGAGAAATCGCCAATCCGATTCCGATTGGCATCTCCGTGCCACGTTTCCTCCCCGTCGAGCAAGACTTCGCCATTGTCGTTGCTGAAGAGCTGCCGGCCGCCGACGTTGAAGCCGCATTACGGGCCGGCGCCGGACCACTTGCCACCATGGTTACGCTATTCGACATTTACCGTGGTCCGCAGATCGGCGAGAACCGCAAGAGTCTTGCCTATCGCGTAACCTTCACCGCCCCGGACCGCGCCCTGACCGACGCGGAGCTGGGCAAAGTGCGGGAGCGAATCGCGCGGTCGCTGCGGAAGATCGGCGGAGAGCTGCGTGTATGAGATGCACGATCGAGGCGCTCTGAAATGACAATGCAGACTGCAACGACATCGATGCCGCGTCTGATTCGAGACCTGGATGAAGCCAGAAGCGAGCTGACCAGGCGCCGCGGGTTCGAGGAAACCGATCTTTCCCCACGCATGCAGGAGGGTATCCGAGCGCGTCTTTGGGGTCGACCTCAGCGCGGAAGAGGTCGTCGACCGGATCCTCAACGACGTTCGCGAAGAGGGGGACGCGGCGATCTTGCGCTACTCAGCTGCATTCGACGGTGAGGCTCCCGCCCAGCTAGAAGTTCCGCGTGCCGCGTGGAAAGCCGCGTTGTCCAGTCTCGATCCCGAAGTTCAGGATGCACTGCAGCTTGCCGCGGAACAGATCGCCACATTTCACCGCAAACAGCTTCGGACGTCTTGGCTCGACTACAGCGACGAAGGCGCGCTGGGTCAGGTCGTGCGCCCGCTCGATCGCGTCGGCGTGTACACCCCCGGCGGGACAGCGGTCTATCCGTCGTCGCTGCTGATGACCGCCGTGCCGGCTCGGGTCGCCGGGGTGCAGGAAATCATCGTCTGCACCCCGGGTGGCTCGAACAGAGAGATCTCGCCGTTGGTGCTGGCGGCGGCCGAGGTCGCCGGCGTGGACCGGGTTTTCCGCATTGGCGGGGTGCAGGCGATCGCGGCGATGGCATTCGGCACGGAAACGGTTCCCCACGTCGACAAGATCTATGGACCAGGGAACATCTTCGTCGTCCTCGCCAAACGGCGAGTCTTCGGGATCGTCGACATCGACCAGCTACCAGGGCCCACTGAAACGTTGCTGGTTGCTGATGAGTCCGCCGACCCGGAGCTCGTCGCCGCCGACCTTCTGGCACAGGCAGAGCACGATCCGATGGCCAGCGCCATCCTGATTACCAGCAGTCCGATGCTGGCCCATGCGGTGCTCGAAGAACTGCCCTCGCAGCTTGCCGGCCTCGAGCGCGCGGACATTGCGGGGCAGTCACTTGCCGCGAACGGACTCGTCGTGCTGGTTCCCGACGTCGATACGGCCATCGACCTGGCCAATGCGTACGCGCCGGAACATCTCTGTCTGCTGCTGCACGATCCCTGGTCATGCGTGCCATTGGTGCGGCACGCGGGCGGAATCTTTGTGGGGGAGGACAGCCCGGAGGCACTCGGCGACTACACCGCGGGACCGAGTCACGTGATGCCGACCGGGGGCACGGCCCGTTTCTCATCGCCGATCAACGTCGCCGAGTTCACCAAGGTGATCAGCATTACCGCGGCCAACCACAAGGCGATGCGTCGACTCGGGCCGGCGACCTCGACGCTGGCTCGCGCCGAAGGTCTCACTGCCCATGCCCGCGCGATTGAACGTCGTCTGGAGCGATTGGACGAGAGTTAATTGCCCTTACGTCTCTGCCAGCTCGCGCAGCGCGGCCACGACGCGATCCTCGACGGTGAGATCTTGATCCCGCGGGACGCGGACGAGCGCGCCATGCGCCTCCGCCGTCGTGTACCCCAGCGACCGCAATGCCTCGACCACTTCGGCGTCGGCGCGAGACGGCATGCTGGGCGGGGCGCCGCTGGCGGGAACGATCTTGCCTCGCAGCTCGAGAATAAGCCGAGCCGCCGTCTTGCGGCCCACACCCGGGACGGTCGCCAGCAACTCCGCGTTCTCGCCGTTGATCGCCAGCTCCAGCGCTTCCGGTCGCACGCGGGACAGAATCGCGAGCGCCAGCCTCGGGCCGACGCCGGATACGGCGATCAGCGTCTCGAAAAGGCGCAATTCGTCCTGCGAAGCGAACCCGTACAGCGCGAGCTGATCTTCACGGACGTAGAGATGAGTGAAGAGGCGAGCGTTGTCGCCCGGATCACCGATATCCTCGAGCGTCACGAGCGAGGTATTGACGCGGTAGATGACGCCGCCGACATCGAGCAACGCCGCATCATCCAGCTTGCGTTCGATACGCCCCTTCAACCCCGCGATCATTCCGGCATCCTCATGCTTTCTCTGTCCATTACAGTATCGTCCAGTCGATAGACGCGGCGCGCATTGCCGCCCATCACCGGCTTCAGCTCCTCCGGGCGAATGTCGGCCATGCGTCGCGTCCTTTGCAGAAATCTCCCCATCCCCAGTACGGGATGGTCGCTGGCCCAGAGCACACGGTTACCGCCAACGACGTCGAGGACCGTGCGAAAGACTCCAGGGCGATAGAGATACGACGAGGCGGCCGTGTCGTAGACGACGTTTCGGGTCAGCGCCTCGACCTCCGGCATGAGCTCGTAGAACGGCAGACCGCCACCCCAATGCGCCAGCACCACCCGGAGGTCCGGATTCACCGCGAGAAAGGTGAGGAGGCGATCCGGCGTGGCGGTGCCTTTTCCCGGGTAGCGATGACCGACTGGCTCCGAAGCATGGAGCAGTAGCGGCCGGTCGGCGGCGATCAGCGCAGCAGCCACGTCAGCCAATGGACCGGGCTCTGTCAGGGTCACGTCAAATCCCTGCGCATCGGCGTTCAACTCGCCGATACCTGAGGCGCCAAGCGCAAGACAGCGTTCCGTTTCAGCACCCGCGCCGGGTGACGCGGGAGTCACGGTCCCAAGCCAAAACAAGCGCCCCCCACTCGCCGCGGCCGCAGCGGCAAGGTAGTCGTTATGCTCCCGGCAAAGACCAGGATCGGCCCACGGCCATCCGCAGGCAACCGCGCGTGCTACTCCCGCGGCGTCCATCGCGGTGACGAGCGCATCGGCGTCGATCATCTTGGCGGAGGGAGCCTCGTAGAGCTCGCCGAACCAGCGGTCTCTTAGGCAATGGTTGATGCGATCGGCGATCCATTCGGATGGGAAAGCGTGAGTGTGCGCGTCGATGACGAGCAACGGCGCGTCGGCCGCCATGAGTTTACCGTGGAACTCCCAGGATAATGACGGCCAGAACGAGGAGCACGATGAGCAAGACGGCGACGGCGGCGGCAATCGCCATTCCCGGCACGCCACCAGTACGCGACGGGGAGCTCGGCAGCGCGGCAGCAGCCGGGATCCGGGTCGGGATCGCGGCGGCGACGACGGCTGTGGCGTTGTCAGACGTGCCTCGCTGCTTGGCCATCTCCACGAGCTGTTGAGCAGCGTCGCCCGGATCCTGACCGAGAAGCGCACGGCGAATGTCGACGTCGTCGAGTACGTCATAGAGCCCGTCGCTACAGAGGAGAAGTCGATCTCCAGGCAGAAGCGTGAGCTCGAAGATATTGGGGAGCTTGCTGTCGAGCTTCGGGTGCGTGCCGATGGCATGGGTGAGCCGATTCCGGCGAGGATCGCGACGTGCCGCGTCCGCGGTGATGCGGCCCTGGGCGACCTCGTCGGACACGACCGTGTGGTCCCGTGTCACCTGCGTCAACGAGTCGCCACGAAGCAGGTAGGCGCGACTGTCGCCGACATTGGCCACCGTTGCGTACTTGCCATGGAGCAGCGCCGAGGTCATCGTCGTGCCCATGCCGGCGTGAGTCGGTTCGGTCTCACCGGCCTGGAAGACTGCCTCGTTCGCCCGTCGATACGCCTGCTTCAAGGCGAGTCCCAGGTCACCGTCGGGCAGTACGGGAAAAGTATCGATGAGGGTCTTCATCGCGATCTGACTGGCAACGTCCCCGGCCGGGTGGCCGCCCATGCCGTCCGCGACGATCAGCAAGAAATCCTCGGCATCGGCGCCTGGGCTCGCACCGACGGCAAGAGCCGCCGCGACGTCCTGGTTCTCTTCCCGTCCGGCGGCGTCGGTCACCGCGGAGACCGCTAGCCGGAGCGTTTCCGCGGGCGTATCAACAGCTTTCGGTAGCGCGCTCACGTTCGATCTCGTCCCCTGCTGTTTCCAGACCGCGCCTGATGGTAGCACGCGGGTCGGGCCGAATCGTCACGGTGCCCGGGTCCTGAAACCCCTGGTGCTAGACTCGGACGAGACGCGCCGGCCCGCGATCAGGATCGGTTCTGGCGGCGCGAAGGAGTGCCATTGTCCCTGCTCCGCCGCCGATTCCTGAAGCTCTTGGTCGCGAGCGGCGTTCTGGCGCTGGGCGCGTGCGGCCCTTCCCAACAGGAGCAATTGACGCCGACGCTGGAACCGAGCCCTACGCCCGAGGACCTGTTGAACCTGGCGAGCAAGCGTCTTGCAGAAATACCGACTGTCCACTTCGCACTCGACGTCGAGGGGGAGACCTTCATCGACACGGGCCGCAATATCCGGCTGCTTGGCGCGGAGGGCGACCTGCAGCGCCCGGATCGCGTGCACACGACCTTTCAGGCCGAGGTGCTGGGTCGCGCGATCTCCCTTCAGCTCATCACGATCGGCGACCAGTCCTGGACGACCAACATTCTCACCGGCGAGTGGGAAAACGCTCCTCTCGAGTTCGCCTACCGACCCGACATCCTCTTCTCGACACAAGACGGTATCGGCCCGGTCATGGGCCGCGTCGACGACGTCGAACGCCTCGAGGACGAAGACGTTGCCGACCGGTCGGCTTATCATCTCCGGGCAACCGTTGATCAGTCCATCGTGGGCCCGCTCACCTACAACACGATCAGCGGATCGCCGGTGACTGTCGAGATGTGGATCGATAGGGAGACGTATGATCTGCTCCGTGCGCGCATCTCAGAGCCGCCGGGGCCCGAGCGACCGAACCCGGCCGTTTGGACGCTGGATCTTTCCCACCACGGTGAAGAGGTCACTATCGAGCCGCCGCTCTAACCGGCCCCTACGGCGCCGCGGGTGAATTCCACCGAAAGACGATCACTTGCGGCCGCGCTGGCGGCGGTCTTTCTAGGCGCCCTCGATCTGACAGTGATCGCAACCATCCTGCCAGGAATGGTGACCGATTTGCGCATCAACGCTGCGGACGTCGATCGCTACGTCTGGATCGTCAACAGCTACCTCCTCGCCTACATCGTCGCCATCCCGGTCGTGGGCAGGCTCTCCGACATTCTGGGACGGACGCTGGCCTTCCAGGGGTCGCTGGCGTTGTTTCTCTCCGGGTCGCTCGTCTGTGCGCTCGCTTCCGACCTGCCGAGCATGATTGCAGGGCGCGCCATTCAGGGCGCGGGTGGAGGCGCCTTATTGCCGGTGACGATGGCGATGGTCGGCGATTTGCTGCCTCCCGGCAGGCGGGCCGCCGCGCTTGGTCTTGTCGGTGCGGTCGATACATTAGGGTGGGTACTGGGTCCAATCTGGGGCGCGTTACTGGTCGAGATTGCCCCTGGGCAGGACGCGTGGCGCTGGGTATTCGTCGTCAACATCCCTCTCGCGCTTGTGGCGGCCGTCGCGATCGGACGGGTCGGCGCGAGGAACGCCACGGGCACGACGGGCTGGGTCGAAAAACTCGATATTCCGGGAGCACTGCTTTTGGCCGGAACCCTGCTGGCGCTCAATCTGGGGCTGTCCGCGGGAGGCGAACTCGGGGCGCCGGCTGGGGGCGCGCGGGCCCTTGGGGGATCGCGTAACCCTGTTGCCGAGCTGGTGCTGCCGCTCCTGGCTATCGCGGCTGTCCTCTGTACCTTGCTCGTTTGGAGGCAGCGACGCACGCGGTGGCCACTGTTGCCAGTCAGGCTCTTTGGCGATCACCGATTCTCCGCGGCTATCGTGGCCAATTTTCTGGTCGGCGCCTCGCTGATCGTTGCCATGGTCGACACCCCGGTCATCACCGCCATGTTGGTCGATCCGTCCGTGGTCAGCCGCGTCTCTGCCTTGATGCTCGCTCCCTTTACGGTGCTGATTGCGTTGCTCTCGTTCGCCGGGGGACGGGTCGTGCCTCAGTTTGGATTCCGCCGCACTGCTTCGGCGGGTCTCCTGCTCGTCGCCATCGGCTACGCCGCGCTCTGGCTCGGTTTGCGAAACGGCGCCCTCCTCGGCATGGTTCCCGGTCTCGTCCTGGCGGGAGCGGGCTTTGGACTTGTGTTTGCCCCTATTGGGACTACGGCGATCGACGCGGCGCCTGCCGCGGACCGGGGTATTGCCGCCGCCATGACCCTCGTCTTCCGACTTCTGGGCATGACAATCGGCATTTCGATCTTGACCGCCATCGCCGTGCGGCGCTTGCAAGGGCTGGTCGGAAACCTCGAAGCCGTCGTTCAAGGACCGGACGAGAGCACCGCCGATTTCCTTGCCCGGCAGACGGAACTCCTCTACGAAACGGTCTTGCCAGTAAGCCTACAAGTGGCGCGGGAGACATTTCTCCTTGCCGGCGCCATCGCACTCCTGGCGCTTGTACCAGTGGCGGTCTTCTCCACGCGTCCGTCCTCTCGAGATGCACAGTGAGGCCGATAGCACGTACCAGTCGTACAATGCGCGCCGCGTCAATCCTCGTACCCAATGGAGGGGGTTATGCCGCGATCCGTTGTCCTTGGCGCTGACTCCAGCACGCAGTCGACGAAAGTGATCGCCGTCGACGTGGAATCTGGCGAAATCACCGGCGAGGGCCGAGCCCCGCACAGCGGGCTTGACACCCAGCACCCGGCGGAGTGGTGGGACGCGCTCATCTTGGCCACGCGGGCAGCGGTTTCACCGGACATGCGCGTCGAGGCGATGAGCATCGACGGACAGCAACATGGCATGGTCGTCCTCGATGCCAACGACCAAATCATCCGACCCGCGCCGTTGTGGAATAACGTCGCCGCCGCGCCTGATGCCGAACGTCTCAACGACATGGCCGATTTCGGCCGCGAGGTGGGCACGCGCCTGGTGGCATCGATCACCATCGCCAAGCTGGCGCACCTGGCTCGGACCGCGCCCGAAGATCTGGCCCGCACCGAGGCCGTTGGGTTGCCACACGACTGGCTCAACTTCCGGCTGACTGGAGCTCTAGCCACCGACCGGGGTGAAGCTTCTGGCTCCGGCTGGTGGTCGCCACGGGACGGTCGCGAGCGGCGGGATCTCCTAGCCCTAGCGGTCGGGGCGGAGGCCGCAGAGCGGCTGCGGCTGCCGGAGGTGCGCGGTCCAGAGGAACTCGCCGGTACCCTCCACGAAGAAGCCGCGGCAGAGCTCGGACTGCCACCAGGCATCCCCGTTGGACCGGGGACCGGCGACAACATGGCCGCGGCACTCGGTGTCGGCGCCGCACCGGGCGAGATCGTGGTGAGTCTCGGCACCAGTGGTACGGCGTTCGCCGTGAGTCTCGAACCGATCGCCGATGAAACTGGCGAGGTGGAAGGGTTTGCGGACGCAACGGGTCACTTCCTGCCACTGGTCTGCATGTTGAATTGCACCCGCGTCGTCGACTCGGTCTCCGGCATGGTCGGGCTCCTCCGGGATGACGCGCTGCAACGCGCGGCAGCAGCACCACCGGGTGCGGGGGGTCTGCTTCTCATGCCATACCTGGCCGGAGAGCGGACTCCGAACATTCCCGAGGCGACAGGGTCCATCACCGGACTGACCGCTGAGAACGCTACTCCTGATCTCCTGGTGCGGGCGGCAATTGATGGGGTCGCGGCGGGCCTCGCCTATGGCGTGGAGGTGCTGTCACGGCTCGGTATCACTGCTCCTGAGATCACGCTTGTCGGCGGCGGGAGTCAGCACCCAGGCTGGCGTCAGGCCATCGCCGATGCGACAGGCCTACCGGTCATCGTCCGCGGGGGCGGCGAGCACGCCGCGCGAGGAGCCGCGATGCAGGCGATGGCAATCGTGCGCGGCGAACCGCTGACCACGGTCGTCGAGCGTTGGCGTCCTGAGATCGTGGCCCGGATAGAGCCACGGCCGGAGCACCGCGAGGCGTTTCGTCTCGACGAGCGGCGCCGGATCATCGAGAATCTCAAGGCGGGCAGGGTTACCTAACCCCGTCTGCGGATCGGTCTCGGCACAACCCGAGGTCCAGTGCTCGCCTCGTACCAGTCGCCGAGCCTGTGGCTGACGCCGATGATTGGGGCATAGGCTTCCCGGAACAGTTCGTACAGTTCTTCGTATCGGGCGTGCATGCCGGCATTCGGTTCGGTTGCCGGACCATACCGCGCCCACCGCTGCGCGGTCTCGACCTGATCGAGCGCATGAATCCCGGCGACCGCCAGCAGCGCGGCGCCCATGGCCGCTTGGTCCGTGGTGGTCAGCGCGTAGACTGGAAGCCCAAACACATCGGCAACCATCTGTCGCCAAAATGGGCTGCGGGAACCTCCCCCGGCCATCACGATCCGATCCGGGTGTGCGCCAGTATCCTGAAGTGCCGCGAAGGCATCCCGGCAGGCGAATGTGACCCCTTCCATCACCGCGCGCACCACATCGCCGTGATCGTGGTGCGCGGCCAGCCCAAGAAACGCTCCTCGCGCCCGCGGGTCCATATGCGGAGACCGCTCGCCGACGAGATAGGGCAAGAACAGGAGCCCCCTTGCGCCGAGCGGTGCGTTTGCCGCCCAGCTGGTCATCCGTTCGTAGGCGCCCGCCGCCGGCAACTGCAGCATCTCGTCGCGCAGCCAGCGCAATGCCATCCCGGCGACGAGCGTAGCGCCCATCTGATACCAACCGGGTCGCTCCGGTCCCGGCTCGAGCGCGGAGCAGTAGGCATGGGTGCGGCCCGCGAGGTCGGGATGGAAGGCATCGTCCGGCACCATGACCTGGGCGCCGGTGCTGAGGGAGAGGAGCATCGTCGCCGGGTCGATGATCCCGGCGCCGAGGAGGCCACTCGGCGCGTCACCGGTCCCGGTAACGACCGGGGTTCCCGGCGCCAGACCAAGCTCGTCCGACACGTCAGCCGTGACCTCGCCAGCCACCGCGCTCGAGGACTTGACTGGAGGCAGCAAAATACTGGGGATTTCGACCGCGTCCAGCAGATCAGGAGACCAGTTGCGCCAGCGCGCATCGCACAGCAATGTCGCCGAGCCGTCTCCCGGATCGGTCGCAGCCATGCCGGTCATGCGGCGGCGGATCTCATCCTTTGGGGAGAGCAGCCGCTTCGTCCGCCACCAGATCGAGGATCGTTCCTCCCGCATCCAGGCCACTGTCGCGGCCATGAATCCGGTCACCAGCGGGCTGCCGGCAATCGCGATCATGCGCTCGGAACCAACTTTCGCGGTCACCTCCGCGGCTTGGCGGGAGGACCGCTGGTCGGCCCAGATAACCGCGGGTGAAAGTACTCGATCGTTTTCCCCAAGAAATACGGCGCCGTGCATTTGGCCCGAGAAACCCACGCCGCCGATTGTGACTCCCGAGCCTGCCCACCCGACTGCCTGTTGCACCGCATCAACAGTCGCCTTCCACCAGGCGTCGGGATCCTGTTCCGCCCAGCCAGGCTGTGGTCGCAAGACCGGGTATTCAGCGTGACCGGTGCCGCGCAAGGTTCCATCGATATCGACCAGCAGCGCCTTGACAGACGACGTGCCGAGGTCGATCCCGAGAACCGCGTCGGTCAAGACAGCACCTGGTTCACACGCCAAACTCACGTGCGGAGGTTGTGGTTTGGAGGTCGCTGATCGTTTGACTCAACGGCGCGACAGACGGATAGAAGCGCCGGTACACCTCACCGTAGATCGTTTCATAGGTCGGGACGTCAATTGGATTGGGTTCAATCTGATATTGACCATAGCGCATCGACGCGATCACGTCGTCGACGTCGGCGTAGACGCCTGCGCCCAGTCCGCCGAGCAACGCGGCACCAAGGGCGGTAGCTTCCTCCGCTTCCGCGACATGATGATTCAGGTTGGTGACCGAGGCCTTGATCTGCATCAGCAGCCGGTTTCGGGTGCCACCGCCGATGGCGACCACCGATTCGGGCGCGGTCACCTGGGGGTAGCTCAAGAGCGGCTCGAAGGTATTGCGGCTCTCAAACGCAAGCCCCTCGAAAATGGCGCGCGTGATGACGTTCCGGTCCGCGTCCATAGTGAGACCAATGAGGGCGCCCCGGGAGCGCGAATCGTCGTACGGAGGGTTTGCGAGGCGCATATGCGGCAGGAAGAGTACCCCGAGGCTCCCTGCTGGCACTGCCTCCGCGCCGGCGATCAGGTCCGTGTAGGCGACGGGGTCGACTTTGGCGCCAAGGATCTCCCGCAGCCACTCGATGCTGGCGCCCGACGTGTATTGCCCGGCAAACGCGTAATAGCCACCCCCAACCACATGTGCGCCCTGGGTATAGCCCTGCCGCCCCGCTTTGGGATCCATCAGAGGTTGCGCGATCGGCAGGAAGAGGGCTTCGGCGGTCCCTAACGAGTTGAGCATCTGGCCCGGCCGCGTGACACCGGCGGCGAGCGCTCCACACACGTGATCGTGCCCACCCGAGACGACGACGGCTGTGACAGGCAGGCCGGTGACAGCGGCAGCGGTTGCCGAGACGCGACCGAGGGGCGTGCCGCCCGCGACAAGCGGCGCCAGGAGCCGTGGATCGATTTCGGCTTGCGCCAATGTCCGCTCGTCCCAACACTTCTCATGGAGGTTGAGCATGAGCGTTCGCGAGGCTAGCGAGAGATCGGTTGCGGCCTCCCCGCTGAGCCGGTAGGCGATGTAGTCGGCGATCATTAGCCAGCGGACTGACCTCGTCCAAGCCTCCGGCTCGTGCTCTCGGTGCCAGAGCAATTTGTTCAGCGAGAATATCGGTTGGAGCGAGAGCCCGGAGCGGGCGAACAGCTCGTCTTTGCCAATCCGATCCGCCAGCCACGCCGCTTGCGGGCGCGTCCGGGTATCAAACCAGGTGATACAGTCTGCCGTCGCCGCGCCAGCCGCATCCAATAACACGCCTGACTCGCCGACCGACGCTACCGCAATGGAAGCGATCTGACCGGAACCGGGACAATTTGCAAGCACCGAGCGGATCGCCGAGACGACGGTTTGCCAGAGCTCATCCGGACGGTAGAACGCCCAGCCGGGCCGGGGGATGTGCGTCGGCGTCGGCAGTGAGGATCGAGCGATCGCGAGGCCATCAGGTTGGTAGACGACCGCCTTGACGCTCGTCGTGCCGACGTCCAGCCCCAGGAGGAGCGTCACTCTCTGGTTACCTCTTGAGTGCGCCCATCAAACGTCCGCGTGCTGTGGTTCGCTGTTGATTTCAGACAGGTACGGCGACCGGGCGATGAATGACCTCCCGCAGGAAACCACACATGGCGATTGGATCGTCCGCCTGCCACACGTTGCGCCCATAGACAACGCCCTTCGCGCCCGCATCGAGCGCGCCGCGCGTCGCTTCCAGCACGACGTCGGGATCTGACGAACGCACGCCCCCAAGCACCAGGACCGGGACCGGGCATCCCTCCACGACCTGACGCATCGTTTCCGGATCGCCGGTGTACGCGGTCTTGATCGCATCCGCGCCGAACTCGGCAGCCACGCGAGCTCCGAACGCCAACAGTTCGGCATCCCGCTTGTCCTCCATCCGAGCTCCCCAGAGGACTGATTCGACGATCACCGGCATGCCCACTCGCCGCGCCGCCTGCACATTCTGCGCGACCTGTCGCGCATTGCTGGAAAAGGTGGCGCCATCCGCTGTGCCGACGATCAGGAACATCGTGATCGCGCCGGCGCCCATTGCCAGTGCGTCCTCGGGCGAGCAGATAACCTCGTAGTGCTCGCCTTGCCGTGGGTCCTGAAGGAGCGCCGGCAAACCAGGGTAGACCTCCGCGTTGTAAATCCAGTCCGCCCGCACGATTGGTACCGGGGATCCATGGAAAGCGAACAGATGGCTACCAATCTTCATGGTTCCTGGAGAGATCAGCACACCGTCGGGATTCCCCTGGATGATGCGCTGCAATCCGTCCAGGACGCTCTCTGAGCCCGGCTTCGGACCAAGAGTGAGCCCGTGATCAAATGCCGCAATGAACGACCGGCCGCTCTCGCGGTCGAAGAGTTGGCCAAGCCGAATTTCTGCACCATTCACGATCTGGGTAACTCCAGTGACGCGGGGATTATGGCCGCGTCGGGCTTTCGACAGCGGCTCCGATAGGGAGCTTACAGTGCCGGTCGATGATGATCTCGCGGCGGATCATAGGCTTGACGTTCTTTTAGCGTCAACACCTGAATCACGCAAGCGACTGCACGATCTGGACCACTGCTAGAATGTCAGCACGATGCCAAACGAGACGCTTGTCCAGGACAGAGCTCGAGACACACGCGATCAAGTGGAAATTGAGCTTGCCGTGGCCGCGCTCCATCCAGAGCGATTTGGACTGCGCCGGCGACGGGACGGTTGGCAGAAGACCGTCCCGGGTATAGGCGAAGTCGTGTTTGCTCCCTTCGGTTGGCAACACGCCCAATGCAGGTCCTATGACCTGGTTGACGGTGTGAGGGAGCCGCTGGACGCTCTGAGCCTCCTTGTTCGTCTGCAAGCGCGGGTCTGGGGCATGCCGCCCGAAGAGCTCGTCCCGGTCAACGTTTTGGCGATTCTTCCCGACACGGGGGGGTCCGTCCTTGCTGCCTATCGCGAAGATCTCGGGTTCAATGCTGATGGCTGGCTCGGATTCGCCATTGCCGCGGGTGGTCGCTCCGGCACCCTCGTCTCCCACATGCTCGGCGTCCGCGAAGAGCAGCGGGGCACGCGCGACCTTGGCTGGCACCTCAAGCTCCTCCAGGGGTATGAAGCGCTGCGTGCAGGTCATCGCTCTGCGGCATGGACGTTCGATCCCATGCGGGGAGCGAACGCCCGTCTCAATTTGGAGAAGCTAGGAGCGAGCGTTCGTGAGCTGACATTGGACAAGTACGGCGTGCTCAGGAGCGACCTCTACGGAAACGTGCCGAGCGATCGCTTCACCACGTACTGGGATCTTGTTTCGGCGGTCACTCATGGCCGGATCGAGGATGTGCGTACTGGACGCTACCTGGGGCCGGATCCGGAGTCAGTCCGCGCTTTTCCGGAGATCACCCCGGACAACGCTAAGCAACTCGTCGAGACGGTTCCACTCGCCGTTCGATATCGGATCCCTGCTGACATCGATGATCTTATGGTCGAGGACGCCCTCCGTGCCAATGTTTGGCGATCGGAGATGCGCAACGCGCTTGCACCGTTCATGACGATCAAGTCGGCGCGCATCGCCGGCAAGGGAGACTCAGCACCCCTTGATGTCAGCGTGGAGATGAGACCCGGAGCCTACGACGTTGTCGCCTTTGCCACGGACGCGCGCGCGCCGGGGGACCGGGAGAATTGGTATGTGCTGCGCCGTCGCGGTAGTACAGCTTAACGAGCCGGAGACCGGGAGAATTGGTATGTGCTTCGCCGTCGCGGTAGTACAGCTTAACGAGCCGAAAGGCTGAGTCCGGTGTCAATCACGAGAATCGTTGTTCACCGGGTGGCGCTCAAGCTCCGCACGGCATTCACGACATCGTTTGGAACCTACGAGACGCTGGACCGACCCTTTGTCGTGATCGAGACGAGCGATGGCCTGCGCGGTGTGGGCGAGATTCCGACCCTACTCGACCCTGCTTACAAGGCCGAGGTCGATGCTCCTGCAGTCCTCACCTCCTTGCGTGAGTTCATCCTGCCAAGCGTCGGCCGAGGGCAACGGGAGAAGGGTCCGATCACAGACATCGATGCGCTGCGGGACAGCTATGCCTGGGTGAAGGGCGCGGTCTTCGCCAAGAGCGGTGTTGAAGCCGCGATGTGGGATATCGTCGCCCAGCGGAGCGGAGAGCCGTTGTGGCGAGTTTGGGGCGGAGAGCGCCGCACGTTCCCGGTCGGCGTCAGCATCGGTGGCAAGACCATCCCCCAGGTGCTCGACCTCGCCGAGCACGCGGTTTCGCTTGGCTACAGACGACTCAAAGTCAAAATCTGGCCCGGGTTCGACGATGAGGTTGGCCGGGCAGTACGTCAGCGTTTTCCGGACATCCTCCTCCAGGTCGATGCCAATTCCGCCTACACCATGGAGAACTGGGAACGCCTGCAGGCGCTGGATGACCTGGATCTGCTCCTTATCGAGCAGCCCCTTTTTGATGACGACATCGTGCTCCATAGCGAGATTTCACGCGAACTGCGCACGCCAATCTGCCTCGACGAAAGTATCCACTCGCTGCGCGAC
Source organism: uncultured Chloroflexia bacterium (assembly GCA_963751075.1). Classification (GTDB taxonomy): domain Bacteria; phylum Chloroflexota; class Chloroflexia; order Thermomicrobiales; family UBA6265; genus JACCXM01. The sequence continues at coordinate 134,488 of CAVVTE010000011.1, read as the reverse complement.
GCGCAGGCGGCTGCCGCACTTTGGGAACGGAATGATCATTTGGACCGCCTGATCATTAACATCAAACCACCCCGAGTCTCGGGATTCACGGAAGCAATCGCTATCGCCCGTTTCTGCCAGCAGCGAGGGATCCGCACCTGGATTGGGGGTATGCTCGATTCAGCCTGGGGCAAGGCGATGAATCTCAATTTCAACGGCCTGCCGGAGATCGATCTTCCTGGAGACCATTTCTCACCCGGCGGGGCCTACTTCGATCGAGGACGTCGTCGCGACGCCGCTCGTCGCGGAGGCGGGTCAGTACAATCTTACGGACACTGTATCTGCGGGCGTCGTCTTCGACTGGTCAGCCTTTGAGCGCATGGGCCAGGTCATTTACCAACAGGAGTTGACCTAGTAAGGGCTCAATTCCGCTCGACGCGCTCGCCGACCATAGCGCCGGTCATGATCGCCACGGCGTCTGACATCTTGAAGTTTCGCGGCTCGATAACCGCCACCCGCTTCCCTAACCGCTGGATGTGGACGCGGTCGGCGACCTCGAAAACCTGAGGCATGTTGTGGCTGATGAGGATGACCGGGAGGCCGCGATCGCGCACCTGGCGGATCAGATCGAGCACCATGTGCGATTCCTTGACGCCTAGTGCCGCGGTCGGTTCGTCCATGATCACCACGTGCTGGGCGAATGCCGCGCTGCGCGCTACCGCGACGCCCTGGCGCTGGCCACCGGAGAGGGTTTCCACGGCCTGTCCCATGGATCGAATTCCGATCTTCAGGTCCTGCATATGCGAGTTCGCTTCTTTCCGCATCCGTCGCTTGTCCAGCATGCGGAACAGCGATCCAGCGATCCCTTCGCGGCGAATTTCGCGTCCCAGGAAGATGTTCTCGGAGATATCGAGCGCGGTGGCTAGGGCAAGATCCTGATAGACAGTCTCGATGCCGTGGCGTCGGGCATCGAGTGGTCCACGGAACTGGACCGGTTTGCCGTCGACGAGAATCTCGCCCTCATCCGGGACGAGGGCTCCCGACAACGCCTTGATCAGTGTCGACTTGCCGGCGCCATTGTCGCCGATGACCGCCAGAATCTCGCCGGGATAGAGCTCGAAATCGGCCCCATCCAGGGCCGTGACATGACCGTAGCGCTTGACGAGGCCACGGGCCTCGAGGACGGGCGTCTGCCCGTTTGTCGGTGTTGCGTCGCTCATTGCTGCCTTCGCCGGGCGAACTGGTCGACGGTAACGGCGAGAATCACCAGGATGCCGGTGACCAGAATCTGATAGACGGCATCGACCCCGATGAGCTGAAGACCGTTGCGGAAGACGCCAACGATGAGCACGCCGACAAGCGTGCCCATGATCCTGCCCCGCCCGCCAAAGAGACTGGTACCACCCAGCACCACCGCGGTGATGCTCGCCAGATTCTCCGTCTGCCCCGCGTTCGGATCGCCAACGTTGGTGCGGCCAACGAGGAGCAATGCGGCGATGCCGTAGAAGAGACCTGCGACGGTGTAGACGCCGAGCAGCAGGGACGACGTATTGATGCCGCTCAGGCGAGCCGCCTCGGGGTTGTTGCCCACGGCATAGACGTGGCGGCCGACCGCGGTCTGGCGCAACACGTACCACGTGATCAGATAGAGGACGAACATCAACACTGTTCCGTAGGTGATCGAGGTTTGCCCGATCTGGAAAGTGTTGCCGAAAAATCGTCATCGCATCTGGGACATTCGTGACCGTCTGATTCTGGGAATAGATGTGCGTAATGGCGAAGGCGATATTCAGCGTTCCCAGAGTCACGATGAATGGCGGGAGTTGCACCCTGGTGATTAAACCACCGTTGAGCGCGCCGAATGCGGCGCATACGCCGATTCCGAGCAGGATCGCGAGGTAGGGATTGAGCCCATTGACCACCGCCAGTCGGGTCATTACGATCGACCCCAACGCCATGACGGCGCCGCATGAAAGATCGATGCCGGCGGTGAGGATGATCGAGCGTCTGCCCGATGGCCAGCACGCCGACCACCATCGACTGCTGCACGACGAGCGAGAGGTTCGGCCCAGTCAGGAATCGGTCGGTCTGCGTGGTGAAATAGGCGCACGCCAGCAAGAGCGCGAACGAACGGACCGAGACCTGACAGCGGCGCGATGAGGCCCCGGATACCCTCGTCAAGCCGCGCCGCGGGCTGTTCAACCCTGACTGCATCACCCATCACGTGGATCCTTAGCAGAAAGTGAGTTCGTCCCAGGTCCGGCACTGCGCCGGACCTGGACTTCCTACAACTCCGCGTTTATGACTAGCCCCAGCAATTCTCGAGACCGAAGGTGGTGTCCTCGGATTCGACGCCTTCCTGCGGTTCGTCGGTGATGAGGGTCACGCCAGTGTCGGTGTAGCCAGATGGCGCCTCACCGGTCTTGACGAAATTGACGACCGCGTCGACGCCCATCTGCGCCATCTTCAGCGGGTACTGCTGGGAGGTCGCGGCGATCTTGCCGGCCTTGACGTCCTCAACGCCGGTGCAGCCACCGTCGACCGAGACGATCAGAACATCGTTCTCTCGCCCCGCGGCCTGCAGCGCGGTATAAACGCCGCGCGCAGTCGGCTCGTTGATCGTGTAGACCAGGTTGATGTCGGGGTTCGCTTGCAGGCAGTTCTCCATCGCGGTCAGACTCAGCGCCTCATCGCCGTCCGCGTCCTGGCTGCAGACGACCCGCGGATCTTCCGCAAAGGTGCATCATGTCCGCTGTTGGAGTTGCCGCCGACTCATCATCGGACCGCCGAACCCGGCGAGGAAGCCGTTGTGGCGAAGGACGCTGACGGAAACGCCCGTTGAGCCGTCAATTGTGGCGATGATTGGCTCCTCGTCGCCCATGACTGCCTTCGCATACTGACCGATCAGAAGACCAGCCTTGAAGTTATCGGTGGCGAAGAGGGCATCGCGTCGCATCCATCGGCTCGGTCGGCGTGTCGAGCGCGATAACGAGCACGCCCTGCTCACGCGCAGCCTCGATGGCAGGCACAATCGCCTTGGTGTCGCCAGGAGTAATCAGGATGCCCTGCGCACCGGCCGTCGACCATGTTCTCCATGGCGGTGACCTGACCCGCATTGTCAGCCGTCGAAGGCCCCGGCCGCCGTCAACAACTCGGCGCCCGCGGCGTCCGCCGCCTCCTGAGCGCCTTCCTTCATCTTGACGAAGAACGGGTTCGTCTCGGTCTTGGTGATCAGCCCGACGATGATCTGCTCATCTTGCGCCGCCGCCGGCTGCATGGCGGTGAGGAGCGGAAACGCGCTCATCAGGAGCGCGAGCGCCAACAAGGCGCGAGCGGTGCCGGCATGGCTGAGCCGGCGATGGGACCCGAAGCGACCTCGCATCGTTTTTCCCCTTTGAACTATGACCGCCGCACCAGCACATCACTGGTGCGCACACACTGAGTGGACCGGCCGACTATAAGGTTCTCAAGTCCGGCGGTCAATACCCGGATTCTTGTTCCTGGCGGTAATTCTGTCGCTTTGGCGTCTTCACTTGGCTACGGTGATCGTCCACGCTAATGCCGTTCCGAGCGTCGCGATGGCGACGAGCGGAAAACAGGCGGCAATTCCAATCCGCCGATTTGATATGACCAGAATGACATTGACAATCAGTAACACCGCCGCCAGTCCGGCGGCAATCGCTATCGCTAAGAATGGTCGATAGGCGCCAAGCGAATCGGCGGCGAACCAGCCCAGGGCAGGCGCGGTGAGCGTCGTCAACCAGGCCAAAACGAACGCATGCACCTCGCCTGAGCGGCTAGTGACGGTTTTGAGACCTGCCTCGCGGTCGATGCTTACGTCTGGAAGCGCCTGGGCTAGATGCACCCCGACTGTCGCGAGTGCTCCCAGGGGATAGAGCAAGAGCAGGCGAGGCTCAGGATTCCCGAGTGCGGTGAAAACCCAGATCGGGAGTAGTGGCAAAGCGAGGAGATACGGCAGCCAGGACCAGGTGGTCCGCTTGAACCAGAAATTGTAGGCGACACCCAAACCCGTCCCCAGCGCCAAGAGGGCGAAGGCCGGTATGCCGAAGCGCAACCCGCACACCGCCATGATGACGAGACCACCGACGACCATCAGCCTGGCCCCCCGAATGGAGACGTCTCCACTCGGGAGCGGCTTCGAGGGTTGACCGACGGCGTCAAATGGCAAGTCGACGAGCTCATTCGTCGCGCCAATGGCCAATTGCCCGCCGAGCATCCCCAGGAGCAATGGTCCAAGCAAATGTGCCGGGGGTATGCCGCCCCAGGCAATCACCGCGAATGCCGCCGTCGCCAACTCTACGACCACGACCGGAACGATGTGCGGCAGCAGGAAATAGCCGCGAGCACTGCGTCTCCAGGACCGCTTCCGGGTGGCATCTTGGAGAGGTCTCGCATGCTGCCGCTGTCGGTCGCCAACTCCCATGGGTGGTCGCCCTTGTCCATCGTTCGGGGGCTACGTCTTGCGTGATCGCCCTGTCGGCAAGGAGACCCGGCCGCGGTTGTCGCGCTCTCCGTTTGCGGACAAAATTGACAGTGCGGGTGCGAATCCGCGTTCAGCGTACCGCTTTTCTCGACAGCGACCGACGCCCAATCAGGCAAAGGAGCGAAGCATCGTGAGTATCACGCGTTGGGATCCCTGGGGTGACATTGTCAGTCTGCGTGAAGCTATGAACAACCTGCTAGAAGAGAGTTTCGTCCGGCCCAGCCCCGGCACGCCTGGACCAGGTATGGCTTCAAGTCTGGCCCTCGACGTGAAGGAGACACCGGATTCGTTCGTCGTAACCGCATCGGTACCCGGAGTACCGCCCTCCGATATCGACATCACCGTCCTCGGCGACACACTGCGTATCCGCGGCAGCCGCAAAGATGAGGTGGAGGAGACGGGCGAGGGCAACCGATGGCTGTTGCGAGAGCGCCGATTCGGGGCGTTCGAACGCACCGTCTCCCTGCCGTCAGTGGTCGACTCGGAAGGAGCGTCCGCGGACTTCAAAGACGGAGTCCTCACCATCATGCTGCCGAAGGCTGACGTTGCGAAGCCACGAAGCATCCCCGTCAAGGGCGCCGCGGCGCGTAAAGACGACGCCGGCGGGACTAATGCGACCGAAGTCGAGATCCACGGGACGGGGCAGCAAGGGGACCAGAGCGAATCCTGAATTGCCCAGCACCAGGCGTGCCGATGCGCAACGACGTCGCATTGAACGCCGGAAGAGGGCCGGAGCTCAGGCCTCGGACGCTATCCCCGCATCTTCTCCGATGCGGATATCAGGTTGTCCCAGCGCGGGCGTGCTGGACGCGGGTTTCCCGGTACTCCGTCGCGCCGCGAACAGAACGGACTCCGCGCCGAGCTGGTCGAAAAGCTCGGCGACGATCGTCGCTCGTCCCGGTGCGGTGACGACGATGAGGAGGGCATCAGCGGGTGGAGCGCCGTCATCCTGAATCTCCAATCCCGCTCGTTCAAGCTGATGCGTCACGTCGCCTCGAGCTCCGTCAAAAACCCGGGTCTGTGGCCCAAATCCCGCGCGATGCGTCGCGGCGAGCGCGGCGCTCAGTCCCTCGCGCGGGAAGGATCCGATGACGTGATCGACTTCCAGTGGTGACCTAGCCCACGATCGCATGCCCGTCGTCCATTCAATATCTCAGGAACTGGACGCCTGGGAGGTCCCAGCGCGTCGACCGCCATCGATCCCATCGCGGGCGATCACCTAGCGCCGCATTCATCGGTACCCGTCAGTCAAGACTCGGTTGGGCGCACGCGACCCGCGGTGGCGTTGTCCCGGCGCCGCACGGATCCGGCCGGGAGCGAGCCTGGCCCGGAGGCGGGTTTCGCCTCTGCCCCCTCGTCCGGGGTCGACGGGTCATGATCGTCGCGGCGCGGCGAGCCTTTCGCCACCTTGACGCTGCGCACGGTCAACTCTTCGCCGCTCTTCGTGATGTAATAGCGGATTCGCTCTTGCATGGATGCACCGCCTTTCTCGAGGACCAATGTGGCCCTCTTTGGCCCCCGGGCTTACCGGAGGCAGGCGGACGTCCACGCGGTGGGACGGATACGCCGGACCGGCTAGTCCTGGAGGCGCTCGATTGTTGATGAGCTAGGACTGCCAGCGTCCAACGATGCTCCCTTCACGGGGTCAAGTGCGCACCGGTTGGCAAGCGCCGAGGCGCTGCAAATTCAAGGGCCGGGCACACGCCGTGGGGAAACGGACTTGCCGTACCCCGAGTGGAGACTCTACCCAGTTCAGCACCTGGCGTCAACAGCTGACAGCTGCCACGCTCACTTTCCTCTGCCGTCCCAACCGGTGCTACTGGTCGCCAAAGTTTGTAGCACACCCGCGTGCTATACTCCGGCCGTCTCCCGCGGCGACCGTCAATCTTGACGTCGATTCCGGCGCGGGTCGCGATGACGCCATGCACGCGGCCAACACGCTTAGACCGACGTGTGCCTCTTGCGCGTAGAGGAGCACCTGGTTGTTCCGACCTCTTTCCAAGCTTTTTGGCATGTTCAGCCGTGATCTCGGCATCGATCTCGGGACCGCCAACACCCTCGTTTACGTCCGCGGCAAGGGCATCGTCATCTCCGAGCCAAGTGTGGTGGCCATCGACACGCGCACCCGCCGGGCCTTTGGGGTTGGGGCGGAGGCGAAAGCGATGGTGGGCAAGACCCCGGAGTCCATCGTGGCCGTGCGTCCGCTCAAGGATGGGGTCATCGCCGACTTCGACACCGTGGAGATGATGCTGCACTACTTCATCCGCAAGGTGCACATGCAGCGGCTGATGGCTCCCCACCCCCGCGTCGTCATCGGCATCCCCAGCGGCGTCACCGAGGTCGAAAAACGCGCAGCCAAGGACGCGGCGCTCTCGGCAGGGGCGCGTGAGGCTTACACCATCGAGGAACCGATGGCGGCGGCCATCGGGGCCGGGCTGCCGATCAACGAGCCGATCGGCTCCATGATTGTCGACATCGGTGGCGGCACCACGGAAGTGGCCGTCATCTCACTGGGCGGCATCGTCGTCAACCACTCGATCCGGGTGGCCGGCGACGAGATCGACGACGCCATCATCCAGTACGCCCGGCGCGACCACAACCTGGTCATTGGTGAGCGCACCGCTGAGAACGCCAAGATCGCGGCCGGCTCTGCCTATCCACTTGAGGAAGAGATCCGGGCCACGCTGCGGGGGCGCGATTTGCTGACGGGGTTGCCGAAGTCGGTCGAGGTCAGCTCAGTGGAGCTACGAGACGCCATCTCGCAGCCGGTCAACACTATCGTCGAGGTGGTGAAAACCGCCATCGAGGAGACGCCTCCCGAGCTGGTCGCCGACATCATGGAGCAGGGCATCACCCTGGCCGGGGGCGGGGCGCTCTTGTTCGGGCTGGACCGGCGGTTGCAGATGGAGCTGAAAATGCCGGTCTACCGGGCCGATGATCCTCTCACCTGTGTTGCCCGCGGCACCGGGCGCGTGGCCGAGGCGCTCCACCTCTATGAGCGGGCACTGGCCAGCGGTTCAGAAATTCGCCGCGCACGCTAACGATTCCCCCGGGTAATGACGGACGGTGCGGAAGCGGATGACTGGCGTGGTATCGTTGGCGATCCGGTCGATCTTGGAGAGCGCCTCCGGGTGAAACCGGGACACCACCGCCCCCACGAGGTTCGCCGTTGACGACACTGAACACTCGCCAGACTGTCTTTCTGGTCGTCTTGTTCGTGATCACCAGCCTGGCATTCATCCAGCTTGACAGCCGCCGGGCACTCGACCCCGTCAAAGACACGATGCGCGCGGCCGTGGGCCCGATCGTCACTCAGGTCGGCAACGCCGGTCGGCGCGGCGATATCGCAATGGAACGCGAGATCTCCGCCGTGAAGGCCGAGCGGGACCAACTCGCCGCCGAGAACGCGCAACTCAAGGCAGCGGTGCGCGAGGTCGAGCAGCTGCGTCTCCAGGCGAAACTCCAGCAAGACCGGCCGACCTGGAAAATGCTCCAGGCTCGGGTCCAGGCGCCCGACCCGACAAATCAACAGAAATTCCTGACGATTGACAAAGGCTCCAAGAATGGCGTCGAGGTTGGGATGGCGGTTGTTGCCCAGGGGCCGAATTACATCGGCCAGGTAACGGAGGTCTGGCAGGAATCGTCCCGCATCATGCTCATTGTCGACGTCACCCAACGGGTCGGAGCACGGCTCGAAGGAGGGGGCGACGGGGTGGTCTTCGGTGACTGGCAGAACGGCGGCCGGTTGGAGCTGCGCTACCTCGATCGAGACAGCGATCCCCAGCCTGGTGAACTCGTGCTCACCACGGACAGCCCGTCATTGCGTACCGCTCGGGTTCCCGGCGGCCTCATCGTCGGCCGGGTTGGGGATGCACCGCCGGATGCCGCCAAGGGCGACACGCAAGTCGTACCGGTCATCCCGCTCGTCGTCTTCGAGCGGCTCGAGGTGCTCACCGTCGTTCTCACCGATGGCGCCTAGTTCACCGCGAACGCGTGACGCGCGATTGATTGCCGCGCTGGCGGCGGCTAAAGTCACCGGCGTCGCAATCCGCGGACTTGGACGTGGTGGTGGCACAGCCGCGCCCGGACTGGTCGCTGAGCGCATCGATCCCCGTCTGCTCGACAAGATCGCCAGCCGGCTCCCGCACGGCTCTGTAGTTGTCGCCGGCACGAATGGGAAGACCACCGTTTCTCGCATGCTCGCGGACATCCTGCAGGCCGATGGGCATCGCATCGCCCATAACCGGTCAGGCTCGAACCTTGTTCGCGGCGTCGCCAGCGCCCTTGCCAGCCAGGCTGACCTGCTGGGAAGCCCGCGAGCCGATATCGGCGTCATCGAGAGCGACGAGGCGGCGTTTCCCGAGATCGTGCGCCGGGTAGAGCCGACGGTAATCCTGCTAAACAATCTGTTCCGGGACCAGCTCGACCGCTATGGCGAGCTTGACGCAATCGCGTCACGGTGGGAACCCGCGTTACGGCGGTTGCCTGCCGAGGCGACTGTTGTCGTCAATGTCGACGATCCGACCCTGGCCGCGATCACGGAAGGAATCCGCGCGCGGCGGGTGACATTCGGTCTCGACGATCACAATCCGGCGTTCCTCCTGAGCGAGATTCCGCATGCCGCGGACGCCAAGGCGTGCCGCCGCTGTGGGCAGGACCTCGCCTACGAGAGACTCTATAGCGCGCATCTCGGGGCCTGGCATTGCCCGGGTTGCGGCGCCTCTCGCCCGCCGCTCGATTTTGCCGGAACATCGATCGCGCTGGACGGTGTCGACGCGCTCCGCCTGGATGTCTCCGGCCCTGCGGTGCCAGTCGCTCCCCTCCCCTTGCGCCTCGCCATACCAGGACTCTACAACGCCTACAACGCCGTCGCCGCAACCACGGTGGCGAGGATGTTTCAAGTTCCGCCAGCAACGATCGCCGGAGCGCTCGAAGGGTACCGGTCGGCCTTTGGCCGGATCGAGCGGGTGACGTATCGGAACCGGCAGCTGACGCTCGCTCTGGTGAAAAACCCCGTCGGGTTCAATGAGACGTTACGGATGCTGACTGTGGCGACCGACGGTCTCACGGTGCCGACATTGATCGCCATCAACGACCTCGCGGCGGATGGGCGAGACGTCTCATGGCTCTGGGACGTCGATTTCGAGATGCTCTGTGATGGCTCGGCACCGCTCTTCACGACCGGGGTTCGTGGCGCGGACATGGCGAACCGGCTGAAATACGCGGGGTTGCCTCCGCAGCGCATCGTGCCTCTGCCGGCGGACCTATCTAGCGGACTCGATGCGTTTGTCGACAGTCTTGCCGAGGGAGCGTCGGGTTACGTCCTGCTGACCTATACGGCGTTGCTTGGGTTACGCCAGGCGCTCGCGGACCGCGGCGCGGTCGACCACTTCTGGGAACAGTGAGGACACGTCACATGGACTTTGAGGTTGACGATCGGCTGGCTCTACGCCTCGAAGATGAATATCTACGGCGATCGCGGAAATGTGATCGCCCTGCGCCGGCGTGCGGAGTGGCGAGGAATTCCAGTCGAGGTGCGCGAGATCGGGATGGGGCAACCGATTCCGCCCGATGTCGATCTGTTTTTTTGGGGTGGAGGCCAGGACCAGGAGCAAGCGGCGGTCGCCCGCGATCTGCAAGGCGCCAAGGGTGAGGCGTTACGGGCGGCTATCGACGACGGCGCCGCTATGCTCGCGGTTTGCGGTGGCTACCAGCTTCTCGGTCACGAGTACCGGCCCCACGATGCGGCAGCCGTTGCCGGGCATCGGCCTGTTCGACGCCGTCAGTGTGGCCGGGTCGGAGCGTTTCATTGGCAATGTGGTCGTCGAAAGCCGGTGGGGTGAGTTGGTCGGATTCGAAAATCACAGCGGGCTGACGACGCTCGGCGCGGGGGTCGAGCCGATGGGACGCGTCCGCATTGGGCGAGGCAACAACGGGCGCGACGGCACCGAGGGCGCCATCTATCGCAACGCCGTCGGCTGCTACCTGCACGGGTCGCTGCTGCCGAAAAATCCGGTGCTGGCCGACTGGCTGGTGGCACGGGCGCTGGAACGCCGCCACGGCTTCGTCGATCTCCCCCTACTTTCGGATCAGATGGAAGCTGCCGCCCATGCCTCCGCGGTCCAGCGTGCGGTACTCACACGGTAGGGTCGTGGGGTGATGGGGGCATGGGTGATAGGGATTTGCGGGGTTGATCGGTTCGTGACCAGAGTCGAATTGGAGATGAGAGGTTAATTTCCTATCACCCCATCACCCTGTGACCCCTCCGTCGGTTGCCCGGCCTCGACCCAGGCGATCATGCCTCCGGTGAGGCTCCGGACATCGGTGAAGCCCGCGGCAATCAGTTCTTCGGCGCTGAACAGGCTTCGTACTCCACTGTGGCAGACGGTTACCACTGGTAACGCTGGATCCAACTCCCTATACCGCTGCTGCACTTCACCCATCGGCATCAGGACACTGCCCGGGATATAGCCGGAGATCCATTCCTCTGGCTCGCGTACGTCGACCACCTGCATTGGCCTCGTGGCCAGGTTGCTCACCAACTCGTCGACCGTTGTCTCTGGCGCCATGGGACCCCGTGACATCCCGTTCCAGGGACCAACCAGTCTGCCTGTCATATCGCTCACACCCCCAATCGCTGTTCCTGCAAAAATTCTCCCCGGGACTGTTGATCCTGCTCACAATGAGCGGGACTGTTGATCCTGCTCACGATGAGTCTGGAGGAAGCCGTGCTTCCAGCCACGCCGCCATGCCAACCCGGACGACGCAGACCCCTCGCTTGCCGCGTCTCTGCAAGAGACTGGCCGCCAGGCTGGAGCGATATCCGGTACTGCAAATGACAGCTACCGGGTCTTCCTCCGGAAACATGAAATCAGGCAACTCGCCCCGCACGATGTCTCCGGCCGGGACGTTGAACGAGCCGGGGACATGGGCCACTTGCGCCGGCCCTGCTATAGAGAAGCGCTCGAGCAGCATCTCTGCGGGTCTCTTCACGTCCGCGATCGACTGAATGGCATGTTGTCGAAATGCCTCGTTGACGGCTTCCCCGCCATCGAGTCCCTCAAGGCTGATCGATCTCGTATGCAATCGACCGAGAGCAATCGTACCTTTCGCCTGTTTCCCTGGTGGGACCAACCGACAGACGCCAGTTGGGCGAGCGCGGCCGGCCACCAGCCGCGAGGCGCCCGAGACACGGCGGTATACTCGCGGCATCAGAACTCATTGGGGGCAAATTCGTAGGCCGTCGCGCTTCCGCTCCGGCTTACCGCCCGCGACGCGAGGGAGCGAGATGAGCGAGACCGGAGCTCCGGGATCGAGACCGGGAACACGTGAGGCGGCAATCGAAACACTGCTCCTCGAGCAACGACGTTTTCCGCCACCACCGGATTTCGCGGCCCAGGCCAATGTTAGCGATCCCGCGATCTACGACGAGGCCGCCGCTGACCCCGAGGGGTACTGGGCTGCCGAAGCGGCGAAGCTCGAGTGGTATCGCCCCTGGGATACGGTCCTGGAGTGGGATCCTCCGTTCGCAAGGTGGTTCGATGGCGGCCAGCTCAATGTCGCCGTGAATTGCCTCGATCGCCATGTCGATGCCGGCGGTGGGGACAAGGTTGCCTATTTCTGGGAGGGGGAGCCGGGAGATCGCAAGGTCATCACCTATCACGATCTCTATCAGGACGTGAACCGAGCAGCCAACGCCTTGAAAGAGCTTGGCGTGCGGCGCGGCGACCGCGTTGCCATCTACATGCCGATGATTCCCGAGCTGCCGGTCGCCATGCTGGCGTGCGCGCGCATCGGAGCGCCGCACACGGTCGTTTTCGGCGGGTTCTCGGCCGAGGCTCTCGCCGACCGCATCAACGACTCACAGGCGAAGCTAGTTATCACCGCCGACGGCGGCTACCGGCGTGGCAAGGCCAGCGGGCTCAAGGTCAACGTCGACGAGGCCGTGAAGCAGACGCCGAGCATCGAGCATGTGCTCGTCGTTCAACGCACGGGTCAGGACGTCACCATGGCGGATGGCCGCGACGTGTGGTGGCACGACGTTGTCCCGGGTCAGGCTGAATGGTGCGAGCCGGAGCGGATGGAGAGCGAGGATATGCTCTACCTGCTCTACACCTCTGGCACGACGGCCAAGCCAAAAGGCATCTTGCACACGACTGGCGGCTACCTGACCGGAATCACCAGCACGTTTCGCAGCGTCTTCGACATCAAGGAGAACGACGTCTTCTGGGCCGCCGCCGATATCGGCTGGGTGACGGGGCACTCGTACATCGTGTATGCCCCACTGGCCAATCACACCACCGGCGTCATGTACGAAGGCACCCCCGACTGGCCCGATCCCAGTCGCTGGTGGGACATCATTGAGCGCTACGGTGTGACTGTCGTCTACATGGCGCCGACGGCGATTCGCGCGCACATGAAATGGGGTCCGCGGTATGCCGAGCAGCACGACCTCTCCTCGCTGCGTCTGCTGGGAACCGTCGGCGAACCGATCAACCCCGAGGCCTGGATCTGGTACCACGAGCACATCGGTGGCGGCCGCTGCCCCGTCGTCGATACGTGGTGGCAGACCGAGACCGGCGGCATCATGATCTCGCCACTACCGGGCATCACGACGACCAAGCCGGGATCGGCCACGAAGCCGATCCCCGGCATCGTTGCCGACGTCGTCGACGACCAGGGCAATCCCGTGCCACTTGGTGAGGGCGGGTACCTCGTACTCAAGCAACCCTGGCCCTCCATGCTGCGCGGCATCTATGGCGACCCGGAGCGCTACAAGGCGACCTACTGGAGCAAGTTCCCCGGGATGTACTTTCCGGGCGACGGCGCTCGCCGCGACGAGGACGGCGACTACTGGCTGATGGGCCGTGTCGACGACGTCATGAATGTCTCCGGTCACCGTCTCTCCACGACCGAGATCGAAAGCGCGCTCGTCGACGACAAGCGGGTCGCCGAAGCGGCGGTCGTCGGCCGCGAGGATGAGGTTACGGGTGAAGCCATCTGCTGCTTCGTCATCCTGAAGTCGGAGATCGAGCCGAGCGACGAGCTTGGCGAGCAGCTTCGTCAACATGTCGTGCACAAGATCGGACCGATCGCCAGGCCGCGCCAGCTGATGTTCACCCCAGATCTGCCGAAGACGCGCTCGGGAAAGATCATGCGCCGGCTCCTGCGCGATATTGCCGTTGGGCGACAACTGGGGGACACGACGACCTTGCAGACGCGAGCGTCGTGGAAACGATCCGTGAAGCCTCCCGAGCCGCCTCGGACGACGAGTAGAGGTTGCGGAAAACCCTCACCCCAAACCCCTCTCCCTGCCGCAAGGAGAGGGGTTTCTGTGCCGGGGAGACGAGGGACGACGGTTCTTCGGTCCGAATCAGGTCCGGGGTTCGTTTTAGAGGTATTGGTGGAACCACTCCACGATGCGGCGCATGCGATCAACACGCCGATCTGGACGCCCAACCCCGGCCAGGAAATGCGCCTCGCCGGGGTAACGCACCATTTGTGTCCTGACCCCGCGTGAGCGCAGGATGGCGAAGAGGATCTCGGACTGCTCCGGCGGGCAGCGCAGATCATTTTCCGATTGGAGGAGTAGGAGCGGCGCCGTGTTCTGGTGGATCGTCATGAATGGCGACGCCGCGAGAAAAGCGTCGATATCCTCCGGCAGGCGCCCCACGCCGACGAAGCGCTCGTCGGTGTAGCCGGAGAGGTCGGACCCGCCGTACCAGGAGACCCAGTTGCTGACCGGGTTTTCGCTGACCCCGGCCCCGAACCGTCCGGGGTGATGACCGAGTAGCCAGTTCGTCATGTAGCCGCCGCCGGACAACCCCATCACGCCGATCCGGCCGGGGTCGGCCAGTCCGGTCTCGACTGCCCACTCGACCAGTCGGAGATGGTCCGATCCGTCGGTCTCCCCCCAGCGGCCATGAATCACTTTGGCGAATGCTTCGCCGTAACCGCTCGAGCCGCGCGGATTCGGATAGAGGACGTGGAACCCGGCGTCAGCAAGAGCAAGCATTTCCAGCCAGGGAGTTGGACCGTGCGCGGCGTGGGGACCGCCATGGATCTGGATGACCACGGGACCGGGCTTCGCCACATCGCGTCCCTCAATCAACCAGGTGTCGAACTCGTGCCCCTCTTGGTGGGTCAGGCGGTGACGCACTGGATCGCGGCGGTAGGGCTCGAGCCATTCGGATCCGTTGCGCGAGAGCTGGCGCATGGCGCCGTCTTCGACGGCATAGATCTCAGTCGACCGGCCTCGGTCGCTAGCGACCATCACGACCCGACCTCCGACAACCGCGACCGTGTTGCACACAATCTCGCTGGAGACCAGCGGAGACGCCTCGCCCGACCCCACGTCAAAGCGAAAGGGAAGGGTCCGGCCTTCGTCGCCGACCTGCGCCACGAGCGCGCTGTCGTCGAGCCATTCGCAGGAGATTCCTGACCCGCGGACCACGAGATCGCCGGTCGTTACGTTCCCCACCGGACGATCGAGATCCGAGCCGAGTCTCTCGAATGCCGAGCCGTCGCTGACATAGAGATGGTTGTCCGCCCAGGAGGGTTGGCGAGGGTAATCCTTGCCAACCACCGCGACGCGAACCCCATCCGGCGCCGGCCGCACCACAGCGATGCCGCCTGGAAGCTCGGCGAGAAGGACTGGTTCACCCGGCTGGTCGAGGGGAATCCGCCAGACGGCCGCGCGCTCGCTCAAACGGCGCATCCCGGCGTCCGCCTCGGCATCGGCGACGACGGCGATGTGCTGGCCATCCGGCATCCATCGCGCGTCCAGCACTTCCCAGGTTGGATCGGTCACTCTTCGCGGCTCACCGTTGGCAACCGGCGCGACCCAGGCGCTCAGCAACTGATTCCGCAACCCGATCGCGTCGAGTCGCCAGGCGAAGTCGTCGATGACTCGCGCAGTCGGGTCCTTCGGGTTACCTACAGCAAGACGCTCGTTGCCGCTATGGGCGATGACCAGCAATCGGTCTCCATCCGGTGACCAGCGAGCGGCTTTGGTATCGCCGGCGATGTCGGCTGCCAGGCGCGGCTCGCCGCCGTCCATCGGCAGAATCCAGGGCTGCTCCCGGCCACCCCGGTCGGAGATGAAGACGAGAGTTCGGCCATCGGGAGAAAAGTGCGACCGGGTGTCGTTGGCTGCCCCGTGCGTCAGTTGGCGGCTCTCGCCACCGGCCCAGGGCGCCAGCCAGAGATGGGTGCGGTAGGCGTTGTCGACGATCACGCGCCGGCTGTAAACGACGGTCATGCCATCCGGCGAGAGGGTGACATCCTGAATCTGTGCCTGGCGCAACAGATCATTCGGATGAAACCGACTCGTTTTACGATCCGTCGCGGGAGCGTGAGAGACCTTCACGATTGGTTCCTCCAACTCTTCTTACATACACAATACGCCCCTCGTGATCCTGCGCTGCACCGATAGCGACGACTGGGAGATCGCCGCATGACCGCCTGTCTCGCACTTTGATGGCTGCTGTTACTCAGTGTCAGTAACCGCGTATTTGTGCTCGCATCGAGGCATTGAACTGGCTCAATTCCTCCGTGCGCCTACCATCGCCCACGCGGCAACCGGCGGTATACCGCCCTGCGGCACTGTGAGCGTTGCAAGCAAGCTCTCCGGCTCGCCCCTGAAACCGCGAGCAAAGACGATCTTCGCCATAAGGACGACTTGCGTGTCGGGGTTGTATTCCTCGCACGCGTCAAGAATGTCCGGCAAGATAGGCATACTCTGCAAGTTCTCAGCCGTCACCTCAGCGGAGTGGTAGCCCATCTCGCCCGTCTCGGCGTTGAACATCACCAAGCCGTGCCCGTAATGGCGATGCCCTCACCACGCGAGCGCTGCAATGCTCTCCCATTGCGCGTTCACGACTTCCTGCAACGGTTGTGTCCCAGTTGGCGTCATGACCACTGCCACCTTCGGCCCGTTCTTGTACGCGATTGTGACCTTGGTACTACAACGGCATATGCCCTGAAATGGCCGGCTGGCAGGGTCTGATCGACCAGGAAAGCTTCACAATCCTCTGCACCATTCAGCTCGATGTGCCCCGGTTTGGCAGCCTTCGACGCCAACTGCCGTTGTAGTACTAAGAGCGGTCTGCACGCGTGACGTGGACACTTCTGACGGGCGTCTGCTCTTTGCCAGTCCGTGTTTTCTGGTCCCCTCGAGCCTGGCGATCCTGACGACCCTCACCACCCTCCTGACACCCCGTCTCACATGCGGACACGGGGTGCGCGTCCGCACCCAGCTCTCCTGCAGGGGACGATCAGACGGTGGCCTCGTGGTGCCGTTGTGTCAAGTGCTTCGACATCCCGGCCGGATCCTCGCCCCCCAGCAGCACCACCAAACTGCCGCTCCGACTTCTGGCCATTGCCAGGTCGGCGGCCTCCTCTTTGTCGTGGGCCAGACGGATCTTCTCGGGTTCCAGTCCTGCGGCAAGGGCCGCGGCGTGGAGGAGTGCGGGCACCTCTCCCGGCGTGCGGTCGCGCATGTACTGATACCGGGAAGCGACATCCCGAATGACCAACTCGTCGAAGATCTGAGCGGCCAGGCGGCCGAAGGCGGTGATGTGCTCGTCGGTGCGGTCGCCGGTTATGTAGAGTGCGGCGACGGTGTGCGGAGCCCCCATGCGTCTGACGAAGTCCGCCAGCGCTTCCAGACCGTGCAGGTTGTGGCAATAGTCCTGGACCACCGTACGGCCATCGATGTCGAGGACGTTGAAGCGTCCGGGGGTCTGGGCGAGGCTGTTGGCGAAGGTGTGCAATGCCGCCCGGATCGTTGCCAGTGGCACCTCCTGGGCGATCGCGGTGGCGGACGCGGCCAGGGCGTTGGCGATGTTGACCCGGATGCGCCCCTCCATCGTGGCCGGTATCTCCGCCACCGGCAAGATCGACGTCGCCCCCCCGTTCGCCAGGAGCGTCAGCACCTCCCCTGCCGGGCTCTGTCTCAGCACCACTGCGCGGCCCCCCTGTTGGAGATGATCATGAACGACCGAGCTGTCGTCGGTCATCGAGAAGTAGACGATCTCCCCCCCTGCCACCTCGGCCATCGCCACGGTCAAGGGGTCGTCGGCGTTGACGACGCTCGCTCCTTCTGACATGGCGGCCCGCGCTACCACCGCCTTAACCTGGGCCAGATCCTCCAGCGTCTTGAGATGAGCGGTGCCGAGGTGGTCGGCGGCGACGTTAGTGACCACCGCCACGTCGCAGCGATCGAAGCCGAGCCCATGCTTCAAAATGCTGCCATGCGCGGTTTCCAAGACGGCGTAGTCAATAGCTGGGTTGCGCAGCACTTGCCGGGCCGCGGGAGCCCCCGCCTGATCCCCCGTCGCGATCTGGGTGCCGGCGATGTGGATGCCATCGGTGGTGGTCATGCCGACCTGCATGCCGGCCGTGGTCAGGATGTGTGAAATCATGCGGGTGGTCGTCGTCTTGCCGTTGGTACCGGTGACTGCCACGATCGGCACCCGCACCGGCTGCCCGGGTGGGAAGAGGTGATCGACGATGGCCATCCCCACATCACGCGGCGTCCCCTCCGTGGGGTGGGTGTGCCGGCGAAGGTCGGGCGCGGCATCGACGGCGACGATGCCGCCACCCTCCGTGAACAGGGAGCGGGCGATGTCGGGAGTGATGACGTCGATGCCCGCCACCGCCAGCCCCACCACCTGCGCGGCCAGTCGCGCGATGGCCACGTTGTCGGGATGGATCTCCGTGGTGCGGTCGATCGCGATCTGGCGGCCGTTCGCCGGCGGCGGCACGACCTGACCATCGTCGGCGCTGTTCTCGCGGTTGCGATCCAGCAATGCCATATGCGCAGGCGTCTCCTGATCGTCGCGTTCCCCGACGCTGTCGGCCACCCTCGGCGACCCGCCTCTGGAACCAGGCGTAGGCGGCCGTTCGGCCACCGCCACCACCCGCTCGCCCACCACCAGGAGGTGATAGAACGTGCCGGGGGCGCACGTGACGACCTCCCGGCGGGAGCGAGCCTCCCGCGCGACACCCGGGAAGGCCGTCCGCACGGCTGCCTCGCTCTCCAGGGCGAGCCTAAGTCCCGGATCCGGCGGGCGATCCTGCACCATGAGGACGACAGGGAAGCCAAGGTGCCTGGCGACCTGGACGGCGCCCTCGATGTCACGCACCACGAGGCCGGCGGCAAACGGGACCCCTACCCCGTCGAGCAGGCGCCGGGTGAGCGCTGGATCGCTGACGCTGGTGGAAGCAATCCCGGCGGTGGCAGTGGGGACCAGGCCGGCGAGGCGGCGCTGATACGCTCCCGTGCCCAACTGCAGGAGCGGCGGGCTGGAGCTGAGTTCGAGGACCGGGATGCTGCGGCGCCTGGCGGCTGCCACGACCGTGTCGAGGAACGGGCCGGCAGTGTGGCGCTCGATAAGCCCGATGATCTCCTTCACCAGCTCGTCGGCGAAGGCGAAGGCCGGCTCACTGCCGTAGAGGAGATGGTTGAGGAGGCGAACGGCGACCTGCCCGGCCGCGCGCCCGACGTCCTCATGGTCGTAGGCATAGACCACGCGGGACAGGCCGTGTCCGTCCGTCGGGTGCGTCGCGGAATACTGGATTGCGACCCCAGCCTGCTGCTGCAGCGCGAGGGCGATCGGCCCCAGCAGCAGGCGGGCAAAGCCCAGCTCGGGCTGGGCAACCGTGGCGGCGTGTGTCTCCAGGGAAGGCAGCAGCTCGACCAGGCGGTCGAAGAAGACGGGGGTCTCGCGCTTCAGCCGGTTTTCCAACTCGCCGATCGCCACCGTCAAGATGATGACCGGCACCGGTGCCCAGATGCTCGGGCCCCGCAACACCTGGGTGCGGCGGATGGTGAGCATACGTCTCCTCGCTCGTTCGCGCTGACGGCCAGTTTACCGCGGGGATCACCCGGCAGCGAGACAGCACGCCGAATAAGATGCATCCGATGTCGTGATGCGGGGTGTCCTAACCAGTGATAAAGTGAGTCCGCGCGGTCACGGTAAGAGGTGAGGCCCGATTCCCGAGCGCGGCAGTCCCGTACTCAGGGCTGACGCGGGTGGGGGGAGGTGATCCTCCTGTTGGTCTGCACCGGGTAGGCGAGGACGGGGAAGCCGCTGCGGGCCACCCCGCGATCAGCTCGTGATGGGGGACACAGACAGCATGAATGGCACCAAGTTTGACCAGCTGATCAAGACCATCGCCACGCAGCGCGTGAGCCGGCTCACGGCCCTGCGGGGGCTGGCGGCGGGCGCGGTGGCCGGCCTCACCAGGCTGAGCCTTTCCGCAGATGAGGCGGGTGCGGCCGACGACAAGAAGCGGCGGGTCTGCGTCTGTAGCAGCTGCGACCCCGCGAGTTGCGACACGAAGAAGAAAGAGAAAAAGAAGGTCAAGCGGATTTTGCGCCGCAATGCCTGCGCCTACAAGGGCAAGTGCCAAGCCGGCCGTGCTGGCTGCGTGTGCCAGACGCCGTTGCCGCCACCGACGACGACACCAACACCGACGACGCCGGTGCCTGGTTTCTCGTGCACGAGCAACGCAGAGTGTCCGCGGTTCGAGGTCTGCTTCGGTACCTCTTGTGGCCCCTGTACCACCTATACCGAGTGCAACGCGAACAATTCTGAGGTCTGCATCAATGGGCGCTGCATCGGCACTGGTGGTCCAAACCGCATTGCCTGCGAAACCACGGAGCAATGCGAATCGGCAACTGGAAGTGCCCTTTTCGAGTGCTACGACACCACCACCGACTCGGATTTCAATAATGACACGTGCCTGATCGACAACGACTGTTCGCCCGCCGAAGGTGGGGGCGCCTGTCCGTCGGGCCGCCCGCTCTGTAAGGCGGGAGCTTGCGTCACCCCATGTGTCGCCGGCGCTTGTGACCCGGGTCAAACCTGCAGGGGCGGTCTCTGCATCGTGGATGAAGAACTTTAGGACGATCGACCTTCACGTCGAAGGACGGGGCCAGCACCACGGCTGGCCTGCCATCGCCGCCGCGAAGGAGCTATTTGAGCAAATAGCGCGTCAGGTGCGGGCTGGCAGCGTGGGCTAAGTGCGTTCTGGTTGGAATGGCTGGCGCTCTGGCTGCCGGATCAACGCTGGTGAGCTCGCGTGATCGGCCGGTCCTCGCCGCGGACATTGCCAGCGCCGTCGCCCAAGCTGGCGTTGATCTCCGGCATGGAAGGCCGTGCCCTGCAAGATGCTCTACGGAGAGCGATTGCCACCCGGCGCGGGTATTGCTCCTGATTGGTCGGCCGCGCCAGGTGGGTGGTCACGCTCCATTCATCGGAGGAGCAGGACTTCTATGGCCGCACCCTTGAGGAAGCCCTTTCCTGGTGCCTGGTGTGGTTGATGTTCCCGGAGCCGGGGATCGGACCCTTCCTCGTCTGAGCCTCGGCTGCCGCCCTACCCGGGGAAGGTACAGCCTTCGACGCCGCCCAAGTTGCCGCGCATGAACACGGTGATGCGGTCGTCGTTAATGCCGTGGGCACCCGGCGTGTCCTGCGGCAACCCCAGCGGGTCTCCCGCCGTGGCCGCAATGGCGACGGCTTCTGTGATATCGCCGGGGTCGAGCAGACCGCGCTGGGGAGGGAGCGCGCACAGCCCTCTCCCCGTCAGTAGGTATGACCCCGGGACCATCCCTCCCGGGGTCGTTTCCGGATAATGGCGATTAACCTGTCACGCGCCGCCCGTGGCCCAGGAACGGTGATCGTCGACCGAACGGCAGAGCCAGTGCGAGATGGGCCGGAACCCCAGCTCGCGCCAAAAGGCGGCGGCACGGCTCTCGGTAATGAAAGGCACCGCACACCGCTCGTACCCCACCTCTCGGGCCCACTTCATCGTGTGTGCGACGAACGTGGTCCCGATGCCGGTGCTGCGCCTGTCGGGCACGATGTAGCCCAATCGAGGTACACGCACCGCTCCGGGGCCCCCAATGGACAGGCGACGCGGTCTCCGTGGAGGGAAGGCAGGAGTCTACCGCCCCTCGATCGTCTGCTTCCTCGTCTCGCCGAGGACCGGGACGCTGCGCGGTGGAGCGTTCTCTGCTGCCTGATTTACAGCATCCGGCGCCGCAGCCGCCAGGACACGCGGTGCAGCAAAAAGCGATTGCGCCGCACGGGTGACACGAGCCTAACCGACGCCATCGACGACACGGATGAGACGGACGATGCCGACGAGGACGCGACCGGAACGGCGTGAGGCGAGACCTGGCAGCGCTGGCGCCGGACCGTGCGGGCGCGGTGGCGCCGCCCGCTCCCGCTGGGCAGCCCTCCAGGAATCCCGCGTACGCGCTGATGTTCAGGCGATCGTGGGGCCAGCACCAACTGACTGTGCTGGCCCGCCCTTAAGCATGACGATCGGTTGACCTAGTCAAAGCAGAATCCGCCGCGGCACTCGAAACCCATCCCGCACGTGTCGCCGGCGCCGCAGGGCACGACGCAATCGCCAAGCACACAGGTCTCCCCAGCCGTCGGGCACACGACCGGCCGCTGTATCGCGGGGGCGCACTCGGTACCGGCGAGACAGAAGAACTGAGAGGTGCCGACGACCTCCTCGCAGCTCAAGTGCGCACTAAACGCCTGGCATTGGGGAGGGGCGTCGCAGGTGATGGCATTACGGCCACTTCCGCCAATGCAGCGCCCATTGAGGCAGGCCTCCCCAGCGGGACACTGGCTGGCAAGCGTGCACGGGCCACACTGGTTGTTGACACAGGTCTCGAACTTCGGGCAATTGGCACTCACGCACCCTGGACCAGGCGGTGGCGGCGGTGGAACCGGTGGAACCGTCGGCGGCGTCGGCGAAACAATCCGCGCCGCGGTGCACTTGCCCTTATAGTCGGCCGGGTGCTGTCTAAAATGCTTCTGGTTCCCCTTCTTCGTGACCTTCTTGGTCGTGCCGAGGATCGAAACATCACTGCCACGATGGCAGATCGTTTTCTTTTTCGGCTTGTCCTTCTTCGCCTCGCCCTCCTCGCCGAGCAGGCTCACCCCCGTGAGCGCGGCGACGCCGCCCGCCGCCATCCCCCGCAGGGCCTGCCAACGGGTGAGGCGCGTCGTCGCCAGCCGCTTGATCAGCGTATCGAACGTGGTTACGTCCATGGCTGCTCTCCTTCGCGCTTGCGAGCGGCGGTGGAGGCTGGACGTCAGGCCGGCGCATAGTCGCCATCGTCGGTTGTGATGTAGGTGTCCGCCAGCATATAGCGTAGTGAACAAACTGTAAAGACCGCAGGGCGGTGGGGGTGCGCGTCAGAGTTTTGCGGAAGCGGATGCGACGGCGGGGTAGTGCTTCCAGGGGTGGCGCGCGGTCGGCCGACCGTTGACGATGGTCTTAGGGCCGTCGCGCCGCGGCTCGGAGATGGCGGGGTGGCGTACGCGGGGGGCCGAGGCGGCCACCGACGCGGCTGAGGCGGCGGGGGCGGCGTCCGGCTGCGGCCGCGGTCGCGGTTCGCGGCGGGCGTCGACGATGGCCGCCCACGCCACGTCCCACCGCTCGGAGCACAGCGCCCCGCGCAACGCCACCATGGGGGTGACGTTCGCCTCTGCCCAGCGCCGCCCGGCTCCCTTCATCCGGGCCTCGACGACGAGCTTGTTGGCGCTCTCCACGATGCCGCTGCCGATCGGCAAGCCCTGGGCGCGGAAGGCGGCGTAGCGCATCTGCGCCGCCCGTGGCGTCAGGTAGCCAAGCACCTCGCCCTGCACGCGGCTCGCCTCCACCGCGTCCCGGGCCGCGGCCAGCGGCAGCGCCCGGAGGGCCGCCAGCACGGCCTCAGCCGTCCCGTCGCGCACTCCCGCCGCTGCGCGGCGGCCCAGGCGCGTGCCGCCTCGCCCGTCCCCACACCGCCTCGGCCGCGTCGCTCAGACGCTGGGCGGCATGCGGGAAGTCGAGGATGCGCACCGCGTCCGGGCGGTGGGCGTCCAGGAAGCCTTGGCACCAGTCGGCGCCGTCGACCACCCCGCCACCCGCCCGGCCCTTTCCACGCCCGCGCGCGGTGCACCTCTCCAGCGGCCAGGCCGATGAAGGTGGCCGCGTCGGCCAAGCGCGAGACGTACGACAGGTCTTCGCAGCGCACCGTGCCCAACTCGCGCCCCGGCGCTACCGTGCCGATGGCCAACGTGCGCACCTCCCGCCACGACCCGTCCCGCAACGGCACCATCGCCCCGTCCACACTGACCTGCTGCACCGGTGGTCCCGGTGGGGGAAGCGGCGCCGTGGCCACTACCCGTGCCGCGGGGCTCCCTCGAGCATCGCATGATCGCCCCGTCCCCTTCCGTGCGCCGTCGCGCCGACGAGGTCGCCACCCAAACCCCCTTCAGGTGACCCAATTCGCTGGCCGCCTCGCCGAAGCTGAGACGGGTGCCCAAGCGGCTGAGGTGGCCTTGCAGCGTCGGCGTCAGCGCCCCGGGCAAGAGCCCCAATTCCTTATCGAGGGGGGAAAAGGCCGGTCCCACAGGCCGGACAGCGGCATAGGTGCGCTCCAAGGCGATCCGGATCTCCCGTTCCCCGCGCAACTGCCGCCGGCGCGACCAGCGGCCTGCAACCTCCTCCCGCAGTCGGGGCACCTCGGTCGCTCCCCGCCCAGGTAGCCGCCTCGCTGGCCATCGCCGTCTCGCCCAGCATCTGAGCGCGTAAGGGGTCGAGTTGGCATCGCGGCGGCGACTGAAACACGCTCAGGGGCGTCGCGTTCTTTTAACGGGGATGGATGGTCCTCTAATGGAGCGAGCAATGTTGGTGTGCGCACGTGCTTGTTCGATCTTGGCACCAGACCTCGCCGCCGCCGTCGCCCAAGCCGGGGTTGATCCCAGGCTGGAAGGGCGCGAGTTGCAAGATGCCCTCCGGAGCGCGATCGCCACGCGCCGCGGGTACTGCGATTGGACCGTCGATCACGCCGGCTGGGTCGTGATGCTCTATTCCCCGAGGAGCAGACGTTTTACGGCCGCACGCTCGAGGAAGCGCTCGCCTGGTGCCTGGTCTGGTTGATGGCGCCGGAGTTGGGGATCGGGCCGTTTCTGGTGTGAGCGTCCGAACGCCCCCGCCTGAATCACCGGTGATGACCCAGGGCTCTCCCATGTTGTCCCACGAGACGATACAGTAGCAGGGCGCGGATCGCTGGGTCTGACAAGCCAAACGGTGCTCCCACGAGCCCTGGCCGGGGTCGGTTGTTGTCGATTCGAGACCGACGCCGGCGCCGTGGCGATCCGCACCCCCCTGCCTCCACAGCGAGAGACCGCTCGACCTAACCCCTTCCGGGACGAGCGGTCTCTCGAAGACCCATGCCGCACTGGCCTGCTGCGGGGCACATCCGAGGAGAACCCTGAGGATCATCGAGGACCATCTGCGGAAACGACTGTCGTTCGAACCTGAAAACCCAGGCCAGTGCGGCACGTGGAGGCGTGGATGCATAGCCCGTGCCACAGGCCGCGGTGCCAGGGGGAGCATGCCCTGCTGCGATCGTGGAGCGGGATAGGACGCCTCACTGCTGACGCCGTCGCAGTCGCCCCTCCCCGCTGTGCACGTCGAGCCAGACGTCCGAGGAGTCGCGGCCGCTGTTCGCCAAGACCCAGCCGATCCGACGCCGTGGGGGGTGTACCTCATTCGGTCCTCACCGGTGTATGGTGAATAACAGCAGGTCACCACAATCGACGATGTACTCTGCGCCGCCCTGGCGTCTGGTACGCGCACCGCATCCTCGCACGTCCGCGTTATCAGGGCAATCCGCATCTTAATTGCCCAGGATCTTGAGCAGGTAGGCGGTTCGATCACCAATCGGCTTTGAGGCGCTTGGCCTTGATGCCCATTCGCCTTGCCGTTTCCCGCTCTCGGCCAAATTCTCCGAGCTACGTCCTGGGAGGGGCCCCACGTCGCCCGAGGGCACCGAGCGCGGCGCGACGCGAACCTCAGCTCGTGAACAAACGAGATAGCGCATCGAATCGTTCACGGTCCCTAGTCGTAGCGCCCTTGTCCATCCACCCTCGGAAAGACGGCGGTCACGGCACGCGACGTTGTCGAAGTTACGCATTATTGTCGCCACGATTGGTCATTGGTCCTGGAAAACGCCTCCTCACATCAGCATTCGCCTGTACTTCTCAATCGCAGCTCATGAGTCTGAAAAGCGTCACCGAGGCGGAGCAATTTGTGGGAAGCTCCGTTCGACCGTGCATGCCACATCGAAACGGTCTCGCTTCGCACCAGTAGGAGCTTCCACACCGTGGGGTCTCAACCAGAAACCGTAATCACCGGCGCACGCGTGATCGATGGAACGGGCAATCCGTGGTTCTACGGTGACGTCATCCTCGGCGGTGACTCTATCGCTCGAATCGTCCCCGCCGGAAGCGACTCTCTTTCGGACGCGGAGATCATCGACGCCACCGGGACGGTCGTCTGTCCCGGGTTCATCGATATCCAGTCGCACTCGATCGTGCCGTTTCTCTCCGATCGCCGGTCACTGTCGAAGATCACGCAGGGAGTTACCACCGAGATCATGGGCGAGGACTGGACTCCGTCGCCATTCGGGGGCCGCATCGAAGACCCGTTTCGCGAGTCCTGGCCGTCGATTCCCGGCGATCACGTTGCCTGGCGCGATCTCGTCCGGTCCTGGACGCGCTTTGGTGACTGGCTGGCGTGGTTGGAAGGGCAGGGCGTCTCGGTCAATGTCGGGTCGTTCATCGGCGGGGGCACCGTACGCGAGTGGGGTAAGGGTCTGGCCCTCGGCGATGCGACGGCCAGCGAGCTTGCGGCGATGACGGCGATGCTGGTTGAGGCGATGGAGGACGGCGCGTTCGGCATCGCCACCGCCTTGATCTACCCGCCCGGGTGTTACGCCGGAACCGAGGAACTGGTCGCACTCTGCGAGGTGGTGGCGGCTTACCGTGGCGTGCATATCACCCACCTCCGCTCGGAGGAATCTCGATTGCTGGAAGGGCTCGAGGAGGCGATCGAGATCGCGCGGCGCACCGGCGTGGCGACCGAGATCTACCACCTCAAGGCGGCGGGCCGGCCGAACTGGAAGAAGATGACCGAGGTCATCCGTCGTATCGACGCCGCCCGCGCCGACGGTATCGATATCACCGCCGATATGTATCCGTACGTCGCGGCCGGCACCGGCCTCGCCACCTGTCTACCCCCGTGGGCGGAGGCGGACGGGAAGCTGTGGGACAACCTGCGCGATCGGAGCACTCGGGACCGCATCCGCCAGGCCATGCTCGCGCCGGCCACTGACTGGGAGAATCTCGGCGCGAGCGCCGGTCCGGAGGGCGTCATTCTCGCTGGGTTGCGAAAGCCTGAGCACTTGAAATACCTCGGGCGGAGTCTCTCTGACGTGTCGGCGGCACGGGGCCAAGCATGGGTCGACACTGTCCTCGATCTGCTCGAGGCCGAGGGACAGAACGTCTTCTGCTTCTACTTCGAGATGAGCGAAGACAATCTTCGTCGGCAGATGCGCCAGCCCTGGATGAAATTCTCGACCGACGCGGGAGGCGTCGATCCCGAGCTCCTCGGGGATGATGGACTACGGCACCCTCGTGCCTTCGGCACCTACACCCGCATCCTCGGTCACTACGTGCGAGACGAGGGGGTCATTCCGCTCGAGGATGCGATTCGCAAGATGACCTCGGCGGTCGCCGACCGGCTCTACCTGCGCGACCGGGGCTTGCTCAGGGCGGGAATGAAGGCTGACGTCGTCATCTTCGATCCAGCGGAAGTCAGAGACCACGCCACGTTCGACGATCCGCACCAGCTATCGACGGGAATTCGCGATGTCTGGGTGAACGGCGTACGCGTGCTCCAGAATGGGGTGCATACCGGCGCCACTCCAGGCCGTTGGGTGCGCGGACCCGCGTCCCGCGATCCTCAATCGTAAGGAGAGCAAGGGGAGAACCATGAAAAAGGGGCGGCCGAGTGGCCGCCCCCTTCTGGACTGCTTCGTGTCCTAGTAGTTGTAGTTGCGCGGAGGCGCCGCCGTCCGCCGCAACTGGAAGCACTCCCGGCAGTAGACCGGCTTGTCCGAGCGAGGCTGGAAGGGAACTTCCGTGTCCCGGCCACATTCCGAACAGGTTGCCGGATACATCTGGCGTGGGCCGCTGGAATAGCCGCCCCCACCGCCACGAGGAATACCCGCCGCCACCGGAGGAGTACCCATCCGCCGCCGGAGGAATACGATCCGCCGCCGCTATATTCGCCCTGGAGGAGTACCCTCCACCGCCGCCACTACTACCACCGTAGCCGGAGTCGACCCTTGCGTGGCGCGCTGCGCCTTGCGGGCCGACCGGCACGACGGACAACGCTGGGGCTCACTGAACCCCCGCTCCGCATAAAACGCCTGCTCGCCGGCAGTAAACGTGAACGCCTGACCGCAATCGCGGCAGGTGAGCGTGCGATCGCTCATTCCGCCTGAACCCTCCGCCGCGTCAACATTGCCGCGGCACCGAACGAAAAAAAGAATAAGACCAGAGACGTTTCCGGCGGAACGAGACACGTATTGCGGCCACGGAGAGCCTGACGATCGCGTGCGCAGGGAAATCGTCCGAGACTTGACTATAGCAATGATCTGTCCACTGTCAAGCGGTTTTCATGAATTCTTCTCGAATTCGCGCGGTTTCCACGCTATCCGTGGCTCCACGTCCCTGTGCTAGGATGCCGGAGGCCAACGCTCCGTCGCCGGCGCCGGCGTTTTGAGGCGAGGAACTGACTGATGAACTTGCACGAGTACCAGGCGGCGGAGATCTTCGCGAGGCACGGAATCCGCACCAACGGGGGTAGCGTCGCCGTCACTCCAGAGGAGGCGGAGACACTGGCCGAGTCCGCGGCCGGTCCCGTGGTGATCAAAGCCCAGGTTCACACCGGCGGCCGTGGCAAAGCGGGCGGCGTCAAGCTAGCCCGCACGCCGGCAGAAGCACGCGACGCCGCGTCGGCGATTCTGGGTCTCGACATTCGCGGTCACATCGTCCGTAGAGTGCTGGTTGCTCCCGCGGCCGACATCGCCCAGGAGTTCTATCTCGGCGTGACCCTCGATCGCACGCGTCGACAAAACGTCCTCATGGCCAGCGCCGAGGGTGGCGTTGACATCGAAGAGGTCGCTCGCGAGCGGCCGGACCGCATCATTCGCGCGCTCGTCGACCCGTTTCTCGGGCTGCACGCCTGGCAGGTAAGGCAGGTGGGTTTCGCCCTCGGGCTCGCCGCCGACAAGGTGCCCGGGTTCGCCACTATCGCGCGGCAGCTCTACGACACCTATCTGAAAGAAGACGCGACGCTCGCGGAGATCAACCCGCTGGTTCTGACCGGCAATGGCGAGTGGCTGGCGCTGGACGCAAAAATGGCCATCGACGATAACGCGCTCTTCCGCCATCCCGCGTTCGAATCCCTCCGCGATCTCGACGCCGAAGACCCGACCGAGCTCGACGCGCGCCAGTCCGGGATCTCGTTCGTCAAGCTCGACGGCGACATCGGCTGCATCGTCAATGGAGCTGGCTTGGCCATGGCGACCATGGACGCGGTGAAGCTGCACGGCGGCGACCCCGCGAACTTCCTCGACGTCGGCGGCGGCGCCAGCGCCGATCAGGTTGCTAAAGCGTTCAGTCTTGTTACCGCGGACCCGAACGTGCGCGCCATTCTCATCAACATCTTTGGCGGCATCACCCGCGGCGACGTCGTCGCGCAGGGCATCACGGAAGCGTTACGACGAGTCGATGTTCCGGTGCCAATCGTGGTTCGCCTCTCCGGGACAAATGCGGAGGAAGGACAACGCATCCTGTCCGAGGCAGGTCTGACCGCCAGCGAGAGCATGGATGAGGCAGCCGCGGAGTCCGTACGGGCGGCGCACGCGGCATGAGCTCGGGGATCCGACAGGGCATGAGGGAGGGGTCGTTGCGATGAGCATCCTGGTCGATCGCGACACCCGGGTTCTGGTGCAGGGCATCACCGGGCGGGAAGGCTCCTTCCACACAGAACAGATGGTGGAGTACGGAACGAACGTCGTCTCCGGAGTCACGCCGGGAGGAAAGGGCAAGACCGTCGCCGGAGCGCCCGTGTTCGATACGGTGGCGGACGCGGTCGCCGAGACGGCGCCGAATGTGGCGATCATCTTCGTCCCCGCGCGATTTGCTCCCGATGCGATCTACGAGGCGGTCGACAACGGCCTGCCCCTGGTGGTCTGCATCACCGAGGGGATCCCCGTCGCCGACATGGTTCCGGTCTACGCCCACGTCCAGAACCGGGGCTCCCGCTTGCTCGGGCCAAACTGTCCTGGATTGATCACGCCGGGCGAGGCCAAAGTCGGCATCATGCCTGGATTCATCCACACCCCGGGACCGGTTGGCGTCGTCTCCCGCTCGGGCACGCTGACCTATGAGGTCGTCGACGCCCTCACACGGGCTGGCATCGGCCAGAGCACCGCTGTCGGTATCGGTGGAGACCCGGTCATCGGCACATCGTTCGTCGATGTTCTGGCGCTGTTCGAGTCTGACCCCATGACTGAAGCGATCGTCATGATCGGAGAGATCGGCGGTGCGGACGAAGAGACCGCGGCCAGCTACATCACGGAGCACGTGACGAAACCGGTCGTCGGCTTTATCGCCGGTCAGACCGCGCCACCGGGCAAGCGGATGGGTCACGCCGGGGCAATCATCTCGGGCGGCTCCGGGACTGCCGCCGAGAAGATGGCCGCTCTCGAGGCCGCCGGTGTCCGCGTCGTCGATCGTCCCTCGGCGGTTCCCGGCGCAATTCAGTCTGCGTTGAAGATCGCCTGAGCGCTCTACGGGCAAACGCGCCGGTAACGCAAGATACCGAGGTTCAGCAAACGCTCAGCCTTGGTTCAGCGGTCGTTCAGCGCTACTCTCCATACTCAACAGTACGATCGGTTCCCGGGGGTGGTGCTGGGCGGGCCTTTCCGCCCCCGGGTCCGGTCACTTCGTATCATCCGCGGGCAGCTAGTGCCCTCAGGGAGAACCAGGGAGCAGAAACATGTCCGGACAGCGGGTAAGCCGCCTGCGCAAGGTGGCATTGACCGGAGCGTTGACGCCGGGGCTCATCCTCGGCGCGGTGGGCGCGGTCGGGTTTGGCATCCAGCCGGGAGGCATTCTGCCCACAGGCGTGGCCGCACAGTCGGTGATCGAAGGCGGAACCTGCACCGCATTCGGCGCCCCAGCAGCGTCGCAAGCCACGGAGATGTCCGTGGCTGACGTCGCGGAGAAAGTGAATCCCGCGGTCGTAACCGTCTTGAATCTACAGCCCCTCAGTGAGGTCGAGCTCAGTGGATTTTCGGGGATCGAAGGATTTCCCGGCATGCCAGAGCTCCCGGGCATCGGCGAACTTCCAGGAAGCGATGACATCGAGGGCAGCGATGAGCTCCCTAGCGCGCCGGATGCCGACGAGGACGACGAGGACGACGAGCAGCAGATCGAGGAGTCCGCGGACGACGATACGTTGGTTCCCGCGGGCACCGGTTCCGGATTCATCGTCGATGAGCTCGGGCACGTCGTGACGAACGCGCACGTTGTCGCTGGCGCTGAGGAGCTGACCGTCTCGCTGGCTGATGGCACCGAGGTCCCGGCCACGGTTGTCGGCAGCGACGCCATCCTCGACGTGGCGATCATCCAACTCGATCTCCCCGAGGGCGCATTCCGTTCCCGCAATCCTCCCCTTTGGCGATTCTTCAGCCCTGCGCGCTGGCGACCAGGTGATTGCCGTCGGCAATGCCCTCGGCTCGTTCCCGAATACCGTCAGTGAAGGCACCGTCAACGCGACGGACCGCTCCTTCCCGAGCGAGGGCGGTCTCACCACCTGGATTCAGCATGACGCCGAGATCTGGCATGGCAACTCCGGCGGACCACTGCTCAACGTGCAGGGTGAAGTCGTCGGTGTCAACACCGCTGGCATCGGTTCGGGGATGATGGGCGCTGATACCGGATCGGCCGACATGGCATTCGCCGTCGAAGGCAACACTGTCTGCAGCGCCGCCGCGGACCTGCTTGCCAATGGCGAGATTGTCTGGCCATATCTGGGAATTCAGGGCGAGGCTTCCGCTGAAGGTCAGACGGTGGTCGAAGTTGTGGAGGATGGTCCCTCCGCGGCGGCTGGCATCGAAGTCGGCGACGTGATCACCGCCTTCGACGGCCAGGAGATCAACCGGCAGAACTCGCTTCTCGATCTCCTCTTTGGCCGCGAGCCCGGTGATGAGGTAACGGTCACGGTCGATCGAGACGGTGAGACCGAGTCATTCCAGGTAACGCTGGGCGAGCGCCCGGAGATCACTGAGTAAATCACCTCGAGGCGACCCTCCCCGCCGGTCGCCGATCCCATCCCTCTCTCCCTGACGGAGGGCGACCCTAGTGGTCGCCCTCCGTCACGTTTTATCCGATGCCGCGCAAGCATGCCGACAGCGAAGACCGCGGAGTACCATCCTGTTTCGATTGTGGAGCACCAGTTGGCCAATCCGGGCGGGTCAAACAAGCGCAGTGCGCGGATCCTCGTCGTCGAGGACGAGCCGAGTATTGCCGGATTCGTCCGACGCGGACTCCATTTCGAAGGGTATGACGTCGACGTCGTTCCCGATGGGTCCAGTGCCCTTCGCCGCCTCCGCGACAACCCACCCGATCTCCTGGTGCTCGACGTGATGGTGCCAGGCGTGGACGGGTTGGAGATCGCGCGCCGGTTGCGCGCGGCTGAGGCCGCCGAACAGCTACCGTCGATTCCGATTCTCATGCTGACGGCGCGCGACGCCGTTGCCGACAGGGTGACCGGTCTGCGCGCCGGGGCCGACGACTACCTGGTGAAGCCGTTTGATTTCGAGGAGCTCCTGGCTCGGATCGAGGCGCTTCTGCGGCGCGCTACAGTGCAAAGCGATCAGGCCGCACGTGAGACGCTGGAATATGCCGATCTCGTCGTCGATCTTGCGGGCCGAACCGTTCGTCGCGGTCAGCGCGACATCCATCTCACCGTGCGCGAGTTCGATCTACTCACCCTCTTCCTCCGCCATCCAGATCAGGTCCTACCGAGGTCCACGATCATGACGCGCATCTGGGGCGACGATTTTTTCGGCGACTCGAATGTGCTCGAGGTATTCATTGGCAACCTGAGACGGGCGCTCGAGGCCGAGGGTGAGCCACGCCTGATCCAGACCGTGCGCGGTGTGGGGTACGTCCTCCGGAGGTCAGCAGGCTCATGACGATGATGTCGTCAGCCCGGCTTCACGCATCGACCCGAGTGCGCCTCACCGCCTGGTACGCGGCGCTGCTCGTCCTCGTCCTCCTCGCGCTTGGCGTGTCGGTCGACGCGCTGGCGCGCAACCGGCTCATGTCAGACGTCGACAACCGGCTACGAAGCACAGCCGCGGACATCGGGACCGGTATTGAACGCAATCTCGCCAGTTGGCCCTTCTCTACCGAGCCGGTTCGGTTTGAAGACATTGTCCCGACCCTCGGCTCCTTCGCCTCACGAGGGCAGTTGATCCAGATTACGTCTCCCTCTGGAGACGTCGTCCGCGGCTCGGAATACGCCCCGGACGATCCGCTCGTGAGCACTGGCGGCGAGCCGAGTGGAGATCCCCAATTCGTATCGACAGAGCTGGCTGGAGAGCAGGCTCGGGCCGTGCATTTCCCGGTCACGATCACGGATCGCGACGGTGTCCGCTGGTATATCGGGGCGGTGATTGTCGGCGAGCGCCTGACGACGATGCACGAGACGCTCGCGTCTCTCCGGCAGGTGCTGCTGGTGACATCCGCCCTGGGAGTGTCCCTCGCACTTGCCGGAGGTTGGGTGCTCGCCGGCCGGGCTTTGCGCCCAGTGGATCGCGTCACCGCCGCCGCCGCCGCAATCGCCGCGGGCGACGGCACCGCGACGTCACTCAACTCTCGCCTCCCGGTTCCCCCTACGGATGATGAGCTGTCACGACTCTCCTCGACGTTCAACGCCATGCTCGATCGGCTGCAGGCATCGTTTCACGCTCAGGAACGATTCGTCGGTGATGCCTCACACGAGCTGCGTACGCCGCTGACCGCTATCCGGGGCAACGTCGACGTGCTCACGCGGCAGGCGCGCCATGGGGGAGGTGGGCTCGAGCAGATGGACTTGACTCCCGCCCTCGACGACATTCGCCGCGAAAGCGACCGCATGCGGCGGCTGCTTGACGATCTGCTCCTGCTTGCTCGTGCCGACGCCAGTAATGGCCCTGCGGATACGGCTCTCTTCCGCCGCGAACGTGTCCTCCTGAACGACATCGCGGCGGACGCGGTGCGCTCCGCCGAGGTCTTGGCTTCCGGCCACACGCTGGAACTGGAATCGCCCCGAGGCGTCGAGATTCGCGGTGATCCCGACCGACTCCATCAACTGGTGATGATCCTGCTGGACAACGCGATTCGGCACACCCCGCCGCCCGGGCGGATTCGGGTGGCCGTCGCGGCCACCCCGGGAGGGCAGGCTCGTATCGCCGTGCGCGATGAAGGCGAAGGGATCGCCCCGGAGCACCTACCGCACCTCTTCGAACGGTTCTACCGGGCAGATGGAGCCCGCGGCCGCTCATCAGGCGGGACGGGACTCGGCCTGGCAATCGCTCAGGCGATCTGCCGGGCGCACGGCGGGGAAATCACGGTGTCGAGCGCTCCCGGTAAGGGCACGACGTTCTTGGTGACCTTACCCAACGATGCCCACCTGCAACCTGAGGAGGAAAGCCCGCACCGTCGCCCCGAGGCGGGTGCGGTCGATGAGCAGGACCGACGGAGCAACTACAACCGGAACAGGATCAGCGCCGCGATTGCGCCCCCAACCAAGACGACGAACGCGATCGGCACCGCGAGCCCAAGAATGGACTCTCTGCGGAATCCGAGACCGTAGATCCCGGTCATCTCCCGGATCCGGTCCAACACGTCGACCACCTCCGCTACTCGTATCGCGCAACTCACCATTCCACGCAAGGTGAGAGAGCGGGTCCACGCCCAAGTCCGTCACTCGCTGGATAATACTGCACGCCCCGAAGCCCTGGTTTAGCCGGATCCACTGCCCTCAACATGCTGACCCTGTACTTGCGACGGCAGGGCACGCATCGCCGGGAACAGAATCACGTCCCGGATGGTTGTTTGGTCAGTGAGGAGCATCGTCAAGCGATCGATGCCGATTCCGATGCCCCCGGTCGGGGGCATGCCATACATCAGCGCGTTGACGTAGTCCTCGTCGATGGGCATCGCCTCTTCGTCGCCCGCGTCGCGATCCCGCTGCTGCTCGACAAAGCGGGAGAGTTGATCGAGGGGATCGTTCAGCTCGGTGAACGCGTTGGCGATCTCTCCCCCCCCGATATAGAGCTGGAACCGCTCCACGTGTGTAGGATCGTCCGGCTTGCGCTTGGCCAGGGGCGACAGCTCGACTGGATAGTCGAGCAGGAAGGTCGGCTGAATGAGATTCGGACGAACAAACTGCTTCAGAAGCTCGTCGACGATCCGGGGCCAGACAGTGTCGCTCGCCACATCAGCCCCCGCCGCACGCGCGGCAGCCAGCAACTCCGACTGCTCCGGGTACTCCGTGTAGTCGATGCCAGTGGCTTCCCGGATCGCATCGCGGAGGGTGATTCGCGCGAACGCTCCGCTCAGATCGATTTCGACACCGTTGTTGGTAAACCGTGGCTCGCCGTAGATGTCGATTGCAACCTGGCGAATCAGATCCTCGGCGGTGGTCATTACATGCTCGTAATCCGCGTAGGCTTCGTACCACTCCAGCATCGTGAACTCGGGCTGGTGGTTACGATCCATGCCCTCGTTTCTGAAGTCCTTGCAAATCTCGTAGACGCGCTCAAATCCCCCAACAATCAGCCGCTTCAGATAGAGCTCGACGGCAATGCGCAGATAGAACGTCTGACCCAGCGCGTGATGAACGGTCGTGAACGGCCGCGCCGCGGCGCCGCCGTACAGCGGCTGCAATGTTGGCGTCTCCACCTCGATGAAGCCACGCGCATCGAGGAAGCGCCGGATGGATGAGACGATCTTCGATCGAGTTTCGAAGACGGAGCGGACGTCCTCGTTGGCAATCAGATCCGCGTAGCGCTGACGGTAGCGGGTTTCGACGTCTTGCAGCCCGTGCCACTTTTCCGGTGGCGCGTTGAGCGCCTTGCTCAGGATCGCGAAGTCGCTGACACGTAGCGAAATCTCGCCGGCCCGGGTACGAAACAGGCGACCGGTCGCCTGCAGGAAGTCGCCGAGATCGTAGAGCTTGAGGAAGTCCTCGAACGCGTCGATGCCAACGTCATCACGGCGCAGGTAGAGCTGAATCTCGCCGGAGCCGTCTCGCACATGCGCAAATACGGTCTTGCCCTGGTGCCGACGGCTGACAAGTCGGCCTACGACGGTCGTCTCCGCCTCGTCTTCGCCACTCTCTGATAGCGATGGCTCGATAGCGGTGAATCGGTTCTTGGCGTCATGGACGGTACTGTTGCGAAAAGACCTTGCTGGATAGGGATCGACGCCTCGATCGCGAAACGCTTCGACTTTCGCCTGGCGGATCTCCTGCAGCTCCGAAAGCGGCATCACATCGCTCAGCACGCGCTCGAGCGCCCCCGCCGTGCGAATCTCGTAATCCTCCATCGCGACGAGTGTCCCGTCCGGCGTCGCGTTTTCGGGCGGCTCCTCTGTCACGCGACGGACACCACCGTGAAGACGATCGCCCCACTCGGAGTGCGTACCGTCGCCGCGTCACCGGCTCGGCAACCCACAATGGCGCGCCCGACCGGCGACTCCGTCGAGATTGTGCCGTCCAGGGTATTGGCCTCCTGAGGGCTGACGAGGATCCAGGTCTCTTCCTCACCGTCGTCACTTCGCAGGGTCACCGTGGAACCCAGCCCAACGACCTCGTCACCCTCCTGGCGTTGAATGATCTCCGAGTGCTCGAGCGTTTGCTCGAGCTCGAAAATCCGCGCCTCGAGGCTCGCCCACTCGTCCTTGAGCTCCTCATACTCGCTGTTGTCAGAGATGTCGCCGCTTTCGGTCGCCTCTTGAATTCTCGTGTGCAACTCGGGTCTGCGGCGGGTGCGGAGATCGTGAAGCTCGTCTTCGAGCCGGCCTTTGCCAGCTTCGGTGAGCCAGACTGTCTGTACCATCTGCACGGCATCCTTTCCGATCCGTCGCGGCCGCAGGTGGGGCCACCCTCCCTCAAGGGGGACCAGCCGTGGACTAGCATTCCGTCGCCGGACGGTTGGGTGATGCGGCAGCGCCTGCCGCGGCTGCTCGCCCATATGGGAAAGAGCCAGGGGCTTGCCCCCGGCTCGAGTGTTGAGAGCATAAGTATACGCGGCATCCGGCAGACCGTGCGCCGCGACCTTCGCTGAGCGCTGAGCATGGTAAACTTCAAGGTTGGACGCCGCCGCTGGCCAGGCCTGGCCAGCGGCGCAGTGCGTCAACTCCGTTGAATCTTGTCATCTGTCATGGACCGCAAGCTGTCATGAGCCCCGTAGCCGTAAGCCCACTTTCTCACCGCCGGGTCGACCTGGCCCCGAGCGTTCCCGGGCTGGTCGATGCCGTGTCGCCAGCATCCCTCGGCATGGAGCTCGGGATCGAGCCGGGTGACCGTATCGT
Organism: uncultured Chloroflexia bacterium; assembly: GCA_963751075.1. GTDB lineage: Bacteria > Chloroflexota > Chloroflexia > Thermomicrobiales > UBA6265 > JACCXM01. The sequence continues at coordinate 97,483 of CAVVTE010000011.1, read as the reverse complement.
CGGCATCAACGGTTTGCCGTTGATCGACGCGCTCGACTTTCAGTTTCAGGCACAAGCGGAGAACGTTGTGCTCGACGTCGAGCGCGCCGGGGTACTCCTTCGCTACGAGCTCGATCTGGATGGTGACGAGTTCTGGGGAGTGACCTTCGCGGACCCCACGTTCGACGGCGTGCGCATCTGTGAGAACGCCTGTCCTTTCTGTTTCATCAAGCAGATTCCCAAGGGGATGCGTCGTTCGCTCTATGTCATGGATGACGACTACCGCTACTCGATGCTCTATGGCAGTTTCGTCACGCTCACGAATCTGACGGACGACGACTGGCATCGCATTGAAGAGCAACACATCTCACCGCTCCACGTATCCGTGCACAGTACTGATCCGGATCTGCGCGTGGCGCTGGTCGGAAACCCGAAAGCCGGGCGCATCATGGAAGACCTCGCCCGGTTGGAGCGGGCCGGCATCGACTTCCACGCTCAACTCGTGCTGGTGCCGGGTGTCAACGATGGGCCAAGTCTGGATCGCAGTCTGAGCGATCTGGCGACGTTTGGCAGCCGGCTCCGTTCGATCGCCGGTGTGCCGGTCGGTCTCTCCCGGCACGGCCAGGAGCGACAGAGTCGCCAACTCCGGCTTTCCAGAACCTGCATGCGGACGCTTCCCGGCAAGCACGTTGCCGTGCGGCGCTACCACCCCGAGGAAGCGCGGCGCGTGATCTCCCAGGCAGAATCCTGGCAGGCTCGATTCGAGGAGGAACGTGGTGTTCCGTTCTTTTACCTCGGGGACGAGTTTTACCTCATGACAGGGAGCCCGGTGCCCGATGCGGCGCACTACGGTGGCTTTCCGCAGATCGAGGACGGTATCGGGATCACGCGCCATTTCCTCGACGGCGTGGACAGCTTCGTACGCCGCTCCAAATCCCGCGGATTGCCTGGCGCGCAGGGGACCGTGGCGTGCGGCGAACTGATTGCACCCACGATGCGAGATGCGGTCGACCGCTTCAACACCCATACGGGATCGTCGCTGGACGTCGTTGCCGTCGAGAACGTCTATCTCGGGTCGGAGATCAATGTCTCGGGACTCCTGAGCGGGCAGGATCTCCTGGCGACCTTTTCCCGTCACCCGGATCCCGGTCCGCTCTATGTCTCGGACCGAATGGTCAGCCAGCGCACGGGGACGCTGCTTGACGACCAGACGCTTGAAGACGTTGCATTGGCACTCGGCCGGCCAGTCGTGCCCGCGGCCGATCTTTCCGACGTCGCGCGTGATCTCCGTACTCGAGTCCCGATCAGGCCGCCAGCCGCGGCGTGACGCCTGATTCCACGCTCAGATTCCCGATCTCGAGCCACGCGCGAGGCAGCGCGCTCTCAATCACCGTGGTTCCCCGCGCGGGCCGGTCTTCGATCGAGGAATCAACGGATGGCACGCTTCGCGTTCGCGTCGCCGCGCCACCGGTCGATGGCGCCGCAAACGTCGCTCTGCTGCGATTCCTCGCCGACGTTCTCGATGTACCGCGTTCCCGGCTCGAGATCGCCTCCGGGAAATCGAATCGCCACAAGAGAGTCGTCGTCGAGGGAATGACACCAGGCGAGCTGCAAGAACGTCTCCGTGTCGCCCTCGGAGAGGGCCGTTAACGCCGTGTCAGAAGCTTTCTCGCCAGAGAAAGGCCGGCGCCGTCCGAGGTCGTGAACGTGCGCGTCCCGGTTGCATTACCGGGTTGTACGGAAGTCGGTGATGGTGCGGGCGGCCGGTAGTGTCGCATGCGCCACCACAAAGCCAGCGTCTCGCCGATGGCGCGTAGGATCACTCGTGGACTGCCGCCGGTAGCTTCGCCGGCAATCCGCGGGTAATGATGGACACCGACCTGCTGTAATCGTGCTCCCTGGCGGCGTGCCTTCGCCTGAATCTCGGTATTGATCAACGCTCCTGGCGCCGTGTAGGTCATCCCACGCAGCAGGTCGCCTCGAAAGAGCTTGAAGGCGCAGTCGATATCCCGGAGGTGGACCCCGAAGAGGATTCGCACGGACACGTTGAACATCTCGGCGAACACCCGCCGGTGCAGCGGATCGCTTCGTTCCATACGAAACCCGGCGACGATGTCGTACTCGTCCGGCGAATGGAGCCAGCAGGCGGAGATCGCGGATGTCGAACTGGCGATCAGCGTCCATGAACATGACAAAGTCACCGGTCGATGCCCGAAAACCCGACGTCAACGCCGCGCCATAACCACGATTGCGGGCATGACTGACCAGCCGCACGTGTTGGTTGCTGGCTGCCCAGCGAGCCACGAGCTTGCTTGTGCGATCGCGGCTGCCATCGTCGACGACGATGATCTCGTAGGAATCAGCAAAGATGGGGAGTGTCGCCAGGGACTCCCGGATCACCACATCGATGTTCGGTTCTTCGTTGAACGCGGGGAGAACGAGGGTCAGGCTGCCGGGAAGACGCGAGACAGGCGGGAGCGCGGGGCTTGATTGACTCACCCGACCGCGGCATCCTCAGCCGGCGGCGTCCACTCTTCCACCGGGGCAACCCATTCTTCCGCGGGATCGACCCACTCTTCGTCCGGCGCGACCCATTCTTGTTCCGGGGTCACCTGCTCGGCGTCAACAGCGGATTGCTCAGCGCCGGGAACCCAGCCGATAGAGTCAACGCCGGCCGGCGGTAGTGGTGGAAACTTGGCCTTGCGATCGATCGGCGCTTTGCCCTTCATGTCCTCGCTGACTTTCCAGACATCGCCACGCGGGAAGTATTTCGTGTAGAAGCTCCGCTCCCAGAGCAACTCGCCATTGCGGTCTCGGACTACACGGTAATGTGAGAGCTCTTCGCCAATTCCCGCCACCTGCCCGAGGGTCACGGTTCCGGGGTCGAGCTCGTCGTCGACGACCTCCTGTGGCGGCAGCATCTGGGTCTTGTTGCCCCAGGTCGGTCCCGTGGACTCGACGTCGTACCCGAGATCCGCCCCGTAGATGTTTACAACCACATTGACGCCGTCAGTCCAGGACTCGACGAGCATCCAGGAGCTCGACGGATTCTCAAATTTGAAGTCCGCCCAGGTGGATGGGTCTTCGGTCGGCTGCAAGATCGATGCGTCTAGACCAGGATCCCAGCCGTCGAACTCGTAGAACCCGATACGGAAGCGATGCGGCCACCACTCCGTGATCGGCAGTCCGGCCAGATATGCCGCCCGGAAAACAGTCGTTGACACCTGACAGATGCCGCCGCCAATGTCTTGCCCAATCTTTTCGCCGTCGATGACTTGCGCCTCGACAAACCCCTTATCCTCGTCGATCCACCCGATCGCCTCGTTGAACGAGAATTCGCCCCCAGGCGGGATCAGCGTCCCATTCAACAATCCGGCCCCGACCGCCACGTTGGTCGAACGGCCGTCACTCGAGCCGGCGTAATTCGATTGCCCTGATCCGAGAAACGTCGTGATCCCCAACTTGTCCAGATTCGCGCTGTCGATGGTCGGTTTGACGTACGTCACCGGCGCCTCAATGGCGCCGCCATTGGCGAAGAACAGCCCCTCGATCTGCTCGGCGAGTGCCGCCGCGTCGAGACGGACTCCGTCGACGCTTGGTTTCACGGAGACGAGCCGCTCTCCACCCCAGCCAACCTCGGCGTCAACCGGCTCTTTCTCGACTGCCGCGCCCAGCCGCTCGTCAAGCCACGCCGTCAGCTTTTCGCGATCGAGACCCAGATGAACTGCCGGCGCACTACCCTCTCTGGGGACCACATCTTGACTCACGAACCGCGCGAGCTCGGGCGCCGGCAACGTCCAGAGTCCGCCCGCGCTGGTGACCTGCACGGGGTTCGACATCGCCCGGAGGAGCAGATCACGTGCCGGCTCGAGATCGACAGCCCGCACACTGGCGATCTTTGTTTGGATCGGAAGCTCCGCCTCGATCGGCCGCAGCTTCAAGAGCTGGGATTCAAGCTCAGCTCGAGCGAGGTCACGATCGACCACTTCGCCATCGACCTCCGGCACGATGACGACGTTCGAACCCTGGATCTCGACCGCAGCGTCTCGGGGAGGTGTTCCGAGACCGCGATCGATCTCGTCGAACCAACGATTCAACTGCTGATGGTCGAGAGCGATTGGCAACGCGAGTTGCTCACCTGACCGCGCCAGTGCCGTCACAGCTTGCAACCGGTGAAACGCCGAGCTCTCGCGACCGTACCCAACCGCGCGGGCGAGCGCCTCGCGCTCGTCGACCATCACGCCGACGTCGCGAAGTGTCGACGTCCAGGATCGATCACCACGGGTAAAGGTAATGGGGCTCGATTCAATCGCGTTGGCACGCTCACTCAGCGCCGTGGCGGCCAGTGGGATTGGCATGCCACCTACCGGGACGTCGGCCACTGTGAGAGCCGGAAAGATCCGCTCCGCGTGCGTGGCGCGGACAGTCAACAAGACGACGGCAATTGCAAGGCCGAGGAGCGCCGCGGCCCCGGTGACACTGAGCAAGACAGCCCGAAGCCACCCGACTGAGACCGCCGGTAGGCGCATCACGCCCGGCGACGCTAACACACTCGGTTGGGAACGACCGGCGAACGCCGGCCGGAACATGTTGGAAACTCGCGCCGGTTGTCGCAAGGCCACCCGTCCTCCGGATCAGACAGAGGAATCGACTCTGGGCACGGGGACAGACGGGACGAGGCGAAACCGAACCCGCCCGCATTGTATGACATCACCCGGCCGAACGCCCACAACCGCGCGTACCCGATCGTCATTCTTCATCGTGCCGTTGCTACTGCCGAGATCGCGCAACCACCACTGGTCGCGCTGGAACCGCAGCTCCGCATGGCGGGCTGAGGTGTGAGGATCGTCGACAACAATGGTATTCCCGGGGACGCGGCCAATGGATGAGACCGGTTCAAGCTCCAGCACCGTTCCGGCTGGCAATGACGAGCCCGCGGCATCGAGCACTTCCAACGCCATCATCGGCGCCTGATCTCCGCCACTTCCCATCGCGCGAGCCGCAATAGTCAACTCCCGCATCGTTGTCCTCAGCACCACGAACAGGAACAGGTAGATGAGCGCGATGAACGCGACGCGCAGAAGTGCATAGAGCCACCCATCGGCAATGAGCTGGTCGATCGGCGCGTCGGTCATCCTGGCGCGACGGTGTACCGCACCTCACCGAACGCCACCTCGTCGCCGCTGGAGATCGTGGCTATGGACTGGCGCACGCCATTGATCCACGTGCCATTCGTGCTTCCGAGATCGACCGCCTGCCAGTGCCTGCCATTCGGTTCGAGACGCGCGTGATGCCGGGAAACCTCGGGATCGGGGAGGACAAGATCATTGTCCTCCGAGCGGCCGACAGACAGGGCGGCACTGGCAAGAGTTACGGCCGGAACTCCTGGGGTTGATGGGGAGGAGGCGCAATGGAGGTGGCAGGTCAGGAGCGGGTCGGCTGGGTGGCTCTGTGGCGTTCGCCACGTCAGAGAACCGGCCTTCCGCCCGCACAGAGCGACGCCCAATGCTCGCGTCCTCGATCACGCGCACCTGGATGGGACCGACCGTTTTCAGCCCTCGAGCGAAGGCGAGTTCGGCCAACCAGGACTCCATCTCCCGATTCAGCGCGTCTTCCCACCCCGCGAACGTCACGGCGTCGTCCGGATGCAGCGACACCTGGTAGAGGTTTGGCGCGAGCGTCGTGCCGACTGAGGTGACCCGCCCGTCCAGCATGGCGCGCTCGAGACGACGCCCAATCTCGGCGGGTTGCACCCGCAGCCGGAAAATCCCGGCAATAGATCCCTCGATAACGCGCTCAACCGCGCGCTCGAAGCGCTCCAGCACGATCAACCGCCTCGCCCAGGCTGAACCTCAGTGCATTCCTCGTACGGCCGTGCAAACCGCACCCAACCGCGATCGCGGCCGAACAGCGTCCCGTAAAGCAGCGACCAGACGGCAAAGACTTCGAGCGCGAACGGCAGGTAACCCCCGTAGCCCAGGACCGGCATCTCAAACAGCTTTGGCGAGCCGACGAACGGAACGTCGTAGACCCACTTCGGCATCGAGAAAACGTTCCACAACTCCCAGAACCAACCGCAGGTCAGCCCGGCGGCGAAGAGCACCAGCACGGTATCCCACCGGCCCTCTCGCACCTGTGCGGTCACGCTGGGATGACCCAACAGCGCATTGATTGGGTCCAGTGCCAGAAAAAGCCCGATCCAGACGAAGGGGAAAAGGAAGCGCGGAAACGCCATGGAAAGGATGAACAGCACGAGGCCCGCCACGGCCAGGACCATCAACCCGACTCGACCCGGATCGAGGCGAAGCCAGTGGCGACTCCGCGAAAAGGGCCCAAACGTTCGCAAAAGTTCCGCGGTAACGAAGATCGCGGGCATGACCGTCGAGAATGCCAACGTGGCCAGCAGCGCGTACTCCACCGGGTGATAGGGCCGGGGGAGCAGGTACCGCCAGTTGCCGAGATATCGATTGGCGAACTCGAACAACCACCAGAGCGGGATGGAGAAGGCGAATAGCAGGGCAAACCGGCGCGGGTCACGAGAATAGAGTGACGTTCCAACCCGGCGCGCGGTGAACCCATCGACGGCGAGGATGTACCCCAGCCAGAGCGGGAAAAAGACATGCTCGGAGATTGGCGAGGGGCCGAACCAGGCCAACCACCATGACACGAGCATGAGGGCCACGCCGCCCCACAGTCTGAGCGGAGTGCCCATGACCGCCGCGGAACGGACTCCGGGAGCACGATGCAACACATCCACGATCTGAATCTCCAGGCGCCCCAACATTGGGCAGCACCACTGGTATGATCGCCCGGCCGGCGCGAGGGCGGCCAGTCCTCGTAACGCTGAAGGGGGAGCAGGCCTAAGTCATGAACCCCGTGTTGATCGGGCCATCGATACTGTCGGCCGACTTCCGCAACCTTGGCGAACAGGTCGCCGCGGTGGAAGCGGCAGGCGCCGACTTCATCCACATCGACGTGATGGACGGTGTGTTCGTGCCCAACATCAGTATTGGGTTTCCGATCGTCGAAGCCGTCCGTGCGGCAACCAATCTGCCTATCGACGTTCACTTGATGATCGTCGAACCAGGTCGCTGGATCGAGCGTTTCGCTGACGCCGGCGCGGACACGATCACCGTTCACGTCGAGGTCGACCCCAATCTCTATCGTACGCTGCGGTCAATTGAAGAAGCGGGCGCCTCGCCGAGTGTCACCCTCAACCCAGGCACCCCGGTGGTCATGCTGGAACCCGTCCTGCCGATCGTGCGGCAGGTGCTGGTGATGTCCGTCAACCCAGGATTCGGAGGTCAGACCTTCATCCCGGCCGCGCTGGATCGGATCCGCCGCGTGCGCGCCTCGCTCGACGCGGTGAACCCAACGTGCCGCCTGGAGGTCGATGGCGGGATCAAGATCGGCAACACGCGGAAGATAATCGCGGCCGGCGCCGATACGCTTGTCGTTGGTTCGGCTGTCTACGCGCCGGACGTTCACATTGAGTCCGCCTTGCATGCCCTGCGAGCGGAAGTGGAGCCGGAACCCGAGATGCGGGAGGAACGATGAGCGACAACGCAAACCGGAGTGAGAAGGAGTCGTCGATGGCCTGGTCTCCAATCCGCATGACCTACCACGTCCGCACCTATGCCTTCGGCGAACGGCTGATCCCCGAGATGCTCGGCAAGCAGGGCGTCCCGGACGGCGTCGTCGCCGAAACCTGGGAAATCAGCGATCAGAAGGACACACGGGCTACGATCACGTCCGAGCCGTTTGCGGGCAGGCTCTTGCACGACGTCGTGGCCGAGTTTCCCGCCGAGGTGGTGGGCGCCGGCTGGAGTGGTCCTCATTTTCCGATCCTGGACAAGTTCCTCGACGCCTCGCATCTGCTGCCGGTGCACTTACATGCCGACGACGAGACGGCGCGGCGGGTCTACAGCGAGCCGAACGGGAAAACCGAAGCCTGGCACATTCTCTACGCCGCGCCCGACGCCTCAATCCTGGCCGGCATACGACCCGGTTTTTCCGAAGATGAGTTGCGACAGGCGTTTCTCGACCAGGATTACGACCGGGTCATGTTCCGCTACCCGATCTCCGCGGGCGACACCGTCTATGTGCCAGGTGGCATCCTCCACGCATTCGGCCCCGATACACTCATCTTCGAAGTGCAGCAGACCTCCGATCTCGGGCAGTCAGTCATGCCGACCGATCTCCACGGCAACCGCCTCAGTGAAGAGCAGTGGCACGCGAACATCGATGCCACCCTTGCCGAGCTGAAGACCGACTACTTGCCGAAACCCAACCCCGGCCTGGACAAGCCAACGACCGAATCGGGAAACCGGATCACTGTCGGATGCGCGGGCCCCTACTTCGCGCTCGAGCGATGGCGGCTCACCGCTCCGCACAGTGACCCCGCCCACCCCTGGCGCTTCCTGACCCTCTCGAACGTCGGCGAGCCCGTCACCATCGCCTGGAACGGCGGCGAGGAGACCTTGGGGCGGGCGGAATCGGTTCTGCTCCCCGCCGCCATCGGGGATGTCACGGTTTCTCCCACGGGCGCGGAAGCGGACCTGGTCGCCTGTTACCTTCCCGACCTCGAGCGCGACATCGTTGGCCCGCTACGAGAGGCCGGTCAGACCGACGACGCCATTCGCTCACTTGGGGAAGTGCCCAGGTGAGATGGCGTTCGATCGGGCATGCTTCGCGCCGGGTTTATCATCTGTACTGCTCGATCTTGGTCTACACCTAGACCTCGATGGTGGGAGGGGTGGACTGAAAGGCTACCTGCTCTACGCCATCCATCCCACCGCGATCTTTTCTGTCATGATTGAGTTGTGACTCAAGTTGCAAAGGAAAACCAGAAAGAAGGTGTGTCTATGATAGCAAAAAGTACTAACTCAAATTTAGCAGTCATTGGCATAATCAGCTGGATATTTGGGATAGCTTTTTTTGCAATTGGCGTATTGAATGTGTTTTTGGTGCACCCCGTTCCGGGAGTTTTTTACCTTCTTCTTTCTTTCGTTTACTTTCCTCCGGCAAATGCCATTCTCAAGGAAAGGTTCGGTTTCTCAATTCCGCTCGTGGTAAAACTCATCTTGGGCCTTGTTATTGTCTGGTTCACGTTAGGCGTGAGTGACCTTGCGGAAATGTTTGGCCTATAACAGAACGACGTTCTGATATCAGAGGGCCGTCTTTGGATCGTGATCCCCGGCGCCGAGTCTCGCCAACACGTGCAGCTCGTCTTTTGCCGACTCGTACAGGCGTCGATAGACCTCGTAGTAGGCGTCGTAGACCGCTTGCAAATCGACATCTGGCTGAAGCTGCATCGCCAACGTGACCCAGTCTCGCTGCAGCGCTTCCGGATCAGTGACGATGCCGGTCGCGAGCCCCGCCATAAACGCATCGCCATAAGACGCGCCAATTGTCCTCTCGGGCACATCCTGTGGCAGCCCGCTCACGTCGGAGACGATTTGGAGCCAGAGCCGACTCTTCGCGCCGCCGCCGACGGCAACCAACCGGCGCGGGGGAGCGCCCATCGCCGACATCGTCTCCAGGTTGTGACGCACGCCGTAGGCGGTCCCCTCGAGACTTGCCCGGTAGAGATGCGGCTTGGTGTGAGAGAGCGTGAGTCCGGCGTAGACGCCGCGGGCGTCAGGATCGTTGATGGGGGTCCGCTCGCCCGCGAAATACGGCAGACAGATCAGCCCTTCCGCGCCGGGTGGAATACGACCCGCAGCTTCTGCCAGGGCGGCGTAGGCGTTCGGACCTCCGGCTGCTTCCGCCGCCATTTCCTCGCCCCCGAGGTTGTCGCGGAACCAGCGGGTCAGCGCCCCGGTCGTCGACATCCCACCGTCGATGCTATAGCGCCCGGGAAGAGCGAACGCGGTCGCCCACATCCGCGGATCGGGGACCGGGTCCCCCGTGACGTGGATGAAGAACATCGTCGTCCCGTACATGACCATCATGTCGCCGGGATCGACGACTCCCACGCTGACCGCCTCGGCCGCCGCGTCAATGGTCCCCGCGGTGACCGGCGTACCAGGTTTCAAGCCAGTCTCCGCCGCAGCGGCTGCTGAGACCTGGCCGGCAATTTGATCGGACCACATCAACTGAGGCAGGCGGTCCAACTCCACGATCGGACCCGGCGAAGCGCGGATCCCAGCGCAAGTTCCGCAGGTCGAACAGCGGGTTGTAGTAAGACGCCGTGTGGTAGTCCATGACGTACTCGCCGGTCAGGCGATAGACCATGTACGACGAGGACCCGAGAAACATGTGCGCCGCGGCGTAAACATCCAGTTCTCGGCGCTGCATCCAGAGAATCTTCGGCCCGATAGCTTGCGAGGTGAGCGCCATGCCGCCGAGGTCGAACATCGGCCCCTCACCGAAATGCTCGTTCAGCCAGGCGATCTCGTCTGATGCGCGGGTGTCGATGCCGTACAGAATACCTTGCCGCAACGGCCGTCCCTGAACATCCACCGGTAGCAGGCACGCGCCAATGGCGCTCACCGCAACACCGCCCACGTCTTCGCCGCTGAACCGATCCCCAAGCAGCGTTCGGGTCAACGCAACGAACTCTCCCCACCAGACGTGCTCCGCGTCGTGCTCGGCCCATCCTGGTCGCGGCAAGTTGAGTCCGTGCTCGATTGTCGCCTCGGCCCGCACCGTGCCGTCCGGCGCGCAAAGCACCCCTTTCGAGCTGTAGGTGCCGATATCGACGCCGAGCAGCAGGTCTCCCGCCACCTGAGCCTCCCTTCGTGCCGTTGACTCATTGCTTCACTGAAGCCGATCGCGGCGGGCGGGATCATAGCAAAGGGTGATCTGCCGGCTCGAATCTCGAATCCCCGAGGACTACGTCGTCCTGGCCCCGAACTTGCCTGAAGCGTTTGTCGCCTGGTTCTTCTTCTCGCGGATCGCCGGGCAATTGACTCCATGATCAGGCGGCAGCGTGTGACGCTGGGCCTGAGTGATCCAGAGGTGAGTTCAGCAGTGGCGCTCGTTGACGTGCTCATTCCGACATGTTCCCGAAAAACCGGGCTGGCAGTCGTCCTAACCAGTCTTCTTGGACAGACCTTTACCAACTATGACGTCGTGATCTCCGATCAAACGCCCGACGATGATGTCTATCTCGAGAGCATCGAGATTCGCACGCTCGTCGCCGCGTTGCGCTGGCGCGGTCATCACGTGGAAACGCACCGGAACCTCCCCCGATGTGGGATGGCGCAGCAGCGCGCGTTCCTCCTTTCCCAGAGCCGCGCTCCCTATGTCCACTACCTCGACGACGATGTGCTTCTGGAGCCCGACACGCTGGCGCGAATGCTTGCCGTGATCCAGGAGGAGCAGTGCGGATTTGTCGGCTGCGCGGCAACCGGCCTGGACTATCTCGATGACGTGCGGCCGCACGAGCAGGTCATCGAGTTGTGGGAGGGGCCCGTGGTTCCGGAGCGGTTCGACAGCCAGTCCATCCCCTGGGACCGCCAACACGTCAACAACGCGGCGAACCCGCTCCACCTGGAGCAGCAACTCGTACGTAACGGCGAGACGGTCCGCTACAAGGTCGCCTGGGTGGGCGGCGCCAATGTCCTCTTTGACCGGGAGAAGCTTCTCGAGGTCGGTGCATTCGACTGGTGGGACCAGTTGCCTCCCGAGCATGCCGGCGAGGAGGTGGTTGTGCAGTTCCTCTTGCTCAACCGCTACGGCGGCTGCGGCATCCTACCCAGCGGCACGTATCACCTTGGCCTACCGACGAACGTTCCTGACCGAAGGCGGAACGCAACCGAGTTGTTCGATTCGCTGTTGAAACGGCTCGAAGGAGTATCGGGGACTCCACCGGCCAGTGGCTCCGAGCAACGATCGCCGGCAGCCTCCCATGCCTGATCGCCTCGTCTCCTTGCGGCCGCGGGTCAGCGTCGTGATGCCGACGTTCAAGCAGGCCAGGTTCGTACGCCGGGCGATCAATAGCCTCATGACCCAATCGCTGAGTGACTGGGAGCTCATCGTCGTCGACGATGGATCACCCGATGGCACGCCAGACATTCTGGCGTCGTACCTGGACGACCCTCGCGTTCAAATCATTCGCTTCGAGACCAACCAGGGACTGGGGCGGGCGCTGAATGCCGGTCTCGACGCCAGCCGCGGAGCTCTCATCGCGTATCTGCCCTCAGACGACGTCTGGTTTGAGGAACATCTCGCGACGTTGGTCCGAGCGTTCGACCAGCAGCCGGATCTTTCGCTGGCCTACTCGGGAGTGCGCCATCATTACAACCGGTCAGTTCCCGGCCAGATCGACGGCGAGCCATTGCAACTGGTCCAGACCATGCACCGCCGCAGCGAAGAACGGTGGTTGGAACGATCGGAGCTAACGACCGACGACCTCGACCGGATGCTCTGGTCGCGCTTGCGAGCCAGGGGATCAACGGCCGGGACCGGGCACGTCACCTGTGAATGGGTCGATCATCCTGGTCAGCGACACAAACTCCTCCGCGAACCGATCGGTGGCATCAACCCATATCGACTCTATTGCGGAGTGCGCGAGCCGTTACGATTTCATTCCACCGAAGGCAATTTCATCGACGAGATCGAGCGCTTTGCCCGGTTTCGCGATCGTCCCGCTACGCCGATGGCGCCCGACGGGCTGAAGATCCTGCTGGTCGGCGAGCTGGCTTACAACCCGGAGCGGGTTCTGGCCCTCGAGGAACAGGGACACCAGCTCTATGGCCTCTGGATGCCAAACCCCTATTGGTACAACTACGTCGGTCCGCTTCCCTTCGGTCAGGTTCACGATCTCGATCCCGCCGCCTGGCAAGACGAGGTCCGCCGCATTCAGCCCGATGTCATCTACGCCCTCCTGAACTGGCAGGCGGTCCCCTTCGCTCACTCCGTCTTGGAGCGGAATCCGGGCATTCCGTTCGTTTGGCACTTCAAAGAGGGCCCGTTCATTTGCCTCGAGCACGGCTGCTGGGAGGAATTGATCGACCTCTGTACAGGAACGGATGGTTTCATCGCCTCGAGTCCGGAGATGCTCGAGTGGTTCGACTCGGTTCTGCCGGGTCTTTCGGGCACGATTCCCACCCTCTCCCTGGACGGGGATCTCCCCAAGCGAGAATGGTTTGAGGGCGCTCCCTCGGAACGGATCTCGACTCGCGACGACGAGATCCACACCGTTGTCCCGGGGCGACCGATTGGGCTGCACCCGGAGACCGTTGCCGAGCTCGGCGCGGAAGGCGTTCACCTTCACTTCTATGGCGACTTCACTCACGGCCAGTGGAAGGCCTGGATCGAGCGGACCCGAGGTCTTGCCCCGCATCATCTGCACCTTCACGCCAACGTCGACCAGAACGGCTGGGTATCCGAGTTCAGCCAGTACGACGCCGGGTGGCTCCACGGGTTCACCAGCCACAACCGTGGCGACATCCGACGCGCCGATTGGGACGATCTCAACTATCCGGCCCGGATCGCCACGCTCGCCGCGGCTGGGCTTACCGATGATTCAGAAGAACAACGCCGGAGCGCGGGTAGCGATCCAGACATTGGGTCGGGAGCGCGACCTCTCCGTCTTCTACTCATCGATTCCGGACTTGGCGAATCAGCTCCGCGATGCGACCGGCATGGCCCGGATTCGGGACTCGGTCTGGAGGCAGCGTGAGTTGTTCACCTTCGACGCCCACGTCGACGAGCTCGTCGCCTTCTTCCGAACAGTAATCGCGTCAGCTCCAAAACGGCACGGCGGCACAACCGTTACCGCTGGTGTGCTCTCGGGCACCGGTCGAAGCGACTCTGCAAACGGGGCCAGTCTCGATCTCGAGCTCGAGACGGTTTTGGCTGGCTGATCCGTTCAGGAAAAAGGCAGCGAGTCAATCAGGCTACGCAGGGCGGAGGTGTGGCCTGGATGCGTCCCGCAGCAGCCACCTACAACATGTGCGCCGAGGTCGATCCACCCTCTCGCGTCCTGAGCATACCGGTCCCCGGTCACATCTTCATCCGGCGTCCAACCGACTTCCCGGTCGACGTGACCAACGTTGGCGTACGCGCCCATGGGGAGGGTGGTCAGTTCGCGAAGCTCCCGTAACGCGGCGGTGATGACCGCAGGAGCGGCGCAGTTGAGGAAGATGGCAGCGGGCCCGAGATGACTCACCTGCTCGACCGCCGACGCCAGGGTCTCGCCACTGAGCAGACGTACTGGCTCGTCTGGCTCGGGCGCGGCGCAGACGAACCCAACTGTCGCGGGCAGCCCCGTCTCTACCGCCGCTTGTAGCGCAATCGCCGCCTCCGTCGCCGTCGGCATGGTCTCGACTATCAGCAGATCGGCGCCGGCGGCGGCCAGGCTGCGTGCCTGTGCCCGGTGTTCGGCCAGCGCAATGTCGGGAGGAGTCTCGAACACCGGCAGATAGCAGTCTTCCAGCGGCGCGATCGATCCGGCGATAAACGCATCTGGGCGCCCGGCCTCTGTTCGCGCCTCCCGCGCCAACCCCACCGCTAGCGCGTCCAGAGCCGGAGCCCGCGCGGGATCTAGCCCAGCCTTCAACAGCGTGCGCGCGGTCGTGCGGAACGTATCGGTGGTGACGATATCCGCGCCGGCGAGGAGATTGTCGAGGTGGATCTGCCGTACCAGTTCAGGTCGCTCTATCAAGCCGAGTGCGGACCACAGGGGAAGAGTGGTCGGCAATCCGCGGCGGTCGAGATCGCTTCCCATAGCGGCATCAAGGACGAGCGGCGTGCCGGATCGCAACCGCTCGCGAATCCTGGATCGCGATTCTTCCGTCACGCCGGAACGCCGACCCCCGACATGCCTGTCAAATAGGCAATCACGGAGAGGACCGCGGCTGCCAGCGCCCAGATCAGCAACGCCACACCGCGCGTCTGAGTCGAGAGTCGTCGTGCCGAGGAGTGCTGCAATGCCACGGGGATGAGCACCAGCAAACCGATCGCGACATGCGTGTTTGTATTGCGAAAGCCATTGGCGAGCAGCAGCACGCCGACGAGGTACTGCAACAGGAGGAGCCCGGCGGCGATGAAGGACGCCGTACGAATCCATTGAATATCGCGCCCGGCCGCCGCAATCGCAGCCAGGATCGCCATCACGATGAACGCGACGACCACGAGACCACCCAGAATCTCATGGATACCGGCCAAGCCTCCCTCCACCGCTCCCCCCTCAATCTGTTGCTACGCTCGCCGAACTGTCCTCGCCGCCAGGACCATCGCCGCTAGCAGCCCGGCGACGCCTCCGGCGGCAATCGCGGTCGGCTTCGGCTCCGGACCCGGCAGGACCACCCGTCCGTCTCCATAGCTCTCGAAGAGGCGCCCCCACTTCGTCTGCAGCGCGTCTTTCACCCGTTTCCGCCCAACGACCGGGTACCAGTAGACGTTGTGATAGAAGTTCGACGCGAAATAGCTCCAGCCCGCCAACGGCGACTGCAGGAGGTGCTTCTCATACCGCTTCAATGGACCGTGGTAGATGAGATGCTGACCCTTCGAGGCGAGGGTGTCTTCCTTGACGAACTTCCAGTCCTCGAGCGAGACGTCGTAGCCGACGATCTCGATGTCCTTAGGATCGCCGATGCCCAGCCCCTTCTCGTGAGCGATGCGAATGAACGGCAAATCCATCGGATTGAAGCCTTGCATCTTCGCCGAGATGGCGTCGATCGCTACCTGATCGGCGCTGGCCAGGAGGATGTCTTTCTCGTGCGGGCGCATCGCCCGCGGCCCGGCGCCGTCTCCGGCGAACGTGCCGTCCATCACCGCGAAGAGTCCGGAGTGGATGTCCTGCTGGATCTGCAGCAGATCGACCAGGGTCTCGTTGATGACGGCGTGCGTGTGATGGCGGCGGTCATTCAGCAGCCCACCGAAGGCATTCTTCATCGCACCGGTGATCGTCGTGAAGACGTGCGTCTTCACTGTCGGGAGCTGGATGATGTTGCGGTCGTAAAACAGCTTGGGCACCTTCACGCCCTCGGGAAAGATCTGGTCCAGCACCAGGAAGGGCTTCGTCGGCGTATAGGTCACCCATTCAATGTGCGGCTCGTAGAGGTGGACGTTCGCGACGCCATACCGGTCGACGACGTACTTGTGCTTGTTGTTGCGTTCTCCCACGCGGGCGTCGACGACGACCGTGCCGTTGTGGGCCCCGATGAGGTTGCGGTAGCCATCCTCCTGGAGAGTGCGGACAACCCCTTCCAGCTGCCAGGGGGTCGTCGAGCAGGCGGGATACCACGTTTGCCACGAGATATTGATCTTCAAGATGGTTTCGTGGTCGGCAGGCAGCGCGTCCTGATACCCGGCGAGATGCATCACCTCGCGGACGTCGGAAAGAACCGTCTCAGGCCGCGTCTTGAGCGCGGCCACCTTGCCGCGGCCGGGGAACTGTTCGGGAATCATCGTTGAGAACTGACCTTTCTCCGGGAGCGCGAGGGATCGAATGCATGGAATTGCAAGCCGGTCCGCCCCCTGGCCCGGCCGGACGATGCTACGCCGTGGGCAGAAGAGGGGTCAAGCCGATACCCCTCTCCTCCGAACAGAGTCGCACCCCGGCCACGGCCAGGTGAGAGTCGGCCACTGCTAGACTCCCATCTCTCCGGCCTGCCACAGGGACGGACAACGCACGCACGAAACGGGAGCGGGAGATGGCCGCCGGCGAAGCCTGGCGCGAGGCGATGTGGAACGCGATCGGACTCGGACTGTCGGCTCACGTGGTGATGCTGCGCGACGCCGACATCGTCGACGATTCCATCGCTGCATCGCTTCTGACCGCACTTGACGGCGCCCGGCAGGGAGCTCCACCTGACGTTTCTGGTTCGCTGGCCCTGGTCGCCGCGTTCGATGATCGCGTCGACAGCCTCGTCGCCCCTGGCGCTGCCGGCGCCGTCCGCATTGCACGAGCTCGGCACGATCTCGCGGCCACAGCCCAGAGGTTGATCCTGCGCGATCGTCTGCTGGCGCTTGTCGCCGCGGTCGAGACGACGCGAATGGCGCTGCTCGACCTGGCGGAAAGTCATGTCTTTACGCTCTTGCCTGTATGGTCCGGGAGCAGCCCGCTGCAACCGACCAACTTCGCCCATTTCCTCACCGGGACCATCGCACCGGTGGGTCGCACCGCGCGAGTGCTTCGCGGCGTGTATGAGAATCTCGATCGCTCAGCACTCGGCTCCGCGGCGCTGGCGGGTCCCGGTCTGCCTGTCGACCGCGATGAAATCGCGGATCTCCTCGGCAGCGAAGGGCCGGTCGAAAGTACGTTCGACGCGCTGTCCGCTGTCGATCACCTCGTCGCGGCCGGAAACGTCGCGGCGGCGACAGTCACTCCCGTGCGCCGTCTCATGGGCGAGCTGATGCTCTGGCTCCGCACCGAACCCAACGCGCTGCGCTTCGCGGATGAGCTTCTTGCTCCCTCCGATGCAAACCTTCCGCACTTCCGTCCGCCGTCAACCCTGGAGCGACTCGTGGCCGAGACGAAGCGGGTTGAAGCGGACGCCGCAACCATTGCGACCTTGACCGGTGACATCCCCTTTGGCCCGGTTGGGGAGACGGTGGATGGCGCGGTGGAGATTGCCGGCTCTGGACTTTCCAGGGCGACAGCCGCGAACGAGGCCTTCGCCGCCATCATCAGCGGCCCCATCGAGATCAACCGGGCGTGGCTTGCCCGCACCGCGGGCCGCTCTCTCGTCACCGCCGGCGATCTCGCCGATTTCTTCATGGCCGAAGAGGGAATCGATCCGTCCTCTGCGCGCGACATCTCCGCACTGACCTCCACCCGGGCCCTTCAGGAAGGATTGGAGGCGAGCGCCATCACCCCGGCCATGATCGATTCCGCGGCGCTGCTCGTCATCGGGCGTGAGCTCGGTATCGAGATCGAGCGGCTCGGCGCCTACCTCGCGCCTCGCCGGTTCATCGAAAAGCGATCGGTCCTGGGCGGCCCCGCACCGGCTGCCATCCGTGAATATCTCGCCGCGGAGCGGAGTCGGCTCGGGGAAGACAAGCAGTGGCTGGAGGAGAAGCGCCGTCGCATCGCTCTGGCCGACGAAAATCTCGCGATTCGCACGCGCGAGATCCTCTCTGCTTCTTCTGGATAGTGCATCCATTCGATCAGGTCGTTCAATTATCGTCGTCTCGATGGGGCGGGGCGGTACAATAGGGAGTCCGTCACTGTCGGACGTGATCCCGAGGAGGCTGACATTACTCGCATGCCGCATTCCACCAGCAACCCCGCCGAACATGCGCTCCTGATAGCCGTCGAACGTCAGCGCCAGGACTGGGCGGCAACTGATTCACTGGAAGAGCTCGCGCGACTGGCCGAGACGGTCGACGTCGAAGTCGTCGGTTCGGTGACTCAGAAGCTCGCGCATCCCCTGGCCGGCACCTACGTCGGCAAGGGCAAGCTCGAGGAGATCAAGACCCGCCGCGACGACCTCAACTACGACGTGGTGCTGGTCGATGACGACCTCACCCCGGCCCAGCAGCGCAACCTTGAGCGTGCGCTCGACGTGAAGGTGATCGACCGCACGGGGCTCATTCTCGACGTCTTCGCTCGCCGCGCGGCGACCCATGAAGGGCGCCTCCAGGTCGAGCTCGCTCAGCTCGAATATCGGCTTCCGCGCCTGACCGGTCTCTGGACGCACCTCTCCCGACAGGGCGTCGGCGGCGTCGGCCTGCGCGGCCCCGGCGAGACCCAGCTCGAGAGCGACCGCCGCGAGCTGAGCAAACGCATCGTCCACATCAAGCGTGAGCTGGGTGACGTCCATACCCATCGCCAGCACTATCGGGACCGCCGGCGAGACGTCCCGATCCCGGTCGTCGCCCTGGTTGGATACACGAACGCCGGCAAGAGCACCCTCCTCAACGGGCTGACCGGGTCGACGGTAATGGCCGAGGACAAACTCTTCGCCACCCTCGATCCCACCACCCGGCGGCGGGCGGTTCCCAGCGGCCGGGAGGTGTTGTTCACCGACACCGTCGGGTTCATCAACAACCTGCCAACTCTCTTGATCGCGGCGTTCCGCGCCACGCTCGAAGAGATCAATGAGGCGACCGTCCTCCTCCATGTCGTGGACGTAACACACCCGAATGCACCAGAGCAGATGCAAACCGTCATGGACGTGCTGGAGGAGCTGGGCGCCGACGACAAACCGGTCGTGACCGCGCTCAACAAGGTCGATCGCCTCACGCCAAACGGATCGGGGGAACCGTCGCTGGACGATCTGGTGACGCGGTTGGGTCCAGCCGCAGCTCTGGCAATCAATCCAGTCCCAATCTCGGCGCGGGACGGTATTGGTTTCGACAGGCTTCTGGCTCAGATCGAGATCGCATTGGAGGAAGATGCGGACTTTGTCCCGGTGACCCTCACAGCGCCCTTCGCTCAGAGCGAGCTCGTCGACCGATTCCATCGATTGGGACGAGTCGAGCAGACGACATTCGATGAATCGGGCACGACCCTCTTGGGATATCTCCCGGCGCAAGAGCTTGGCCGGTTCGCGCCTTATGTGGCGCGCCGCACGGACTCCGGCGGCGCGAACGGGAGGGCGCCCCAGGACGTCTCGCTTCCGCCTCCGGTGGCCACTGCTCGAGACTGATCGTGGCGCTGATCGATCTCGAAGCGCGCGAGATTCACGTCAAGATCGTCTATTTCGGGCCCGAGCTAAGCGGTAAGACGACCACGTTGCGCGCAATCGCGGAAGGTGTCCCGCCGGAGACGCGGGGCAGCTTCCGCTCGATCGCGTCGGAATCTGCCCGGACGATCTTTTCGGACTCACTGCCAATTGACCTTGGTGAACGCCTCGGGTTCCGCCTGCACTGGCATCTCTACACGGTTCCCGGCCAGCCACGATCAGCGGGACCACGCGCGGCGGTGCTGCAAGGGGTGGACGGAATCGTCTTCGTCGCCGATGCCGCCCCACTGCGAATGGCGGAGAACATGGACTCACTCGCGGAGCTGAAAGAGATGCTCGCGGTGCAGGCGAAACCGCTTTCAGCTTTCCCGCTGGTCCTGGAGTGCAACAAGTCCGATCTCCCAGGAGCCACTCCTGCAACGGAGCTCGCCGCCTCCCTGGATCTTGCTGACACCACCGTGGTACGGGCCTCGGCGATCAACGGTGAAGGGGTCTTCGAGGCGCTA
Organism: uncultured Chloroflexia bacterium; assembly: GCA_963751075.1. GTDB lineage: Bacteria > Chloroflexota > Chloroflexia > Thermomicrobiales > UBA6265 > JACCXM01. The sequence goes on along the minus strand of CAVVTE010000011.1, from coordinate 77,415 downwards.
CGGGCGATCAGCCGGGAAGTCGCTACGCGGCTGTAACGGATCGAGAGCCGGTCCTTCTCAGAGAGGCAAACCGCCGGGAGCACGTGCGCGGGGCGCCGCTCACGCGGTGTCCAGTGGGCGAAGAATTTGGAGCGGCCCTCTCCAAGCCTCTTGAACCCTTTGAACCCGCTAAATTCTTGGAACGTCTCGCCCCGCTCATCAGGGCATGGTCGCGCGACTCTTCCCGTAACTCACGGACTCTCCTTTGCCGTCGTGAAACGCACAGCCAACAGGGGGCTCCTCGCCATCCACGTCTCGAGATCGCGAGTGCCGCCGAGGTCGGCCAAGATGTGAGTGAAGATCGCACGACGGCTTTCGGGGTCCGAAACGGGAACCGCTTTCGCTGCAAGGTCCGCCGCAACGCTCTGCTTGAGGTGGAACGTGAACTCTGGATTTGCCAGCAAGTTGGCGTACCAATCACGGCGCCCCGGTGAGCCGGTCAGGTAAATCTGGTCGTCAACCCGATAGAACCAGGTTTCAATGCGGCGCGGCAGCCCGCTCCTGCGCCCAATCGTGGTGATGTCGATGGTTCGGTCCTGAATCAACGCCTGCTTGATCGACTCTTTCATGGTCTACCCCTTGAGACGGTTAAGCGCGGCCCCTGCCGTCGTCCTGGTCCGCTTCTCGATAACCAGTGTCGGCGGTCTGGTTAGCGTGGGATACCACCATCCCAGGCAGGTAGACGCCCATCCGTCCAGGCAGGAAGGCGCCGATTACGGGTCCAAACTCCGGGGTGTCAACCGATGAATCGAGGTGCTGCTACCCTTCGTTCTCTCCAGTCAACCACTCGGAACTCAGATATTCGGGATCGGGGTGAGAGTAGAACCCTTGCCCTGTCTTCTCCCCGAAATGGCCCTCGTTCAGCTTGTCACGGAGGATCGCCGATGGTTGATCAGCAGGGTCGGTAGCCACCTTCTGATAGGACGTCTCGATATCCGAGACGACATCGAGACCGACCATGTCCATGATGCCGAACGGCCCATACGGGGTGCCGAAGAAGAGCATCCACAGCCGGTCCACGTCGGCCGGGTCGGCATGGCCCTCATCCACGACCCGAAGTGATTCGCGCTTCACCGCGCGCCAGACACGGTTGATGATGAAGCCCTTGCTGTCTCCACGAACCACGGCCACGACCAGCCCGAGCGACTTGCCGAAGCGCTGGACCGCGTCCAGGACCTCCGGTCGCGTGGCGCCGCTCCCCATCAGCTCGACCATCGGCCGGCTCCAGACCGGCGCGAAGAAGTGAGTGTTTAAGAACCGCCCCGGATCCCGCACGGCTGGCGCGATCTGACTCGACGGGATCGATGAGGAGTTGGTTGTCAGAATTGCTTCCGGGGCTAGCCGGGAGAGCTCGGCGAATAACTCCAGTTTGGTATCCAGATCTTCTCGCACGGCCTCGATGACGATGTCCGCCCCGGAGACGGCGTCCTCGAGACTGGAGGCTGTGGTGATCCACCCCATGACCTCATCGACATCAGCTGGTGGGTGGAGGCGGACCTGGTGATGGGCATATCGGGGAAGTTGCGGCAGGGCCCGCGTTTCCTCGGCAATCCGCTCCCGTGCGGCGGCAAGCATTTCGGGGTCGGCGTCCCACATGCGCACGGTTCTTCCGCTGGCGGCAACGAGCATGGCGATCTGACGGCCCATCGTCCCAGCGCCGATGACCGCCGCATTATTCACTTCACGCACGACGTTTTCCCCGGCATCCCTCTCAATAGCCATGCCCACCTCTCCTTTGCCATCTGTGATTCGATCAGTAGTCTGCCACGATGAATCCGCATGCGGGTCGGCCGCGCGCCAGTGGCCCGACCAGGGTGGTGATGCTACGCTCAGGTAGTAATGCCTTCCGACGCCCCCGCGATCTCCATCACGAATCTCACCAAGCGTTATGGGTCCGTCACCGCGCTCGACGGAATCGATCTCGTCGTCCCCGGAGGGGTGACGTACGGCTTTCTGGGACCCAACGGCGCGGGTAAGACAACGACGATCCGGCTCCTCATGGGCTTCGTCCGGCCAACGTCGGGCGCGGCGCGCATCTGGGGCTACGACTGCTGGCACGAAGGTGTCCGCGCCCGCGCCGATCTCGGCTTTCTTGTGCCGGCCGATGCGCTCTATCCCGATATGACCGGGTACGCGCTGCTCGATTACATGGCCGCGCTCTCGAGGAAGCCCCCTGTCTTGCGACCGCGCCTGCTCGATGCGCTCGAGCTCAGCCAGGACGCGCTCAACCGCCGTCTCAATACCTACTCCAAGGGAATGAAGCAGAAACTTGCGCTCACGGCGGCCATCCAGACCGACCCGGCGCTGCTCGTGCTTGACGAACCAACCGATGGCCTGGACCCGCTCATTCAGCGTTCATTTGAGAGGCTGCTCAGCGAACTACGCGGCAGCGGCAGCACGATCTTTATGTCATCGCACGATCTGGCCGAAGTCGAGCGCACCTGCGAGCGGGTAGCAATCATCAGCGACGGCCGGATCGTCGCGGAAGAGACGATCGATGATCTCAAGCGCCTTCACCATCGAGTTGCAGAGATCATCTTCGCGGGTGATCCGCCGGCCGGTTTGGACCGCCTCGCCGGAATCGAGGTGAAGGGCCGCGAGGGCAACCACGTGACGCTTTCCCTCGAAGGGAGCGTGATGCCGCTGCTCCGCTTTCTGGCGGATCGTGACGACGTCGTCGACCTGCTCCTTTCACCGCCTCGTCTGGAGGATATTTTTTTGGGCTACTACGACACCTCAGCCAATGAGCGCGGGAACTCCCAGGCAATTCCGGTCACCGCCGCTGTAGCGGAGGAACCAGTGCGGCGGTGAGCGCGATACCGCGGATGACCGGGCGCGTTTTGCGCAGTGGGCTTCCTGGACTAGTGGCTCTGCTCCTTGGCATTGTCCTGTTCGAGTTCGTCCAGCCGCTCGTGATTGCCTCGTTTGGTGGCGCACAGGGGCTCGACATGATCATGGAGCGGATCCCACCCGCGTTGCAGGCGTTCACACGCACGCGACCGGAGTTCCTGGCACTATCCGGGCTGGCCGGGTATCTCTCGCTCGGGTTCACCCATCCGCTCTACATCGTGCTTGCCGGGGCGGCCGTGATCGGGTTCGCCGCGCGATCGCTCGCGGGAGAGATGGACCGCGGAATCATTCAGATCCCGCTCTCGCGGCCGATCTCACGGCAGGCGGTTTACACATCTCGGCTCCTTGGGGTTGGAGTCATCTGCGCTCTTCTCGCGATTGCCGGGCCGCTCGGCATGGTGGCCGGGATGCTCTACGCCCGGCCATCAGGGGAATTTGCGTACGGGCATCTGAGTGCCGTCGCGCTCAATGGGCTCGTCCTTTTCTGGGCAATCGGTGGCCTCTCTCTCTGGGGCAGCGCCGCCGCCAGCACCGCCGGCCGGGTCGTCGCCTGGGCCCTTAGCCTGCTGGTGATTTCGTACTTCGTGGACTACTTCGCCGGGATTTGGAGACCGCTCGCGTCGATCCAGTTCCTCTCGCTCTTTGACTACTACAATCCCACACAAGCGCTCGTCTCTGGTCAGGCCAGTGCAACGGATCTGATCATTCTGACTATCGTCGGCGTCTTTGCGGCGCTCGCCGGACTGGTGGTCTTCACTCGCCGCGACCTCCCAGCGTGAAGGTGATGCCGCGGTGTGTCACGCGGGCCGGCATGAGGGCTCTCGGCTCATTGCGAAAGCATTATCGGGATCAAACTTGCTTCGCTTCGCTCGTAATGGCCGAGCACAGAGCGACGTTCAGACATCGCGTCATCTTGAGGCACGAAGAATCTCATCATCTTTCAGTGCACATAGTCCGACGAACGAGATTCCTCGCAGTGGCTCGGAATGACACCACTGCGACACCGTGCTGTTGTTGACTGACGACTGATTCCCAAATGGCGGGCGCCGTTATCTTCGACGTCAACGAGACGATGCTCGATCTCGGCGCCCTCGATCCACTCTTCGTTGAGTGGTTTGGCGATCCCGTCACCAGGAAAGAGTGGTTCGCGCAAACACTTCACTTCGCGATGACGCTCGCAGCGACTCGTGCGTTCAAGAGCTTCAGTGAGGTGGGCGCGGCAGCGCTCGAAGAGGTCGCGCGCCGCCACCATGCCATGCTGCCGGACAATGCTGCATCCCGCTTACGTGAGGCCATGGTGCGGCTGCCCGCTCACTCCGATGTGGACCCTGCCCTTCGCCTGCTTCGTGATGCCGGCCTCGCAACGGCTGCCTTGTCGAACAATCCGCTCTCGGTGGTCACGGCGCAATTGCGCCACACCGGCCTCATGCCGCTTTTCACCGAGATCATGTCCGTCGACGAGGTTGGTGCGCTGAAACCCGCGCCCGAGGTCTACCAATTCGCCAGCCGCCGCCTCGGTCTGGCTCCGCGGTCGGTCTGGATGGTCGCCGCGCACGGCTGGGATATCGCCGGGGCGACGCACGTGGGCCTGCGCGGCGCCTTCGTTGCGCGGCCGGGTCAATCGCCCGACCCCTTCGCGCTGCCCGAGATCGTCGCGGGCGATCTCTCTTCGATCGCCCGCGCTATCGTTGATGCTGAACGTCTCTCCCACCCATGAAACAGGGGCGGCTCGCGCCGCCCCTGTCAACTCATGACTTACGACTCGCCTACAGATCGAATCCCACCCGCATGATCGCCCCGTTGTCAGCCTGAGTGACAAGTGCTGCGTACTTGGCCAGGACGCCCCGATCGTACTTCGGGCGCGGCGGTGACCATGTGCCCAACCGCCTGGCGATCTCTTCGTCGCTCAGGTCGACGTCGAGGCGCCTCGCGGCCGTGTCGATGACGATCGTGTCGCCCTCCTGGACCGCCGCCAGCGGCCCGCCAACGCCCGCTTCAGGCGCCACGTGACCGATCATCAATCCCTTGGTCGCGCCGCTGAAGCGCCCATCGGTGACGAGCGCCACTGAGTCACCCAATCCTTGTCCGACTATGGAGGCAGTCACCCCTAGCATCTCTTGCATGCCGGGCCCACCGACCGGGCCCTCGTACCGGATCACTACCACGTCACCGGGGTTGAGCTTGCCCTCGAGGACGGCGTCGTGCGCAGCTGGCTCGGAGTCGAACACCCGAGCCGGACCCCGGTGCTGCTCGCGCTCGTACCCGAAGAGCTTCACCACCGCACCATTCGGAGCAATGTTCCCCTTGAGAATTACCAGTCCACCGGAATCCTTAATCGGATCCGAAACCTGGCGCACGACATCCTGGCCCGGCGTCTCTTTTGCTCGACCTGCTGCCTCGGCAAACGTTTCGCCGGTGACTGTCATGGCATCGGCGTGAACGAACCCGGCATCGACCATGCGCTTGGCAACCACCGGGGTGCCGCCGGCTAGATCGAGGTCAAAGGCCGCGTACCGGCCACCGGGCATCAGGTCGCAGTACAGCGGCGTGCGGCGGGAGATCTCGTCAAAGTCATCGATTGTCAGCGGGATCCCCGTCTCACGCGCCAGCGCGATTAGATGGAGCACGCTGTTCGTCGAGCCGCCACTCGTCGCGACGCCGGCGATGGCGTTCTCGAACGCCTCGCGAGTGAGAATGTCCTTCGGCAGCACGCCCCGGCTTAGCACGTCCATGATCATCTCGCCGGCTTCCTTGCCGATCGCGTTCTTGCGGCCGTCAACCGCTGGCGGGGAAGCCGAGCCCATTGGCGACAGCCCAATGAACTCCATCGCCATCGCCATCGTGTTTGCCGTGTATTGACCGCCACACGCTCCCGCGCCGGGGCAGGCCACGTTTTCGAGCTCGATCAGCTCCTCGTCACTCATCTTGCCCGCGGCGTTGGCGCCGATCGCCTCGTAGACGGAGCGAATGGTCACTTCCTTGTCATGGTAGTGGCCGGGCATGATCGACCCGCTATACAGCAGCATGCCGGGGATATTCAGTCGCACCAGGGCCATGGCCAGGCCGGGGAGCGTCTTGTCACAGGCGCCGATGCCGATGATGGCGTCGAACATGTGCCCGCGCGCCACCAGTTCGACCGAATCCGCGATCACCTCGCGCGAGACGAGTGACGCCTTCATCCCCTCGGTGCCCATCGTCACACCGTCGGAGACGGAGATGGTGTTCAACTCCTGCGGGGTGCCGCCCGCGGCGCGGATGCCCTCCTTCACATGCTGGGCGAGGTCCCGCTGATTGAGGTTGCACGGCATCGTCTCGATCCAGCAGTGGGCAACTCCAATGATCGGGCGCTTGAGATCCTCGTCGTCGAACCCCGTGCCTTTGAGCATGGCGCGGGCGCCGGCGCGGTCGTTGCCGTCGAGAATGACGCGGCTCTTGTGCCGCATGTCGAATCCCCCGGCCTGTTTCGTACCCGGTCGATCCGTAACTGTGCTCACCCTAACCCGCTCCTTCTCTCTCTCATAAACTCAAACAAAAATGGCGACACGGCGACCCGCGTCACGTGTATCGCCGCTACGCCTCAGACGGCGCTCAGGTATCAAGAGTGTCCCCGCGATGAAGCATTCGCGCAAGGTTAGGGCTTGCCCCGGCTCCTACGCACCTCGTGTCTCACTCGCGGTTCCAGCGCCAGGAGCCAAACCCAGGTCGGCAATCGCCTGGGCCGTCTCGACTCGGGTGAGCGTCTCCTGGTCGCGCAACGCGGCGGGATCGCCCGTCTCCGCACGGAAGCGCCGGATCAGCTCTTCTTCGGTGCGAGCCTGCGCTTCCAGGCCGGCACGTTTCGCCTGGTCGACTCTGCGCTCGACTCCATCGACGAACTCTTCACCAGCCTGGGGAGCCACGAGCATCGCGACGGCCGCTCCCACCCCGGCGCCGAGCGCTCCCCCAGCAATGAACGATCCAATTCTGCGGAAGAAGCCCATCAACCCCTCCTACCGTATCCATCCCGACGGGTCATTCTGAATGAAAGAAGGACTTCAAAGTGACAGCGTTCATCTCGTCCGGAAAAGGCGGCGCAGCAGTGAACCAAGAAGTAGCAACGTCGCGCCAAGTCCCGCCCCGAATGCAGCCGCCCCGCGCGCATCGACAAGTGGTCGCACGCTCTCACCGGCCGCTCCCGCAAAGACCGCGATTCTCGCGTCACCCTCCACGGTGGCGCGGTCAGCCTTGAGCAGCAAGACCCGGCCACGCACGATCCGCGCCTCCTCGGTCGCGACCGCTATTGCCGTCGAGTTGTAGAACACGGCCTTGTCACTTCGAACGGCGAGAACACCCGAGCGATCGACCTGGGCCGAGCGCGCATCGACCGTCCGCGCGCCGGAATTGGTCATGACGACACGCTCCGCGGTCACGTGCTCGGCGCCGGCCCGGTCCATGGTGATCATGTCCGCACGAACGTCACCGGCTTCGGCACGAAGCAGTTCGGTGGCCGCTGTCGGCCGGTTCTCCGGGCCGGCACTGACGATCACCTCGGACGTGACGGATCGCGTCTCCGCCGGAGCCTGACCTGTCAGGCGTTCCGGTGCTCCGCCGGAATCGCTGTCGCCAGTCGCCTCTGTCGGTGTGTCCTCCACCGCCACGTGGGCCGCCTTTCCCGCGTCAATTGGCACGCCTCTGGCGCACTATCAGACCGGCGAGTGTAGCATCGGTTTCGGAGCTTCAATCCTCTGGAGGAGTTCAGTCGTCGCGGCCGGTGTCCATGACCCGCACCAGGACCACAGTGAGCGCCAGGATGGCGACCAGGAGCAGGAACGACGCCGCCGCAGAGCGGCCCATGTCGAGCGAGGTAAACGCGTTCTTCCAGATCGAATAGGAGACTGTCTCGGTAGCGCTGCCAGGCCCACCGCGGGTCAGGATGTAAATCAGGTCGTACGTCTTCAGCGCGGCGATCATCCGGATCAGCACTGCAACCAGCAACACGGGCATCAGCAACGGCAGGGTGACCGTCCAGAAAGTCTGCCAGTGATTGGCTCCATCGACGGAGGCGGCCTCGATCGGGTCACGCGGTAGCGCGGTCAATCCGGCGAGGATGATGACGATCATCAGCGATGTCTCATGCCAGACATCGACCCCGATGATGGCCGGCATGGCGGTCGCTTGCCCGGATAGCCACTCCTGCTTCGGAATCCCGAATAGACCGAGCGCCCAGTTCACGGCACCGAGATCGGCATGGAGGCAGCAGCCGCCAGATCAGCCCGACCGCGATCGGGCTGACCAGCAACGGGATGAGCAAGATCGCCAGGTAGACGTTGCGAAAGCGCAGGCCCGGTTGGTTCAGGAGCAACGAGAGCCCCAGGGCGATGACCAACTCGATCGCCACGACGCTGACCGCCAGGATGACCGTGTTCCTGGCCGCGTTGGCGAACAACTCGTCCCCTAGCGTACGGGCGTAATTCTCGAGTCCCGCAAACGCCCCGATCCCACCCTCGGTCAGGTCGTACTCGTGGCTCGAGACGTAGAGCGCGAACGCGAGCGGAAATCCGACGACGAGCAGGAGCGCGACGATCGTCGGCAGCGTCATCCCGTAGCGGAATGCGCCGTCAGGTGCGCCTCGCCGCCGGTCCGGCGCGGGACTTGAGCCCCGCGCGCGACCTGCGCTGGATTCCCGATCGCGTGCTCGCTTGCCATTAACCGTCCTTTGAAAACCTACAACAGCTCTGCCAGCTCCGTCGCCGCGGCGTCCATTGCCTCTTGCGCCGTGGCGCCGCCGGCCACCGCATTTGCGAGGTGCCGTCCAACGATTTCGACGAGCTGCGTCTGCTTGGTGACAGCCGGCAAGCCCTTGCCTTCGGTAATCATCTCGCCGGCCTGCGGCAGCCAGGAGTACTTGGCCAGGATCTCCTCGTCCTCATAGGGCGCCATCTGTGTCGGCAGGCTCCCCGCCAGGGCGCGTCGCCTGGCGACATCGGGTGACTCGACCCAGCGAACGAACTCCCAACCAGCATCCGGGTTCGGGGAACTGATCGGGATTCCCCATCCCCAGGCGCCGCTGCAGCCCGGTGCCTCCGGGCATGACCGACGCCTTGTTCTTCCCGCGCGCTACGGCCTCTTCGTCGCCGTCGACGACCGCCAGCATCCACATGAAGCTGACCGAGCTGAAGGCGCGCCCCTGACTATAGACCGCGATCGAGTCGTCGTAGTTGGCGCTGGCCGCCCCCGGCTGGGCGGCGTTGTTGACGCAGTCGATGTACAGCTCGGCAGCTCTCACGCCGGTCTCGTCATTGATCGTCGGCGCGGTGAGGTCGGCGTTGTAGTAGTCGCCACCAGCGCTGTAGAGGAAGTTGCAGAACTCCATGACGATCGGGTCGACCTGCTGCGCGGTCATCGCGGCGCCGTAGAGCTCTTCTCCCTTCCAGTCGGTAATCGCCTTGGCAAGCTCCACGTAGCCCTCGACGCTATCGGGGATCGCCAGCTCCATGCCCGTCGCCGCGTTGAACTCTTCCTTGAATGCCTCGTCGTTGAGCAGGTCATCACGGTAGATGAGTCCCATCGGGTAGGCGTAGAAGGGCACGTACCAGGTCTTGCCGTCCGCCTGGGAGACGATGTCGAGCGTTGCGGGAATGTAGCGATCGAGAGCGATGGCGCCGCCGCTATCGGCGATGCGCTGGCCGAGGTCTTCGACCCAGCCGGAACGGGCAAACTCGTAGACCCAATAGAAGTCAACCTCGAGGACGTCGTAGGTGCCATTCCCGGGTCCTGCGGCAAGTTGCGGCACGAGCTTCTCGTGCATGACCCCGTATCCGACTTTCTCGAAGTTGACGGTAATGCCGGTCAGCTCGGTGAACTCCGGGAGCATCTCCTCGATGATCGTCGTCTCGAGCAAATCCTCCATCAGCAGGTTGAGGGTCGTCCCCTCGTAATCGCGGGTGAAGGCGATCTCCTGTGCCCCTAAAGTGCTGCCGAATCGAAGCCCTGAAGCGAGTGCCAGTCCGGTCGCCCCACTCGCCTGCAACAGCCTCCTCCGGTCGATACGCCGTCCCTGGAACGTTCCCCGCTGATTTGCTCTCATCACTGCCTTCTTCAAACCCTACATCGTGCCAACTCCATCGTGTCCTCGGATGCTCACCCTCCCTGTCGATCTTCTAGACGACAAGGCAATTGAACGTTACGCTTCCGCATAGGAGATGAACTCCAAGAGGGACCCGTCAGGATCTCGAAAGTAGACGCTGACCCCGATTCCACGCGCGCCTGCTCGCTCCACTGGACCCAGCTCGACGGTGAGACCATGCCTCGCCAGGTGTGCTTGCCGCTTCCTCGATCGTACCGGGCCACTCGAAGCAGAGGTCGCTTCCGCCGGGCAGGACCGGGAATCGCGCGACCGGATGTGGGTCGATCGCCGGGCCATGCACGTTCAGTTGCCTGTCGCCGAAACGATACGCCCACCCGTTGCCAATCTGTGCACGACTTCCGCACCCATCAACGTCCCGGTAGAAGTCGTTTGAGACTTTCCCAGTCCGTGACGTGGATCACACAGTGATCGAGCTGGCGATGGTGACATCCAACCAGTCTCCGACATCACTTCACCGCCCCGAATGTCAACCCAGCGCACCAGGATACCGCTGAATCACCCATGTCAGCGCCACGATCGGCGCGATCATCGCGATCGCTCGCCGCGCAGATGGCGCCGATCTGGTCCCCCTGCGAAGACATCAGACCCAGCTAGCGCCACCGGGCAGCGTCTTCGAGTTGCGGCCGGTCAGCACCAGGGCGAAGAGAAACTCGTTCCAGGAGAGCACGAAGGCAAAGACCCCGGCGGCCAGCATCCCCGGCAGGGAAAGGGGCACGATGATCCGCCAGAACGCGCCGAGCCGGCCGCTACCGTCGACCAGCGCCGCCTCTTCCAACTCGCGCGGGATCCCCTGGAAGAACCCGATGAGGATCCAGACGACGAACGGGCAGGTTGAACGAGAGATAGACCAGCGCCAGCGCCCAACCCTTGTCGAGCAAGTCCGAACCGCTGGGCCAGCAGATAGAAGGGGATCACCAGCGCCACGGGCGGCAGCATCTGGGTGCCCAGCACGGTCAGGCTGAATGCGCTGGCCCCCGGTGCGGAAGCGGGCGATGGAATAGGCCGCCAGTGACCCGACGGCCAGACTGAACAGCGCCGACGCCAGACCGATCCAGAGCGAGTTCCAGAAGTACTTCAGGAATGGCTCCTCGACGAAGATCTTGGCGTAGTTCTCGAGCGTCGGCGTGAAAACGCAGGGTGGCGGGATCGTAGGCGATGCGCCGGTTTGCAAACGAGGTGCGCGCCGTCCAGAGCACGGGCAACAGGATCGTGAGGCAGGCCGCGATCAGGATCAGGTGGGTCAGCGCCGTGGCGAAGTCGAAGCGACGGGTCGCACCGGTCCCTTCGCCGGCGTAGCGCACGAAACTCGGTCGCGCTCACGTTCGCGTGTTCCTGGGTTCAGGCATGTCCATCCGCGATTCATGACCGGCACAGCAGTGTCCGGAAGCCTATGCACCGCTCGCCTGTACTGTCAACGCGACCCCGTTTCGGTGACCCGACTCTCCACGGGCGGCCCTCAAACCTAACGGGTTCAGAGGATCCCTGCCCCACGCCAGAGAAACGAGAGCTGAGTCAGAATCCACGGAGCAAATCCCTTTCCTAATGCGGAGACCCGGGTACTCTCTTGATGGCGGTTCGGGTACGGGAAAACGCTCGCTTGGCATCCCCTACGTGCAGCAATGCCCGTTGGCATGCGGCGTCGACGGCGGCACGTCGAGCGCCGGGTTCTCTGTGAAGAACCCGACCGGTTGCAGCAGGAACCCGGCGTAGGACACCGGCATCACCGGCCAGTCCTCCGGTCGCGGCGCATGGTGGCTCCCCACCGTGTACCACAGGACGACGTCGGTCTCCTCGATCGGCCGGTCGTCCGCCGTCCACTCGGAAGCCCGTCGCCTCCGGATGCTGGGACGGGAAATCGCCGGCGGCGAACCGCTCGCGGTCGTCGTGCGGCGTGACCCACAAGTGCTTGGTCATGAACGCGGCGCGCTTGGCGACGCTCGACTCGGCGCCGGCCATCGCCTGCACGTTGCCGTGCGGCACCAACCGGTAGCCGACCGGCTCCCCAACCGCGTTGAGCCGTTCCGGGTTCACCACACGCCAGACCCGACCGCGCAGTGGGTCGATGAGCTGCTGCGCTTCCTGCTCGGTGCGCAACGGCGTGCGCACGGTGCGGAATGCCGATCCCGAGGACATTGCCGGGACCAGCCGGTTCGGCCTCGGCATGCTCCTCGTAAGACCGTGTTCACCTGGCCGTCGACGTCGAGGTCGAGCCGGAAGTTGAAGAAGTGCTGGTGGATCGGGGCGTAGAGGCCGTCCTCGTTGAGGAGCTGTCCGTAGCGTGGCGTCTCGCCCGGAGGCACCGCCCCGGTGGAGAGGATCCCGGTCAGCTTGACCTCGCACTGGATCGAGCCGTCCTGGTAGAGGTACCAGAAGATGCCGTAGTCGTAGTTGCCGATCGTGGAGAACGAGGAGATCACCAGCCGGCGCGAGCGGCGCACCTCGGTCTGGTTCGTCCGCATGTTCATGTGCCGCCAGAGGACGCCGTAGTCCTCCTCGTGCATGCAGATGGCGTTCTTGACCGCGTACGCCTTGCCGTCCTGGTCGACCAGCGCGACGTCGAAGTAGTGAATCTCGCCCAGGCAGTCGCAGCCGAGCGTCAGGGAGTTGACCAGCGCCCCGAAGTTCAGCTCGCCGCCGTCGAAGGTGTTCTTGCGATGGTGCGTCGGCGCCGGGTCGCCGTACGGCACGACCATGTCCGACATCGCCGCGCGATGCAGGATCGGCCGCACTCGGCCATCTTCCTCCCAGCCGACCGTGTGCAGCACCAGACCCTTCACGCGGCGTGAAGCCGACGCGGAACTGCCACTTCTGCCAGCGGACGAGATTGCCTTCGACGGTGAAGCTCGGTCCCTCCGGCTGGGTGATCTCGATCGGTTTGAGATCCGTCCGTACTGGCCCGACGTCGTCCGGTCCATAGTTCGCGTTCTTGGCAGGGACCGGCACGACGCCATAGTCCTCGACGCGGACGACCGCCATGTCGTGCAGATCGAAGATGACGATGACGTTCTCGACCGGGTGGGCGTAGCCGTTGTCGTCGTCGGGGCTGGAGCGCGACCCAGACGATGCCCCGCGTCAAGCGGCGCCCTTCGAGGTCCGCCTCGTCGTCGTAGACGCCGAACGGCCAGGGATCGACCCAGACCAGATCCATGTCGGTGATGCCGCGCCGGTGCATCGCGGCCTGGAATTCGGGATCCTGGCGCACGACCTGCTCGCAGTCCAGAATCTCTTCCAGGGTAAGTGTCGCCTGACCGGACTCGATGAGGTCCCAGGTCGTGACCCGCCCTCCGTCAAGGAGACAATCGCCTCGACCGTCCCGCGTTCCTCGCGGTCGATCAGGACCGCTCGCGCCTCGCGCGGCAGATCGCCTCCATTTCCCGCCGCCTCGGCCGCGAGAACATCGCCTTTGGCTGGCTCCCGCAGCGCGACTTCGACGAACCGGAAGCGCCGATCGTCCCAGCCCCGCCCGGCAGTCGGCCCGGAGGATCGCGACCGCCTCTCGAGCTCATCGACCGAGAGTGGCTCCAACGGATGTCGTGTCTGATGACTGCCTGAGCCATAGTTCCCTCGTCCTGGGTGATCGGTTGCTCGGGTGTGGCAGGCACGGTCGGAGTGCCATTCACACCTGCGTCCCCGCCACTCTGTCACCCTGGCACGCTTGTTACAACAGCGTCCTTCAGCTCCTCCGCGGCCGCGTCCATCCCATCCTGGCGGTCTTCGCGCCGGAGACGACCTCGCTCAAGTGGCGGCCCATGATCTCGACCAATTGGGCCTGCTTGGTCACCGCGGGCAGCCCTTCGCCTGTGGCGATCATCTCCTTGGCCTGCGGCATCCACGGGTACTTGGTCAGGAACTCCTCGTTCTCGTACGGCGCTTCCTGGGCCGGGACGCCACCGGCCAGCGCCCGCCGCATCGCGATCTCGGGTGATTCGACCCACTTGATGAACTCCCAGCCCGCGTCCGGGTTCGGCGAGGTGACCGGGAGGCCCCAGCTCCAGGAGCCGGTCAGGCCGTGCCCACCCGGCATGACGGTCATCTGGTTGACGCCTTTGACCGTCGAGGCCTCGTCGTCGTTGAAGACCGAGAGCATGAACATGTAGGAGATCATGCTGAAGGCGCGGCCCTGGCTGTAGGTCGCCATCGTGTCGTTCAGGTCGGCGCCGGCCGCGCCCGGTTGCGCCGCGTTGTTGACGCAGCGGGCGTAGAGCTCCGCGGCCTTGACGCCCGTCTCGTTGTTGATCGCCGGCTCGGTCATCTCCTCGTTGTAGTAGCGAGCCCTCCAGCCCATACAGGAAGTTACAGAACTCCATGACGATCGGGTCGACCTGCTGCGCCTGCATGGCCGCGCCGTAGAGGTCCTGGTCGAGCGACGAGACCGCCTCGGCCATCGCGACGTAGCTCTCGACGCTGTCCGGCAAGCGCCAACTCGTTCGCCGGTCTGCTCCTGGTAAGCGGCCGCGGAAACGCCTCGTCGTTCAGCGAGATCGTCGCGGTAGATCAGCCCCATGGGATAGGGGAACATCGGGAGGTAATACGTCGTGCCGTCGACGGTCGAGCCGATGTTCGAGCAGCGCGGGAATGTAGCGATCCAGATCGACCTGGCCGCCAGACTCCGCGATGCGCTGGTCCGAGATCCTCGACCCATCCGGAGCGGGCGAACTCGTAGACCCAGTAGAAATCGACTTCGAGGACGTCGTAGGCGCCGTTCCCGGGCCCCGCCGCGAGTTGCGGCACGAGCTTCTCGTGCATGACCGGGTAGGCGACCTTCTCGAAATTGACGGTGATCCCGGTCAGCTCGGTGAACTCCGGCAGCATCTCCTCGATGATGGTCGTCTCGAGCAGATCCTCCATCAGCAGGTTGAGGGTGGTTCCCTCGTAGTCGCGGGAGAAGGTGATCTCCTGCGCGGGCAGCCGCGTCCATGAGCGGCTCCTGCCCAGCCCAGCCGCGAGCCCCGCGCCCGGCCGTGGCTTGAAGCAACAGCCGGCGCGAGAGTGCCCCTGCGATCGAACGTCTGCCGTCGCACTCCGAGATCCGACATCGTTCCTCCCTTCGTCGCGCTGGCGCTCATGTCGAGGGAGTGCGTGGACGCACTCGGTTTCCGGTGCTGAGGCGAATTCATCGCTGGCCGAATCTTTCGTGTCTCCGCGCGGCAAGGCTAGGCAGGCCCGTAATGCTTGTCAACGCGGGAATGCGGCGCCGTTCCCGCGGACTCGTATGATCTCTCCGCCACGTGGCAGAAATGCTACACCAGGGATAGATGCGATGGAGAGCAGCCGCGAGCTTGCTGGTCAAGGTCGCCCTAGTCACCGGAGCAGGCGTCGGGCATCGGCGAGCCATCGCCCATCAGCCTTGCCGGACGCCGGAGCTCGGGTCGCCGTATCAGACATCGATCTCGAGGCCGCGCGGCGCGTGGCCAGCGAGACTGCTCGGCGGCTATTGCCATTGCACTCTCGACGTTACCTCGCCCGAGAGCGCCGCGACGGGCAGTCGCCGAGGCCGAAATCGACTCTCGGGCCGCTCGATATCCTCGTCAACAACGCCGGCGTCTCGACGATGAACCGCATCCAGGATCTCACCGTCGAGGAGTGGGATTTCAACTTCGACGTCAACGCGAAAGGCGTCTTTCTCGTCACACGCGCCGCGCTCCCCGGCATGATCGCGCGGCGCGCGGGCTGCATCGTCAATACCGCCTCGATGGCAGGCAAGAAAGCCGTGCCTTTGCTGGCCCACTACGCCGCCTCGAAGTGGGCGTGCATCGGCTTCACCCTCTCCGCAGCGGTCGAGCTCGGCCCATACGGGATCCGGGTCAACTGCGTCTGTCCCGGCTATGTCGAAACGTCGATGCAGGAGCGCGAGCTGGTCTGGGAAGGTGAGCTGCGCGGCATGTCCCCGTACGAGGTGGCGGACGGGCTACGTCCGCCTCACGCCGCTCGGCCGCATGGAGACCCCCGAGGACGTGGCGCAGGGTCGTGCGCTGGCTCTGCTCCCCCGCAAGCCGAGTTCGTCACCGGCGCCGCCATCGACGTCACCGGGGGCTCGCACCTGACATGAACGAACGACCCAGATTCGACACGGTCGTTGTCGGTGCGGGCGCGGCGGGTTGCGTCCTGGCCAACCGGCTGTCCGAAGATCCCGACCGCGAAGTCCTGCTTCTGGAGGCGGGCCCCGATTACGGCCCGCAGCGCGCTGCCTGGCCGCCCGATCTGCTCGACCCCACCAACGTCTGGCCCGACTCGCACAACTGGGGATATACCCTTGCGGGTCGGGAACCGCGATAACCCATTTTCGCTGCCGCGGACACGGATCGTCGGGGGGACGACCGCGGTCAACGGCTGCGTCTGGCTCCGCGGCTCCGCCGCTGACTACGATGGCTGGGCGAGCGCCGGAAACCCAGGATGGAGCTTTGCGGATCTCCTTCCCTACTTTCAGCGCGCGGAGTCCGATCCCCTCGGTGGGCCGCTGGCGGGTACCAGCGGCCCGGTGCCGGTGTTTCGCGTTGCCGACCAGGACATTGCACCGGCCGAGCGGGCGTTCATGGCCGCGGCTGAATCGATCGGGATGCCCATTGCGGGGAATCTCAATGGCACGCCCAGCCAGGCGCCGTGCGTCGGTCCGGCGCCAAAGAACATCGCCGACGGCATCCGCATGAACGGGGCATTCACCTATCTGACGCCGGCTCGGTCTCGTCGCAACCTGTTGGTTCGCTCCGATACGTTTGTCGATAAAGTGCTTTTCGAGAACGGCCGGGCTATCGGCATCAGGCTTGTCGATGGCAATGTGGTCACCGGACGCGAGATCGTGCTCTGCGCCGGAACATACGGTTCACCCGCAATTCTGCTTCGCTCCGGGATTGGCCCAGCCGAGCACATGGATGATGCCGGCATCCCGGTTATCAAGCATCTTCCCGGTGTCGGCGAAAACCTCCTCGATCATCCCCTCGTATCACCCGATCGACCGCGGCCGCGGCTGGTACGCGCTGAACATGCGCCGCGCTCCCGGTCGTTCATTCCCGTGCTGGCGAAGGCTCGCAGCCGGCACGCAGGCGACGACATCGACTTGCACATCTACATCGGCCAAAACTTCGACGAGGCGCTCGGCGCATGGTTCCTATGGATCACGGCCAGCCTGCAATTCGCTCGCTCTCGGGGCCGCGTCCAGTTGACCTCCGCGGACCCGATGGCGCCGCTCGACATCGACCACGCGTACCTCAGTGACCCAGCCGATCTGGAGGCTCAGTGCGATGGGATCATGCTTGTGGAGCAGATCATTACCTCGGCCCCGATGCGGCGCGTCCTCGAGCCATTTGAGGAGGATGCGCCTCCCTGGGGAGACTCCAGCGAGTTGCCAGACTGGGCCTTGTCTCGTCTCGGCACCACCTTCCATCCATCGAGCACCTGCCGCATGGGACCCATAACCGATCCCATGGCGGTCGTCGACCACAAGGGCCAAGTGCACGGAGTTGCTGGACTGCGCATCGTCGACGCCTCGATCTTCCCCACGGGCCCCCGCGCCAACCTGCATTTCACGGTCGTCGCCGTTGCCGAGAAGCTGGCGGATGCAATGCGGCGCGATACCGCCGAGTAACAGCACTATGGG
This sequence comes from uncultured Chloroflexia bacterium, assembly GCA_963751075.1. GTDB lineage: Bacteria > Chloroflexota > Chloroflexia > Thermomicrobiales > UBA6265 > JACCXM01. The sequence goes on along the minus strand of CAVVTE010000011.1, from coordinate 59,806 downwards.
AAACCGGATCATTGCGACCGGAAGTGCCGGGTGATCATTCAGACGCGGCTTGTGTGCCACAGCGCCTTCGGCTAGCGTGGCGGCGCCACAGCACTCTTTGTGAAACCTTTCGGTCCATCAGACGGAGGATCTCTCGCATGCGCCGCTTGCTCGTGGCCCTCGTCGTCGCGCTCTTGTTCCTGCCAGAATTGGCAGTTGCCGCGACCCAGGCGGGCACGCCTGGCACCAGCACCTCGACAGTGGAGATCCCGGCCACACCAGTCGGCGAGCAACTGAGATGGCTGCTCGTCCAGCTCAACGGCGGCGAGGTGACGCTGACCGAAGAGGAGGAACTGACCGCGCACTTCGCGCCGGCGTTCCTGGTGAACGTGCTGCCGGCTCCGGTCCTCCTCGACCTGATGCGGCAGACCGCCATGCAGTACGCCCCCGTCACCGTCACGAGCTTCGCCTTCCCCCCGACCGCGACTGGGGCTATCGCCCTCCTGGACCTGGGCACGGGGGAGCGCGGCGCGGCCTACCTCACGGTCGAGGACGCCCCGCCGCACCGCATCACCCGGCTCGATCTCGCCGAAGCTCCCGCTCCGCTCTCCCCCTCGGGTCGCCGCGTCGACATTGGTGGGCGAGCCCTGTACTTCGAGTGCACTGGTAGTGGTGGGCCAACAGTGATGCTTGAGGGGGGCATCACCTCCGACTGGATGGCGGTGCAACCGGTCGTGTCGGAGTTCACCCGCGTCTGCGGCTACGATCGCCCCGACTCACCCGGCAGCCGCAGCGACCCGACCTCGGAGCGGACGGCCCAGGAGGTGGTCGACGACCTGCGGGCCCTGCTCGCTGCCGCCGAGAAAACCGAACCCTACGTCCTGGTCGGGCACTCCCTCGGCGGTCTCTACGTCCAGCTCTACGCGTACCAGCATCCGGACGAGGTCGCCGGGCTCGTGCTGGTCGACCCGACCCCCGAGGAGTTCCCCACGCGCCTCGCTCAGCTGCTCGTGTCGCTCGGGACGCCGGTTCCCGCTCGCCCTGAGGGGATCCTGCCGACCGTCGAGGAGATCACCATTGAGCAGATGCGAGCGGCGCGGCAGGCGGGCACGCTGCGGCCAATGCCGCTGATAGTCCTCTCCCACGGCCGCGCGGACGATCCCGCCGAACGTCCGCTCGGTTGGCCGCTCGCGGAGGAGGAGCGAATCTTCCGCGAGCTGCGCGAAGAGCTCGTCCGCCTCGTGCCAAGCGGCCGCCATGTCGTCGCGGAGGGGGTCGGGCACGACATCCACCAGGAGCGGCCGGAGCTCGTGATCGAGGCGATTCAGATGGTGGTCGTTGCCGGACGGAACGCGAGTACATGGGCGACGCCCATCGCCAGTCCGGGAGCGACACTCGATCCCCAACTGGCACAGTGTCAAAGCTGGGGAGGAGCCTCAATTGGTTCACTGCCGCCCGCCGCAGTCTTCCCTGCCGCGTCTCACTCAACGGCCGGAGCAGAGAATTTGAAGCGAGATGGTGAACCACAAACAGAGGTGGAGCAACCAACCACGCCCCCCTAACCCCACGGGAACCAGGTGGACCTGCTCGGCGTCTCCTAGCCACGCGGCCGCCACCATGGCCTGGCCGGGAGAGGAGACAGCTATGCGTCGTATCCCAATTCTGCCCGTGATCCTGTTTGCGTTCCTCGCGTCACTGGTCACGTCACCGCTAGCCGTCAGGGCCGATGGGGTTATCATCGTCGACCCACCCTCCTGCGACCCCATCTGCCCAGACCCCGTTCTCATCGCCGATCAGCTCACCGTAAGATCGCATCGGGTCGACGTCGCGATCGCCGATCAGGTGGCGACGACACGCATCGACCAGGTCTTCCACAATCCAAATAGCTGGGCCGCCGAAGGGACCTACATCTTCCCCATCCCGCCGGGCGCGGCCATCTCCGGCTTTACGATGACCGTCGACGGCGAGCCGATCGAAGCGAAGCTGCTCGACGCCGACGAGGCACGGCGCATCTACGACGACATCGTCCGCAACCTGCGCGACCCCGCCCTGCTCGAGTACATCGGAGAGGGCGCGATTCAAGCGAGCGTCTTCCCCATTCCCCCGGGCGAAGACCGGCGCATTGAGATCGAATATGGGGAAATCGTTCCGCTAGAAGAGGGCCTCTCCCGCTATCGCTACCCGTTGAACACCGAGCGATTCTCGGCGCAACCGCTGGAAGCGGTCAGCGTCCGGGTCGCGGTCGAAACCCAGGAGCCGCTACGCGCCGTCTACTCGCCCTCGCACGACGTAGCCGTTGATCGCCCGGACGACTTTCATTTCGCCGCCGGTTACGAAGCCAACGACGTGCGGCCAGACACCGATTTCGAACTCTTCTGGAGCGTGTCTCCGGATGCGATCGGCGCTAGCGTCGTTAGTTATGTCGATGAAGACACGGGCGAGGGGCATTTCCTGCTCCTCGCCGCGCCGGGGATCGACGACGAAACGGAAATCGTCGCCAAAGACGTCATCGTCGTGCTCGACACCTCCGGCAGCATGGAGGGCGAGAAGATCGAGCAGGCGCGGGAGGCGCTGCTCTACGTTTTGGGGCATCTCAACCCCGCAGACCGTTTCAACATCGTCGAGTTCAGCACTGGTGCTCGGGAGTATGCCCGTGATCTGGTCGCTCCCGCCGAAGCCGAGGATGCTGCGCGGTGGGTCGAGCAGTTGCAAGCGACTGGCGGCACCGATATCAACCTGGCGCTCTTGACCGCTCTCGACATGGTCGAATCCGAGCGACCGACGATGATTCTCTTTCTCACCGATGGCCTCCCCACCGAGGGTGAGGTCGAAATCAACCGCATCATCGACAACGTCAATGACGCCACACCCGACAACGTTCGCCTCTTCGCCTTTGGTGTCGGCGACGATGTGGACGCGATCTTGCTCGACACCCTCTCCAGCGAACATCAAGGGCGAACAACGTACGTCCGCCCAGGCGAAGCGTTGAACGAAACGGTCTCGAGTTTCTATGCGGGGATTACCGCCCCGGTGCTCGCCGACGTCACCGTGGAGGTCGACGCAGTCGACGTCGCCGAGATCTACCCTGCCCCGCTGCCGGATCTTTTTGCCGGGTCTCAGCTCATCGCCCTGGGCAACTACGAGGAGGGCGGCCCGGCCACACTGACGTTGCGGGGCGAGGTCAATGGTGAACCTCGGGAGTTCACCTATCCTGTCACCTTCGCCCGGGATGGCGGCAGCGACTTCCTGCCCCGCCTCTGGGCGACCCGCAAGATCGGATACCTGCTGAACCAGATCCGTCTCCACGGCGAGAACGAGGAACTGGTCGACGCCGTGATCGATCTCAGTCTTGAGTTCGGGATCGTCACCCCATACACGTCTTACCTGATCACCGAAGATGACATCCTTTCTCAGGAGGCGCGAGACCAGGCCGCCGACGCCGCCTCATCCCGCATCGCCTCGGCGCCTGCCTCCGGCGCGGAGGCGGTGACGCAAGCGCAAGAGTTGCAGGCCATGGCCGACGCGGACTCCGCTCCGCTGCCGATGGCGACCTTCGTCACCGACGAGGGCGAGGAAGTAAGCGCGGCCGAGGTTCTTCGCTATGCCGGTGCTCGAGCCTTTGTTCTCCGGGACGGGGTCTGGACCGACACCGCCTACGACCCGGACGATATGACGACGATCGAGGTCCCGTTCGCGAGCGACGAGTACTTCGCCTTGCTCGGCGACCATCCTGACCTCGGGTCCGCCTTCGCGCTCGGGCAACAGGTTGTGGTTGTACTCGACGACACCGCCTACCGGGTCGTCGCCGAACCATAGGGCAGCGGGGGGCATGGGCAGGGACGGGGCGACGTGCCGCCCCTGCTACGATCCCCTGATTCGTCGTCAAATACCAGGGAGAGCTATGGACATTGATTTGAACACGGATTTTGGGGCGCGCGTCACCCGCCACCTCGAGGATGACCGGATCGTCTGGCTGACGACGGTCGGTCCCGATGGAACACCGCAGCCGTCGCCGGTCTGGTTTCTCTGGGATGGTGACGCAGCCCTCATCTATAGCCAGCCCTCAGCCCCAAAACTACGCAATATCGCGCACCATCCGCGCGTCAGCCTGAATTTCAACTGCACCCCCAGTGGCGGCGACGTCGTCATCATCACCGGTGACGGCTGGATCGATGCCGAAATGCCGCCTGTCTCCGAAATGCCAGCGTATGTCGAGAAGTACGCCCAGGGTATTCGAGATATTGGGATGACCCCGGAAGAGTTTGCCCAGTCGTATTCGGTCGCGCTCCGCGTCAGGCCAACGTCTTTGCGAGGCCACTGAGCGAGCTCTGTTTCAGCGCACCGAGTTGAGCAGCGAGTTCAGGAACGATCCGATGAGCAGCGACGCCAGGATCAACCCGGTCACGCCAACCGCGACGAGCACCAACGTGATCATTGCCTGGCGGTCGGCTGCTACGCGCTCCCGGCGCTCGGATTCTGTCGGCTCGCGCCAGCGGTGAGCCGTGGCCGGACCAGGACGTTCGTCAAAGTTCTGGAATCCGCCGACGTAGCGGTTCATGATCTGGTCCTGGATCACTTGCTGCCGGATGGTGCGGTCGTAAGCCTGCCGCTTGAGTGGATCGGAGAGAATCGCGTAGGCGGCATTGAGTCGTCGCGCGAGGTCCTCGAAGGCCGCGCGGCGTTCCGGGAGTTGGCGGTCCGGGTGCGCGCGCTTCATCGCGCGCCGGTAGGCGCGCGTGATCTCGCCGTGGGTGGCGGTAAAGGGCACCCCCAGCAGCGAGTAGTGGTCTTCCTGGTCCGGGTCTGCACCGGTTCCGTTCGGATTGCTCCCCCGGAACCCAGTTTCGGGATTGGCGGCCAATCGCTGTTTCCACGCCGTGCGGCGCCGGCGCCTGCCGGTTGCCGAAGTTGTATCTGGCCGTCGCGATGGCCACGGTCACATTGTACGAGAGGCGATCCGTGGTTCCGAACGTGATGCAACAGTCCTGGTGAAGCAAAAGAGTGAGCACCATAGCGCTACAATCTCGATATCGATTCGGATACAGCGTGATTCGAGCCAACGCGCCAGCCGGGGGTCATCCATGCGGGTTGATCTGATAACCGTTCCGTACCGGTACGACGAACCGGGCGAGGGCCTTGGCGCTGGCCCGGGTGCGCTGCTGGCGGCGGGCTTGCCGGAGCAGATGCGCGGCGCCGGCATCGAGCTCGCGGGTCCCCATGAGGCATATCTCGATCCCGCACTACGGGAGGAGGGCCGCACCGCGTTGAATGTCGGACGCCTGGGCGCCGACACCAGTCGCTTGGTCGCCGCGGCACGGCGTAACGGGGATGCGGCGTTTGTGCTGACGGGCGATGATACAGCCGCTATCGGGGTAGTTTCCGGTCTGCAGCAGGCCGACGGCGCCGGCGCCGCGATTGGGGTCGTCTGGATCGACGCCCACGGAGATTTCAACACCCCGGAGACGTCCTTCAGCGGCATCCTCGCCGGGATGCCGGTCGCCATCCTCGCGGGTCTAGCTGGACCGCTCTGGCGTGAGGCCGCGGGCCTGGCAGCGCCGGTTCCGACGGACCGCATCGTCCTCGCCGGCGTCCGCGAGCTGGACGAGAAGGAGGCGGAGCTCATTCGCTCGACAGATGTCCGGGTCGTCCAGGCAAGTGAACTCCGTGATGACAACCGCCTTGCTGAAGTCGTGGAAAGTCTGGCTCGGCGCTGCGCATTGATCTACCTCCATGTCGATCTGGACGTCCTGGACCCGCGATTTGTCCCCAGCGCCTCGACGCCGTCGGCGAACGGTCTCACCATCGAAGAGTTAGCCACGGCGATGGCAACCGTCTTGCGGACCGAAAAGGTCGCGGCGGTCGCCATGAGTAGCCTCAACCCGGGAGCCGGGGCGCGCGGCGAGCGTTCGGTTCTCTCCGCGATGAAGTCCATCGAGAGCTTCCTTCCTTCCTGGACCGTGGTGCCCGGACCACCGGACTCCTTTGCATAGGACTGAACGGACCCGACCAGGCCTCCTTTTGCCGTTTCTGATCAGCTAACTCGGATGCTTGGTTTGCAGGTCCGTCCCGTAGCTCGATGCCACGTGCAGGTCATAGTGGAAGGATGCAGTCGTGCGGGTCCTGTTCACGGCGCTGCCGAGTTCCGGTCATTGGCATCCGCTGATCCCGTTCGCGGAGGCACTGCAGGCGGCCGGGCATGAAGTTGCGTTCGCGACGACCCCGGCGGCGTGTGCCGCCATCTCCGCCCTCGGCTTTCGCTGTTTCCACGCCGGCGCCGATGAGACGGTCGAGGAGGGGCGAGCACGACGGGCGAAGATGGCTACCCTCGGGACGGAGAGTCCCGCCTGGGCCCTGCCGAACCTATTCGCGGGGATTTGGCCGGCCGGCCGCCTCCCCGATCTACTGACGGTTTGTCGAGAGTGGGAGCCGACGCTCCTGGTACGAGAGGACATGGAGTTCGCTGGCTGCATCGCCGCCGAGCGCCTCGAGATACCCCACGCTGCCATTCAGATCACCGCCTGGCGCCCCTGGATCCAGCCGCTGATTGCGGGGCCACTGAACCGCCTGCGGGAGAGCGTGGGATTGCCGCCAGACCCCGACCTGACCATGCTGTACCGCTTCCTGCTCGTCGTGCCGGCTCCCCCGAGCTACCTCGACCCCGCCACCCCTCCACCGCCGACAGCCCATGCCGTTCGCCACGTCGCCTTTGACCGCTCCGGGGATGAGCCACTGCCGGCGTGGGTCAGCGATCTACCGGATCGTCCCGTCGTCTATGCCACGATGGGCACGGTGTTCAACCAGGTACCAGGCCTCCTCGAGGCGATCCTGATCGGGCTGCGCGATGAGCCGATTACGCTCATCGTCACCACCGGCCGCGACCAAGACCCCGACGCCTTCGGCACCCAGCCGGCCAATGTCCATCTCGAGCGCTACGTCCCACAGAGCCTGCTCTTCCCGCACTGCGATCTGGTGGTCACTCACGGAGGCTCCGGTACAGTCCTGACCGCCCTCGGTCACGGGTTGCCAATGGTGATCGTCCCCGTCTCCGCCGACCAGCCGGACAACGCCAGGCGTTGCGAGCAACTCGGAGTAGCAACAGTGATCCCTCCAGCCAATCGCACGTCTACGGCCTTCCAGGCAGCGGCCCGGGCGGTGTTGCAGGACCCTCATTTCCAGAAGAACGCCCTGCGGCTGCGAGAAGAGATGGAACAACTGCCAGGGCCAGAGCACGCAGTCGGGTGGGCGGAGCAGCTGGCCAGGGAGAAGCAGCCGCTTTTCGCCCGGGGATGAAAGAAGCAAGGGTCGGAGACCCGTGAAGCGGGCGGTGCTGGAGACGCGCGTCATCGCCGATAAGAGCGACAGTTCGTGGACGCAGCGACGGAAAAACGGCCGTTGCCGGCGCTCCTACCACATGCTAAACTCCACCGCTGTGCCCGGATTCCGGGTGCTTCGTATTGTTAGACGCTGAATCCCAGCATGGGCGAGTAGCGCCGGTTCGCCGGCCGATGACTTGCCCTCACTCATGAGTTTGCTACGAGAAGCGAGCAGTCAGTAACGAGAAAGACGGAGTGTCAAATGGTTGCCCAAATCGTGCGGGAGCTCGAATCCGAGCAGTTCAAGTCAGATGTCCCGAACTTCGGCCCGGGTGACAATGTGCGTGTCCACGCGAAGGTCGTCGAGGGCAACCGGGAGCGCATCCAGGTCTTCGAGGGAGTTGTCATCCGGCGGCGCGCGGGCGGGATCAACGAGAACTTCACGGTTCGTCGTTTGGCCTCCCATGGGATCGGGGTCGAACGCACCTTCCTCCTGCATTCGCCGCGGATCGACAAGATCGAAGTGACCCGCCGCGGTCGCGTCCGTCGCGCCAAGCTCTACTACCTGCGGGGCCGCACTGGTCGCGCCGCCCGCATCAAAGAGAAGCGGACCTAAATCTTCGCGGTCCTTCGAGCGGCAGCGCCCGACCGATTGGTCGGGCGCTTTTGCGTGCTGGTCCGGAAATGTTCAGGGTCCGTGGTACGGTGCCCGCGGAGGTTGTCGCGAACCTATGCGTGCAGAGAACGGCCGCTCTCGCCCGATCGTGAAATCCCAGGCTCGGGCTCCCGATCTGCGCTGGGAACGGGCATTCTGGTCCGCCGGACTACGCCGGGTGGGCGGCGTAGATGAGGTCGGCCGCGGTGCGATGGCCGGTCCCCTCGTCGCGGCTGCCGTGGTCTTCCCCGCTTCAGAGGGATGGGCGCTCCGCCGGCTAAAGTCGGCGATCGAGGGGATACGCGACTCGAAGATGCTCTCGCCCGAGCGGCGGGTCGCGCTGCTCGAGACGATCGAATGCACGGCGCTGGCTATCGGGGTCGGCGTCGTCCCGGTTGCAGAGATTGACTCCCTTGGTCTCGGACCCGCCAACAGAATCGCCATGGAGCGCGCCGTTCTCAATCTTGATATCGACGTCGACGCGCTCGTGATCGACGCCTGCGTGCTCGATCTCGCCTATCCGCAGAGCGGGCTCATCGACGGCGATGCACTTTCCGCATCGGTCGCGGCCGCGTCGATCGTCGCCAAAGTAACCCGCGACCGCATGATGATCGCGCTCGGGCAGGAAGAGCCTCGCTACGGCTTCGAACTCCACAAGGGGTACTGTTCCGAGCTTCATCAAGCCCGGTTGGCGGAGCACGGTCCCTGCGCGCACCATCGCCGCTGCTTCGCTCCCGTCGCCCGGTGGGATGTCAACCTGTGACCCAGACCGCTCGCCAAGGACTGGGCGCCGCCGGCGAGCAACTGGCGCGCCGCCATCTGGAGCAACAGGGGTACGAGTTCATCGCGGCGAATTGGCGACGTCCGTATGGGGAGCTCGATCTCATCATGCGGGACGGCGACGTGCTCGTATTCGTCGAGGTCAAGACCCGCCGGAGTGAGCGGTTCGGGTCCGCCGAAGAGTCAGTGTCTCCGTCCCAGGTCGCCCGGTTACTTCGGGCGGCGGAATCCTTCCTTGCCGAGCAGCCCGCTCTTGCCGACCTTTTCTGGCGGGTCGATCTCGTGGCGGTCACTCTCGCGCCATCCGGGGTGATTTCCCGTTTGACCCACATCGTCGATGCCATCCACACTCGTTGAACTGGCCCGCGTCGTGCATGATCGCTCCCCGTCAGTCAGCGAATCCGGTATGCTGCCGGTATGCCTGCGAGGCACCGAGCGAAGAAGCCGCTATTGGCATAGGGACCCCCGCGCTGGGGAACGTTGAAAGCACCGGAGGTGGAGAACGCCATGCATGTCGGAAGCAGGTGCGGAGCGCAGATGCTGTCGGTCGCGGCTCTCGCGGCCGCTATGACGGTTGGCCTCGCGGGAGCCAGCCTCGCCCAGGATGCCACGCCGACCGCGATGGGAGATGATGACGCCGGGGTCGCGTATCTGAGTCACCTCCACAGTGGGGACTGCACGGCCCTCAGCGCCGAGCCCGTGGAGCGCCTTGCCGACCTGTTGCTTCCGGAATGGGTTGGTGGGCTGACCGGCGAAGCCACGGACATCGCCGTCGAAGACTTCGGCAACGCTCCAATTCCGGTCGCGGTAGCCACGACAGAAGTGGCGATCCCACTCGCCGATATCGTCGCCGGCAAACATGCGATCAACGTCGAGCGTCCTGATCCTGACGACCCTGAGGACGCCGTTGCATGTGGAAACATCGGCGGCGTTGTCGACGAGAATGGAGATCTGTTCGTCGGACTCGGCGAGGAGAATGATTCCACCCATTCCGGCGTCGTATGGCTCCACGACAACGGGGCCAGCACCACGATCGTCGTCTTCCTGGCCCATCCTGAGGAGGCGGCAGGCATCGAGACGGCGCTTGATGACCTTGCTGCCGCGATGGCTGAAGAAGAGGCCGCGGCGACCCCGGAAGCAACCCCGGTAGCCACGCCGCTCGGTGGGGCCGAGGCCACCCCGGTCACCTAGGGATCACGAGTGAAGAGGATGGCGCGATCTCCACTGATCGCGCCATCCTTGTGATCGGCGTCGAGTACCCTCGGCGGCCAGTGGTGATAGGGATATCAAATGTCCATGAGAGGTGTAGATGCACATCGCGCGGATGCACCGGACTCGGTGCGCTGCGCCGTCCTGACCGTCAGCGATACCCGCACCCCTGATTCGGATTCATCCGGCGCGTTGATCCGTGACACGCTCAACTTCTCCGCGCACACCGTCGTCGACTATCGGATCGTGCCGGACGAACCGGACGAGATCCGGGAGATCCTGACAGACTGGATTCGCCGCGACGATGTTCAGGCCATTCTCACTAATGGTGGGACCGGGATCGCCGCGCGGGACACGACATACGACGCCATCTCCGGTATGCTCGAAAAGCGGATCGATGGCTTCGGCGAGCTCTTCCGCATGCTCTCCTGGCAAGAGGTCGGCGCGGCGGCGATGCTCTCGCGAGCCGTCGCCGGAGTCGCCGGCAAGACGCTTGTCGTCGCCATGCCGGGATCGACGAACGCGGTCCGCCTCGCGCTAACGAAGCTCATCGTTCCAGAGCTAGGCCATCTGGTCTACGAGATCGCGAAATAGCGGCTATCGGCTGTTGGCTATCGGCCTCCGACTCCCGCCCCCCCGAATCCTGACTCACCACTTCCGTCTTGCCGTCTTGCCGACTTCTCTCGATGCGCCATCGGTTGATCGGTCGCCGGGGCTCGGCTAGCATCGCCACTCTGGCGAACAACGACCCATCATCAGGGAAAGGACCGGTAACGGGTGAGCGGCGGGGGCGGGAACAAGCGGCAAGCGCGCGTCCTCAAAGGATTCCGCGACTACCTGCCGGAGCAGATGATCCTGCGCCAGCGGATCATCGAGATTTTCCGCGACATTTTCGAAAGCCACGGATTCGAGCCGCTCGACACCCCCGCGATTGAATACCTTGATGTTCTTACGGGAAAAGCGGGTGAAAACGAAAAACTGATGTACCGCTTCGAGGACGCGGGAGGCCGCGAGGTTGGGCTGCGGTACGACCTGACCGTGCCCCTGGCGCGCGTCGTCGCCATGCATCAGAACGACCTCGTCCTCCCCTTCAAGCGCTACCACATCGCCCCAGTCTGGCGGGCAGAGAATCCGCAGCGCGGGCGGTTTCGCGAGTTCTGGCAGTGTGACGCCGATATCGCGGGATCTTCGTCCGCTCTGGCCGACGCCGAAGTGATCGCCATCATGGCGGAGGCGCTGGAAGGGATCGGCATCCCGGAGTTCACCATCAGGATCAATCACCGCCGGCTCCTCGAGAGTTTGGGTCGGGCGGCCGGGGTGCAAGACGAGCAGGCGACCATCCTCTACCGCGCAATCGACAAGCTTGACAAAATTGGACCTGACGGCGTCGCCCACGAGCTCGCGGACGCGGGCGTTGCCATCGATCACGCGTCGCGGGTGCTCGATCTGGTGACAAAGCAAGGTGAGCCCCTTGCACTCCTCGCGGAGCTGCGCACCGAGCTCGCTGAGGTGGAAGGCGCCATTGCCGCCATCGATGAGCTGGAGCAGCTTTTCCGCACCCTACCCGATTTCGGTATTGCTCCCCATCGCTACACTCTCGATCTAGCGCTGGCCCGGGGCCTCGATTACTACACTGGCCCGGTGTTCGAAGCGACCGTCACCGAGCCGAAGGTCGGCTCCGTTGGAGGCGCCGGCCGCTACGATGGACTGGTCGGCGCTTTCCTGGGGCGGTCGATCCCCGCCACCGGCATGTCGCTCGGGCTCGAGCGCATCATCGAGGTTGTGCGGGAGCACGGGTTGATGCCACTGCCGACGAGTGTGGCCGAGGTCGCGGTCATCGTTTTACCCGAAACGATCGGCGCGGGAGCGCGGTTGGCATCATCACTGCGCTTGAATGGATTGCGGGTCGACCTCTCCCTGCAGCCACATCGCGGGATCGGGGACCAACTCAAACTGGCCGATCGCAAAGGGATACCGGCGGCCATCATTCTCGGTTCGAGCGAGCTCGAGTCAGGAACGGCGACGCTCAAGGACCTGCGCGCGGGTGATCAGACCGTTGTTTCGCTGGATGACCTCGGCGGGGCCGTTAAGAACCTGCTGGCGCGGACCATGGCCGTGCCCTAGCAGACCGAATCGTTCACGATCCGCAACCACTGCAAGTTCGTGATCATGGGAGCGAGATGTCTGACGACACCCTGGGAGACGAGTTTCAAACCTATATGCTGGTCGTGGCGCATCCCGACGACAGCGAGTTCTCGTCGGCGGGAACCGTTGCCCGGCTCAAGGATGCCGGGAGGCGGGTGATTCTCATCCAGGTGACGTCCGGCGACCGCGGGAGCTCAGATCCCGACTGCCGACCCGGCGGAGGTTGCCCGCACGCGAGAGGCCGAGATGATCGAGGCGGCGAACCGGCTGGGCATGGACGAGGTCGTCTTTCTGCGCTGTCCGGACGGATCACTCGTACCTGATCTCGAATTGCGCGAGAAGATCGTGCGCATGATCCGGACGCACAAGCCAGATGTCATCATCACGCACGATCCTTTTCGCCCTTACGCACTACATCCCGATCACCGTGCTGTCGGTCTGGCCACGACCGATGCGGTCTACCCGACGGCACGAGATCCACTCTATTTCCCAGAGCATCTCCAGGAGGGTCTCGAACCACACAAGACGGCCGAAATCTGGTTCTTCGGTCCAGAACACCCCGACAAGATCATCGACATTACCGAAACGTTCGATCGCAAGATCGACGCCTTGCTCGCCCACGTCTCACAAGTGGGGGCCGGCGAGGAGTTGGAGTCTCGCATGCGCGACCGCGCGAAGGAGCTCGCCGAAGGACAACCCTTTGAGCTCGGTGAAGCGTTCAAGGTCGTCCAGATGCGCCGCTGATGGAGTCGGAAGGCGGAAGGCGGACGTAAGACGGCCAGTTGAGGTGAAGTCACCGCTACTCGCCTACTTGAGGGCTCAGCTGCCGGAGGATCCATGGATCGGTACTCGGGAACCTCGGTCAGCGAGAGCCTGCGGCGCGCCGAAAAGGCCGGCCGAGATGAATTTGGGCCCTCCTGGGCGCCGGATGGAGTCGCGGTCGCGCCAGGGCGAATCGAGCTTCTCGGCAACCACGTCGACTACAACGGCGGGCCAGTGCTGGCGGCCGCGATCGACCGCTTCATCGTGGTTGCTCTGAAGAGTGAAGCCGGCCCGGGACAAACCGTGCGTGCCGTAGCCGCGGACGCCCATGGCGAAAAAGAGGCAACGCTTGATGCCAGCGCTCTCGGTGATTGGCGAAACGCCTCGCCGCCCCCAACGTCGCTCGATTACGCACGCGGGTTGCTGGCTGGACTCCGAGAACGCCCCTCACTGACACCTCGGCTCCCAGCGTCGATCGCGATCGCCGGGGACGTTCCCATCGGGTTCGGCGTCAGCTCCTCGGCGGCGCTCTGCGTCAGCCTGGCGCTCGCGCTCGCCGATGGATTCTCTGCACCTGAAGAGGTAGTCCTCCTCGCCCAAGAGGCGGAACATCGGGCGGGCACCCCCTGCGGCACGATGGATCAGTCCGCGTCCGTCTCCGGAGGGGTCATCGCTTTCGACGGCGCAACGCTTGGCGTCGAACGCCTTTCGCCGCCTCTCGGCGACCTCGTGTTCGTCCTCGCCGACTCTGGTGTCGAGCGCAGTCTCAGCACTTCGTCCTATCCCCGCCGTGTCGCGGAATCGCTGTGACGCGCTCGAGCGCGCGCGGCAGCATCTTGGCGAGGAGATTCCGTATCTGGCCGCGCTATCCATCGCGCAATTGGACGATCTGGTCCGTAGGGCAGTCCTCCCGGAGCCGTTGGACCGGCGAGCGCGCCACGTCGTCGAGGAGACGGCACGGGTTCACGAGGGGCGTACCGCCATGGCCGCCGGCGACTGGGTGGGCTTTGGTCACCTGATGACGGAGTCAGGGCACTCTTCGGCGACGCTCTATGAGATCAGTCATCCGCGAGTCGAGGAGCTGGTTACCGAGGCGCTTACCGTCGACGGGGTGCTGGGCGCCCGCATGATGGGAGGCGGCGAAGGCGGTGCCGCTCTCATGCTCATCGCGCGTGATGCCGTTACCTCGTTGGAAGAACGGTTACGATCCGGCTATTACCAGCGGTACGGCATGGCGGACCGCGATGGGTTGATCCACACCTGCGCGTTTGCTCCGGGCGCAACGTACATCACGGTTGACGCTCAGTGAGAAACGAGGTTGCTCTATTCGGGGCGTTTCAAAATCGACCGCTTCAGCTTCCGCCGAATATCCCGACTGCCGCGCTGCCGGTTACGGTAGGCCGTGGTGAGATGACACCCTGTGGCCGGATCGAGCACAAGCACAGTGCCCTCCAGCCGCCGGTAGCGGTCTTCGCGCCGATCCTCATTAGGAATATCACGTAGCCCCAAGTGGATGAATGTGGCTTTGCCCGTGTGATGCAGCCGGCCGTGGGCATAGACATACTGCACGTCATCGGACGTCAGATTGCGTTGAGCGAGGCGGCGACTGGCGTGGGCGGACACCGTCGCCACAGATGCAGTTCTCGCCATCTCGCCTCCCCGGCGCCTGGCATGCTCTTGCACGTGCAGTGGAAACCGGATGGCCGCTCAGGCGCGAAAAGCGGGCTGACCGGAGGGGGCGATGCGGTTGCTCGATAGTGAGGGATGATGAGGGGAACGTCAAGCCCCTGTCCTCGCTTGATTCGCGGGCACCGGCATCCTGGGCGATTGTGCGGGGAAGCCTGGAGAGGTCGGCACCGGCATTCGTCCCGCCCTGCTCCATAGAACCGGTCCGGTAGACACAGAGCAGCCGGCTGCCGACCCGCGACGCCCGTTCAGTCTCTTGGGGTCGACCTCGCATATGGTCTCCCGTCTCACCTCCCACACACCAGCAATTGAGACGGGAGTAGCATGATCGTGGCTTTCTCAAAAAAGTGGTCCCGATAACCAGGGATATCTTGTCTTATGTGGAACCGGTATCCCACGCTCTCAAGCGGAATCTCGCGCAAGGTGGAAGCGATAATGGGCGTGGTATGACAATAGCGCCCCAAGCCCCGGCCAACCGCGATGTTCATCCCCTGGTGGTGCCGCAGCGCGGCATGTGACGTGGTATGAAAATGGCGGAGATCTACACACCTGCCAGCCGCGCTTTTCATCCCCGGTGGTGGCGCAGCACGCCATGTCACGTGCTGTGAAATTGACCCTTGAACACCCAAAAGCGCCGGATTTCATCACCGGTGGTGGCTCGTAGAGCCATGAGCAAGTTATAGGAACCGATCATCGCCGGGCAGGGGCCAGGAACCGGGGATCTTCGGGCTCGTGACGGTCAAGTGACGTGGTCCGGCCAGCCAACAGGGTGAGCAGACCGTCCCGATCAGGTCGGTGAACGCCTGCCGCCCGCCGCTCACCTGCGCAGCTGCGCGTTGAGCCGTGCGGCCTGTCGCGTGAGGTGGTCGCGTTCGGGGAGGCTGGGCGCCGATCGGGCAGCTTCAGCGTAGAGCCGTGCTGCGGAGACTGGGTCACCGTCACGCTCGTGGAGGTACGCCGCGGCGGCGGCGTAGCGTGGCAGGGCGGGGTCGAGCCCCGCCAGGGCGGCCAGGCCGGCCCGCGGGCCGTCGGCCTCGCCGACCGCGACGGCCCGGTTGAGGCGGGCCACCGGGCTGTCGGTGAGGCGCACCAGTTCGTCGTACCACTCGACGATCTGCACCCAGTCGGTCTCCGCGGCCGTCCGGGCGTCGGCGTGGAGCGCGGCGATGGCGGCCTGGGCTTGGAACTCGCCCAAGCGGTCGCGGGTGAGGGCTGCCTGGAGCACGTCGACGCCCTCGGCGATCAGGCGGGTGTTCCACAGGCTGCGGTCCTGCTCGGCGAGGGGCACGAGCCTGCCGCCGGGTCCGGTCCGCGCCGAGCGCCGTGCGTGGTGGAGCAGCATGAGCGCGAGCAGCCCCGCGATCTCCTCATGGTTGGTCTTGGCCGCCAGTTGGCGAGTAAGCCGGATCGCCTCGGTGGCGAGGTCGACATCGCCGGAGTAGCCCTCGTTGAAGACCAGGTAGAGCACGCGCAGCACCGTGGCAACGTTACCGGGCTGGTTGAACCGGACGCCCGAGACGGTCCGCTTGGCCCTGCTGATGCGCTGGGCCATGGTCGCCTCCGGCACCAGGTAGGCCTGCGCGATCTGCCGCGTGGTCAGGCCGCCGACCGCGCGCAGCGTGAGTGCGACGGCCGAGGCCGGTGTCAGGGACGGGTGCGCGCACAGGAAGTAGAGCTGGAGTGTGTCGTCCACCTCCTCGCCCGGGCCGGGCATGGGATCGCGCTCGACGCGTCCCTCGCGGTGCCGTCGGGAGGTATCGGCGCGGGCAGCGTCGAGGAACTTCCGCCAGGCCACGGTGACCAGCCAGCCCTTGGGGTCCCGCGGCGGATCGTCCGGCCACACGCGCACGGCCTCGACCAGCGCGTCCTGCACGGCATCCTCGGCCGCCGCGAAGTCGGCCCCGCGCCGGACGATGATGCCGATCACGGCGGGGGTGAGGGTCCGCAGCAGGGTCTCGTCCACCGGGCGTCACTCTGTGATGGTCGGCGGCGCGGCCAGGAACGGGCGCAGTTCGAGCCACTCGTGGATCGGCTTCCCCCCCGCACCCGGAGCCGCGGACAGCTCGCCGGCCAGCTCGAGCGCCCGCTCGTACGTCTCGACGTCGATCACCATCCAGCCGGCGATCAAGTCCTTGGTCTCCGCGAACGGGCCGTCGGTGACCGGCGGCCGCCCCTCGCCGTCGTAGCGGACGAACGTGCCCTCCGGGGAGAGCGCCTGACTGTCGACGAACTCACCGGTGCTCTCGAGCCGAGCGGCAAAGTCCCGCATGTACTGCACGTGTGCCGAAAGCTCCTCCGGGGTCCACTGGTCCATCGGCACGTCGTTGACCGCTGCCGGCGCGCCCCGATAGTGCTTGAGCAGCAGGTACTTGGCCATCATGTTCTCCTTGGTTTAGTGCGGTACGGCCCATGGTGGCCGTGTTCACTCCAGGGACGAAGCCGCGCGCGGGCTCTCGACATTCCACTGCGACAGGCCGCGTGGCGCTCAGGCGCGCTGACGCTCGTCCCGCTGCCGGACCAGCTCCTCGACCGCGCTCGGCAGCGTCGTCTCGAAGTCGATCAGTTTCGTCCACGTCGGGGTCACGACGATGCGGACCATGCCGTCGTAGAGCGAACGCACCTCCGCCTCCCATTCGACCCGTTGCTCGGGTGTCATCTGATAGGTGCCGCTCATCTGGAGATACTCGGCCGGGATGCCATCGACGACGTCCAGCTCGGCCCGACCGCGGATGAGCAGGATCTTGGGCGGATGCACCTCCGTGTCGATCGTGAGGGCAACCATCGGGTTCTGGCGCAGGGCCGGGAGCTTCGGGGCATTCTTCGTCGTGCACATGACGATCTGCGCGCCGTTCCAGGTGAACCCAATCGGGACATTACGGGGTGTGCCGTCCGTGGCGACGTAGGCCAGGCGGGTCAGGTCGCGGCCCAACAGTTCCTGGCTGAGCGGTCGGTTCAGCACCTCGGTAATCTCGTTCGGTTGCATGGTTATCCCTCCCATTGTCGTTGTGCGGAACGCGAGTCGGATCGCTCTGGTTGGTCGCGGGTCGGCCGCGACGGGCTGTTAGCTGAGCTGCTCGGCCAGTCCGACGATGATCCCCTCGGGGCCGCGGACGAAACAGAGCCGGTAGCTGTCCTCGTACTGCGCCAGCTCGCCGACGAGTTCGGCGCCGTGAGTGCGCAGGCGGGCAAGGACGTCCTCGATGTCGTCGACGGCGAACATGATGCGACGGATGCCCAGCGTGTTCGCCGGGGCGTTGTGCGGCTCACTGCGGATCGCCGACGGCGTGTGAAACGTCGACAGCTCGACCCGCCCGTGGCCGTCCGGGGTCCGCAGCATGACGATGTCGGCACGGACGCCGTCGAGCCCGACGACACGGTCAACCCAATCTCCCTCGACGCGCGTCTCGCCCTCCAGCTCCATCCCAAGTTCGACGAAGAACGCGGTCGCGGCCTGGAGGTCGTCGACCACGATGAGGACGTTGTCCATCCGCCGAATCGTCATGGTGGGTCTCCTTCTGCGTCGTGCGGCCCATCGTGGCCATGCGTGTCCCTGGGACGGAGCCAGTGCCACATGCTCGACATCCGGAAGCGTGCTGCGTTCGAGGACCTGCTTCTGGCCGTCACCGCCCTGGGGCGCCGACACCGCCGAACGAGAACCCGCCCGCACGCACGCGGTCGCTAAGCCGCAGGTCACACAAGAGAAACAAGCCGACATCGATCGGACGGACGCTACGCGATGTCAAGTTTCAAAAGAATGACCGGTGTCTGCCAGCCCTGCCAGCCTCTTCAAACACCCACAGCCAGCAGAGCCCACGCGCTTCTTGATCCCATGTTCCTCGGTAGTAATGCAGGTAGTCCGCCGTCTTCGGCATGCCGGCGGCATCCGTCAGTTCATCCTCCGAGAACGGATGCAGGGTCAGATGTTCGCTCACAGCGAATGGCCCGTGTCGTCGGCGCCCTGGCTCTCGACCAAGTGAGGACGGTCCTTTCACGGTTGGACCTTTCGGGAAGAGGTAGTGGCGGTTGATGGAGCCCTGGTCGTTCAAGAGTTTCGTGCACTGCTGGACGCAGCGGTACCCAGCGTCCAGCTGCGGCGTTCTGGAAGGGCGCTCGCGCCGCACACTCGGGAGCAGCCCGGAGAGTTGATCGATCTGCAGCTTCGTGCTCTAGTTTCTCCTCTCGACTGTCGCGGTCCTTTCCGAACGAGATCAGTCCGTGGGGATGCCTTCCATTGCGATTCCCCGTCTCGCTCAGTAACCCGCGTCGAGGTCGACAACGTTGCGGGGCGGGTCGCCAGCCTGAATACGCCGGATATTCTCGGCAATGAGCTCACTCTGTCGCTTCCAGTATCGTGGCGTGGCCCCTGACGTATGCGCGGTGATCAGCACGTTCTCCATGTCCCAGAGAGGTGATTCCGCGGGGAGCGGCTCCGGGTCGGTCACGTCCAGCCCCGCTCCCCCCAGATGCCCGGACTTCAGTGCCGCAATGAGCGCGGCAGTGTCGATGACGGGACCACGCCCGACGTTGTAGATCACGGCGCCCGGCTTCATCGCCGCAAACGCCGCTGCGTCGAACATGCCGCGGGATTGGGGCGTCGCCGGCAAGGTGACCACCACGTGGTCGGCATCCGCCAAGGCCTCGTGCAACTCACCGATCCCGAAGACGCTTTCGAACCCGGCAGGCGCGGGCGCGTCACGACGGCGAAGCCCGTGGACCCGCATACCGAATGCCGCGGCGCGTTGCCCCACCGCTCGCCCGACTTCGCCGATGCCGACGACCAGCACCGTTTGATCGAGTAGCTCCCCGACCTCGCGATGCGTCACCTCGTCTCGCCATTCGTGCTGGGACTGGGCCTGGATCAATCGTGGGAAGCGGCGGGCCAGTGCGATCATCATGCCCAGCACATGCTCCGCCATGTTCGGCGCGGATACGCCACTCGCGTTCGTCAGCATGATCCCGCGCGCCGCGAGCTCCCCGAGATCGTAGCGTTCAACGCCGGCGCCGGAGGCATGGATCCAGCGCAGGTTGCCCGCGGCCGGGAGGAGCCGTGCATCAAAGCGCCAGCCTATGAAGCCGTCGGCGTCGCGGACATCGTCTTCCGTTGGCGCAGGGACATCCCGGTTTTCGTCAATTACCCCCGCTTCTTCACCGGGTACGATGAATCGGATCTGAGGAAATTCGGCTCGAAATCGAGCCAGGATCTCTTCTGGAACGCTCATGGCAATAACGATGGTGCGGAGTGGCGCGGGCTCAACGGAACCAGTTTCGTTCACAGCCTTGGTCCGTCCTTTCTGTGACTCCCAGAAACATTTCCGCATCTTCGAGCGTTGCAGATACGGGACCCGGGATAACCTGGGAGACGGGGGTCACACGCATCATCGTCTATACTTCAATTTGGAACCCCGCTGCGTCGTGGAGACGTCATGCGCGTCCTTGATCGAACCCGCAGTCCATTGCAACTCCGCCGCGGACTACACCCCGGCGGATCGTCGCTGTACGCGGCGATCATCGCCGTTTTGCTGCTGGGATTCTCGCTGCCATTGGGCGCCGCCGCACAGGAATCGAGTGATGGCGAGAAGGCTCGCTCCCTAGGGGTAAACCTCCTCTTCCCGGACGATGGCCTGATCGCGGACGAGCAGTTGTGCGTAGCGCTCTTCCCCGGCACCGATCCTGATTTGTCCGCACCGCCGCTCCTCTCGCGCTGCCTGGATCCCGGCAATGAATCCGTCTCATTCGAAGGCTTGCGCTCCGGGGAGTACAGCGTGCTCGTGCCAGGGCCCGGGTCCAATCTCGAAGCGCCGCGGTACCAGGGCCAACTTGTAGCCACCTCCGTTCCTGAAGACGAGCGGCTAGAGGCATTCGGCATCGACGTCACTGTTGGTCTCGCACCGGAGTTCGCGGGAACTACCGGACGCGTTCAAGTCAGCGTTTTCGGCTGTCCGGCCGGGACCAACGCTGGCACCGATAAGGACGACTGGGCTACCGAGTGCCAGGCACTGGCTGGTGGCGTGCCTCTCTCATTGAGCGGGACCGGCAGCATCAACGATGCCGCCTTCAGCGCGGTAACCGGACTTTCGGGAAACGACTCCGGCCGCGTTGAGTTCTCGGACCTGCCGCCGGGTGCGTATGAGCTTGGCAGCGAGTTGCCGGAGAATGTCGGGAGCGACCCGGCACTCTTCGTAGAGTCGAGCATCGACGGCAGTCTGGGGTCACTCGAGCCGAGTGATACCCTCGCGCTGCGACCTTCAGAAACTGTTGCCGTCGACGTCTATCTGGTCGTCGATCAGGATGAAGTTCTGGACGCGAGTGACGTCGTCGGAGTGACCGATCTCGAGATTACCGGTGGCGTCGCCCCTGACACAGCCGGGACTCCGGCGCCCCTCGACTGAGCGCTCACTCACGAAGCCCAAGAACGTGAAATAGACACGCGGCGGGCGAACGCCCGCCGCGTGTCTATGTCTCGGGCTAGTCGAAAACTCAGCCGCCGATCTGCGACATCCCGCGCACGGTCTCCCGCTCGCCTTCAGCCAGTCCGTGGCCCCACGGCTTACGCCAGATTGCGGCGCGGATCGCCCGTTCGAGCGTCTCATCGTCAGCCCCGGCGCGCATGACGTCGCGCAGGTCGCCCTCGTCCGGTCGTAGCAGGCAGAGCCGTAGCTTGCCGTCTGCTGTCAACCGAACCCGGTTGCACGCGGCGCAGAACGGTTCCGAAACCGGCGAGATGAATCCAATCGTGCCAGCCGCGCCGGGAATCTTCCAGAGACGAGCCGGGTCAGCGGCATCGGTCTCGACCGGCGCCAGGGGTCCGAACCGGGCCTCCAATCGCGCCTGAGTTTCTTCCGAGCTGACCAGCCCTTCGTCATGAACGTCGCCAACGCCTTCAAGCGGCATGATCTCAAGAAATCGCACCTGCCAGGGGCGGTCGAGAGTGAGCGCCGCCATATCGGCAACTTCGAAGTCGTTCTGGTCTTTGACCACGACCGTGTTGAGCTTGATCGGTCGCAACCCGGCGGCATCCGCCGCTTCGATCCCCTGCCAGACGAGATCGAGCCTACCGCCTCGGGTCATCGCCTTGAAGCGGTCGGGATCGAGGGTGTCGATCGAGACGTTGACCCGGTCGAGACCGGCGTCCGCTAGATCGTCAGCCAGTCTTCCCAACAAGAGCGCATTGGTCGTCATCGAGACTTCGGTGATGCCGGGGAACGACTTGATGCCGCGCACGAGTTCGACGATGCCGCGGCGAATGGTTGGCTCACCCCCGGTGAGCCGGACCTTGGTCACCCCAACCCGTGCGAACAGCCCGATCAGGCGAAGCAGCTCTTCGTCAGAGAGGTGCTCTTCCTTGGGCTGGAACTTCATGCCAAGGGCCGGCATGCAGTAGACACAGCGGAAGTTGCAGCGGTCGGTGAGCGAGATGCGGAGGTAGGTCATGGCGCGGCCGAAGGCGTCCTTCGCGACGCCGGTGACAGGCGTAACCGCCTCGCCGACGGGGAAAAGCCGGATTGGGCTGATCGAGGTACTTGCCGCCACCATCCGTGCTCTCCGGGTCCTTCCCGGCGAACCCATCGCCGGACTATTCAATCATTGACTACTGGGTCCAAAGGTAGCACTGCGACCGACGTAGGTCAATTCACTTGCTGGGCGTGGCGAGCGGAATTCGGTCCGAGGCATCGTCTGCGAACAGTGGCTCACGTTCCCAGACGACGCGGCCACCTACGAGCGTGGCAACGAGCTGAAGGTCGGAGTCAAAGAGCGCGAGGTCGGCAACTGCACCACTGGCGATCCGACCCAGATCCGACCTACCGAGCAGGCGCGCAGGGACTGCAGTCGCCATGAATAGGGCCTCGGCTTGTGTGACGCCGGCCCAACGCGCGGTATTCCGTACAGCCTGATCCAGGGTCAATATCGTTCCGGCAAGTGTTCCATCGGCAAGACGAGCTGACGCTTCGTCGACAAGGACGGGTCTTCCACCGAGTTCGTACGTACCTGCCGGCATCCCGGCTGCTGCCATCATGTCGCTCACAAGTGCGACTCGGTCGATCCCTTTCGCCCGCACCGCAAGCTGCACACTCGCTGGGTGACTATGAACTCCGTCGGCAATCAACCCCACGGTGACTCGATCGTCAGTCAAGGCGGCGCCGATTGCTCCGGGCGCGCGATGCTGGAACGGCGACATGGCGTTGTAGAGGTGGGTCGCCATCTCCGCCCCCGCGTCGACACCAGCCGTGAACTCCTCCAGAGACGCGTCGGTGTGGCCCAGACTGACTTGAATGTCACGCTCTCGCAATCGGCGAATGCGGGATCGGCTACCGAGCAACTCCGGGGCAATAGTCACCAGCCGCAATTGATCCCAGTTCAGCATTTCCTCGAAGAGTTCCGGGGGTGCCTCCGCGATTGCATCACCCGGGTGAGCGCCTTTCCGCGCCGGGGAGAGATACGGCCCTTCCAAGTGCAGCCCCAAGGCCCGCGCTCCTGGTTCGTCCCGTGCAGATTCGAAAGCCTCAAGGGCCGCGCGATACAAGGCGACGGGCGACGAGATCAGGGTCGGCAAGTAGCTGGTGACCCCGGTCTCAGGCAACCGCCTGGCGAGCAGCCGGAGTCGATTGCGGGTCCCGACCTACCTCGACGCCAAAACCGCCATTTACCTGCAAATCGATGAGTCCCGGAGCCACAATCGGGGCGTGCACGATCGTATCGGGCAGCGCGCCATCCTGCGGTGTGCGCGGAGATCTCGACGATGTGCTCCCCGTCAATGACGACCGCACCGGGAACGAGGCTGCTCCCGATCGCGAGCTCACCGCGAATGGCGAATCGTCGTCGCAATGCCCTCCTCCTGCTGCCGCTAACGCCGCGCGCTACACGTCAATCCGGGACAGCCAGGTCACTCTCCGCAGCAACCTGAACCGACTCCCCATGTGTGGTCACCTGCCGAATGAGTGTTTTGCTCACTTCGACGACGTGCTCGCCGGCTTCTGGGCCAAATGGGCTTGCCAGCGCTTCGTACGTTCGTTCCGCATGAGCGGGACGGTCGGCAAGGTATCCAACATAGCCATTTGTGTAGCCGAGGACGAGCGT
Organism: uncultured Chloroflexia bacterium; assembly: GCA_963751075.1. Classification (GTDB taxonomy): domain Bacteria; phylum Chloroflexota; class Chloroflexia; order Thermomicrobiales; family UBA6265; genus JACCXM01. Next base: position 36,202 of record CAVVTE010000011.1, on the reverse strand, counting down.
CGCCGCGGGAGCGGCGCATGCGATTTGTCCGGCAAGTGAGCCAACGAGTTCGCCAGGAATGGTCACCATCGCCAGATTCCCAAGGCTCCATGCGTCGAGCTCGATCATTGCCGGAACAGCTCCGACTGGCAGCGCAGCCAGCGCCGCCAGCATTGCCGCCCCCTGGTGGCGCGTCTCATCGATCCTTGAGGCGGCGGAAGACCCATGCACAGGCGCTCCGGCAGGGTAATGGCTGACTGGGTCATATTGGTCATCATGCTCTAACACACGGGCAGGCAGGGAAATACTCGCTCGTGCGTGCCGCAGTGGCCCCTCAAGCAACCGCTGCGTCCGCAAGCGCCTCGATAGTGGTCGAGGCCAATGATCCGCCCATCCGTTCCACCTCGTCGACATTCTGCGCACGACGCGTGAAGCGGGTACTGACGTCGCCCGCGGCGCCGTTGACGAAGAGCACCACTGGCTCGCCGGTGTGCTGTGCAAGCGACGCGGTCACGTTTCGTCTCAGAGCACCCGGAAAGTCGGCGGAGATTGACAGATTGTCGGCTCCCAGGATCGTTGGATGGCAAGCAAAATGGACGAGGATAGCCTGGAGCGCGCCGTCTCCGCGCCGTGTGGCGAGCACGGAGAGCCGCGGATCATAAAACCCCGATGCGAAATTTCGGTTGGCGGCGACGCCCTCAGTTTCGGATGAACCGAACAGGAGGTCGACGGGTGTCATGTCGCTTCGCGCGGCCTCGATAGCCCGGGACGCGACCGAGACGAAGCGTGATCGGAGCTCAAGATTGAGACGGTCGTGGTCCGCGGGATGCAGCCGCGCCACGACGCCCGCCGGTCCACTGTGGGTATGCGATGCGCAGATTGCGAGCTCTGAGCGATTCAGACCCGCAGTCGAGGCGATTTCGGCTCTAAGGTCTGCGTCGACAGCGGCAACGTCGGCGGTCAGAATGACGAGTCTTTCGCGCTCGTCCTCGAGGACGAGCGCGGCGATGGCCAATTCGTCAAGTGTTCCGACTGCCGAACCGCTTCGTGCGGCGTACCCGGCGAGTGGGGTTCCTACCTCGATCGGAAACTCAACGACGGCAGCGCCGGACCACCAACGTTTTTCAGACGTGCTCACCACGAACCTGTGCCGAGTGTCGCTCGCACCGTCTCGATCCACGCGCCATCCGTCGGTCCATCGACGGATCGTGATGCCAGGATGAGCCCGCCAATCACCGGCGGAAACAACGGCTGCCGCACTTCCGCCGCCGGCCAGCCATCACCAAGTACCGAGCGATAGGGGCCGAGAAGGGTCTCACCGGCGCTGAAGACCCCGCCGGTGAGATAGACCCCGACGCTGTCGCCAGGCTGGTAGAGCTGCCGAATCACACCAAGGGTTGTGGACGCCAACTCTTCACCCGCTCGCATCATGATGCAACGGGCGACAACATCCCCGTCTCGTGCCGCCGACGCGACGGCTGGCGCCAGGAGAGAGATGCGTTCTCGCGAAAATCCGGCTTTGTAGACAATTCGCGGAATCGTCCTCATCGTCGATATTTCGAAGTGCCCGAGCACGGCGGCTCGCAGCTTCGTTGGTTCTCCCCGCCGATCTTCCGCTCGACAGGCCGCCGCGATAGCCTGAAGCCCGATGTCGAAAGCGCTTCCTTCGTCGCCCAGCAGATAGCCGAAACCGCCGGCCAGTGCCTCTTGGCCCTCGGACGTTACTCCGTAACCAATTGAGCCCCCACCCGCGATCACGACCACACCGGGGGTCCCACCCGATGCTCCCGCGAGGTTGGTCACGTAATCAGGAACGACGGTTACCGTCGCGCAAGGGAGAACCTCCCGCACGATCTTGTCGACGATCGGTCCTTGTTCTCCCTGTGGCGGCGCGCCAGTGAGTCCGAGTCCAATGGCAGCGACATCCTTCCGGTCAGCGGCACTGGCGGAGAGGGCCGAGTTGATCGCTTCATGGAGAGCCCGCCGATTCTTTTCGATGCCGTCAGGCCCATGGAAATGATCGGACGGCCCGCCTCGCCCCTGGGCGAGCACTGAGCCGTCCATGCGGGCGACCAACGCCTTTGTCGACGTCTGTCCACCGTCGACCGCCACGAGGAGCGCTTCGGAAGCCACGCGCTACGCCTTGAGAAGTTGGAGCCGTGGCCGGTACCGCTCGGTCAGTTCGGCGTTTCGCGCGTCGCCCCCGGGGACATTCATGCTGACGATCACTGGTGGCCGCTGCCCCGTGGCAATCAACTGCTCAGCGGTTTGGGCCACGATGGCGTTCATCAACGCGGCTCCGAGGGCGGTCGAGGCCGCCGCAACGGGCACATCGAGGCCCTCCAGGGCCACAATTGCGTCGCCGACCGGCACCCGGCTGTCGATGGTCAGGTCGGCAATCTCAGCCAGGTGTTTCCCGGAGGAGTGACGCGACGGGGCGTTTCGATAGTTGGCTTCTGACGTCACGGCGATCGTGGTCGCGCCGATCGCGTTCGCTTCGATGGCGAGCTCGATCGGCACTGGATTGATACCCGAGTTGCTGACCACGACGACGACCTCTCCGGGACGGACGTCGAACGAGGCGAGGATGACTTTAGCGTAGCCCTCCGTCCGCTCGACCATGCCCGCCTTCAGCGTGCCAAAGCTCGTCAGGTTCACATCCAGCATAGCGTTGAAGGCGAAGAGACCCCCGGCCCGGTGGAACACCTCTTCGGCCATCATGTGCGAGTGACCGCTGCCGAAGACGTGAACGATGCCACCATCGGCGATGCAACCCGCCATCACTGTGGCAGCCGCTTCGATCCGCGGACCTTCGTCCCGGAGATCGGACATGAGCTCCTGGAGCCGATCGAAATAGCGCTCGTATGCCTGCGTCATCGTCCCCTCTCGAGCGTTCGCTGCATCTCCCGGCCCCTCGTCACGAAGCGAGCCCTATGTTCTCATCTGGGCGGTGAACCTTGCGGTGATAGCCATCGGGTTCGTGATCGCCGTTCCCACGACGACGAACGCCGCTCCAAGGTCGAGCGCTCGTCGCGCCTCCTCTGGTGTCCAGATCCGCCCTTCGGCAAACACCGGCACCGGGAGCTCCCGCGCCAATCGCTCCAGCAAAGGGAAATCCGGCCCCGGCAACTTTGGACTGTCTGGGGTGTATCCGCTGAGCGTCGTGCCAACCGCATCGGCACCGCAGTCGACGGCATGAAGAGCATCGTCGAACGTGCCTATGTCAGCTAGCGCCCCGCCCCCCGCCTGATGAATTGCGGCGATAACGTCGCGCAACTGTTCCCCACCCGGGCGCGACCGGGGCGTGCCGTCCAATGCGACCAGCCGCGCTCCCGCCTGGAGCACGTTCCGTGCGGACTCCGCACTAGGAGTGATGAACACTGATCCATCGTCTTGTTTGACTTTGAAGATGCCGATGATCGGCGCCTCCGAGGAAATCGCCTCATGAATCGCTATCACATCGTTGACGCCGTCGGCGCGGATACCGGCGGCCCCGCCCAGCATCGCGGCTCTGGCCATCGCCGCCATGAACGGCGATCCATGCAAGGGGTTGTCCTCACGCGCCTGGCACGAAACCACGAGCCCGCCGCCGAGTCGAGCAAGATCCGCCAAAGCCCGTTCTCGCTCCATAACACCGTTTGTCCCTGTTGTCCCCGACTCCACAATTGCCATCGAGCATCGAGAAGCGTGGTCAGGTCGCTCAGGGCCCGAAGCCACGGCGCTGCCGAACTATCCCTTGATACTCGACATCGTCAATGCCTCGATGAAGTTGCGCTGCAAGATCAAGAAGACAATCAGCACCGGGAGCATGGCGAGCAACGCGACAGCCATCAACTGCGGATAGTTCGTTCCATACGAACTCTCGAACAGCGCGATACCAAGCGGCAGCGTCCGGTATCGATCGTCAGTCGTGACGAGGAGCGGCCAGAAGAAGCTGTCCCAATTCCACATGAAGATGAAGATGGCAAGTGACGAAAGTGCTGTTCTACTCATTGGCAGCACGATCTCGACAAATATCCGCGGCTCGCTGCTTCCGTCAAGCCGGGCCGCATCGAGCAGATCGTCGGGAATCGTGAGCATGTGCTGGCGCATCAGGAAAATGCCAAAAGCGCTCGTGCCGGCGGGAATGATGAGCCCCAGGTAGGAATCGACCCAGCCGAGATCGCGCACGACGATGAAGAGCGGAATGATCATCGAGGCCAGCGGCACCATCATCGTCGCCAGAACCGTCCCGAACAGGAGATTGCGACCCATGTATTGGAATTTGGCAAAACTGTAGCCGGCCAGGGAGCATGTCAGGAGATTGAGGAGCGTGACGGAGATCGCGACGAGGAAGCTGTTCTTGAAGTAGTGCCCGATAGGGTGTTCGCCCAGCGCTGTTGTGAAATTGTCCCAGCGAAGCTGACTCGGTATCCACTGTATGGGAGTGGTAAAGACCTCACTGAGGCTCTTCAGCGATGTCGACAACATGTAGGCAAAAGGCAGCAGCATCAAGATTGCGCACGCGACAAGCACAAAGTAGAGCGCAAGATGCCCCCAGGACCTCGCGGGCTGCCGGCCAATGCTGGGACGAGATTGAGTTGGTCGCTGCCCCAACTTGCCGTCCTCCTGATTCCGCGACGTCGAAATCACCTTAGCCATATGCTCGCGACCGGTAGAGCTTGAACTGCACCAGCGTCACGAAGGCAATGATGAAGAAGAGCACAACCGACATCGCCGAAGCCTTCCCGCCATCCAGGAAGACGAACGCGGTCTCATAGATGTCGAGGGTAAGCACGAGCGTGGCATCCACTGGTCCTCCTTGGGTCATCACAAACTGGGGAATGAAGACCTGAAGCCCTGAAATGAGGCCAATGACGGTCGCGAAGATGATCGTTGGTTGTAACAAGGGGAGCGTGATATAGCGAAAGACCTGCAAACCGGTCGATCCGTCAACCATCGCTGCCTCGCGATAGTCCGATGGAATGTTTTGCAAGCCGGCCAGAAACACGACCATGAAGAACCCGACCTCTTTCCAGATACTCATGATCACGATGGCGTCCGGGGCAAGACTGATGTCGGTGAGCCAGTTTTTCGGCCCAATTCCGAATGGTTGAAGGAATGCCGTGTTGATGAGTCCATTGCGATGGAAGATCAGCTTCCAGATGACCGAGACAACCACCCAACTCATAACCACCGGGACAAAGTAGACCGTGCGAAAGAAAGCCCGGGCCTTGATCCGCGTGTTGAGTGCCAGGGCCAGAAGCAGGGCAAGAACCCAGACCGGGATATAGGTAAAGACGACGTAACGAACGCTGTTGAACAACGTCGCGTTGAATCGAGGATCTGCGACGATCTGACGGTAGTTGTCCAAACCGACGGGACTCGGGGGATCGACGACGCTGTAATCGAAAAAGCTCAGGTAGAACGTCCGCGCAATCGGATAGATGCTGAACACGGCGAACAAACAGATGGCCGGTACCGCGAACGCCAGACCCCACAGGCTGCGCTTCTGAAGATGGGTCAGCCGAAACCGCCGCTGCCCGGAGAGGGCCTGTGCACCAGGTCGCAGGTCGGCGGCGCGGGTTGTCTGCATCCGACACGTCCTTGGGGAAAGCTCGATCACCAGGCGCGGGGAGTTACCGCCTACACCGTGGACAATGGACAGTCGCGGCCACGGGTCCGTGGATCCACGGACCCGTGGCCGCGAACAGCTCCCTAACTTTGCGCCAGGACCGCCTCAATCTGGGTAGCCGCAGAGTCCATCGCCTCCTGCGGCGGAACACCAGTCAAGACGGACGACTCGATTGCCTGCTGCATGATGCTGTCGATCTCCGGACCCTCCGGATTGACCGGCTGGAACTGCCCGTTCAGCATCTCGCTTGCCCAGACATCGTAGAACGGGAATTCCGCGGCCTCGGGAAGTTCGTTCCAGCCCATGCGCGGCTGAATGAAGTTGACATTTTTCAGCCATGGACCCGGCTGTGAAGCGAGGAAGCTGACCAAACGGAAGGCCGCGTCGCGCTTGAGCTCGTCTGTGGTCTGAGCGTTGACAGCCCAGTAATACGCGTAGAGAGGCGCGGCTGGATTCTCCGGGTCGACCTGAGGCAGAGGAACGATGGCGTACTTCTCATAGACCGCCGACTCGGGAGTGACGAGCCCCATCCCCCACGGATTCATCAAGGTCATGGCAACCTTGCCATCCAGAAAGTCCTGGTAGGGCACGGTTGCCTCGCGCGACGCCACGTTCGGATCGGCGACTTTGTATTCATAGATCATGTCGTACCAGATCTGGAGCGCCTCGACCGCCTCCGGCTCGTTGACAGTTACGGTCGTGCCGTCCGGGGCGACATAGCGGCCACCCGTCTGCAACAAGAGCGTACCGAGCTGGTTGTGGTACCAGCCCCCATGGAGGTAGAGGAAGTCAAAACCACGCCGTGTCAGCGTGTCGCCATCACGGATGACGAGCTCTTGACCCATCGTCCCGACTTCGTCCCAAGTCTTCGGTGGTGAGTTGGGGTCGAGGCCAACCTCTTCGAACGCGGCGGTGTTGATGGCAAAGGCCGTGACGTTGAACTCGCTCGGAAGTCCATAGATCTTGCCGTCGGCTGTTGCGCCTTCAAAGGCACCGGGGATGTAGGCCGCGTTCAGCTCATCCATCGACCCGAAACCCAGCGCGGCGACATCGACCTCCTGAACCAACCCGCGCGGGATGTACGTCGCCCGCATCTGGCTATCGTCCATGTTGATCACGTCTGGGCCGGTCCCTGTCCCCATCGACGAGAGCATCTTCTCGGCGAAGCTCATGTTGGGGATGACTTCGTACTGGACCTCGATGTCCGGATTGGCCTGCATGAACTCGGCGATGGCCGCCTCGTTCTGTTCAACCATTGGCGGGTGCGTGTGTGTCCAGAATTTGATCTGAACTTTGTCCTGAGCACGCGCGACCGGGGTACTCTGGGCAGCAGCGCCCACGACGAGTGGAGCAGCGGCAAGTCCTTGTGCGAAACGTCGCCGGGAGAGACGCGCTGCACGAGCCGCTACTAACCTATTCGCCAGCGTTTGATCCGTAGCCACATTGGCTCCCTTCTCGCAAGTCGCGACTGCATCAGACGCAGAGGCGCCAGGCCGTCCACATCCGAACAAACGATTCCATCGGCCACGGAACTCTATCATCGGCCGTGATGGCTGTCTAACCCATCGGGTTGCAGCTCTCACATCATGTTCACAGTAGTTGACCGCGGCAGATCATGTTCTTCGTGGGGACAGTGATAGAGCACGGGAGTCTGCATGATTTCATGCCTGAGGCGACAATCTTCACTGCACCCGTGGCGTCCGTAGAGACTTCCGGGCTCGGGCGGGGGGAGTCAAGAAATGTGGGTGGAAGGAGCAGCATTGGATCTCAATGGTATTGGGGAAATGACGGTCGAGCGGCCACTGATGCCCAAGGCTCGGGCGCTGCTGTACGAGTGGGTCGAGAGCGAAAGCTTACGCAAGCACTGCGAGGCGGTTTCCGCCTGTCTCCGACACGTTGCGCGGCGCGATGCCGAGGACGAGGACCTCTGGGGTGCTGTCGGCCTCCTGCACGACATGGATTTCGAGAAGCACCCGAACCTGGAGCTCGCCGTGGATGGCCATCCCTTCGTCGGCGTCGCCTACCTGCGCGACAACGGATGGGGGCAGACAGTCTGCCGCGCCATCCTGAGCCATGCCGACTACAGCGGCGTCGAGCCAGAATCGGCGCTGGAGAAAACGCTTAGTGCCGTCGATGAGCTGAGCGGCTTCGTCATCGCGGTTGCGCTGGTCCGTCCGGACAAGAGCATCCACAACGTCGAGGTCAAGTCCGTGCGCAAGAAGATGAAGGACAAGGCTTTTGCCGCCAAGGTCAACCGCGAAGAGATCACTCGCGGCGCGGAGCGTCTCGGCGTTCCTCTCGATGAGATGATCGACGAGGTGATCGTCGCGCTGCGGGCAGAATCGGATCGGCTCGGCGTAACGGGCACGCCGATCGCAAGTGCAGACGCAAGCTGAAAAAGGAGGACTCATGATGCTTGATCTGTCGAGGCTGACGGTGCCTTTCTTTGCTTCGCTCGCATTGGTCATCGTGCCCGGCCCGGCGGTGCTCTACATCATCACCCGCAGCGTCGATCAGGGCCGCACCGCCGGGTTCGCTTCGGCCGCGGGGATCGCTACGGGCGGTCTGGTACATGTCGCCGGCGCGGCGTTGGGTCTCTCCGCGATAATCGCGTCCTCATCAATCGCGTTTTCAGCGCTCAAGTATTTCGGTGCGGCCTACCTGATCTTCCTCGGCGTCCGCACCCTGATGACCAAACCAGACCCGCTGGCCGAGATAACCAGAAGTCCGCGCACGATGCGCAACCTCTTCTCGCAAGGGGTGGTTGTGCAAGCACTCAACCCCAAGGTCGCCCTCTTCTTCCTGGCCTTCCTGCCACAGTTTATCGACCCGTCTCGCGGCAGCGTGCTGACTCAGACCCTCGTCCTGGGCGCCATGTTCGTCGCACTTGGGCTCTGCACCGACTCGCTCTATGCGTTCGTCGCCGGTGGCGCCGGGGACTGGCTGCGGCGTCAGCCCGCGTTCGCCTCGGCGCAGCGGTACGTCGCCGGGGTGGTCTTTATCGGTCTCGGCTTGACGACGGCGGTTTCCGGGGGGAAAAGCAAGTAGCAGGTGGAGCGCATTGATAGCAGGCGGCTCGCAGGCTACGTACGCGCTCCGAGTTGCATCCGGAGCAATCTCCGGAGACTCGCTGTCATACGCTCGGCCGGGATCTCCGCGCGTTCGACTCGTGCCACGAGGTGATCCACCATTGCCTCCGGCTCGACGCTGGTGATGACGAAGAGCAAGAGGTCGTTGCCGGCGGCCACCGCGAGATCGACGATCTCGAACGGAGTCCAGGAAGCCAGCGCACCCATGCCCAGATCGTCGCTGACGACGACCCCGGTGAATCGGAGCTCCTCGCGCAGCACGCGGACAGCCTCGGGCGAGAGTGAGGCAGGGAGCTCATCCCAGCTCGGTACAGAGAGATGCCCCAGCATCACCATCGGCACGCCGGCCTCGACAGCGACCCGGAACGGCAGCGCATCTTCTTCCCACCAGGTTGCGGCGCCGACGTCGAGCACGGGTAGCGCGTCGTGAGAATCGACGGCAACGCGGCCATGCCCGGGGAAATGCTTGACGGCGTGCAGGACAGCGGACTCCGCCACCCCGCTGAGATACGCTTCGACATCCTCGGCCACGCTCACTGGATCGTCGCCGAACGCTCGCCCGGTCATGAAGCTGTCCGAGTTGAAGGCGACGTCCGCAATGGGCGCGAAATTGACGTCGAATCCGTACTCGGCCAGCGTTGCGGCGCGGGCGCGAGCTAGCGCGGCAATCTCAGCCGGCGGGAGTTGCCCCAGTGTTGGCGCGTCGGGCGCCGGGTCTTCGCTAATGTGGCTGACGATGCCGCCCTCCTGATCGAGCGCAACGAGCGGCGGCAGTTCGGTATTTGTGGCATGGATGGCGGCAACGAGTGCCCGGATCTCGTCCGACGTGCCGAAGTTCCCACCGACGAGGATCACGCCGCCCGGTTGCAGGGCGCGCAGCCGGGCATCATCTTCCGCCGTCAGTACTGTGCCGGAGATAGGAAGCATGAACATTCGGGCCGCGCGCTGGCGAGGCGTCATCACCGCGATGAACGCATCCGCGTCGGACTCCTGGCCGCTCGCAAGGCGCGATTCGGTGAGCGCAAGACCGCAAGCCGCCGCAGCCACCAGGGCTCGCCGCGACAGGCGACCAACCATCGACATGCTCATCATCCCGTCTCCTCGACGAGCTCCGCCACCATAGGCATCGGCTTGCGCTGCCAGCGCGGGAGGGCGCTGCTCAACTCCCCCGACCTCACCCGTGGATGCCGGCTGTAGTAGCCGACGAAGATGGCCATTGCCAGCGCGGTAAAGACGATCAAGTCGAGAAAGGTGACGGCGTAGCCCACATTCACGATCAGGACCCCAGCCACCAGACTCGCGGCGGAGAACCCCAGGTTCCATGCCGCCGCTCGCAACCCGTAGACGCGCGTTCGGGCACGAGGCGGCAGGATTTCGGCGATGAACGTGGAGTCGATCGGCCAGGCCATCGAGATACTCGTCTGCCGCACGATGTGGGTGATCGCCGCGAGCGGCAACCCCGGGGTGAGGATCAGCGCAACGTAAAACGGGATGATCGACAAGCGGACGGCCGCCACACCATAAAGCGACCCCAGACGGCGCGAGATCAACGGCGCCGAGAGCCCAACGACCGCGGCGCTGAGACCACCCAGCGCGTAAACGTAGCCAACTGTCGTCGAGTCCGCTCCCAGTGTCGTCAGGTAGACGTTGAAGAAGGGAAACACCATGCCCGCCCCAACCGCCATCAACCCCCCGACGAGGACAAAGACGGTGACGTCTCGCCGCACGCGCCGGCGTTCCATGGGGTCAGTCGCCTCTTTCACCGCGGTCGGGTCCGGAAGTCCGCCGCCACGGCGTGCTGGGCCCATCAGGAACATGGGAACCAGACCGAGCGCGGCTATGCCCGTTCCCGCAACGAGCGTCCAACGAAACGTCTGAAGGGCGTCGCCGGGCAGCACATCCGGCAGAAAGCCGCCCAGGAGTGAGCCAAAGGTCAACGAGAGCGACGTGACCGAGAACGAGAGCGCGGAGACGAACTGCCGCTCGTCACGCCGTGTCCAGGCAATGACGAACGGCATGGTCGTCGTGAATAAATAAGCGAGTCCCAGACCAGAGATGGCCGAAAGAACCAGCAGCAGCGGGCGCGCCTCGGCGAAGGCGAGCCCGAGCGACGCGACTAGAAACACAGACACGCCGGAAACGATTGACCGCCAGATGCCGAGCCGGTCGAGGACGGTCCCCATCGTCGCCGCGCCCCCGGCCATGGCCAGCGTCTGCGCCGCGCTGAATGCTCCCATGTCGTCCTCGCGGAGGTTCAGCTCGCGCAGATAGAGGTTGAAAATGAGCGTAAACACGCCCCAGCCGACATTGGCGAGCAGGTTGTAAAAGAGAAAGAGCCGCACGTCGCGACTGAAGTTGAACTGGCGGCGCAGATACCCGAGCGGGACTGAGAGCAACGTTTCACCTCGGGTACGGCATCACCGGTGAATGGTTCTGGCGGGCAGAGAAAGTATATGCCGCCGCTTCCGCGCCTGGCGGTACACTCGAGCCCGGATCGTCGACTTGACTGAGGAGCGACTGAACGGGATGGGAACGTCTAACCGCGTGCGCGTCGGCCTCGCCGGGCTAGGGCGGTTCGGTAAGCTGCACGCTGCCGTGCTCGGGAAGCTTGCTACGGTCGAGCTAGTGGCGGTCTGCGATCCGCAAGCGACGGAAGTTGCGGCCCTGGTCGATCACCATCAGCAAGCGCGCGGATTCGCGAGCTTCGAGGCCATGCTCGACGAAGCAGACCTCGACGCGGTGTTCATCGTCAGTCCGGAACCGCTGCACACGGATCAGGTTCTCGCGGCGCTCTCGCGAGGCATTGCCACCTTCGTCGAAAAGCCGTTGGCGATGACCGCCGATGACGGGGAGCGTGTCGCGGCGGCCGCCGCCACGGCAGGTGTTCCACTCCAGGTCGGGTTCGTACTCCGTTTCGACACCCAGCATGCCTTGCTCAAATCACAAATCGCCGCGGGCGAGCTGGGACAGATCGTTTCGCTCCGGACAAAGCGCAACGTGTCAAAGGACTGGTTCCCCGATTACGGCGATCGCGCGCACTCCGTGTACGAGACATCGATCCACGACATCGACCTGCTGCTCTGGTACGCAGGCAGCCCGATCGTCAGGGTGCAGGCTGTCCAGAGGCACCTCTCCGGACTGCGATACCCAGACGGCTGTTGGGCGCTCGTCGAGTTCGCCAGTGGCGCGGTCGGCATCGTGGAGACGAGCTGGCTGGTGCCCGCCGGCGCCCCCGCGAACGTCGTTACACCGACCTGGCGCGGCACGATTGACGCCGAGATCGAGGTAGTCGGCGTGGCGGGGACCGGTCGCATCCGCCTGCTGGACGCCCCGCTTTCCTTGTGGAGCGCGGGGTTCACGGCGGTGCCGGAGACCGGTCTCTGGCCGGAGGTGGCCGGGTCGATCGGCGGCGCACTGCGGGAAGAGGATGCCCACTTCATCGACCGGGTTCGGCGCAACGCGCCGGAGTCGATCGCATCCGTCGCCGACGCCGTCATGGGTCTGCGAATTGCGGAGGCCATCGTGGCGTCGGCGGCGAGTGGAACGGTTGTTGAGATCGATCCCCAAGGCTAACGCGTATCGTTGCTCGTCCAGCAGTAGGTGTACGGCCGGGCTACCCGGCGAACCAGGAGACATCAGTGATCGATCTGTCCAGTGATACGCAGACCCGGCCCTCGCCGGCGATGCGCGAGTTCATGGCGGCCGCCCCGGTTGGCGACGAGCAATTACGCGAGGACCCATCGGTCAACCAGCTTCAGGAGATGGCCGCCGCGCTCACCGGCAAGGAGGCAGCTCTCTTCCTGCCCTCCGGCACGATGTGCAACGCCATTGCCTTCTGCCTGAACGCGAACCGCGGCGAAGCGGTCATCCTCGACTGGGATGCGCACCCGAACCAGGCAGAAGCGGGCGGACCAGCCTGGCTGGCAAGCGTCATGTTGAGGCCGGTATCGGGAGTGCGCGGCATCTTCTCTGTCGACCAGATTCGTCCATTGATCAACAAGGGCGGCACCCACGCGGCGCGCACGGCATTCATCTCGGTCGAGAACACGACGAATCGCGGCGGTGGGGCGATCTGGCCGCTGGAGCGGCTGGCCGAGATGCGGGCGTTAGCCGACGATCATGGACTCCGGTTGCACATGGACGGCGCGCGGCTCCTGAATGCGGTCGTCGCTTCCGGGGTTCCGGCGGCGACCTTTGCCTCGTACGTCGATTCCGTCTGGATCGACCTGTCCAAGGGGCTCGGTGCTCCGGTAGGCGCCGTCCTGGCGGGGACACGAGAGTTCATCGAGCGGGCGCGATTGTTGAAGCACATGCTTGGCGGAGCCATGCGGCAGGCTGGGATCATCGCCGCCGGTGGCATCTTTGCCTTCGAGCACAACGTCGATCGGCTCGCCGAGGATCACGCCAACGCGCAGTTCCTGGCAGAGGGACTGGCGGCCATCCCGGGAATCACACTGGTCTACGATACGGTTCCGACCAACATCCTCTTCTTCGACGTCTCCGGCACCGGGATGACCCCGCAAGAGGTCGAGCGCGGCATCAACGCGCTCGGCGTGCGCATGGGGGGTGGTTATGACGGCGCCAAAGTGATCCGGGCGGTGACCCACCTCGACGTGACCCGTGACGACTGCGCTGTGGCGATCGAAGCCGTCCGTCAGGTGTGTGCCGGCGAAGAGGCGGAAGCCGCGCTGAGTGGCAGATCGCGCCTCCACGCCGCGGGGGTCGACTAACCCCGAGATTCGAGAGGACCAGGAGAAATTCGCCCGGTCTTGCGATATGCTGCGCGAGGTGTACGTACATCGCGCGGGATGAGACGCGAGGAGGGCACGATGATCCTGTCCTGGAAGGAGACTCGAACCGGGATCGTGCGGCCGGACGAACGACTGCCCTGGGGTCAGACGATCGCCATGGGCTTCCAGCACGTGCTGGCCATGTTCGGCGCCACGGTCATGGGGTAAACAGGTAGGAACCAAGCCCCTGATTTTCTGCTTGACTGCGGATGATGCTCTGGCAATGCTGGCGGGCGATTAGGTTTACTCGACCTCAGGGAGCGAAGGAGCGTCAGTCAACGCGCAGCAGGCGAACTCCCCGCAGAGCCCGTCACTGCCCGGATGCGCATCGTGCTGCGAACGGGACGAGCGCTCCACTGCAGCCGCGTCAGGTTCGCCACCCATCGCCCAGCGCCAGAAAGGAGACCACCCGTGAGCCAGCCGATAACGCGCCCGACCGTTCCCACCCGCCTGAAATACTATCCACGGCGTGGCTACGCCCGCATCCTCTGCGGCCGACCCACGAGCCCAGGGCAGTTCTGCAAGGGAGACCCGGGCCGCGTGCTACGCCCTGCCCCTCGAAGACACTGACACCCAGGACCTCGACGCCTCCATGAGCTACGCCATCACCGGGGCTGGGTGGGTGGACGACGCCACAAGCGTCAGCGGTGAACTCCTCAGCCTCGGACTGTCGGGCGTGCAGCCCAGCGATCTGACCGATCTCGGAGACGGCGACATCGGGCTCTGGGTCGCCTGGCATGAGCGCGCCTACGAGCGCCGAGAGAACGGCGATTACGTCGTCCTCCGGCAGCGCAGCCTGCAGCGGGAGCCGTGGCGGGTGACCAATACCGGACAATCGTTGGGTCGCGGGTTGCTTCCGGACGCGTTCGTCGAGGAGATTGGTGATCACAACCTCAACGTTCACCGGGAGCGAGGGCATCCCCAGGTGGACCGGCCGCCCAAACGATGGAAGGGAGTGGTTGGTGCCCGACCCGTCCTGCCTGCCGTGATTGAGTGCCCGCGCTGTCAGGCGCGAAACGATGTGCCGCGCCCAGAGGTTGCGGCGCTCCGCGAAGTGCAAACGGGAATCCCGCGAGACGAGATCGCTAGCGGGATCGAGAGGGAACTCCACGGGAACGACGATTCCGGATCCCTAGAAAAAACATATTAAGAGCGTGTTGCAAAACCGCCTTGCACGTTGGTTGTGCCCACCAAGGCTGGAAGGCGAGCGACGACAGCCAATCACCAATCACCTACGGTGACGTATCGCCGCCGAGGTTGCTCCTAGTAGTGACGACGTCGGTCGCGGCGCTCCCCCCACCAGACACCCGCTCCCGCCGCCGGCAACATCACGAGGAGAACGATAACGAACCAAAATATGACTGCAATCATGGCCTGCGCCGTTCCGCGCTCAGCTGGCACCCCAGCCATCTCGCGGACCACGATGGCGGCCAACAGCACGTTGGCGACGAGCACGCCGAACACCCACGACCACTGCGCGAAGCGCACGCCGATGCCGAAGGCCAAGGCAGCGGGCACGAGGACTACGGCCAAGAACCCGATCCCGTCGCCGAGCACCCATAGTGGATTGTTCTGCCAGGACAGGGACGCACCCCAGACGCCGAGACCCCCAGTGAATACCGCCGTCCAGCCGAGCCACCGCGCCCACAGCGATGACCGCCAGGTCCTCACCCGCGCCATTGCGGCAATCCCTCCTGTCGTGCCAACGCGGTCTTCTCAGCCTCCATCCTAACGGCAGCACGACCGCTAAGACGCCCGTAGTCGCTACGGGGGTGAGTACGGGGTTGGGGTTCGGTCCATCCAGCAGCTTACACAGGCAGCAAAATCCGTCTCTTCCGTCTCGTCGCAGGTTTTGCAACACGCTCTAAGCTTGCGTTTTAACCCGCGCCACGTCAGAGGGATGGGCGACTGGCAGCGAAACGAGCCGGGTTGAGATACTGAGGGCAGGGCGAGCCCCGGCTCCGCACCTGGTCCCTGGTCGCGACGAGGCGCACCGCGGCGGGCCTCCCCAGCGGGATGGCTTCGCGCGGGAGGGTTCTCTCCGTGAGGGGGCACCAATCCGACGCGAGGACGACTGGCAAGGTCGCGACGTTGCTTGGGTGACAGTCCAGTCCTGCCCCTGGCGTTGAGCAGGAACGAGGTTTGGGAGCGTTTGCGCGCAGTACACCTGGCGCCGAGCGTGCCAAAACCTCATGCAGCTCAAGAGCGAATGCAGATCCGAGCCCTGTTTGCTCGTGCTGGGGCCGAGGCTACTTTGCGCTAGCACCGCGCTGGGGTTAAATCACAAGCTAAGAGCCTGTTGCAAAACCTCTCTTGACATAGGCGTCGCTGCTGTTATGATGCGGCCATCTCAGACACGATGATCCCTGCTGCCGAACTGGTCGCCATGGTGGCAGGGGGAGCGAATGGCGAACCCGGCTGGGCCGTTTCGGCCTGTCGGGTTTTCGCCTGTCATGGGACATGGGAGGAGTCACGAAATGGATCACGAACGATTTGACGCGATCGCGCGCACGCTGGCCTCAGGCGTGTCCCGGCGAGGCGTGCTGCGGACGCTCAGTGGTGTTGGTGCCGGTGGGGTCCTGACGGCCATCGGGCGAGAGAACGCCGCGGCAATTAAATGCAAGCCCTTCCTGCGCTGCGGCAGCGGGAGCGACCAGAACAAGACGTGTTGCACGTATGAAGTCACGGCGTGTGACCCCCAAACCGACACCTGCCAGTCATGTACCGCTACCTACCAAACATGTGTCCCAAACAAGACTTTTTGCTGCTTCAGCAGCCCCGGCTGCGGGCAACATGGCGACTGCGCCTCCGGGGGTCCGAACACGTATTGCTGCTGAGTCGCGGATGCGCTGAGTAGCAATGCGGCGGACCACAAGCGCCTTCATGGAAGGGGGCGGCACCACTGGTGCCGCCCTCGTCTTGCCGCTCGATGTCGCAGAGCGGCCCGTACTCCGCACCCCAACCTCCGTGCACGAGTCACGCTGGTGCGGTTTTGTAACACGCTTTAATACTACAACGGCAGTTCGCGTTGCTTGCCCCCAAATCTGGGCGAATCGAGTTGAACATTGCAGAGGATTTTGAGGAGCTTTTTGCCCGTTCGGGCCCTGCCAGCCGGTCCTTTCAGGGCATATGCCGATGTGTAGTATTAAAGCTCCGTGATTTAACCCCGGCCCGGGGCGTACGCACATGGACTCAAGCCTGAGCACGAGCAGAGGCGCCTCAGTGCGGGGTTCGCTCTCGCTCCGCATGAGGTTTTGACACGCTCAGGGCCAGCGGCACTGCACGCCATCGTTCCAAAACCTCAGTCCCACCCGACGCTCGGAGCAGGACCGGGCTGGCAGCCGCGGCCCGTACCGCTCCCTCCAGCTGCCAGCACCGGCACGTCGACGGCGGGGAGGGTGCGTCGAGCAGGCAGCAAGCCGATCTGGCCGCGCACGTAGCCGCCGGCCTCGATGGCTAGGCCATGATGACGTCGCACCCGGCATCGGCTGCAGCACGCGCTTCCTCCAAGGAACCGACATGCCGGCAGGCCAATGCACCCACGACATGCACGAGCTCAACCGGTGCCGAATCGGGTTCGGCAGAGAAGTGAAGGTGACGCTGCTGTTCTGCCTGAACTGTACCTTGTGGCCCGAAGGTCGTCCCTGGATCATGATCACTGCCTGGCCCCTACGCATGGGTACGATCGTCAGGCCGGCGCGACCGCGTAGATGACGGTGACCGCTTCCTCCTCAACCCCGCCGGCCACCGCCGTGACGTTGTGGCCGCCTGCTGGCGCCTCCGGGACGGGGAAGGTCACCTCGACCGGGGTCGCGCCAGCTCCAGACGAACTCGCGACGGGACGGAGCGGCGGCTCGGCCCACGGGTCCCAGCCGTCCCAGTAGACGGCAACCGGCACGCCCTCCGGGAAGTGCGCGCAGCGCAGCTCCACGGTCGCCCCGACTGGCCCGGCCGCCTCCCCACCACGGCACAGCGAGCCGGCTCCGGCCGGCCCACAATCTGGCCGTCGCGCACCACAAACGTCGTCAGGGCCTGGTTGGCCTCCGCCCGCCCTCGTCGATGCGATCGAGGGGGTCGACAGTGACGTGCAGCGTGTAGACCCCATCGCTAAGCGGTCCCGCGCCGAGGTCGACCCACTGGTCGGGTAGCGAGGCGTCGTAGCGGTCGCCCCAGGCGGGGGACAGGCCTTGCCGTTCTAGCCCCGCAGCCGCGGTACTGTCGGGGTCGGGGCGTCGACTGGTCAACGAGGATGTCATCGAAGACGCAGGAGCTGAGCTTGCCGGACGCCCCACGCAGGGCCGGGGATGCCCGAGAGGTCCTTGCCGTTGCAGGGCGAAGCCGAAAGAAGTCGGCGAGGTGGATGTGGTGATGCTGCGGGTGCTCGACCAGATCGGCGGCGAGCCGGCGGCGCTCGACCACCTCCCCCCGCTCGGCGCGTCGTAGAGGACCTGCCAGACCGCGGCCCCCCGTCTGGCTCCGGCAGACCCCACCAGTTCCAACCGCCCCTCACCACCGTTCCAGGCGGTGGCGGTGAAGCGCAACACCAGGTGCGTCTGGCCGTCGGCCAGGACCTCATGCGACAGGTAGAGGAATCCGTGGGAGGCAGGGCGATCAGGTCGGGCAGCAGCGGGGCATCGGCGCCCGCTGGAGCGCCCACCTCCCGAGGAGGACCAGGCCAAGGGCGAGGGCGACCCACGCCCGCACAATCAGCCCGACCCAGCACTCGAGGCGGAGCGGACGCGTACGGCCCCACTGGTGCACGGGGTGCTGACGTGGTCCTACCCGTCCCCGAGGCAGGACCGCATGCAGTTCCCCCGTTGCCGCCTGGAGAAGAACTGCCGGCAGCACTCAGCGCAGTCCCGCCGGTCCCCTGGTTGCACATACTGCGCGGCACGGGCACTCTCCCGCCTGGCGGACAGCCCGAGCGCGCCGCCGGTGATGACACCACCGACCAGCCCTAGCAGCCGCCGCCGCGAGGCGCCACGGGCCATCTTTCCGCGCCAGATCGTCCAGTCGCTCGCTCATCGCCTCTTCCTCCCTGATGTACCCCCAACCCCCCACCGTCGGGGAGCACCCCGGCCCAGGCGGGCGGCTCCTCAGTCTCTCACCCCCCGCCCATGCGTCAAGCCCGTTAGCGCGACGGCGTCGGTGTGGCGGCGGCCGCGACCGTGAGCGTGGCGAGCTCGCCCGCGGCCGCATGCAGCACCCCCCTCCGGGGTCGTGAGCAGGCACACCAGCGCGTACTCCCCTGGCGGCAGGTCGGCCAGCACCAGCTCCGCTCCGCTGCCGGGGAGCAGGAAGACCTCACCCGCGAAGGCCGCCAGGACCGCCGCCTCTCCCTGCGCCACCAGCGTCGCCGGATCGGTTCCTCCTGGGAGCCGCGCCACGAGGAGTTCGTGCGCGTGCTCACCGCCGTTCTCGGCCTGGATCACGAGGTGCGGCGCGGCAGCCACTGCTGTCGGGTCCAGCAGGATGGCCCCATCCACCACCACGACGGTGATATCCGCCACCGATCCCGGTGGGGCCGCTGACCCGATCGCCGTAGCGTCGAGCCGCAGGGAGCCGTCGTGCTCGGTGAGGTACCAGCGCTCGCGACGCAGCTCATAGGGCCCGAAGAGGTAGGTGAGCTCGACGCTGAGGCGCCCGTCCGCGTGGCGCTGCACGTCGCCCAGCGAGCGCACCGTCAGGGGGCGGTCGAAGGCCTGCAGTTGGTCGATCAGGACAGCGGGGTCACTGTCGCCACTGGCCTCGAGCCGGGCGTTGGGGGTCAGCAGCGCGGCGTAGGTTGCGAAGTCTCCAGCGTTGCGGCAGGCGACGAGGGTGGCAACGGCGGCGGCCACCTGCTCGGTTGTTGCAGGGTCGGCGGGAGTCCCGGGCGCGGGCAGCACCACGTCCGCCCCATCTGCCCCATCTGCTCCCTCGGTCTCGGGCGCGGCCGGAGCGACGCAGGCCGCGGCAGGTGTGGCGAGGGACGTGCCCGGGACGCCGGAGCGGATAGGGGACCCGTCCCCATCACCAGGACGGCGAGAAGCAGCGACAGGCGACGCACGGGACCCTCTCCTCCGACGCGACGATCGTCCACCCAGGTCCGGGCCCTGGAGGAGCGCGCAACGCTACCTCCGAATCTCGCGCTGGGCAAGGCCAGCTGAGGCGATTCGGGGGTGGGGATACCGGCTCGCCCGCGAGGGGCGATTCGTGGGGCGCTCCGTCGGATGTGCCACACGCGCTAACGCCGTCGGGGCCATGGACCCCGCCAGTACGATCCCCGCCCCGCTCGTGCCGCTGCCAGTGACCCATGCCTCAGACGTGGCTGGGAGAGCACGTGGGTTAGGAACGCGAGCTTAAGGAAGGTGCACGTGGCAGTCGACGAGTCGATGGGTGCGCTGCGGCGGTGCTATACTGCTTGAACAGCGTGCGTGCACGCTGCTGATTGAAGACTGGACGAAAACGCGTCTCTCTTCCTGGCGGCCGGTGTTAGGGCTGGCACTTACCAGGGGAACAAGAGAGGCGCGTCTCTATGTCTTCTGGTTCCCCTCGCTCGATTCATTACCATCCACCTCGACCGCGAGGAGATGCATGCCCGTGGCCGGATCGGGGCGCACGTCACCCATTCGCGGCATGATAATCGGAGAGCTAACTGGCCCGGCCCGCGAAGCCTTCCTCGCCAAGTTCGAGCACGAAGTCGACCCTGACCAGCCTATCGCGCAGAAGAGCGCCGTGAGCGGGCGAAGCGTGCCCGCCGGGCCCACATGTTGCGCCTCGCTCGCAAGAGTGCCCTCGCCCGGAGCGCACGGAAGGAGGCAGCCGATGCTGTCGCCTAACGTGCCGCCGTTTCGCATTCTTCATGGTGCGGAAGCGGTCGCCGCGCTCGAGCATCGCCCGTCCTGGGCGGAGTTGTGGCGCCGCGTGAGCGATCCCGAGCCGCCACCGCACGACCAAGAAACGGCCCCTGGCGAGGATCCAGAGGCCGAGGAAGGGGGTCGCTGATATGACCGACAGCGCAACCCTCCGACAGAAATTCTACCAAACCGGTCGACAATCGCATGGACCGGCCGCCGACCCAGGCGATGACCGGCCCTCGATATCTCGCGCCCGCCCCCGCCGGCGATTCTGCCCCTGATCCACGACGACCTCCCGCTCGATGACCTCGCCCCCTATCCCCACTGCGTGACCTGGGATCTCGAGTGGCGCGACGGCAAGAACGGCAAACCGGGAACTGGACCAAGGTTCCCAAGAATCCGCGCACTGGCCGCAACGCCGAAAAGCAACGATCCTACGACCTGGGGCACCGCCGGCGACGTGCTCGGGCGCTTCGACCGCTTCGGCTATGTGGTCGCGGAGGATGACCCGTTTTCTTCATCGACGTCGATGACGGTATCGACCCCGAATCCGGCGAGATCAAGCCGTGGGCACAGGATATCGTCGACGCGCTGCCAAACGCCTATTGGGAGCTGCTCAACGACCGGCACCGGACTCAAGGGTCTCATCCGCAGTGGCCGCATGCCGCGCGCAATCGCATCGTCCCGGTTGGTGATGGCAAGGTCGAGATTGTTCTTCTCAGGCAAGTTCACGGTTTTGACCGGACGCCGACTCCCGGGCAGCTCACCAACGATCGGCGACGGTCAGGACGCTCTCACGGCCCTGTACGCGAAACTCTGCCCCGAGCCAGAGATACGCCCGGTCGCCCTGGCGCCAAGTCTGGACCTCGATGATCGGGATGTGATCGAGCGGACGCTGCGTATGGCGAAAGGACGCCGGCTGCATGAGGATGGTGACACCAGCGGCTATCCATCACAGTCCGAGGCGGACCTCGCGCTGCTGGACTGCTACGTGCCGCCGGTGCCACCAGCGCCGACCAGCTTGAGCGGCTCTACCGCAGTTCGAGCCCCTCTATCGTGAGAAATGGGAACGCCGGACTATCGACGCACGACCATCGCCAAAGCCCTCGATGGCCTGGTCACGCCGTATCAGCCAACACCCCGCAGACCAGCCGCTCAGACAGTCAGAAATCGGCATGGTTGTTGGAAACCCGCAAGATGCGGCTATGCCCTTCACGCGACGAAGCCGAACCTCTCGCCGCGACTGGCACCGATGGCCTCCCCGACGATATTCCCGCGCTCAAGCAGATCATTCGCGACCTCAACCGCCGCGTCGATGTCGCCGAGCGCCGCGCCCAGGACGCCGAACACAAGGCCGCGATGCTCTCCCAAGTCAGAGCACGACCGCCCGCATCTTGCAGAACAAGGCGCTCGGGCAGGAGCGCTTCACCGCCGTTGCCCTCGCGCATCGGTTCGCCAATCTGCAGTCGGCGGGGAATGCAGGAGGAGCGTGGTCTGCACGCGATCACGCTCAAGAGTGTCGCGGAGGCCGCCGGCGTCTCGGACGATGCCGCCTCCAAGCACATCGGCAAATTGGTCGACGCCGGCGTGCTCCGGAAGGAGGTCCGCTGGATTCCTTCCGGGATCGACCCCGAAACCGGCGAGATCACCAACGGACACAAGCGCCAGTACATCGGGCCGGTCAAGTGGAACGTCATCGACTTCGTCGAAGCCGTCGCCAGCTTGCAGCCGGAGAAACCGAAGACCTGGGGCGGCCGCGTCGATCGCTGCCGGCCCTGCACCGGAGCACCCCGACGCCGGCGTTGTCAAGCGCGTCACGTTCCATTGCGCCGAATGCGACAAGAAGCTCGACCGGCTTCCTGATGCGCCGTACGAGCCTCTCGGGGGCATACCCCGCAAGATGCGGAGTACCAGCCGACCCGACCCGCACGCGGGCGCAAAATAATTGTGGTTACACCACTACTATCCCGGGTTGCGCGGGTTTCCAATAACGATGCGGAAGGCACGACCGTCGCCGCCGCCTGGCTGAAGGGCCAGCCGCTCCCGGGGGTCGATCCGCCCCAGCCTGATCCGCTGAGCGGCGTCGCGTATGGGACCCGGCAGTGAGCGCCCCCCGCGCCAGTGCCCGAGCGCCCTCGGTGGGCGAAATCGAACTGGCCTTCACCTTCAACGCGGATCTGATCGCCAGCCTGAAAACGGAGATCCCGACACGGCACCGCCAGTGGGACCCAGTAGACAAGGTGTGGCGCGTCTCTGCCCCGTATCTGCAGGCGGCAGTCGATCTCCTCGTCGGGCACTTCCCCCGCGCCACGATTCCCGAGGGCTACACGCGCCCTGCCCCCGTCGCCGTAACTGACGAGGGCCGGAACTGAGATGCGCCCTGGTGGGACACCGGCCGCCAGCAGTCATCTCCCCCACCCGTGCCGCCAGCGCCCGTGAGCGATGCGGCTCTCGCGGCGATGGTGCTCGCCCCCGCCCGTGAAGCGGACGAGATCGCTCCGATCATGGCCATCATCCCCTGTCCGACGTGCCATGCACGGCATGAGCAGCCGATCCGGGTGGTGGCAGAAACGGCACTGCAAGTCGCTAAGGCTGCGCGGCCGGCAGCCGAGATGGTGTCGGTCTGCCCCGACTGCAGCTCCCTCTTGATCGTGGCGTTCCACCCGGCCGTCACCGAGCAATGCCGCAGCCCCCCAGGACGCCGCTGCGGTGATCACTGGGCTTGGACGTCAGCGCGGACGACGCCGCGACAGACGAAGGAGGACGCATGACCCAACGTGAGATCGCGAACATGCCGTTACGCAGCTTCGCCGAGGATGTGGCCATTGTGGACCGAGGGCACGACGCGGAGCCTGCCTGATGCCGCCCGTCACAACCACGTGCCGCCCATGCGGTGAGGACCACGAGCCGACATGATCACAGATTCGCGACAAGCCAGACGCTGGCGGGAGCGCCAGAAGACGAAGCCCGTGCGCCAGAAGGCGAAGCGCAGGCCAACGACCCGCTTCCTCCTGATGTGCCGCATTGAAGACCCGGCGGGCTCAGGGGCGTGGGCTATCGTCGGCGTGGAGACGCCGGCAGAAGGTGACGTCGTCGCAAGGGAGCTGCAATCCCAGGTCGCCGGCATGCCGGAGGTCGTCCCCGCCCGGTGCGAGCTGGTCGAGAACAATGATGCAGCACTGCAGCGGTGGGGTGCGGCGAGTGTGCAACGGCGCGACGCCCTCCGGCGGTGGGGAGAAACCGAGGCCGCATGACGCCGCAGACGGACCGCCAGCACGATCCGCGGCCCGGCCGCCGAACAGGACGGGCACATCCGGCAAGACCAGGAGGTGACTGACCCATGGACGAGCTGATGGACGAATCCCCGGCCCCGCAGCCCGAGCCCGCTGCGACCCTCACCCGAGCGGACATCGTGAGTGAGCTGCGGGCCAGCGCTGCCCGGCTGGACCCGGCGCATGCGGGCCATCTATCGCCCTATGAGCACTACCGCCTGCTGGGGGCTGCCGACCTGGCAAGCAAGCTGCTGCTTGCGCATTGCCGCTACCAGCGCCGTCGTCGCGGTGGGCGCAGGGAGCACAGTTCCACGGTCTACGCGCTGCTGGACCGCACGAACCAGGCGCAACTGGTGGCCGCGCTGACGTTGATCGAAATGGCGTTCTGGCTGCTCCCGGCGCGGCAGCAAGCACGGGGAGTGAGCACGCTCCCGCGCCCCGGCAGGTGCGATCGGGCCAGCCGGGACCGCCTCGTGCGCACGGAGCGGCCGACGCGGTCCCCCCTCTACCCGCCCTCACGCGCACGCGAGGCAGCGGCCCGCGTTACACGATATTCCGCCGTGCCCCGCGTCGTGACGCGGAATGCGCCCGGTTCGAGGAGGGGGAATGCGGGGCTAGCTTTCCATAACTGCTGTAAGGGAAGTCAGGCAGTCGCACCATAGGGGCACCCAACCATCAACCAACAACCAACCACCATTAATCTCATGCCACTATCCCCCTATCCTGATACCCCCTAACCAATACTGCTGTCCTCTACTACTCTGCTTCACCCTACTACCCTGCCGCTCCTCTATCCATTTTCTTATACTCATCTGCTCTCTTGCCGACCTGCCCTCCTCTCCCTTGCCTGCCCTGCTCTCCTACCTACCGACCCGACACACACCCTGACCGACCTGCCCGACCTGACGTGGCGCGCCCCTCATACTGACCTTCTCCTGCTTCCCTGACTCACCATTCCCCCATTGCCTGCCTGCCCGATCACTCTTCCTGTTCTCCCGCTCCGGCTTGCCTCTGCCCGTGCCCTTCTTGCCGGTCTGCTCCCTGTCCGTCGGTCTGCCCGCGTCCCTGCCCCGCGCGATCACCGACTCGCCGTGCCGCCCGTGCCGCGACCGAGATGATGCCGGCGAGCGGGAGAATTGCTCTTCTCCGCCGGACGGAGCGTCCGGACGTGGCGTTCGCGGACACAGCTCCACTATCCGCACAGGCGGGGGACGGACCGCGGTCCGCCCCTCCCCGAGCGCCGGTGGCTCGCGCTGGCCTGGGCCGGCTCGCGCAGCGCCGCCGACTCGCCACAGATGCCGCCGAGCGGAAGGTCGCAGGTGTGCGGCGTGGTGTTGGTCACGATCCCGGCATCCGCGCCGCTCATCGTGCCGCACGATGGGGCCGGGACGGCGTACCGTCCCGGCCCCGGCACTCGCTCTGCGCGTGATGGACTACTTGCCCACCCTCGCTGAGGTTAGGGCAGCGACGAGGGCACTGGAGGTGCCGACCGTGCCGTTCTGGTCGACCGTGAAGACGGTCCAATTATTCCCCACCAAGTCCGCCGGCGGGGTGTAGGTCGCGAACAGGGTGTCCCCGCAATAGAGGTTCACCACCGCACCGGACCCGGCGAATGTGCCGTTGTAGGCCAACACGGAGTACGTCGAGGTGCCTGCTTGCGGAGTGAATCTGATCGTTTCCTCGCCCGGACTCGATTGGATGTCACCGCTGTGCTGCGCAAAGGGGTACTCGGTGAGGGATCCACCACCGTAACTCGCTTGGCCGCCATCGGCCAGGGTGAAGTACGCGTCCAGATCGAAATAACCATCGCCATTCCACGTAACCACCGCCCGGGCGGGGTACCCCGTGCACGTCTGGCCCCCGCCGCCGCACCCGGTGCTCAATGAGCAGGGCTGCCCCTCGGTGCACAGGTGGTCACCGTGGGCGAGATGCTGCTGCCGCTCCTTCTTCGAGCTGACCGTGATCGGGTGCCAGGTGTTGCTTTCCACCTCGAAGTGGCAGAGCGTCGTCTTTGGTTTGCCCCCCTGCGCCCGGGCTCCTTGTCGCTTCTGGCCGCGCTTGTGGGCCTGCTTGTTCCCATGATGACGCCGGGCCGCGACCTCTCCCACCCCGGTGACGGCGGCCACGCCGAGACCGGCCAAGACGGCCAGGGCGGAGCGCCGAGGCATCCCCCGGCTCAACGACTGCGAAAAGCGATCAAACTGCTGGCCGTCCATAGCTGGGACCCTCCATACACGATGGGCCGGAGGGCACACGCTGCCCCCGGCTGACGGAAAACTCCACTCAGCCGGAAGCGCAAGGTCCGCCATCGCGGCGCAGGCGACTAGCAACGTCTGCGCGCCGGATGGGTTACTGTCTGAGGCCTCCGCAGCATAGGGGGTCATGCGCGAACGCAGATGGGCCGAATCGGCCCATTTTCGGGGCAGACCGCGGACTACGCGCTCATGAGCGACCTTGCCGCGGACGCGGCATCGCGCTCGTCCTCTGCCCGCATCGCCCCCACGCCGTAACCGCTCTCCTGTGTCCCCCTCTGCTCGGCACGGCGTGCGGGTCACCCGCGGATCGGCCGGTCACCGGCGAGCCGGCACGGACACTCGCGCTCCCGCCCCGCCGTGCAGCGGGGGGCGACACCCGCCGGAGGACGCGTGCCGGGTGTCCTGCTCCGCCGCGTCCTCGGCGCGATGATCCGGGCATCATCGACAGTTCATCGGGAGCCCGCGTGGTCCTTATCGCATCACCACCGGGGGATCAGAAACCGCGCCTCCTGGGTTGAACGAGCCGTCGCCGCTATCCGGATGGACCCCTCCCGATGCCCCCACCGATGGTGGAACGGCGTATACTGCGGACACCTCAGACGCAACGAATCCTGCTCCCTACCTGGTCGCCATGGTGGCGGGGAGCGACTGGCGAACCCGGCTGAGCCGTTTTGGCCTGCCGGGTGTGGGGTGTCTGGCTGCGGCGTGTGCTGCGCTGCTGTGACGCCGCTGCGCTCTCACCCCTCGTTGTGGAGGATGCTTCGATGGACCCGCACGTCTTCGATCGCCTGACGCGTCTGTTCTCTGCCCCGCGATCGCGGCGCGGTGCCTGGCGTGCCCTGCTTGG
Organism: uncultured Chloroflexia bacterium; assembly: GCA_963751075.1. Lineage (GTDB taxonomy): Bacteria > Chloroflexota > Chloroflexia > Thermomicrobiales > UBA6265 > JACCXM01. The sequence goes on along the minus strand of CAVVTE010000011.1, from coordinate 9,517 downwards.
CGGTGCCCTCCTCGGGGCCACCCCGCGACCGGCGATGGCCTCCCCGTGCGCCAAGGGCAAGCACATGTGCGGGGAGCGCAAGGAGTGCTGTCCGGGCCGGTGCTTTGTGGATGAGTGTAATCCCGATACCGCACTCTGTTGCACTGCGCCGAGGCTGATCATTTGCACGGACGTGATCACGGGCAAGGCCGTCTGTTGTGAGAACCAGGGGGACTCCCCGTGCGACGCGTGCCTCCGCCCGCCGGACGGGCCAGCCTGCCCATCGAGCATCACCGGCAGCTATCGCCGCCGCTAAGGGGCACCTCGTGAGCAGCGCCCCTGGCCGCGAGTGACCCGGGAGCCACCAGGCGGTGGATGGGAATCGCGACAGCAGCGACGCGGCCGGACGACTCACCGTCACCGAGGCCGCCCAGCGGACCGGCGTCTCGCGCCACACCATCAGCGGCTGGATTGCCGAGGGCAAACTCCCCGCGGTGCGGATCGGTCGCCGGCGCCACATCCACCCGGCCGACCTCGCCGCCACCCAGGCCACCGCCCACCTCGGCGAGGTGGTGCCGGCCTGGCGGGCGGACCGGCAGCGTGCCGGGAAGCGGCTGCGGGCGTTGCGGGAAGCGGCCGGGCTCAATCAGCTGCAGCTGGCGGCAGCGAGCGGGCTCAGCCACGAAGCGATCTCCACCCTGGAGGCGGGGAAGCGGGCACCCCTGGCCGCAACGGTGGTCCCTGGCGCAGGGCGTTGGGGATCGCGCCCGAGCGCTTCGTCGGGGACGACCCGATCGGGCTGACGATGTTGACCGTGGCCGAGGCGGCGGCCTGGTTGGACGTGCCGGTGGATCGCGTGCGGATCTGGCTGAAGCACGGCACGCTCCCGGGAACGAAGGTCTCCGGGCGGTGGCGGGTGCCGACGGTGGCGGTGGTCGAGCTGGACCGCAGCGGCCGGCTGCGGGGTCACTCCCGGCGCCTCGACCCCCGCTACCGGGGCTGAGCCGGCGCCGGGATACGGGACCGCGGATCCAGCACCGGGTGGGGACGCTAGTCGTTCGCCGTCCCGGTGGCCGCCAGGGATTGGCGGAGTCGAGGTGGATCCGCCGTTCCACACTTCAATGATCGACCGCATCCTGTACTATCCGGGATTGGTTCGAGACCGCTTCGTCGGGACGAGGCGGTGGTCAGTGGATCAGCGTGGAGGGAGCGAGCCGTGCTGAGCACCCAGGCATTGGAGGCAATGGCGAAGGCGGTGGCATGCCGCGCGACGCGGCGACAGGTGGTGCGCATCCTGCTGGCCGGAGGCGCTGGTGCCGTCAGCGGGACGTGGGTGACGACGCGGAGCAGCCGGGCGGCGGGGCAGGGACCACCCACTCGCTGTCTCAGCCCGCGCGAGTGCGCCGAGTGGTGTCGGAGCGGGAGATACACCTACGACCCGACGCGAGCCCACAGTTGCATGCAGGCGTGCCTGAACGCGCAGTGCTAGGGCGTGACGGCGCACAGCCACGCGGGTTAGGCAGAGCAGGCGGCCACCACGGCCGTCTGCTTCGTTCAGACCTCGTCCCCTTTACGGATAAGGGATCTGTATCCGCAATCGACCCCGCCCTGTCGCTCCATACTGCGGACAACGCACCGTATCTCGCACTCGGTGTTGACACCTGAGGAGACATCGGTAGAGTGCATCCCCACCCCGTTCTCGTCGGGGAGCGGATGCACGCAGCAGCACGAAGGAGCGCATGATGTTCGGCACCATCGCCCACGCCACCCTCAAGCCAGGACAAGAAGCCCAGCTCGACACCCTGATGGCGGACTGGAAACGCGACATCCGGCCCAAAGTCCCCGGTGCGTTCGTGGAACTGATCGGGCATCAGGCGGGGAAGCCGGATCAGGTGGTCTTCGTTGCCCTCGCCCAGGACGAGGCGACCTATCGGCGCCTCGCGGAGATGCCGGAGCAGCACCAGTTCTACCAGCGTTTCAACGAGGTCTTCACGGCTGAGCCGACCTGGGAAGACGTCGAGTTGGAGTGGGGCATCCGCGACTGACCCCAGGTGCGGAGAAGAGGAAGTATCGCGCCTGCGGAGTGTGGATTGACATTCGCGCAGCGCGGCGTAAGATGGGCCTACCTCAGACAGTCAAACATCCGGCGCGCAGCTGCTCCTGATCGCCTGCGCCGTGATGGCGGACCCGGCGCGTCCGGCCTGAGCCGTTCTTGCGGCGTGCCGGGGAGCGTCTGCCCTCCGGCGACCACGACACAGGAGGGCAGCGCGATGGATTCCGCACGATTTGATGGACTTGTCCGGTCCTTGAGCCAGTCCCGGTCACGGCGCCAGACCCTGCGCAGCCTCGCCGGTGCTGTCGTTGTCGGCGCGCTGGCTCTCGGCGGGCAGGAGGTCGGAGCCGACACCTGCAAGCGCACCGACAAGGCGTGCAAGAAGGACAGCCAGTGCTGCACCAAGAAATGCGACAACGGCGCCTGCGGCTGTCCGCCGCCGCCGACTATAAAGCATGCCTCAATGCCTGGCTGTATTCCGGAGACAACGAGCGACGGCTGCACTGTGCTGCACGGCCCCTGACCTGCGACCCGTGCCCCAGCGCCGGATGCCCGGGCAGATGGCGTCTGCGTCTTGTCATGCTCCATTCCGCCTCAGGGCCCCATCTTCGTATGCGCCACCCTGTGTGCGGCGCCACCAAGTGGTTGACACCGGCGGGCAATTGGCGTGGCCGATCTGGACACCGCGCCACGACCTCCGTGACACATATTTGCACCGCTAGTCGGCAAATGGCATCAATTGCGGGTCGCGAGGCAACGCGCTAGTCGGTGTTGTCACTGCCAACACCTGTTGCTCAGACGGGACGGCCTGGTGACACGGCTGACGTCGTAGAGCAACCCAGCGTGTGGAAAAAGAACTCGGCCTGGTGCAACAGCCACCCCCTTGCGGCGCACGAGGGGTCGGGGTAGCGTAGCCAAGCCGAGCGAACGAGGGAGGCAGTCGGTTTCAGGGAGGGCGAGGGAGGGCGATGGTTGACACAGCGCAGCCAGCGGCAGGACGCCCGCTCAAGGTGGGGTTGCACCTCCCCAACATCGCCGGCATGCACCCGGCAGGGGTGGCGCACTGGAGCGAGCTCCTGGCGATCGCCCGGCGGGCGGAGGAGGTGGGCTTCGACTCCCTCTGGGTGGCCGATCATCTTCTCATGCGCTTTCCGGGCTGGGAGGACCGGCCCCTCGGCGTCTGGGAGGGATGGTCGCTGCTGGCGGCCCTGGCCGCCGCCACCGACCGCATCACGCTCGGGCCGCTCGTCGCCTGTACCGCCTACCGAAACCCCGCCCTGCTGGCCAAGATCGCTGCCACTGTCGACGACATCAGCGGCGGTCGCCTCATCCTCGGGCTCGGCGCCGGTTGGCACGAGCCGGAGTACACCGCCTTCGGCTACCCCTACGACCACCTGGGCAGCCGGTTCGACGAGGCCCTGACGATCATCGCCGCCCTGCTGCGCGACGGCCATGTTGACTTCGTGGGCCGGTACTATCAGGCGCGCGAGTGCGAGTTGCGACCCGCGGCCCACGGCCGGAGGGGATCCCCATCATGATCGGCGCCGAAGGCGAGCGGTTGCTGCGGCTAACGGCCCGACACGCCGACGCCTGGAACTGGGCCTGGGTCAGCTCGGTCGACGAGGTCATACCGCGGCAGGCGGCGGTCGACGCGGCTTGCCGAGACGTCGGGCGCGATCCGGCGACGCTGGAGCGGAGCGTGGCGGTGCCGATCGATCTGCCAGGACGACCTGACGCGCCGCGAGGGGGCGAGGCCGAGGTGGCAGATTGGGTGCGGGAGGGCGCGGGCGTGGCAACCGGATCCCCGGAGGAGCTCGCGGCGCTGCTCCGCGCCTTCGCCGCCGCCGGCATGGCCGAGGTTCAGGTGTGGCTGGCACCGAGCACGGTTGCCGGGGTGGACGCGTTTGCGCCGGTGTTGGAGCTGCTCGATCGCGGCTAACCAATCGATTGCGGATAATGGATCTGTATCCGCAAATTGCCCAGCCTGGGGGATAATCGCAACCACGTTCGTTTTTGCTACTGCTTGCGCGCCGGGTGCCGCCGGGGCTTGTCACGGTACTGTCACGGTGCTGTCACTCCCCGCGGTGGGTCTGGCCCCCTAGGATGCGGGTGTGCTGGTGCCTGCACCGCGCCAGACTCCGCTCCGCGCGCCGACCAGTCAGGCGACCTGCTGTCCCGGCTTGCGCGCCGGGCAGGCAACGACCCGAGGAGGTTCCATGGACCCGACACGCTTCGATGATCCCGTCCGCTCGCTGAACTATCCGGCCTCGCGCCGGCGCACCCTCGGCGTCCTGCTCGGCTCCACGCTGGCCGGTCTCGGCCTGGGCAGCCGATGCCGCGAAGCGCAAGCACCGCCAGCACCGCGAGGCCAGCACTGACGCCTGCAAGAGTGATGGTAAGGCGTGTACGAAGGACAGCCAGTGCTGCAATAACTCCTGCGTTGGGCAACTGGGAAGTCGGTCGCCCACAGCGGCGGCACCTGCCGGCCCGCGTGTAGCGACGCCAACGTGTCCTGCACCGCGGACTCGCAGTGCTGCAGCAACCGCTGCGCCGGCTCTTCTTTCGGCTGCTGCCCGGTCTGCCCGGGCGGCTGCATCTGCCTCCTCCCGGACGGCAGTTCCCAGCAGGTCTGCATCGCCCTCGAAGGATCGGGCCAGGACTGTAGCAGCCAGACGTGCCCGCCGGGGGAGGTCTGTGTCGGCGGCACCTGCTACACGAACTGCCCGCCGGTGACGTAGCAGGCAGGGGGCGTGGGGGCTCCCCCCCACGCCCCGGAGTTCCCCTAACGTCTCAATAGCGGATAATGGTTATATCCCGCAGAGAACCGCCTTTCGGGCACACGGCACATCCCGCAATGTACACCCAGCCGGCCGAATCACCCTTGCTGACCGCCGCTCACGCCCCCGCGATGCCTCGCCATCGTCACCGGCGGTGCGTGCCCTCACGCCGCTTCAGCATCGACGGTCAGGCGGACTGCTCCAGTAGGCAGCCTGGTGGGGACACGGTTCCGGCATGATCAGCGAGGAGATTCCAATGGCCAAGTCAGGGGCGTCCGAGCTCATCCAGGTCTACCTGACGGGCGGGGCGATGACCGATCTGGACGCGCTCACGGACCGGGTCAACCAGACCCTGCAGGCCATTTTCCTGGCCGGGGGCAAGATCATCGAGCAGCACATCGCGAGCGAGAGCAGCGGCCCCAGTCTGGTCGTGACGATTGTCTACACCCTGCCCAAGGGCGTCCCCCTCGTCCGGGAATAAGGTCCCCGACCATCGTCGGCGCTGCGTGACCCGTCCGACGCGGTCGGGTGACGGGTGCCGACGGCGAGGGAGTGGGGTGTCTTTTCCGCCTATCCCCGCGACAGCGAACGCCGCTACGCAGGTGGTCGCCGGCGATGGTCCGAGGCTCTTCCATGTTACCCCACGAGGCGATACAGTAGGAGGGGGCGCGGATCGCTGGGTTAACTCACCGAACGGTGCTCACGCGAGCCATGGCCGGGGTCGGTCTGATTGTGCGAACCGGGTACCGACGCCGGCGCTGTGGCGATCCGCGCTCTCCTCTCTCCTCCTACACCGATCAGGCGGGAATGGATCATTCCCCGCTCTCACCGCTCCCTCGGCGGCATGGGCATCCCCAACGTCACCCGCGCCCAGGTGTAGGACCGGTGGTAGAGGTCATCGGTCATGCTCAGCGTCACCACCGGCGCATCTGGCCCGTGGTGTTCCAGGAGCTGTTCCAGCCGGTCGGCGTGGTCGAGCATGGAGTCGAGCCCCTGCTCACGCAGCACCGCGATGATGGCACGCCAGTCTTCCCATGAGTGGGTCACGATGTTCATGCAGGGGAGAGTAGTCGCGTCACCATCCAAGCGTGACACTTCGGACGCGTTATGTGGGCCTGTGACGAATGCGAGGCATTGGAGTGCCTTGCGCTCGAGATCACCCTGCTCAATTCAGCCAGCACATCCACGCGATACACTGCCGCGGCGCGGATCGCTGGGTTGTCCACCGAACGGTGCTCCCGTGAGCCTTGGTTGGGGTCGCGTCTTCCCGTCGACGGGTGCGACGCCGGCGCCGTGGCGATCCGGGTCATGGGGAGGGAGGTTTTGGTCCTTTCTGACTCCCTCCCCGCCACACAGAACACCGCCACCCAGCTGGGACCTGGATGACGGTATTCCCTTCCTGGAGAGGAAAGGCGGTCGCATCAGCGCCCCGCGGCCGTGATCAGCTGATCAGGTTCCTTGGGGGTCAACTGGGCCCACCGGCCCCGACCAGCGGAGCGCTGCCCGATCAGCGACGCATTCGCCGTGCCACGCGCGCGATTGCGGGCCAGACCGGGACGCGGGGGGTGCGAGAACCTCTCTGGACCCGGATCGTCACAAGGCGGGAGATGGCCCGCCGCTTAGCCGTCCTCCCCGTGTTCCCGCTGTGCTGCCTTATGGGCCTGCTCGGCGCGCAGGTCGCGGGCGATCCGCTCGGCGTGCTGCGTCTGCTGGTCCTCTTTGGCCTCAGCACTGGTCTGGAGCGCAGCCGTATCGTCCGCGGGATCGTCCCACGGATCGTGGAAGCCGCCGACGGTGCCCCGCACCGGGAAGGGCTCGTCGCGGCTGGGGTTGCGCTGGGTTGGCATTAGGCACCCCGCTCGGTGGTCGTCATGGTGGTGCTCCTCTCCGCTCACGTGATCCCCAGTGACGCAGCCGGCGTGCCACCAACCGTGCCCCGAGGGTTTGGTGTCGATTCGAGGCCGACACCGGCGCCGGGGCGATCCACGCCCTCCTCATCTCCTCACGGACCCGGCTCCGCCTCAGCGCGGATGGGACCCGGTCAGCCGCGCGACGAGCGTGAGGAGCGCGTCGATGGCGAACGGTTTCCGGAGAAAGACCGTGTGATCCGTCACGAAGAATCCCGCTCCCGGCCTCCGGTCGGTCGACCGCACTGATGACGATCACCGGCAGGGCCGGGGTGCGCTCCCGGACGAGGCGAGCAGCACCCAGCCATTGAGACCGGGCATCATCACATCGGTGATGAGCAGTTCGGGGAGATCAGCCGGCCATCATCTCCAGCGCGACGCGGCCATCGGGCGCGGTCTGGACCGCATGCCCCCGTCGGCGAGCAGGGTGGCGAGGACCTCCAGGACGGACGGCTCGTCATCAACAACCAGGATCCGACTCACACCATGGCGCTCCGGGGCAGGCTGCGCTAGGCCGAACTGCGCCCTCCCGTGCCGCACGTCCTGGGCCAATGCGGCCGTGGCGTCGATCTGGTGCGCAATCTGGTCCAGGCACGCCTCGATCGTCTCTGGCGAGAGGGGCTCGTGCGTCAAATACCCGCGTAGCGACCCCACGAGGAGTTTCATCGCGGTGAGCGATCCAGGACATGGTGCGGGAAGCCGACAGGACCGCTCTCGGATTCCGGGTGATCCGCCATGGGTCCCTCCGCATCCGGTTCCTCGCCTGCTCATCGGTGATGGAGGCATTCTCGTGGAAGTGATCTGCAGGATATGACGCCTCAGTCCTTCCGGCGTCGCAACCGCCCCTCCCCGGTCTGGACGTCGAGCCACACGTCCCAGCTGTCGCGCCCCGAGTCGGCCAGAATCCAGCCGAGCCGACAGCGCCGCTTCGGGGTGCAACTCGCCCGGGCATCCTCCAGCGGATCAGGGAAACGAGAAGCAGCGATGGTCACCAGGGGTACACGCGACCTTCTCGGCTCGACATGGTCTGGCTTGGCCATGACCTCGCCATGTTGTCTTCAATCATCTCCTGGATCACGCTCGGAGCTACGGCAGGTCCTCGCAGGCGATGCCGTCGTTGTCCGCATCAAGCCCATGGGGATCTCGTTGCGGACCACCCTCATCCTCGAAGAAGCGCTGAGCCTCCCGCTGGGTGTCAAAGTCGTTGCAGTCTCGGTCTACGAATCGCCCGTCGTCGTTGTTGTTGCCGTCATCGTCCCGACGACACTTCCGCTCACAGCGCTGCCGCCGCTCGCGCGTCGGCTTGTCTCGACATCTCCTGGCGCAGGCATCCGCCTCCACGTGCTCGTAGAGCCCGAGCGCGGCAACGACCGACACGGCAATGGCGGCGCGGCGGGTATGAGGGACTGTCTGGTTCACCAGTACACCTCCGTCGTTCGTTCAAAAAAACCACAGGAGACGCGACAGGGCGCAGCGACGGCTGTCACCCAGGTGGCGATAGCAAACGCCGCTCCCCGGAATCGATCAGGCAGCGGCGCGCGGAGGAGGGAAGTGAGGAGTGCCCCACAACCCTGAGTCCCAAGCAAACCCGACTTATTGCGGAGCGTCGGAGTCCGAGTCACGAAGCACTCACGCCCCGACGATGCATTACGCGTGCCATGCCGTCGGCGATCATCACCTCGGTCAGGTCAGGAGTAGGCATCCACGATAGGATGCTCGCATGCTGTCGTGTGCCGCCAGTGAACGGTCTGACCGGCACTCCCACGGGCGAGGCAGGTGTGAGGACGGCGATGGGTCGGGTGACGGAACCGGCAGACATCGAGAACGAGGCACTGCGCGACCTGGCGGTGCGGGTGGCCTACGACGCCAAGTTGGGTGAAGCCATGGCCGACCTGGAGATGCTCTGCGACGACTTGCCTCCCGCGGAGCGGTTTTCCCCCGACGGCGACGATCTCACCATCACGGAGGAGACGGATGCGCTGGACGTGGTGCGGCACCTGCTGCTGACGAGCCTGCCCCAGATGAGCGCGTTCTTGGAGGAGGCCATCGCGATGTGGCTGGAGGAAGACCCCGAGCACTGGGCCATCATGCGCCTGACGGTCATCCTGCCCTGGCAGGACTCGGCGGGTCAGTGGCAGGCGGACGTCCCGGACTGGATTCTCTTCTTCGGCGCATTCGCCGCAGGGGCCGAGGAGAAGTTCGGCCCGTTCGGCCGGCAACCCCAGTCGTGACGGCCGCAGACGCGCATTGTTCGCTCGGCGACGCGCGCAGGGAACCCGCGTGCGAGAATGCGGCAGCCCTACTCATGCCGTCCGCATCCATCGCGGGGAGAGCCTCCATGTCCGGAACACCGTTCGCCAAGACGATCCGTGGTCTGCGGCGGCTGACCTCTCGCCGGGGTATCCTCGTCGCCCTCGGCCTGCTCCCCCTGACCCATCCCCGCGCCGTGGGTGCCCAGCTCGTCGTAGCGGCCTGTGGCGCCGAGCGTCAGCCTTGCACCCATCTCCGGCGCTGCTGCGAGGGGCTGGTCTGCGCCACCTCACACATCAATCCCACCTACGGGGTCTGTATCCCCGGTGACGGCGAGCACCTGGCGGTGACCACCCAGCTGGTGGTGCCCGGGGACGACGCCGTAGTCACCACCTTGACCGCGGAGCTCGCCGACACGGAGGCGGCGGCCGCCGACGCCGAGACGGTGCTCGCGGAGCAAGCGGTGGCCAAGGACAGCCGGCGCAGCACCCGGCGCAGCCGCAAGGACACGCAGCGCAGCACCAAGCGCTCCCGCCGGACGAGCACCACGA